>CAWGBB010000007.1:0-136296 GCA_963820745.1 uncultured Solirubrobacteraceae bacterium | reverse complement strand
ACTCAGCGTGCGCTGAAGCGCGGCGGCGAGCCCCGGCAACAACCCAGACCAGGAGGGACCATGACCGACAAGAACATCGATCAAGCGAAGGGACGCGTCAAGGAGGCTGCCGGTGCCTTGACCGGGGATCAACGCCTAAAGAGCGAAGGACACGCCGACCAGGCCAAGGGCTCACTAAAGAAAGCCGTGGACAAGGTCGCAGACACAGCAAAAGGAGACCAACGGCACGAGCGCGGGTAGCCATGGACGAGCGACGGCGGTCAAGAGTTGAGAGCTCACCGAGCTGACGATCCTCTCGACCGCCTCCTAATCCGGCTGCTGACTGTTCGGCGGGCTCAGCCTCACCAGGACCCGCCCGGCGCCTCTAGCCCCCGGCGTCGTCGCGTCAGCCACGAACCCAGACAAAACCAACCTATAGGAGGAAGCCGTGAGCACCGCAACGATCATCGGAATTGCAGTTGGCGCTGTGCTGGTGCTACTGCTGATCGCCGTCGTCGCTCGCGCCGCGAGCCGCAGGCGTGACGAACGTCGTCGTGAGCAAGCGGGCGAGCTTGCGCCAAGAGGCCAGGAGCCGTTCGATCCAGGCGGAAAGCGCGCGGGCTTCGGCCGACGAGCAGGCCGCCGAAGCCAAGCGCGTTGAAGCAGAAGCTGAGGAACGCGCCGCTCAGGCCCGTCAGGGACATGCCGCCGCGCAGCGACAGGCGGTTGAGGCTGAGCATCTAACCGAGTCTGCCCGCGATCAGCACGCACAGGCACGTGCGATCGATCCGGATGCAAGCGACAGCGGCCAAGACGAGGCAATGGCGATCAATCAACGCTCCGACTGACCAGGTTTCATCGGAATCGGCAGCTGAGATGACGTTCACGGTGACAGCTGCTACCGATCGCGGATGGTAGTCCGCCAACGCGGGTGTCGCGAGCCGGCGTTGCGGGGTAACGAAAGTGGAAAGGAACAAAGCCCGAGGAGGAACAATGGCTAAGACTGAAACCGACCTATACAAGAGCCTGCGGGCGCGGGGCGTCCGCAAGAAGGTCGCCGAAGCAGTTGGCCCGTGCGACCAGCGGCGCTGGTGAGCCAGAGGTCGCCAGGCACGCGATGGCGGACCTTGGCTCGGTCGTCGGCGACGTTAGTGATCGCCTTCGCCACGGACCGGAGAAGCGGAGTGCGGCAGCAGAAGAAGGCCGCGCGTACGCGTAAGCGAAAGGCTGACAAGCGCAGCAGGGCTGCGAAGCGCGGCGCCCGGACCCGCGCTCGGGCGTAGGGGTCCGAGCAGCGGAGCGCTCCAAATGGCGACTCCATCGCTTGTCGACGGCGCCGAGGACGATGGCACAGACCAGAACCGGTCGGCCGGGCACGAAGGCTGAACGGCGTACGCGCGGCCCCGAGGCGCGAAGCGGAACTGCCGAACCTTCCAGAACGGAGCCGCGAAGCCTACACGCGAGCCAGCTGGGCGGGCGATCCCGCAACGGCAGCCGGTCGGGTGCGTGCCGATGGCTGCGCGCGATCGACGCCGAGACGCGCGAAGCAGAGCTTCAATGGCCACGGAGGCGTCGACGTGGCCGCGACGCAAGGCGGTCGACGACGCCACCAGCGGTGCAGGAAACAGCATTCGTAGCGCGGCCACAGGCGCAAGAGGTCCCTTGCTCGCTGGGAGCGCGGCACTCGCTGGACTCGCTGGCGGCGTGGTACTGCGCGCTGCACGCGGACCGGCCAGGCTCGGGGCAAGGCCCCGCGAGGTGGCCTTTCATATCCGATCGCAAGACCTCGCAGCGGCGGCGAAGGAGATTGGATCGTTCGGAGAGCAACTAGGAACGGTCGCTGTCGAGATTCGCCGAACGCGCGAGGCGGCAGCAGCCTCGAAACACCGCTCTCCCGTCGAGCGTCGTCCTCCAAGGCCTGACGGCGAGACGGCAAATGGCCTCATGAGGGCGTCAGGGGCGGGGTGCACCGTGCGGGTGTGCCTCGGCCCTATCACCACGAGCGACAGCGGCCAAGACGAGGCGCTCGCGATCAATGAGCGCACCGCCTGACCGACCGCTCGCGCGCCTGCCCGCGTCACTACACACTCTCTAAAGAAGGCTCGATGACCAATGGACAATGTCTGCGCGAGCACGTGGCCGTACTCAGCGAGGCGCACGCCAGCCGCGAGACGGCGACTCGTCACCGCGCCGAAGTCGCAGGTTGCGATGACGCCGCGTGCAGGAGCTATCGCGGTGGCCGCGAATCGTCGCCTGCGCGCGACGTCGCGGCCACGCAATGCGGGCGCAGCGTCAGTCTAGGCGAGCTCGGCCAGGGTCACAGCCCAATACCGCGCCGGCGTCGCGGCTCGTCCGAGACGCGCCGCCGGGCAGGCACTGGCCCTGGGGAAGGCCCCGCTCGACCTCTGCCGCGGCGCGGGCGGAGAGGAGAACGCTCTCAAGACCGCGAAGGACGCGTGTGCGACCGAGGCCTTGGAGATCGCCACCTACACCGCCATCGAGCGTGTTCCAAGTCGCTGTCGGCGACAAGTGCCACACAGGCCCTCGCCGACTCCATCCGGGCTGATGAGCAGACGATGCGCGAGCCGGATCTTCGAGGCGCGATCCCGCAAGCTCGCGGAGGCCGTGGTGCGCTCAGAGATCCGTCGCCGCATACGCTTCGTGCGACATCAGCACGGCTGGTGCTGCCAGCGCGGCTCACTCGGCGTCGGACCCGCGCGTGAACGAGGCCGCTCGTGACGCGACGTCGAGTGCGAAACGCACCGCCCGCAAAGCGCGCACCGTACCCGCGGGTCGCGCCGGCCGAGGGTCAGGTCAAGGGCGACGCTGGCCTCTGAAGGAGACCTCGCAATCATCGGCTACGCGCAAGCTCGGCGCCGCGGCGATCGTCGAGGAGCTCGCACGTCTCTCGCAGGCCTGACCTCGCGACAGCTCGACTCCTACGAGCGCACGAGTGAAAACCGCGCCACAGACGGATGCCTGCGAAGCCGGGTCACCGAGCCTGCTGTCGGCGACGTAGCCGTGGCCGCGATCCGGACGAGCTCAGCGTGGACGAGGCTCGCGCCGATGCTGCGACGAGCGCCGATGCGGACCGCGTACAGCGCGTGCGCTCCTAGCCGAGCGCTCCCGCGAGCGCCGACCCGGCGTCATCGACGCCTCGGAGCGACCAGCTCGCTCGGGCATCGCCGCTTCGCTCCACGCGACGCGGCAACGCCGGGACGCCAACCTGAGCGGCAGGCCTCGCGAGGCGCACGAGGCTCCGTCCCGAGCCGGCAACCCCGGGCTTGCGTTCGCGACGCGCGACTCACGGACGCGAAGGGGTCAGCCCGGCCCGAGCGTTTTCATGCTCGAGCAGCCGCACCAAGTCGCCGGTGCGCGTTTGCGCGGCCTGTGCGAGTGCCTCGGTCAACGCGCCCCCGTGGGATCAGTCCCAGTATAAGCATCAATTAGTTGATACGCTTCAAGAGATGGGCAGGGTGGCGTTGGTGACCGGTGCAACGCAGGGGCTTGGCTTTGCGCTGGTCGAGTCCCTGGCAGCGCGGCTTGAGAGTGAGGACATCGTGTATCTGACCGGTCGCGACGCCGTCGGATCGCCGCCGCACACGCTAGCCTCAGGCCGGGCCGCGCCAAGTCCAAGTCGAGTTGCTGGACGTCTCGCGCGAGGAGGCCGTCGCGGAGACCGCGGCGAGGCTCGTCGATCGCCATGGCTCCCTCGACATCGTGATCTCGAACGCCTACAGCCGCGTCCTGCCCAGGATCGACCAGATCACGTCATCGGGAGCTACACCGAGACGAACAACCTCGGCACGACGCGCGTCCTGCGCGCCTTCGCACCGAACCTCGGCGATGGCGGAACCCTACTTGTGGTTGCGAGCACGCTTGGCACCTTGCATTACCTGGCACCTGTCCTCCACGAGCGCTTCGACGAGCTCGAGACGCTGGACGACGTCGACGCTGCGGTGCGAAGTGGCGGGAGGCCGTACAAGATGGAAGTGCGCTGGCCGAGGGCTGGCCAGCCTTCGTCAACATCCCCTCCAAGATCGCCCAGGTTGGCGCCGTGCGAGCCCTCGCACGGCAGCGGCGGTGACTCAGACCTCGAGCGCGGAATCCTGTTGGCCTCGGTCTGTCCCGGGATGATCGACACCGGCGCCTCGCGTCCCTGGTTCGACATGAGCCATGCTCAAACTCCCGCCCAGGCCGCCGGCCCGCTCATCGATCTCGCGCTTCGCAGTTCGCTCGACGCAAGCCTCTATGGAGAGCTCGTACCTTCGGCCAGGTCCTTTCATGGAAGCCGTGAGCAGCTCGAGCCGTCCCTCTCGCACCGACGAGAGCCTTGGCAAGCTGCTCAAGCGCAGCGAGCAGACGCTGCTCAAGAGCCAAGAGCGCCGCCGTGAAGACCGTTGGGCTGACGCTCCCCCAATACGTGGCCCTTGCAGAGCTCGCGGAGCGGCCAGGGATCACGAGTGCCGAGCTCGCACGCTTGTGCCTGGTGAGCCCGCAGGCGATGATGGTCGTTCTCAAGGCGATGGAGGAGCAAGGACTGGTCGAGCGAACACAACACCCGCGTCACCAGACGGTGCTCGAGATCCATCTCACTCGCGTCGGCCGCGAGGCCCTGAGCGCGGCCAGCAAACGCGCCGAGCCAATCGAACAGCGGATCACCGAGGCGCTCTCAAGACGGAGATCGAGGGCCTGCGAGCGCTGCTGCGGCGGTGCATCGAGGCCGTCGAGGACACCGCGTAAACCGCTGCCCGCCTAACCAGCACGTGAAGCGCATTGGCCCGCGCAAGCAGACCCGACCGACCTCATGCTGCTCGCTCTCGTCTCTTACGAGCGGTCCAACCAGACGGGTATCACACCGACTGGTGCATTGCCCCACGCCCCCCTTGCTCCAAGTGACCGCCATGCGGCCCGGATCCACCATTTTACGCTTCAAGGTGGCCAAGCGTCGAGGGGGCGTCCCACCTCCCATTCGTGCCCGAATCGGTCAACCACACGTCCCAGCAGCCAGCCATGCTCTCGACTACCTCGCTCGTCAGTCCGGCGCAGCCGCGACTGCCGCATCCGCCACCGAGCTCGGATCATCGACAACGAGTAAGAATCGCGCGGTCGCGCGGCGATCGAAGCCGGATTGAATCGACCGAACTGCTCGGAGGCCCCTGACACCCAGAAGCGCGCTCCCTGGAGCGCCAGCTGCACGACGCCGTCCGCGTCATGCGGGCCTGGACCGGTGATCGACGACCACTCCAAATGCCCGCTCGGTCATTCGCCACGGCCGCGGCTGTGTCGTTCACCCACAGCTCCGGCTGGATATCCGCTTGCACGCCGGACATCATCACACGCTTTGCCGCCTCGCCCGCGCAGTCCGTGATCGCAGTGCTCCCGAGCGAGCCAGTCGCCCGCCCGCCGGTCGTGAGGCCGCGCGCGTTCCTCCCGCCACACCAGCGGCCGCCTGCGCCCGCGAAACGCCAAGGCTGTGGGTACGGCGAGTCGCGTACGATGCGCGGACTGGAGACACACAGGCCGACCGGCCTGGCAAGGGAATCAAGGAGGAGACACATGCGTCGTATTGCTATCGCCGCTGTAGCGGCCATGATGGTCGCGCTCGCCATCACCGCGAGCGCGTGGGGTTCGGCAGCTCAGCACTTCGGGCCGTACGCAAGCAACTCACCCGACGAAGGTACGTGCGGCAACACCTGGGCGAACGACATGTTCGACCGGCTGTACACCGTCAAGACGAAGCCGAACAAGGACGGGACGTACAAAGTGATGGAGCAGTTCAAGAACGGCACCTTCACGACGGTCGCGGGGCCGAGCCCGGGTGCCTGTGGCACCAACCCCGGCGGCACGCTGACCGGCACCGTCACCGGCAAGATGCAGGGCTCGTTCTCGCTCGTCGTGAGCGGTGGGACCTACAACTCTGGCGCGACCTGCTCTGCGCTGTGCTACACGTCTGAATTCGTCGCCGAGTTCTTCGGCGCGGTGCGACCTACAACGTGACGTCCTACGACCTCCACTACAAGGCGAAGAAGCACGGCGTCTGGAAGAACGCCTCCGCTGACAAGGGCGGCAACTCCGGCGACATCACCGGCTGAGGACGCCCGTCGGCCAGGCGGGAGCCGGCCGGGCGTGCGGCCCGGCCTCCCGCCGTCGCCGGCACGCACACCCACTGCGGACAAAGGGGGCGACGCCTGGTCGCCCCCTTGTCAGTCGGTGCGTTCCAAGCGCGCGGGTGGCGGTCGGCGCCTGCGGCGTACGCGAACCGTCACAGACTCTGCCAAGATTTCGCTCTGGCATGCGAGGTTTCGCACCTGTGCGACCAGTATCGCCCACTACTCTCGGCCTCGTGTTTGCTGGGCCGAACGGCGTTTTGGGCTGCTGATGGTTCTATTCGTGGTTCTATCTTTGCAGCGGGACGGAGCTTCCGGGCGATGACGCTGGCTCGGATCAGGAGACGGTCGGCCGCACGCTGGCCAAAGTCGGATTCTGGAGGAGGCCATGGAAATGACGCTCTATGACATCTCACAGCCGCACGACCTGCGAGTCGTGATCGGCAAACCCAGCATCACTACGGAGGAGGTCGATTCCTTCATCGCTGACGCGGACGCAGACCCGGCGGTCAAGCTCAGACTCCTGGAAGACGTGGAACCACAGGGCTACGGACCGCAAGGCGATGCGTGATGCACACACCGACCGACGACGAGCGCATCCTCGAGGTGGCGGAACGCATCGACGGGCTGTCCGAGAGCGAGCAGGGCGTCGCACTCGCCGCGCTCGCGCCGAGCGACCGCGAGCAGGTGGTGCTCACGATGCTCACACAAGCCACGATGGTCGAGGAGCTGACAGACGTGCTCGGTGCCGAGCTCGCGCCCGAGGCGGCCGAACGTTACACCGAGGCGCTGCACAGACTCAGCTGGCGAGTGCTGCGCGTCGCGCGAGCAGAAGCCGAGAGCGAGATGCAAGCTGCGATCGACCAGCTGGTCGCTGAGCACCCCGAGCTCGGAGAGCAAGCCGAAGTCGTGGCTGTGTTCCTACGCTCGCGGGGCTGACGGCTTGCGGGCACACCTGTCCTGCGGCCCTTAGACACGTTCCTGGTTGCCTGACGTCCTGAGCCGGCGCGCCGCGGCGGTCCCGTGGCCGCGTTCCGGCCGCTTCTTGCCGCGTCGTTGGGCCACCTCCGCATCAGCGAGAGTAGGTGAGACGGGCGTGCATCCCCGAGATGAGGTGCGGTCGCGAGTCCGAGCCCTGTCGCCCACTCACAAGCGGACCGGGTCGCCCTCCCTCAAAGCCGGCCGAGGCCAGTCAGCAGGTTCGTCGCCGCGGGCGCGAGCCCGGAGGGGTCGACGGCCAGCAGGTCAGCGGAGGTGATGCCCTGTTTGGAGAGTTGGCGCTCGGCCCCTGCGATGACCTTGCCCGACTGGCGCTTGGTGAGCTTGAAATGCACCTTGGCGCGCCGCAGCGCCGCCGCCACGGCGCGACCTGCGGCGGCTTCGGTGGTGATCGCGGCGGTCTTTTCTCTCGCGAGTGTCGACAGGTCTGCCGCCTGTGCGTTGATTGCCGCCTCATCGCCCCGGTTGCGGGCGGCGCTGCCGCGGCTGACCGTTTCCTCGATCGCCGTGCTCAGGGCCGCGACCCGCGCGGCAGCGCTGTCGAGTTGCGCGTAAGCAGCCCGAAGGCGCTTACACACGCGAGCGACGTTGCCATGCCAGCGCCCGCACGACGGCAGCGAGGCAGCCCTTGCAATGCGCGGGCGCGCGAGCACGTGGATGTCCCACTGCGGGGGATCCTTGTAGGTGCGGTAGTCCTTCCCGAGCCGTGTCAGCGTCGCGTTGCAGAACGGCAACAGCGCCGAGGCGGTCATTGCGCCCGTCATCGCGATCATCCCGGGTCCGATGCCGCCGCCGATCGTCAAGACGCCGGCACCGAACAGCGACAGTCCCGCTGCGTAGCGGATGCAGTAGCGCTTCGCGTTTGGAATCGCCGCCTCGCGCATGTCCTTCAACGCTTCTTCCTTGGCTTCCGGCGATGGCCCCGGCCCGCTCGGATGGGGCCCGCTCCCAGAGACGTCTCCTGCGAAGACCAGCTTCGCCTGGAGGGCAGCGTTGTAGCTCGTTTCCTGACCTTCCGCGCCGCTTCCGGTACAGGAGTCCACCACCGTGATCGTGGTATGGGTCGGTGACTTGATCGTGTCCTGCCCGTCTGCGGGGTTGAAGTGGCATTCCGCGCCGTGCAGCTGGGCATGGAAGGGTCCGGACAGGCCGACGGTGGTGCTGCTTTGGCTGCCGCAGGCCCCCTGCGAGGAGCTCGACTGCAGGGGGTTGAGCGCGGCACTCGGCTGACCCCACTGCGTCGGCGGCTGCACCTCGATCAGGTACTCGATCGGGACGCCGGCGCTGTTTGTTTCGGAGAAGGTGCTCCCCCAGAAGGATTCGCTGCTGACGGCGCCGGGCCCGGGCGAGAGGGTCGCCGAGCAGTCCTGGCCGCTGGGGCCGCTGCCTGCGACGACATACGTGCCTTCCGCCGCGACGACGCGCCATTCGTTGTTTCCGGCCGCCGCGTTCCAGGTCAGGGTCGAGGTCCACGTGAGGTGGGTCTGGAACGTCGTCGTGCCGATTTCGGGCACGGTGCGTCCGAGCTTGTACGTCAGGTCCCAGGTGCCCGTGTAGGTGGCGCTGCATCTGACGCAGGGGCTGCCTGCGATTGCTGTGGCCGTGGCAAGGAGTCCGATCGCGATCACGATCGCGATGAAGCTTCCGGCCAACGTGCACAGCCGGCGATTGTGGCCGTAGCGTCCCATCCAGGCCTCCCCGTCGCGGGAGTCTAGCTGCCGTCGTTGGCGAGCGCCTCTATGCTCGCGTCCGGCTCCCAACGAGCCCGGTATGCCCCACGAACGCGACGCCCCCCTCGGCGACAAGCGACCGCAGTTCGAAAGCCACCTCTTTGAAGAACCGCGGGTAGTCGTGGACCATGAACGTCACGATTGCGTCGCGGTGGAGGTCGTTGAGGCCTCGAGGCGGGCCGGCATCGTCGGGGTCGCCCAACCCAAGCGCGACCTGGGTCGCGTTGCCGGCGGGGGCTACCCAGACGACGTCGGGGTGCAGCAACGCCGCGATGCGATCCGCATCTCCCGCCCCGTAGGCCGCGTACAGCGCTTGCACTGTCTCTCGTGTCGTCATCGCGTCAAAGGTACTCGACGCCATGCATGTGAGCTCGCGGAAATCGGACACGAACACCGTTGTTCGTCAGCGACGGAGATGCCCGAGTTCTCGGCCTCGCTTCGCCCATCGCGGCCGGCCGTCCCCAGAGGAGGCGACCCTCACTCGGTGTGTTCGCGTTCGGCGACGAGTTCCCGAAGCTGATCGCCGATCTCGTTCGAGATGCGCTTCAGGTCCCATTTGCTGAGCGTGATCAGGTGCATCGGGGAGGTTGCGACGACGTCGGCCGTGCGCTTGCCCCCTGAGAGCATGCCGATCTCTCCGAAGACGTCGCCCGGGCCGAGCGAGCCGATGACCTCGCCGCCCTTGATCACATCGGCTGTGCCGCTCTCGATCACGATCAGGTCGTAGGAGTAGTCGCCTTCGTGGACGAGTCGCTTGCCGGCGGAGACCGACGTCTCGCTCGAGAACACGCTGAGCGTGTCGAGCGCCTTCTCAGACAGTCCCGAGAACAGCGGAATGGTCTTAAGTCGATCGCGATCCATGATCTCCCCCTTTCGCGGTGGCGTCCAACCGGCCGGCGCCGCCAACGCGGCGGAGCACCGATCAGAGGCACCCTACAGCCCGCGGGGCAGCCGCGGCCTACGGCTCCAGGCCGGCCGCCTCCAGCGCCTCCCGTGGATCCGAGTACATGTCCATCCGCGCCTCCAGGCCGTCACGGAAGCTCCAGGTCATCGCGAAGGACATCTCCGTCCGCATGCCGCTGACCTTGGACGCGGCCACCCTGGCGCAGGACCGTGACGACCTTCTCGCCCGCATCGCGCATGGCCTCGACCTCGATCCGCCACTCGGTCCAGGCGCTGACCCAGCTCGCGAGGAACTCGTTCGCGCCGTCGATCCCCTCATAGATCTGCTGCTCGGGCCAGCCGTGGAAATGGGTCATGTCCCAGATGAAGTCGGGCGTCGCGAGATGACCGGGGAACCGCCCGTGCTCGCTGAACCATGCATAGCCGCGTTCGAGCGTCTCGACGTTCTCCCGTGACATCGGTGTCCAGTATCTCCGAGCGGGCGCCGACGCGGCCGTCAGCCGGCGGGGACCAGGGCCTCGTCCGCACTGCGGGGAGTACGGAGCCACCCCGTCACGGCGTACCGGCTGCCCGCCGTCACCTCGCGCACGGAGTGCACGACCTCGGCGCGGAATGCGACCAGCATCCCCGCCACACAGGGGATCACGACCCGGTGCTCGGCTCTCGGGTGAAGCACGAAGTCGCCCCCGGTGAACGTGTCGGTTCCCGGTCCCGCGGCGCCGTTCAGGAACAGGGTGAAGACGACCACGCGCTCGCGGATCTTCTCGAGCACGTGCTCGCCCTCCAGCACGTCGCAGTGCGGACGGATGAAGCCGCCCGGGCCGTAGATGAGGAAGTGAAGCTCCGCGTTGAGCTCGAGTGGCTGCGCGAAGAAGCTGGTGAGGCCGACGAGCCGATCGGCGATCAGCTGGCTGACGACGGCGTGAGCCGACGGGCTCGGCAGGAGCGTCTGCGACTGCACGAACTCCGGATCGCGTTCGCGCCGCATGGTCTCGGGTGAGATGGGCCGCGTCTCGGCGGCGGTCATCGTTCGCATGTCGGCGATCAGCCGCGCGCAGCTCGCCTCATCGAGCGCGGCTGGGATCGCGACCGCTCCGGCGTCGCGGAGAACGTCGGCTATGCGCGGGCGGCGCCCTCCTCGCAGCGGCCGGAGGCGATGCGGAGCCGTCGGCGGCCCTGCCGACAGCTCCGTCGGTTGCCTTGCTCAAAACGGCTTGCTGAACATTTCGAAGGTCGTCGACTCGACGCCCTCGACGCGCGGCAGCAGCTCGACGATGACGCGCATGGTGTCTTCTTCGATGATGATCTCCGTCTTGCCGGGTTCCCAGTTCTCCGCGAGGAACTCGGGCAAACGTGGCTTGTCGGGACCGTCTGGAGCGGACATGTGTTGCCTTTCCGGGCATGGCTGCCCTCGCTCGGCTGGACCACGCCCGAGCCTAACCGCTCGGATTCGGCGTGTGTGCTGTTTTTCGCCGCGCCGCGCGCGGCCGGGCCGCTAGTCGATCTTCTCCAGCTCGCGGAGGGCGGTCGAGACGTCCTTGAAGCCGGCGATCTGGCGGACGATCAGACCGTCGTGGACCTCGAACGCGTCCGTGAGCCGCCAGTCGATCGACGCCGTGCTGCCCTTGCCGGTTGCGCGCCAGCGGATGTCGCACACCACCCACGGATCGACGTCGACGACCTCCACGAGGTCAGCCCGCCAGTCCTCCAGCGCATCCAGCCATCGTCCCCACGCGGCGACGATGCCCGCCCGGCCATGCAGCAGCTCCGGTACGTCAGGCGGGTTCTGCAGGTCGCGCATCTCGACGTCCGGGTGATACAGCGCGGCCAGCGCATCGAGGTCGCCGACGTTCCCGAGCTCGACGGCTCGACGGAGACAGTCGACGTTCTGTTGGGACACGGATACCCCCAGCTGCCTGCCCTTGCGGACGCCTTTCCCCACGCCCGGGACAGGTTCATTATCGCGCGGCCCGCAGGCGCCGTGCGTCTCGGCGCGGACCGTGGCGGAGGCGTAGGGTTGGAATGGTGGAGGAGACGGGACCGGAGCGCTACCGGCGCGTGTGCGCCGACCACGCCTGGGAGGTGCCCGAGCGCTACAACATCGCGGCCGACGTGTGCGACGCGCGCCCGCCGGATGGGCTCGCGATGGTGCACGAGGACCCCGACGGGGCGGTGCGGGAGGTGCACTGGGGCGAGCTGCAATCGCTCGCCGGGCCGAGCCGCGAACCTGCTGGCCGGGCTCGGCGTCGAGAAGGGCGATCGTGTCGCCGTCGTCCTGCCACCGACGGCGGAGACCGCTGCCGTCTTCTTCGCCACCTGGAAGCTCGGCGCGATCCTGCTCTCGATGTCCGTTCTGTACGGCGACGAGGGGATCGCGCATCGTTTGCAGGACTCCGAGCCGAAGGTCCTCGTCACCGACGCCGAGAACGCGCCGCGCTTCGAGGGCTCGGCGGTGCCGACCGTGCTCGTGCTCGATCCGAAGGACCTCGCCCGCGAGAGCGACACCTTCGTCACCGCCGACACCGCCGCCGACGACCCGGCGCAGCTCTACTACACGTCCGGCACGACCGGCCTCGCGAAGGGGATCGTTCACGCCCACCGCTACCTGCTCGCGCACAACGAGTTCGAGTACTGCCACGAGGTACAAGAGGGTGAGCGCTTCCACGGCATGGGCGAGTGGGCATGGGCGGCGGGCATCTGCCCGCTGCTCGGACCTTGGCGGTTCGGGGCCACGCAGCTCGTCCTGCAGCGGCGCGGCGGCTTCGATCCTCACCGCCAGCTCGACTTCCTCTCGCGCCACGGGGCCGCGCAACGTCTTCGCGACGCCGACGGCGATCCGCTCCATGATGGGGATCGGCGACGCCGGCACGCGCTACCCGCAGCAGTTCCGCATCGTCTGCTCGGCCGGCGAGCCGCTGAACCCCGAGGCGATCCGCTGGTTCCGCGACCAGTACGGCGTCACGGTCCTCGACTACTACGGGCTCACCGAGTCCTATCCGCTCTGCGGCAACTTCCCCTGGATGGAAGTCCGCGAGGGGTCGATGGGCAGGCCGATGCCGGGGTGGGAGGTCGCGATCCTCGACGAGGACGAGCGGCCGCTGGCGGCCGGGCGAGCGCGGCGAGATCTGCCTGCGGGCGCGCTCGAACCCGCACTACCCGCTCGGCTACTGGCGGCTCCCGGAGGCGACGGTGGAGACCTTCGGCGGCGACTGGTTCCACACCAAGGACGCCGCGCGCATGGACGAGGACGGCTACGTCTGGTACGAGGGACGCGCCGACGACGTGATCATCGCCGCCGGGTATCGGATCGGTCCGTTCGAAGTCGAGTCCGTCTGCCTCGAGCATCCCGCCGTCGCCGAGGCCGCGGCCGTCGCCGCGCCGGACGAGCGCCGCGGCAACATCGTCAAGGCGTTCGTCGTCCCGGCCGCCGGCGCCGAGCCCTCCGAGGAGCTCGCCGAGGAGATCAAGGCCTTCGTGCGCGATCGCCTGTCGGCGTACGCCTATCCGCGCGAGATCGAGTTCGTAGCCGATCTGCCGAAGACGCTGACCGGCAAGATCCGCCGCGTCGAGCTGCGCGAGCGCGCGCGGCAGCAGAGCGCCTGAGCCTCAGTCCAGGCATCACCTGCGGCGCCTGACACGCCCGCCCTGCCCTACACTCGCGGGCGCGTGTTGGGCGAGGGGGCTCGCAGCAGGCTCACGCGAGGAGAGGGCATGGGCACGGATATGACCAGAGAAGGCCGGCGTGAGCGCGGTCGCTGAGCCGACGGGCATCGCTCCCGAGACGCGCCGGCGACGCACGTCTTCGCCGGGGGCGGTGCTCGCGGTCGCGACGCTCGGGACGTTCATGGCGTTCGTCGACGCGACGATCGTCAACATCGCGATCCCGGACATCCATCAGGACTTCTCAGGGTCCTCCCTGACGAGCGTCTCGTGGGTGCTGAACGCCTACAACATCGTCTTCGCGGCGTTCCTGGTCGGGGGTGGCCAGCTCGCCGACCTGCTGGGCCGTCGGCGCATCTTCGGCCTCTCCCTGATCCTCTTCACCCTCGCCTCGGCCGCATGTGCGGCGGCCCCGACGCTGGGGCTGCTCGTCGCCGCGCGGCTGCTGCAGGCTGCGGGCGCGGCGACGCTCGTGCCGAGCTCGCTCGCGATCGTGCTGGAGGCCCACCCGGGAGCGAGGCGAACCCACGCCGTTTCGCTGTGGGCCGCGATCGCCGCGCTCGCCGCCGGGATCGGGCCGGCTCTGGGCGGCGTGCTGATAACCGCCTCCAGCTGGCGGCTGGTGTTCCTCGTCAACATCCCGGTCGGGATCGCGGCCTACGTGCTCGCGGGCCGCGTGCTCGTCGAGAGCCGCGCACCCGGCCGGCGCCGTGTTCCGGACCTCTTGGGGGGTGTGGTCCTCGCGGTGGCGATCGCCGCGCTCGTGCTGGGGATCGTCAAGGGACAGGAATGGGGGTGGAGCAGCCCCCGCACCGTGGTCGCGTTCGCCGTTGCGGTGCTGCTCGGCATCTACTTCGTGGTCCGGTCGAGCCGGCAGCGGGTGCCCGTGGTCGACCTCGCGCTGATGCGGATCCGGGCGTTCTCGCTGTCCAACGGCGTCACGGTCGTGATGGCGAGCGGTTTCTACGGATACACGCTCTGCAACGTGCTGTTCCTGACCTCGATCTGGAAATACTCGATCCTGAAGGCCGGCCTCTCGCTGACGCCGGGGCCGCTCGTGGCGATCGCCGTGGCCGCGCCTGCGAGCAGTGCCGTGGCCCGGTGGGGCCACCGAGCGGTCGCGGTGCCCGGGGCGTTCATCTGGGCGGCCGGCGTCGCGTTCTTCGCCACGCAGCTCGGCGTCTCGCCGGACTTCATCGGCACCTGGCTCCCCGGGATGGTGATACTCGGCGTCGGCGCCGGCCTGACGTTCCCGACGCTGAGCGGAGCCGCCGTCCAGTCCGTGCCCGGTCCGCGATTCGCCGTCGCCACGTCGCTGAACGCGGTCGCGCGGCAGATCGGAGCGGCGCTGGGCGTCGCGGTCCTGATCGCGATCGTGGGCAACGTCTCGGCGCCCCGGATCCCGGTGGGCCTGCCCGCCGGCCTTCTCGCCGCGATCGAGCACTCGGCCCTGGAGCACGCGCTCACGAGGTTTCAGGGCGGCTGGTTCTTCGCGTGCGGGTGTTTCGTGTTCGGAGCCCTTGCCTGCCTCGCGCTGCGCGTCGGCGCCGGCCCCGCAGAGCAGGCCGAGACGGCCGGCGTCGATCCGGCGCCGGAGGCGACCGCGGCCGAGGCGCCGGACACCCCGGAGCTGCCCAGCCTCGCGGAGTCCGACGGCGTGCACGCGGTCGTCGAGCCGGAGCCCCTCGCGGAGTTCCTGCGCAACGTGCCGGTCTTCGCCGAGCTGCCGCGCGAGATGCTCGAGCGCGTCGCTTCGCTCGCTGCCGAGGTGACCTTGCGGCGCGGCGAATGGCTGTTCCGCGAGGGCGAGCCCGCCGACGCGGTGTTCCTGGTGCGCGTGGGCCAGCTCGAGGTCGTGCGCGGCGGCGTCGAGACCGAGGCCGCGGACACCTACGAGGCGATCAACACGCTCACGCGGGGCGCCGTCCTGGGCGAGCTTGCGCTGCTCAGCTCATCGACCCGCAGCGCGTCGGTGCGGGCGCTGCGGGATACGGCGCTGCTCCGCATCGACAAGCCAGACTTCGACGCGCTGCTGAACGCGGAGCCGGAGCTGGCGCTCAGCCTCACCCGCGTGCTGAGCTCGCAGCTTCAGGCGAGCCGCGCGATACCGGTGGCCCGCCGGGCGAGACCCGTGACGATCGCGCTGCGCGCCGCCGGGCCGGGCGCCCCGCTGCTCGACATCGCCGACGAGTTGAGCCGCTCGCTCTGCGCGTGGGGCAAGGTCGCCGTGCTCCACCCGCGCCCGGATGACGAGAGCTCCGTCGCCGTGGGCTCGCCGGCCGATGCCGCCGCTCGCTACGGGCCGCTGGTCGAGAGCTGCGAGCTCGAGCATGACCAGGTGATCATGGTCTGCGGCGCATCGGCGGTCCCGACCGACTGGGACGAGTTCTGCATCTCGCACGCCGACCGCGTGCTCGTGGTGGTCTCGGGCCCGGTCGACGCCGACGCGAACGACGGCTCAGGCGGCGACGATGCGTGGGCGACGGGCCTGCGCGGCGCCGACCTCGTCGGCTTCGGCATCACCGAGGGAGCGGGCGAGTTGCAGCGTTGGACCGAGCTGCTGCATCCCGCGAGCATCCATGTCCTCAGGACGGGCCCGCGCATGCGTGGTGACGTGCAGAGGATGTCGCGCTGCCTTGCCGGGCGCGCGCTCGGCGTCGTCCTCAGCGGAGGAGGGGCGCGCGCGTTCGCCCATCTCGGCGCGCTGGAGGTGCTGACCGGCGCCGGGATGCCCGTGGACCGCGTCGCAGGCGTGAGCATGGGGGCGTTCATCGGTGCGCAGCTCGCGATGGGCCGGGACGTCGCCGAGATCGACGCCTGCTGCTACGAGGAGTGGGTCAGGCGCAACCCGATCAACGACTACACGATCCCGCGCGCGGGGCTGATCCGGGGCCACAAGGCGCGCGCCATGCTCGAGCGGGTGTTCGGCGAGGCGCGCACCGAGGAGTTGCCCCGTTCCTTTTACTGCGCGAGCGTGAACCTGCGTCGCAGCCGGCTTGTGATCAACCGGGAGGGGCCGCTGGTCGAGAGCGTCGGCGCAAGCATGTCGCTGCCGCTGATCGCGCCCCCTGTCCGGGTGGATGACGCGCTGCTGATCGACGGCTCGCTGCTCGACAACCTCCCGCTCGAGCCGATGGCCGCGAGCGGCGAGGGGCCGGTGCTCGCAATGGACATCAAGGGCGGCAGCGATCGGCCTGCGCCGAGCGCCGGCGCCGCGCGTGGGCCCGCGACGCGGCGGCTGCCCTCGCTGCCCGAGACGCTGGCGCGGATCGCGCTCCTGAGCAGCGCGAACACCGACGAGGCCGCGCAGCGCTATGCGGACATGACGATCAGCACGCGCGTGTCGGGTGTCGGCCTGCTGGAGTTCCACCAGATCGACGAGGCGCGCGAAACCGGGCGGCGGGCCGCGACGGAGGCGCTGGCGGGCGGCGCACCTGCGTGGCTCACGTCCGCCGGGCCGTCTGCCGCCGACCTGACCGGCCGGCGCACCGTGGTGCGGGTCTGAGTTGAGTCGCTCCATTCCTCGCGCTCACGATCGCCTGCCATCGGCACCTGGCCAGAGCGTCGGCGCCGACCCTCGACAGCTGTCGAAGGCAGCGCAGGCTGCGGACCGGGCAGGATGCTCCCGTGCGGCACGCACGCAACGCAGGAGGGGGCCGTCGCGGCGTCGCGCCGCGATCCGAAGGGGGTGACGGCGATGTGCAGGTTCGCGGCGTATCTCGGTGAGCCGGTGATGCTCGAGGACCTGCTCTACGAGCCCGACGGCGCGCTCGTGCGCCAGGCCGTCGACGCCGAGCTGATGTCGCTCCTGAACCTGGGTGGCTTCGGGCTCGCCGCGTGGGATCCGGAGTCGCCCGAACCCGCCTCGCCGCTCACCTACCGGGTGCCGTCGATTCCCAACTTCGACCGCAACCTGCGCTCGCTGGCATCCAAGCTCAAGGTCTCCGCGCTGGTCGCGCACGTGCGCGGCGTCGTCTACGACTCCAGCGAAGCTGTCGGCGTGCAGAACGTCCACCCGTTCTACTTCGACGGTGCCGCCTTCGCGCTCGCCCAGAACGGCGACCTCTACGACTTCGGGCTCATGCGCTACGACCTGGTCGAGCGGATCGACCCGGAGCTGCTGCGGCGCATCGAGGGGACGACCGACACCGAGTGGGTCTACGCGTTGATCCTCTCGCAGCTGCGTGATCCGTTCTCGCCGATCGGACCCGAAGACGCGGCGCTGGCCGTCAAGGACACGCTGGAGATCCTCCGCGAAGCGCGTCGCGACCGCGGTCTCGCGACGCAATCACCGGTCAATCTCGTGCTCACCGACGGGAGCTGGATGATCGCGACCCGCTACGCCTTCGACTACGGCTGGTACCCGGAGGACCGCTCGTTCTTCGCGCGAGAGCGCGAGCACGACTTCACCTCGCTCTGGTACTCGATCGGCGGCCCGTTCGGCCGTCGCGACGACGGAAGCTTCGGCATGGAGCCGGGACGTCTGAGCTCGGTCGTCGTCGCCAGTGAGCCGCTCACCAAGAGCACCGCGGGCTGGGTCGAGGCCCCCGAGTACTCGATGCTCGTCCTCGAGCAGGGCGATGACGGCTCCGCCCGCGCCGACCTCTGGGAGCTGGAGTGAGCGGCCCCGGCCTGCTCTCGGCGGGCGCGGAGTCCGGCGTGCCGCTCGAGTCGATCGACCTGTTCTCCGGCATCGCAGCGGCAGAGCTCGAACGCGTCGAGCACTTCATGGCGCCGTTCCGCGCGGCGAAGGGCGAGGTGCTCTTCCGGCAGGGCGAGGACGGCGACCGCCTCTTCGCGATCGCCTCCGGCGAGATCGAGGTGCATGCCGAGCTCACCGGCGGCCGGACGCGAGTACTCGCGGAGGTCCGCGCCGGCGAGTCGCTCGGCGAGATGGCCGTGCTCGGCGGTACGCGGCGCTCGGGCACGGCCGTGGTCGCGAGCCCCGTCAGCGGCTGGGTGCTGCACCGCAGCAGCCTCGAGATGCTGCGTCTCGATCCGACCCCGGGCGCCGTCGAGCTCGTTGCCCGGCTGGCCGAGCTCGTGCTCGCCCGCCTGCGTGCTCGTTACGAAGCGATCGCGCGAGAACTCGCGCGTCACGATCTCGCCACGGGCCCGGCCCCCGCGCCCACGACCGGGGCGCCTGCCGCGGACACGCAGCTCTCCGGCCCCTACCTCGAGACGCTCCTGTGCTTCCGGCACTTCCACGATCACGGGCAGATCGAGCGGGCATTGGACGGGGCCGAGGTTGCCGAGCTGCCCGGAGGCGCGGTCGCGCTCGCCCCCGCCCAGCACGTCCACGAGCTGCTGCTCGTGATCCGCGGTGCACTGGACGTCTCGATCCGCGGCTCGCACAGCGCCCGGCGCGTGCGCCTCGCCGGCCCCGGCAGGTTCGTGGGCCACGTGGGCGCGCTGGACGGCGGCCCCTCACCGGTGGTCGCGCACGCTCGCGACCCGGTCGTGATCGTGCGGCTCGATGCGGCACGGGTCCGAGCGATGCTGCGCGACCCGGCGCTCGCCTCGCGCCGGTTCGTCGCCGGCCTCGCCGAGGATCTCGCGCGGGCGTTGCGGCAAGCCGAGCGTCCGATCGCACGGATGGAGACCGGACCGGCGGCGCTGCAGATCCGTTCCGCGCGCACCGGACAACGCGCGGCCCTGAGGCGATCCGGGGACCATCGACGCCGTCCGGGGCCGCCCCGCCTAATATCGCCCGTAACAGGCGAGTGCCGAGAAGCCCCCGATGCGGGGCTTCTCGCGTTCTCGGCCAGCTACGCGAGCCCGAGCGCCCGCAGACCGCCTCTGGATCCGAGTGCGACTCAGCCAGTCGCTGCGCCGAGGCCGCTCAGGACCCGTTGTTGGCGTACGCCTGGTATTCCCGGCAGGGCTCGCTGCGCAGGCTCGGGCACGGCGGCAGCGCGGTGGGCACTTCGACGCCCGGCACGATCGGCAGGACGAGATCCGACGCCATCCCGGGACCGAACGCGATCGAGACCTGCGCGGTGCCGCCTTCGGGCTGGGTCTGGTCGAAGGACCACACGGGCTGGTTGCCGTTCGGGGCCGAGATCGTGACCCTGATTCGCGAGCCCGCCCGGTAGGCGTGGCCCTCGAAGTAGAGCGGGATCGTCACCGGGACGTATTCGCCGGCGGGCATCGGTGCTTTGTCCGAGGCGAGCATCGTCGGGATCGGCTCGAGCGCGGTCGGTTCCTGCGCGAGGATGTTGTTCGACGTGGTGGCGAGCTTGCGCTCGCTGGCCCGGATCCAGCCGTTCTGGACGAAGGTCTCTTTGCCGTCGGGGCGCACCTCGCTGATCGTCGCCTGCAGGTCGACGTCCGGTGTCGAGGACTTCACCCACAGGTTCACAGCGCCCGCGCCGACGCGGTCGTGTTGCTCGGAAGCGGAGCTGTGACGTAGGAGGCGGCGTCGCCCGCCGGGGGCTGCGTCCAGTTGAATTCCCACTGCGAGGCGGTGCCCCACAGCCCGCCCGGGCCCGCGTTCGGGCCGTGGTCGACCAGCGGCGTGGCGGTCGCGTCGGAGGTGTAGGAGTCGGTCCCTTCGCCGGCGGGCGGTTCGTCGCCGAGCGCGCCGCCGGGCTCCAGGTACCAGGAGCGCGCCGTGGTGCCGGGGATCGGGAACGACGAGAAGGACTTTTCGAAGCCGGGGTAGGGGTTGCCGGGCACCGTTTCGCCTTTCGGCGAGGCGCCCGCGCCGTTGTCGAAGAGCACCCGGATCTGGGGCAGCGCGTTGAACGCCGCCAGGGCCGCCGAGTACTTCGGGATTTCCTGGATCGGATCAGACGGCAGCGTCACTTCGTCGCCTTTGGGCAGGCCCAGGGCCGCCGAGTACACCTGTGGCGCCGCGAATTTGACCAGCGACGCGTTTTCCTTCGGTGGCCGGTGCGCGACGTAGAGGTTCAGGAAGTCGTAGAGCCGGTTGAACGTGTTCGGATCGAGCGAGTCGATGTGCGCGCCGTTCGTGAACGTGAACCACTTGTGTTCGGTCCCGGTGAAGTGCTCGGCCAGGTCGGGGCAGTGACCGCCGGTCTGCTCGTCCTCGAACTGGCAGGCCATGAACGTCGGCACGTCGATGTTGTGGACGAACGTGATCGGGTCGAGCGCGTCGGCCACGGAGGGCTTGTACGTCGAGTTTTCTTTGACTTCTTCGAGCAGGTTCGTCGCCTCTTCGTGCAGGTCCTGGTTTTCTTCGCAGGTCGCGTCGCCTTTCTGGATCTGTTCGTAGGCCCAGTGCTCGCCGGTGCTGGGACCGGCCGGCTCGGCCTGGAACTGACGACCTTCGGCCCACGGCACCGCGAAGCCGGTGTTGAGCACGCCTCCGGGGTAGAGCGTCGTCGCCGTGGCGTCGACCACCGACAGCGGCGCGATCGCCGCGAGCGCCGGCGGGCGCTCCTGCGCGGCGAACAGCTGGCTGATGCCGCCGTAGGAGACGCCGAGCATCCCGACTTTGTGGTGCAGCACCCATGGCTGATGCGCGATCGTCTGGATCACGTCGTAGGCGTCGAGGTTCTGCAGCGGTTCGAAGTAGTTGAAGGCCCCGCCCGAGCAGCCGGTGCCGCGCATGTTGACGTCGACGACAGCGAAGCCCATCAGGTTCGCGATCGCGGCGATGCCGCTTTCGGGCCCTTTCGGGTTCGCGTAGCCGTAGCCGGCGTATTCGATCAGCGTCGGGAACTTGCCCGAGGCCATCGCGTGGAGCTTCTTGTGCAGGCTCGCGCTTTCCGGCAGCCCCGGCATGTGCACGTCGATCGCCAGCTTGGTGCCGTCACGCGTGGTCAGATAGCCGTAGCCGCTGTCCGGGATCGACTGCTTGTAGACCTTGCGGTCCCACGGCGCGGCCTTCTGGGTGTAGACCTTGATCGGCCCCGATTCTTCGCTCGGCGAGAGCACCCTGACCCTGTACTTGCCGCCGGGCGCGATGTGGCGGTAGAGCACACCGCCGAGCGCGTCTGCGTTCTGCGTGGCCAGCGTTTCGCCTTTCGGCCCGAGCAGCGACACTTCGGTGTTCGGCGCCAGGCCGGTGGCGTAGACCTGTTCGACGCTGCCGTGCGCGCTGAAGGCCGAGGCGCTCGCGGCGCTCACGAGAAGCATGAGCACGGCAACGACGGCGCCGGCCAGCACGCGACGCCGCGGCGGCACTCTCTCGATCTGCTCTCCCCTCCAGCACACCCCCACGCCGCATATTGAACACCATTTGCGGCGTCGGGGTGTGCACGCCGCTGACTACCTACGGCACCACGGGTTGTGCGGCACCCCTTCGCACGGGTTGGGCATCGTCTCCTCTTCCGGCAGCGCCAGCAATTTCACTTCGCTCGAGCGCGGGTATTCCTCGCCGGGCACGCTCGGGCATTCGGCCAGCAGCTGCGAGTCGCAGGCCGCCTGGAAGGTGAGCACGCTCGTCGCCGGTTCGCCGCCGAGGTCGGGGTTCGAGCAGGTCCCGTGGGTCGTCTGGATCAGCTTCGGTTCGCTCGTCGGTTCGCCGCCGCCTTCCTCGACGTTGCCGTGCCAGCAGTTCGTGAGCACGGTGGGGTTCGGGATCGGCCACTTCGCCGATGTCGCCGTTGGTCGGGTTCCCGTAGCCGCCGTTGTGAGCGAACGTGTTGCCCTCGATCTCGTTCGCGAACGCTTCGTAGAGGCACTCGTGCCTGCCTTCGAGTTCCTGGCCGATCCCGCCCTTGCAGTTGTCTTCGGCCGGGATCTGCGGCGGCGGCGATTCTTCGATGCCCGGGTAGGGCAGCACCAGCACGCCCCATGCCTTGTTGCCGGAGATCGTGTTGCCGGCGAGGAGATCGTCGCGCCCGCCCGCGATCGTCACGCCCGTGCCGAGGAGTCCGGGCGCGCCGTCGCTGGTCGGCGTGGCGCCGTTGTTGTTGTCGACCACGCGGCTTCCGGTCATCACCCAGCAGATGTTCTTGCGCTGGGCGCCCGCCGGAGGCGACGGGTTTTCGGCGCCGCCGGGGCAGATCCCGTCCTGCGGGGAGGGCGCGTCGTCGTTGTTCTGGCTCTGCGTGGCCACGCCCTCCTCGTTGTTGTCGAATTCGGTGTTGTCGATCACCACGTGACCGCCCGAGTTCGAGCCGGAGTAGCCGAGGTCGTTGCCCTCCGCCTTGGAGTTCTCGATCGTCGCGTTGCAGTCCGGGCAGGCGCCGATGTAGTAGCCGGAGTCGGACATGTTGTTGGCGTAGGTGTGGTTGAACACGCCCGGACCGTAGGTGTTCGACGCGTAGATGCCGTACTCGTCGGAGGGTTTGCCGGTGCCGCCCCAGTAGGTCGAGGTCGAGCTCAGGTATTCGCCGGTCCAGGTGCCGATTTCCTGGTGGCCCGTGGCGCCGCCGCCGTCGAACCAGACCGAGTCGCCTCCCGCGTTCGAGCCGAGGAAGTTGCAGGTCGAGAAGTTCTGCAGCGTCACGCCGCTGGCCTTGTAGACGACCACGCCGTTGTTGCCGGCGAAGGCTTCGCCTTCCGCCGCGCCGAAGTTCTGATCGCCTTCAGCCGCCGAGCACTCGGGCGAGCCGGGCTTGGTGCCGTCGATCATCACCGTGTTGCGGTTCATGCCACGGATGTGGATGTTCGGCTTCGTGATCAGGATGTCGGCGCCCGCGCGGTCGTCGCCCTGGGCGCCTTCGATCGTGCGGCTGCCCGACTGCTTTCCAGTCGCCGGGCGCGACCAGCACCCAGCCGCCGGGGCCGATCGCGTCGACCGCTTCCTGGATCGAGGCGCACTGCCCTGCCTTGCCGTTGTAGGTCCCGACCCGCAGGACCTTCTTGCCCGGCTTGCAGCGGCTCGGTTTGGGTTTCGCGGCGCGCGCCGCGGCGGCGCTCGGAGCCGTCGCGCCCACGACGGCGAGAAGGATCGCGAGGAACGAGACGACGGCGGAGATCCGGGCCCTCGAGCCGCGGCTGCCTGCGTGCATGGTGGTTGCTTCCCCCTGCTTCAGCTGTCCGCCCCGCAGGGCGTCCCCTCCGGATCCGGTCGTACCCGGCGCATCGGGGCTCCAAGCCGCGCTTTATGTGAAACCTCTCATGTGCGCCTCAGCGGCGCCCCCAGGCGGGCGGCAGCGCTCTCATCGCGCGCGCCCACCCGCCGAGCCCGCGCGAGCGCGCGAGTGCCCGGCGCAGCGCGGAGCGGCCGCTGGAGGGACGCGCCGCGCCGCCTGCCGCGAAGCGCCGGGCGCGGATGTCCCGGACGTATCCGGCTGCGGCCGTTTGGCCTTCGCGCTCCAAGGCGCGCTCGAGCTGCGCCAGCGTCAGTCCCGGCTCGGCGCGCCCGAGCCGCGACAGCGCTCGTTCGAGCTCGGCGACCGCCTCCTCCTCGGCGTTCACCCCCCGCCGTGAGACAGCGTGCATGCGCAGCGCTGCGGCGAGCGTGAGCAGCCCGGCGAGAGCCACCGCGAGCGCCGCGAACGGCCACCAGGTGCCGCCGCCGGAGGACGACGCGACCGGCCTGCCCGTGCGAACCGGCAGGGCGCGGTGCCCGTGCGCCGTGGTCGCGCCGCCGAAGACGGCTGCGCGGGAGAGCGCGGTCGCTTCTGCGATCGCCGCCGGCGTCGAGGTGGGCGGGGTGGGGTCGAAGGTGACCCAGCCGATGCCGCTGAGGAACACTTCCACCCACGCGTGCGCGTCGGCGCTCCTCGCGCTCCAGGTGCCCGCCTGCAAGCCGCGGGCGACGGGACGGAAGCCGGCGCCGACGCGGGCCGGGATGCCGTCCATCCGCAGCATCAGCGTCATCGCGCCCGAGAACTGCTGGCAGTAGCCGCGGCGCTGGCTGAACAGGAACGACTCCAGCGGGTAGCGCGTCAGCGGCACCTGGCGGTCGTAGGTGTAGTTCCGGCGCAGGTAGCTCGTCATCCGCTCGGCGACCTCGTAGTTCGACGTCGCGCCGGCCGCCAGCCGCCGCGCGAGCGCGAACATCGGCGCGTATGGCGAGGCCTCGATCAAGGCCGCCGTTCTCGGGTTCGCGGCGGGCGTGCGGCCGGGCGCGCTCGGGCCGACCACCTCCGCCGGAGGACCGCCCAAGCGGATGTCGGGCTGAACCGAGGGGTTGCCGAGCGCCGTCATGCCGGTGCCCGGCAACGCGAACAGCACGTAGGGGAGGTAGGCGCGGGGGAAGGTGCGCGGTGCTGCCGCCGCTTCGCTCGGCGACGGGCGCGGGTCATACGAGCGGACGACGTAGGTGTTGCCTCGCGCCGGGATCGCGGTGCTCTCGGCGGTCCGGTCGGCCTGCCAGGCGAGGGGCGGCGCGATGTCGTTGAGCCAGCGCACGCTCTCCGGAACGCCGCCTCCGCTGGCGAGCATCGACGAACGCAGCCCTTGGACTTCGATGCTCGCGCGATCGGTCCAGCGCCGCAGGTTCGCGCGCGGGAAGTCGACCGACTCATCGCCCGGCGGTTCGGGCGAGCGCAGGAACCGCAGGCCGTCGAAGCGGTCGAGCGAGGTCACGCGCAACAGCGCCGGGGTCTGCTCGGTCACCTCGATCATCGCCGCCTGCGAGCGCGGCCACGGGTCCGGCCCGTACAGCTGGTCCCACTCGAAGGTCGCGCTCGTCTTGGATGTTCCGGCGTCCCGGTAGTGGATCCACGGGTTCGGCGAGCTGAGCACCGATTGGGCGGTGAGCGCGACGGCGCCGCACACGGCCAGCCAGCAGAACGCGCGGCCGATCTCCGACCCCGAGGCGAAAGGCAGCAGCAGCGTCGCGGCGACGAGCGCCGCCAGCACCACACCGTCGAGCGCCGGCAGCGGCGAGGGCGCGTTCGCCGTTCCCGTCACGAACACCGCCAGCAGCGCCGCGAGCGCGAGCACGCGACGGGTCGCGAGCATCGCCGGTGAGGGCCAGAAAGAGGCGCACCCCGCGGCCAGGAGGATGGCCGGGACCGGCAGCAGGACGGCGGCCTGCGCCCACCGGTCGCCGCCGCGGTAGGGCCAGAGCCAGCCGCTGATCTCATCGACGCCACCGGACAGCCGGTGTGCGAGGTGGCTCCATTGCCCGGGGGCGAGCAGGTGCGCCGGCACGCGCAGCGCGAGCACCGACAGCGCGAACGTGCCGCCCACGATCGCGAGCCGCAGCACGGTGACCGCCGGAGGTGCGGCCGTCAGGCGGCCGGTGGCCGCGAGCAGGCCGCAGCCGAGCGTCGCGTAGGCCGCGACGAGCACCACCCGAAGCGTAGGCGGCGTGGCGATCAGGGCGGCGTAGCGGACTGCGACGAACGCGGCGAGGCTGAAGAACGCCGCCAGCTCGAGGCCGAGCTGCGGCCGTGCCCGCGGCGGCGCCACTCGCACGGCCGGCTCCGCCGTGGCGGTCGCGACGCTCATGCCGCCCGTCCCGCCTGCGTGCGTGCGACCGGCTGCACCGCGCATCCGGCGACTTCGAACAGCGATCCGGCGCCGGCATCGGCAAGGGGGGAGACGGTGCAGCCGATGCTGACCCCGGCGGGCAGCACGGGCCGGCGTGCCTGGACGAGCACGATCCGCCGCAGCTCGCGCGCGAGCTCCCAGCACGGCGGCGCGCCCGGCTCGACGAGCGCGAGCAGCGCGTGCAGATGCGGCCACCCTTCGAGCCCCGGGCCGAGCGACTCGATGCGCCGCAGGCCGGGGAGCATCGCCGAGCAGCCGCGCGCGGAGCCGAGACCGAAGCACAGCGAGGCCGCCGCCCGCACGGCCTGGTCGAGCGCCTCCTCGCTCGCCGGATCGCGGGCGTCGAGCACGACCGTCACGGGCAGGCGGCTCGACTCCTCGATGAAGCCGCGCTCGGCCGGGACCCCGGTCCGCGCGACGGTCAGCCAGTGGATCCGCGAAGCCGGCGAGCCGGGACGGTAGGGGCGCAGCCCGTCCGGATCGAGCCCCGCCGAGAGCGACGGGCTCGGGTCGGGGAGGGCGAGGATCCGCTCGAGATCGGCGCGGCGGACGGCACGCACGCGCGGGAGCACGAGCAGCTCGCGCGTCTCGCTCGCCCGCTCGCGCACGCAGATCTGAAACGGGTCGGCCCAGCGGGCGCGGCTCGGACCGAGGATCACGCGGCCGCGGCGGACCGGCCGCAGCGCCTGCGACGCCGAGCGGTTGCGGAAGCCGAGCCTGGCCGGTGCGGCTGCGTGGCAGCACCGTCAGCGCGCCGCGGCACGCCGCTCCCAGGCCGCCCGCGACGCAGCGCGCGCACGGTCACCTCCTCGCCCTCTTCGATCCGCTCGGCGCTCAGATCGAGCTCCACACGAGCGCGCCGAGCGGCGCTCGTGACGGCCACGCTCGCGGCGAGCGCCACGAGCACGAGCGTGACCCCCGGGACGTACAGCGCCGAGACGGCGAACGCGCCCGCGAACAGGCACATCGCGACACCGGTGAGCCCCAGCTGGAGAGCCCGGCTCACAGCGCCGGGACCGACGCGAGCGCGTCGTCGACGATCTCTGCGCGCGCGGCGCCGTGGACGCCGGGCGCGAGCAGCAGCCGGTGGTCGAGCACCGTGTGCGCCAGCGCCTGGACGTCGTCGGGGAGCACGTGGTCGCGCCCTCCGAAGGCCGCCTGGACGGTCGCGGCCTGGAGCAGCATCAGGCCCGCGCGCGGGCTGGCGCCGAGCTGGGCGCGCGGATCGCGGCGGGTGGCGTCGGCGATCGCGACCACGTAGCGGCGGAGCGGCTCGCTGGTGTGAACCGCCGCGAGCGCCGTCTGGGCCGCGACCACCTCGGCGACCGTGCTCACCGGGGTGAGGCCGAGCACGCGGTCGCCGCCGGCGTGATCGGCGAGCATCGCCGACTCCTCGGCGGCCGAGGGGTAGCCGAGTGAGAGGCGGACCATGAAGCGATCGAGCTGCGCCTGGGGCAGGGCGTAGGTGCCGTCGAACTCGATCGGGTTCTGGGTCGCGATC
This sequence comes from uncultured Solirubrobacteraceae bacterium, assembly GCA_963820745.1. GTDB lineage: Bacteria > Actinomycetota > Thermoleophilia > Solirubrobacterales > Solirubrobacteraceae > Palsa-744. Next base: position 109,051 of record CAWGBB010000007.1, on the reverse strand, counting down.
ACGAGAAACGGCCGGGCGAGCTCGTGTGTCGCGCCGTCGACGGTCACCCGACGCTCCTGCATGCACTCGAGCAGCCCGGACTGGGTCTTCGGGGATGCGCGGTTGATCTCGTCGACGAGGACGACGTTCGCGAACACCGGGCCGGGACGGAACTCGAAGCGGCCGTCGCGCTGGACGTAGACGTTCGCGCCGACGAGGTCGGCGGGGAGCATGTCGGAGGTGCACTGCACGCGCGCGCAGTCGGCATCCAGCGACGCTGACAGCGCGCGCGCGAGCGCCGTCTTGCCCGACGCCCGGGTAGTCCTCGATCAGCACGTGCCCGCCCGCCAGCAGCGCGATCAGCATCGCCCGCACCGCGTCGGGCGGGACGCGCACCGCGCTCGACACGTTGGCCGACACCCGCTCTCCCAGTGCGGCGACGTCAGCAGGCCCGAGCTGGCCGACCACATCCATGCCACGGAGATCGTAACTCCGCTCGCGCGGTCGTACGCCGGGGCGCGGACGAGCTGCGGTATTTACAACCGGACCCCGGGACGCAGCCGGACCACCCGTTCGAGTTGCTCGTGCCCCAGCGAAGCGGCTCGCCCGCCTAGTCGCCGAGGCCCACCGCCTCCATGGCCCCCTCGGTGGTGGCATAGGTGTCGATCCGTGCGACCTTGCCGCCCGCGACCGTCCACACGCCGGCGTTCCGCTGTTCGACCTCGATCCCCGTCTGCTTGCCGACCGCGGTCAGGCGCATCGCGACGACGACCGCGTCGCCCGCGTCGATCATCTCCTCCGCTTCGAAGCGGATGTGCTCGAAGGCCTCGCCGAACGAGTCGAAGTAGCGTTCGATGCCCGCGTGCCCGCGGTAGGTGTCGGGCTCGGCGGAGAGCTCGGGCGCCACCTGTCCTTCGAAGTCCTCGGCGGTGAGTGCGACGATTCGATCCAGCTCGCCGCTGTTCCAGGCTTCGAGGGCCCTGCTGACGACCTCGACGTCCTGAGCCGACATCCTCACCCCACCGGCGGCGCGGGCGCCACCTGCTCGGGCTCCTCCGCCACGGCGGGCTCCGGCGCGTCCTCGGGCGCGATCGTCCACAGCGTCAGCTTGCCCTTGCGCCCGCGCACGTCGAACTCGCCCACACGGGACAGCGCGGCGGTCGAGCCGTGCATGCGTTCGCGCGTGGAGTCCGCGATGAACACCATCGCGTCGCTGTCCTTGGTCATCGCCTCCAGTCGCGAGGCCGTGTTCGTCGTGTCGCCGATCGCGGTGTACTCGACGCGCTGTTCGGAGCCGACGTTGCCCGCCATCACCGGCCCGCTGTTGAGGCCGACGCCCATCTCGAAGGTGCGATCGAAGCCCTGCTCGGCGATCCAGGCGTTGAAGCTCGCCAGGCGTGGCGCCGACCATCTCCCTGGCCGCGGCGACGGCGCGGTCGGCGTGGTCGTCCTGCGCAAGCGGGGCGCCGAAGACCGCCATGATGCCGTCGCCCATGTAGGCGATCAGCGTTCCTCCCGCTGCGAGGATCGCCTCGCTCATCTCGTTGAGGTAGTGGTTGACGACTTCGATCACGAACCCCGCGGGCTGGTTCTCGGAGAAGCTCGTGAACCCGCGCAGGTCGGAGAACATGACGGTGCAGTCGCGCTCGACGCCGCCGAGCCGCAGGTTCTCGTTCGTGCTCGCGAGCACCTCGTCGACGACCCCCGCGGGGACGAACCGCGTGAACACGTCGCGCACCCGTTCGCGCTCGATCGCTTCGCCGACATAGAGGACCGCGAGCGTGCCGAGCGTCCCGATCGCGAGGGCGAGGAGGGGATAGACGAAGGTCACGATGGCACCGCTGTTGAACGTGATCTGGGTCGCGATCGTGAAAGCGATCGCGAGCGCGACAGCGTCGAGGAGCGAGCGCCAGCCGCGCAGCCGCAGGCTGCCCAGCGGAACCGCGATCCCCATCAGCACGATCAGCAGCACGTCGAGCCATGTGGGCGCGTCGCGCAGCGGCACGCCGCGCAGGAGCGTGCTGGTCGCGTTCGCCTGGATCTCGGGCCCCGCCATCTGCCCGCCGCCGGTCGTGGGTGTCGCGTGGATGTCGCCCAGGATCGGATCGGACACGCCGATGATCGCGATCTTGCCGGCGACCGCGCTCGGCGAGAACCGGCCGGCCAGCACCTTCGCGTAGGGGATCGAGTGGATCGTTTCGGGCGGCCCGACGTAGTCGATCGGCAGGCTGCCGTCCTCGAACTTCGAGGAGGCGATCGGCTTGCCGGTGAAGACTTCCGCGGACACGACCGGGAAGCTGCGCAGGCCGTTGTAGGAGTAGCCCAGCCGTCGCACGACGCCGTCGCTGTCGACCTCTTTGTCCTTTCGCAGTCGTACCTCTGCCGGGCGCGCGCCGAGTTCGCGCAGCAGGCTCGGCCCGCCGAGCACGTCGGTGCGTCCTCCCGGTTCGACTTCCGAGGCGGCGAGCACGACTTTCCCGTGCGCCCTGCCGATCGCTTCGATCAGCGCGTTGTCATCGGCGACGTCGGTCTGCTGGGTGAACTCCAGGTCGACCGCGATCGTCTTCGCGCCGGCGCGGCGCAGGCGGTCGATCACCTGGGCGTCGTAGCGCCGTTTGAACGGGAACTGGCCGCGGCCTTCGTCGCGGAAGGCCTGCACCGTCGCGTTGTCGATCGGCACGAGCACGATGTCGGAGGGCACCTTCTGCTTGCCGCGGATCGAGTACCGCGCGTCGATCGTCTGCAGTTCGCTGCGCCCCAGCAGGTGCGTGGCGTACGCGACCACGCCCGTGCCTGCCGCGAGCAGCGCGATCAGGACGAGCGCGCGGGTACGTCTCTGGCGCATGTGCATCTAGGAACCCCCTGGTGGCTCGGCCTCGAGCATTGCACGGCGCGCGATCATCCGGTCACGAGGTAGGCCACGAGCGCCAGAGCGAGCACGTGCGAGCTCTGATCGACGCCGAGGCGCACGACCGTGCTCGGGGTGCCGTGCACATGCTTGACGCGGCGGATCCAGGCGCCGACAAGCGTGCCGTCGTCGACGATCGCGTGCGGAACCCCGATGCCCGCCGCGACGGCCACGGCGACGAGGGCGCCGGATTCGATCCCGATCCAGATCAGCGCCGGGACGAAGGCGACCGTGTAGAGGAGCGCGTGGGATGAGAGCGCCCGCAGGTGCTCCCCGCGTTCCCTCAGCCCTGCCTGCTTGTTGCCGGCCTGCCAGTCGGTCTGGAGGAGGAAGTCTCCGAAGAGATGGGAGAGGAGGAAGACCCCGAACAGCGCAGGCCACGTCATCGTGGCGCTCGCCGGCGCTGCGATATGAGCATGCCCCCCGGGTTCAGAGCGGCGAGTGTAAGGCACGCCCCGATCGCTCGCGCGAGCCTGCAAACACGCGGTATCCAGTTTGTCTAGGCTTCGTGAAACGCAGGAGGCGGTGCGGGCACCGTCCAGTGGAGAACTGAACGCGGGCGGTCGGGACGCCGCAGGGGGAGGTGGAGACGCCGATGCGAGCAGCAACCCGCCGCGGGCCGGCCGGACGCACCGCGCTGCTCGCCTGTGCGCTGCTCGCCCTGCTGGCGGTGGCCGTCTGGGCCCGCCCTGCCGATGCGGCGCTCCCCTCGGAACCGTTCCTGGAACTCGCGGGCCCGCTGTCCCCCGAAGGCGAGGAAGGCGAAGGGCATTTCGGCACGAGCGTCGCCGTCTCCGCCGACGGCAGCACGGCGCTCGTCGGGGCGCCCGGCGACGCCGGGCAGCTCGGGGCCGTGTGGGTGTTCACGCGCTCCGGGTCCGGCTTCGTGGAGCAGGGCACCAAGCTGTCCGTCCCCGGGACGCCCGGGGAAGCCGAAACCGAAGTCTGCAAGCAGGAACCGGGCGAATGCGGGACCGGCGCGAGCGTCGCGTTGTCCGCCGACGGCGACACCGCGCTCGTAGGCGCGCCCAGCCACAACGGCGAAGCCGGAACAGCGTGCGTGTTCGCGCGCTCGGGATCGAGCTGGACGCTGCGCGAACAGCTCAACCCGGGACCCGAAGAGCAGGGGCCGGGCCGCTTCGGCCGCAAGGTCGCCCTCTCGGCCGACGGCATGACGGCTCTCGTCGGTGCGCCCCGCGACCGGAGCGGCCGCGGCGCCGTCTTCGTCTTCCGTCGCAGCAGCACGGGGTTCGTGCACCAGGGCGCCAAGCTCGTCGGGCTCGAAGGGACCGGCGAAAGCCTCTTCGGACGCAGCATCGCCCTGTCGCCCGACGGCACCACGGCGCTCGTCGGCGCCCCCGGTGACGCCGGCCACAAGGGTGGGGCGTGGATGTTCCGGAGCACGGGCGGCGACTTCACCCAGCGCGGCACGGAGCTCACCGGCGGCGAAGAGAGCGGGCCGAGCCGCTTCGGCTCGAGCGTCGCGCTGTCGCTCGACGGCGACACGGCGGTGATCGGCGGGCGCACCGACGGCAGCGGTGACGGGGCGGCGTGGGCGTTCGCCCGCGGTGCGACGCGCTGGGAACAGCAGGGGCCGAAGCTCGTCCCCGACGACGAGAGCGGCGCGAGCGAGTTCGGGTTGAGCGCCGCGCTCTCGATCGACGGCAACACGGCGCTGTTCGGCGGCCCGCGGGACAGCGGCTCGCAGGGCGCCGTGTGGGTGTTCTCGCGCGAAGGCGGCACTTGGTCCCAGCAGGGCGCCAAGCACCTCTCGGGCGGGCCCGTCGCGGGCAGCTCCTTCGGCTGGGCCGTGGCGCTTGCGGCGAACGAGGGCGTTGCGCTCGTGGGCGCGCAGCACGAAGGCGCGAACGTGGGCAGCGCCTGGGCGTTCCTCGGCACCCCCGCGCCGACGCCGACGGTGACCGGGATCGCGCCGGCGTCGGGGCCGGCCGCGGGGGGGACGGCCGTGACGATCACGGGCACGGGCTTCCTGCCCGGCGCGAGCGTCGACATCGGCGCGCCCGCGACCTCGGTCCAGGTGGTCTCCGAAACCGAGATCACCGCGGTCACAGCGCCGGGCGCCGCCGGCAGCAGCGAAGTGGTCGTGAGCGACCTCTACGGCAACTCCAGCGGCTCGCCGTCGTTCACCTACACGGGCGGCGCGGTTCCCGCGGCGAAAGGCGCCGGTGAGCAGCCGCTCGGCGGTGTGCTCTCAACCGTCACGAACGGGCTCGCGGCACCGAAGCTCGGCGTCGACGGGAACCTCCTTCCCGTCTCCGGGCGGATCCGCATCAAGCTGCCCGGCACGACGCAGTTCGTCGGCGTCGGGACGACGATCCAGGTGCCGTTCGGGACGATCGTCGATGCGACGCTCGGCAAGGTCTCGGTTACGACGGCGCAGTCCGGCGGCGGCACGCAGACGGTCAGCTACTACGAAGGCGTGTTCAAGCTGACCCAGGACCACAGCGGGCAGGTGGTGGCGACGCTCATCGGCGGCAGCTTCGGGTCGTGCCACCGCGCGAAGGGGCGAAAGCACCACGGCCGATCCGCCCAGGCGGCGGCGAAGAAGAAACCGGTCCGCAAGCTGTGGGCCGAAGGGCACGGCAAGTACTCGACCAAGGGCAACTACGCCACGGGCGCCGCGCTCGGCACCCGCTGGGTCACCGAGGACTTCTGCGGCGGCACCCTGATCAAGGTGCTGCTCCACCGCGTGCTCGTGACGAACCTCGTGACCCATCGCCATTTCACGATCACCGCCGGTCACAGCTACCTCGCGCGCGCGCCCGGCGCCTGAGCGCGGAGAGTTCGCGCCGTCCGCGGCGCCCACCTGCCGCTGCCACACGACTTGCAGCAGTTGACACAAGCGAACTGCGGGCGCAAGGTGAGGGCATGGGAGCGAGGGGTGTGGGGGCGGTGCTCGATCCGGTGCGGCGCGTTCCTCTCGACGGCGGTGGCTACCGGGTTCGCCGCCGCCGCCCCCGCCACGCGGGGAAGGAAGGTCAGGCCCCCGCCGGGACCCGTGAAAGCGAGAGCACGCTGTCGCTGCTCGAGGAGTTCGTCGCAGGCGATCTGATCGCCCAGGCGCCCGCCGGACGGATCCTCGCGAGCGTGCTCTTCACCGACATCGTCGACTCGACCGCGCGTGCCACCGCGCTCGGCGACGGCCTGTGGGCGCAGGTCCTCGACCGCCACGACGCGATCGCCCGCAGCGCGATCGCGGCCTGCGGCGGGCGCTTCGTCAAGGAGACCGGCGACGGCGTGCTCGCCGTCTTCGACGCACCCGCGCGGGGGATCGAATGCGCCAAACGACTGCGCTCGGCGCTCTCGCATGCCGGGATCGCGATCCGGGCCGGCATCCACACCGGGGAAATCGAGCTGCGCGGGGAGGACGTCTCGGGCATCGGCGTGCACATCGCCGCGCGCGTCGCCGCGCTCGCCGGGACCGGCGAGCTGCTGGTATCGCGCACCGTGAAGGATCTGGTCGCCGGCTCGGAGTACGCGTTCGCGAGCCGCGGCTCGCACCGGCTGCGGGGCATCCCGGAACGCTGGGAGCTGCTGAGCGTCCGCTGAGCTACTCGGCGCGGAGCGTCCGTGCCGTGGGCGAGCGCGGGACGGTCCGCTGGTCGGGGTTCGTGCCGAGCACACGATCGCCGACGTTGGAGCTGACGCCCATCCAGTAGCCCTCGTTCTTGAAGTGGTGCAGGCGGTGGTTGCGCCAGATCGTGCGGTACCAGCGGCTCCTCGGCACGTAGGGCGTGTGGATCAGGAAATGCGACCACTCGTAGCGGAACAGCCCGAGGTAGGAGAACACGATCCCGGTGAGGGCGAGGGGGAGGACGGGCGCGCCGAGCGGGAGCGCCACCGCGAGCGTCACGAGCGCGATCGCGATCGCGATCTGCACGATGAAGCTCGTGACCTCGACGAGCTTGAGCAGGACGCGGTCGAGATCGGAGGGTGAGAGGTGGTGGTTGCGGTGCTGGATCGAGCCGTACAGCTCGACCTTGCGGCCGCGCAGCTCGAACGGGGGGAGGTGCAGCAGGTACTTGTGGATCACCCACTCCACGAACGGCTGCGCCGCGAGCAGGGCGAGAGGGGGGATGACGTCGCGCCAGGACCACTGGCCCACGTAGACGCGGGCGCCCACGGCCACGCGGTCGCAGCGAGCACTGCGCGCGGGGAGAAGTGCGTCATGAACTCGCGCCAGCACGAGCCGAGCCGGTCGAGCTCGGCGCGCTTGGCGGTCAGCGAGCGGTCGTACGCGGCCGGGATACTGCTCAGCGCCCACGGCTGCGGCTCCTTCGCCGGGGCGGGACGGTCGTCAGGGCGGCCCGTGCCGCCGCCTCGGCGCGCGCCGGGTCGCCGGCCGCGATCGCCTCGGCGATCGGAAGCCGGTGGCCGCTGCGCTTCAGCTCGTCTTCCAGCAGCGGCAGGCTCAGCTCGCGCTGCGCATGGACGGCGCGGATCAGGCTGTTGAACGCGAGCTGGTAGGCGAGGTTGCCGGCGCCGTCCACGATCAGCTGCCAGAAGCGCTGATCCAGCTCGAAGCAGCTCCTCGCCTGCCGGCCCGTCGGCGAGCAGCGCCGCGATCGCCAAGAGCTCCGATCCGAGCGCCCGCGGCGCCCGCTCGGCGCACAGCCGCGCGAGGTCCGCGGCGATGCCCGCGCGCATCTCGAGGGCGGACGCGAGCAGTGGCGCGAGGTCCTCGACCGGCTCGGCGTGCTCCGCGACGATCGCCAGCAGGTCGAGCCCGGCGGTGCGGCGGTAGTCGAGCACGCTCGTGCGCCCTCCCTGGCTGACGCGGACGAGCCCCACCTGCTCCAGGCGCTTGACCGCCTCGCGGACGACGTGGCGGTTGACGTGCAGCTGCTCGCTGAGCTCGCGCTCGGAGGGGAGCTGCTCGCCCGGCGCGTATCCGCCGCCGACGATCTCCGCGGTCAGCTGCTCGAAGACCTTGTCGGGGAGCGAGCGCCGGTCGAGTGCCTTCAGGGCCATGCGGCCCGCAGCTTAGCAGCTGGTTGGACCAGTTGGGGCGGAGAGGGGAGTCGGTTGGCCCGTACTCGCAGAGAACGCTGCTCCGTTGACGCCGCCCTCCAACCTTCCGTGCCTCCGAACGTTCATCTCGTGGGGAGGTCACGTCGCGCCGGGCCCGTGACAGACGGTTGGCTCGGCCCTACAATCCCACGGCCCAAAACGGGAGAGCGTTTCGATGGAGCACGAGGTGATACGGAGGCTGGCACGGCGCGTGGCGCTGGCGGCGACGCTTGCCGTTGCGGCGGTCGCACTGGGCGCCGGGACCGCGCAGGCGGTCATCGTCACGAACACCGCCGGCCACCGTCTGAGCCTCGAACTCGCGCCCGGTCGGACGATCGCCGCCGCCACGCCGAAGGCGGCCAAGGGAGGCGCGAAGCCACTCAGCAACAAGAACGTCACCTACCACGGTGGTCCGGTGATGGCCTCCAACACCAACTACGCGATCTACTGGGACCCCTCCGGAGGGTCCGCTTTCCCGGCCGGCTATGCGTCGGGCATAGACCGCTGGTTCGAAGACCTCGCCCATGACAGCGGCGGTTTCCTCAACACCGACTCGCTGCTCGTCCAGTACGGCGCGAGCTACAACTCGCACTTCGGCCAGGCACTCGTCGACACCGACCCGTATCCCGGGCAGCGGGTGCGACAGCCGCAACGACATGCCTCACCGACGAGCAGCTGCAGACCGAGCTCAGGACCTTCATCCAGGCGCACGGGCTGCCCGAGGACCTGGAACACATGTACTTCCTGATCACGCCGAAAGAAGTCGAGAGCTGCACCGACGGAAGCGGCAAGTCCTGCTCGGTGGGGACCAAAGGCGGCGAATACTGCGCCTACCACAGCTACATGGAACTCGCCGGCGGCGCGTTGATCGTCTACGCCGACATCCCGTACACGGTCGGCCTCAAATGCGGCGATCCCGGCAACAAACCGAATGGCAGCCCCTCCGACGAAGCGCTGGCCGGCGGCATCGTCCACGAGCACAGCGAGGGCGTGACCGACCCGACGCTCAAAGCCTGGCACGACTCCAAGGAAAACGAGGTCGCCGACAAATGCCGGGGCAAAGGCGAAGCCACCGAATACGGCAACAAGCTCGGAGAAGTCAACGGCCAGAAGTACAACCAGGTCATCAACGGCGACCTGTACTGGTACCAGCAGGTGTGGAGCAACGAAGCCGAAACGTGCCAGCAGCGCGAGCTCGAAGTGCCGACGATCAAGAAGATGAAGCCGAAGAAGGGCTCGACCGAAGGCGGCACGGAAGTGACGATCACCGGCACCAGCTTCACGCCGTCCTCGAAAGTGACGTTCGGTGGCGTCGAAGCCACGCACGTCACGTTCGAATCGAGCACCACCCTCATCGCCACCTCGCCGAAACACGCTGCGGAACCCGTCGACGTCCAGGTCACGACAGGCGGCGGGACCAGCCCCACCAACTCGAAGGACACCTTCAAGTACAAGGCCCCGAAGCGGTAGGCGCCGCCGCCCTGCGCCGTTCAGGCGGGGGCTGGGCTGCGGCGTCTCGGCCCCCGCGGCGTTAGAGCGCGGTTGGGCTGTCGCGCCTCGGCGCCCGCGCCGGTGAGGCGGAGGGACGGCCGCCGAGCCGATGAAGCGGGGGCCGGACTTCGGGCGCCGGGCTGCAGCCGGCGGGTCAGGGGTGAGGCCTGCGTTCCGTGGGCGGTGGCTTACGTGCGCTGTACGCGGCTGAGCGCTCGGCGCCGGCCCGTCAGGACGGCGGTGCCGCGGCTTCTTCTTCACGTTCGCGCCGGCGCTTTTCTTCCTTCATGCGCTTGTTGCGTTCGTGGCGTTCGGCGTATTCCTCGGCCGTTTTGCGCGGCTGTTTCGACATCCCGATCGGCCGGTTTTCCTGAACCTTCAGCTTGTGGTGTTCCTTGCGTTCGGCAAGTTCCTGTTCGCTCGGCGGAGCGCCCGAGCCACCGCCCGTCTTCTTCGATTCTTCGTGGCTGCGCTGGCGCGCTTCGGCGCTGTGTTCGCGCGCTTCGCGCCTCAGCTGGACCCGTTCCTTGGAGGTCTGGCGACGGCTTTCGCGTTCGCTGGCCGTGTCGTTGGAGCGCGCGTGCACGTCGCGGCCCGCCTGCACGCTCTCGCCGCCGCCCGGGCCGCTGCCGCTGTGGCCGCCGTGCTCGGAGGAGGCCGGTCCGTTCTTCTGCCCGCCGGCTCCGGTCACGCCGCCGCCCGCTTCGAGCACGGGCAGGGCGCCGTTCTGGGCTTCGCCGTGCCCGCCGCCGTTCGCGCCGGAACGTTCGGCGCCGCTGCCGCCCGGCAGCGTCGCGCTCCAACCCGCCGAGGCACCCGACCCGCGTGCGGCGGCGACCATTGCCGCGGTGGTCGCGTGCGTCGTGCCTGCGCCCGCCGCGCCCTGCGTGGCGCCCGGCGACTCGAGCACGGACACGCCGACGCCCGCGCTCGCGCCCAGGCAGACCATCCCGGCGGCGAGCTTGCACACCAGCACTTTCATGCCGCCACCCGCCAGGTCGGCGGCGGTGCCGGCGACCGACGCCGTGACGGCTGCGCTGCCCGCGACCGTCGCCGACTCGCTGCCGCCGAAGCTCAGCGCTTCTTCGAGCGCCCGGTACTTGAGCCCGAGCGACGGCACGATCGGCAACAGCGCGCCGAGCTGGCGGCGCTGGCGCGCGACGCCGTCCGCGTAGAGGCGGCAGTCCGGGCAGGAGCGCACGTGCCGGCGCAGCCGGCCGCGCAGCAACGCAGCGCCGCGCGCGCTCGCGAGCTCTTCGCGGATCTCGCGGCAGTCGGCGTCACGGGCGTGGCGCTCGGAGATGAGCTTCGAGCGCGCCTGGTAGACGTAGGCCTTGACCTGGTCGGAGCGGACGCCGAGCACGCCGCCGATCTCCTGCTGGCTGAGGCCGTGGACCTCGGCGAGCACCAGCGCGGCGCGCTGGCTCTCGGGCAGCTCGCGCAATCCCTCGAAGACCTTGCGGACCTCCTCGCGCGTCTCGATCTCCGTGACCGGGTCCGGCCCGGGCGCGACCTCGCCGTTCAGCTCCACCAGCGGGCGGCGGCGGCGCAGGATCGTCAGGCAGTTGTTGCGAGCGATCGTGAACAGCCACGGGCGCAGCGTGACCGGACGGCTGTCGGCGCGCATCGCCCGGTAGGCAGAGGCGAACGTCGCCTGCAGCGCGTCCTCGGCGTCGTGCTTGGAGCCGAGCATGTACACGCAGAAGCCGAGCAGCTCGCGGACGTGGCGGTCGTACAGCGTCTCGAAGGCCCGCATGTCGCCGCGGCGTACGCAGGCGACCAGCCACTCGTCAGAGGCGAGCGCCAGGCGGACCTTCGAGCCCGCCTTGCCCACTGGACCGCTGTTGTACAACGATCGCCTCCTAACTCCCCGAGGGGCTTGATACCTGACAAAAGCTACTCAATGTATACCCCTGAAAGCAATGGTCTCACGCATGCGGCCGCGGGCGACCGTGGGCGGGCGTACGTTCCCATCACGGCACAACGCGCCTCCCCGGCGAAGGTTGGCGCGAGGCGAGATCTTTTTATTCGACGGGTAGGTCCTCGGGCAGCGGGATCTCCTGGGGCGCACGTCCCGGACCCGCTTCGTCCCAGTCGATCCATGCCCTGCCGTCGCGCCCCGCGTGCTCGCCCGAGCCGCCGAGCGCGAGCAGCACCAGGCGGGCGGGCCCGGCGTTCGCGAGCTGGCGCCGCACGCCGGGCTCGACGCGCGCCAGCTCGTCGGCGCCGAGCACGGCGGGATCGCCCTCGACGAGCAGCGTGAGCTCGCCCTCGAGCACCAGATACACCTCTTCCTGGCGGTCGTGCGAGTGGATGCGACCGCGCTGGCCGGGCTCCAGGACCAGGGCGTTGATCCCGAAGCTCGTGACGCCGAGATCGCGGCGCAGCGTCTGGAAGCGCTCGCCGCCGTCGCGGTCGAGCCGCGCCCGGGTGAGGCCCTCCTCGCTCACGCCTCGGCGGCGCGGGCGGTCACGATCCACGTCGACGACATGGCCGCCATGCCGTCGGCGGTCTTCATGTCGGCCATCCCCTCGCGGAGCGCTTCGTCGACGCGGCCGTGCAGGTGCGCGGCGCGCTCGCCCTGCAGGCGCAGGATCTCGCCGGCCGGTCCGAGCGCGGTGACGATCTCGATCGCCTCGTCCATGTCCGCGCCGATCGTCATCTCCAGGTCGGACCGGTGCAGCGCGACATCCTCGAAGCCCGCCCTCTGCATCACGTCGCTGGTGGTGTCGGCGTTCGCCATCGAGAAGGGCCCCGGCCCGCAGGTCGGCTCGTCGTACTCCTCGGGGCGGCTGACGATCTCCTCGACGATCCGCTGAGCCCGGTACAGCCAGTCGTTGTCCTCGCGCCGGCGCCACACGACCATTGCCAGCTCGCCGCCGGGCACGAGCGAGCGGCGCACGTTGCGCATGGCAGCAACCGGGTTGGCGAAGAACATCGTGCCGAAGCGCGAGAAGGCCTTGTCGAACAGCTCCCCGGGCTCCATCGTCTGGATGTCCGCGACCGCGAACGAGGCGTTCGCGATGCCGGCCTGCGCCGCCGCCTCATGCGCGTGCTCGATGAACCTGGGCGCGGCGTCGAGGCCGACGGCGGTCCCGCCCGGGGCGACGAGCCCCGCCAGCGCACGCGTCGTGTCGCCGAAGCCGCAGCCGATGTCGAGCACCCGCTCGCCTGGCTGTGGGCAGAGGAGCTCGATCGCGGCTTCGCCGTGCGCGGCGAAGCCGCCTTCGATCAACGGCTGGAACCGCAGGAAGCGGTCGAACAGAGGCCCGTCCCAGGCGGTGATCGCCTCCTCGTTCGCCGCGTCGGAGCCCGTGCGCTGCTCGGTGCCCGCCATGTGCCACCCCCCAATCCGGATCTTCCGGGCCGCCGTGGCGCCCGGCGCTCTCTCCAAGGTAGCGCGCCCCGGCACGGCGCGGCCCGGGCGCGTGGGCACCGAGAGAGAAATGTCCCACACGCCCGGAAAGCCGCGACGGGGAGGACGGAGGCTGTCCTCCACCTCACCTCGGATTTGGGCCGGGCCCTCTCGAGAAAAGGTCCGGTGCCAAGTCCAAGCCCCGAGCTCTCACCCTCCAGGAGGTCGCAGATGAGTCTGTTGGCGAACGTTCCCCGAGTCCAATATGAGTTCCCGGGCGATGCATAGGCGCGCCTTATCGCAGCGATCCAACCTCCGGTATTGTTGGCGGCCTCACAGCTGCCCTAGGAGGACCGATGTCGTTCAGACGAGGCCACCTCGAGTACTTCGTGGTCGTCGCCGAGGAGGGGCAGATAACGAGCGCCGCGCGCCGCTTGGGCGTGGCACAGCCTGCGCTCTCCCAGGCGATCGCCCAACTGGAGTCGGAAACAGGGGTGAAGCTGCTCGAGCGCCACGCACGCGGGGTGCGGCTGACGCCGGCCGGGGAGTCCTTCAACGCCAAGGCCCGTCTGGCCGTCGCCGCGACCGACGAAGCGCTCAACACGGCGCGCTCGCTGGCCCGCGCGCAGGAGGGCACGATCGAGTTCGGCTTCCTCGGCGCGCCACCGAGCATCGAAGGCAGGATCGAGATGGAAGGGTTCGCGATGGCCTACCCCGACATCGAGGTGCATTACCACGATCTGCCGTTCCCGTCGCGCTCGACCTCCGCCTGGCTCGGCGACGTCGACGTGGCGACGTGCCACCTGCCGCCGGCGGACGAGGACGTCTGGAGCAAAGTCGTGCGCGACGAGCCGCGCATCGCACTCGTGCCGAGCGACCATCGCCTGGCCGGGTGCGAGGAGCTGCGGGTCGAAGATCTGCTCGACGAGACCTACATCGGCTTCGCCTCGTCCGTCGACCCGGCGTGGGCCGGCTTCTGGAGCCTCGACGACCACCGCGGCGGGCCACCCGAGCGAGTCACGGGTGACCACGCGTCGAACCCGCAGGAGGTGCTCGCAGCGCTCGGCGGTGGCGCGGGCGCGGTGACGATCGTGCCGCTCGCGGCCGCCAACGTGCTCAAGGGCGTGCTGGCCGGAACCGTCGCGATCCCGGTTCGCGACGCGATGCCCTCGCGCATCGCGCTCGTCGGGCACGAAGACGGTCGCAACCCACTGGTCGCCGCGCTGGTCGCCTACGCCGACGTCCTCGCCGCCGCACGCGCGGAGGCCGGCCCGGGCGCCTAGCCGCCCGGCGGCGTCATTCGCCGGGGACGGGCGCGACGCACGACGGGGCGGCTCCTTCGATCAGCAGCTCGCGCAGCGCGACGAAGCCGGGCCGGACTTCGCGCGCTGTCAGCAGCACCGTGTCGCCGTGCGGGACGCCGGCGGGATCGATCCGCACGCTGAAGCCGGCCGGGCCGGGTTCGGGCTCGTAGATCTTCCGGGCCTCGTCTGGCGGCAGCTGGACCGAGGGCAGCTGCTCGCGCGTCACCGGGCAACCGTCCGTCACGGGCGCCACCCGCACCGGCACGCCGAGCATCGCGAGGCGCTGGTTGGCGGGGTCCACACCCTCGAGTTCACGGATCGTCACGGTCACCGTCCCGTCGGGGTTGGTGACGACGGCGTAGGCGCTCGTGCCCGCGTTGTGGGAGAGCCCGATCACGAGCGCCGCGATCGCCGCGGCGATCGCGAGGCCGAGCGCGGCGATCGGACCGCGGCGGCGCAGCAGCCGCGGGCGCGGCGGCGCTGCCACGCGGGCGGCGGGCTGCGTCAGCAACGCGCCGTGCTGCTCGACGATCTCGGCGAAGAGGCGGTCTTCGAACCTAGCCACGAGCGCCTCCTTCGCGTTTGAGCCGCGCGCGCGTGCGCACGAGCCGCACGCGCAGCGCGCCGGAGGAAACGCCGAGCTCGTGCGCCGCCTCGGCGGTGCTCAGGCCGCACAGGTCGACGAGCTCGACCGCTTCTCGATCAAGCGCGGACATCGCGCTGAGCCGCTCCATCAGCTCGCGACTCGATTGCTCGACGTCGATCCACCACATCAGCTCCTTCGTCTCGGCGCGGTCGAGCAGCCGGTGTGCGGGGCTGCGGCCGCCCGTCGCCGCGTCGCGGGGATCAGATTCAAGGTAGCGCCCGTGGACGCGCCTGGCGACCGCGATCGCCCACGCGCGACTGCTCCTCTTTCCTGTCTCGTACTCGTCGAAGGAGCGGATGGCGGCGACGAACGTGTCGGCGGTGAGGTCCGCGACGAGCTGCGGGTCGGCGAGGCGCCGCGCGAAGTACGCGGCGACCGTTCCGAACTCGGCGCGGTAGAGGCGCTCGAACTCCGCCAGGCGGGGCGAGAGGCCGCCGACGGACGCGCTGCTCCGGTCTTCCGCCGCGGAATCATTCAGACTATCTGACTGGCGGTCATGGTCGTCACCGGGGCGGAGGGGGTCTTGTTGCATTGCCTCAGGCCACCGGTACAGACGATCTTACATTCCGGAGAGCGGAACTCGCCCGATGAGCCGATGTCGCGTTGGGTCCCACGATCCGAATGTGCGAAATCGACGTCCGTTCGAGCCTACATAGAAAGGACCGATGACAATGGCATCCAGAAGAGAGCAGTCGCGACTGCGATCGCGGCTGCGCAGGTCGCTGCTCCCGGTCGCGCCGGCACTCGTCGCGGCCGGCGTCGCGGTGGCATCTCTGGCGGGCGGGGGGGCGCCTGCGACGGCGACTCCTGAGACGCCGCCGTCCTACAGGGCGCTCGAAGGGGCGGCGGAACCGACCGGTCTCACGTTCGTCGACCCGCACGCCGCGAGGACGGCCTGCGACCGGGGGGCCGACGTGGCCCGCGAGCTCGCCACCGGGGACCGGCGGGTCCTGGCCGGTCAACTCGACGATCAGGCGCCTGACGCTGGCCGTCTCCGGTCTGCAGGCATGGATCGCGCGCTCGGCGGCGGGTGGCGTGTGCCTGATGCTCTATGACGGCCAGCGTGTCGAAGGCGTCGCTGCCGTCGACCTCAGCTGCTCCACGCCCGAAGGCCTCGGCTACGGCGCGAGCATCGAGGTCTCGGAGATCCCGGGCATGCCGGGACGCGTGATCGAAGCGGGCGTCGTTCCGGATGGCATCACCGGGGTCCGCACCGCGCTCGCCGACGGCAGCAGCGCGACGGCGACGGTGGGCGGCAACGCATGGGCGCGAAGCGGCAGCGAGCCGCCGGCGCCGGGCTCGGAACCGACGGCGATCACGGGAGGATGAAGATGAGAAACAAGCGCCTGGCAACACTGCTGGTAACGCTCGCGTGTCTCGGGACCGCCGGCACGGGCAGCGCGAGCGCTGCCGAATTCGCCCACCACGTCGGGATCCCCGGCGGCGGGAACTCGTTCGGGCCCTTCGTGAGGCTGTTCGCCACGGAAGTCGTCGGCTACGGCAGCGGTCTCGGCTGCGCCGGCATCCGCGGCATCTCGGGCGTCGTCTGCGAGACGAAAGCCGGCGAATACGTCGCGGTCGTGCTCGGCAGCGATGTCAGCTCCGAACCGTACATCCACAACCACTCGACGTTCGCGAGCTTCTTCAACGGCTTCTACTACTCCTGAGCCGCGGCTCAGTCCGTCCCGGCCGCCTGCGGTCCCACCCCGGGCCGCGGGAGCCGGTAGCGGCGGCTGCGCGGGGAGCGTTCGAGCAGCCCCACCTCCAGCAGCGTGAGCACGTAGCGGTGCGTCGTGCTGGCGCTCAGCGACAGCTCGCGCGCGAGCTCGAGGACCCCGCGCTCAGGCTGCTCGAGTGTGAAGCAGGAGAGGATCGCGAGGCCGCGCAGCAGCGAGCGCGACAGGCGCCGGTCGCTCGTCTGGAGCGCCGTCGTGCGGGGGTCCGGCGGGTGGCCGTTCTCCGACGCCTCGCCGGCGGCAAGCGCAACCGCCGCCTCGGGCTCGGACAACGCGGAGGAGATCAGCGCCGTGAGCGAGGAGGCGCGGGTCTGCGAGGCGGCCCGCACAACGTCGTCGACCTGGGCGGGGGAGAGGGTGATGGAGATGGAGAGGTTCGCGCGGCCCGGCATGAGGCGATCCTCGCAGCGGTAGACAGCTGTCAGCAACACGTGTTTCTGGCAATGTGCCCGGCGCCTGGCCACCGGTAGCCTCCAGCGCGCGATGGCGCTGACCGTGACACTGCCCGACGGAACCGAGCTGGAGCTGCCCGACGGCGCCACCGGCGCAGACGCGGCGGCCGCGATCGGCCCGGGGCTCGCGAAGGCCGCCCTGGCCGTGGAGGTGACCGAGCCGAGCGCCGAGCCCGAGCTGCGCGACCTCTCGCGCCCGCTCCCGGGCGGCGCGCGCATCTCGATTCTCACCGAGCGCAGCGGCGGGACGGCGCTCGAGCTGATCCGCCACGACGCGGCGCACCTGCTAGCGACGGCCGTGCTCGAGCTCTACGACGGGGTGAAGATCTCGATCGGCCCCCCGATCGAAGACGGCTTCTACTACGACTTCGAGTTCCCCGACGGGACGACGATCTCGGAGGCGGACTTCCCGGCGATCGAAGCGCGCATGCGGGAGCACGTGAAGGCAGCCGAGCCGTTCGTGCGCGAGGAGGTGCCGGTAGGCGCCGCACGCGAGCGCTTCCTCGCGGAGCGACAGGACTACAAGGTCGAGCTGATCGACGACCTGCTGAGCGCCTCGGAGACCGGCGCCGCCGGAGGTCATCCGACGTTGCAGACCGTCTCCCTGTACACGAACGGCCCCTTCACCGACCTCTGCCGTGGCCCGCACGCGCCCAGCACGGCCGGCGTCAAGGCGTTCAAGCTCAACTCGGTGGCGGGTGCCTACTGGCGCGGGGACTCGAACCGCACGATGCTCACCCGCATCTACGGAACCGCGTTCTTCTCCAAGTCCGCGCTGGAGGAGCACCTGGAGCGCCTCGAGCAGGCGCGGGCGCGCGATCACCGCAAACTCGGTCCGGAGCTGGGGCTGTTCCGGTTCTCGGAGGTCTCGCCGGGCGCCGCCTTCTGGCTGCCGGCCGGGACCGGCGTCTTCAACGCGCTCGTCGGGGTGTCGCGGCGGATGGGAGCCGAACGCGGCTATCAGGAGGTGAAGACGCCGCTGATCTTCGACTCGGAGCTCTGGAAGACCTCGGGGCACTGGGAAAAGTACAGGGACGACATGTTCCTGCTGGAGGCCGTCGAGGGCCGCCAGATGGCGGTGAAGCCGATGAACTGCCCCGGCCACTGCCAGCTGTTCTCGATGACCCGCCACTCCTACCGCGACCTGCCGTTGCGCTACTTCGAGCCGGGGCTGCTGCACCGCAACGAGGCTTCGGGCGTCCTGCACGGGCTGCTGCGCGTGCGGCACTTCGCCCAGGACGACGGCCACATCTTCTGCACCGAGGAGCAGGTGCAGGAGGAGGTGCGCGGGTGCCTGGAGATGGCGTTCGCCACCTACGAGCTGTTCGACTTCGAGGTCAGCCTCGAGCTGTCCACGCGGCCCGAGCAGCGCATCGGCGACGACGAGCTGTGGGACCGCGCCGAGCTGAAGCTGACGACCGCGCTCGAGGAGATGGGACTCGCCTACGAGCTGAACCCTGGCGACGGTGCCTTCTACGGGCCGAAGATCGACATGCACCTGACCGACTCGCTCGAGCGCTCCTGGCAGCTCGGCACCGTGCAGCTCGACTACTCGATGCCTGCCCGCTTCGGGCTCAGCTACACGGGCGCGGACAACGCAGAGCACACGCCGGTGATGATCCACCGCGCGATGTTCGGCTCCTACGAGCGGTTCATCGGCATCCTGATCGAGCACTACGCGGGCGAGCTGCCGCTGTGGCTGGCGCCGCTGCAGGCGATCGTGCTGCCGGTCTCCGACCGTTTCAACGACTACGCCGAGGGCGTCGGGGCGCAGCTGCGCGAGGAGGATCTGCGGGTCGAGGTGGACCGGCGATCGGAGTCCGTGGGGCGCAAGATCCGTGAGGCGGAGCTGCGCAAGGTGCCCTACATGCTGATCGTCGGCGAGCGCGAGGAAGAGGAGGGCACCGTCTCGGTGCGCTCGCACATCGACGGCGACCTCGGCGCGAGCTCGCTGGACGACTTCGTTGGCGAGATAAAGGGACAGCTATACTCACCGGCGTTGACGTCCCGCAAAACCTCACAGCGCCACTCCTAGCATTCGCTTGACGAGCGGCCACGACAGCTAGTGCCGGTCCCCCGTAGGTTCGACCGGCGCCCGCCCGAGCGGGACACGACGAGGATCAACGAGCGGATACGCGTGCCCGAGGTGCGCGTGATCGACGAGGAGGGCAACCAGGTCGGCGTGATGAAGACGCCGGACGCCCTCGCGCTCGCACAGGACCGCGACCTCGACCTCGTGGAGGTCGCGCCCGAGGCGCGTCCGCCCGTCACGCGGATCCTCGACTACTCGAAGTACAAGTACGAGCAGGCGCAGAAGGTCAAGCAGGCGCGCAAGCACCAGCAGCAGATCACGGTGCGCGAGATCAAGTTCCGCCCGAAGATCGCCGAGCACGACTACGACACCAAGAAGCACCACGTCGAGCGCTTCCTGCGCCACAAGGACAAGGTCAAGGTCACGATCATGTTCCGCGGCCGGGAGGTCACCCACCCGGAGCGCGGCACCGCGATCCTGGACCGGCTCGCCGAGGAACTGCAGGAGCTGGGTGTCGTCGAGCAGCGCCCGATGCAGGAAGGGCGCAACATGACGATGATGATGGCCCCGTCGAAAGCCGTGCTCGCCGGACGCCTCGACGCCGACGGCGCCGTGGACGAGGGTGGCTCGCCGACGCCGCCGCCGGAGGTGGCCGACGAGGCCAACCCGGAAGCTGCCGAGGTTGGCGAGAGCGTGCCCCACCAAGCCGCCGAGCCGCCCAGCGGCGAGGCCGCTTCGGCGGCCTGAGCGCGCGCCGTCGCCTGCCCGTCCGGCAAGCGCGCGCTTCCATGCCATAATCAGCCGCTCGCGATGCCGAAGATGAAGACACATTCGGGCGCCAAGAAGCGCTTCAAAGTCACCGCCAAGGGCAAGGTGCGCGCTCGGCACGCCTTCACGAGCCACATCCTCGAGAAGAAGTCGCCGAAAAAGAAGCGCGCCCTCGGCCGGCCCGTGATCCTCTCCGACCACGACGCTCCTCGCGTCAAGAAGCTGCTGGGGACGGGCAAGTGACCCGCGTCAAGCGCTCCGTCGCCGCCCGCAAGAAGCGCCGCTCGACGCTGGAGCGGACGAAGGGCTTCCGTGGCGAGGCGCACTCGAACTACCGCCGCGCCAAGGAGGCGCTGCTCAAGGCCGACGCCTACGCCTACCGCGACCGGCGCAACCGCAAGCGCGACTTCCGCCGCCTGTGGATCACACGTATCAACGCCGCCGCGCGCCAGAACGGCATGAGCTACTCACAGCTGATGCACGGTCTCTCGCTGGCCGGCGTCGAGGTCGACCGCAAGATCCTCGCCGACATCGCCGTGCGCGACGCCGACGCCTTCCGACGTTTTACGGACATCGCCCGTGAGGCGTCGGCTGCCTGAGTAGAACCGGCCACCGACACGAGACAGCCTCCCGGGCGTCGCTCCTGACAAGGACGGCGCCCTTTTTGTTTCCCGAAACGACATCCAATTGACATCGATCGCTTCCACCTCCAACCCCCGCCTGAAGGGTCTGCGCCGGCTTCAGACCAAGCGCGGGCGCGCCACGAGCGGCCAGTTCGCCGCCGAGGGCGAGGACCTGCTCGAGGCGGCCGCTGCTGCCGGCCGGCAGCCCGTCGAAGGCTTCCGTCTCGCGGGGACGGGGCTCGGCGACGCCGGTTTCCACGACGTCGAGAGCCGCGCGCTCGGCGGTGCCTCGGCGCTCGGGTCGGGAACGCGGGTGGTCGCCGTGTACGCGCAGCGCTGGGCGTCGCAGCCGCAGGGTCCGCTGTGCGTCTACCTGCACGGCGTTCGCGACCCCGGAAACGTGGGCACGGTGCTGCGCTCGGCCGTCGCGTTCGGCGCCTCGTGCGTGGCGCTCGGCCCCGGCTGCGCCGACCCGCACTCGCCGAAGGCGGTGCGCGCGAGCATGGGCGCCATCTTCGCCGTCCCGCTCGCGCGCGCGTCCTCGCCCGCCGAGCTGCCAGGGCAACGAATCGCGCTGTCGGCCGGCGCGCCGGAGACGCTGCGAGAGATCGCGGGGGAGAGGCTCGAGGAGGTCACGTTGCTCATCGGGGCGGAGCGCGAGGGGCTGCCCGGCGAGGTCACGGCGGCCTGCGAGCGCAATGCCCGCATCCCGATCGCCGGCGAGTCGCTGAACGCGGCGATGGCCGCGACCGTGGCGCTCTACGAGATGACCCGCGAACCATCTAGGGTGCCCGCGTCATGACCGATCGGATCGCAGAGCTGCGCAGCGAGGCCCAGGACGCGATCGCCGCCGCCCCCGACACGGCCGCGCTCGAGGAGCTGCGGGTGCGCTTCCTCGGCCGCCGCGCCGAGCTTCCGCAGCTGCTGCGCGAGGTTGCGAGCCTGCCCTCCGATCAGCGGGCAGCCGTCGGCAGGGCGGCCAACCAGGCCCGCCAGGCGCTCGAGACGCTGATCGAGACGCGCACGGTCGAGCTCGCCGGAGCGGAGCTGTCCTCGCAGCTCATCGAGGACCGCGTCGACGTCACGCTGCCCGGCGCGCCGCCGCAGCCGCTCGGCGCGCTGCACGTGCTCAGCCAGACCCGCCGCGAACTCGAGGACATCTTCCTCGGCCTCGGCTTCACGGTGATGGAAGGGCCCGAGGTGGAGACCGTGCACTACAACTTCGACGCGCTGAACCACAGCCCCACGCACCCGGCGCGCGCGCGGACCGACACGTTCTATGTCAGGGATGGTCCTTCGAATCAGGACGCGGGCCCGGACGGCCCGCGGAGCAGCTCGTTGGTGCTGCGGACGCACACCTCGCCGATGCAGGTGCGCGCGATGGAGCAGCACCCGCCGCCGCTCTACATCGTCGTGCCGGGCCGCGTCTACCGGCGCGACCTCGACGCCACGCACACGCCGCAGTTCCACCAGATCGAGGGCCTCGCGGTCGACGAGGACATCACGCTCGCGGACCTGAAGGGGACGCTGCTGCACTTCGCCCGCGCGTTCTTCGGCGACGAGCGCGACGTCCGCCTGCGGCCGCACTTCTTCCCGTTCACCGAGCCCTCGGTCGAGGTCGACATCTCCTGCTTCAACTGCGGCGGCAAGGGCTACATGCCAGACGGCTCGCGCTGCCCGCTCTGCAAGGGCGAGGGGTGGCTGGAGGTGCTCGGCGCGGGCGAGGTCGACCCGAACGTGTACGCGCACGTGCCGACGACCGCGGCCAACGCGCCCGGGTACGACCCCGAGAAGGTGCAGGGGTTCGCGTGGGGGCTCGGCGTCGATCGCATGGCGATGCTCAAGCACGGGGTGCCGGATCTGCGGGTCCTGTTCGAGAACGACCTCCGCTTCCTGGAGCAGTTCTGATGCGCGTCCCGCTGCCCTGGCTGCGCGAGTACTGCGATCCCGACCTCGACGTCGCGGCGATCGAGGAGCGGCTCACGATGACCGGCACGAAGGTCGAGGCGATCCATCACGTCGGCCCGCCATCCGGCGAGGGCTTCGTCGTGGGGCACGTGCTCAGCGCCGAGCAGCATCCCGACGCCGACCGGCTGAAGGTCTGCACCGTGGATCTCGGCGACGGCGAGCCGGCGACGATCGTCTGCGGTGCTGCGAACGTCGACGGCGGGCAGACCGTGGCGGTCGCGCGCCCCGGCGCCGTGATGCCCGGCGGCACGAAGCTCGGGAAGGCGAAGCTGCGGGGGATCGTCTCCGAAGGGATGATCCTCGCCGCCTCGGAGCTCGGGCTCGAGCCGGACGGCGATCGCAGCGCCGGGATCATGGTCCTGGACGAGCTGACGCCGGACCCCGAGTTCGCAGCGGGTACGCCGCTCGCCGAAGTGCTGCCGATCGTGACCGAGGTGCTGGAGCTCGAGATCACCCCGAACCGACCCGACTGCCTCGGTGTCTACGGCGTCGCGCGCGAGCTTCACGCCGCGACCGGCGCGCCGCTCTCTGATCCCCCGTGGCTCGAGGACCCCGGGTCCGCCGGGGAGCTGGGCAGCGCGCGCATCGAGGTGCTCTGTCCAGATCTCTGCCCGCGGTTCACGGCCAGGGTGTTCGAGAACGTGACGATCTCCCCGTCGCCGCTGTGGCTGAAGGCGCGGCTGACCGCCGCCGGGCAGCGGCCGATCAACAACGTCGTCGACATCACCAACTACGTGATGCTCGCGACCGGCCAGCCGCTGCACGCCTTCGACCTCGACCGCGTCGCCGGCGCGCACCTGATCGTGCGCCGCGCTGCCGAGGGCGAGGAGGTCGAGACGCTCGACGGGCAGGTGCGCACGCTCGACGGCGAGATGGTCGTGATCGAGGACGAGCAGGGCCCCACCTCGATCGCCGGGATCATGGGCGGCGCGCGCTCGGAGGTCGAGCCGACGACGACGCGGGTGCTGCTCGAGGTCGCGACCTGGAACGGGCCCAACATCCACCGCACCTCGTGGGCGCTCGGCCTGCGCAGCGAGGCCTCGGGCCGCTTCGAGAAGGGGCTCCAGCCCGAGCAGACGCTGCAGGCGCAGGCGCTCGCGAGCGCGCTGATCCTCGAGCTGTGCGGCGCCACCCTGGCGCCCGGGACGATCGACGTCGGCGGCGACGGACCAGCGCTCCAGACGATCGAGCTGCGCGAGCGCCGTGTCGAGGCGATCCTCGGCGTGCCGGTCGCCGTCGCACGGCAGGCCGAGATCCTCGGCGCGCTCGACTTCGCGACCGCGCCGGTCGCGGACGGGCTGGAGGTCGACGGTGCCCGCGCTGCGTCGCGACGACGTCACGCGCGAGATCGACCTGATCGAGGAGGTGGCCCGGATCGACGGGCTCGAGCGCCTGCCTGCGACCCTGCCCGCGCGCCGCGGCGCGGCCGGGCTGCTCACGCACCCCCAGCGCGTGCGGCGCATGGCCGAGGACGCGATGGCCGGCCGCGGGCTCTACGAGGTCGTCGGGTGGAGCTTCACCGACCCCGGTCTGCTTGACCGGCTGCGGCTGCGAGGAGACCATCCTCTCCGGGATGTCGTGGTGATCGAGAACCCGCTCTCCGAGGACCTCTCGATCATGCGCCCGACGCTGATGGGCTCGCTCCTCGACTCCGCCCGCCACAACCTCGCGCACGGCGCCGCGGAGATCGCGATCTTCGAGTCGGGCACGGTCTACCGCGCGGACGCCGGGCCGACCGGCGCAGCCGAGCACCACGCGCTCGGCACGCTGCTCAGCGGGCCGCTGACGCCGCGCTCCTGGCGCGGCGAGCGCGCCGAGGCCGACTTCTTCGCCGCGAAGGCGCTGCTCGACGGCCTGCTCGACCGGCTCCACGTGAGCTGGTCGGTCGCCGCGGCCGAGCCCGAGCGCTGGCCCTTCCTTCACCCCGGCCGCAGCGCAGCAGTGCTCGCGGGCGGGCAACCTGAAGGGCACAGCCAGACGCTCGGCTTCCTCGGCGAGGTGCACCCGCTGGTCGCCGAGCGGTGGGATCTGCCCCGCAGCGCCGCGTTCGCGATCGACCTCGGCAAGCTCGCCGCCGCGGCGCCCGCGGCGGTTCTGTTCACGCCCTTCGGTGCCTACCCCGAGCTGCGCCAGGACATCGCGGTCACGCTCCCCGAAGGCGTCAGCGCGGCGGAGCTGCTCGACGTGGTCCGCGAGGCGGGCGGCGAGACGCTCGGCGACGCGCGCGTGTTCGACGTGTACAGCGGTGAGCAGGTCGGCGCCGGCCGGCGCTCGCTCGCCCTCGCGCTGAGCTTCCGCTCGCTGGCGGGCACGCTCACCGACGAGGACGTGGCGCCGCTGCGCGAGCGCATCGTCGCCGCGGTCACGGCGCCTGGGGGGCGAGCTGCGTGCCTGATCGGATCCACGCGCAGCCGGGCGCGGGCGGGCCGCGCGTATTGGTCGCGGGCGCGACCGGGTTCGCGGGCGCGCTCGCGGCGTATCTGCTCTGGCGCCACCCCGGCTTCGAGCTCGCGGGGGTGACCGGGCGCTCGGAGCTCGGACGGTCGCTCGCCGAGCTGTACCCCCGCTACCGCGTTCCGCTGGCGATCGAGGAGCTCGGCGACCCGTCCGCGCCGGACAGGCTGGACGCGGCGATCGTCGCCTACCCGCACGCCGCCGCGGCGCCCACGGTGGCGGCGCTGCGCGAGGCGGGCGCGCGCGTGGTCGACCTGAGCGCGGACTTCCGGCTCGGCTCGCTCGCCACCTACGAGCAGTGGTACGGCCCGCACCCGCGGCCCGAGCTGCTCGAGGACGCCGTCTACGGGCTGACCGAGCTGCACCGCGAGCGCATCGCCGGCGCGGGCATCGTCGCGAACCCCGGCTGCTACCCGACGGCGACCTTGCTGGCGCTCGCGCCACTCGCGCGAGCCGGGCTGATCGCCGACGTCGTCGTCGACGCCAAGCAGGGCATCTCCGGCGCCGGCCGCGCCTTCGACGAGCAGACCCACCTCTCGATGGCCGGCGAGAACATCCTCCCGTACAAGGTCGCCGCCCACCGGCACACGCCGGAGATCGAGGAGCAGCTCGCAGCGCTCGGCTGCGATCTGCGCGTGCAGTTCCAAGCCTCGCTGGTCCCGCTCGACCAGGGCGAGATGGCCAGCTGCTACGTGACCCCGACCCGCGAGGTGGGCGCCGAGGAGCTGCGCGAGCTGTACGCCGATGCCTACGCGGACGAGCCGTTCGTAGAGGTCGCCGGTGAGCCTCCGGGCACGCGCGAGACGCTCGCCACCAACTACTGCCGCCTGTTCGCCGCCGCCGACGCCCACACCGGCAAGGTGCTCGTGTTCTCCTCGCTCGACAACCTCTGGAAGGGCACCTCCTCACAGGCGGTTCAGAACCTGAACGTGATGTTCGGCCTGCCCGAGGGGCAGGGAATCGAATGAGCGCGCAGGCCTTCTTCCGCTCGCGGTGGGTGCCGCGGCCCGCGCACGTGCGCGAGCTGGCGCTCGACTCCGGTCTGCCCCGCGGCTTCCGTGCCGCGGGCGTGGCCGCCGGGCTGAAGCCGAGCGGGCGCCCCGACGTCGGCCTGCTCGTGTGCGACGCCGAGCAGCCCGTCAGCGCCGCGCGCTTCACCTCGTCGGGGACCGCGGCGGCGCCGGTGCTGCTGAACCGCGAGCGCAGCCGCCTCGACGCCCTGCGCGTGGTGCTCGTCAACTCGGGATGTGCGAACGCGGCGACCGGTCGCCGCGGCCTCGAAGACGCCGCCAAGACCCAGGGCGCCGCTGCCGCGGCCGCCGGCGCCGATGCCGCGGAGGTCGCGCTCGCCTCGACGGGCGGGATCAGCCAGTACCTGGACGTGGACGCGGTCCTGAAGGGCATCCTGGCGGCGCGCGGCCGGCTCGCTCCCGACGGCGACGGCGCCTTCCAGCAGGCGATCCAGACCACCGACGCGTTCGAGAAGCGGGCGAACCTGGAGGTCGAGCTGCCTTCCGGCACCGTGCGGCTGAACGCGCAGTGCAAGGGCGCCGGGATGATCTCGCCCCGCTTCGCGACGATGCTCTGCTTCGTGGAGACCGACGCCGCGCTGTCCGCGGAGACCGCCGACCTCCTGCTCGGCGTGACCGTCAAGCGCTCGTTCGACCGCGCGAGCGTCGACGGCCAGCTCTCGACCAACGACACCGCGCTGCTGCTGTGCTCCGGCGCCTCCGGCGTCACCGTCGCCCCCGAGAGCGAGGACGAGCTGCGCCTCGGCGAGGCGCTCGACGCCCTCCTGCGCCAGCTCGCGGTGATGATGGTGGCCGACGGCGAGGGCGCCGCGCGCACCGCGCGCGTGGTCGTACGCGGCGGTAACACCGCCGCCGTCGAGGCTGCCGCGCGGGCGGTGGCCGACTCTCCTCTGGTCAAAGCCGCGCTGCACGGCGGCGATCCCAACTGGGGCCGGATCGTGCAGGCCGTCGGCGGCGCGCTGCCGGACACCGCGCCGCTGCCCGTGGACGTCGCGATCGAGGGCACGCAGGTCTGCTCCGGCGGCGCGGCCCTGCCCGCCGACGAGCAGGCGCTCGCCGAAGCCGCCTCGCGGGCGGAGGTCGAGTACGAGATCGGGCTGCCCGGCGAGGGCGCCGAGACCGAGCTGTTCTTCTCGGACCTCTCGCAGTCGTATGTCGAGTTCAACTCCGCCTACACCACATGAACGGGGGACCTGATGCGTGACGTCGGCACCCTCCTGGAGGCCCTCCCCTACATCAGGGAGTTCCACGGCAAGACCGTCGTCATCAAGTACGGCGGCGCGGCGATGGAGGACGACGAGCTGCGCGAGGAGTTCGCGCGCGACGTCGTGCTGCTCAAGTACGTCGGGCTGAACCCGATCGTCGTCCATGGCGGCGGCCCCGAGATCACCGGCTACATGGAACGGCTCGGCCTGCCCGTCGAGTTCGTCGGCGGCCTGCGCGTCTCCAGCGAGGACACCGTCGAGGTCGCGAAGATGGTGCTCGTCGGCAAGGTCAACAAGGAGATCGTGCTGCGCCTGCAGCGCCACGGCCAGCCCGCGGTCGGCCTCTGCGGCGACGACGGCTCGCTGTTCCGCGTCTCCCGGCGCGCCGCGCCCGGGGGCGAGGACATCGGCTTCGTCGGGCGCATCGAGCGCGTCAACGTCGGCGTGATCGAGCACGTCGCGAGCGACTACATCCCCGTGATCGCCTCCGTCGGCGCCGACCGCGAGGGCAGCTCCTACAACGTCAACGCCGACGAGGCCGCCGGGGCCGTCGCCGGAGCGCTCGGCGCCTACAAGGTGGTCTTCCTCACCGACGTCCCCGGCTGGCTGGGCGACGCCGCCGATGCGGGCAGCCTGATCAAACAGGCGAGCGCCGGCGAGGTCCGCGGCGCCCTGGACGGGCTCGACGGCGGCATGCGCCCGAAGCTCGAAGCGTGCCTGCAGGCGATCGACGCGGGCGTCTCCGCCGCGCACATCCTCGACGGGCGCACGCCGCACTCGCTGCTCCTGGAGCTGTTCACCGACGCCGGCATCGGCACGAAGATCACCGAAGGCGACGACGCGGAGGACGCGTGACGCTCGCCGAGCTGCAGCGGCTCGAGTCCGAGAGCATGATCGGCTCCTACGCGCGGCTGCCGGTCGAGTTCGTCCGCGGCGAGGGGCCGCTCCTCTGGGACGACGAGGGCAACGAGTACCTCGACTTCCTGTGCGGGATCTCGGTCACGAGCATCGGGCACTGCCATCCGGCGGTCGTCGCCGCCGTCCGCGAGCAGGCGGGCCGGCTGATGCACGTCAGCAACCTCTTCTACACCGAGCCCGCGATGCGGCTTGCCGAGCGGCTCTCGGCGCGGAGCCTCGGCGGGAAGGTGTTCCTCTGCAACTCGGGCGCGGAGGCCAACGAGGCGGCGATCAAGCTCGCCCGCAAGGCGCGCCCGCACGGAGAGATCGTGGTCATCGAGGGGGCTTTCCACGGCCGCACCTACGGCGCGCTGTCGGCCACTCCCCAGGAGGCCAAGCAGGCGCCGTTCGCGCCGCTGGTGCCCGGCTTCCGTGCGGTCGAGCCCGATGCCGGGGCGCTCGCGGCCGCCGTTCACGAGCGCACCGCCGCGGTTCTGCTCGAGCCGATCCAGGGGGAGTCGGGCGTGCACCCGCTCGATGCGGACTTCCTCGCGGCTGCGCGCCGCGCCTGCGACGAGCACGGCGCCGCGCTGATCTTCGACGAGATCCAGACGGGGATGGGACGTACCGGCACGCTCTGGGCCTACGAGCAGGCCGGCGTCGCGCCGGATGCGATGACCGTCGCCAAGGCGCTCGGCGGCGGCATGCCGATCGGTGCGCTCATCACCGGCGAGCGGCTCGCCGACGTGCTCGGCCCCGGCGACCATGGCTCGACGTTCGCCGGCGGCCCTGTGGCGTGTGCGGCGGCGCTCGCCGCGCTCGACGTCACAGACGACGAGGCGCTGATGGCGCGCGTCCGCGAGCTGGGTACGGCTTTGGCAGAGCGCCTGCGCGAGCTGCCTCACGTCGTCTCGGTCAGAGGCCGCGGGTTGATGCTCGGGTGCCGTCTCGACGTCGACGCGCCCGGCGTCGTCCGCCGCGCGCTGCTCGAGCAGCGACTCGTGCTCAACGCGACCGGCGCGGACACCGTGCGGCTCCTGCCGCCGCTGACGATCTCCCTCGAGCACATCGAGGACGCCGCCGGCCGGCTCGGTGCCGTGCTGAGCGGCGCGGTGGCGGAGCCCGCGCGATGATCCGCCGCCTGGCGGGAGGCTTCGAGCTCGACGACGACCCCGGCTCGGCTCGACCTCGACGCGATCCACGCCTTCATCAGCGAGCGCTCCTACTGGGGGCGCGGGCGCAGCCGCGAGCGCGTGCGGGGCACGATCGAAGGGTCGCGGCGCGTCGTCGGGCTCTACCTGGGCTCCGAGCAGGTCGGCTTCGCCCGCGCGATCTCCGACGGCGTGACGATGGCCTACCTGGCCGACGTCTACGTCACCGAGCGCCACCGCGGGCGCGGCCTCGGCGTCGAGCTCGTGCGCGAGATGATCGAGGGCGCAGGCGCCCCCGACGTGCACTGGATGCTCCACACGCGCGACGCGCAGGACCTCTACGAGCGGCTCGGGTTCCGGACCGGGCCGCTGCGCTACCCGCTGATGGAACGGCCGCGCACCGCGACCCCGCCGCCGGCGGGATAGCCTTGCCGCCGTGAGCGCCGAGGATCCCATCGACCACCCGCGCACCGCCTCGTACGAGGCGGACCCCGAGCAGGTGCACCGCGTGCTGCTGCTCTACTCGGGCGGCCTCGACACGAGCGTGATGCTGAAGTGGATCCAGGACCGCTACGGCGCCGAGGTCGTCTGCCTGACCGTCAACCTCGGCCAGCCCGGCGAGGACTACGAGGTGATCGAGGGCAAGGCGAGGATGCTCGGCGCGCTCGAGACCCACGTCGTGGACGCCCGCGAGGAGTTCGCGCGCGACTACCTCGTCCCCGCGATCAAGGCCAACGCCGTCTATGGCGACGGCTATCCGCTCTTCACGTCGCTCGGGCGCCCGCTGATCGCGAAGCTCGCGGTCGAGCAGGCGCGCGCCAGCGGCTGCGACACGATCGCTCACGGCTGCACCGGCAAGGGCAACGACCAGGTCCGCATCGAGGCCACGATCGCCACGCTCGCGCCGGAGCTGAAGGTGATCGCGCCCGTGCGCTCGTGGAGGATGGGGAGAGAGGAGGAGATCGCCTACGCGCGCGAGCACGGCATCCCGGTCAAGGGAGGGACCGAGGTCGCGCCCTACTCGATCGACGACAACCTCTGGGGGCGCTCCTCCGAGGGCCGCTGGATCGAGGACCTCACCCACGCCCCCGACGACGACGTCTTCCAGCTCGTCACCCGGCCCGAGCTCGCGCCCGAGGAGGGCGAGATCGTCGAGCTGACCTTCGAGCAGGGCGTGCCGGTCGCGCTCGACGGCGTCGCGATGGGGCTCGTCGAGCTGATCGAAGCGACCGCGGACGTCGCCGCGCGCCACGGCGTCGGCATCATCGACCACATCGAGGACCGCATCGTCGGGCTGAAGGTGCGCGACATCTACGAGGCGCCGGCGGCGGCGGTCATCCTTCCCGCCCACAAGGAGCTCGAGCGGCTGGTCTCGACGATCCACCAGAACCAGTTCAAGGGCGACCTCGACCGCCAGTGGGGCTACCTCGTGTACGCCGGGCTCTGGTGGGAGCCGCTGCGCGAGGACCTCGACGCCTACATGGACCGCGTCAACGAGCGCGTCACCGGCACGATCGGGCTGAAGCTCTACAAGGGCCACGTGCGCGTCGTCACGCGCTCTTCGCCGAACGCCGTATACGACGCGTCGCTCGCGTCCTTCGCCGAGTCGGGCGGCCTGTTCTCCCAAGACGCCTCACCGGGCTTCATCGAGCTGTTCTCGCTGCAGTCGCGGATGGCCTGGCGTCTGCACAACGAGGCGCGGCGCAGGTGAGGCGGCGCGGTGCGAAACGCGTCCGCCGCTACAAACTGCTCGGGCTGCTCGCGTGGCGTGGTGCCCGGCAGGTGCGACGCCATCGCTTTCTCGGCCTGCTCGCCTGGCGCGGCTGGCGCTTTTATGCGCGCAGACGCCGGATGGCGGTATGGCTCGCCTTCGTCGCTGCGATCGCGCTTCCGGGGCTGATCCGCGCGGTGCGCGCCTCGCGCCGGCCGCGGGTCTACCCGCCGCCCCGCCCGCCCCCGCGAGCCGCTCAGAGCGGGCTCGCCATGACGGCGGTCTCGGTGCGGATCGTCGCCTGCTCCTCGACCTGCATCGCCGCGGCGAGCTGATCCACCTTGCGCGCCGGACCGCTCAGTGTGAAGGCGGTCTGGCTGCTCAGCACGTGGGGGTGCTCGACGACCTCGCAGCTGATGCCGAGCTCGGCAGCCCGCGCGCCGATCGACTGCTCGAATTCCTCGCGCACCCAGCGGCCGAGCGTCACGACGTAGGTGCGCGTCACGGGGGCTTCCTGTGCGGCCACGGCTGCCGGTGGCGGCGGCGCGTCCGGGTCGATCCATTCGTCGTGCTCGTCGGACCAGGTGGTCAGGACGAGCGCCACGTCCATCCCGTCCCGCTTCAACGCGGCCTCGAGCTTTGCACGGGCGTCCTCGATCGCGGCCCGGCTCGCGGCGTAGGCGAACAGGCGCCCGTCGTCGTGGGTCACGACCACGTCGGGGCCCACGGCTGCGCGTGCGTCGCTGGCCGCGTGCTCCTCCTTGCGCCGGCCGAGGAAGCCGTGCAGGTAGCCGCCGCCATCCGCGAGCTGTCCGCTGAGCCGCCAGTCGCGCTCGTCGGGATCCCCGGACATGTCGCGAGCATAGTCGGCGCCCGGGCTCGGCGGGCCGCGGCGCCGGTCCGGGGGCCGTCCGCCTCGCGCAATACCTTGGACGCAGGGCATGATCGAGGAGAGCGAGAAACCGGGCGCGGGGGAGTCGGACTTCCTCGCCGAACGGCGCGCGCGGCGCGCGACCGAGAGCGGCGAAGCGGCGCTGCAGCGCCGCGCCGAGGCCGCCGAAGCCACCGTGCAGACGCTCGAAAGCCACGTCGCCAGCCTGCAGCAGCGGCTGCGCGACGCCGAGCAGGAACGCCGCCGCGTCGCCGAGTTGCTCGAGGCCGAGCGTGCGCACGGCGCCGAGCGCGAGAGCGAGCTGCGCCGCGTCAAGCAGCGCGAGTACGCCGAGCAGCAGCTCCGCGTCGAGGCGGAGGACCGGGTCTCGGGCCTCGAGCGCGAGAGCCGCGAGCGCTCCGAGCAGCTCGCGCACCGCGTCACGGCCGGCGAGAGCGAGACCGGTGAGCTCGCCCGCCGCATCGAGGAGCTGCGCCGTCAGCTCGCCGAGGCCGAGCAGAGCGCCGCGGCCGAGCGCGCCGGTCTGCGCCGTGCCGAATCCGACCTGCAGGCGCGCGTGTCGGGGCTCGAACGGCGCGCGGAGCAGATCGAGCGCGGACTGCACGCCGAGAGGGGCGCGCGCGAGCGAGCCGAGCGCGAGCTGGCGGAGATCCGCGAGGGGCACCGCCGCATGGAGGGCCTCCTCGGCGAGATCCGCGGTCTCATCGGGCGCCTTGCGGCGATGCTGAGCGGCCTGCGCCGCGGCGCCGAGGCGCCCGCCGCGCCGCCGCCGCGCGGGCCGGCGCCCCTGCGCGACCCGGGTCCGGCGCCGCCGCGGCGAGGAGCCGCGCTCGCCGGCCAGCAGCGCGGCATGGAGATGGCCGACGCGCTGGCCGCTGCCGTCGAGCGCCTGCGTGCGCGGGCGCTGAGCGTGCCGCCCCTGCCCGAGGACCCGGCCGAGCCTCCGCTCCCCGGCGCGGTCGCCGAGGCGCCCGCCGCGCCGCTGCCGCCGGACCCGGCGGCCCCGCCCCCGCCGGCCGCCGCGCCGGCGCGCGCGCCGCGCCCACCGGACGCGGATCCGCCGAGCGCCCCGGAGGTGCGATCGGACGCGCCGGCCGAGCCGCCCGCCGCGGCGCCGGCGCACGCCCCTCGCGCCGCAGGCCCAGGAGCCGGCGCCGTATGAGGGCCCACTGCCCCTGCCCGTTCCGCCCGCCGCGGGGGCGGCGCCCGGCACGGAAACGGGTCGCTCGGCCCAGCACGAACACAAACACAGCCGCTCGCTGCTGAGGCGTCTTCGCGATCGGCGCAAAGAGCGGCGAAGCCGCTAGGAAAGAGCCCGCTTCGAGCGCGCCGGGGTCCACGCCTCCGCCGCCCGGGCGCCTAGCATTGGGTCGAGCGTGAGCAACTCCTCCTGCGCCCATCTCCACGTGCATTCCGAGTACTCGCTGCTCGACGGCGCGTGCAAGATCGATGCGCTCGCGGAGCGCGCCGCGGCCTTCGAGCAGCCGGCGCTCGGCCTCACCGACCACGGCGTGATGAACGGCGCCGTCGAGCTCTACAAGGCGTGCAGGAAGCACGGCGTCAAGCCGATCGTCGGCTGCGAGATCTACTTCGTCGACGACCACACCGCCGGTGGCCAGGCGCGCGCCGAGCGCAACCACCTGACGCTGCTCGCGGCCGACGACACCGGCTACCGCAACCTCGTCAAGCTGTCCTCGGCCGGGTTCCTGGAAGGCCTGCAGCGCGGCAAGCCGACCGTCGACCTCGCACAGATCGAGGCCCACTCGCAGGGCGTCATCGCGCTGACCGGCTGCCTGGCCTCGCGCTTCTGCCAGCGGCTGCTGGAGGACCGCCCGCAGGAGGCGCGAGCGCACGCGGACGAGCTGCTGCGCGTGTTCGGTCCGGAGAACGTCTACTTCGAGGTGCAGAAGAACGGTCTGGCCCCGCAGGACAAGTGCAACGAGGGGATCGTGCGGATCGCGCGCGAAGTCGGGGGGAGCCTGGTCGGAACCGGCGACGTCCACTACCTGCGCCGCGAGGACTACGACCACCACACGGCGCTCCTGTGCGTGCAGACCAAGAGCACGCTCGCGGCGCCGAAGATGACCTTCGAAACGAACGAGTTCTACCTCCGCGACAGCGCCGAGATGGCGACCGCGTTCGCTGAGTGGCCCGAGGCGGTCGCCAGCACGCTCGAGATCGCCGAGCGCTGCTCGGTCGAGCTCGAGCTGGGCAAGCAGCTGATCCCGAGCTACCCGACGCCGGACGCGAAGGACGAGCGCGCCTACCTGCGCGAGCAGGTCGAGCTCGGCCTGCGCCTGCGCTACGGCGACCCGGTGCCCGCCGCTGCGCGCGAGCGCGCCGAGATGGAGCTCGACGTGATCGACCGGATGGGCTTCAACGCCTACTTCCTGATCGTCTGGGACTTCGTCGCGCTTCGCCAAGGAGAACGGCATCGCCGTCGGGCCCGGCAGGGGCTCCGCGGCCGGCTCGATCGTGAGCTACTGCCTGGCGATCACCGATGTGGACCCGCTCCGCTACGACCTGCTCTTCGAGCGCTTCCTGAACCCCGAGCGTGTCTCGATGCCGGATATCGACATCGACTTCTCGGTGCGCGGGCGCGAGCGCGTGATGCGCTATGTGACCGACAAGTACGGCCGCGAGTCCGTCGCGCAGATCGTCACCTTCGGCAAGATGTTCCCCCGCGCCGCGACACGCGACGCGGCGCGCGTGCTGGGCTTCGAGTACGCGACCGGCGACCGCCTCGCGAAGCTGATCCCGGACCCGATCATGGGCCGCGCGCCCTCC
This sequence comes from uncultured Solirubrobacteraceae bacterium, assembly GCA_963820745.1. Classification (GTDB taxonomy): domain Bacteria; phylum Actinomycetota; class Thermoleophilia; order Solirubrobacterales; family Solirubrobacteraceae; genus Palsa-744. The sequence goes on along the minus strand of CAWGBB010000007.1, from coordinate 74,630 downwards.
TTCGAGGACTGCCTGAAGGACGGCCAGCCCCTGCAGAAGGCCTACAAGGAGGAGCCCGACGCGCGCCGCATCGTCGACGTCGCGAAGGGGCTCGAGGGGATCGTGCGCAACTCCTCGATCCACGCCGCCGCGGTCGTGATCGCCGACCGGCCGCTGACCGAGATCGTGCCGCTGCAGCTGGCCGACGCCGGCACCGACGAGAGCGGCGAGAAGGTGTTCCGCACCGTCACCCAGTTCTCGATGAAGCCGATCGAGGAGATCGGCCTGCTCAAGATGGACTTCCTCGGGCTGCGCAACCTCGACGTGATCGAGGACGCGCTGGACATCATCGAGCGCTCGACCGGGACGCGGCCCGACATGACGACGCTCCCGCTCGACGATCCGACGACATACGAGATGCTCGCGCGCGGCGACTCGACCGGGGTGTTCCAGTTCGAGTCCGAGGGCATGCGCGAGGCGCTGCGCAAGGTGCGCCCCGACGAGTTCGAGGACCTGATCGCGCTCAACGCCCTCTACCGCCCCGGAGCGATGGACCAGATCCCGGTGTACGCGAAGGGCAAGAGCAACCCCGGCGCGATCTCCTACCGCGACGAGCGGCTGCGGCCGATCCTCGAATCCTCGAAGGGCGTGATCCTCTACCAGGAGCAGGCGATGCAGATCTCCAAGGAGCTGGCGGGCTTCTCGGGGGCGAAGGCGGACGACCTGCGCAAGGCGATCGGCAAGAAGAACCGCGCGGCGATGGCGGCGCTGAAGCCGGAGTTCGTCGAGGGCTGCCGCGCGTCGGGCACCGGCGCCGACGTGATCGAGTTCCTCTGGACGACCAACGAACGCTCCGCCGACTACTCGTTCAACCGCTCGCACGCCGCCTGCTACGCGCTGATCGGCTACCGCACCGCGTGGCTGAAGGCCAACCACCCCGCGGAGTACATGGCCGCGCTGATCTCCTCGGTGATGTCGACCAAGGACAAGGTGCCCTTCTTCGTCGCGCGCTGCGAGGAGATGGGGATCGAGATCCTGCCGCCGGACGTGAACCTCTCAGACCACGAGTTCACCGTGGTCGAGGGCAACATCCGCTTCGGCCTCGACGCCGTGAAGGGCGTCGGCTACCAGGCGGTCGAGGCGATCAAGCGGGCGCGGGAGGACGCCGAGTTCACCTCGCTGTGGGACTTCTGCGAGCGCGTCGACTGCCGCACCGTCAACAAGAAGGCGATCGAGGCGCTGATCAAGTGCGGCGCCTTCGGCTCGACCGGGGCGACGCGGCAGGGGATGATGGCCGTGCTCGAAGACGCCCAGTCCAGGGGTCAGAAGGCTCAGCTCGACGCGCAGATCGGTCAGGGCTCGATCTTCGAGCTGGTCGAAGAGGCCGACGCTGCGCCCGGCGGCCCGGCGAACGCCTTCGCGAACTCGCACCCGCCGATCCTGGGGGAGGAGTACGACCAGAAGGAGCTGCTGGCCGCCGAGAAGGAGGCGATCGGCCTGTTCATCTCCGAGCACCCGCTGAAGCCGCTGAAAGACGTGCTGCGCAGCCGCAGCGACTGCCCGCTGTCCTCGCTGCCCGACCGCCGCGACAAGGATCTCCTCACGGTCGGCGGGATCATCACCGAGACGAAGCGGATCCGCACGCGCAACGGCGACTACATGATGTTCGCGACGCTCGACGACCTCGCCGGCGCCGTCGAGATGATCGTCTTCGGCAAGGCGCTCGGCGAGTACGAGCAGGTGCTCGTCCCCGACGAGATCGTGCTCGTGAAGGGCCGCGTCGACCACAAGGAAGCGGGCAGCACGTGCCTGATCGTGCAGGAGGTCCAGCGGTTCGCGCCGTCGGCCGAGGAGATCGAGCGCGCGCGGGAGAAGGCCCGCGCCGCAGCGGCCCAGGCAGAGGCGAAGGCGCAGCCGCTGCAGCTGCGAGCGATCCGCGCATGCGACCTCACGCAGGAGCTGATCGACTCGCTCAAGCAGGTCTGCGAGGACTCCCCGGGCGCAGCGGAAGTCCTGGCCGAGATCGAGATGCCGGGGGGCACGCGCCGCCAGTTGCGCCTCGGCGAGGCCTACCGCGTGGCGAACACCCCGACGCTCAGGGCCGAGCTGAACAGCATCCTGCCCGCCGCGCCCGCGGGAGAAGGCGAGGACGCCGCGCCGGACGCGCCGCGCGAGCGGATCACGCCCGCCGGCGCTGCGCCGGCGCCGGTCGCCGTCTGAGCCTCAGCGGCGCCGCGCGGCGAGGCCGCGCTCGCGCAGGCGCCTGGCGAGCCCGATTTCCGCCTGGCCCGGGCCCTCGCGCTTCTCGCCCGGCGTCTCGAGCACGCACGGCAGGCGCTGCAGGCCCGGCGCCGAGAGGAAGGCGGCGCAGCCCTTCTCGCCCAGCTCGCCCTCGCCGACGTTGGCGTGACGGTCGCGGTTGGAGCCGAGCGGGGTCTTCGAGTCGTTGAGGTGCAGCGAGCGGATCCGGCCCTTGCCCAGCTCGCGGCGTGCCTGGCGGAGGACCGAGTCCATCCCGCGCGGGGTGCGGATGTCATAGCCGGAGGCGAGCAGGTGGCACGAGTCGAGGCACACGCCGAGCCGCGCCTCCGCCGCCCGCCGCGTCGAGCAGCGCGGCCAGCTCGCCGAACGAGCGGCCGAGCGTGCCGCCGGCGCCCGCCGTGTTCTCCAGATGGAGCTCGCAGCCCTCGCTGTCGGCGAGCGCGGCTGCGATCGTCTTGCCGGCACGCTCGATCGCCTCGCCCACGTGCCCTTTGAGCGCCGAGCCGGGATGCAGCACGACGCCCGCGGCGCCGATCGCGTGACCGACGCGCAGCGAGTGCGTCAGCGAGGTCAGCGACTTCTTGCGGATCTCGCGGTCCTCGCTCGCGCAGTTGAGCAGGTAGACGGCGTGGATCAGCACGGCTTTCACGGCGCTCGGGGCCATCGCCTCGCGGAAGGCGGCGAAGTCCTCCTCGGTGTAGGCGGTCGGCCGCCACATGCGCGGCGACTGGTTGAAGATCTGGATCGACTCGGCCCCGCGCTCCTCGCCGCGTCCGATCGCCTTGTACAGACCGCCGGAGGGGGAGACGTGGGCGCCGATCAGCATGGCGGCGGATTATGAGGCTTCGGCGCCCGCTAGGGTCGAGGGGGTGAGAGTCCGTTTCGCCCCCTCGCCCACCGGCGCTCTGCACATCGGCGGGGCGCGCACGGCCCTCTTCAACTGGCTGCTGGCCCGCCACGACGGAGGCGAGCTGGTGCTGCGCATCGAGGACACCGACCGCGAGCGCTCGACGCCGGAGAACATCGAGCAGATCATCGACGCGCTGCAGTGGCTCGAACTGGACTGGGACGTCGGGCCGATCATGCAGACCGCGCGCACCGTGCGCCACCAGGAGGTGCTCGAGGCGCTGCTGCAGGCCGGCCTCGCGTACCGCTCGCAGGCGACGGCCGAGGACGTGAAGGCGTACAAGGAGCTGCACGGCGCAGAGCGCGGCTTCCGGGGCGAGCCCGAAGCGGAGGGGGCCGTGAGGCTCAGCGTCGGCGACGAGGGCGCGACCGTGGTGCACGACGCGATCCGCGGCGAGACCACCTTCGAGCACCTGCACATGGACGACCCGGTGATCGCCCGCGCCGACGGGTCGGTCCTCTACAACTTCGCGGTCGCGATCGACGATCTCGACGCCGGCATCACGCACGTCGTGCGCGGGGAGGACCACGTCTCGAACACGCCGAAGCAGCTGCTCGTGATCGAGGCTGCGCGCGCCGCCGGCCTCACCGAAGCCCCGGACCCGCTCTACGCGCACCTGCCGCTGCTGCATGGTCCCGACGGCAAGAAGCTCTCCAAGCGCCACGGCGCCGCCTCCGTGCAGGAGCTGCGCGACGCCGGCTACCTGCCCGAGGCGGTCCGCAACTACCTGGCGCTGCTCGGTTGGGGGGCGGGGGACGACAGCACCGTGCTCTCGACGCCGGAGCTCGTCGAGCGTTTCACGCTGGAGCGCGTGAGCCGCAACCCGGCGCGCTTCGACGAGGAGAAGCTGACCTGGCTCAACGGCGTGTACATCCGCTCGCTGGCACCGGAGGAGCTCGCGCGGCGCCTGGAAGCGTTCACCGGCCGCGAGGGCCTCGAGCAGGCGGCGCGCATCAGCCAGGAGAAGATCCACACGCTCGCCGACTTCTGGCCGCTCGCCGGCCCGCTGCTCGACCAGGCCGTCGACGACCCCAAGGCGCGCGAGCGCTGGCTCGACGAGAACGGGCGCGCGCGGCTGGCGGAGGCCCGCACAGCGCTGGCGGGCGTGGAGCCGTTCGAGGAGGAGGAGATCGAGAGGGCGCTCACAGCGATCATCGAGCGCCTCGGAGCCAAGCCGCGTGAGGTCTACCAGCCCCTGCGGGTTGCCATAACCGGCACGACGATCTCGCCCGGCATCTTCGAGAGCCTCGCCCTGCTCGGCCGCGAACGCGCGCTGGAACGCATCGACGCGGCCCTCACCGCGGCGCCCGCGGCACGGCCGGCGTAGTCCTCCGGCGCCGGAGGTCATACCGCAAACCCGCATCGCAATGCGGATTTCACGAACCCTAAAGTTCGGCAAGCGCCGCTGCCGATAGGAACCCGAAGCGGACTGACTCCGGCCCCGGATGGCCGGTTTGCCCAAGGAAGGGGAAAAAATCGAATGCAGGCAACGGCAGCGGCCAAGAAGGCCAAACCCAAGAAGACGACGACCGCACTAGCAACGCGCGCCGCCCGCGCGGACAAGCGCGCGTCCGCCCCTGCCCCGGGCACCAATCATCGCGGGGGCCAGGCGGGAGAGCGTCACCAGAACGAGGGTCACGGCCGTCGCCTCACGCTCGCCTTCGAGGCGCTGGAGGCGTTCCCCGCGCTCGCCGAGTCGCGCAACCGCCTGCTCGCCGTGATCGCGAAGGACAACGTGGCGACCGCCGACGTCGTGGCCGCCGTCGAGTCCGACGTGGCGCTGATCATCGCCGTGCTGCGCCTCGCCAACCGGGCGACGGGCTCGGCCGGCAAGGTCGACACCGCCGTCGGCGCGGTCGAGCTGCTCAGCCCCCAGACGGTGCACGCCGTGGCCAACCGCGTCCGCACCTTCGACTTCTTCGAGCGCGCCTCCGTCTGGGACGCCGCGCCCGAGCGCTTCCGCTTGCACGCGCTCGCCACCCAGCACGCGGCCGACCGGCTCGCCGCCGAGGTCGGCTACGAGAACCGCGACCGCCTGACGGTCACGAGCCTGCTGCACGACGTCGGCAAGCTCGTGCTGCTGCACGCCTACCCCGGCTACCCCTCCCAGGTGCACAAGGGCGCGCGCACGCCGGAGGAACGCGTCCACGCTGAGCGGCGCGAGCTGGGCGTCGACCACGCTCTCGTCGGCGGCGTGCTGGTTCGCCGCTGGGGCCTGCCGGCCTCGCTCGCGGCGCCGATCGAGCGCCACCACAACCCCGACGCGGAGGGCGAGGCGGCGTTCATCCGCCTGGCCGACATGCTCGCCCACTACGAGCAGGGCGGCCGGGTGAGCCCGAGCGAGCTGCTCCACACCGCCCGTGCGGTCGGGCTCGGCCCGCAAGAGCTGCGCCGCGTGATGTACGAACTGCCGAGCGCCAACGTGCAGCGCCAGCGCCACGTCGACCCGTGCCCGCTCTCCGGACGCGAGCTCGGCGTGCTGCAGCGCCTCGCCGAAGGCAAGGTCTACAAGCAGATCGCGCACGAGCTGACGCTCTCGACGAGCACGGTGCGCACGCACCTGCACAACATCTACGGCAAGCTGGGCGCCGTCGACCGCGCCCAGGCCGTCCTGATCGCAACCGAGCGCGGCTGGCTCTGAGGCGGGTCCTGGGTTTCGCGCAGGCGATCCTCGCTTCGCCCGCGCGCAGCCCAAGGCCCGCCTGAGGGCCGGCCGCCGGTCCTCGGCGCCACGTGTGGAGGCGACCCCTCCGCCCGCTTGCGTAGCATCGCTCTCTGGCGATGATCTCGATCACGACAAAGTCGCCGTACGCCGTGCTCGCGCTCGTCGAGCTCGGGCGCAGCGGCACGAGCGAGCCGGTGCCCATCGGCGAGCTCGCGCGACGGCGCGACGTGCCCGTGCAGTTCCTTGAGCAGCTGTTCGCCGTGCTCCGCCGTGCCGGCGTGATCAGCTCACAGCGGGGCGTGAAGGGCGGCTACCGCTTCGCCCGCGCGCCTGAGACCGTCACCGTGCTCGAGATCGTCGAGCTGCTCGACGGCCCTCTCGGCCGCGACTCCGACGGTGTCTTCGCCGACGCTGCCGCGGCGGCCCGCCGCGTCCTCGCGGAAACCTCGATCGCCGACGTGATCGAGCGCGAGATCCGCGAGGCGGGCGCGAGCATGTACCACATCTGAATGAGCCCCTGCGGACTGCCGAGATGCCGGTGAGGTATTCGGGCGCGTCCGGCGGGGGCTGAAGATCGCGCCATTCGATGTCCGGGTGGAAGTCCGCCAATCCTCCCTCGCTGTCACGCCGGTTGAAGGCGGCGTTCGAGCGCCGCAGTGTCTCCAAGTTCTCCTTGGACATCGCCTACTCCTCCGGCCCGACGCGCTACGGGGACGCACACATAGCGTAGACCCGCGCAGCAACCATCAGCGTTGGGGCACCCATCGCCGTGTTTCTCACGGTGGCGACCCACTGGGTGGGGCCGTTCGGGTAGTTCTCAACGACCTCGACGAAGTTGACGTTGGTCACGTCTGCTCCGCCTCCAGTCATGTGCTCTCCGGGTTGGCATTCCACCCCGGCAGTGCTCAGTTCTTTTTCTTTGACTTCCGGCCCCGTAGCCGTTCTGATCGTCACTTTGGTGGCTCCGTTGGTCCCGTTGGTCCCGTTGGTTCCGTTAGCACCGGGCGGTCCCTTGGCGCCGTTGATCCCGTTCGAGCCCGGTCGACCCGTCTGGTTCCACGCAACTGCGAACTCACCGAGATTTCGGTGCAGTCCTCGACCCGAGGCCTTGTGGCACAAACTCGCGCTCTTGACGACTCGAAGCACCCCCGTGCGGTTGCTTACGCAGCCGTGAAACTCGCCGCCTGCGTCGGGGACTCCAGTCAAGGCATACGCGCCACCCCCCAAGGCAACAAACAACGCTCCACTAGCCACCACGTTCGCATACGTCAACCGCGAGCGAACCGACCTGAGCATGTCTCCTCCGTTCTCTCGGTCCACGGGGCAGCTGTACCCCGCCCGGCCACCCCGACGACAACGGCCTGTTCGTCGAAGGCGTTCCTCGACGCCACCGCACCCCGCGTCCAAGACTAGCCCGCCGGAGCTATTGGCGGCGTGGTTGTAGCCAAAAAAATCCCCCCGAAACGATTTGGGCCTGCAGGGGGGCGTCATCACCATGACCAAGCTCGCCGCCGACGGCGGCGCGCGGTGTCTACTCGCCGCGCGCCATACCCCCCGGTGCCCCCAGCCCTGCTGCACCTCGCTACGAAGCGATACCAGCTGGCTTGCGGCGGGTACTCGGTGCCGGGCGCCTGGCGCTCTTGCGCTCAGTCCCTGCTCGCGAGAGGATCGCGACGGACGAGACCGCGACGGCGATAACGGCAATTACCCCGAGGAAAATTGCGAGGCCTCCGGAGCCTCCGGAGCCTGTCGCGGCGTGTTGGTACGCGCTGTGTGGTCCGGCGAACCCGGCGGCGAGTGCTGTCGCCGGCACGACGAGGATGGCGACAACCGCGCCGGTGAGAATGGGCACTGCGCGGGTTCGCGTGAGGTTCGTGATCTGGCGCATTTCAGCTACCCCCTTCTCGCTGTGGTCAAGTCGTGATCGACTATTGCAGCCAAGAATGGCCCGGTCTGTGTCATGCCGCACGCTCGCCGCTAAGCAGCCGAGTCCGCGAACTCACGGACGTCTCAAGCGACGACTGCTCAGCACATTTCCGCAACGAGTTCCACGTTCTCCTGCGACATCGCCTACTTCTCCAGGCCCACGGCTTTGAGGGCGGCCGAGCGGTCCCAGTTCACGTCCAGCCGGATTGCCTTGCCGTTCTCGAGGGTCCAGATGTGCGCTGTGTGCCGAATCTCCGCGAAGGCGTCGCTGTATCGTCCACGTCCTCGCTCGATGGCGAGTACGACGACGCGATCGTTGGCATCCAGCAGCCTCTCCGGTTCCGCGCGGTAATCGATGAAGGCGTCGTAGATCGAGGCGAGATATCGAGCGATCCCATCGTGGCCGTGATACACGGCCTCGATCCCGGGCCAGGCGGAGCGTGGATCGGGAAAGACCTCGACCGTCGGTGCGATGTAAGCCGCCATTCCCGCTTCGATCTCGCCAGCGGCCCACCGGCTGTAGATCGAGCGCACGATCTCCACGTTCTCCTGCGACATCGTCTAGCCCGCGATGGACTCGCCTGGCGAGTGCGCCTCGCTGCTGGAGGCCGCGTGTGGGGTTGCTGTACCTACGATCAGCGGCCGCGCAAACGGAGGAGCCTTCGGCAATTCTCCGTGAGTCACGCTGGCGATGCTGAAGCCGGCCGCTTCGATGCCATCAAGAGTCGGTCGGTTGCAGTCGCAGTTGACGACAAACTGGTTCAACCAGTTGAGGCGGTCCTGCCAACGTGCCAATCCGTCCTCCTGCGAACGCACGTGCTCGATGAACAGAAGTCGCCCGTCGGGCTTGAGCACCCGGAGCGCCTCTCCAAGCGCGCGTGGCTGGTCCTCCACGGCGCAGAGCACCAGCGTGGAGACGACGCAATCAAAAAGCCCGCTCTCGAATGGAAGGTTCTCAGCCGGAGCGCGCACCACCTCAATCGGTCGGTCTTGTTCCTTCGCGTGGCGATCGAGTCGGCGCACCATTGGCTCCTCAGGCTCGGTCACGGTCAACGAGGTCACCGCCTTGTCGTAGAAGGGCAGGTTGGCTCCCGTGCCGCCGCCGATCTCAAGCACGCGGCCGCCTGCCTGCGCGAGCAGTGCCCGGCGGTGCTCACGTAGTCCGGCCGCTTCCGTGGCCGCAGTCATACGGTCGTAGGTCGCCGCAAAGATCCGGCGTTTGACGCTCATCGCCACTCCTCCCGTCGAAACGATGTCCACTCATGACGGCATCGGTATCCCCGCGACTATTTGCACCGAGGGCGCGCCGGATGCGCTCGACCGAGGGCAGGGGTCGCGGACTCCTTAGACATCACCCGCCCAGTATCCCGCAGGTCCCGCCGCGACGGCCGGGGGGCGACGGGCGACCGGGAGCCCCACGGGGCCTCAACGACGCGCGGGGCCCGAAGGCCCCGCGCGGTACGTCGCTACTTCGCTAGCTCAGTACTTCTGTGCGGCTAGCTGCGAACAGGATGGTCGCTACGAGATCTCGAGCTTTTCACCCTTGTTGATCGCGGTAGCTTCCTGACCGGAGACGAGGCCGCCTTCAGGCTGCCACGTGTTGCCGGTTTCTTCGCCGTTCAGTTCGGTCAGCAGGACGCCGACCGGTTCCGCGCCTTCTTCGAACGCGGGCGGGTTGCTCAGCGAGTTGGGCTGACCAATGCCGTATTCCGCAACGGAGAAGGACGAGATCGATTCCTTGCTGATCGCGTGAGCCGGCGAGACAGCGCCGATGACGGCGCCGTGCACGCGGACTTTGGCGTCACCTTCGCATTCGAACTGGGCCTGGAAACCGCTGCCCGGTTCGTTCTGGTCGGTCAGAGACTCACCAGCGGCCGTGTGGCCTTTGTCCAGCCAGCCGAGTTCGCCGGTCAATCCACCCGGGTCGGTCGTGATGGTTTCCTTTTTGCCGCCTTCGGTTTTGCACGGGAAGCCAAGCGATTTGCACTTCTTGAATTCGGCGTGGACGTTCACGACGCCCGACGGAGCGACGACTTCGCCAGAGTCCTTGAAGGACTCGCATTCGACCGTGATGTCGCCTTTTGTCCGGAATCACGTTGTGCAGGATAGCTAGGCCACCCTTGCCCTTGAACGGCTTGCCTTTACCGATACCAGCAACAAGTTCGTACTTGCCTTCTTTGGTTTCGGATTTCACCGAGCACAGCTTGTCCGTGTATTCAGAGGTGTATTTTTTTTCTTCGTTCTTGGCCGTCTTGACGCAGACTTTCCACGTCGGTTTGACGGCAGACGCACCGGCGGCCATGACCGCAGAGAGGGCGAATAAAGCCGCCAGCGCGAATACTAGAGTCGACATACGTTTCATACGTGAATTGCTCCTTTTATCCCTCAGTGCGCTTCTGATTGTGTGTTGCCTAATCAAGAGGGAGGTGGGATAGGCGAAGAGCACCGGCCGTCCGAGCCGGCGATACGTCGATACGCGCGAACCGGCCCACCCCGATAAGGGGCGCACCGGCGTCACATCGTGGGCGACGAAAACCTCTCTCCTTCCTCCTTCCTCGCTAACGGTGTAACGCGGCGAATGAGGGACTGTCAACCCCTCTTGAGAACAGATTTCTCCGCCCAACCTTTGGCCCGCCGAGCGCGTTGTTAATGGTTAGCCGCAACGGTATTTTGCAGGCGGCAGAGTTCAGCCACGCGACGTGGGAGCCGTGCGGGTTCCGGCTGCCGTATGGGGTGTGCGCTCCACGGGAGCGCCCGGGGAGGGAACGCTCAGCGAGAGGGCCGCGCGGCCCTGCGCAGCGCGCGCGAGACGCGCCCGAGCGGGGAGGGACGCTTGGCGTCGCCGCCGGATCTGCCACGGCGGGTCGGCCCAGCCGAGCCCGCCTTTGCTCGCGACGCGCGCGATCGACTCCTCGACCGCGGCAGGCTCGGGGTCGAGCGCGCGGCGGCGCGAGGCGCTCGTGCGCGCCGACGAGGCCGTCGAGCGCATCGAGCACCCCGACGGCGGTCGGCGCGGCGGCTTCGAGCTCGGAGCGGCTGCGCACGTTGTGCCTGCGGCCCTCGTCGACGAAGTCTGCGAGCTCGCCCTCGCCGGCGCGGGCGTCGAGCTCGAGCCCGGCGTGCTCGAGGAACGTGCGCGCCCGCTCGGACCAGCTCGCCGGGTCTTCGACCAGCTCTTCGTAGCGGCTGACGAGGGTCGGGAGACCGGCGGCGTGGGCGAGCGCGAGGCGGTTGTAGCGCTCCCAGAGCGCGAGGCCGTAGTCGATGTCGACCTCGTGCCTGCGTTTCAGGGAGTCGGCGACCTCCAGCGGGTTGCGGACGACGAGGATGACCGGCTGGCGCCCGCCGATCGCCGCTCGCCAGAACGGCAGCAGCAGGCACGTGCGCGGGTCCTTCCACACCCACGGGCGCTGTGGGTGGACCTGATCGAAGACGCGCCGCGCCTCCGCGGGCGTGGTCGTGATGCGCGCGCTGAGCTCCTCGTAGGCCTCGCCGCCCGGTGGCGGCCAGAACCAGCTGCGGCCCATCTGCTCCAGCAGGCTGTCGTCGAGCCGGTTGAGCGTGCGGCTCTCCCACAGCCCGGTCGGGTTCCACGGTCCGCGCGCCATGTCCTCGGGCACGCAGGTCGCGGCGCCCAGCAGGTTGATCACCCGCGTGGCCGCGGAGGTGCCGCTGCGGTGCATGCCGAGCATGAAGACGCCCTCCACGCGCGGGACCATATCTGCGCGGGCCTTCCCGGCGGTGGCTTTGCTACATTCGCGCGTGATTGGCTCATGGGCTCGGGGAGGGGCTCCCAGGCCGCCAGGGAACGGGTGGAAGGGCCTCCGGCGCCGGGTTCCGGATCAAAAAGAGGAGAGGGAGATGATGAGAGGGATTTCTGACGCGCGCCCGCGTGCGCCTCGGCGTGCGCTGGTCGTGCTGGTGGGGCTTGCCGTGGCGCTCCTGTGGGCGCTGCCGGCGGCAGCCGGCGCGCACGCGATCTCGTACGTGTCGATCGGCGACTCGTACACGTCGGGCCCGGGCGTGCTGCCCTACGAAGAAAACGAAGTCGCGGAAAAAACTGCGGGCGCTCGACGCGGAACTACCCGCACCTGGTCGCCTCGGCGCTCAACCTGACGCTGAACGACGTCAGCTGCGGCGGCGCGACGACCTCGGACGAGACCGAAGAACAGATCCAGGCATGACGCCGCCCCAGGACGACGCGCTGAGCGAATCGACGGAAGTCGTGACGGTCGGCATGGGCGGCAACGACGGCGGCCTGTTCGGCGGGCTGCTCCAGGGCTGCACCGAAACCGACATCCTCAAACACGAACCGGGCCAGGCTCCGTGCCAAGCCAAGTACGAAAAATTCGTCACGGAAACGTTCGCGGCCGACAAACCCGCTGAGGAAGCCGCGCTCGTCCACATCAAAGAACTGGCCCCGCACGCCAAGGTGTTCGTCGTCGGCTACCCGGACATCGCGCCGAAGTCACGCACTGCATCCAGTTCCCGTGGCACGACACGGACCTGACGTGGTTCCGCGACAAGGTCGAGAAGGTCGGCGACAAGATGATCAAGGCCGCCGCGAAGGCGCACGGCGCGACCTTCGTCGAGACCTTCAAGGGCAGCGAAGAACACAACGCCTGCCAGGCACCGGGCGTGCGCTGGATCGAACCGCTGATCGGCTCGCTGACCGAAGTGGCCGTGCACCCGAACGCCGAAGGCGAGGAAGCGCTCGCGTCCTACGTCGAGCTGTCGATGCTGAAAGCGGGCGTCCGCCCGTAGCAGTCTCGCGCTGAATCGGGGAGGGCCGGGCCGCGCTGCACGCGCGGTCCGGCTCCTCGCCGGCGCGGCCGGATCGGACTCCGCGCCCGCACGCCGCGCATGCAATGCTGCGCCGCGAATGGCGAGCGGCATTCGAGAGCAGCAGGGCGCCGGCGCGCAGCTCACGGCCGATCCCGAGCGTCCGGAGGTCGCCTACGGGCGCTACACCGCCTACTTCGACCTCTTCAACAAAGAACTCGCGCGCCTCACCGCGCCCGGGCGCCTGCGCGTCTGCGACATCGGCGGCGGCGCCCACCCGGCGCTGAAGCTCGAGCGGATCGTGCGTCAGGAACTCGACTACGTGCTGAGCGACATCGACGAGGACGAGCTCGCGATGGCGCCGGCCGAGTACGCGAAGGTCTGCGGCGACATGCTCGAGCGCGACACCGCCCAGCGGCTGCTCGAACAGGGCGGGCCGTTCGACGTGGTCGTCAGCCGCTGGGCGGCCGAGCACATGCGCGACGGCCGCGCCTTCCATGAGAACGTGCTCTCGGTGCTGCGCCCCGGCGGCGTCGCGCTGCACCTGTTCCCGACGCTCTACGCGCTGCCGTTCACGGCCAACAAGCTGCTCCCCGACCGGCTCTCGCAGGGCGTGCTGTTCGGCATCACCGACCGCAGCGTGAAGTTCCCCGCCCACTACTCCTGGTGCCGCGGCCCGACGCGGCGGCAGCTGGCGCGGCTGCGCGGACTCGGTTACGAGATCGATCGCTACCTCGGCTTCTTCGGCCACGGCTTCTTCCGCGGCGTGCCCCCGCTCAACGCCGTCTACCGGCGGGCGACCGACGAGCTGCTGCGCCATCCGCTACCGGCGCTCACCACGTTCGCGATGCCGGTTCTCAAACGGCCCGCCGACTAGCGCGTGCCGTCGCACCCGGTTGCGATCCTTCCGGGCATGAGCCGGAGCAGAACGTGAACCCCCTCGCGCTGGCCCTCGCGCTCGGCGCGTCGCTGGGACCCGGCGCCGGGGCGGCGCGCCTCGCGCCCTCGGGCCTCGCGTACTCAGCCGCGCCCGCGAGCGTCGTCCAGGCGCAGCCGCCGGCCGGCAGCTGCCACGCCGCGGGTTCGGGGCTCGATCAGCTGCCCGACCGGCGCTGCACGCCGGGCGCCGTCAACCCGGCGGTCACGCAGGCGAGCATCGGCGCGACGATCTGCCGCAGCGGCTGGACCGCGACCGTGCGCCCGCCCGAGCGCGTGACCGAGCCCGAGAAGCTCGCGAGCCTGCGCGCCTACGGCGAGAGCGGGACCGCGCGCTTCGAGTACGACCACCTCGTGCCGCTCGAGCTCGGCGGCGCGGTCAACGACCCACGCAACCTCTGGCCGGAGCCGGACTACCCGGCGGTCACGGCTTCTACCTGAACCCGAAGGACCGCCTGGAGACCGCGCTGAAGCGCCAGGTGTGCGCAGGCCGCCTGACGCTGGCCTCCGCGCAGCGCCAGATCGCGGCCGACTGGGTCGCGGCGATGCGCCGCGACGGTCACTCAGGCGGCGGCGCCGGCCAGCTCGTAGTCGTCGAGCGCGTCCTGGCTCGCGACCACGGCGCCGCGGTAGGTGACCGCCCAGCCGCCGCGCGGCCGCCGGGCCAGCTCGGACTCGCTCGCCCACGTCTCCCAGCGCCAGAGCAGCAGCCAGCGTTCGACCGTGCGGCCGGGGCCTCCCGGGCCGTGCGGACGCTCGTGCAGCCGTGCGCGGCCGCGGCCGCGGCGCCCAAAGGCGGTTGTCGAACTCGATGCGTTCATCCCTCTCCGGATGTGGAGCTTTGAGGAGGTTTTCCCGCAACAACCTGCGCCCACACGCTTCGCGTCCCCGCGTGAGCCGGCTGAGATCTCCACCCTCCTCCTCCGACGCGGCGCCGCAGAGCGGGCCGTTTCAGGATGGAGACCTACCGCAAATATTGTCAAGTCTCTGCAAAGCTTGTGAAACCTGCCATGCAACCTCCGCACAAAACCGCGTTTCCCGTCGCATTGCTGACCCTCGCGACGGCGGCGGCATTGCCGGCCGGCGGCGGCGCCGAGGCGGCCGCGGAGGGCACGTGCATCGCGCCCGACGTCGTCGGCGTGAACCTGGCGATGGCGCGCCGGGCGCTCGGCGAATCGGGCTGCGCCGTGACGGTTCGCCAGCTTCCGGCGCACGGCAGCTACGTCACGCCGGCGAGCCCCGACGGGCGCCAGCTCGTGGCCCGGCAGCGTCCCGTCTGCGGCGAATCGCTCCCCGGCGGTCACCGTCTGGGTCAAGCCCCTCTGCGCGCAGCCGGCCAATCCCGGTCCGAAGCGACGGGGGCCGGTCTCCGAGAAGGGGCCGACCGAGCTGATCGCCGGCCTCTACCTCCAGGGCGGGGCGGTGCAGACGAGCCCGAGCTGCCGCGGCAGCTCCTCCGAGGCCGGGACCGTCACCGTCTCGACTCCCGGCGGCAAGGTGATCGCTCGCCGCCAGGTGCGCGCAGGGCGCTTCGGGATCTTCCCGCTGGCCCCCGGCAGCTACGTGATCGGCGGCACGCTCGCGGGCGGACACGGCGCACGGCTGCCGACGGCGCCGGTCACGCTCGCCGCGCGGCGCACGACGCGGCTCAACCTGGTCGCATACGTCCCGTAGGGCCTCGCGCCAGCGGGGCGGCGCGCGGCGACCATGGCCGCCCTACGCGCCGCCCGCAGGCGTGGGCTTGCGTCTCGGCGTCGGCGCCCGGTGAGCCTTGTACCCCTTCGGGGCACAGGCGGCCGCCGGAGCGCCGAGACAGGCCCCGTCCTTGCGTTCCCGATCCTTGGGCTCCGTGGGGACCTCCATCCCCGCCGCGGGAGTGTAGTGGCGGTCCAGACGGAAAAAGCCGGCCGCGCTGCCGGGCGTCGGCGGCCGGGTCGTATCATCCTGGGGACGTGCCGACCTGCACTCATCTCGACACGATCACGGTCACGGAGCTGCCGGTCGAGGTGGCCGGCTGCGAGGACTGCCTGCGCGAAGGCGGCGTCTGGCTGCACCTGCGGATCTGCCTGGAGTGCGGACACGTCGGCTGCTGCGATGACTCGCCGAACAAACACGCCCGCAAGCACGCGGGCGCGGACGACCATCCGCTGATTCGCTCGCTGGAGCCGGGCGAGGAATGGTCGTGGTGCTTCGTGGACCAGGTCGGCATGGTGATTCCGGAGGTCCACGGCAGCACGCGCATCCCGCCGTCGCCGATGCTGAGCTGAGCGTGTCCGAGAACGGGCGCGAGCGGCACCCGGCGATCGTCGCCGTCGACGACGAGCCCGCGGTGCTGGCGGCCGTCGCGCGCGACCTGCGCCGCGGCTTCGGCGAGAAATACCGGATCCTGCGGGCCGGCTCGGGCGCCGAGGCGCTCGACCTGCTCGGCCAGATGCACACGCGCGGCGACCAGGTCGCGATGCTCGTCGCCGATCAGCGGATGCCGGAAATGGACGGGACCGACTACCTCCTCAAGGCGCGCGTGATCTACCCGGAGGCCAAGCGCGTGCTCCTGACCGCCTACGCGGACACCGACGCCGCGATCCAGGCCATCAACGAGGTGTCGCTCGACTACTACCTGCTGAAGCCGTGGGACCCGCCGGAGGAGCAGCTCTACCCGGTCGTGGAAGACCTGCTCACGACCTGGGAGGCGGGCGCGGCGCTCGAGTCGGGCGGCGTGCGGGTGATCGGCCATCGCTTCTCGGCCGCGACGCACGACCTGCGCGACTTCCTCGCGCGCAACCGCGTGCCCGGGCGCTGGCTGGACGTCGAGCGCGACGCCGAGGCGCGCGAGCTGATCGCGGTCGCGGGCGTAGCCGAGGACCGGCTGCCGGTGGCGCTGCTGGAGGACGGGACCGTGCTCGAGCAGCCGACGGTGCTCGAGCTGGCCGAGAAGATCGGCGTCGCCGGCCAGCCCGCCGCAGAGCACTACGACCTCGTGATCGTCGGCGGTGGTCCCGCCGGGCTCGCCGCCGCGGTCTACGGCGCCTCGGAGGGGCTTCGCACCGTGATGGTCGAGCGCGAGGCGCCCGGCGGCCAGGCCGGGCAGTCGAGCCGGATCGAGAACTACCTCGGCTTCCCGGCGGGGCTCTCGGGCTCGGACCTCGCGCGGCGCGCGACCGACCAGGCGCGCCGGCTCGGCGCCGAGCTCCTGACCGTCAACGACGCCGCGGCGCTGCGGGTCGAGGGCGCCGGGCGCATCGTCGAGCTGAGCGGAGGCACGCAGCTGAGCGCGAACTGCGTGCTCGTCGCCTCGGGCGTCTCCTACCGGCGCATGCAGGCGCCGGGCTTCGAGGACTTCACGGGTGCGGGCGTCTACTACGGCGCCGCGCTGACCGAGGCGCGCTCCTGCGCCGACCAGCACGTGGTCGTGATCGGCGGCGCCAACTCGGCCGGCCAGGCCGCGGTCTACTTCTCCGGCTACGCCAGCCGCGTGTCGATGCTGGTGCGCGGAGAATCGCTCGAGAAGTCGATGTCCCACTACCTGATCGAGCAGATCGCGGGGCTTCCGAACATCGAGGTGCGCACGCGCACCGAGGCGATCGCCGCCCACGGCGAGGACGGGCGGCTGGCGAGCATCGACATCCGCGACGGCGAGGGCGACGTCAGCACCGAGCCTGTCGACGCGTGCTTCATCTTCATCGGCGCCGCGCCGCGCACCGACTGGTTGGAGGGGGTGCTCGCCCGCGACGAGCGCGGCTTCATCCTCGCCGGGCCGGAAGTGCGCGAGCACGGCTGGCCGCTGGAGCGCGACCCCTACCCGCTGGAGAGCAGCGTCCCTGGGGTGTTCGTCGCCGGCGACGTTCGCGCGCGCTCGATCAAGCGCGTGGCGAGCGCGGTGGGGGAGGGCTCGATGGCCGTCTCGCTGATCCACGAGTACCTCGCGAGCGCATGAGCGCGCCGAGCGCCGCCGAGCTGCGTCCCATCGACCTGTTCGAGGAGGTGGACGACGAGCACCTGGCCGCGATCGCAGCGCACGGGGAGCTGCAGGACTACCGCGCGGGGGAGGTGATCTCCCGGGAGGGGGAGAACAACCCCCGCGTCTTCCTGCTGCTCGACGGCATCGCCGAGACGTTCAGGGAGCTGAACGGCAGCGACGAGTCATCCGGCGACCACGTGGCGCCGACCTATCTCGGCGCGATCGGGGCGCTGACCGGCGCGGGCCTCGCCGTCCGGCTGCAGGCGAAGACCGACGTCCGCCTCGCCGAGATCGACGCCGAGGAGTTCCTCGAGCTGGCGATCGAGAACCGGACGATCCTGCGACGGGTGCTGGCTCGGGTGCGGCCGGTGGTCGGGCGGATCACGGCGATCGAGCAGAACCGCGAGCGCCTGGAGTCGCTCGGCACGATGGCGGCGGGGCTCGCGCACGAGCTGAACAACCCCGCCGCCGCCGCGAAGCGCGCCTCCTCCGACCTCGCCGACGCGCTCGACGTGCTGAGCTCGACGATCGGCGTGTTCGTCGAAGCCGGTCTCTCGCGCGAGGAGGCCGAGCAGCTCGTCCAGATCCAGCGCGCCGTGCTCCAGTCCTGCCGAGCGCGTGCGTCGATCTCCCAGCTCGAGCTGGCCGACGCCGAAGACGCGCTCACGGGCGCGCTCGAAGACGCCGGCATCGCCGACGCGTACCGCATCGTGGAGCCGCTCGCCCAGGCCGGCTTCGACGATGAGCAGCTGCAGCGCGTCAAGGAGCTGGCGGGCCCGGCGACCGAGGCGGCCGTGCGCTGGATCGCGGCCTCGCTGCTCGCGCGCGAGCTCGCCGCCGAGCTCGCCGAGTCCACGGAGCGGATGAGCAAGCTGGTCGCCGCGGTGAAGCTGTACGCCTACATGGATCGCGGCGGGCTGGTCGAGGTCGACGTGCGCGAGGGGCTCGACACGACGCTGACGATCCTCGGCCACAAGCTCAAGCACACGACGATCCTCGTCGAGCGCGACATCGACGAGGACCTGCCGCGCTTCCAGGCTTACGGCGCCGAGCTGAACCAGGTCTGGACGAACCTGCTCGACAACGCGATCGATGCCCTCGGCGACTCCGGGACGATCACGATCTCCGCGCACCGCGACGGCGACTGCGTCGAGGTCGACATCGCCGACGACGGGCCCGGCGTGCCGCCGGAGGCCGCGGAGCGGATCTTCGATCCCTTCTTCACGACCAAGGAAGTCGGCAAGGGGACCGGTCTCGGCCTCGACACTGCGCGGCGGATCATCGTCGACCGCCACCACGGCAGCCTGACGCTGCGGAGCGAGCCGGGCCGGACCGTGTTCCGCGTGCGGCTGCCGGTGGAGCAGCAGGCCGAGTGAGCGCCGCCTCCGCGGGGGTGGCCGTGCGCGCGGTCGACGCGGAGACCGGGCGCGAGCTGCGGATGGAAGTGCTGCGCCCGCACCAGCCGGCCGGCGAGCCGATGTACCCGCTGGAGGACGCGCCTTCGACCGCCCACTTCGCGGCGCTCGATGTCGGCGGGGGAGGTGCTGGCGGTCGGGAGCGTGATGGCAGATCCGCACCCCCGCCACCCGCGCGAGGGCGACTGGCGTGTGCGCGGCATGGCCACGCGAGCCGCGCTTCGCGGCGCCGGCCTCGGCGGCATGGTCCTCGCCGCGCTGGAGCGCCACGCGCGCGAGCACGGCGCCAAGAGGGTGTGGTGCAACGCGCGCACCGGCGCCCGGCGCTTCTACGAGGGCGCCGGCTTCCACGTCGAAGGCGAGGAATTTGTGATCCCGGGCATCGGCCCGCATTTCCTGATGGCCAAGCCGCTTCCCTGACCGCCCCGACCCGGGGGCGGCCGTCCGGCCCCCAGTATTGTCGGGACCGATGTCCCGAATCCCGATCAACATTGCGGAGCTTGTCGGAGGTACGCCGCTCGTTGAGCTGCCCCACACGTTCGGCTCCCGGGCCGAGGGGGCGCGCATCTTCGCCAAGCTCGAGGCGTTCAACCCCGGCGGCAGCGTCAAGGACCGGATCGGCGTCGCGATGATCGAGGCCGCCGAGCAGGAGGGCCGGATCGAGCCCGGCCGCACGACGATCGTCGAGGCCACGAGCGGCAACACCGGCATCGCGCTCGCCTTCGTCTGCGCCGCCAAGGGCTATGACCTCGTGCTCACGCTCCCGCAGGGGATGAGCCGCGAGCGCGCGAGCCTGCTGCGCCTCTACGGCGCGCGCGTGGAGATCACCGAGTCGCTCGGCGGCATGGAGGAGGCGGTCCAGGCCGCGGAGGCGCTCGCCAGCCGCGACGACGTGTTCCTGCCCGACCAGTTCACGAACCCGGCCAACCCCGAGGCCCACCGCCGCACCACCGGGCCCGGAGATCGCCGCGGCGCTCGACGACGAGGTGGACGTGCTCGTCGCGGGCGTCGGCACCGGCGGCACGATCACCGGCGTCGGCGAGTACCTGCGCGAGCGCTGCAACCCGAAGCTGCAGGTGATCGCCGTGGAGCCGAAAGGCTCGGCGGTCCTCTCCGGCGGGCGCGTGGGCCCGCACCGCATCCAGGGCATCGGCGCAGGCTTCGTGCCCGCCGTGCTCAACCGCGAGCTGCTCGACGAGATCCTCACCGTCTCCGACGACGACGCGATCCAGACCGCCTGGCGCTGCGCGCGCTCGGTCGGCCTGCTCGCGGGCATCTCCGGCGGCGCCGCGCTGTTCGCGGCGCTCGAGGTCGCGGCCCGCCCCGAGTCCGCGGGCGCGCGGATCGTCGTCGTGATGCCCGACTCGGGCGAGCGCTACGTCTCGCAAGCCTTCTTCGCCCCCTGACCGGTCCGGCGTGATGGCCGGCGGCCCCACGAGCCCGGCTCGCCGCTCCCCGCGGCACACCCCAGATCAAGAAAAGGTTGTAGGCGCAAGGATCGTCGCTACGCTTCTGGCATGGCGCACCTCAGCGCGTTCGCCCGGGTGGCAGGCGAGGTTCGGCGTGACGTCCTGGCCGCGCGCGAGCGCGATCCGGCTGCGCGCGGCGTCCAGCCCGCTGAGATCGTCGCCACCTGGCCGGGCATCCAGGCGCTGCTCGCCCACCGCGTCGCCCACGCCATGTACACCGCGCGCGTGCCGCTGCTGCCACGCCTGATCGCGATGTGCACCCGCACCATCACCGGGATCGAGATACACCCCGCCGCGCGCATCGGGCAGGCCCTCTTCATCGACCACGGCACCGGCGTCGTCGTCGGCGAGACCGCCGAGATCGGGGACAACGTCACCCTCTACCAGGGCGTCACCCTCGGTGGCACCGGCTTCGCCACCGGCAAGCGCCACCCGACCGTGCAGGACAACGTCACGATCGGCTCGGGCGCGAAGCTGCTCGGCCCGATCACGATCGGACACGGCGCCAAGATCGGCGCCAACAGCGTCGTCATCACCGACGTGCCGCCGAACTCGACGGTGGTCGGCAACCCCGGCCATCCGGTTCGCGTCGAAGGCCGCCGCATCGAGGGCCCGGACGCCGACTGGATCCACCTGCCCGACCCGATCGCCGAGGCGATCCAGGCCCTGTCGGGGCGGATCGCCCAGCTCGAACGGATGGTGGCCGAGCTCTCCGACGAGCCGCCACAACCGGTGGCGGACGTGAAACCGCTGCGGGAGGTTCGCGGGCCGAATCCGGCCGGCGGCTGATCTGACCACTACAATGGTCACATGTCCAGACAAGTGACCGCCACCGACGCGAAGGCGACGATCCTGCGTCTGCTCGACGAAGCCGCGTCCGGCGAGGAAATCGAGATCACCAAGCACGGCCGCCCGGTCGCCCGCCTCGTCCCGGCGCTGGGTGCGCGGACGTTGAAAGGGTCGTTCGCCGGCATCGCGAAGACAACGGCCACCGACGAGGAGCTGTTCTCCACGGATCTGCCGTGGAAGATGGCGTGAGCTCCCCGGCGGTCCTCCTCGACACCCACGTCGTCCACTGGTGGTCGGCGGAACCGGATCGGGTCAGCAAGCGCGCACGCACCGCGCTCGAAGGTGCCGACGAGCTTGTCGTCGCCGCGATCTCCTGGGTCGAGCTGGCGTGGATGGCCAGGAACGAGCGGGTTGCGTTGAGCGTCCCGGTGCGCTCCTGGCTCGACGGCCTGGCCGCCCAGCTGCGCACGATCGGGATCACCCCCGCGATCGCCGACACCGCAGTGGGGCTGCCGTCGTCCTTCCCTCGGGACCCGGTGGACCGGCTGATCTACGCGACCGCGGTCGAGCACGACCTCCCGCTCGTGACGAAGGACGCTGCGATTCGCGAGAGCGGCCTTCCCGGGGTTCGCACGGTCTGGTAGGTGGCGCGGAGTCCGCGGCGCCGGTTCGCGCATGGGATCTGCTCGGCATCGTCAAGCCGCCGCTGTATCGCCCCTAGTCCTGTTGCCCCCGCGCTGAGCGATACTGCGAGGCGATGTCGCACGAGGCTGCGGACGCGAAACCGTCGAGCCACATAGCGATCGGGCACCTCATCGCAACGTATGCCGAGCTCGTCGACGACGGCGATTTTGCCGGCGTCGGCGCCCTGCTGAGGGGAGCCACCTTCACCGGCGGCTCCGGGACGGTCAGTGGCCGAGACGCGGTCGAGAGGATGCTGCGCGAGAACGTGATCGTTTACGCGGACGGCACGCCACGGACGAAGCACATCACGACGAACACAGTGGTCGAGGTCGACGAGGAGGCGGGCACGGCGGTCGCGCGCTCGTACTTCACCGTGCTGCAGGCGCTGCCCGACCTACCCCTGCAGCCCATCGCCAGCGGCTCCTACCGGGACCGCTTCGAGCGTCGCGAGGGAGAGTGGCTCTTCGTCGAGAGGCGGGTCCGAACCGACCTCGTCGGCGACGTGAGCCACCACCTGCGCCGCGCGAGCACGGACCGCTAGTCCCCGCCCTCAGCCCTCCACATGCCCGCCATGCCCGCGATGCCGGTCCACCTCTGGGGATCGGGGCCGTCTCCGAAGTCGAACTCGATCTCGGGGCCGGCCCAGTCGGTCCGCGAGAAGTCGCTGCGCTCCCAGGCGTCGAAGATCGAGCGCACGAGCGCGAGGTTCTGCGAGGATCATCCTCTGAGGGAGTATCCCGCCCGCGGACCCCGCGAGCCGCGCCGCTCGCTGCCGCCCCCACATCTATCCTCACTGCGATCGCCGTCAACCCCCACGCAGAGCACCTGGCCGAGCTCCTCGAGGGCCTCAACGAGCCCCAGCGCGAGGCGGTCACGCACGGCGAGGGGCCGCTGCTGATCCTCGCCGGCGCCGGCTCCGGCAAGACGCGCGTGCTGGCGCACCGGATCGCGTTCCTGATCTACACCGACCAGGCGCAGCCGGGGGAGATCCTCGCGATCACGTTCACGAACAAGGCGGCCGCCGAGATGCGCGAGCGCGTCGAACGCCTGCTGGGCCACGCCACCCGTGGGATGTGGCTGATGACCTTCCACTCCGCGTGCGCGCGGATCCTGCGCGCGGAGGCGGCACGGCTCGGCTACACACGCCAGTTCACGATCTACGACCAGGCCGACTCGCGGCGTCTGGCGAAGCGATCTGCGGATGCCGTCGGGGTCGACCCGAAGCGCTACACACCCGCTGCGGTGCTGAACCAGATCAGCGCCGCCAAGAACAAGCTGCTGGACGTCGACGCCTACCGCGAACAGGCCGCCTCGCCGTTCGAGGAGATGATCGCCGAGGTCTACGACATCTACCAGCGCGACCTCGTGCGTATGAACGCGATGGACTTCGACGACCTGCTGTTCCGGACGGTGAACCTGCTGGAGCTGTTCGAGGAGCCGCGCGAGCGCTACCGCGACACGTTCCGCCACGTGCTGGTGGACGAGTACCAGGACACCAACCACGCCCAGTACCGCCTGCTGCAGCTGCTGGTCGGCGGGGGGCGCCCGCCGCAGCGCGGAGGCGAGAAGGCCGGCGACCGGCCGACGTACGCGGGGCCGGTCGGGCATCGGAACCTGGCGGTCGTCGGGGACGACGCGCAGTCGATCTACGGCTTCCGCCAGGCGGACATCAGGAACATCCTCGACTTCCAGGAGGACTTCCCCGACGCGCGCGTGGTGAAGCTGGAGCAGAACTACCGCTCGACCGAGACGATCCTGGCCGCCGCGAACGCCGTGATCGCGAACAACCGCGGCCAGATCGCCAAGCGCCTGTGGAGCGAGCTGGGGCAGGGCGATCAGATCGAGCTGCGCGCGCTGCAGGACGAGCACGCGGAGGCGCGCTACGTGGTGGGCGAGATCCAGCGGCTGCTCGACGAGGGGGCCTCGCGGGCGGAGATCGCCGTGCTCTACCGCACGAACGCGATGCTCGCGCGTGATCGAGGACGCGCTCGTGCGCAGCGAGATCTCCTACCAGGTGATCGGCGGCACCAAGTTCTACGAGCGCGCGGAGATCAAGGACGCGATCGCGTACCTGTCGCTGCTGGCGAACCCGTATGACGTGGTGAGCTTCACGCGCGTGGTCAACTCGCCGCGGCGGGGGATCGGTCAGACGACGCTCGCGCGCGTGACGGCGCATGCCGAAGCGATGGACTCCTCGGTGTGGGAGGCGGCGGCGAGCCCGCGCGAGGTCCCGGGCCTGGGCGCGGCGGCGGTGAAGGCGCTCGGCCGCTTCATGGCAACGATGGCGGAGCTGCGAGCCATGACGGGCGCCGAGCCGCTGGGCGGGGAAAAGGATTTTGAGAAGGAGGGCCATCCGGAGCTGGAGACGGCCCGGGAGGGTGCGGTCGCCGGCGGCTCCTCCGTCCCGATCGCCGAGCTGCTGGAGGCGGTGCTCGCGCGCAGCGGCTACATCGAGGCGCTGGAGGCCGAGCACACGATCGAGGCGCAGGGGCGGATCGAGAACCTGGAGCAGCTCGTCGAGGTGGGACGGGAGTTCGACGAGGGCGAGGACGACAGGCACTCTGGAGCGCTTCCTGCAGGAGATCGCGCTCGTCGCCGACGCCGACTCGCGCAGCGACGACGACGGGCTCGTCACGCTGATGACGCTGCACAACGCGAAGGGGCTCGAGTACCCGACCGTGTTCATCACCGGTCTCGAGGACGGCGTGTTCCCGCACTCGCGCGCGATCGACGAGGGCGGGCTGGAGGAGGAGCGGCGGCTGTTCTACGTCGGCGTCACGCGCGCGATGCGCAAGCTCTACCTCACCTACGCGCGGCGGCGCGCGGTGTTCGGCGCGCAGAGCTACGGGATGCCGAGCCGCTTCTTGACCGAGATCCCGGGAGACCTGCTCGACGAGGGGGTCGAGACCGGCTTCAAAGCCGCGACGTTCACGCCCTCGCTCGCGAGCGGCTCGCTCCGCTCCGAAACGAGCTGGAGCCCGCCGCCCGGACAGGTCAAGGCCTCGCGCGGCGCGGGGATACCCCGTGACGGGGCACCCCCCATTGCGGGGGGCAGGCAGGCCGGGGGAGTGTCCTTCCGTCTCGGCGAGGACGTCGTGCACGCCGCCTTCGGCGACGGTGTCATCACGGCGGTCGAGCCCGACGGGGTGATCGTGGTGCGCTTCGCGGGCGACGGCTCGGAACGCAAGCTGATGGCCGAGTACGCGCCCGTCACGCGTCGCTGAGGGCGCATAGCATCCACGCCATGGCGGCGAAGCTGATCGACGGCAAGGCGGTGGCGGCCAAGGTGCGCGCCGAGGTCGCCGAGGAGGTGGCGGAGTTCACCGCGCGCAACGGCCGCGCGCCGGGGCTCGCGACGGTGCTGGTCGGCGACGACCCCGCCTCGGCCGTCTACGTCGGCGGCAAGCAGCGCGCCTCAGCCGAGGTCGGGATGGTCCCGGTCGACGTGCGTCTGGGGGCCGACGTCACCCGCGAGCAGGTCGAAGGGGAGATCGAGGCGCTGAACGAGAACCCCGCCGTGAACGGGATCCTGCTGCAGCTGCCCGTGCCCGACCACCTCGACGGGCGGGAGCTGACCGCGCTCGTGCGCGCGGAGAAGGACGTCGACGGGCTGACGCCGCTCAACGCGGGGCTCTTGGCGCTCGGCACGCCCAACCTCGTCGGCGCGACGCCGCTCGGGGTGATGCTGCTGCTCGGCGAGTACGGCCCGGACCTGCAGGGCGCCGAAGCCGTGGTCGTGGGACGCTCGAACCTCTTCGGCAAGCCCATGGCCCAGCTCCTGCTCGGCGCCAACGCGACCGTGACGATCTGCCACTCGCGCACCCGCGACCTCGCGGCCGTGTGCCGCCGCGCGGACGTGCTGATCGCCGCCGTCGGGCGCCCGCGCATGCTCGGCGCCGAGCACGTCAAACCCGGCGCCGTCGTGATCGACGTCGGCACCAACCGCATCAGCCCCGAGGAAGCCGGCAACAAGAGCGGCCTCGTCGGCGACGTCGACCACGCCGCGGTGGCGGACATCGCCTCGGCGATCACGCCCGTGCCCGGCGGCGTCGGCCCGATGACGATCGCGATGCTGCTGCGCAACACGCTCGACGCCGCGCGCCGGCAGGTGGAGCGATGAAGCTGCGCGCGGGCGAGCTGATCGCGCTGGCGGGGATCGGCTGCGTGATCGCCTCGTTCTTCTACCCGTGGTACGAAACGCCGGCCGGAAACCTCAGCTTCTGGGACACCTTCGGCGGCGCCGCCGTGCTGATGCTGGCGGCGCTCGCGGCGGCCGCTGCGATGGTGCTGGCCGCGCTGCTCGAGCGCGACAGCCCGGCCGTCGCGGTCCCGACGGCGGTCTGGTCGGTGCTGCTCGGCTTGATCGGCGCGATTGCCGCGCTCGTGCGCGTGCTGGAGCGCCCCGACCACGCGAGCGGGTTGTGCGCCGGCGCCTGGCTCGGCCTCGCAGGAGCGCTGCTGATCCTGATCGGCTCGTGGGTGGCGGTGAGCGACGAACGGCCCTCGCGCTTCCGGCCGGCCGAACCCGAGCCGCGGCCACGGCCCTAGACTGCCAACCGTGATCGACCGGGACGAGGTCCTGCACGTAGCCCGCCTGGCCCGCCTCGCGCTGAGCGAGGAGGAGATCGAGCCGATGGCGCGCGAGCTCTCGGCGATCAGCGGCTACGTGGCGAAGATCGGCGAGCTCGACCTCGACGGCGTCCCGCCCACCACGCACGTCGTCGAGGTGACCGGGCGGCTGCGCGAGGACGAGCCGCACGCGTGCCTGCCGCGCGAGGTCGCGCTCGAACAGGCGCCGGACGCGACCGACGAGGGCTTCCTCGTCCCCAGCCCGCAGGCGTGATGCTCTCCCTCTCCGCCTCCGAGGCCGCCGGCAAGATCGCGGCCGGGCGAGCTGTCCGCCG
Organism: uncultured Solirubrobacteraceae bacterium; assembly: GCA_963820745.1. Lineage (GTDB taxonomy): Bacteria > Actinomycetota > Thermoleophilia > Solirubrobacterales > Solirubrobacteraceae > Palsa-744. Next base: position 47,954 of record CAWGBB010000007.1, on the reverse strand, counting down.
AGGAGCTGTTCGCGTTCTACCGCGAGCGCGCGGCTGCCGACCGCGCCGCCGGCGAGGACGGGCTGAACTGCTTCACGTGGGTGGCCGAGGAGCGCGATGGCGCCGCGAGCGGCCCGCTCCGGCGGCGTGCCGCTCGCCGTCAAGGACCTCTTCTGCACGAAGGGCGTGCCCAGCCAGTCCGGCTCGAAGATCCTCGAGGGCTACCGGCCGCCGTACACGGCGACCGCGGTCGAGCGCCTGCACGGCGCCGGGGCGCCGCTGCTTGCGAAGACCAATCAGGACGAGTTCGCGATGGGCTCCTCCAACGAGAACTCGGCCTACGGCCCCGTGCGCAACCCGTGGGATGAGACCCGCGTCCCCGGCGGCTCCTCCGGCGGCAGCGCCGCGGCCGTGGCCGCGGGCCTCGCGCCGTGGGCGCTCGGCACCGACACCGGCGGATCGATCCGCCAGCCGGCGGCGCTCTGCGGGATCGTCGGCATGAAACCGACCTACGGCTCGGTCTCCCGCTACGGGATGATCGCCTTCGCGTCCTCGCTGGACCAGGCGGGGCCGCTCACCCGCGACGTGCGCGACGCAGCGCTGCTGCTCTCGCACATGGTCGGCCAGGACCCCTGCGACGCGACCTCGCTGCAGCTGCCCGAACCGGTCGCGGTGCCGAGCGCGGAGCGCTTGGACGGCGTGCGCATCGGCGTGCCCGTCGAGCTGACCGGGGAGGGCATCGAAGCGGGCGTGCTCGCGTCGTTCCGCGCGGCACTCGAGGTGGCCGTCTCGCTCGGCGCGGAGATCGAGGAGATCGCCCTGCCGCACGCCCCGCACGGCCTCTCGGCCTACTACGTGCTCGCGCCGGCCGAGGCCTCCTCGAACCTCGCCCGCTACGACGGCGTGCGCTACGGCCTGCGCGCGCCCGACCCCCGCGACCTGCTCGACATGTACACGCGCACCCGCCACGACGGCTTCGGCGCGGAGGTCAAGCGGCGCGTCATGCTCGGCACCTACGCGCTCTCCTCCGGCTACTACGACGCCTACTACGGGCGCGCGCAGCGCGTGCGCACGAAGATCGCCGAGGACTTCGCGGCCGCGTTCGGCCGCGTCGACGTGATCGCCACGCCGACGGCGCCGACCGTCGCCTTCGCTCTCGGCGAGAAGACCGACGACCCGCTGGCGATGTACCTGAACGACTACTGCACGGTGCCGATGTCGCTGGCGGGCATCCCGGCGATCTCGATCCCGTGCGGACTGTCGGACGGGCTGCCGGTGGGGCTCCAGCTGGCCGGGCCGGCGTTCGCGGAGAACCAGCTGCTCGACGCGGCGTACGCGCTCGAGCGGGCGCTCGGCTTCGACGGGAGCGCGCCGCGTGTCTGAGCTCGAGCCCGTCATCGGCCTGGAGATCCACATCCAGCTCGCGACGCGGACGAAGATGTTCTGCGGCTGCACCCTGTCGTTCGGCGATCCGCCGAACACGCACACCTGCCCGGTCTGCCTGGGCCTCCCCGGCAGCCTGCCGGTCGCCAACGCGCGCGCCGTGCACTTCGGGCTGATGATCGGCCTCGCGCTCGGCTCGGAGCTCGCGCCGCGCTCGATCTTCCACCGCAAGAACTACTTCTATCCCGACCTGCCCAAGGGCTACCAGATCTCCCAGTACGACGAGCCCCTGTGCCGCGGCGGCCGCCTGGGAGAGGTGCGCATCCACCGCGTGCACCTCGAGGAGGACGCGGCCAAGCTCACGCACGTCGGCGAGAGCGGGCGCATCCACGGCTCGGACGAGAGCATCGTCGACTTCAACCGCGGCGGCACGCCCCTGGCCGAGATCGTCACCGAGCCGGACGTGCGCAGCGCCGAGCAGGCGGGGGAATGGCTGCGCCTGCTGCGCACCACGATGCGGAGGCTGGGCGTGAGCGACGTGAACATGGAGGAGGGCTCGCTGCGCTGCGACGCCAACATCTCGCTGCGCGAGGCCGGCACCGAGGAGCTGGGGGTGAAGACCGAGCTGAAGAACATGAACTCCTTCCGCTTCATCGAACGCGGCATCCGCGCCGAGGTCGCCCGCCAGGCGAAGATCATCGAAGGCGGGGGCGTGGTCGTGCAGGAGACGCTCCACTTCGACCCGGGCTCCGGCGCGATCACCTCGCTGCGCTCCAAGGAGGAAGCGCACGACTACCGCTACTTCCCCGAGCCGGATCTCGTGCCGGTGGCGATCGACGCGCAGATGCTGGCGGCCGCGCAGGCCGAGATGACCGAGCTGCCGGCCGACCGCTCCGAGCGCTTCGAGCGCGAGGGCCTCAGCGCCGACAGCGCGCAGCTGCTCGCCTTCCGCGGCGAGCTCGGCGACTTCTTCGAGGCGGCACTGGCGGCAGGGGCGGACCCCGCGCCCGAGCCCCAGCAGCTCGCCAACTGGGTGACGGCCGAGCTGCTCGGCCGGCTCGACGGCGTCGAGGACCCCGCCGAGTCGAAGGTGACCCCCGCCGCGCTCGCCGCGCTCGTCGGCCTGGTCGGGGCCAAGCGTGTGACGGTCGGCGCCGGGCGCACGGTGCTCGACCGGCTCATCGCCGACGGCGGCGACCCGGCCGCGATCGTCGAGGCCGAGGGGCTGGCCGCGATGGGCGGGGGGGACGAGCTCGCGGCGATCGTGGCGGCCGCGCTCGAGGCCAACCCCGACGCGGCCCAGCGCGTGAAGGAAGGCAACGAGAAGGCGATCGGCCCGATCGTCGGCCACGTGATGCGCGAGACGCGCGGCCGCGCCGACGGCACCGAGGTCTCGCGGCTGATCGCCGAGCAGCTCGCGGGCTGAGGCTCGCACTGAGCGCACCCGCGCCGCGCAGATCTTGGACATGCGGCCAAAGGCATGCGGGTGCCCGCGCGCCAACATGCTTTCCATGAAGACAGCGAGCGTTTCATCACCTCGGCGCTTCGTCCTCCTGCCGGAGGTCGTGGCCGACAGCCGGCAGCGTGGGTCGCGGATCCGTCGCTACCGGCTGACAAGTGTCGCGTCCGGTGCAGGTCGAGTGCGCTCCGGCTCGCGCGGCGCGGATGTCGCGACGGCGAGGACGGCCCGCGATCCGCGACCGCCGAGCCGCCTGAGCTGACCCCACCGACACGACGGCGTTCGCTTCCCTCGGCGAGCGCCATGGCGTGCGGCCGGACAGGGGACACGCTCCCTGTCCGGCCGTATTGCCGGTAAAATCCCTCAGGAGATGAACGAGTCCTCAGAGCGCTCCTTCGGGCGCACCGCCGTCGCCGTGCTGATCGTGATCGTCGGCGCCTGGCTGCTGCTGGGCGTGATCGGCCACGTGCTGTCGTTCCTGTTCAGCACGGTGCTCCTCGTGCTCGCGGTCGTCGCGGTGATCTGGGCCCTCCGCGTACTGCTGTAGCGCGCGATGGCCTACGTCGTGATCGCCGTCTGCTTCGGTCTCGCGGGCGGGATCGTGGGCAAGTTCAAGGGCAGCTCGTTCTTCCTGTGGTTCATGATCTCCGGGCTCGTGCCGTTCTTCGGCCTGCTGGCGGCGATCGCCTACCGCTTCGACAGCGACGAGCTGCGCCGCCGGTGCCCGCGGTGCGGGAACGTGACGAAGATCCACGACGCGATCTGCATGCGCTGTGGCGAGGAGCTCGACTACCCCGACGTGGCCGTGCAGCCGGAATCGTGGCAGCGCACACCGACCGCGCCGCGCTGAGCGGCATTCGGGTTCCCTAAGCCGAATCAGGCCAGCCTAAGCCGGTCCGGCCCGTATGTTGTGGCCATGAGCACCGACGTCAAGGCCGCGCCGCGCCGCGGCGACTCGCAGGTCGCGAGGATCATCCACCGCTTCGGTTTCGAGGACGAACGCGACTTCCTGCTCCGGGTCGTGCAGCCGGGGCTCGTCGGGCTGATCGACGGCACCATCTCCTCGCTCGCCCCGATCTTCGCCGCGGCGATCACGTCGAGCTCTCACACGGCTTTCGTCGTGGGGTTGGGGGTGGCGCTCGGGGCCGGTGTGAGCATGGGCTGGTCCGAGGCGGGGTCCGATACCGGCGAGGAGACCGGACGCGGGTCCGCGGCCGTGCGCGGGACCATCACCGGTGGCATGACGATGCTCGGCAGCATCTTCCACACGCTGCCGTTCCTGATCTCCGATCTGAAAACAGCTCTGATCGTCGCGGGCCTGGTGGTTGCCGTCGAGCTGTTCGTGATCGCCTGGATCCGGCACCGCTTCCTGAACGTGCCGATTCGCGGCTCGCTGATCTTCGTGGGGACCGGGGGCCTGATCAGCCTCGCGATCGGCGTCGGCCTCGGCGTCTCCTAGCCCGCGCCGCATGCCGAGCGTCTCGACCGCCCGGACCGCGCAGGCGGTCGAGGAGGCGGCGGAGGCGCGACGCACCGCGCCGGTCGAGCTGCTGTGGGACCTGGTGTTCGTCTTCGCTGTCACGCAGGTCACGACGCTGCTGCGCTCCGACCAGACGTGGGCCGGCTTCGGGCGCTCGATGCTGGTGCTCGCGCTCGTCTGGTGGGCGTGGTCGGCCTACGTGTGGGTCACCAACGCCCAGGACCCGGACAGCCCGCTGCTGCGTGCGTCGCTGCTCCTCGCGGGCGGCGTGATCTTCATCGCCGGGCTCGCGGTCCCGCACGCCTACGGCAGCGAGGGCGCGCTGTTCGCGATCTCCTACGCGATCGTGCGCTTCGGGCACCTGGCGCTGTACGCCGACGCCTCGCGCGGGGCAACGCCTCGTTCGCCGCGATCGCCGGCTTCGCGGTCACGGTCACCATCGGGATGGCGCTGCTGATCGCGGGCGCGTTCCTGACCGGGGGCTGGCGCGTCGCGTTCTGGGTCGCGGCGGCGGCGATCGACTACGCCGGGCCCGCGTGGTTGACCCGCGAGCGCCTGCGTGGGCTGCAGCGCGTCGCGGTCGAGCACTTCGCCGAGCGCTACGGGCTGTTCGTGATCATCTGCCTCGGCGAGTCGGTGGTCGCGATCGGCGTCGGCGCCCAGGCGCACCCCCTCGACGCCGAAATCGTCGTCGGCGTCGCGCTCACGCTGATCATCACGGGCGAGCTGTGGTGGGCCTACTTCGGGCGCTTCGCGACCACCGCCCAGGAACGGCTGCGCACGGTCGCCGATCCCGTGCTGGCGGCGGCCGACGCCTACAGCTACATCCACCTGCTGATCGTGGCCGGGATCATCGTCTTCGCAGTGGGCGCGCGCGAGGCCGTCGCGGACATCTCGGCGGATCTGGCTGCACCCGCACGCCTCGCGCTCTGCGGCGGGATCGCGCTGTGGATGGTCGGCCTGGTCGCGTTCCGGCTGCGCATGGTCGGGACGGTGGGGTGGGCCAAGCTGTGTGCGGCGGCCGCGTGCATGGCGTGGTTCGCGGTCTCGGGTGGCGTGTCCGCGTGGGCGGCAGCCGCCGTGCTCGCGGCGCTGCTGGCGGTGCTGCTTGCCTACGAACAGGCGCGTGAGGTGCCCGGGGACCCGGTCTGAGCGAGCTCGCCGGCGGGACGGCCCGTCGCTGCTGCAATCTCGCTATCCTCGCGCCGAGCAGAGGGGTTCCATCGGCCGAGGGAGAGAGCGTCGTGGCACCCACTGCTGGTCGAGTCGAGCTGAGGGCATCGCTTGCGGTACTCGTGGGGACCGCAGCGTGTTTGCTTGCGGCCGCGGGCGCGCACGCGAGCGAAACCGTCACAGACAGGTTCCCCTCGACCGGCGTCGAGCAGACGTTCGTCGTTCCCGGGGGCATCACCACGATCGCGGTGCGCGCGATCGGGGGCACGGGCAAGGGCGGCGGCGCTCCGTCGGAAGCCACCGGCAACATCGGCGTGAGTCCCGGCGAGACGCTCTACGTGGAGGTCGGCGGGAGCGCGACCGGCCAGCCGGGGGGCTGGGGCGGCGGCGGCGAAGGCGGCAACGCCGCGGCCGGCGGCGGTGGGGGTGCGAGCGACGTGCGCACCGTCACGCGTGCGAATCCCGAAGCAACGCTCGCCAGCCGGCTGATCGTGGCGGGTGGGAGCGGCGGGGCGTCCAGCACCGGCAACGCGGGCGGCGCAGCGGGCGCGGAAGGCCTTCCGAACGAAGAAGGCGGCAAGCCTGGGACGCAGACCGCAGGCGGCGAAAGCGAAGAACTCTGGGAATGCTGGATCGAGAAGGAACACGAAGGCAAGCACGAAGGTGGCACGCCAGGTGAACTGGGTATCGGCGGGGACGGGGAAGGCTGCCGCTCCAGGTCCCACGGCAGCGCCGGCGGCGGGGGCGGCGGGGCAGGCCTGTACGGCGGTGGTGGCGGCGGCGTCGAATTCGACGTCGAACCGCCATACGAATTCGCCTCCGGCGGTGGCGGCGGCTCGTCGCTGGTGCCTGAAGGCGGAGCGTCGGCACTGGCGGAAGGCGCCGCGCCCGGGGTCGAACTCACCTACACGCGCCGCGGAGCCGCGCCGCTCGCGACGACCGGGCAGGCATCCGGCGTCGGCACGCGCACGGTGGCCCTGAACGCGACCGTGGACCCGCAGGGCAGCGCGGTGAGCAGCTGCCAGTTCGAATACGGCACCTCGCCGTTCTACGAAAACACCGTCCCGTGCTCGGCCTCGCCGGGCTCCGGCGAACAGGCGGTCGCGGTCTCCGCCGCACTCGAAGGGCTGGCCGAAGCGACCACCTACCACTACCGGATCGTCGCGACGAACGCCGAAGGGACCAGCGACGGTGCCGATGCCGAATTCACGACGAGCTCGCATGAACCACCGGCCGTATCGGGGCTGTCGCCCACCGTCGGCGCTGCCGCGGGCGGAACGACCGTGACGCTGACCGGGACCGAACTCGAACACGTGACGGGCGTTACCTTCGGCGGCGCCGCTGCGACCGGGATCGAACACGTCTCGAACACGGCGCTCCGGGCGGTGACGCCGCCACGGACCCCGGGCCAGGTGCCGGTGAGCGTCGAAGACGATCTCGGCGACAAAGCTGCCGCTCCGATGTTCACGTTCGTCTCGCAGCCGGAGATCTCCAAGCTCGGACCCCCGAAGAAGGGTCCCAGCACCGGCGGGACCGAAGTCCAGATCACCGGGTCGGCGCTCGGCGATGCGAGCGAAGTCCTGTTCGGCGGCACGCCCGCGACCTTCAGGGTCGACGAAAGCGGGTCCGTCATCTACGCGGTGGCGCCCTCGCATGCTGCCGGCAAGTACGACGTGAGGGTCATCTCCCCGGGCGGGGAGAGTGCGCCGGCCGGCAAGGGCATGTTCCGCTATGTCGGGCTCCAAGTGACGAACGTGAGCCCGTCGTCAGGGCCACGTGCGGGCGGGATGAGCGTGACCGTGACCGGGGAGGGCTTCGCGCCGGGGTCGGGCGCGAGCTCGTTCGCGTTCGGCAAGACGGCGGCCACCGGCGTCGAATGCGCCTCCACGACGCACTGCACGATGACCGTCCCGGCGACGTCGAAGGGCGGGACCGTCGACGTGCGGGCTCACGTCGCGGGCGCCAACGGCAAGAGCAAAAAGGCCGCGGCGGACCGCTACACCTACGAATGAGCGGAGTGGCCCATCCCGCCGGCGCGGCGCCAATTCGCCCGCAAACCCGCTGGTAGACTGGCATTCCAGCGCGGGGAGGCCTCCCCGCCATTCGTCGTTTCGGACTACTTGAAAGGAGGTCGAGATGCGGGCTGTCGATGCACTGATGGAATGTCTTAAGGCGGAGGGAGTCGACGTCGTCTTCGGCCTCCCCGGCGGCGCCAACCTGCCGACCTACGACGCGCTCGTCGACGGCGGCGTGCGCCACATCCTGGTGCGCCACGAGGCCGGCGGCGGGCACGCGGCCGAGGGCTACGCGAAGGCGACCGGCAAGGTCGGCGTGGCGTTCGCCACCAGCGGCCCCGGCGCCACCAACCTGATCACGCCGATCACCGACGCGATGATGGACTCGGTTCCGTGCGTGTTCATCACCGGTCAGGTGCGCACCGAGCTGCTCGGCACCGACGGCTTCCAGGAGGCCGACACGATCGGCATCACGATGCCGATCGTCAAGCACTCCTTCATGATCCAGGACCCGCAGGAACTCCCGCGCGCGATCCACGAGGCCTTCCACGTGGCGCGCAGCGGTCGGCCGGGACCGGTGCTCGTCGACATCCCGATGGACCTCTCCCGCGCCGAGATCGACTACGAGCCGGTCACCGACGTGCACCTGCCCGGCTACCAGCCCCGCGTCGAGGGCAACCAGAAGCAGATCCGCCAGGCCGCGAAGGCGCTCGCCTCGGCGCAGCGCCCCGTCATCTACGCCGGCGGCGGCGTGGTCAACGCCGAAGGCGCGGCGGAGCTGACCGAGTTCGTCCGCTCGGACCGCTTCCCGATCACGTGCACGCTGATGGGCCTCGGCGCCTACCCCGCACCGGATGCGCAGTGGCTCGGCATGCTCGGCATGCACGGCACGCGGGCGGCCAACTACGCGATGGACGAGGCCGACCTGATCTGCGCCGTGGGCGCGCGCTTCGACGACCGCATCACCGGCAAGCTCTCCGAGTTCGCGCCGCGCGCCAAGTTCATCCACATCGACGTCGACCCGGCCGAGATCTCCAAGAACGTGCCGGCGCACATCCCGATCGTCGGCGACGCCAAGCACGTGCTGGCGAAGCTGCTCGTCGAGTACCGCGCGATCGGCGCCGACCCCGGACGCCTGGACGCCTGGTGGAGCCGTATCGAGGGCTGGCGCGAGAAGTACCCGCTCGGCTACGAGGACAGCGCCGACAACGAGATCAAGCCGCAGTACATGATCCAGGCGCTCTGGCAGGCGACCGAGGGCCAGGCGATCATCACGAGCGACGTCGGCCAGCACCAGATGTGGACCGCGCAGTACTACGACTTCCCCGCGCCGCGCCGCTGGATCAACTCCGGCGGGCTCGGCACGATGGGCTTCGGGCTGCCGGCCGCGATGGGCGCCGCCGTCGCGTGCCCCGATCAGGTGGTCTGCTGCGTGGCCGGCGACGGCTCGGTGCAGATGAACGCCCAGGAGCTCGCGACCTGCGCGCAGAACAAGATCCCGATCAAGGTCTTCATCATGAACAACGGCTACCTGGGCATGGTCCGCCAGTGGCAGGAGCTGTTCTGGGACGGCAAATACAGCCACGTCGAGATGGGTGAGTTCCCGGACTTCGTGAAGCTCGCCGAGGCCTACGGCGTCGCGGGCATCCGCCTCTCCGACAAGACGACGCTGGTCGAGGACATGAAGCGCGCGATCGCGATCGACGGCCCCGTGCTGGTCGACGTGCGCGTCACGCGCGAGGAGAACACCTACCCGATGATCCCGGCAGGGTCTGCCGCGCGCGAGATGGTGGGCTGACTCATGGGTGAACCCGGTACCAAGGAACCGCTCTCACTCGAGGAGCTGGACGCCGCCACGGGCCTGCGCACCGGCCGCAAGCACGTCCTCTCGATCCTGGTCGAAAACAAGTCCGGTGTCCTGACCCGGATCGCCGGCCTGTTCGCGCGGCGCGGCTTCAACATCGACACGCTCACGGTCGGCCCGACGGAGGACGAGGAGGTCTCGCGCGTCACGCTCACCGTCGACGGCGCGCTGCACCCGATCGACCAGGTCACCAAGCAGCTGCACAAGCTCGTCAACGTCCTGAAGATCCGCGACCTCGAGCCCGGCGACACCGTCGCGCGCGAGCTCGCCCTGTTCAAGGTCAGCGCCGACGGGCCGCAGCGCGGTGAGCTGATGCAGATCGCGGAGATCTTCCGCGGCAAGGTCGTCGACGTCACCAAGCGCGCGATCATCATCGAGGTCACGGGGACGACCGACAAGATCGAGGCGTTCGAGACGATGGTCCGCCCGTTCGGGCTGATCGAGATGATGCGGACGGGCGAGATCGCGATCTCGCGCGGGCGAACCGAGACCTGACGTGGAGGTCGGCTGGAGCGCCGGCCGACCCTCCCTTCATGAGGGCAACCGCGGCCCAGGGACAGCCCTTCGCGCTCTCGCGGCGCGAGCAGGGCCGTCTCTCGGACCGGCTGGGTGCGGCGGTGCGGCGCGCGCGGCGCAGCGGTCGCGCGACGCTGGCGTCGGTGACGGTCGAGCTGCCCGCCGGGACCGACCCGACGGCGGTGGCCTGCGCCTCGCGCCGCCCCGGCGAGGCGTGGTTCTGCCTCGAGCAGCCCGACCACGGCTCGCGCGCGCTCGGCGCGCTCGGCGAGGCCCTCGAGCTGCGGGGCGCCGGCCCCGATCGCTTCGGGCAGGCGGCTGCGCGCTGGCGAGAGCTGAACCGTGAGGCGTGCAGCGACCCGGCCGACGGCTCACACGCGGCCGGGCCGGTCGCGGTCGGCGGCTTCTCCTTCGCGCCCGACGGCGGCAGCGCCCCTCACTGGCGCGACTTCGGCGCCGCGAGCATGACGGTGCCCGAGGTCTCGATCGCCCGCGACGGCGAGCACGTGACGATGACGCTGAGCGCACTGGTCGCGCCCGACGACGACACCGAGGAGCGCCTGGCGGGCCTGCTCGCCCGGGTGGCCGAGCTGCGCCAGGCGCCGCTGCCGCTGCTCGACCCCGCTCCGGCCGGGCGGTTCGAGGTCGTGAGCGCGATGCCCCCCGAGCACTACGAGCAGGCGGTCGGCCGCGCAGTCGAGCTGATCCGCGAGGGCCGCATGCAGAAGATCGTCCTCTCGCGCGAGGTGCAGGTGCATGCGCCGCGTCCCTACGACCCGGCGGAGATCTTCGGCGTCCTGCGCGAGGAGTTCCCCTCCTGCTTCGTGCTCTGCGCCGGCCGCGGCGAGAGCGTGCTGATCGCCGCCAGCCCCGAGCTGCTGGTGCGCCGCGAGGGCCAGCGCGTCTCGACGCTCGCGCTCGCAGCCTCCTCGCGCCGCAGCGCCGACCCGGCCGTCGACGCCCACCTGGGCGAGCAGCTCCTGCGCGACGACAGCTACCGCGAAGAGCACGCGATCGTCGCGCGCCGCATCGAGCGGACGCTGCAGAGCTGCTCGGTGTGGGTGGCCGCCGCGCCCGAGCCCGAGCTGGCGCGGATCGCCAACATCCAGCACCTGGCGACGCCGATCCGCGCCCAGCTGGCGTCGCCGGTCGACGCGCTCGAGCTGGCGGGGCTGATGCACCCGACGCCGGCCGTCGGCGGCGAGCCGCTGGCCGCCGCGGCGCCGCTGATCCCGGCGCTCGAGGGCCTCGACCGCGGCTGGTACACCGGCCCGCTCGGCTGGACCGACGCAACGGGCGACGGCGAGTTCTGCGTGGTGCTCCGCTGCGCGCTCCTCAGCGGCAGCGTCGCTCGCTGCTACGCGGGCGGTGGCATCGTCCGCGACTCGGTGCCCGCGAAGGAGCTGGCCGAGACCGAGATCAAGCTCGCTGCGCTTCTGCCGCTGCTCGCGCCCTAGCCGCGGGCAACCGCATCCCAGACGCGCCGGTGCAGCTCGACGTTGGCGCTGCGCTCGGTGCGGACCTCGACGATCGTCGATCCCGTCCCGGCGAGCGCGGTCTCGATCGCGGTCCTGAAGCTGCGCAGGTCCTGCGGGCGCTCGTGCCCGAGGCCGTAGAGCGACGCGACGGCCGCGAGATCGAGACCGGCCGGGGTGGCGACGTGGGCCTCGTAGTGCGCCGTGGCCAGCGGAGAGCGCGCGACTTCGAGGAAGTCGAAGATCCCGCCACCCCCGTTTTCGAGCGCGACGATCGTGAGCTTCAGGCCGAGCCGGCGTGCGGCGAGGAGGCCGCCGATGTCGTGGGCGAGCGCCACGTCGCCGATCAGCAGCACCGTCGGGCGGGCACCGTTCGCCGCCGCCGCGCCGAAGGCGCTCGAGATCGTGCCGTCGATGCCGTTCGCGCCGCGGTTGCACAGCACGCGCGGCGGGTCCGTGCGTGCCGGCCAGAACGTCTCGATGTCGCGGACCGGCATCGAGGAGGCGACGAACAGCGTCGCCTCGGCGGGCAGCAGCGCGCCGAGCTCAGCCGCGACCCCGGGCTCCGACAGGCCGGCCGTGGCGACGACGCCCTGGATCGCCCCTGCGGCGCGCCCGTCCGCGGCGCGCCAGGAGGCCAGCCACTCGGGCTCTGCCGGTTCGGGGCCTTCGTCCTCCATGCCGAAGAACTCCGCGAGCGCGGAGAGCGTCTCCGCGGGCTCGAGCGGGAGCGAGAGCGACACGGCCGCGTCGGGATCCTGCCAGGCGCCGTCGGGATCGAGTGCGATCTGCGTGGTGCCGCCCAGCTGAGCGAGCCAGCCGCGCAGCGGCTTGGAGACGGGAAGGTCGCCCACGCGCAGCACGAGATCGGGTGTCAGCTCCGCGCCGACGCGATCCACGCGCAGGAGCGCGTCGTAGTGGGCGATCGCCGCATCGCCGCGCCGCGCGCCCGACATCGGGTCGGCCAGCAGCGGCCAGCCCGCGGCCTCGGCGAACGTGCTCGCTGCCTCGCCGAGGGGCGTGTCGCGCTCGTGACGGCCCGCGACCACGACGCCGCGGCGCGCCTCCTCGATCGCCGCGATGAACGGCGTGAAGGTGTCAGGGATCGTCGCCGAGCGCACCGAGCCGCGGCGCACGAACGGAGCCCCTCCCGGGCGGCCGGTGTCATCCGGCGGCGGCTCCTCGGTGCCGATGAGCGGCTCGCGCAGCGGGAAGTTCAGGTGCACCGCGCCCGGGCGGCCTTCGAGCGCCGTCCAGTAGGCCCGGCAGGCCAGCGTGCGGATCCACCGCAGCTCCGCGGGCGAGGCACCGGCCGGCGCGACCTCGACGAACCACTTCACCGCGCTGCCGTAGAGCTTGAGCTGGTCGATCGCCTGCCCGGCGCCGACGTCGCGCAGCTCCGCCGGGCGGTCGGCGGTGAGCAGCAGCAGCGGCACGCGCGCCTCCCGGGCCTCGATCGCGGCCGGCAGCAGCTCGGCGGCCGCGGTGCCCGAGGTGCACGTGACCGCGACGGGCAGGCCGCTCGCCTTCGCGAGCCCGAGCGCGAAGAAGCCGGCGGCGCGCTCGTCGATGTGCGAGAAGGAGCGCAGCCGCTCCTCGCGGGCCAGGGCCAGGATCAGCGGCGCGTTGCGCGAGCCGGGCGAGGTGCAGGCGTCGCGCATCCCGCAACGAGCGAGCTCGTCCACGAAGGCGCGGAGCAGGAGGTGGGTGTCGGTTGCGCTCGCCATAGGATCAGCCGGTGCCCGAGACCCTCGTCCTGCTGCACGGCTTCGGCGGCACGCATCGGGCGTGGGACGGGGTGGTCGACCGGTTGCCGCGGGAACGCTACCGGCCGCTGGCCCTCGACCTCCCGGGCCACGGCGCGGCCGCGGGGGTGCAGCGACCGATCACGTTCGCGTCGTGCACGGCGGCGGTCCTCGGCGCGGCGCCCGAGCGCTTCGCGCTGTGTGGCTACTCGCTCGGCGGGCGCGTGGCGATGCACGTGGCGCTCGCGGCGCCCGAGCGGGTCACGCGGCTGTGCGTGATCGCCGCGAACCCGGGCCTCGAGGACAGCGCGGAGCGCGCCGCGCGCGTGGCCTCCGACGAGCAGCTCGCGCGACGTCTGGAGACCGAGCCGTTCGAGGAGTGGATCGAGAGCTGGCGCGCGCAGCCGCTGTTCGCCGCAGACCCGCCGGAGGTCGGGGAGCTGGCCCGAGTCGATCAGCGGCGCAACGATCCGCCGGCGCTGGCGGCCGCTCTGCGTGGCCTGTCCACCGGCGCGATGGAGCCGCTGTGGGATCGTCTCGGCGAGCTGACGATGCCCGTGGCTCTCGTCACGGGAGAGCGCGACGCGAAGTTCACGAGGCTCGCGCGGCGCGCGCTGCCGCTCCTGCGGAACGGCTCGCTCACCGTGCTCGCGGGCGGCCACCGGCTGCCGCTCGAGAACCCTTCCGGCGTCGCCGAAGCGCTCGCACGGTCGGCGCCCTAGAGATCGATCGCCGGCAGCCCGTCGAGGCTCGTGGCGTTCTTCTCCCGCTGGTAGCCGAGGAGCGCCTCCTCGCCGCCCACCCTGACCTTCTTCTCCGCCCAGGCGTCCGCGTGGGGGCGCAACCCGTCGAACGTCATCAGCGGCACGCCGTAGCCGCAGGAGTCGGCGACGCGCTCGACGTGCACCAGGACGATCGCGCGGCGGGCCGCTCCTACCGCCGGAAGCTCGAAGTCGCATCGCTCGAGCAGCTCTCCGAACCGTTCGCCGGCAGCCGGGACGATCTCGCCACGGCCGTGCAGGCGCACGATCCGCGGGGGACCCGAGAAGGCGCACAGCATCACCACGACGCGCCCGTTCTCGCGGACATGAGCGATCGTCTCCGCGCCGCTGCCGACCACGTCGAGGTAGGCGACGGTGTGCTCGTCGAGGACCCGGAGGGTGCCGATCGGACCCTTCGGCGAGACGTTGACGTGACCGTCGGCGGCGAGCGGCGCGGTCGCTACGAAGAACAGGGGCTGCTCGGCGATCCAGCTCCGCAGGCGCTCGTCGATCCCGTCGAAGACCTTGCCCATGCCGAGAGGATAGGAACGGCTAGAGCGGCTCGACGCCGAGCCCGGGTCCCGAAGGCACCGCGATCGCGCCGCCGCGGGCCGGCAGCGGGTTCTCGATGCCCTCGAACAGCGACAGCGTCGCGAGGCCGCAGTGGGGGAGGGGCCCGCGCGAGGCGAGCGCCGCGGCGGCCTGCAGCGCGGCCGCCACGCCGAGGGGCCCGTCGAGCGTCGAGGCGAGGTACACCTCGGCGCCCGAGGCACGGACGAGAGCGGCGGCCGCGACGAGCGCGCCGATCCCGCCGCAGCGCGAGATCTTCAGGCACACGGCGTCGGCCACACCGCCGCCCAGCGCGCCGCGCTCGGCGGCGGTCTCGTCGATGGCGACCCGCACCGGGCACGCGCTCGCGCACCTCGCGCATCCCGATGAGGCCGTGCACCGGCTCCTCGACCAGCTCGAGGCCGGCCGGCGCGAGCGCCTCGATCGTGCTCACCGCCTGCTCGACGTCCCAGGCGCCGTTCGCGTCGAGCCGCAGCGAGGCGCCGGGCCCGGCGGCCGCGCGCACGGCAGCGACGCGCCCGGCGTCATCGCCCGCGCCGACCTTCAGCTTCAGGCACTCGAAGCCCTCGCCGACGGCCTTCGCCGCCTGCTCGGCGGCGGCGCTGCGGTCGGTCGCCGTGATCGTCGCGTTGACGGCGACGCTCGGCGCGTGCCGGTCGCTGAGCAGCTCGGCCACCGGACGGCCCGCCTTTCGTCCCGCCCGATCCCACAGCGCCAGGTCGATCGCCGCGAGCGCCGCGGGGATGTCCGCGCGGGCCCGGCAGGCCTCCATCAGGTGATCGCCACGCGCCTCGCCCGCCTCGTGGAGCGCCGCCACGTATTCCTCGAGCGCGGCCCAGACCGTGTCCATCGGCGGCCCGCCGTAGGAGGGCAGCGGCGCGGCCTCGCCGTAGCCGGTGACGCCGTCCTCGCCGGTGAGCGCGACGATCGCGAGCTCGCGCTCGGTGACCTCGCCCCACGCCGCCCGCAGCGGCTCGGTGAGCCGCAGCCGTTCGCGGCGCAGCTCGAGCTTCACGGGTGGATGCCGCCCGCCGCGAGGATGCCGGCGGAGTAGAGCAGGCAGAAGACGAGCTGGAGCATCCCTGTGCGCGCGAGCGCACCGTTCAGCGACGGCCCGTCCACCCGGCTTCGCACCACCCGCGTCACGGCGATCGCGAGGGGCAGCGAGAGCCACGGCAGCAGCAGCCAGGCGTCCATCGAGCCGAGCGGCCACGGCAACGGTGCGACGACGAAGGCGCCCGCGAGCATCGCCACGTAGAGGCCGCGCGTGCGCGCTCGCCCGAGCCGCACGGCCAGCGTGCGCTTGCCCGCACGGCGGTCGGTGTCGATGTCGCGGACGTTGTTGACGACGAGGATCGCGCTCGCCAGCAGCCCCACGGGCACGGCGCAGACGAAGGCCTCCCACGGCAGTTGCTGGACCTGCACGAAGTACGAGCCGGTGACGGCGACGATGCCGAAGAAGAGGAACACGAACAGCTCACCCAACCCCTCGTACCCGTACGGGCGCGGTCCACCCGTGTAGAGCACGCCGGCGAGGATCGAGGCCGCCCCCACCGCGAGGAGCTCCCAGCCCGCCACGGCGATCAGGTAGATGCCGCAGGCGACGGCGAGGCCGAAGGTCACGTAGGTGGCGATCAGCACCTGCCGTGGCGGCACGAGCCCGCCGGCGGTGACCCGGACCGGCCCGAGGCGATCCTCGGTGTCGGCGCCGCGCCGGGCATCGGAGTAGTCGTTCGACAGGTTGGTGCCGACCTGGATGAAGATCGCGCCGAACAGCGCCGCCACGAAGGCCAGCGGGTGGAACGTGCCGTCGCCGAGCGCCAGCGAGGTGCCGACGAGCACCGGCGCGATCGCCGCGGGCAGCGTGCGCAGCCGCGCTGCCATCAGCCAGATGCGAAGCGCCGAGGAGCGCCGGCGCTCCAGCGTCGCGGGTGCCGACATCAGGCCCGCCGCGGGAACTGCGAGAAGTCGGGCTTGCGCTTCTCCCGGTAGGCGTCGCGACCCTCCTGCGCCTCCCGGCTTTCGTAGAAGAGCAGGTTGGTGTCGTGCGCCAGCTGCTGGATCCCCGCGAGGCCGTCCTCGGTCGCGTTGAAGCTCGCCTTCAGCAGGCGCAGCGCGAAGGGCGAGAGCGCGAGCATCTCGCGGCACCACTGCACGGTCTCCTCCTCCAGGCGCTCCAGCGGGACGACCGTGTTGACGAGCCCCATCGTCAGCGCTTCCTGTGCGTCGTACTGGCGGCACAGGAACCAGATCTCCTTGGCCTTCTTCGGCCCGACCAGCTCGGCGAGCACGCTCGCGCCGAAGCCGCCGTCGAAGGAGCCGACCTTCGGGCCGACCTGCCCGAAGCGCGCGTTGTCGGCCGCGATCGTGAGGTCGCAGACCACGTGCAGGACGTGCCCGCCGCCGATCGCGTAGCCCGCGACCATCGCGACGATCGGCTTCGGCAGCCGGCGCATCTGCACGTGCAGGTCGGTGACGTGGAAGCGCCCGACGCTCGCGAGGCCGTCGCCCTCGTCCTGCAGGTAACCCGTGTCACCCCGGACGCGCTGGTCGCCGCCGGAGCAGAACGCGTCCGGCCCCTCGCCGGTCAGCACGATCACGCCCACCGACTGGTCCTCGCGGGCGCGGTCGAGCGCCTCGGAGATCTCGATGACGGTGCGCGGGCGAAACGCGTTGCGGACCTCGGGCCGCGCGATCGTGATCTTCGCGATCCCCGCGTCCTCGCCGGCCGAGAGCTCGTAGCGGATGTCGGAGTAGGAGCCCTCGCCGGGCTGCCATACGGTGCTCATCGGCGCGAAGGCTAGCCTGTTGCGCGATGGAGACCGGCGCATGGCTCGAGCGGGCGGCGGCACGGGCCCCGGGGCGCGCGGCTGTCGAGACCCCCGGCGGTACGTGGACCTACTCCGAGCTGCTCGTCGCGGCGGCGTCCGGGGCGGCGCGCCTGCGTTCGCTCGGCGTGGACCCGGGCGACCGGGTCGCGATCGCGCTGCCCGCGGGCCTCGAGTTCGTGCAGGCGCTGCACGCCTGCCTGCTGCTCGGCGCGGCGGTCGTCCCCGTCGACATGCGCCTGGGGGCGGCGGAGCGCGAGCGGATCGCCGCAGGAGCCGCGGTGCTCGTGGAGGAGCCGCTCCCCGCCGACGGCGAAGCGCTCGGACCCGGCCTGCGGCACGACCTGGACGCGACGGCGCTCGTCGGTCCACACCTCGGGCACGACCGCAGCCCCCAAGCCGGTGGAGCTGAGCTACGGCAACCTGCTGTGGAGCGCGCTCGGCTCCGCGGTCGCGCTCGGCAGCGGCCCCGGGGACCGCTGGCTCTGCGCATTGCCGCTCTCACACGTCGGCGGCCTCTCGATCCTGATCCGCTCGGCGATCTACGCCACGACCGCTGTGGTGCACGAGCGCTTCGAGACCGACCGCGCGCTCTACGCGCTGCGCGAGCAGGGGATCACGCTGGCGAGCCTCGTGGCGACGACGCTCGCGCGGCTGCTGGACGCGGGCCTCGAACGGCCACCTGCGCTGCGCTGCGCGCTGACGGGCGGCGGTCCGGTGCCCCCGGCGCTGCGCGAGCGGGCGCTCGGCGTGGGCGTGCCGGTCAGCCTCACCTACGGCCTGACCGAGACCGCCTCCCAGGTCACGACGCTGCCGGCGGCCGCCGTGGACGATCCGGCGCACAGCGCGGGGCCGTCGCTCTTCTGCACGGGGCTTCAGATCGCCCACGACGGCGAGATCCTCGTGTCCGGGCCGACCGTCGCGCCGTCCGCCGCGCTGCGCGACGGCCGGCTCGCGACCGGCGACCTCGGCCGTCTCGACGAGCGGGGGTGGCTGCAGGTGCTCGGGCGCAAGGCCGACACGATCGTCACAGGCGGTGAGAACGTGGCCCCGGCCGAGGTGGAGGCGGTGCTCGAGGCGCACCCGCTCGTGATCGAGGCGGCCGTCGTCGGGCGCGCGCACGAGGAATGGGGAGAGATGGTGGCGGCCTGGATCGTGGCCGAGCCCGGCGCGCGCATCGACTGGGACGAGCTGCTCGCCCACTGCCGCGCCCACCTCGCCTCGTACAAGATCCCCAAGGAGTTCGACCGCACCGACCAGAGGCTGCCGCGGACCGCCTCGGGCAAGCTGCTACGCAGGGAGCTGGCATGAGCGACACATTCGATCCCGAGGCGCACCGCGCCGAGAGCCTTCAGAACTGGGAAGACGCCGCGGCGGGGTGGGCCCGCAACGCCGCGTTCGTCCGCACGTGGATGGCGCCCGTCTCCCACTGGATGGTCGAGGCGATCGCGCCGCAGCCCGGCGAGCGCGTCCTCGAGCTCGCGGCCGGCCAGGGCGAGACGGGGCTGCTCGCCGCCGAGCTCGTCGCTCCCGGGGGCAGCGTGCTCATCTCCGACCAGGCTGAGGCGATGCTCGACGGCGCGCGCGAGCGCGCGAGCGAGCTCGGCATCTCGAACGTCGACTTCAAGGTGCTGAACGCCGAATGGATCGACGAGCCGCTCGCGAGCTTCGACGCCGCGCTGTGCCGCTTCGGCTACATGCTCATGACCGACCCGGCCGCGGCTCTGGCGGAGACGCGCCGCGTCCTGCGTCCCGGCTCCGGGCGCCTCGCGCTCGCCGTGTGGGACGAGATCGCGGCCAACCCGTGGTTCGGCCTCTTCGCGCAGGAGCTGCGCGAGCGCGGGGAGCCCGGAGGCGCGGGGCCGGGTCCCTTCTCCTGGGGCTCGCCCGCTGTCGTTCGCGCTGCGCTCGAGGACGCGGGTTTCTCGGTCGAGCGCATCGAGACGATCGACCTGCTCCGGCGCCACACGAGCTTCGACGAGCTCTGGGACGTCCAGCTCGACGTCTCACGCCGGCTCCACGACGCCGTGCTCTCGCGCCCCGAGGCCGAGGTCGAGGAGATCCGGGCCTCGCTGCGCGCACGTGTCGCCCCGTTCACCGCGGCCGACGGCAGCCTGGAGATCCCCGGGCGCGTGATCGTCGCGCGCGCCGACGCCTGATCGAGCCGCTGCTCGCCCGCGATCCGGCCGGGGCCGGATCGCGGCTGCGTCTCGGATACCCTGCCGCGCATGATCTACGACGACGACGCAGACCTTCATCTCCTCGACGGCAAGACCGTCGCCATCATCGGCTACGGCTCGCAGGGCCACGCCCACGCGCTGAACCTCAAGGATTCGGGCGTCGACGTCGTCGTCGGGCTGCGGCCCGACTCCGCGTCGGTCGCGAAGGCGATGGAGCAGGGACTCGAGGTGCTGTCCGTCGTCGAGGCCGCGAGCCGCGGCGATCTCGTGATGATCCTGCTGCCCGACGAGCTCCACCGCGCCGTCTGGGAGGCCGAGATCAAAGACGGCATCGCCGAGGGCAACATGATCCTGTTCGGGCACGGCTTCTCGATCCACTACAAAGAGATCGACCCGCCGCCCGGCGTCGACGTCGGCATGGTCGCGCCCAAGGGCCCGGGCCACCTCGTCCGCCGCCAGTTCACCGAAGGCAGCGGCGTGCCGGGTCTGATCGCCGTCGAGCAGGACGCCAGCGGCCAGGCGCGCGCGCTGGCGCTCGCCTACGCCAAGGGGATCGGCTGCACGCGCGGCGGCGTGATCGAGACCAGCTTCAAGGACGAGACCGAGACCGACCTGTTCGGCGAGCAGGCGGTGCTGTGCGGCGGCGCCTCCGAGCTCGTCCAGGCCGGCTTCGAGACGCTCGTGAACGCCGGGTACGACCCGGAGATGGCCTACTTCGAGTGCCTGCACGAGCTCAAGCTGATCGCCGACCTGATGTACGAGAAGGGGCTCGCCGGGATGCGCTACTCGATCTCGAACACCGCGGAGTACGGTGACTACACGCGCGGCAAACGCGTGATCACCGAGGAAACGCGCGCGAACATGAAGAAGATCCTGGAGGAGATCCAGTCGGGCGACTTCGCACGCGAGTGGATCGCGGAGAACCGCGCCGGCCAGGAGAACTTCCTGCGCATGCGCGCCGAGCAGGCCGACACGCAGGTCGAGCACGTCGGCGCCGATCTGCGGGCGCACATGGACTGGATCAAGCCCTCCTTCTGAGCGTGCTCGCCTACGTCTTCTGGCACCGCCCCGCCGCGGGTGTGCACGCGGGGGACTACGAGCGCGCGCTCACGCGCTTCCATCACTCGCTGATCGAGAACCCGCCCGTCGGCTTCTCCTCGTCGGTGACGCTGCGGGCGAGCGAGCTGCCGTGGCTCGCGCCCGTCGAGGGCGGCGCCGCGGTCGGCTACGAGGACTGGTACCTGGTCGAGAACTGGACCGCGCTCGGCGTGCTGGAGGCGGCCGCCGTCTCGCGCGGGCACGCCGGCGCCCACGACCGCGCCGCCAGCGAGATGGGCACCGGCACCGGCGCCGTCTACCGCTTGCTCGAGGGCACGCAGCAACTGGGCGACATGCACACCGCCGTCTGGGTCACACGGCCGTCCGGCCCCGAGGAGCCGCAGATCGCAGACCTGCTCGAGGACGGCTTCGACCCGGCGCGCAGCGCGCTGTTCCAGCGCAGCCTGGTGCTCGGGCCGGCGCCGGAGCTCTGCCTTCTGAGCGCCGAGATCGGCGAGCAGAACGAGAGCGGCGTGGCCGGCACGCGCCTGCCGGCCGGCTGGCGTGCGACGAGCGCCGCTCGCGAGCCGATCGTCGGCTGACCGGCGCGCAGCTCGCCCGCATCGAGCTCGGCGGGGCGCGCTCGGCGCGCGCTGCGAGGCCGGCCGGACGGGCGCCCGACGCTGAAGCGGGCGTTCGCTACACTCGCC
Organism: uncultured Solirubrobacteraceae bacterium; assembly: GCA_963820745.1. GTDB lineage: Bacteria > Actinomycetota > Thermoleophilia > Solirubrobacterales > Solirubrobacteraceae > Palsa-744. The sequence goes on along the minus strand of CAWGBB010000007.1, from coordinate 26,778 downwards.
CCCTCGCCGCGACTGGCGCTCGGGTGGAGTCAACCACCGGGAAGCGGCGAGGGAACAGAAGCCGCGCGCCTGGGCACCCTCTCAGAACAGCGACCATTCCCGAGGTCCGAAGGAAGCGAGGAGCCCACATGACGACGAGCACCGAGCAGCTCCACAGCCTGACGATCCCCGACGAGCTGAAGCCCGCCGACGGGCGCTTCGGCTGCGGCCCGTCCAAGGTGCGCCCCGAGGCGCTCGCACGCCTTGCCGGCGAAGGCGCCGCGGTGATGGGCACCTCGCACCGGCAGAAGCCGGTGAAGGCGCTCGTCGGGCGCATCCGCGCCGGCCTGCGCGACCTGTTCGCGCTGCCCGACGGCTACGAGGTCGCGCTCGGCAACGGCGGCGCCACGGCCTTCTGGGACGCCGCCGCGTTCGGCCTCGTGCGGGAGCGCTCGCTGCACCTGACCTACGGCGAGTTCTCACAGAAGTTCGCGACGGTGACGAAGGGCGCGCCGTTCCTCGGCGAGCCGACCGTGATCGCGGCAGAGCCGGGCGAAGCGCCCGATCCGCAAACGATCGATGGGCAGGGCGCCGACCTGATCGCCTGGGCGCACAACGAGACCTCGACAGGTGTGATGGTCCCGGTGCTACGGCCCGCCGGTGCCGGCGAAGCGCTCGTCGCGATCGACGCCACCTCGGGCGCGGGCGGGCTCCCCGTCGACATCTCCGCGGCCGACGCCTACTACTTCGCTCCGCAGAAGGGCTTCGCCGCCGACGGCGGTCTGTGGGTCGCGCTGCTCAGCCCCGCGGCGCAGGAGCGCATCGCCGAGCTCCACGCCTCCGAGCGCTGGATCCCGGAGTTCCTGTCGCTGACCACGGCGCTCGAGAACTCGGTCAAGGACCAGACCTACAACACGCCCGCCGTCGCGACGCTGTTCCTGATGGCCGACCAGGTCGAGTGGATGCTCGCGCAGGGCGGCCTCGACGGCTGCGTCGCGCGCACGACAGCGAGCTCGCAAGCTCTGTACGGCTGGGCCGAGGCGAGCGCGTTCGCGACGCCGTTCGTGGCGGACCCCGCGAGCCGCTCGCTGGTCGTCGGCACGATCGACTTCGACGAGGCGATCGACGCCGCGGCCATCGCCGCGACGCTGCGCGCGAACGGCATCGTCGACACCGAGCCCTACCGCAAGCTCGGCCGCAACCAGCTGCGGGTCGGCATGTTCCCTGCGGTCGAGACGGCTGACGTGCAGGCGCTCGTGACCTGCATCGACTGGATCGTCGAGAGGATGGGCCGGTGAGCGCCCCGGCGCCCGAGCGTGAGGCGGGCCGGGATGGGCGGGCTCGTGTCCTCGTGAAGGAGAAGATCGGCGACTCCGGGGTCGAGCTGCTGCGCGAGCACTTCGAGGTCGACGTCGGGATCGACTGGGACGACGCGCAGCTCGGCGAGCGGATCGGCGACTACGACGGCATCGTGATCCGCTCGGCGACGAAGATGACCGCGGAGCTGATCGACAAGGCCCATCGCCTGAGGGTGATCGGCCGCGCGGGCGTCGGCGTGGACAACGTCGACGTGCCCGCAGCGACCCGGCGCGGCATCGTCGTCGCGAACGCGCCGGAGTCCAACGTGGTGACCGCCGCCGAGCACACGATGGCGATGCTGCTCGCGCTCGCCCGCAACATCCCGCGCGCGCATGCCTCGCTGATCGACGGCAGATGGGAACGCTCCAAGCTCTCCGGCGTCGAGCTCTACGAGAAGACGCTGGGCGTGCTCGGGTTCGGGCGCATCGGCCAGCTCGTCGCGCAGCGCGCGCGCGGCTTCGGCATGCGCGTGCTCGCGTTCGACCCGTTCGTGAGCGCCGAGCGCTATCGCGAGCTCGGCGTCGACAAGGCCGACCGTCCCGAGGACATCTACGCGCAGGCCGACTTCATCACGATCCACCTGCCCAAGACGCCCGAGACCGAAGGTTTCCTCTCCGATGAGCAGTTCGCGGCGATGCGCGACGGCGTGCGGGTGCTGAACGTCGCGCGCGGCGGGCTGATCGACGAAGCCGCGCTCGAACGCGCGCTGGACTCCGGCAAGGTCGCCGGCGCCGCGCTGGACGTCTTCCCGTCCGAGCCGATGACCGAGAGCCCGCTGTTCGGGCGCGACGAGGTCGTCGTGACGCCCCATCTCGGCGCCTCCACCGCGGAGGCGACCGACCGCGCGGGCTATCAGAGCGCCGAGCAGGTCGTCGCGGCGCTCGACGGCGGCGTCGTCTCGACGGCGGTCAACATCCCGGCGATCGGCGCGGAGGACATGGAGGTGCTCGGGCCGCTGCTGCCGCTGGCGACGCAGCTCGGACGCCTGGCGATGACCCTCGCCGAGGGCAGCTCGGTCGAGCGCATCGAGGCGGCGTTCTTCGGCCGCATCGCGGACTTCGACACGAGGCTGCTCGGGCTCGCCGTGATCGTCGGCGCGCTCGAGGGCCGCACCGAGGAGCAGGTCAACCTCGTCAACGCCCCGACGATGGCCCAGCAGCGGGGCATCGTGTTCGAGGAGAAGGCGGTGTCGGAGGCCGAGGACTTCAACGAGCTGATCCGCGTGACGGTCGTCGCGGGCGACGAGAAGGTCGCTGTCGCCGGGACGGGCATCGGCCCCCACCAGGTGCCGCACCTCGTCGAGGTGCAGAACCGGCGGCTGACGATCGAGCTCGAGCGCTACGTGACCGTGTTCCGCTACGAGGACCTCCCGGGGATGATCGGCCGCGTCGGCACGATCTTCGGCGCCCACGGCATCAACATCTCCTCGGCCGCGGTCGGGCACACCCCCGACACGGTGGACGGAGACGAGCGCCGCTACGCGGCGATGGTCGTCACCACCGACGCTCCGGTCGGTCCCGAGGTGGTGAAGGAGATCGTCGCCTCCGGCGGCTTCGCGGGCGGCTGGTCGGTCGATCTGGATTAGCGCCCCGGTCCGCGTGTGCGCGCCGTCACACCGGCGCGCGGCGGCGATCGGTTAGGCTCGCCCGCGGCGATGCGAGCGGTGGTGATCACCAAGCACGGGGGGCCCGAGGTGCTGCAGGTGCAGGAGCGCCCGGACCCGCCGCTCGGACCCGGCGAGGTGCGGATCGAGGTCGCGGCCGCCGGGATCAACTTCGCCGACGTGATGGCGCGCATGGGGCTCTACCGCGACGCGCCGAAGACGCCGTGCGTGGTCGGCTACGAGGTCGCCGGCACGATCCTCGAGCTGGGGGAGGGCGTCGAGGGCCTCGCCGCCGGCCAGCGCGTGCTGGCCGGCACGCAGTTCGGCGGCTACGCATCGCAGGTGGTCGTGCCCGAGGGCGACGTGGTGCCGCTGCCCGAGCACCTGAGCTTCGAGCAGGGCGCCGCGGTGCCGGTCAACTACGCCACCGCGTGGGCCGGGCTGATCGGCTACGGCAACCTCCAGCCCGGCGAGCGCGTGCTCGTGCACTCCGCCGGCGGCGGCGTGGGCATCGCCGCGACGCAGATCGCAAAGCGCTACGGCGCCGAGGTCTTCGGCACCGCCTCGCCCTCGAAGCACGAGCGCTGCCGCGAGGTCGGCGTGGACCGCGTGCTCGACTACACGAGCCCCGGCTGGGAGAGGGGGATCGGCAGCTTCGACATCATCCTCGACGCGGTCGGCGGCAAGAGCTTCCGCACGAGCTACGACCTGCTCGCGCCCGGCGGGAGGCTGGTCGCCTTCGGCGCCTCCTCCGTCGTCTCGGGCGAGCGCAAAAGCGTGCCGACGGCACTCAAAGCGGTGCTGCGCATGCCGCGCTTCAACCTGATCAAGCAGATGCAGGAATCGAAGGCCGTGATCGGGCTCAACATGCTCACGCTGTGGAAGGACCGCGGCACGCTGCGGCCCTGGATCGAGCCGCTCACGGCGATGCTCTCCGACGGCACGATCGATCCCGTCATCGCCGGTGCCTTCCCGTTCGAGCAGACCGGCGAGGCGCAGACGATGATCGTCGAGCGCCGGAACGTCGGCAAGGTCGTCCTCACGCCCTGAGGGCGCCCTGGTAGGCGACGGAGCGGCCGGCCCCCCTGAAGGTGCCCTTCGAGACGGCACGCACCGAGGCGCTGCCCGCTTGCTAATCTCGGCAGCGGAGATGCGGGAAGTTGCGGTGAAGGCCCCGAGGTGCTGCCCACTTGCTAATCTCGGCAGCGAATGTCGCAGCAGTTCTCGCTCCTCGCCCTTCTCCTGCTCCCCCTCCGGGGGGAATAGCGCGTGGCGGCCGCGTAGCCGCATACCCACAGCAGAGAGGAACGGCAAGCGAGAAAGAGAAGGAGCACGAGCGGCATGAGCATTCACACCGATGGCGACGGCAAGCGCGACCCGGCGAACCGGGTCCTGATCTTCGACACGACCCTGCGCGACGGCGAGCAGTCGCCGGGGATCTCGCTCAACCGCCAGGAAAAGCTCGAGATCGCCCACCAGCTGGCGCGGCTCGGCGTGGACGTGATCGAGGCCGGCTTCCCGATCACCTCGCCCGGCGACTTCGAGTCGGTGCAGACGATTTCGCGGGAGGTGGAAGGTCCCATCATCTGCGGCCTCGCCCGGACGAGCAAGCAGGACGTCGAGGCGGCCTGGAACGCCGTGCGCGACGCCGAGCGCCCGCGCATCCACACCTTCATCGCGACCAGCGACCTGCACATCGAGCGCAAGCTGCAGACCACGCGCGAGGATGTGATCGGCCAGGCGCGCGCCGCGGTCGCGCAGGCGAAGGAGTACCTCGACGACGTCGAGTTCTCGCCCGAGGACGGCTCGCGCTCCGACATCGATTACATGGCCGAGGTGATCCAGGTGGCGATCGACGAGGGCGCCACCACGATCAACGTCCCGGACACCGTCGGCTACACGATGCCCGGCGAGTACAAGGCGATGTTCGAACGGCTCTACGAGCTGGTCCCCGATCTGCGCGGCGTGACCGTCTCGGTGCACTGCCACGACGACCTGGGGCTGGCGGTCGCCAACTCGCTGGCCGGCGTCGAAGCCGGCTGCCGCCAGGTCGAGGGTGCGATCAACGGCATCGGCGAGCGGGCCGGCAACGCCTCCCTGGAGGAGGTCGTGATGCTGCTGCGCACGCGCGAGCCCGCGCTCGGGCTGTGGACAGGCATCGACACGACCGAGATCGCGCGCACGAGCCGCCTGGTCTCGCGGCTGACGGGCTACCCGGTGCAGCCGAACAAGGCGATCGTCGGGCGCAACGCGTTCGCGCACGAGGCCGGCATCCACCAGGACGGCGTGCTGAAGGAGCGCGCGACCTACGAGATCATGGACGCGACCACGGTCGGCCTGCGCAGCAACTCGATCGTGCTGGGCAAGCACTCCGGGCGCCACGCGCTGCGCAAAGCGCTGGAGGAGATGGGCTTCGAGATCGACGGCCAGGCGCTGAACGTGGCGTTCAAGCGCTTCAAGGAGATCGCCGACCGCAAGAAGCAGGTGACGGCGATGGACCTGGAGGCGCTGGTCACCGACGAGCTGCGCGAGGACGTCCCCGGCTACACGCTCGACTGGTTCGAGGTCGAGTCCTCCTCGCGGCGCTCGCCGCACGCGCGCGTCGCCGTGTCGCTGCCCGACGGGAGCGAGGTCACCGGCTCGTTCGTCGGGGACGGTCCGATCGACGCGATCTTCCAGGCGATCAACGCCGCGACCGCGACCGCGCCGGTGCTGAGCGAGTTCACGATCGGCGCCGTGACCGAGGGCCAGGACGCCCTGGGCGAGGCCTCGGTGGTGCTGGAGCTCGACGGCGCGACCGGTGCCGGCCAGGGCGTCTCCACCGACATCATCGACGCGGCCGCGCGGGCCTACGTGCGCGCGCTCTCGGTGGCGCGGGCCCGCTCGCTGGCGCCCGAGGCGCTGGGGCTGCCCGAGCCGACGCCGTGAGCGCGAGGCCGCATCCGGCCCCGCGGCTTGCGGGGCCGGAACGGCCGACCGCAACCTTGCGGTATCGCCGCGGTTTGGCTCTACCGTGATTGCGGGCATCGACAGGGAGGACGAGATGGGCAGAGCACTTCGCCGAGCAGCCAGCATCCGCCGCGCCGTGACGGTCGTGACGCGCCGCGGTCGCGGTCGCCCTGCTGATGGGAGCCGCGCCCGCCGGAGCCGCGCCCGCGCGGCCCTCTCACCGCGGCGTCTCTGACAGCCGCGCCGCGGCCTCGCAGCCGCACTGGGCGTGCGCGCACGGGCTGTGCGACGCGATCGTCGACCCCCGTCCTTCGACCGCGGCGGGCCTGCAGTCGGCGGTCTTCAACAAAAAGAAACCGGAAGGCGGCGGCGAAGAAGGCGGTATCGACCCCGAAGAACTCCGTCAGGCCTACGCGATCCCCTCGACCGGGGGCACCGGCCAGACGGTCGCCGTGATCGAGGGCTTCTCCTACAAAGCGGCGGAAAAAGACCTCGCCAAATACCGCTCCCGATACGGCCTCGGGCCCTGCACGACCGAAAGCGGCTGCCTCACGATCACCAACTCCGAAGGCAAAACGCCGGCCAACCACGGCTTCACCGAATGGGAACCGGAGGTCGCGCTCGACCTCGACATGGTCTCCGCGGCGTGCCCGGAATGCCACATCATGCTCGTGAGCGCCGAAGAAGAAAGCTGGAAGGCGCTCGGTGCCGCGGTGAACTACGCGGCCGCCCACGGCGCCACGGAGATCTCGAACAGCTACGGGCTGGCCGAAGAAACCTGCGGCAGCGAATGCGCCGAAGCCGAAGCCGACTGGAACCACCCCGGCATCTTCGTCTCGGTCTCCTCGGGCGACTACGGCTACGACAACGAATTCGTGTTCGGCGAATCGCCGAGCTTCCCGGCGGCGCTCCCGACCGTCGCGGCGGTCGGCGGCACGGCGCTCAAGAAAGCCCGCGGTGCGCGCGGCTTCAAGGAGAAGACGTGGGGAGAACGCTCGCTCGGCCTGGGCACCGGGAGCGGGTGCAGCACGACATGGGCAAAGCCGTCCTGGCAACACGACGAAAGCTGCAAAGGGCGCATGACCAACGACGTCTCCGCGGTCGGCGCCTGCGCGACGCCGGTGTCGGTGTACGACAGCACCGAAGGCGGCTGGATCGACCTCTGCGGCACGAGCGTCAGCTCGCCGCTGGTGGCCGGGATCGAGGCGCACGCGAGCGCGAGCTCACGCGCGCTGCCGGGCGGCGAGGCGTTCTACACCGAGGGCGCGCTGTTCGACGCCAAGGGCGGCAGCAACGGGCGCTGCGAAGTCAAGTACTTCTGCCACGGCTTGAAGGGCTACGACGGGCCGACCGGCAACGGCTCGCCGGACGGCCCTTTGCCCTAGGCCCTTCGGGGAGCCGAGACGGAGCCCCTCCGGGGCAGGGATCGCCGCATGCGGCGATCCCCGGGCTCGCGCATGCGCGAGCCCTAGAGGTCCGCACATGTGCGGACCTCCGGTCGGCGCATGCGCCGACCGAACAACATGACCTCGCTCCTTCGTGGAACGTTTGTCCGTGATAACGTACACCCGATATGGCGACGACAGACGTTGCGACTGCGGTTCGATGCCGGGCGGTCATCGGCGCGCGCGTGAAGGCGCTGCGCGAGGCCGAGGGCCTGTCCCTGCGTGATCTGGCCGAGCGCTCCGGCGTCTCGGCGCCGATGCTCTCGCAGGTCGAGCGTGGCGAGACCAGCCCGACGCTCACAGTCGCCGCACGTATCGCCACCGGTCTGGAACTGCGGCTCTCGCAGCTGCTGCGGCTCGACGAGCAGGGCGCGGTCACGGTCGTGCGCGCGGAGCGAGCGCCGCCGCGGTGGCAACCCGCGCCGCGGCCACCGCTTCGAGGTCCTCACCGTCGGCGCAGCCGGGACAGCGCGCGGAGCTCTCGCGCCACACGCTCGGCGCCGGCGGCTCGACCGGGGCTCCCGACGACCCGCCGATCCACGAGCCGGGCAGCCGCGAGACGGCGCTCGTCGAAGAGGGCCGCATCGTGCTCGTGTGCGACGGGGCCCGTTACGAGCTGCAAAAGGGCGACACCGTCACCTTCGACGCCGACCTGCCGCACCACTTCGAGAACCCGACCACCGATGAGGCGGCCTTCCTGGCCGTCGTGTCCGCCGGCCTGAGGAGGAGCTGAGCCACATGGCGAAGACGATGTTCGACAAGATCTGGGAGGCCCACGAGGTCGGGGGAGAGGACGCCGGTCTGCTCTACATCGACCTGCAGCTCGTCCACGAGGTCACGAGCCCGCAGGCGTTCGACGGGCTGCGGCTCGCCGGGCGCAAGGTGCGCCGCCCCGACCGCACGCTGGCCACCGCCGACCACAACACGCCCACCGACGGGACGCCCGTCGCCGCGCGCATCAAGGACGAGCTGTCCCGTGTGCAGGTCGAAACGCTCGAGCGCAACTGCGCGCGAGTTCGGCATCCCGGTCTACTCGCTCGGCTCCGACCGCCAGGGGATCGTGCACGTGATCGGACCCGAGCTCGGCGTCACGCAGCCCGGCATGACGATCGTCTGCGGCGACTCGCACACCTCCACGCACGGCGCGTTCGGCGCGCTGGCCTTCGGGATCGGCACGAGCGAGGTCGAGCACGTCCTCGCCACCCAGTGCATGGTCCAGCACAAGGCACGCTCGATGCGGATCACCTACAGCGGCGAGCTGGGATTCGGCGTCAGCGCCAAGGACCTGATCCTCGGCACGCTCGGCCGGCTCGGCGTCGGCGGCATGACCGGCCACGTCGTCGAGTACGCGGGGGCGCCGATCCGGGCGCTCTCGATGGAGGGCCGGATGACCGTCTGCAACATGACGATCGAGGGCGGCGGTCGCGCGGGCATGGTCGCGCCCGACGAGACCACGTTCGCCTGGTTCACCGACGTCGAACGGCCCGGCGCGCCGAGCGGCGCCGAGCTCGATCGCGCGATCGCCGCGTGGTCGGAGCTGCCGAGCGAGGAGGGCGCCTACTTCGACACCGAGGTCGAGATCGACGCCGGCGCGATCTCGCCGCAGGTGAGCTGGGGGACCAACCCCGGTCAGGTGCGCGCGGTCACCGAGTCCGTCCCGCGCCCCGAGGAGTTCGACTCGCCCGCCGATCGCGAGAGCGCCGAACGCGCGCTCGAGTACATGGCGCTCCAGCCCGGCACGCCGATCGAGGAGATCGCGATCGACCGCGTGTTCATCGGCTCGTGCACGAACTCGCGGATCGGCGATCTGCGCGCGGCCGCCGAGGTCGTCGCCGGCCGCAAGGTCGCGGGCTCGGTCGACGCGATGGTCGTCCCCGGTTCCCAGCAGGTGCGCAAACAGGCTGAATCCGAGGGCCTCGACAAGGTCTTCCGCGACGCCGGCTTCGACTGGCGCGTGGCGGGCTGCTCGATGTGCCTCGGCATGAACCCGGACATCCTCCAGCCCGGCGAGCGCTGCGCCTCGACCTCGAACCGTAACTTCGAGGGACGCCAGGGGCGGGGCGGGCGCACGCACCTGGTCTCGCCGCAGATGGCCGCGGCGGCCGCGATCGAGGGCCACTTCGTCGACATCCGCGAGTGGTCGTGAGCGAGCCGGCCGGCGCCCACTGGCAGCGCGCCGAGCTGGCCGAGGAGTTCCTCGAGCATCGCCAGCAGGTGCTGCCACTGATCGACGTGCAAGAAGACCTCGTGCGGCGGCTGTTCGAGCGCCGCGGGCGCAGCGTGGCGCGGTTCCTCGACATCGGCGCCGGAGACGGCGCGTCCTCGGAGCTCATGCGCTCCATCTTCAGCGACGCCGAGGCTGTGCTGGTGGACTTCTCAGAGCCGATGCTCGCGCGCGTCGAGCGGCGGCTCGGCACCGACGGCTGGACGCCGGTGCGAGCAGACCTGTCGAAGCCGGCCTGGGTGCAGGCGCTGCCCGCCGGCGGCTTCGACGCCGTCGTCTCCTCGTACGCGATCCACCACCTCACCGCGGAGCGCAAGCGCGCCCTCTACGCCGAGATCTTCGGGCTGCTGGAGCCGGGCGCGATGTTCGTGAACATGGACGTCGTGAAGATCGGCGGCCCGCTCGACGGGCTCTTCGACGAGGAGATCCTCGCCCGCGCCGCGGCGATGCACCCCGACTCCGGCAGTGACCCCGACGAGCCGTTCGACGACCACAGCGAAGACCGCCCCGACCCCGCCGAGGATCAGCTCGCATGGCTGCGCGAGGCGGGCTTCGAGGACGTCGAACTGGAGTTCAAATGGGCCGAGGGTGCGATCTTCGGCGCGATCAAGCCCGACCGGTGACGAGCCTCGAAGCCTCGACACCAACCCAGGAAAGCCCCGACCAACCCAAAGGACGAGCTGTGGAACCAATCGAGGTGATCACCGGCAAGGTCAGCTTCCTCGACCGCGCCAACGTCGACACCGACCAGATCATGCCCAAGCAGTTCCTGAAGCGGGTCGAGCGGACCGGTTTCGGCGAGTTCCTGTTCTTCGACTGGGCCAAGGAGACCGACTGGGACCTGCCGCCCAACCCGATTCTCGTCGCCGGCGAGAACTTCGGCTGCGGCTCCTCGCGCGAGCATGCCCCGTGGGGCCTGCAGGACTACGGCTTCCAGGCGATCGTCGCCCCCAGCTTCGCGGACATCTTCTACTCGAACTGCACGAAGATCGGGCTGCTGCCGATCGTGCTCTCCGAAGAGGACTGCCGCGCGCTCGCGCACGCCGGGCACGGGCAGGTCGACCTGCAGGCGCAGGAGGTTCGGTTCGAAGGCCGCGAGGTGGCGTTCGAGATCGACCACGAGATCCGCCGCCGGCTGCTCGCGGGTCTCGACGACGTGGGCGTGACGCTGTCCTCCGAAGCGCAGATCGCGGACTTCGAAGCGGCGCGCGAGCAGCGCTCGGCCTTCGAGGCCGTGCCGACGACGGCGCTGTGAGCGCCTCCCGCATGACCGATGCCCGCGCCAAGGCCCTGGCCGAGGAGTGGGTGGCCGCTTGGAACGCGCACGACCTCGACGCGATCATGGCGCTCTACGCGCCCGGCGTCGTCTTCCAGACCCCGACCATCATCGACACGCTGGGCATCGCCGACGGGACGGTGCACGGGGCCGAGCGCCTGCGCGAGCACTTCGGGCGCGGCCTGGAGCGGCTGGCAGACCTGCGGTTCGACCTCGACGGCGTCTACGCCGGCGTCAGCTCGCTGGCGATGACCTACCGCTGGGCCGACGGCACCCCGGTCTGCGAGCTGCACGAGTACGACGCGGACGGGCTGATCGCCCGCGTGCAGGCGCTGTATCGCGGGCTGTCCTGGTGAGCGGGGCGGCCAGGCTCGCGGCGCCGTCGGGCTGCTAGCGTCGCCGCCTCATGGCGCACCGCATCGTCACCCTCCCCGGCGACGGGATCGGGCCGGAGATCATGGCCCCGACCCTCGAGCTGCTCGGCCGGCTCGGCGACTTCGAGTTCTCCGAGCACGTCTTCGGCGGCGCCTCGATCGACGCGCACGGCACGGCCCTGACCGACGACGTGCTCGACGCGTGCCGCCGCGCCGACGCGGTGCTGCTGGCGGCGGTCGGAGGGCCGAAGTGGGACACGACCGACCCCGACGCGCCCCGCCCGGAGCAGGGCCTGCTGGGCCTGCGCAAGGGGCTCGGCCTGTACGCCAACCTGCGGCCCGGTCAAGCCGCTGCCGGCCTTGTACGACGCCTCGCCGTTGCGGCGCGAGCGGATCGAGGGAACGGACCTGCTGGTGGTGCGCGAGCTCACCGGCGGCATCTACTTCGGGGAGAAGACGCGCACGGACGACAGCGCCTCGGACCTCTGCGCCTACAGCGTCGAGGAGATCGAGCGCATCGCCCGCGTCGGCTTTCGCGCCGCGCGCTCGCGCGTCTCGAGCGTCGACAAGGCCAACGTGCTCGAGACGAGCCGGCTGTGGCGCGAGACCGTGATGCGCGTGCACTCCGAGGAGTTCCCGAACGTCGAGCTGGAGCACGTGCTGGTGGACAACGCCGCGATGCAGCTCGTCTCCTCGCCCCGCCACTTCGACGTGATCCTCACCGAGAACCTGTTCGGCGACATCCTCTCCGACGAGGCGGCGATGCTGACCGGGTCGATCGGGATGCTGCCGAGCGCCTCGCTCGGGGCCGAGGGCGAGCCGGGACTGTTCGAGCCGGTGCACGGCTCGGCGCCCGACATCGCGGGCCAGGGGCTCGCCAACCCGCTTGCGATGTTCCTCTCCGCGGCGCTGATGCTGCGCCATGGCCTCGGCTTGGAAAGCGAGGCGGCGGCTGTAGAATCGGCCGTGCAGAGCGCACTGGACGGGGGCCTGCGCACCGCCGATCTGGGTGGGACAGCCCGAACGGCGCAGGCCACTCGAATGGTGCTCGACAACCTCTAACAGGAGCACTCGACAGTGGACCCCACCGACCTCATCTGGATGAACGGAGACTTCGTCGCCTGGGAGGACGCCAAGATCCACGTCCTGACGCACGGCCTGCACTACGGCACGGGCGTCTTCGAGGGGGTGCGGTGCTACGACACCGAGCTCGGTCCGGCCGTGTTCCGCAACAAAGAGCACGTCGAGCGCCTGCTGCGCTCGGCCGAGCTCTACTACATGCCGGTGCCGTACACGGCCGAGCAGATCCGCGCGGCGACGCTCGAGCTGGTGGCTCGCAACGGCCTTCGCTCCTGCTACATCCGCCCGATCATCTACCGCGGCTACGGCCAGATGGGCCTGAACCCGCTCGACTGCAACGTCGATGTGACGATCGCCTGCTGGGAATGGGCGGCCTACCTCGGCGAGGAGGGCAAGGCCAACGGCATCCGCGCGAAGGTCTCCTCCTGGCGGCGCATCAGCCCCGACTCGCTGATCCCGCACGCCAAGGCCTCCGGCCAGTACCTCAACAGCGTCCTGGCCAAGATCGAGTCGATGAAGGCCGGCTACCAGGAGGCGATCCTCCTCGACGACCACGGCTACGTGTGCGAGGGCACCGGCGAGAACGTGTACCTGGTGCGCGACGGCGAGATCGTCACGCCCGGTCAGAGCAACTCGATCCTCGACGGCATCACGCGCCGCTCGGTGATCCAGATCGCGCGCGACCTCGGCTACACGGTGAGCGAGCGCGACGTCGGCCGCGCCGAGCTCTACCTCGCCGACGAGGTGTTCATGACCGGCACCGCGGCCGAGCTCGTGCCGGTGGTCGAGATCGACGACCACGCGATCGGCGGTGGCGCTCCCGGCGAGATCACGAAGGTGCTCGGCGCCGCGTTCCACGATGCGATCCACGGGCGCTCCGAGCGCTACCGCGAGTGGCTCGACGTCGTGCAGCCGCGCCACCTCGAGACGCCCGCGGGCGAGGCCCCCGGCGAGCGAATTACCGGGGCGACCGGCTAGGCGGTGACGCCGCGCGGCCGGTCGCTTCGACACCGTCCGCCCGTCCCCCGCCTGAAAGGAAGACCCGAGCATGAGCCCCGACCCCATCCGCATCGAGCTGTACGACGCCACGCTGCGCGACGGCATGGGCGGCGGCGGGATGACCCTCACCGCCGCCGAGAAGCTGCGCGTCGTGCATGCCCTCGACGAGCTCGGCGTGCACCTGATCGAGGCCGGCTTCCCCGCGTCGAACCCCAAGGAGCAGGAGCTGTTCGGGCTTCTGGAGCACGAGCGGCTCGCGAACGCCGAGATCGTGGCCTTCGGGATGACCCGCCGCCGCGACACGCCCGCCGGCGGCGACGAGGGCCTGCGCGTGCTGGCGGAGTCCTTCGCGCCCGTCTGCACGCTGGTCGGCAAGGCCTCGGTCCTCCACGTCGAGAAGGTGGTACGCGTCAGCCGCGAGGAGAACCTCGCGATGATCGCCGACTCGGTCGCGTTCCTCGTCGCCGCCGGCAAGCGGGTGCTGCTCGACGCCGAGCACTTCTTCGACGGCTTCGCGCTCGATCCGGGCTATGCGCTCGACTGCCTGCGGGCGGGCGCCGATGCGGGGGCGGAGCGCCTCGTGCTGTGCGACACCAACGGCGGCTCGCTGCCGCCCCAGATCCGCACCGCGCTCGCGGTCGTGCGCGAAGCGCTGCCGGGGGCGGCCCTGGGCATCCACTGCCACGACGACTCAGGCTGTGCGGTGGCGAACTCCCTGATCGCGCTCGAAGCGGGCGCGACCCAGGTGCAGGGGACGATCAACGGCATCGGCGAGCGCACCGGGAACGCCAACCTCGTCACGATCATCGCCGACCTGCAGCTGAAGATGGGCGTGGAGGTGCTCCCGCCGGAGCGGCTCGCGCGCCTGACCGAGACCGCCCATTTCGTCGATGAGCTGCTCAACCGCGCGCCGGACCCCGCACAGCCCTACGTCGGCAAGCACGCCTTCGCCCACAAGGCCGGCCTGCACGCCGCCGGGATCCAGGCGGACGCCAGCACCTTCGAGCACGTCGACCCGGCGCAGGTGGGCAACTCCCGCGACGTGCTCGTCTCCGAGCTCTCCGGTAGGGCGACGATCGCCGAGAAGGCGGCCGAAGCCGGGATCGGCGGGGGAGAGGAGCTGGCGCAGCGCGTGCTCGGCCGCGTGAAGGAGCTGGAGCACGACGGCTTCCAGTTCGAGGCCGCCGACGGCTCGCTGGAGCTGCTGATGCGCAAGGAGGCCGGCGAGTACGAGCCGCTCTTCCGCCTGGAGTCCTGGCGGGTGCTGGTCGAGAAGCGCGCCGACGGCAAGGTCGCCACCGAGGCCACGATCAAGGTCTGGCTCGGAGGCGAGCGCTTCGTGCGCACCGCCGAGGGCAACGGGCCCGTGAACGCGCTCGACGCCGCGCTGCGCGATGCGATCGGCGAGCTCCACCCGCACCTGCGCGACATCGAGCTCGTCAACTTCAAGGTCCGGATCCTCGACGAGAGCCACGGCACCGGCGCCGTCACGCGGGTGCTGATCGACGCTTCCGACGGGCACGAGGTGTGGGGTTCGATCGGCGTCTCGGAGAACCTGATCGCCGCCTCCTGGGACGCCCTGGTGGACTCGCTGGAGTACGGGATGCAGCCGGGGCGCAGGCCGCAGGCAGGGGAGGGCACGAGCGCCGTCCCGGCCGGCGGCGAGACGTCGTGAGCTCCGAGCAGATCCCCCTCGCCAAACCTGTCCTGGGCGAGGAGGAGGAGCGCGCGGTCATCGAGGTGCTGCGCTCGGGCCAGCTGTCGCTGGGGCCGCGCCTGGAGGAGTTCGAGCGCCGGTTCGCGGCGCGGCTCGGCGCACCATGCGCGAGCGCCGTCAGCAGCGGCACGGCGGGGTTGCATCTGGCGCTGCGCGCGGTGGGCGTGCAGGACGGCGACGAGGTGATCACGAGCCCCTTCTCGTTCGTCGCCTCCGCCAACGCCGCGCTGTACGAGCGCGCGCGGCCAGTGTTCGCCGACATCGATCCGCTCACGCTCAACCTCGACCCTCGGGCAGCCGCGGCAGCGGTCACGCCTCGGACGCGGGCCCTGCTGCCGGTTCACATCTTCGGCTACCCGGCCGACATGGACGCCTTCGAGGCGCTCGCCGTGCGGGAGGGCCTCGGGGTCGTCGAGGACGCCTGCGAGGCGCTGGGCGCACGTCACAGCGACGGGCGCGTCCTCGGCGCCCGCGGCAACCCGGCGGTGTTCGGCTTCTACGCGAACAAGCAGCTCACGACCGGCGAGGGAGGGATGGTCGCGCTCGGCGACGCTGCGATGAAGGAGCGGATCGACTCCGAGCGCAACCAGGGCCGGGCACCCGACATGGGCTGGCTCGACCACGACCGGCTCGGCTTCAACTACCGGCTCTCCGACGTGGCCTGCGCGCTCGGGCTGGCCCAGCTCGAGCGGCTCGAGGAGATGCTCGCCGGGCGCGTCCGCGTCGCCGGGCTCTACCGCGAGGCCCTGGCCGACGTCGAGGGCCTGACGCTGCCGTGCGAGGACCGCGGGGCCGAGCGGCGCGGATGGTTCGTCTTCGTCGTGCAGCTGCCGCCCGGTGCCGATCGGGACGAGACCGTACGCACGCTCCTCGCGCGCGGCATCCAGAGCAAGCCGTACCTGCCCGCGATCCACCTGATGAGCTTCTACCGCGAGCGCTTCGGCCATCGCGAGGGCGAGTTCCCGGTCTGCGAGGACGTAGCCGCGCGCTCGATCGCGCTGCCCTTCTTCCCGGCGATGAGCGAGGGGCTCGTCGAGCGCGTGGCGAGCGAGCTGCGCGCGGTCCTGGCCGGCGCACCCGCATAGGATCAGCGCCCGTGTCGCGCTTCCACGAGCCCCAGGACCCTGCCTTCGAGCGGCTCAACACGTCGCTGGGCTTCGACCGCCGCCTCTGGCCGCAGGACCTCGCGCAGTCGCGCGCGCACGCCGAGATGCTCGCGGCCAGGGAGATCATCTCGGCGGCCGATCGCGACGCGCTGCTGGCGGGCCTCGATGCCGTGGAATCCGAGCTGCGGGACGGCACCTTCCCGTTCGCGGACGGCGACGAAGACATCCACATGGCGGTCGAGCGGCGGCTGACGGAGCTCGCCGGTCCGGTCGGCGGGCGCCTGCACACCGCCCGTTCGCGCAACGACCAGGTCGTGACCGACCTCGCGATGTACACGCGCGAGGCGGCGCTGCGCGCGGAGCAGCTCTGCCACGCCCTGATGGCCGCGCTGCTCGAGCGGGCGCGCGAGCACGCCGCCTCGCCGATGCCGGGCTACACGCACCTGCAGCGCGCGCAGCCGGTCTATCTCGGGCATCACCTGCTGGCGTACTTCTGGATGCTCGACCGCGACCGCCAGCGGTTCGCCTTCGCCCGCCGCCAGGCGGGACGGCTACCGCTCGGCGCGGGCGCCCTGGCGGGCGTCAACTTCGACACCGACCGCGAGCTGCTGGCCCGGCGGCTCGGCTTCGAGGAGGTGGCGCCGAACTCGATCGACGCCGTCTCCGGGCGCGACTTCGTGCTCGACTACCTCGGCGCCGCGGCGACCTGCGCGACGCACCTCTCGCGCCTGGGCGCCGAGCTCGTGCTGTGGTCGAGCAGCGAGTTCGGCTTCGTGGAGCTCCCGGACGCCTGGAGCTCGGGCTCCTCGATCATGCCGCAGAAGAAGAACCCCGACGCGGCCGAGCTGCTGCGCGGCAAGGCGCCCCGCGTCGTCGCGCATCTCGCCGCGCTGCACGGCGTCATCCACGCCCTGCCCCTCACCTACAACAAGGACCTGCAGGAGGACAAGGAGCATCTGTTCGACAGCGCCGACACGCTCGAGCTGGTGCTGGCGGCGGCGACGGGGATGGTTGCCGGTGCGAGCTTCGACCGCGAGCGGATGCGCGCCGCGGCCTCGGACGAGCTGATCGCGGCAACCGACGTCGCCGACCTCCTCGTGCGCCTCGGGATGCCCTTCCGCGAGGCGCACGGCGTCGTTGCCGGGCTCGTGCGCCGGGCCGTCGACGCCGGCCGCGGTCTCTCCGAGCTCTCGGACGAGGAGCTGGCGGCGCAGAGCGAGCTGCTCGGGGCCCATGCCGGCGAGTTCCGCTCCGTGCTCGAGTCCTCCTCCTGGCTCGAGTCGAAGGTCTCGCAGGGCGGGACCGCCTCCGCGCGGCTCGCCGAGCAGCTCGCGCTTGCCGAGCGGGTGCTGGGTGGAGCCGCTTCCGCCTGAGTTCTACGCCCGCCCCGTCCTCCAGGTCGCCCCCGACCTGGTCGGCTGCACGGTCGTGCACGGCGAGACGGCGGGGACGATCGTCGAGACCGAGGCCTACCACGAGGAAGAGCCGGCGAGCCACTCCTACAACGGGCGCACGCCACGCAACCGCGTGATCTTCGGCGCGCCGGGGATCGCCTACATCTACCGCTCCTACGGGATCCACGCGCTGCTGAACGCGGTCTGCGAGCCGGAGGGAGTGGGGGCCGCGGTGCTGATCCGCGCGCTGGCCCCCGCCGCCGGGCTCGAGCTGATGCGCGAGCGGCGCGGCATCGCCGAGGAGCGCGAGCTCTGCTCGGGGCCCGGCCGCCTCACGCAGGCGCTCGGCATCGATCTCGATCTGAACGGGACGCCGCTCGACGGCGGTCCGATCGCGATCCTGCCGCGAGAGGGGCCGGCGCCGGCGGTGCTCGGGACCGCACCGCGGGTCGGCATCACCAAGGCCGTCGAGCTGCCATGGCGCTTCGCCGCAACGGGCAACCGCAACGTCTCGCGGCCGTGGCCCTGGCGCTCTAGCCCGTCGGGCTGACGCCGCCCGTCGGCGAGGGGGACGGCGTCGAGGGTTCGCTCGGAGGCGTTGCTTCGTGCGTGGGCGCCGGGGTCGCCGGCGCTTCTTTCGCCGGCGCCGGAGGCGTGTTCGTGCCTTCGCCGGCGCCTCCGCCCCCGGTCGCGGGTGCTTCGCTGTGCCCGCCGGTGGCGGGCGGCGCGGACTTGGAGCCCGAGGAGCCACCGGATTTCGAGCCGGAGGAGCTCGAGGTCGACGCGGGCGCTTCTTCGCTCGTGGAGCCGCTTTCGGTGGTTTCGCCGCCGGCGCCGCCCGAGACCTTGCCCTTGGCGGCCGCTTCTTCGGCGCGGGTCTTGTCGATCTGCAGCGCCGAGCTCATGAAGTCGTGCCAGATCAGCGCCGGGAAGGTGCCGCCGAGCACGGGGCCGCCGTTGAAGTCGTGTTCCATCGGGATCAGCTTGTCGGGGTAGCCCACCCAGACGGCGACGGTGTACTTCCCGTCCCAGCCGACGAACCAGGCGTCGCCGTAGTTGGAGGTCGTGCCGGTCTTGCCGGCGGCGAACTGGCCGATCGCGGCGGCCTTGCCGGTGCCGTACTGGAGCACCGTTTCCAGCATCGAGGTCTCGGTCTGCGCGACCGCGGCGGGCAGCACGCGTTTGACGTGCACGCGGTTGACTTCGTGGTGCGCGCCGCTCGGCAGCGTGTGGCTGCCGGCGTCGACTTCCTGGATGCCGACCGGTTCGCCCGCGAGCGCCATCGAGCCGGTGACGCGCTCGCCGCCGTGGGCGAGCGTCTCATAAGCGTGCGCCATGTCGATCGGCGTGACGCCGACGGTGAGACCGCCGATCGTCATCGCCGGGTTGGTCGACAGCGGCGTGGTGATGCCCATGCGGTGCGCGAGCAGCGCGATCTTGTGAGTGCCGACCTTGAGCCCGACTTCGGCGTAGATCGAGTTGTCCGAGAAGGCCGTGGCGCCGGTGAGCGTGTTGGACCCGGAGTAGGCGCCTTCGTCGTTGTGGACGACGAATTTTTCCGTGCCGTTGGTGTTGGGGACGATGAACGTCTTGACCTTCGAGCTCCACACCGAGTCGGGCGAGACGCCGTCCTCGAGCGCCGCGGCGAGATCGAAGGCCTTGAACGACGATCCCGGCTGGCGCTCGCCCTCGGTCGCGATGTTGAACGGGCTCGCGTTGTAGTCGCGCCCGCCGACCATCGCACGCACCTCGCCGGTCGAGTTTTCGATCACCACCATGGAGGCCGTGGGGCCGCCCGGGTAGGCGAGGTAGTTGTTGACCGACTGTTCGGCGGCGCGCTGCAGGCCGAGGTCGAGCGTCGTGCGGATCTTCAGGCCGCCCTCGAAGGCGCGCGCGGCGCCGAACCGTTCGACCACCTGCTGGCGCACCCAGCTCGTGAAGTAGCCGGCGTCGACGCCTTCCACCGTCGGCACCTCCGGCGCCTGGACCTCGTGCGGCGCGGGCAGGGCCTGCTTGATGCTTTCGGCGTACACCGTCTGCGTCAGGTAACCCTGGTCGAGCATCTGGCGCAGCACCGTGTTGCGCCGCTCGAGCGCGGCCCCGGGGTGGGTCGTCGGATCGTAGGCGCTCGGGTTCTGGATGATGCCGGCGAGCAGGGCGGCCTCCCACGGCTGGAGCTGCTGCACGCACAGCTGGTGTCCGGGCATGCCGCAGCCTTCGTGGTTGACGTCGCGGCCGAAGTAGGTCTCGGCCGCGGCCTCGATCCCGTACGCGCCGTTGCCGAAGTAGACCGTGTTCAGGTACGCGGTGATGATCTTGTCCTTCGACCACTTGTGCGCGAGCTGATAGGCGAGTGCGGCCTCCTTGAGCTTCTCGAAGATCGTGCGGTGCGACTGCGCCTGCAGGAAGTTCTTGATCAGCTGCTGCTCGATCGTCGAGGCGCCCTGGACGCTGCCTTTGTGCAGGACGTCCTGGACGAAGGCGCGGGCGATCCCGCGTATGTCGACGCCGCTGTTGGTGTAGAAGCGCTTGTCCTCGATCGAGATCACCGCCTGCTTGACCAGGGGCGGGATCTGCCCGGCGGTGAGGATCACGCGGTTCTGCTGGCTGAGCACGCCGATCGGGTGCCCGAGGTCGTCCAGCAGCTGGGAGCTCTGGGCGTCCTTGATCTGGGAGAAGCGTTCCAGCGAGGGCAGGTCCGAGGCGACGGACACGAACAGGCCGAAGACGAACGAGACCAGCCCCAGCAGGGCGACCGCGAGCAGGATCGCGGCGAACCGGAGGCGCTTGAGGCGCGGCTTCGGGGTGGCCGCGGACTCGGCGGGTATGTCGGGGGAAACGGTGGCGCTCATCGGCGACGGTCTGACGCAAGGCAACGAGCGTGGAGCCGAAATGCCCGGGCAGCCGGCCTCGGGCGGCGCTCAACCGCGGCGGTCAGCGCGGCGTCGACGGCCCCTCGCGCCGGCGAGAGTCTAGCATTGCGCCGGATGCCCCAGGACACTTCCGCGGCCGCCGAGCAAGCCGCCAGGCTGGCCCGAAACGCGGTCGACTCGCTGCCCGAGGGGGCACTCGCGGAGCGCCTCGCCCAGGCCGCCGAGGAGGGCCGGCCGCTGCGCGTGAAGCTAGGGTATCGACCCGACCGCGCCCGACATCCACCTCGGCCACGCGGTCGTGCTGGGCAAGCTGAGGGAGTTCCAGGACGCGGGCCACCTCGTGGTGCTGATCATCGGCGACTACACCGCGCGGGTGGGCGATCCGTCCGGGCGCTCGAGCCTGCGCCCGATGCTGACCGCGGAGGAGATCGACGCGAACGCGGCCACGTTCCAGGAGCAGGCGATGAAGATCCTCGACGACGACCCCCGCAAGCTCGAGGTGCGGCACAACCGCGAATGGCTCGACATGCCGATGACCGACCTGCTCGCCCTCGTGCGCACGACGACGGCGGCGCAGCTGCTCGAGCGTGAGGACTTCGCGAAACGCTGGGAGGCCAAGGAGCCGATCTCGCTGCTGGAGCTGCTCTACCCGCTGCTCCAGGGCTACGACTCGGTTGCCATCGAAGCCGACGTCGAGCTCGGCGGCACCGACCAGAAGTTCAACCTGCTGCTCGGCCGCGACATCCAGCGCCACTACGGGCGCCCGCAGCAGGCGATCATGACGATGCCGATCCTGGTCGGCACGGACGGCACGCGCAAGATGTCGAAGTCGCTGGGCAACCAGATCGGCGTCACCGACGCGCCGGGGGACATGTTCGGCAAGACGATGGCGATCCCCGACGAGGCGATGGAGGAGTACTACCGGCTGCTGGTCGATCCGCGCTCCGAGGCGCCCGCTCGGGACGTCGGCGAGCTCTCCGGCAGCTCGGCTCGCGACGCGAAGCGCGCCCTGGCGCGCGATCTCGTCAGCTGGCTGCACTCGCCCGAGGAGGCCGCGCGCGCCGAGGCCGAATGGGATCGCGTCTTCGCGCAACGGGAGCTGCCCGAGGAGATCGAGGAGGCGCGGCTCCCGAACGGGCAGACCGTCCACGTCCCCGCGCTGATCGCCGACGAGTTCGGGATCTCGCGCTCCGAGGCCAGGAGGCTGCTGGAGCAGGGGGGAGTGTGGCTGGGCGAGCGCCAGCTCGGCGCCTCCGACCAGGAGCTCGACGCCTCCGCGGCGGACGGTGAGGTTCTGCGAGTCGGCCGGCGCCGCTTCCGACGGCTGCGCGCCTCCTGAGCGCCCGCCCCCGGCGCTTCCGCCTGGCGGTCGGCTACGCTGCTCCGAGCAGCAGGCACGCTCGGGCGGCCGGGTCCGCGCGAGTAGCGGCGGCCTTCGCGCCGGAGTGCCGGAGCGCTATACTCCTTCGTCGGCCCGCAACCGCCTCAGGGCGTTGGGTCGGATCGGTTTCCTCAGAAGGATGACCCTTCGAGAAGGCTCGACGGTCTTTGAAAACTCAACAGCATGCGCATCTGCGATCCGAACGGATCGTGATGTGCGTCCAGGTTCGACCCGTCCGCGGGAGCATCTTGAATGCTCGCGTGGGACGGCAAAGAGTCAAGTAGGGAAGTACCCCGTTATGGATCGAGGCCACGTGTATAGGCCTCGACCGCCGGCGCCTTCGGGCGGCGGCACACCATGACAGGCTTTCTGTGAAGTTCTTCACGGAGAGTTTGATCCTGGCTCAGGACGAACGCTGGCGGCGTGCTTAACACATGCAAGTGGAGCGACGAACCAGGGCTTGCCCTGGGGCAGAGCCGCGAACGGGTGAGTAACACGTGGGTTACCTGCCTCGATGACCGGGACAACCCGAGGAAACTCGGGCTAATACCGGATGTGCCCGCAAGGGGAAAGGAAGCTTCGGCCTCCGCATCGAGATGGGCCCGCGGCCCATTAGCTTGTTGGTGAGGTAACGGCTCACCAAGGCTTCGATGGGTAGCTGGTCTGAGAGGACGATCAGCCACACTGGGACTGAGACACGGCCCAGACTCCTACGGGAGGCAGCAGTGGGGAATCTTGCGCAATGCGCGAAAGCGTGACGCAGCAACGCCGCGTGGGGGAAGAAGGCTTTCGGGTTGTAAACCCCTTTCAGTTGGGACGAAGCTTCGGCGGTGAACAGCCGTTCGGAGTGACGGTACCTTCACAAGAAGCACCGGCTAACTACGTGCCAGCAGCCGCGGTAATACGTAGGGTGCAAGCGTTGTCCGGAATTATTGGGCGTAAAGAGCGTGTAGGCGGCCCGACCAGTCCGCTGTGAAAGTCCAGGGCTCAACCCTGGAATGCCGGTGGATACTGTCGGGCTAGAGTCCGGAAGGGGCGAGTGGAATTCCTGGTGTAGCGGTGAAATGCGCAGATATCAGGAGGAACACCAATGGCGAAGGCAGCTCGCTGGGACGTGACTGACGCTGAGACGCGAAAGCGTGGGGAGCAAACAGGATTAGATACCCTGGTAGTCCACGCTGTAAACGATGGCAACTAGATGTGGGGGGTGTCGACTCCCCCCGTGTCGAAGCTAACGCATTAAGTTGCCCGCCTGGGGAGTACGGCCGCAAGGCTAAAACTCAAAGGAATTGACGGGGGCCCGCACAAGCAGCGGAGCATGTGGTTTAATTCGACGCGACGCGAAGAACCTTACCTGGGCTTGACATGTGAGTGACCGGTGTGGAAACACACCTTCCCTTCGGGGCACTTTCACAGGTGGTGCATGGCTGTCGTCAGCTCGTGTCGTGAGATGTTGGGTTAAGTCCCGCAACGAGCGCAACCCCCGTCGCATGTTGCCAGCATTTAGTTGGGGACTCATGCGAGACTGCCGGTGACAAACCGGAGGAAGGTGGGGATGACGTCAAGTCCTCATGCCCCTTATGTCCAGGGCTACACACGTGCTACATTGGCGCATACAGAGGGTTGCGATACCGCGAGGTGGAGCGAATCCCTTAAAGTGCGTCTCGGTTCGGATTGCAGGCTGAAATTCGCCTGCATGAAGGCGGAGTTGCTAGTAATCGCGGATCAGCACTGCCGCGGTGAATACGTTCCCGGGCCTTGTACACACCGCCCGTCACACCACGGGAGTGAGCAACACCCGAAGCCGGTGGCCTAACCCTTTTGGGAGGGAGCCGTCGAAGGTGGGGCTCGTGACTGGGGTGAAGTCGTAACAAGGTAGCCGTAGCGGAAGCTGCGGCTGGATCACCTCCTTTCTAGGGAGCACCTGACTAGGTGCCCCGGTCCACAGCGGCCCGAGGTCCGAAGCGCCCAAGCGGCGCGGGAGATCACGGGTGACACAGCAGACCGGGCCTAGCACGTCGACCGAACCTGGCTGGATCGCCGCCGGCCGCTCGAGCCCTCTCCTACTTGTGGGCGAGGCGAGCCGGGGGCACTAAACGACGCCAGCATGCTGTTGAGTTTTGAGAGACCGGCGTCCGCCGGTCCGCGTTGGACGCGTCACACAGGACGCGGCCACAATGGCGCGGAACGGCCGGCGTTACAAGCCTCTCCACGGTCCTTGAAAACTGCACAGAAGCCACATCAGCCGCCATCGATAAGCGGCGGCTGAAACGGGTATCACCGGGTCCGCCGGCGGGGAGCTCCATACCAGGAGCGATCCGATCCGACCGGACCTGATCACCGTCAAGATAGTAAGGGCACACGGTGGATGCCTTGGCACCTAGAGTCGAAGAAGGGCGTGAACGGCTGCGATAAGCCACGGTGAGGCGCTGAATAGCCATTGACCCGTGGATTCCCGAATGGGGAAACCCAGCGCTGGTAATGCGGCGTTATCCCCGGTTGAACACATAGACCGGGCGAGGACAAGCGGGGGAAGTGAAACATCTCAGTACCCCGAGGAAAGTAAATCAACCGAGACTCCCTGAGTAGTGGCGAGCGAAAAGGGATCAGCCCAAACCCGGCAGGTGTAAGCGGACACGCGTTGCCTGCTGGGGGTTGTAGGGCGTTTGTTCCGGGCCGTGTCCGGCCCGGCAGGAGTTACAAAATTGTGTGGTAGTCGAAGCGTGTGGAACCGCGCACCAAAGAGGGCAACCGTCCCGTAGACGAAACTGCATGATCTCCTGTCAAGCGTTCCTGAGTAAGTCCGCTCCCGTGAAACGCGGACTGAAACTGGGGGGACCACCCTCCAAGGCTAAGTACTCCTAGGTGACCGATAGCGGACTAGTACCGTGAGGGAAAGGTGAAAAGTACCCCGGAAGGGGAGTGAAATAGTACCTGAAACCGCGTGCCTACAAGCGGTGGGAGCAGACTTGTTCTGTGACCGCGTGCTTTTTGCATAACGAGCCGGCGAGTTACTCGTCTGCGGCAAGGTTAAGCGATGAGCGGAGCCGTAGCGAAAGCGAGTCCTAATAGGGCGACATAGTCGTAGGCGGTATACCCGAAACTGAGCGAGCTACCCATGGGCAGGCTGAAGCGGGGGTAAGACCTCGTGGAGGGCCGAACCGACCTAGGTTGAAAACTGGGCGGATGACCTGTGGGTCGGAGTGAAAGGCTAATCAAGCTCAGTGATATCTGGTTCTCTCCGAAATATATTTAGGTATAGCCTCGGATAAATTGCGTGTTGGCCGTAGAGCACTGTTTGGATTAGGGGCCCTACCAGGTTACCGACTTCAGGCAAACTCCGAAGACCAGTCACGTTTACTCCGGGAGTCAGTTGCTGGGGGATAAACTTCAGCGTCAAAAGGGAAACAGCCCAGACCGCCAGCTAAGGTCCCTAAGTACTAGCTAAGTGGGAAACGATGTTCGAGTGCATAGACAACCAGGAGGTTGGCTTAGAGGCAGCCATCCTTGAAAGAGTGCGTAACAGCTCACTGGTCAAGTGTTCGAGCGCGGACAATTCAACGGGGCTCAAGCTAGTCACCGAAGCTGCGGGTGTGTGAGACCTTCGGGTCGATCACGCGGTAGGAGAGCGTTCCCAGGCCGGTAAAGCGGCGGCGTAAGCCAGCCGTGGAGGCTTGGGAAGTGAGAATGCCGGCATAAGTAACGAAAGAGGGGTGAGAATCCCCTCCGCCGATTGCCCAAGGATTCCTGAGTAAAGTTCGTCTGCTCAGGGTTAGTCGGGACCTAAGGCGAGGCCGAAAGGCGTAGTCGATGGCCAACAGGTTGATATTCCTGTACCACGTCGCTTCCGTTTGACCGATGGGGGGACGAGGAAGGCTAAGGGAACCCAGGCGATGGTTGCCCTGGGGTAAGCATGTAGGGGTGGCCCTTGTCAAATGCGGGGCCGCATAACCTGAGGTGCGATGCCAGCTGGCTGTAAGCCGGCGAGTCCCTGACGCCATACCTCCGAGAAAATCCTCTAGGGAGGAAGCGCGTGCCCGTACCAAAACCGACACAGGTGGGCAAGTAGAGAATACTAAGGTGATCGAGATAACCCTCGTTAAGGAACTCGGCAAAATCGCCCCGTAACTTCGGGATAAGGGGCGCCCCAGTAGGGTGAAACTCCTCGCGAGTGGAGCCCGAGAGGGCCGCAGTGAATTGGCTGAAGCGACTGTTTACCAAAAACACAGGTCTCTGCTAAGTCGAAAGACGACGTATAGGGGCTGACGCCTGCCCGGTGCCGGAAGGTTACGTGGAGTTGTTAGGACTTCGGTTCGAAGCAGCGAAGCTAAGCCCCGGTAAACGGCGGCCGTAACTATCAGTTGACCGAGGTAGTTGTAAAACCTGGCTATATGCTGGAACATCCGAGTATCCCGCACTACGAGTGCCGTCCCGTGTGGGCGGTACCGTGAAAATGTGACGGGTGCGGACAATCAGCAGGAAAGGCTGATTCAGGTCGGCTGGGTTGTAGGTTTTGTAGACGGAGAGGGATGCTTCTCCATCGGTTTCGTGCGGCAAGCAAGCCGCGACGGCCGAAAAGGCTACAAGACCGGCTATCAGGTGGCTCACGAGTTTGCGGTTACGCAAGGCGCACGAAGCGTCGGGTGTCTCCACGAGCTTGTGGACTTCTTCGGAGTGGGCAGCGTGATCGCGAATAGGCGGCACGACAACCACACGGAGCACCTGTACCGCTACGTGGTGCGGCGGCGCGCGGATTTGATCGACACGATCATTCCGTTCTTCGCGGAGCACCCGATGCATTCATCGAAGCAGAGCGACTTCAAGAAGTTCGCTGTCTGCGTCGGCATGATTGATCGCGGTGTCCATTTGACCCACTCGGGTCTAGCGGACATCGCCGAGATCACGCAGACGATGAACCGCCAGAAGCCCAGATCAGAGCTGATCAGAATCCTCAGAGGCCATACGCCGGAGGTCCAGGACACTGGATCATGAGATGGTCCCAGCTGCATGGCGACATGC
>CAWGBB010000006.1:0-183165 GCA_963820745.1 uncultured Solirubrobacteraceae bacterium | reverse complement strand
GCCGCAGTTGCTGGCGACGAACGGGTAGGACGTGGTGCTCGCGCCTTCGGCGATCCCCGGGTTGCCCCAACCCGTGAAGTGCGCGTGATCGGCATCGAGTTGCAGTTGGTCGGGTTGAACGTGAAGCCGGGCCGGTTGATGTTGATGTTGAGCTGGTGGATCTGCGACGGGAAGCCTTTGACGAACTTCGGCGCCGGTTCGCTCGTCACGGTCGCCTGCGCGGTGGTTTCGTCGACCGTGATCTTCGACATCACCGGGATGTGGCCGAGGTTGAATTCGCCCACGTGGGTGGCGTCCGTGACGTCGAGCAGCCCGAACGGCGCACCGTGGAACGGGCCCGTCAGGTAGGCGGTGCCGTGGAGCGTCACGTGGGAGGAGCCGAGGCCGGCGACAGCGGTCGATTCGCCGATCGCGCTGCTTTCGGGGCAGTTCGGTTCGGCCTTTTCCGCCTCGGCGGTCGGGCACGGCGTCACCGAGGCGAGCATCGCCGCGGCGCCCGGAGGCTCCGTTACGGAGATCGTTTTGAGCGCCTGGTCGCCGTCGGCGCGGCCGATCGTGACCGTGAAGGGAGCGAAGGCGCCGCCCTGCGTGGTGCCGCCGCTTCCGGCCACGAAGCCCGGGTTGAAGGGCTGCGTCCCGGGCGCCGAGCACGGGGTGCCGCCGACGCCTGCTCCGATCGCCAGCGAGCCCTGCCCGCCGCCGCCCGGCACGTATGACTGGGCGTCGCGTTCTGCTTCGTTGCCGCTGACGGACCAGGGCGTGAACGCCGCGGCACCGGGGAAGGTGCCGCAGGTTTCGGGCGTGGACTGCGAAGCGCGCGCGCCGTCCATCAGGTGCACGATCAGTTCGCTGAACGGCAGCGGCGGCGTTTCCTTGAACACGGAGGTCAGCGCGCCCGTCGTCGGGTCGGGGATGACTTCGCCCGCGAGCTTCACCGTCACGCCCGCCTTCTTGTCTTCGGCGAACAAGAACAGGACGAGCGGCGACTGGAACGGGTTGACGTGGATGTGGGCCAGGTAGGCGAACCCTTCGACCGGCTCTTCGAGGAGCGGCGTGATGATCTTGACCGTGCCAACCTTCGCTTGATCCGGGCAGGTCACGGCGGCTGTGTTGAAGTGACTGTTTTCAGTCAGCCCGGCGAGCGCGGAGTCTTCCCCGAACGGTGCTTCGCCGATGTAGCCGAACTCGCCGGTCGTACACGTGAGCAGGCTGTTCGCGGCGCCGGCGTTGGCCTCGACGCCGGCGGGCAACGTCAGCACCGTCTTGCGGACCCCCGCCTCGGCGAGCGATTTTTCGCCGCCGGCGAGCGTCGTGTTCTGCGGGACCTTGACTTTGACGGTCATGCCCGAGGGCGTGGCCGCCTGCGCATGATCGGCTTCGTATTCGACGGTCGGGCTGAACGGCAGCGCCGCGCAGTTCGTGAACGGCGTGAAGGCGAATTCGTCGGATGGCAAGCCGCCGAAGGTTGCTTCGTGGAGTTCCCCGTCTTCACCTTTCTTCGGCCAGGATTCTCCGCTGGCGTGCGCAACCGGTTTGTCTTCACAGGACGTCGGCATCGTCAGGAATGCCGTCGGTTCCGATTCTTCGGAGGGCTTACAGGGACGCGGTTCGGAATCTCCCTTTACCTGCGCGCCTTCGGCCATGCATTCCCAGCCGCGACTCGCGTCGTGAAGGTGGTCGCCCGGGGTGCCCCAGAACGTCACCTGACTCGACTCGACATAGGCAGCCTGCGTGGCGTAGTGGACGCTGACTTCGACCTCGTAGTTGCGTTCGGGCAGGACCTTCGTCGTGAGGACCACCGGGACTCCCGCGACCTCGAAGCCGAAGCGGGCAGGTTCGCCCTGAGCGGGGATCAGGTTGAAGATCGGCGCCGGCACAGTCGCGAAGCCCAAGACGTCCGTTTCGAGGAGTGTCACCGCGGTGATGCCGATCGCGGTGTTCTCGCGGCAGTTGTTCGAGTCGCCCGTGAAGATCGTGTCGAAGTCCGCTTCGGTGCATTTCGGCCGGTTGGCGACGTTGCCGATCAGGCCACGAGGAAGCATGAAGTGCAGGTTCTTCGGCATCTGCGGCGGCACGGGGTTGAGGATTTTTTCTTGGGCGAAGTTCGTCGTGAGTTCGGCGTTCTCGTTGAAGTTGACCGTGGTGGTCATCTGGAAGGGATGCGACCCGGCCTGCGTTACGGGGTTCCCTTCGCTGTCTTCCGGCGTGAATTCGAACTGCTGCAGGCCGAACTTCACAGGTTCATCGGAGACCGCCAGCGGCTCTTGGAAGGTCTTGGTGCCGAGTTCGTTTCCTTCGCCGTCTTCGCCGCCTTCCATCGTCACCGTGTTGATCGCACCGTTGACCAGCGTCCCTTCGCCTGCACCGCCCTTTTCGACTTCTACTTCGAGGCTCAGCCTCACATCCTGGAAGGCGTAGACGATCGACTTGGGGCTCAGGGGAAGCGAGCACGTCACTGTCCGGCTTTCGGACGTCGTGCATCCGAGCAGGATCTTTTCCTGTCCTCCGAGATTTTCGTAGACGCCCGCCTCGGCGAGGTAGATCTTGGCCAGCTTCAGCCCGACGGGAAGTTTGTCCGTGATCGTCAGCTTGTTCGTACCCGCGTGCACGGCGGTATAGCCGGAATTGACCACGGAAACGTGCAGAACGGCTTTCTTCCCGGCCACGAGGTTGGTCGGACCCGTGAACGCGTTCATCCTCCACCACGCCGAGTTGGCGTAGGCCGAACCCGCGCCGAGCGCCAGGGCAAGCGCGGCGCAGGCAGCCACGGCCACCCCGAGAGCGCGCAGGCGGCGCATCATCGTCCCCTCCCGACGGGGTGGTGGGTCGCGCTCTTGTGGGCACTGGCCTTCTTGGCGGCGTACTTCTTCCGGGCGGCCTTTTCACACGCCACGCGCTTGCCGTGCCGCTTGAGTTTCTTGCACGCCTTCAGTGCTTTCGAGAGCTTCTGGGCGCGCGTGAGCGGTTTCGCTTTCGTGGTGGTGGTGGTTTTCGATTTTTCTTCTTTGCTGGGCAGCACTTCGGATTTGCCCGTGTTGCCGGGACCTGCTCGCCGCGCCGCTGGTCGGCGGGGCGAAGGTGGGCGTGGTCGATTCTTCGCCTTCGAGGGGGCGGCAGGTTTTGAGTTCCGTGCACGGTGCTTTGGTGGCTTCGGGTTCGGGCAGGCACGGGCGCGTGCCTTCGCGGCCGCACACCGATGCGTCGTAGACGTCGAAGCTCGAGTCTTCGTCCTGTTTGACGAGCTGGCCGCTCGTGAGGAAGAACACGTCGTTCCCGTCGGCGCTCGCGTCGATGAAGACCGAGGGGTGATCGGACTTGCCGGAGGAGATCAGCGAGATGCACCCTCCGGCGCCTTCGCTGAACGCTTCGCTGTACGTTTCCGCCGCAGGCGTACATCCTCCGACGCCGTTCGGCTCCCACTCGTAGACGTCGGCCTTGCCGTTGGTGTCCTGGGGGACGAGCGGTTCGACGCTGTTGAAGAACACGCGTCCCTGGTCGTCCACGTAGCGGGACTGGTACCGCGCGGCGATCAAGTTGTAGTTGGACCAGCCCGGGACGTTGGCGGAGAGCAGGCGGTCCCTCCAGATACGCGACCTGTCGAACGCGAAGCCGATCCCTTCGCCGGTGAAGATGGTGTCGAAGATCGCGTGCGGACGCGCGCCGCCGCGGTTGCACGAGACGCACGCCAGCCTGCCGGCCGAGCCGCCGTAGCTGTAGACCTCCTCGGCTCCGCGGCCGTTGGAGACATCGCGCGTGTCGTATCCGGTCAGGTTCCGATCGGACATGAACGCGACGAATTCCCCGTCCGGAGAGACGCGCGAGGTGACGGAACCCATCGGCCCGCGCGTGCCGACCTGCTTGCCTGCCAGCTGTGAGTGCCAGTCGCTTTCGTCTTCGGCGGAGACACGGGCGATCAGTTTCGGTTTGCTCCAGGCGCCCGTTTCGGTGTCGAAGCGTTGCACGTAGAGGTTGCAGAGCCGGCCGAGCGCTTTCGCTTCGAGTTCGACGCCTTCTTCGATTTCTTCGCCTTCTTTTTCGGCGGCCGCCTGGCCCGCGACGCATTTGGCCGGTTCGGCGCCCGCGGCGAGCTTTGCGTTGGCGACGTAGTAGACGGACGCCCCGGCGGAGTTGCTTCCGGCGCCCAAGATGCCCTGCACACCGCCCCGTTCTTCGGCGTTGGACGAGACGGTCAGGTCCGTCAGGTTGCACTTCGGTGCGCCCGCGACGACCACGATGTGGCAGGCGTAGAGGTCGAACTGTTCGGGCCCTGCCTGCGAGTTCGGGGTCAGGCGCCACTGGTCGGTGAAGTAGACGATCGAGCCGTCGGCGCTCGCGGTCAGGTAGTTGGCGATTTCGTAGGTGGCCGGCACTTGGGGGTAGAGGCCGGCGGGGATCGTGACGCCAGGCTGCTGCGCGTCGAGCTGGACGGTCTTGCCGAGCGCCGTGTCCCGCATATACAGATGCTGGGTGGTTTCTTTCGCGCCTTCGTTCCCCTCGAAGAAAACGCGCGATCCTTCTTCTGAGACCGCGTGTTCGACGTTCCGCGTCGGGCCGCCGCCGAGCAGGGCGTTCGCTGCCGGCGTTTCGTTGGGCAGCACGCTCACCAGTTCGAGCGTCCCCGGGGCCTGCGCACTGCGCTCGTAGAGGTTGCCCCTGCTGGGAACTGCCTGCGAGGTCAGCGCTTTGGTGGCTTCGAGCACCACACTGCTCAGGCTCGCGTTGCCGCCGGCGAAGGTGACGTTCTGGTTCGCTTCTGCGAAGGGCTGCGTCGTGTTGGACGCGTTCGCCAGCGCGTTGAAGCAGCTCTTGGGAGCGGGAGATTGGACGCATTCGGGTTCCTGGCTGCGCAGGTAGGGGGAGCGTTCCTGGCCTTCGGTCCCGTTCAACGGCGGCAGTTCGAACCGCTGTTTGGTGACCGGTTCGAGCAGGGCCTGGTCGAGGCCTTCGGAGAAGAGCTGATAGCCGTTGCCTTCGCCGGGGATCACGCCTTCGGCCTTTTCATGGGCGATGTCGAGATCGTGGGCCGACCATCCGCTCGGACCCCACCGGCCGTAGATCTGCGTCAGGTCGGGCGCGTAGTTACCTTCGGGTTCGGGGTTGCCTTCGCTGTTCGAGATCGCCCCCGCCCCGAGGTAGGTGATGGCTTCGCCGTCGGCCGACGCCTGGAGGAGGCCGCCTGTTTCGGTCGGGTTCGGCTGGAGCGCCGAGCCGTTCTTGTTGACGGGCGAGACCTGCTCCCACGCGCGACCGTCGGGGAGCGTGCTGCCCGGTGCGTAGGCCGTCGTGAAGAAGAATTCCCCGCTCTCAGCGGTCAGCGTCGTGGCCCCGACTTTGTTCTGGGCGAAGACGCGGTAGTGGTACTTCGTTTCCGGCGTCAGCCCTTCGAGCGTCAGTGGGCCGACCGCGACTTCTTCGAAGCCTTCGGAGCCGAGAGGTGTGAGCGCAGATTCGACGCACGGGCTGGTGCACGGCGATTCCGGTCCCGGGACGGGACCGCTGCTGGCGCGGATCGAGAACTTCGCTTCCTGCCCGCCGGTCGGGTTGACCGCGGCCGAGATTTCGGTCGAGGTCCCCGTCGTGTTGTGCGTCGAGGAGTCACCGAAGGTGGGTGCGCCGGGTCCTTCGGGGCCGAAGTCGAGCACCTTGCCGGTGGCTTCGTCGGTGACGTAGATGTGTTCGCTCGCGCCGTTGACGGCGACGCCCGAGCTCCTGGTCAGCTGGCCCTGGCCGAGCGTCTCGACCAGTTCCTTGTGCTGGTTCAGCACGGTCACGCTCGTGTTGTTGTCGAGCACGAAGCCTTTGTTCTTCGTGTCGTACGCGAGCGCGGACGTCGCCTTGTCGTAGATCGTGTCGAGGATCGGTTCGCCGCCGCCCGGCAGGAACTCGGTGTACTCAGGCGCGAAGTGCGTGCCTTGTGCCGACGGGAAGATGCCCGCGAGGTAGAGGTTGCCTGAGGAGTCGACGGCGATCCCCGGAGCTTCGTTGCCTTCGGGTTCCTGTTCGACCTGGCCGAGCGTCTTGTTGGGGGTCCCGTCGTCCCATTTGACGACATATTCTTCGTCGGCCAGGTAGAGGTCGCCGGCGGCGTCGACGGTGATCCCGAGCGGTTCTTCGATTTCTTCCTTGACCATGAAGGTGTGTCCTTCTTTGTTGGTCACTTCCTTGCGCCAGCTCTGGATCAGCGCGCCCTTTTCGGCGGTGTGCCCGTCGGGCGTGAACTTCATGATCGCGCCTAGTTCGCGTTCGATTTCTTTGCCTTTGAGTTCGGCTTCGAACGGCGGCACTTCGACGTAGACGTCGCCTTTGGAGAGGTCTTTCGGGTCGGTCGAGTTGTCGACCGCGATCTCCCGGGCGTTGAAGAGCTCGCCCTTGCCTTTGGCGGGCAGCCCCGCCTGGCAGGTGGTGGTGCAGATCTCGAACTTGTGTTCCCCGTCGGCGACGCCGAAGCCGAAGGCCGAGATGAATTCGCCGTTCGAGTTGAAACGGTCGACGCGCGCGTTGCCGTGGTCGACGACGTAGACGTCGCCGGTCGCTTCGTTGACGGCGACGCCCTCGGGTTCCTTCATTTCGCCGGCGCCGCTGCCTTCTTTGCCGAACGCGGTGGGCGCCATGTGCCCACGCTGGGACAGCGCGGTCGAGGAGGAGGCGGGGATCGCTGCGAGAGCCGCCGCCAAGGCGAGCGCGCACAGCACGAGACGTGCGATACCGGCACGCCTTCTCCTGTGCGACCCGATGGTCTCCCCGGCTTCCCTCATCCGATCCCTCTCCCGTCCCTACAGAACCTCTCGAAGTCTATTGGCGGGTATTTGCTTGTCAAGCAGCAACCGCGCCCTTGCCTTCTATCTACCCCTAACGGGCATCTGTCAGCGCTCTTACCAGCCAATGTTCTAGACGCCGCGCGGAGCGGAAAGTTGCGCGCTCGGGCTCCATCGCGCATCGGTGCGAGGCTGCCCCGAGCCGCGCGGCGGGGCGCAACTGCCTTAAACGACGCGCGGGGCCCGAAGGCCCCGCGCGCTTACAGCTGTGCTGCTAACTGCGAACTGGCTGGTTGCTAGGAGATGCCGAGGGCTTCGCCCTTGTTGATCGCCGTAGCTTCCTGACCGGACACCAGGCCGCCTTCAGGCTGCCACGTGTTGCCGGTTTCTTTGCCGTTCAGTTCGGTCAGCAGGACGCCAACCGGTTCCGCACCTTCTTCGAACGCCGGCGGGTTGCTCAGCGAGTTGGGCTGACCAATGCCGTATTCGGCGACCGCGAAGGACGAGACGGATTCCTTCTGCACCACGTGAGACGGCGAGACGAAGCCGATGACGGCGCCGTGCACGCGGACTTTGGCCTCACCTTCGCATTCGAACTGGGCCAGGAAGCCCGTGCCCGGTGCGGCCTGGCTCGTCAGAGACTCGCCGGCCTGCGTGTGACCTTTGTCCAGCCAGCCGAGTTCGCCGGCCAGCAGTTCGGTGGTGATGGTTTCCTTTTTGCCACCTTCGGTTTTGCACGGGAAGCCAAGCGATTTGCACTTCTTGAATTCGCTGTGGACATTCACGACACCCGACGGAGCGACGACTTCACCTGCGTCCTTGAAGGATTCGCATTCGACCTTGATGTCGCCTTTTTCCGGAATGACGTTGTGCAGGACGGCTTTGCCACCCTTGCCCTTGAACGGCTTGCCTTTGCCGATACCGGCAACCAGGTTGTACTTGCCGGTGCCACCAGCCGAGGTGGTGCATTCCTTGTTGCTGAATTCACCGGTGTTCTTGGGTTCGGCCTTGACGCAGACTTTCCACGTCGGTTTGACCGCGGAAGCGCCGGCAGCCATGACCGCGGCAAGCGCGAACACAGCGACCAGGGCAAGCCCCAGGATCCTCATGCGTTTCATCAGTGAACTGCTCCTTTTCCCTCTTGATTAGTTGACCGGCTTCGGAACGGCCTCTAGAAAGACGAGGCTGCCCCCAAGCCCGTCGAGTCCGCGTCGCTGCTCCTCAGCTTCGCGGTGCTGCTCCCGACCCTGGCAGAAAACATCTCATGCGTCAAGGTCAAGCCTTGCGGGTGGAAACGGGCAACTCCGTCGGCCCCTTCGCAGGGGACGCACGCGTTGCCGCGCGACTGGGCGTCCCTCCCCATCTCCACCCTCGACCTCATGTCGCGGGCGACCGTAGCACAGGTCCGAAGCGGGCGTCAACCGCCCTTGTTGCCTGCAAAGCAACAACATTTGCTGGCTGGCGAGCCAGACAACGGGCGCCGTGGAGCGAGCTGTGCACCCGCTCCAGGGCGGCGTTTCTCACTGGTACCAGGGAATTCGCGCGCGTACGCCCACATCAGCCTCTACTAGAGCTTCAGTGTTGGTGAGAGAACGCCAACCAGACGGAATACGTCCCATAGAGTCGGTGCAGGCCCGGATCGATGAGCCCGACCGGATACGCAGGGTCCTCGCGGAATGAGTACTGGAACACCGCGGCCACCCGCGGATCGGAGGACCACGCATCGAGCCGGCGCCCGAGCGCGCTCTGCGAGCCGGCTTCCTCGCCGGCGGTGCCCGCTCGGGGCCTGCCCGGTCGCGGCGCGCCGGCGCCCGCCTCGGTGACCCAGACGCGGTCGCCCGCGGCACAGCCGCCGCGCGCGTCGAGGGCGCGCTCGAGCGCGGCCACAGCGTCGCCTTCGCCGGCGCGCGCGCGGGGTCCGTAGGACTCGTAGGCGTGGACCGACCAGTCCCGCGCCAGGCACAGCACGTCGGCGGGCAAGGCCTGCACGAACTCGTCGACCGCGAGCCGGTGGGGAGAGCCCCGTAGATATCCGCCGAGCTCGCCGAGCAGCATCTGCGCTCCCGTGCCCGCGGCCCTCAGCTCGGCTCCCATCGCGCGCGCGAGCGCCGCGTAGGAGTCCGTGACGAGAGGCGTCCCCGACGCGGTGCACGTGTCGCGCTGGGGCGCCAGGAAGCGCGGATCGTTCGGCTCGTTCCAAGGCGTCCACCAGGGCAGGCCGACGCCCTTCTGACTGCCGAGCGCGATCAGCCGAGCGATCAGCGCGCGGTAGGCGGGCAGCGCATCCGGGCGGATGGACGCGCGCGGTCGGCGGCGTGCCGGGCGCTTCGCAGCCGTGCGCGGGCAGCGCGGCCCAGGAGGGCGTACCGAGGATGTCGACGACGACCTGCGGTTCGGGTTCGCCCCGGCCGCGCGCGGCCCGCTGCTGGGAGGCGATCGCTTCAAGCTCGCCCGCGACGCCGGCATAGGAGCCGCAGGGAGGCACGCCACGAGCGCACCCGTCGACCGGCTGTTCCAGATCGGCCGGGGCTGACTGCGAGGGCTGGTCCTCCGCCCAGTCGATCAGCAGCCTGACGTAGCGAGGGTGCAGAGCGGCGAGCTCGCGGCGCGCGGCGATGAACGGGGCCGCCTGCGGCGGCGCCTCCGCGCCCGGTGCCCAGAGCAGGTCCGCGTTGTCCTCGGTGATGCCGAACGCGGGACCGCTTGGCGCGGCGGCGGCGTCGCGGTCGTCGAGCTCCGCGCTGGGAGCGTGTGCGCCACCGCACCCGGCCGACCAGAGTGCCGCGGCTGAGAACGGCGGCCGCGGCGACGCGGCGCAAGGCTGCCGGGCCTCGGCGCTCGGGCCGGGGCGCGCGGGCGCGCCCTCAGACGGCTGAGACCTGCTCCTCCTCGGCGACCCGGAAGGAGGAGCCGCAACCGCAGGCGGCGACGACGTTCGGGTTGTTGACCTTGAAGCCGGCGCCCTGGAGGCTCTCCTCGTAGTCGATCGTCGAGCCGCTCACGAACTGCAGGCTCTCGCGGTCGACCAGCAGCTTCAGCCCGTGGCTCTCGAAGACGATGTCGCTCTCGCGCTGCTCGTCGAAGGCCAGCTGGTACTGGAAGCCCGAGCAGCCGCCACCGCGAACGCCCACGCGCAGCCCGGCAAGGCTCACATCGGCCTGCTGGGCGGTTAGAAACTCGTGCACCTTCTCGGCGCCCTTGTCGGTGATGTCGATCATCGGCTGCGCTCCTGTTGACGGCTCCAAGACTTTCCAAAGTATAGCGCCGGCTGCACGGGCCCCGCGAGGGGCGGGTGGGCGCTCTCACGATCTTCTACGCTAGGAAACCGGTGCCCACGCCAGCGGAGATAAAGCAGCGGATCGAGGCGGCGCTCCCCGGCGCCACGGCCGAGGTCGAGGACACGACCGGGACCGGCGACCACTTCAGCGCGACCGTCACCGCCGAGTCCTTCGCCGGGCTGAGCCGCATCAAGCAGCACAAGCTCGTCTACGGCGCGCTCGAATCCGACATCGGCGGCGCGATCCACGCGCTCGCCCTGAAGACACAAGCCCCCTCCACGATCCAGTCCCCCTGAAGCCAGGAGCCCTCGCGATGTCAAGCAACCAGTTCGACCCGATCCCGATGGCCGGCCAGGCGCCGGCAGCCGCACCGGCGGCCGACCCCGCCGAGAGCAGCCCGTATCGCGACGCGATCAAGGAGGCGATCGCCGAGCACGACGTGATCCTGTTCATGAAGGGGACGCCCGAGGCTCCGGCATGCGGCTTCTCGGCGCGGACCGTCGCGATCCTCCAGTCGCTCGAGGTGCCCTTCGCCGCGGTCGACATCCTCCCCGACCCGCGCATCCGCCAGGAGCTCTCGGCGATCTCGGAGTGGCCCACGATCCCGCAGCTGTTCAAGGGCGGCGAGCTGATCGGCGGGTGCGACATAGTTACAGAGATGTACGAGTCCGGTGAGCTCGAGGAGGCGTTGCGGTAGCGTCTCGCGCCGCATGGCTCCCGTCGCGGTCGCCTCAGACAGCACCCACTACCTCCCGCGGGCCCTCGCTGATGAGCGGGGCGTCCACCAGATCAGCCTCTACGTGGGCTGGGCCGGCCGAGCCCGAGCGCGAGCTCGACATGGCCAGCTTCGCCCCGTTCTACGAGCGGCTGGGCACCGATCCTGAACTCCCGAGCACCTCGCAGCCCTCGATCGGCGACTTCCTCGCCGTCTGGGAGCCGCTGCTCGACGAAGGCCGCGACGTGGTCTCGATCCACCTCGCGGGAGGCATCTCCGGCACCGTGGAGGCGGCGCGCCAGGCGCACGCGCTGCTCGCCGAGCGCGGGCTCGGCGAGCGCGTCGAGGTGATCGACGGGGAAACCGCCTGCGGCGGCCTCGGCATGCTCGTGCTGGCCGCCTGCGCGGCGGCCGAAGCGGGCGGCGACAAGGACGCGGTCGCCGCGCGCGTGCGCGAGGCGCGCAAGTCGCTTCGCATCTGGTTCGCCCTCGACACGCTCGAGTACCTGCGCCGCGGCGGGCGCATCGGCAAGGCCCAGGCGTGGCTCGGCGGCACCCTGCGCATCAAGCCGATCCTGTCGCTCGAGTTCGAGATCACCCCGGTCGAGCGGGTTCGGACCGCCGCCCGTGCCTTCGAGCGCATGGTCCGTTACGCCGAGGAGCTGCGCGACGCAGGCGCTGACGGCTGGGTCGTCCAGCACATCCAGGCGCCCGAGCAGGCCGAGCGACTGATCGAGCGCTGCCGCGAGATCTTCGACTCGCAACCGATCTTCTCCTCGGAGGTAGGCCCGGTGATCGGCACCTACACCGGGCCGGGGCTGATCGGGATCGGCGGGGTGCCGCGGGCGCTCTTGGGCTGATCGGCTCGCCGCGCGCTGCAACGCGAGGCCGAGCAGGGAGCGCGACGCCGCCTCCCGGCGCCGGAGACCTAGAAGATCGAAAGCGCTTCGCCCTTGAGCGGGAAGCTCGCTTCGATGCCCGAGCGGTACCCGCCTTCGGGCGTCCATTCGCCTTTGCTTTCGGGCGAGTTGATTTCCGTCTGAAGCGTCCCCACGAAGCCTTCTTCGAACGCCGGCGGGTTCGTCGGCCCGGTTTCTTCTTCGAGGTATTCCGCGAGCGAGTAGCTCAGCGTGCGTTCCTTGCTGATCGGCCCGTTCGCCGGGAGCGCGCCGACGAACGCACCGTTCGAGCGGAATTTGACGACCTGGCCGTCGCTGAACGTGCACGAGACCTGCGTGACCAGCCCCGTGCCGGGTTTGGCTTCATTGGTCAGCGAGACGCCGGCCATGCCGGTTCCCTCGTCGAGCCAGCCGAGTTCCCCGCTGAGAGCTTCGGTCGAGATCGTTCCGCACGAGCGCGCCCAGCAGTTCGCACTTCGAGAACGTGATCCGGACCCCGGCGACGCCCCGCGGCGCGACCGGGCGGCCTGAGATCGACGCCTTGGCGCATTCGACGTGGAGTTCGGCTCTGTGCGGGATCGTGACCGTCAGCGCCCTGGGAGTCCGGGAGGAGCTTGCCCTTGAAGCCCTTGCCCTTGCCCACGCCTTCGAGGAGTTCGTACTTGCCGTGTCCCGGTTCGCTGGCGAGCGAGCACACCTTGTCGCTGTAGTTGCCCGTGTTCTTCGGCACCGTCTTGGCGCAGTAGTGCCAGGAGGGCGGCGCGGCCGCGGCCGCTGCTGCGAAGATCGCGACGAATGCCAACGTGGTCGTGACGACAGCTGCCCGTCGCATCTCCCCCTCCGTCTCCCGGGAACGTTCCGATCAGCCTATTGGGACCCCGCGGCTCTTTCCAGCCCCCCCGCGCCGAAGGAGCGGCCGGGGACGCCGACGCCGCGTCCCCGGCCAGTTCACCCGCTAGGAGAACCCGATTCGGAGCACTTGATACTCCCCCGTGCGCCCGCGCGGCGGCCGCGATCCCGGTGGATGCGGCATGTTCCGCGACCGTCCGAGGGTTCCGGTTCGCGGTCTGACGACCGAGCGGCCGCCGGCCCGCTCTGCGTCACGCGAAAGCGCCGCGTCAGTGCGGCGCGCCGCTCTGGCCTTTGCCGCCGGCTTCGGCTTCCGGTTTGCTCGAGCCCGCGTTCCCGGAGCCGCCTTTGCCGGGAGCCGCCTTTGCCGGTGACTTCTTCGGTTTTGCCCGGCGCTTCTTCGGGCTTGCCTTTCGGGGCGGCTTCTTCGCTCTTGCCCTCGGCGTACAGATCCCGCTTCGGCGCGCGCGAACACGTGACTGGAGCCCTTGGTCCGCCAGTGGGCGAACGTCGGCGTTCTGTTTCTGACTCGAAGGCCCGGTGCGCGCTAGTCGCGGCGGCGCCGTCGCCGCAGCATGCGGGCGCCGACGATCAGGCCGAGAACGGCCGCGCCGGCCACGATTTCCGGCCGGTGGCGCTCGACGTGCGCGCGCCAGTCGGTGATGCGGGTGACCTCGCCGCGCAGCCGGTCGACCGACACCGCCAGTTCGCGTCGGTTGTCCTCTATCGAGCTGCGGATCTCCGCAGGCGAGCGCTGCGCGGCCATCAGCCCGCGCCCCCGGGCGGGACCGGCGCGGAGGGGGGCGGTGTCGGCGGCGCGGCCGGAACCGGAGCGACAGGCTCGTGCGTGGGCGCGA
This sequence comes from uncultured Solirubrobacteraceae bacterium, assembly GCA_963820745.1. Taxonomy (GTDB): domain Bacteria; phylum Actinomycetota; class Thermoleophilia; order Solirubrobacterales; family Solirubrobacteraceae; genus Palsa-744. The sequence goes on along the minus strand of CAWGBB010000006.1, from coordinate 169,812 downwards.
CCGTCTCGCGGATCCTCTGCGCCTCTTCGATCGCCATCGTCGGCACCGGCGGCGCGCCGCGTTTGAACGCGCGCGCCGCGATCAGCCCGGCGGCGACGCCCAGTGCGATCAGGAGCAGCCCGACGGCGAAGAAGCCCCAGAAGAACGTGAACTGGTTGCCGGGAAGGTAGTAGTAGAGGAGCCAGGCAAGGCCGATCAGCAGGAACAGCACCGCCCACACGAAGAACACGCCGGCGATCGCGCCGACCGCCGCCCCCTTCGCGAGCTTCGTCCCCTTTTCTGTCAGCTCGGCCTTGGCGAGCTCGATCTCTTCGCGGACCAGGAGCGCTCGCGCGCTCGGAGATGTCCGCGACCGCAGCGGCGATGTTCTGCGGCGGCTCGCCGCCGTTCTGATGCGGGCTCATTCGGGCGGATCCTCGTCGAAGATCCGCCGCCAGGTCAGCGCCGCCGCGCGGCTGGCGGCGATGCTCGCGAGCGCACCGAAGCCGGCGAGCAGCCCCGACCAGACAAGCCTCTTGACCAGCTCGTTCTCCATGCTGCGCCAGTCTATTGCCCCGGCCTGTCGCGACTCAAAACTTTCAGCGGACGCCGGCGTTCCTCCTCCCTTCCGTCGACCCCTCCCCGGCGCGCGTCTCGAGTCCGCCGCAGATGGTCTCGACGACCAGCCACTTCGCCCGCTCGAAGTCCTCCGGGCTCCGCGGCAGCAGGCCGAAGATCCAGCCCGTCAGCAGCTGCTCGATCGCGCCGTAGAAGGCCATCGCCGCGAACCGCGAGTCGATGTCGGGCTTGAACTGCCCGCTCTCCTGCGCCGCGGCGATCATGCCGCCGATCAGGTCGTAGGCCTCGCGGATCGTGCCGATGTGCGTGTCGCCGAACGAGTTCGCCGCGCGCGTGACCTCGACGATGATCACCTTCATCAGGTCCGGGTCGTGCTGGTAGCTGTCGACGATGAACGAGGCGATCGCCGTCAGCTTCTCGCGCACCGGCAGCCCTTCCGCGTCCACGTTGCGGATCACCTCGAGCATCACGTTCCAGCGCTCGAGGAAGAGCGTGTCGAGCACCTCGTCCTTCGATCCGAAGTAGTGGTAGACGAGCCCGTAGGCGACGCCCGCCTCGTCGGCGATGTCGGCGACGCGGCAGGCGTGGAAGCCCTGGCGCGCGAACACCCGCACGGCGGCGTCGAGGATCAGCCGTCGCTTCTCGGCGGCGGGCTTCGCCCGGGATTGGACCGCCCGCCCGCCTGCACGTCCCGAGGCGCTCATCGCCCCGCCTCCGCATGCGCGGACTCGGGCCAGCGGTAGGCGTCCGGACGTCGGTTCGCCAGCGACGGCAGGCTGGCACGGATCTCGAGCTGGCGGTCGAGATCGAGCGCGGCCACGAGCACGGCCTCGCCGTCCTCGCCGGCCTCCGCGAGCACCGCGCCCCACGGGTCGACGATCATCGAGCGCCCGCCCGAGTGCTGGCCGCCCGGGTGCTCGCCCGTCTGGTTGGCCGCGATCACGAACGCCTGGTCCTCGATCGCGCGCGCCCGCACCAGCGTCTCCCAGTGGTCGCGCGTGGTCGGGAGCGTGAACGCGGCGGGGATCGCGATGATGCGCGCGCCGCGCACCGCGAGGATGCGGTACAGCTCGGGGAACCGCAGGTCGTAGCAGACAGACAGCCCCAGCTCGACGCCGTCCGCGGTTCGCGACAGCACGATCTCCTCGCCGGCCTGCTCGAGCTCGGACTCGCGGTAGACGCGCCCGCCGACCTCGACGTCGAACATGTGCACCTTGCGGTAGGTGGCCTTGATCTCCCCGTCGGCGCCCACGTGCACGCTCGTGTTCGCGAGCTTCTCGTTCTCGGAGACCAGCTCGAGGATCGAGCCGGCGACGATCTCGACGCCCAGCTCACGCGCGGTCCGGCGCGCCCAGCCGATCGCAGGGCCGTCGAGCGGCTGCGCGGAGGCGCGCAGCTCGGTCTCGGTTCCCATCGCGGTCCACTTCTCCGGGAGTACGATCAACTGAGCGCCGTCCGCGGCCGCCGCGCGGGTCAGCCTGTCGGCCGTGGCGAGGTTGGCCTCTTGATCGGCGCTGGAGTTGAGCTGAACGGCTGCGACCTTCACGGAACCTCTTCCCCCGGCCAGGCCCAGAAATAGATTGACTGGTCAGTCAACAGCCGAAAGCATAATGCCCGCGACCCGCTTCGGTTCAGCCGAGAGCTTCATCGCGGGGCGCGGCATGTTCGCGCGCGGCCGCCCGCTGAAGCGCTGGCGCTGGGTGGGGGTCTTCGATGAGGAGCTGATGCTCTGCGCCGCGCAGGTCCGGATCGGGCCGGCGCGTCAGAGCTTCTGGGCGCTGCACGCACACGGTCACGGAGCGCTGCGCGAGCGCACCCGGCTGCTGCCGCGACGGGGCGAGGTCGTGCTGGAGCCCGGCGCGCTGCGGCTCGCTGACCGCGGCGTGCTGCTCGAGCTCGCGTTCGAGGAAGAACCCGGGATCGAGGCACGCTGTCCCAACGGGCGCTCGGAGTCCTGGACGCGCAAGCAGGCCGGCGTCCGCGCTCATGGCACGCTCGCGCTGGACGGCGGCTCGCCGCGCCCGGTCGAGGCGCTGGCCGTGATCGACGATTCAGCGGGCTGGCACCAGCGCGTGACCGAGTGGCGCTGGAGCGCCGGCGTCGGCGAGGCTCGCGACGGCACGCCGCTCGCGTGGAACCTCGTAAGCGGCATCAACGACCCCGAGCGCGCCAGCGAGCGCGCAGTCTGGGTCGGCGGGGTTCCCCACGAGGTCGGCCCCGTCGAGTTCGATCCCGAGCTGCGCTTCATCCGCGCGCGCGACGGCTCGGAGCTGCGCTTCACGGCGGAGGCCGAGCGCGCGCGGCGCGAGAACCTGCTGCTCGTCAGCTCGGAGTACCGCGCGCCGTTCGGGACCTTCTCGGGCGCGCTGCCGGGGGGCGTCGAGCTGGCGAGCGGGCGCGGGGTGATGGAGCACCACCGCGCGCGCTGGTAGCTCAGCCGCCCGGCGCGATCACGCCTGCGACGAGTGCCCGGAGCGCTGCCGGCCGAGCTCCGTGAGCAGCAGCTTCGAGTGCATCGCGCCGATCAGCTCGCGCAGCGGCTCGGTGCCCGCGGCGATGATCTCCATCGCGCGCTCGACGTCCACCTCGCCGGCGAGGCGCTCGAGCAACGCGCGCACCTCCGCCTGCACGAGCGGCTCCAGGGCGTCGCGGTAGCGCAGGGTGTCGTAGACGGTGAAGCCGAGCGCCTCCTCGTAGCCGCCGGCGCGGAAGCTCGCGATCGCCTCGATGATCTCGACGTCGTCGCGGTCGTAGCCGCGCCCGTTCGGGGTCAGCACGCCGATGTCGGCGAGCCGGTCGAGCACCTCCGCCGGCACGCCGTAGCGTTCCGCGGCGGCCTTGCGCGAAACGCGCCCGCGTCCCTCCGCGCTCGCGATCGCGCGCTCGATGATGCGGTCCTCGAGCTCCATCAGCGCGCGTACCCGGTCGGGGTCGTCGCGCAGCGCGCCGCGGATCACCCGCAGCGGCATGAAGCGCTCCTCCTGCAGGCGCTTGATCAGCGCGATCCGCTCGACGTAGTCGGGCGGGTAGTAGGCCATGTTGCGGCTCGTGCGCACGATGTCGGCGCCGTCGCCGAGCAGCCCCTCGCGCAGGTAGTAGCGGATCGTGCCCGGGCTCACGCCCGATCGCTCGGCGAGCTCGCTCATCTTGAGCAGCTCGCGCTCGCCGGCGCCGGGGTCGGGCGGGCTTCCATCAACGGCGTTCGCGCTCGCCGCCAGCGCGCTCACGCCCTCAGCGTCGTGCCGTGCTGGGTCTCGGCGGGCCCGGCCGCGGCACCACCGGCCAGGAGCTCGGCGATCTCCGTCTCGGAGTAGCCCGCTTCGCCCAGCACCTGCTCGGTGTGCTCGCCGAGCGCCGGCCCCGGGAGGCGGTCGTGCTCGCCGGGCGTACGGTCGAGCTTCACGGGCACGCCCAGCTGGCGCACGGGCTGCTCGGCACCCGGCTGATCGAGCTCGACCACCATCTCGCGTGCCCGCACCAGCTCGGAGTCGAGCGCCTCGTCCAGCTCGAGCACCGGCTCCAGGCAGCAGTCGTGCTCGCGCGCGAACGCCTCCCACTGCTCGCGCGTGCGGCCCTTGAAGATCTCGGCCACCTCCCCGTGTGCCTCGGAGCCGGGACGCTCGAACTGCTTCGCGATCAGGTCCTCGCGGCCGACCCCGCGGCACCACGCCTGCCAGAACTTCGGCTCGAGCGCGCCGAGCGAGACCCAGCCGTCGGCGCACTCGTACGGGCGGTAGCAGACCAGCGCGCCCGCGAGGGGGAGGTCTCCGCGCCGCGGCACCTGGCCGTCGGCGAAGTAGGTCGCGGCAACCATCGCGAGCCACGACAGCGCGCCATCGGCCATCGAGACGTCGACCATCTGGCCTTCGCCGGAACCCTGCTGGCCCGCGCAGCCCACCGCGCGACCCGCGACGGGCGGCTTGGCCGATGCGCCGTCGCGCTCGCGCAGCGCCGCGAGGATCCCGAACGCCGCCATCAGCGCCCCGCCGCCGAGGTCGGCGATCTGCCCCGCCGCCTGCACCGGCGCGCCGCCGCGCTCGCCGGTCAGCCCGAGCAGGCCGATCAGCCCCAGGTAGTTCATGTCGTGGCCGGAGGCGTCGCGTTTCGGGCCGTCCTGGCCGTAGCCGCTGATCGCGCAGTAGACGATCCCGGGGTTCGCTTCCCTCATGCGGTCGTAGCCGACGCCGAGGCGTTCGAGCACGCCGGGCCGGAACGACTCCAGCACCACGTCGTACTCCGCCACCAGCCGCAGCAGCGCCTCGCGGCCGCGCTCGTTCTTCAGGTCGAGGCGGATCGAGCGCTTGTTGCGGTTGAGCGCGAGGAAGAGGGCCGACTTCGCGCTGTCGTGCGCGCCGTCGTAGTAGGGAGGCGACCAGCGGATGTAGTCGCCCATGCCCGTGTCCTCGACCTTCAGGACCTCGGCCCCGAAGTCGGCGAGCAGCAGCGAGCAGAAGCCGCCCGGGAGCAGGCGCGAGAGGTCGAGGACCCTGATGCCCTCCAGCGGCAGGCTCACGCGAGGCTCCCGACGGCGGGCTTCGCGGGCACGTTCAGCATCGAGCGCGCCTCGGCGACCGTCGCCGGGCGGCGGCCGATCTCTTCGGTCATCGTGCGCGCCTTGGCGATCAGCTCGCCGTTGGAGGCCGCCATCGTGCCGTCGGGCAGGTACAGGTTGTCCTCCAGCCCGACGCGGATCGAGCCGCCGAGCGTCAGCGCCGCGGCCACCAGCATCCACTGCTCGCGCGAGATCCCGATCACCCCCCAATGGGACCCGGCGGGGATGTTGTCGACCATCGCGGCGAGGTTGCGCGCCGTCGGCGGTATGCCGCCGACCACGCCCATCACGCAGTCGACGTGGAGGGGCGTGTGCAGCACGCCCATGTCGATCAGCGGCGCGAGCGAGCCGACGTGCCCGATGTCGAAGCACTCGTGCTCGGGTTTGATGCCGAGCTCGTTCATCGCCTCGAGCAGCTCGATGATCTCGCTGAACGGGTTGGCGAACACCATGTCGAACACGAACCCTTTGCGCGAGCGCGAGTACTTCGCGTAGTTCATCGAGCCCATGTTCAGCGCGGCGACCTCGGGGCGGCAGGCGCGCAGGTACTCGATCCGCTTGGAGACCGGAACCCCGATCGTGCCGGTCGAGTAGTTGATGATCGCGGCGTCGCCGACCTCGGCACGGATCGCGTCGGTGATCGCGGCGAAGTCCTCGACCTCGTACGACGGCGTGCCGTCCGGTTTGCGGGCATGGATGTGGATGTGCACACCGCCCTCGTCGACGATCCGCCGCGCCTCGGCGGCGTACTCCTCCGGCGTGTACGGGATCGCCGGGCACTGCTCGCGGTTGGCGATCGCGCCCGAGATCGAGCAGGTGATCACCACTGGGTCGTCGAGGCTCATACCGGTACCACTCCCTGCCGCTTCCACGGCCGCTCGATTTTCTTGTGCTCCGCCATCTCGAGCGCGCGGCAGATCGTCGCGCGCGTCTCGCGGGGGTCGATCACGTCGTCGATCATGTCGTTGCCCGCCGCGATGTAGACGTCGATGATCTTCTGGTAGGCGGCGATCAGCTCGGCCTTCTTGGCCGCCGGGTCCTCGGCTTCCTCGACCTGTTTGCGCATCACGATCTCGACGGCGCCCTCGGCTCCCATCACCGAGATCTCGGCGCTCGGCCACGCGACGATCAGGTCCGGCTCGTACGCACGCCCGTTCATCACGTAGTAACCCGCGCCGTACGCCTTGCGCGTGATCACCGTGATCTTCGGGACGGTCGCGTTGGCGACCGCGTAGAGCATCTTCGCCCCGTGGCGGATGATGCCCGCCTCCTCGACCTTGGTGCCGACCATGAAGCCCGGCACGTCCATCAGGAAGACGAGCGGGATCGAGAACGCGTTGCAGAGGTTCACGAACCGCGCGGCCTTGTCGGCGGAGTCGTTGTCGAGGATGCCGCCGAGCTGCTTGGGCTGGTTGGCGACGATCCCGGCCGGGCGCCCGCCGAAGCGGGCGAAACAGGTGATGATCGTCTTCGCCCACGCGCCCTTCATGTCGAACCAGTCGCCGTCGTCGACGATGTGGCGGATCACGTCGTACATGTCGTACGGCTTGCGGTTGGACTCCGGCAGCACGTCGAGCAGCTCCTCGTCGCCGCGCTCGATCGGGTCGACGACCGGCCGCACCGGCGCCGCCGATTCGCAGTTCTCGGGCATGTACGACAAGTAATCCTTGATCCGCTGGATGCACTCCTCGTCGTCGGCGACCTCCATGTCCCCCACCCCCGACTTGCGGCAGTGCACGCGCGAGCCGCCGAGTTCCTCCTGCGTGACGTCCTCGCCGATCGCGGCGCGCACGAGGTGCGGACCGGCGAGCGCCATCGAGCCGCGGCCCTTGACCATCGGCACGAAGTCGGCCAGGCCCGGGATGTAGGCGGTGCCCGCGGCGCAGGGCCCCATCAGGGCCGCGACCTGCGGGATCACTCCGCTCATCACGACCTCCTCGCGGAACAGGAAGCCCGAGCCCGCGAACAGCGAGCCGACGGCCTCCTGGATGCGCGCGCCGGCGGAGTCGAGCAGCCAGATGAACGGGATCCGCTTCGTCAGCGCGAGCTCACGCAGGCGCGTCACCTTCAGCTCGCCGGTCATGCCCATCGAGCCGGCCATCACCGTGAAGTCGTAGGCGCACACGGCGACAAGCCGGCCGTCGATCTTGCCGTAGCCCGTGATGACGCCGTCGGCGGGCGCCTCGACGCCGTCCATCGCGCGCTGGGATGAGTGCGGGCGGCCGTGGATGCCGAGCTCCACGAACGTGCCCTCGTCGATCAGCAGCGCGAGGCGCTCGCGCGCGGTCAGCTTCTCCTTCTCGTGCTGACGGGCGATCTTCTCCTCGCCGCCCCCGAGCTTGACCTGCTCGCGGCGCGCGTGGAGGTCCTCGACGAGCGGTCGCAGGATCGAGGTGCTCTCGGCCGGGTGTCAGCCATTCATCTCTCCTTTCCAGGTCGGCTCGCGCTTCTCGAAGAACGCGGTGACGCCCTCGACGATGTCATCCGTCGACTGCGCGAGCGTCAGCTGCGCGCGCAGGTAGTCGAGCGCGTCGTCCAGCGGCATGTCGAGCTGGCGGCGCATCGCTTCCTTGCCGAGGCGCATGATCACCGGCGACTTCGCGGCCAGCTTGCCGGCCCAGTCGTCGACCGTCGGCTGGAGCTCCCCGTCCGGGACGACGCGGTTGAGGATCCCCGCTTCGAGCGCCTGCTGGGCGCTCCAGCGCTCGCCGAGCAGCAGCAGCTCGTTGGCCTTCTTGCGCGGAACGTTGCGGTAGATCAGCGCCATGATCATGAAGGGGAAGGCGCCGATGTTGATCTCCGGCGTGCCGAAGCTCGCGGTCTCGGAGGCGACGATCAGATCGCACGCCAGCGCGATCCCGAGCGCACCCGCCAGCACGTGTCCGCGCGCGGCGCAGACCGTCGGCTTGCCGAGCTCGCCGATCAGCTTGAAGAGGCCGACGAAGCGCTCGCCGGCGAAGTGCTTGTGCACGAGTGCCATCTCGGCCGCGAAGCCGCCGAGGTTCGCGCCCGGAGGAGAACGTGCGCTCGTGCGAGGAGGCGAGCACCACACAGCGCACGTCGTCTTCGTCGCGGGCGCGCTCGAAGCTCTCGATCAGGCCGTCGAGCAGCTCGGCCGAGAGCGCGTTGCGCGTCTCCGGGTCGTTCAGCGTGATCGTCGCGACGCCGCGTTCGTCGGTCGCGTAGAGGACCTTCTCGGTGGGCACCGGCGCATCGTAGCCCACACGGCCTGCGAGAAGTGCGGAGCGCTACTGCTTACTTTTGCGACCCGCGTCCGGATCGGCTCACGCCTTCGGTGCGGATCGTGAAGCGGCGCGAACGATGGTGGAGGCGAAGCGCTTCAAGAGCTTCGCTTCGGCGATCACGTGCGATGGCGGAGGCGCCGTGATCGTGTACGGGAAGTCGATCGCCGGGTATGTCGTTCGTGACGTGTCCCGGGTGATCCCGTCGCCCGTCTCGATCTGCACGCGGACGACGCGCCGCCGGCGGCGAAGTAGACCGTCAGCGTCGGCCTCGGCGCGACGCGGGGCGGGACGCCGCGCCGCGTCGAGAGCCCGCCGAGCGCCCCGCCGAGCCGCCCTGCTTCGCGCCCCGGCCTTCGGTTCGACTTCCGCCTCGAAGCCGGTGACCGGCTGGCCGTAGAGCGTCGTCGGCGCGATCTCGTGCAGGCCGATGCCGTCGTTGACGAGCGTGAACAGCTTCTCCAGCGCTGGGCGCCGGAGTGCTCCGTTTCGGTCGGACCTTGCGCGGCGCCGTCGAAGAGGCGCCCGACCGGCCCGTGCCCGAGCTCCACCCATGGGCGTCCGCCGTCGTGCCGGCCGAACTCCCATGAGAACAGGTAGCGTGGCCGTCGACGTAGCGCAGCCGCACCTGCGTGCCGAAGAGGGTCATGGTCAGCGCCGCGGCCGGCGGCGAGAGTCGTTTCGACGCCTTCGATCTTGAACTCGAGCAGCCGCGCGAATTCGCGCGCGACCTTCGAGACGTGGCCGAGGTGCAGTGATGTGCTGAAGGACACGCGGGCCGAGGTGATCTGCAGCGCGTCGGCCTTGGTCTCGAGCGCCTGCAGTTCCGGCGGGATCTGCGGCGCCGGCAGGAGCGGGCCTTCGGCAGCGTGCGCGGGCGAGCAAGCGAGCGCGAGCAGCACGACGGGAACGGCGGCGATGGCTCTGCGCATGGCTCCTCCAAGAGCTCGATCGGCGGCGGCCGCAGCCTACCGCGGAAGTCCGGTCTGCGGAACGGTCGCGAGGGTCGGCGCCGCGTGGGGTCCCGGGAGCCGCACGCACAGCAGCCCCCCCGTGAGCAGGCACAGCGCGGCGAAGGTCCACGCGTGACGGAACGCGTCGAGCGCGCCGGGCCCGTGTGGATCGCCGAGGATCGCCACCAGTGCCGCGACGCCGAGCGCGGCGCCGACCTGGCGCGAGACCGCGTTCAGGGCGGTCGCGAGCGCGAAGCGATCCCCCGGCACGGCCATCACGGCGGCGCCGCTGACCGCGGGGAACGTGAGCCCGGCCCCGATCCCGGAGACCACGATCACCGGCAGCAGCGTGCCGAGGAAGTCGGGCTGCCCGCCCGCGGAGGTCACGAGGTACAGCGAGCCGGAGGCCCAGATCGCGGCACCGGGGATGATCACGGCGCGGTGGCCGAACCGCTCGATCGGCCTGCTCGCCGCGGCCGCAACGGCCATCGCGATCACGGGACCGGGCATCAACGCGAGCCCGGCCTGGAGCACCGAGTAGTGCCAGATCCCCGTGAGGAACAGGACGTTGCAGAGGGTGTAGCCGTAGAAGCCGACCGCGAGCACCGTGGTTGCGCCGTTCGCGACGTCGAACGAGCGCACTTTCCACAGCGAGGGGTCGATCGTGCGTCCGGGGTCGCGCCGGCAGCGGGCCAGGAAGAAGGCGCCGAGCAGGCACGCGAAGCCGAGCGTCCACAGCGTCCTGACGTCCAGCCAGCCCCATTCTTCGCCCTTGACGATCGCCAGCACGAGCGCCGCCACGGCCAGCGAGAGCGCGCCTTCCGCCGGCAGGTCGGGCAGCCGCTTCGAAGCTCGATCCCGCCCGCCCCGCCGGCTCTCGGGCACGATCGCCCGTGCGAGCGCGAGCGTCAGCAGCCCGACGGGCACGTTGACGAGGAAGACCAGCCGCCAGCCCGAGGCGGTCACGAGCAGCCCCCCGAGCGGCGGGCCGATGCCGGCGGCGGCGGCCGCCGCCGCGGCCCACAGGGTGATCGCGCGGACGCGGCGCTCGCGCGGGTAGGCGTCGAGCACGATCGCCAGCGAGCTGGGGATCAGCAGCGCGGCGCCGGCGGCCTGGAGGACGCGCGCGCCGACCAGCACGGCCAGCGTCGGTGAGAGGGCGCACAGGGCGGAGGCGCTCGTGAACACGCACAGGGCGAGCGAGAACACGCGCCGCCGGCCGAACGTGTCGGCGAGCTGGCCGCCGCCGATCAGGAACGCGGCGAAGACGATGTTGTAGGCGTTGAGCACCCACGAGATGCTCGAGAGCGGCGTCGCGGGGAACTGCGCCGCGATGCTCGGCACGGCGATGTTGACGATCGTCGCGTCGATGAACGCCATCGCGCTCCCCAGCACCGCCACAGCCATCACCAGCCCGGCGGGCTTGGGCAGCGAGCGCGCAGCGGCGCTCGCGCCGCCCGCGGACGCGGACCGCACGTTCATGCCTGCTCCTTTCTCTCTCGCGCGCGGCCGTGCCCCCACGAGCCGGTGCGGCCGGGTCGCCGCGCGTATGGGTCAAGAACTCCGGTGCCCGCGGTTCCTTCCCCAGCGGGCGGATTTGCGCCTCCTCGCGAGACGGCCGGCGGCTCTTTTCACCATTCCGGCCAACGTGGGTACGAGTGAGCAACGACGCGCCCGCGCGCCGCCGCAGCGAAAAGTAAATAGCTCTACTGTTTACTTTCGATCGTTGCTGCGTTAGCGTCCCGGCCGACCGCCGGGCGCGTGCGCGGCGAGGTGACCGAGACCGACGACGAAGGAGACCACGCCCCCATGGCCGCAACCGAGGCGAGCGTCCTGAAGCCCGACTTCAAGACGCAGCGCAAGCACTTCATCTTCACCGACGAGCACGAACAGCTCCGCGAGTCGATCCGCAACTTCGCGATCAAAGAGCTCGCCCCCCACGCAGAGGAATGGGAGGAGACGACCTTCCCCGACTCGGTCTTCCCGCGCTTCGGCGAGCTGGGCTTCCTGGGCCTCGACAAGCCCGAGCAGTACGGCGGCCAGGGCGGCGACTACTACACGAGCCTCGTGCTCGCGGAGGAGATCGGCAACGCCAACTCCGGCGGTCTCGCGATGGGCATCGCGGTGCACACCGACATGGCGATGCCGCCGATCCTCGCGTTCGGCACCGAGGAGCAGAAGCAGGAGTGGGTCGTGCCCGCGATCAAGGGCGAGAAGATCCTCTGCCTCGGCATCACCGAGCCCGACGCGGGCTCTGACGTCTCGGGCATCAAGACGCGCGCCGTGAAAGACGGCGACGACTACGTCATCAACGGCTCGAAGACGTACATCACCAACGGCCACCGCGCCGACGTGATCGTGCTCGTGACGAAGACCGACCCGGACGCCGGGCTACGACGGCTTCACGCTCTTCCTGGTGCCGATGGACAGCCCGGGCGTGATCCGCGAGAAGAAGCTCGAGAAGCTCGGCATGCACGCCTCGGACACGGCGCTGCTCGCGTTCCAGGACGTGCGAGTCCCGGAGTCGGCCGTCCTCGGCCAGGTCGGCAAGGGCTTCTACCACATCATGTGGGAGCTCCAGGGCGAGCGCCTGATCGGCGCCGCCGGCTGCGTCGCGGGCGCCCAGAAATGCTTCGAACGGACGCTCCAGTACGCGAACGAGCGCAAAGCGTTCGGCCGCTCGATCGGCCACTTCCAGGTGATCCGCCACAAGTTCGCCGAGATGGCGACGAAGATCGAGTCGGCGCGGCAGATGGTCTACGTGACGGCCTGGCGCTTCAACAACGGCGAGTACCCGGTCAGGGAGATCTCGATGGCCAAGCTCCACGCCTCGCGGATCGCGTGCGAAGTCGCCGACGAGTGCATCCAGATCCACGGCGGCGCGGGCTACATGCGCGAGTACGGCGTCGAGCGCGTGTGGCGCGACATGCGCCTGAACCGCATCGGCGCGGGCACCGACGAGATCATGCTCGACGTGATCGGCCGCAGCTACGGGCTGTGAGGCCGGAGGCCGGAGGCCGGCACGGAGCGCCGGCCGACCCTCCCATCACGGAGCGCCGGCCGATTTGCCGATTATTCGCGCCCGCGGGCGAGCACCTCGACCGTCGGGGCGAGGCGCCGGCGCAGCCGCGAGTTCAGCACCCCGGCGACGAGCGAAGGGGCGATCGTCCGCGGCAACGACGGAGCCGTGAGGCGGTGGCGGGCGTAGGCGGCCTGGAGCTCGGCCTCGCGCTCCGGCGTCGCCTGAGGGTGGCGGCGCATGATGTCGGAGATCTCGGCGCCGGCGGCCTCGCGCTCACGGTCGAGGTCGGGGGTCCGGACGGGTTCCAGCCGGCGGGTGAGCTCGGTCGCCCCGGCGCGGGTCGCGATCAGCAGAGCGGTCCGCCAGAGGGCGAGACGGCGTCCGGTTCGCCGGTCGACCGTGATCGTGCCGAGCAGCCGCTGGCCGGGCGAGCGCAGCTGCTCACGAAGCACCTCGACCGGAACGCTCATGAGGCGAGCGACGGGCGTCCCCTCGCGCGCGATGCCACGCGAGCGGGCGAGCCAGAACAGGCCGCCGAACACCGCCATGTCGACGAGGTTGGCTCCGGTCCGCCGCCAGGCGGGCGCCTTGGCAGAGTCCATGACCCCCATCCTCTCCTAATCAAGGGGGCCGCACATGTGCGGCCCCCCGGGTCGGTGCATGTACCGATCCCCCGACCGGTGCATGTGCCGGTCGGCACAGCAGCAGCAGAAGGAGCACGAACGTGACGCCCGACCCTCCCTTCACCCCCGAGCACGAGGAGCTGCGCGAGTCCGTCCGCGGCTTCATCGACCGCGAGCTCGCCCCCCACGCCCAGGAGTGGGAGGAGGAGCGCTGGTTCCCCAACGACGTCTTTCCGAAGATGGCCGAGCAGGGACTGCTCGGCCTGAAGTACGAGGAGCGCTACGGCGGGCAGGGCGGTGACTACCTGCACGAGGCGGTGCTCTGCGAGGAGATGGCGCGCACGGGCTCGGGCGGCACCGCCGCGGGCATCGGCGCGCACATCAACATCGCGACGCCGCCGATCTGGAAGTTCGGCACCGACGAGCAGAAGCAGCGCTATCTCGTGCCCTCCATCGCGGGTGAGATCGTCGGCGCGCTCGGGATCACCGAGCCGGGTGCCGGCTCCGACGTCGCCTCGCTGTCCACGCGCGCCGAGCGCGTCGACGGCGGCTGGCTGGTCAACGGCGAGAAGACCTACATCACCAACGGCGTGCGCGCCGACTTCATCGTCACCGCCGTGAAGACCACACCCGAGGGCGGCCATGGCGGCATCTCGTTCCTGATCGTCGACCGCGGCGAGGGCGTCACCTCCTCCAAGCTCGAGAAGCTCGGCTGGCACGCCTCCGACACCGCCACGATCGCCTACGAGGACGTGTTCGTCCCCGAGGAGAACCTGCTCGGCGAGCTGCACGGCGGCTTCAAGCTGATCATGGCCAACTTCCAATGGGAGCGCCTGGCGATGGCGCTCGGCGCCGTCGGCGCGATGCGCCTGGCCTGGGAGCGCACCGCCGAGTTCGCGCGCGAGCGCGAAACGTTCGGCCGCCCCCTCTCCGGCCACCAGACGATCCGCCACAAGCTCGCCGACATGGCGACCTCCGTCCACGTCTGCCGCTGCGTCACCTACGACGCGCTGCGCCGCTTCGTCGCCGGCGAGGAGCCGCTGAAGGAGGTCACGATGGCCAAGCTCGCCACGCAGCGCGCCTCGTTCGACCTCATGGACGACTGCCTGCAGATCCACGGCGGCGCCGGCTACATGCGCGAGTACTGGGTCGAGCGCGCCGCGCGCGACGCCCGCCTCGGCCCGATCGGCGGCGGCTCGGACGAGATCATGCGGGAGATCCTGGGGCGCGTGCTGGGGCTCTACCGCCCGCATCTGCGCGACCTCGACTGAGCCGGAAGCCGCGTTGGCGAGCTTTGGGCACCTCGTTGCAACCTGTCCAAACCTGGACAATCCGCTCATGTCGCGGCGTGTGCGGGCCGATAGGCCCGCATGCCCCGTTCCCGCTTCCTCGCGGCGACGTCGCCTCGCTGTTCCTGCTCGCCGGCGCCGCCTCAGCGCTCGCTGCTCACCGGACGAACTACAAAGGCTGCAAATCCGCGCGCTCGTCGAACTACAACGGCTCGAAATGCGGGCCCGGGCACCGTCACAGCGGCCCCGGCCGCGCCAGGCACGTCCTCTTCTTCACGGCGAAGAACGGCCACTGCCCGTACGCGACGCTCCGGCCCACCGCTCACAACATCGCGCGCGTGCGCGCATCCACGCTCTGCCTCGTCAACCGCGAACGCGCCGCCCACGGCGAGCGCGCGCTGCACTGGAACGTCCACCTGATCGCCTCCGCCCAGGCGCACACCGAGAGCATGGCCTACGGCGACTACTTCGAACACGTCGGGCCGAACGGGCTGACGCCGGCGATGCGGATGCGCCGCACCGGCTACATCTCGAGCTCCCGGGTCGGCTTCGAAGTCGCCGAGAACATCGCCTGGGGCAGCCTGTGGCTCGGCTCGCCGAAGGCGATCGTCGCGACCTGGATGCACTCCTCAGGGCACCGCGCGAACATCCTCGACCCGCACTTCCGGGACACCGGGATCGGCGTCTCGCCGCACACCAACGGGCTCGCCCACGGGCAGCGCGGCGGCATCTACACGCAGGACTTCGGCGTCATCGTGGGCTGAGGCGCGAAACGCCGTACCATCGCGATGGTATCTCTGATGCCATGCGCGTCACGATCGACAAGGCAGGGCCGAGCCGACGTATCGTCGTTCCGAAGGCGATGCGCGATGAGCTCGGACTGACGCCGGACACGCCGCTCGACGTCGACGTCGTCGACGGACGTCTCGAGCTCTCTCCGCCCGAGTCCTCGGCACGCATCGTCGAGGGCCCGCACGGGCCCGTGATCGAAACCGCCGGGACGACCATCACCGACGAGCAGATCCGCAGACCCTTGAAGCGGTGCGGGAACGGCGGTGAGCAGTACCGCGCTTTTCCCGACCGAGCGACCGACACGAGCGTCGTCGTGCCGGCTCTCCTGATCAGACACGAGGCGCACGAGCGGTGTGCCCGCGCGCTACGCGGCACGAGCGCAGTCGTGTCCCACGTTCTCGCCGAGGCGTACGGCGTCCTCACGAGGTGCCGCACCCCGACCGCGCGTACAGCCGCGAGTGGCCGCGGAGGCACTCGAGCGGCAACTCCCCAAGAAGACGGTCGGGCTCGCGCCGGGTGCCTACGCCGCCCTGCCCGCGCGCCTGGCTGACGCAGGCCTGTCGGGCGGATCGATCTACGACGCGCTGATCGCACTCGGGGCAGCCGAGCACGGGCTGAGTCTCACCACGCGCGATGCCCGGGCGGCGCGCACCTACCGATCGCTCGGCGTCGCCTTCGAGCTGATGGTCTGACACCGGCCCTCGGATAACCTCCGCGCTCCCCAACCGGAAAACAAGGAGACGCAACAGCTATGGGAGTACTCGACGGCAAGTCCGCGATCGTCACGGGCTCGGCTCGCGGCATCGGCCGCGCCACCGCGGAGATGCTGTCCGCCGAGGGCGCGCAGGTCCTGATCAACGACCTCGACGGCGACGTGGCCCAGCAGGCCGCCTCCGAGATCGCGGGCGAGACCGCCGTCTACGCCGGCGACCTGACGAAGCCCGGCGCCGCCGACGAGCTCGTCAAGACCGCGATCGACTCGTTCGGGAAGATCGACATCATCGTCAACAACGCCGGCTACACGATCGACGAACCGGTCCACAAGATGACCGACGAGCACTTCCAGGCGATGCTCGACATCCACACGATCGTGCCCTTCCGCGTGATCCGTGCCGCCGCGCCGCACCTGCGCGAGCCGGCCAAGAAGGAGCGCGAGGAAGGCAGGGAGGTCTTCCGCAAGATCGTCAACGTCTCCTCGACCTCCGGCACGTTCGGCAACCCCGGGCAGGCCAACTACTCCTCCGGCAAGGCCGCCGTCGTCGGGCTCACGAAAACGGTCGCGAAGGAGTGGGGCCAGTTCAAAGTCAACGTCAACGCGGTCGCGTTCGGCTTCATCGACACCCGCCTCACGCAGGCGAAGGTCGACGAGAACGCGATGGAGATCGGCGGCGAGAAGGTGCAGCTCGGGATCCCCGAGCAGATGCGCGCGATGGCCTCGGCGATCATCCCGCTCGGACGGCCCGCCACGCCGGAGGAGGCCGCCGGCGGCATCTTCTTCCTGTGCTCGCCATGGTCGAACTACGTGCACGGGCAGACGCTGCACGTGACGGGCGGGATCTTCGGGGGGATGACGGGCTAGCCGTTCGCGCCGGCCTCGGCACGGCGGCCTCGGCGGGGCTCAGACCCCGCGCAGGTCCAGCTGGCAGCCGGAGAAGTAGGCGCCCGCAGGCGAGGCCAGATAGGCGACGAGCTCGGCCAGCTCGGGCGGGCTCGTCGCATCGCCCGGGGCGACGGCGACCGCGCGCGTGGCGAAGCGGGCCCACTCGATCGAGAGCGTCCGCGCGAGGTTCTCCATGCCGGCCCGCGCCCCGTCCGCGTGCTCGCCCGCGCCGGGCGGCGGCGCGATCAGCACGACGAGACCCCCCTTGCCGCTGATCATCGCCTCCGCAGCGACCGCGCGGGTCAGCTCCCAGCCGGCCTGCATCGACGCCTGCAGCGGCGCCTCGGCGCCGGCCGCCGCGTAGAGGCCGGGCCCGTCCACGACGAGCAGATCGGCTCCACCGAGCTGACCGAGCGCCTCGGCGGCGGCGCTCGCCTCCGCGTCCGGCTCGGCGTCGAGCGCAAGCTCGCAGCGCGCGACGCGCGCGCCGAGCGTTTCGAGACGCGCTTCGAGGGCGGCGCGATCTCGCCCGCCTGCGGCGCCGTCGCCACGACGGCGCGCACGCCGTCCAGCAGGCCGGCGCGCAGCACCTGCTCCGCCGCCCTGCTCGGCTGTCGACTCCGCGCTCAGCGCTCGCCGCCCGCGCTAGGGGCCGCCGAACGGATTCGGATCGGTGGGCGCCGCGACCGGCACGGCCTCAGGCTGCGCGGCCTGGCCATGGGCGCGGCGCAGTTCGAAGTACAGGACCGCCGCTCCCAGCGCTGACAGCGGCGCGGTCAGCACGCCGAGTATCACCCGGGCGACGATGCCGGCGCCCGTGCCGGCCGATTCCGCCGCGATCTCGATCAAGCCGACGACGATCGCGACCGCGAGATCGAGCACGAGGATCACCCCGAAGACCGGCCAGCCGTTGCCGGAGACGAGCTCGCGGCTGCGCCGCATCGCCTTCAGCCCCGGCGGGCGCTCGAGCACGACCACGGGGGCGGCAACCGACCAGACCGTCAGCGCGATCAAACCGGGCACGATCACCAGCACGAACCCGATCAGCGTGAGCACGCCGACGACGATCGCGATCAGGATCAGCGGGCCGAGCACCGGCGTCGCCGCCCGCAGCAGCTGCCCCGGGGTCGCGTCGCGGCGCCCGTCCTGCACGTCGGCGACGAGCTCCACGACCATCCCGGTGAACAGCGTCGTGGCGATCAGCCCGATCAGCAGCGCGAGGAACGCGAGCCCGGAGCTCGACTGCAGAAGCACCACGGAGATGATCCCCGTGAACACGAACACGACCGCGGCGGCGGGCATCAGCACCGACGCCTGGTCGACGTAGATCGACCACACCTTGCGGATCACGCCGCCGACTTCGATCTTGCCGACGGCGGGCGAGGCCATCACGCGACCGCGGCGGGCGTGCGGCGCCGTTCGCGGCGCTGCTCGCGAAGCCGGCGCATGATGCCGCGCCGGCCGTGCTCCTCGAGGCCGCCGTAGAGGCCGCGGATCTCCAGCGAGCACCTGGTCGGCCACCGCCTGCTGCTGCTCGCGCGTCGCGTTCTCGATCGGCTCCCAGCGCATCGGCTCGCCGTACTGGATCGTCACCTTCGGGAACTGCAGGCGCTTCCAGTTCCGCACCTTCGAAGACCCATGGATCGCGATCGGCACGATCGGCGCGCCCGTCTCGAGCGCCAGGCGCCCGATCCCCGGCTTCGCCTTCTCGGCGAGTTTGCCGGTGCGCGAGCGCCCGCCCTCGCAGTACATCGTGATCGCGCCCCCGCGCGCGAGGATCGCACGCGCCGTGATGAACACCTCGTCGTCGCGCGCGCCGCGTCGCACCGGGAACACCCCGCCGTGCCTGTAGACCCACTGCATCGGCGGCTTGAACAGCTGCGACTTGGCCATGAAGCGGACCTTGCGCCGGATGTAGCAGCCCATCAGGAAGTGGTCCATGAACGAGAAGTGGTTGGGCGCCAGGATCACGGCGCCGGCGCCGGGCACGTTCTCGACCGCGATCGCCCGCGCGCGCAGGAACGTCCACGCGTAGAGCGAGGTGAGCACGCGGACGATGTCGTAGACGAAGTCCGGTTCGCGCGTGCGCGCGCGCGCGTGGAAGCGGTCGAAGTACTCCTTCGGACGCGGGTCCGTGTAGACCTGCTCGCGCATCGGGGCAAGTTCGCTCATGTCTGTCCGGTCTACCTCCCCCGCCGCCTTTGGTTACGCCGCCGCGGGCGCGAGCGGGCCACCCGTCGAGCCAACCCTACTCACCGCGCCGCGTACGCGCGCGCGAAGTCGAGCAGCTGCCGGGCGCGGTGCATGAAGCCCGCCGCGGTCCTGCCGGTCGCACGGTGAGAGAGCGCCAGTTCGATCTCGACGACACGGGCGCCCGCGCGCACCGCGTCGATCGTCATCCCCAGCTCCATCCCGAAGCCGTCGGCGAACGGCAGCACGCGCTCGAGCGTCGCGCGGTCGAGCGCGCGCTGCCCCGAGATCGGCGCGACGGTCTCGAGCCCGCATGCGCGCCGGATCGCCCACCGCGCGAAGCCGCGCGCGACCCCGAAGCCCCCGCCGACGCGCTGGGCGAACGCCGCCACGGCGAGCTCGCACTCGCCGGACGCGACCGCGGCGGCGAGCGGCGCGAGGCCGGCGGCGGACCCGCCGAGGTCGCCGTCGCAGAGCACGAACACGCCGTCCGGCGCGCCCGGCGCCTCGGCGAGGGCGCGCGAGGCGGCGGCGCTCATCGCCTCGCCCTTGCCCAGCGGACGTCCCGTGCCGGCGACACGCGCCCCCGCCGCGCGCGCGAGCTCGGCGGTCGCGTCGCGCGAGCCGTCGTCGGCGACCCAGAGCGCGGCGCCCGGGAACGCCGCCGCGAGCGCGCCGAGCGTGGCGGCGATGCGATCCGCCTCGTCGCGCGCGGCGACGAGCACGGCGACCACGCCGTCCAGCTCCGGCGCGCCGTCGCTCGCGCTCTCTATTGTCCCCACCGACCAAGCGCGACGGAGGGCAGATGACCGACATCGAGGCTCATATCACCGGGACCGTATGGAAAATCGAGTGCGCCGTCGGCGACACCGTCGAGGAGGGCGACACGGTCGCGATCCTCGAGTCGATGAAGATGGAGATGCCGGTCGAAGCCGAGGACGCGGGGACGGTCAGCGCAGATCGTGGTCGAGGAGGGCCAGGCGGTCAACGAGGGCGACACGCTCGTCGTGCTGGACTAGGACCGCGCGATGGCAAGCGCGCCCGCCCACGAGCAGCTCGCCGACGGCAAGCTGCTGATCGACGAGCCGGCCGACGGCGGTCGTGCGCCTGACGATCTCCAACCCCGACAAGCGCAACGCGCTCGACCACCCGATCCTCGACGCGATCACGGCCACGCTCGCGCGGCTGGCCCAGCCGGGCTCCGAGACCCGCTGCGTGATCGTCACCGGCGCGCACGGGATGTTCTCGGCCGGCTACGACATCGGCGAGATCCCCGACGAGGAGTTCGAAGAGCGCGCCGAGGCGCTCGTCGCGCACCCGTTCACCGAAGCGATCGACGCGCTCGAGGCCTTCCCGTACCCGACGCTCGCCGCGCTTCCGGGGCACACGATCGGCGGCGGGCTCGAGCTGGCCCTCGCCTGCGACCTGCGCGTCGCGCTGGAGGGGATCAAGCTCGGCATGCCGCCCGCGAAGCTCGGGCTCGTCTACTCGCACACCGGCCTGCGCCGCTTCATCGACGCGATCGGCGCGGCGCGCACGCGCGAGCTGTTCCTGCTCGGCAGCTACATCGACGCCGCCACCGCCCTGCAGTGGGGCCTCGTCACACGCGTCGCCGCGGCCGCGGAGCTCGAAGCGACGACGCTCGCGCTCGCATCCGAGCTGGCCGGCAACGCGCCGCTCTCGCAGACCGGCAACAAGCGCGTGATCGCCGCGCTGCTGGCGGCCGAGAGCGAGCTGCCCGCGGACGTCGAGCAGGAGCTGATCGAGCTGCGCCGGGCCTCGTTCGCGTCGCAGGACATGCGCGAGGGGATGCGCGCGTTCGCAGAGCGCCGTCCGGCGCGCTGGCAGGGGCGTTAGAGCACGAACCCGCGCGGCGCGCTCGTGCGCGCGCGTGATGCCCCGGGGCGGGTGTCCATAACCCCGACCCGTCCGCCGCGCCTCATACGGTTCCGTCATGCCGCCGCTGATCACCCGCGAGGAGGCCCAGCGTCTGGGTGAGGTCGAGGACCACGCGCAGATCGAAGCCCTGATCGAGCGCGCGTGGCGGGCACGCGTCGAGCGCTTCGCCGACTCGACCGACATGTGCTCGCTGGTCAACGCCAAGTCCGGCGGCTGCGCCGAGGACTGCGGCTTCTGCGCGCAGTCGCGCTTCGCGGAGGCGGACACGCCGATGCACGCGATGATGGAGCCCGAGCAGATCCTCGAACACGCCCGCGCCGCCGAGGCCGCGGGCGCGCACCGCTTCTGCATGGTCACCCAGGGCCAGGGGCTCTCCAAGCGCGACTTCGAGAAGTACCTGCAGGGCGTGCGGCTGGTCGCCGAGAACACCAACCTCAAGCGCTGCGCGTCGGTCGGCCACATGTCCGCCGATCGCGCGCGGGCGCTGCGCGAGGCGGGCGTCCAGCGCGTGCACCACAACGTCGAGACGGCCTACAGCTACTACGACGAGGTCACGACGACCGTCCGCTACGAGGGCCGGCTGCGCACGATCCGAGCGGTGCGCGAGGCCGGGCTGGAGACCTGCGTCGGCGGCATCCTGAACCTGGGCGAGAGCCGCGAGCAGCGCGTCGAGATGGCCTTCGAGCTGGCCGAGATCGACCCCACGAGCGTGCCGATCAACATGCTCAACCCGCGACCCGGGCACGAAGTTCGGCGAGCGCGAGTTCATGGACCCGTGGGAGGCCGTGAAGTGGATCGCGATCTTCCGGCTGATCCTGCCCGACGCGCTGTTCCGCCTCTGCGGCGGGCGCGTCGAGAACCTCGGCGAGCTGCAACAGCTCGCGGTCAAGGCCGGCATCAACGGCGTGATGATGGGCAACTTCCTGACGACGCTCGGAAGCGAGCCTCACGAGGACCGCGAGATGTTCGAGGAGCTGGGCCTGAACGTCGCGCGCCAGCCCGACAACGCGTCCAACCCGCGTCCGGACAACCGCTCCGGGTGGATGGACGGCGAGACGCCCGACGTGATCGAGGAGCTCGTCTCCGGACCAGCGGGCGCCGCGAGCGACGGCGAACTTGCGATCAGGCTCTGGGACCCCTCGACGCAGCTGCGCTTCAAGGCCAAGCGCAAAGCGCCTCCGCGCCGAGCACCCCACAGGGGGCACCCCCCATGGCGGGGGGCAGGCAGGCGGTCGCGAACCCGACACCCTCCCGGTGGGCTAGGACGATGAGCGAGATCGCCGAGCGCCTCGCAGAGCTGGAGCGCCTCGGTCTCTCGCGCCGCATGCGGATGATCTCCGGCCCGCAGGGGCCGACGGTCCTGCTCGACGGCCGCCCGGTGCTGCTGCTGTGCTCGAACAACTACCTCGGGCTGGCCGACCACCCGCGCGTGCGCGAGGCGGCGGCCGACGCGGCGCGCCGCTGGGGCGTGGGCGCCGGCGCCTCGCGCCTGGTGTCCGGCTCGATGACGATCCACCGCCGGCTGGAGGAACGCCTCGCGGACTTCGAGGGCACCCAGTCGTGCCTGCTGTTCGGCTCGGGCTACCTGGCGAACCTCGGCGTCCTCGGCGCGCTCGCCGGGGCCGAGGACGTGATCTTCTCCGACGAGCTCAACCACGCTTCGATCGTCGACGGCTGCCGCCTCTCGCGCGCCGAGGTGGTCGTCTACCGCCACCGCGACGTCGAGCACCTGGACTGGTGCCTGCGCCGCCACGGCGATCGAACGGCGGACGCGTGATCGTCACCGACTCGGTGTTCTCGATGGACGGCGACATCGCCCCGCTCGCGCACATCGCGGAGCTCGCGCAGATCTACGATGCCCGCCTCGTCGTCGACGAGGCGCATGCGACCGGGAACGTCGGCCCGGACGGCCGCGGCGCGATCGCTGCAGCGGGGCTGGAGGGCGAGGTCGACGTGGTCATCGGCACGCTCGGCAAGGCGCTGGGCTCCTACGGCGCATACGCCTGCGCGAGCGCCGAGATCGTCGAGTACCTCGTCAACACCGCCCGCTCCTTGATCTTCTCGACCGCGCCTGCGCCGCCGCAGGTCGCCGGCGCGCTGGCCGCGCTGGAGCTGCTCCTCGAACGCCCGCACCGGGTCGCGCGGCTGCGCTCGAACGCCCGCGCTCTGCGTGGCGCGCTCGCGGAGGAGGGCTTTCCGGTCGCCGAGAGCGAGATGCACATCGTGCCCCTGATCGCCGGCGACGAGCGGGCGGCGCTGGCGTTCTGCCGGCACGCCCTCGACCTCGGCGTGTTCGCGCAGGCGATCCGCCCGCCGACGGTACCCGCCGGCACCTCCCGGCTGCGCCTCACCGCAATGGCCTCGCACACCCCGGGCGAGCTGCGCGACGCCGCGGCGGCACTCGGCGTCGCGGCCCGGCGCGCGGGCATCGAGCCCGAGCAGATGCTGGTGCCGGCACCCGAGCCGGTCGAGGAGCCGGCCGAGATCGAGACCGCGCTCGTCCGCGCCGAACGCATCTCGGCGTCGCAGAGCGCCGGCTCCACCGGCCCGTTCGACTTCGAGCGCGATTCCGCGGGCGGCCTGTTCGATCAGGACGAGCAAGCCGTGGCCGCCGCACGGCCGCCGGAGGCGGCGCCGCCGGCGGCCGCACTGAGTGAGGGCATGGAGGTCGGGATGGCGCTCGGGCAGGCGACGGCCGGCGCGCCGACCGAGCTGTTCGACTTCGAGTCCGAGACCGTCCGCGCGGCCTGAACGCGGCGCGCTGCGGTGCTGCGCGGCCTGTTCGTCACGGGAACCGATACCGCCGCGGGCAAGACCGTCCTGAGCGCTTGCCTGCTCGCGGCGATGCGCGCGTCGGGAGAGCATGCGGCCGGCATCAAGCCGGTCATCACCGGCCTCGACGACACACCCGAGACCGGCTGGCCCGCCGACGACGAGCTGCTGGCGGCGCATCACCGGGACCGACCGCGAGGCGGTCGCGCCGCTGCGCTTCGGCCCCGCCGTCTCGCCGCACCTGGCGGCCGAGCTGGCAGGCGAGCCGATCGACACCGCCGAGCTGGTCTCGCGCACCCGTGAAGCCGTCGCGGCGGCGAGCGTCGCGGTCGTCGAGGGCGTCGGCGGTCTGATGGTCCCGCTGCGCGGCCCCTGGCTCGCGCGCGACCTCGCCGCCGAGCTCGGCTTGCCGCTCGTCGTCGCGGCGCGGCCGGGCCTCGGCACGATCAACCACACGCTGCTCACGCTCGAGGCCGCACGGGCCGCCGGGCTGCGCGTGAGCGCCGTCGTGCTCACGCCCTGGCCGGCCGCGCCAGGCGACATCGAGCGCTCGAACGAGACGACGATCGCCGAGCTCGGCGCGGTCGAGGTCGCCACGCTCCCCGTCCTCCCGGGGCCCGACCCGGCGGCGATGGCGCGCGCCGGCGCCGCCCTGCCGTGGCGCCGCTGGCTGGGCGAGTCAGACGGCTGACCGCGCCCCCGCATCGCGAGCGCGAGGCCTTGCAGTAGTGTGGCCCCCGGTCGGGTGCAAGGGGCGCGCATGAAGGTCGCAGGACATCGGAGCGGGGCGCAGCGAACACGTCGTCGCGCGCGGCTGCCCTCAGCGGCCGCGCTCGCTGCGCTTGCGGCGCTCACGATCGGTGCCACGCCGGCCGCGGGCGGGCCGCTGCCCCCCGGACCCAGCTCGGCGATCCACGACCGCATCTACTCCCCCTCTGCGATCACGGTCGCTGCCGGGCAGACGATCAGCTGGCACAACGAAACGCTCGGCCCGCACACGGTCACCTCGACGACCGAACTCTTCAACTCCGGGCGCCTGGACGCCGGCGCCGGCTACTCGCTGAAGTTCTCCAACCCCGGCACGTTCGACTACTACTGCACGGTCCATCCGACGATGAAGGGCGTCGTGACGGTCCTTGCGATCCCGGCGGAAAAGGTGCTCGTGCACGTGTCCTCACGCCACGCGGCGCACGGCGCCCTCGTCACCGTGCGGGCACAGGTCGCACGGTCGGGGGTGAAGGCGCTGCTGCAGGCAGCCCCCGCAGGCGGCCACGCGTTCAAGACGGTGGGCCGTGCGCTGCTCGGCTCTGAGGGCACCGCCTCCTTCACCCTTGCCGGCGCCGCCCACCGCCGCGCGCGCGTGGTCGTGCCCGCCGCCTACGGCGAGCCGCAGCTCGTCAGCCGCACCGTCGCGCTGCCCTCCTGAGGCACGGCGCCGGCGCGAGCGCCCGGCCGCCACGCTCAGGCCGCCCGGCCCCGCCGGGCGGCTTTCGGGCTGCACCAGAACAGCGGCGCCCGCCCGAGCGCCGGGGCCGCCGCCGGGCGCCTGCGCCCCTTCGCCGGATACCCGTAGGCAGAGGAGCTGATCGCGAGCCCCGCCCGGCGCACGACTGAGCTGCGGCTGGCGGCGGCGCCGGGTTCGCGCACGACTTCGATCGTGGCCATCATGCCGTGGTCCTCGTGGATGGTCACGTGGCAGTGGAAGACGAACCTGCCTGTGAAGTCGGCGGCCTTCACGAGCACGACGGTGTGCGAGCCCGGCGGCAGCGCCACGTTGTCCTGGTAGTCGACGTAGGGGACGGCGACGCCGTTCTGGCTGACGACCTGGAAGTCGTCGATGTGCATGTGGAAGGTGTGCCATTCGTGCGTCGTGTTGACGAGCGTCCAGCGCTCCACCGAACCGAGCTTCATCGTCACGTCGGTGCGGCTGGGGTCGAACGCCATCCCGTTCAGCAGGAACTCCGACGCGCCGGACGGTTCGACCATTTCGCTGAACTGGATCGTCCGTTCGCGCGCGACCGGCTGACCGCGCAGGTCGACGGGATGCGAGAGCGCCCCCCGCGGCGGGCGCCACGCGCTCCGGCCGCGCCGGCCGAGCGCAGGGTCAGCACCGTCTGGTTGGGGACCGGCCCGCCGTTGGAGGCCTTCTCGCCGCCGGGGAACTGCGCGAACGGGATCGCCTTCAGCGCGTAGCTGCCGCGCGGCCCGCCCCGCACGAGCACGTCGCGGCGCGAGCTGGGGGCGATCATCAGCGTGCGCACGCTGCGCGGCGCGTTCGAGCGTGTGGCCGTCTTCGGCAAGCAGCTGGAACGGACGGCCACCGGCCATCCGCAGCACGATCACGCGGTCCGCGCTCGCGTTGAAGATGCGCCAGCGCTGCAGCTGGCCCGGCCTGATCTTCGCCGTCGGGTTCAGCACGCCGTTGACGTAGATGCGATCGCCCGCTTCGGTCGATTCGTCGACGCCGAGGATGCGGCCGTGACGCACCTCGGTGTTGTCGAGCACGATCCAGCGCTGCGGTACCCGCCGCAGCGCGGGCAGCCGGTCGAGACCACCCTCCTCGACGATCGCCCCGGCCATGCCGCGGAAGATCTGGTCCTCGACGTGCATGTGGATGTGCGGGTGGTACCAGTAGGAGCCGGGCGACATGTCGGTCGGGATCGCGTATTCGTACGTGAACTGCTGGTGCGGTTCGACGTGCACGAAGATGTTGTCGCTGTTGCCTTCGGGCGAGACGTGGAAGCCGTGGGTGTGCAGGTTGGTCGCTTCCGGCAGCTCGTTCTCGAGGTGCACCGTCACGTGGTCGCCGGCGCAGATCACGAGCGTCGGCCCGGGCACGCTGCCGTCGTAGCTCCACGCGCTCACGCGCGTGCTGCCCATGCGGGCGGGGCCGACCGCGGCCCGCAGCCGCACGTCGAGCGCACCGTCGCGGCTGTAGAGCGCGGGCGGCTCAGGGAAGCCGTCGTGCAGCACGGGCGGCACGCCCGCATGGCAGTCCGCGCCGCGCGTGTTCGCGGGCGAGCCCGGAGCGGCGAGCAGGCCGAGCGCCGGCGCCACCCACAGCGCGCACGCGGCCAGCACCGCGGCGCCCATAGCAGCCACAGCCGGGCCACGATCGACCTGGAGCCCCCTCCCGACATCGGCGCGGATCCTAACCCGGCGGGCAGCGGCGCGCGCCATCCGAAGGCCCGTTGGTCAGCTTTCGGACGCTGCGGAGACCATCGCCTCCGTGACCGCGGCGAGCTCCTCGGCGCCGATCACGTACGGAGGCATCGCGTAGACGAGCTCGCGGAACGGCCGTAGCCACACCCCCCGCTCGACGGCGGCGGCGCTCGCCGCCGCGACGTCGACGGGTCGCTCGAGCTCGATCACGCCGATCGCGCCGAGCACGCGAACGTCGCGGACGCCGGGCAGCGCGCGCGCCGGCGCGAGGCCGGCGCGCAAGCCCTGCTCGATCGCAGCCACGCGGCCGCGCCAGTCCTCGGCGCGCAAAAGCTCCAGCGACGCGAGCGCGACCGCGCACGCGAGCGGGTTGGCCATGAAGGTCGGCCCGTGCATGAGGCCGCCCCCCTCCCCGCTCGAGACCGCCTCGGCGACGGCCGGGGTGCACAGCGTCGCGGCAAGTGTCAGGTAGCCGCCGGTGAGCGCCTTGCCTACGCACATCACGTCCGGGACGACCCCCGCGTGCTCGCAGGCGAACATGCTGCCGGAGCGCCCGAACCCGGTGGCGATCTCGTCGAGGATCAGCAGCAGGCCGTGCTCGTCGCAGACCTCGCGCAGCAGCTCGCACGCAGGCGGGCGAGTGAAATCGCATGCCCCCGGCGCCCTGCACGACGGGCTCGGCGATCACCGCCGCGAGGCTCCCGCGATGCTCGGCCGCCAGCCCGGCGGACCGCATCCGCCCAGCCGGGGTCGAGCGGCGCGTCGAAGCCGTCGGGCGGGCGCGGAGCGAAGACGTGCGCGGGCAGCACACCCGCGAACATCGAGTGCATGCCGCCGATGGGGTCGCACACGGCCATCGCGCCGGTCGTGTCGCCGTGGTAGCCGCCGCGCACGGTCAGCAGCCGGGTGCGCCCGGGCCGCCCCAGAGCGCGCTGGTACTGCACCGCGAGCTTGATCGCGACCTCGACCGAGACCGAGCCCGAGTCGGCGAAGAAGACGCGCTCGAGGCCGTCGGGCGCCATCTCGGTGAGCCGCTCGGCGAGTCGCACGGCGGGCTCGTGCGTGAGCCCGCCGAACATCACGTGGGCCACGCGGTCGAGCTGGTCGCGGACGGCCTCATCGAGCGCCGGGTGGCCGTAGCCGTGGATCGCGCACCACCACGAGGCCATGCCGTCGATCAGCTCGCTCCCGTCGGCGAGCCTCAGACGCACGCCTTCCGCCGAGACGACCGGAAGCGACGGCATCGCGGCCGGGAGCGCGCCGTACGGGTGCCAGACGCGCTCGGCGTCGAGAGCGAGCAGGGCGTCCCAGCTCGTGCCCTCGGCGGGGCGGAGCGGATGGTCGAGCAGCTCGGTCACGCAGGGAGCCTACGGGCGCCGCCCGACGGGCTTCCTAGTCCTCGTAGAGCGTGAAGTCGCGCTTACGCGCACCGCACACGGGGCAGAACCACGTGTCGGGGATCTCCTCGAAGGGGGTCCCCGGCGGGATGCCGCCGTCGGGGTCGCCGTCCTCGGGGTCGTAGATGAAGCCGCAGGACTCGCAGATCCAGCGCTGGAGGGTCTCGGTAGTGCTCATGCCCCGCGCTCCGGGGTCGTCTTGGTCATGCGGCCAAGATTACCGACAGGTAGGGTCAGCCGATGCGCGCATCCGAGCGTCCCGGGCCGGGCGAGGAGCTGAACACCGGACCGCCGTCGCGCCCGCGGCAGGCGGCCAGCGTGATCCTCCTGCGCGGTGGTGAGCAGGCGCTCGAGCTGCTGCTCGTCAAGCGCACTCCGGAGGCCCGCTTCATGGGCGGGGTGTGGGTGTTCCCGGGCGGCGCCGTGGACGCCGACGAGGGGGACGGCGACGGCGCGCACCGGCTGGCGGCGGTCCGCGAGCTGCAAGAGGAGGCGTCGATCGAGCTGCCCGGGCCGGAGGAGCTCGTGAAGTTCTCGCGCTGGATCACGCCGGCGGTGGTGAAGACCCGGTTCGACACCCACTTCTTCCTCGCGACGCTTCCCGACGGGCAGGAGGCCGCGATCGACGGGCAGGAGTGCGTCGACCTCGGCTGGTTCTCGCCGCAGGGGGCGCTCGACGCCTACGCGCTCCAGGAGATCCTGCTCGTCTTCCCGACGATCAAGCACCTCGAACAGCTGAGCGAGTTCGCGACCGTCGAGGACCTGCTGGCCCACGCGCGCGGCCGGGAGGTGACGCCCGTCGAGCCGCGCGTGGTGGTCGAGGGCGAGGTCGCGCGGATCCTCCTTCCCGGGGAGGACGGATATTGAGAGAGGGAGGGTCGGCTGCGGTCAGCTCCGCAGCTGGTCGGCGATCACGTGCGTGACGGCGTTGATCAGACCGAGGTGCGTGAAGGCCTGGGGGTAGTTGCCGAGGTGCCGGCCTGAGGAGGCCTCGAGCTCCTCGGCGTAGAGGCCGAGCGGCGAGGCGTAGGCGAGCAGCCGCTCGCAGAGGTGCTCGGCTTCGCGCGCGTCGCCGATCTCCGACAGCGCCGAGACGAGCCAGAAGGAGCAGATCAGGAAGGTCCCCTCCTCGCCCCTCAGCCCGTCGTCGGTGGACTCGGTGCGGTAACGGAGCACGAGGCCGTTCTCGGTCAGCTCCTCTTTGATCGCCTTCACGGTGGCGCGGACGCGTTCGTCGTCGCGGGGAAGGAAGCGGAACAGCGGCACGAGCAGCGTCGAGGCGTCGAGCGCGTCGGTGTCGTAGTGCTGGCGGAAGACGCCTCGCTCCGAGACGCCGTGCTCGAGGATGTCCTTCTTGATCTCGGCCGCGAGCGACTGCCACGGCTCGATCAGGTCCTCCAGGCCGCGCCGCTGGGCGAGGCGCGCGCCGCGGTCGAGCGCCACCCAGCACATGAGCTTCGAGGAGACGTAGTGCTTGGGCTCGCCGCGACCCTCCCAGATGCCCTGATCGGGCTCGCGCCAGATCCGCGCCGCGCATTCGACCTGGTCCTGCAGCACGGGCCACAGCCGCTCGGGGATGTGGTCGCGGTTTTTGGAGTGGAGGTAGACGGAGTCCAGCACCGCCCCGTAGACGTCGTTCTGACGCTGGGCGAACGCGCCGTTGCCCACGCGCACCGGCCGGGACCCTTCGTAGCCCCTGAGGTGAGAGCAGGGTGTGCTCCTCGAGGTCTTTCTGGCCGCGCAGCCCGTACATGATCTGCAGCGAGCCGTCGCCGTTGCGGTCGAGGTCCGCGACGTACTGCACGAAGTCGTCCGCCTCCCAGTCGAGGCCGAGGGCGTGCAGCGCCCACAGCGTGAACGACGCGTCGCGCATCCAGCAGAAGCGGTAGTCCCAGTTGCGTTCGCCGCGCGGGGACTCCGGCAGCGAGGTGGTCGGGGCGGCCACGAGCGCCCCGGTCGGCATGAAAGTGAGCCCCTTCAGCGTGAGCGCCGAGCGCTGCAGGTAGTAGCGCCACGGGTGGTCGGGGTAGTCGCCGTCGGCCAGCCAGTTGCGCCAGAAGTGGGCCGTGCGGTCCAGGTGACCCTGGGCCTCCTCGACGTTGCGCGGCCCGCCCAGCCCCTCGGTCCAGGACAGCGCGCAGAAGCGCCGCTCGCCTTCTCTCATCGTGTGACGGCCGTGGACGCGGTTGCCCTCGATGCCGAGGCGGATGTCGCTGAACATGCGGAACGCGACACCGTGCTCGCCCGCGGCGTCGCCGGTCGCGGCCTCGCCGTTCCCGGCTCCGTACTCGCGCGACCCGGTCGGACCGTGGGCGTCGATCGCGCACACGCCTTCTTCGCCGGTCTGCACCATCGACCACGTCGCGGGCGTCGCGCCGTAGTCGAGCATCGGCTCGCAGATGCTCTCGACCTGCACCATCCCCTGGATGCACTCGATGACCCGCACCAGCAGGTGGTCCGCGTCGTAGTCGGTCGGCGGGCGCGTGTGGCTCGAGCCGTGCACGTTGTCGTGCCAGTCCCCCATCACGAGCGCGTCGAGCACGCGGATCCATCCCTGCGGGGTCATCCAGGTGGTCTCGATCACGTTGGTTCCCGGGATGTAGCGCCGTCCGGCGGGGACGAACACCCCGTAGGGACCCACGCGCCAGCTGCCGGCGCCGCGGTCGAGCATCGCCCCGAAGATCGAGGGCGAGTCGAAGTAAGGAACACACGCCCACTCGATCGAGCCGTCGTACGCGACGAGCGCTCCGGTGTGGCAGTCCGAGAGGAACCCGTAGGCGCCGATCGGCGGGAACGGAGAATCCACCTGCGGACGTCCACGCCAGCTCCGTTTCGCGTGCCGGCCAGAAGCTCACCACTCGGTCCTCTCGAAACGGGGTCGCTCGACGCCTGCGGGCAGCGCCTGCTCTTCCTCCAGCTTGTCCAGGTGAGCGGCGAGCGTCGCCTCGGCGACCGGGCGCAGCTGCGCCGGCACGTCCCACCACACGGTGTCGAGCAGCTCGGCGATCGTGCGATGGCCTTCGGCGAGCGCCATGATCAGGTGGTTCTCACGGTCGATGCGATGCGCCGCATACTGTTCGAGCCGGCTCTGCGCGTCCCAGACGGGCGGCCCGTGCCCGGGGCAGAGCACGTTGAAGTCTTCGCGCAGCCGCAGGCGCGTGAGCGCGAGCAGGTAGCCCGCCATCGCGCCCGGGTACGGGCTGATGAAGACGCTGCCCGTGCCCAGCACGGCGTCGCCCGTGAAGCAGGCGCCGTCGGCGACGAGCGCGAAGTGGTCGGCGGCGTGGCCGGGCGTCGCGACGGCCGTGAACGGGCCGATGCGAGCGCCTTCGGCGAGCGCGATGTCGACCGCACCGCGACCGCCGGCGAGCGGCGCGCCGTAGCGATCGGCCACGACGCGCGCGGACTGCGAGTGGTCCTGGTGGTCGTGCGTGAGCACCACGCCGCCGAGGCCGCCGCGCTCGTCGATCGCCTCGTACTGCGCGGCGAGGTGCTCGTCGATCGCCGGTCCCGGATCGACCACCCACGCGGGCTCGCGCCCCACGACCCAGGTGTTGGTGCCGCTGAGCGTCAGCGGCCCGGGGTTCGGCGCGCGCACGAGCAGCACGTCGTAGTGCTCGCGCAGATCGGCGCGCGACTCCTCCTCGCTCGGCTCGCTTGGCTCGACGACGTCCCCGTCGCGCTTGACCATGGGCGCGACGTTAGCCGAACGCGGGGGCGGCAGAACGGCTATGCGGTCCGGATCAGCTTCTTGTTCACGAACTCGTCGGCGCCGTAGCGGCCGAGCTCGCGACCGAAGCCGGAGCGCTTGAACCCGCCGAACGGCAGCTCTGGGCTGTCGGCGCCGACGATGTTGACGTACACCATCCCGGCCTCGATCCGATCGGCGACACGCGCCGCCTGCTCGGGGTCGTTCGTCATCAGGTAGGACCCGAGCCCGAACTGGGTGTCGTTGGCGAGGTCGACCGCCTCCTCCTCGGAGGCCACCTTGTAGACCTGCGCGACCGGGCCGAAGAACTCTTCCTGGGAGGCGGCGTCGCCGGGTTTGATGCCGGTGAGGATCGTGGGCTCGTAGAAGTTGCCTTCGCGCTTGCCGCCGATCACGACCTCCGCGCCCGCCGCCACGGCTCGTTTGACCTGATCGTCGAGGCGGTCCGCGGCGGTCTTCGACGACAGCGGGCCGATCGCCGTGCCCTCTGCCGTCGGGTCGCCCGTCTTGGCGCCGCTGAGCTGGCCCTTGAGCTGCTCGAGGAACTCGTCGTAGAGGCTGTCCACGACGATGAAGCGCTTGGCCGCGTTGCAGGCCTGGCCGGCGTTCTCCAAGCGCGCTTCGGCGGCCTGCGCGGCCACCGCGGCCACGTCGTCGGTGCCGAGGAGGATGAACGGGTCGGAGCCGCCGAGCTCGAGCACCACCTTCTTGAGGTTGCGACCGGCGATCTCGGCGACCGCGGCGCCGGCCCGCTCGGAGCCCGTCACCGAGACGCCCCGGACACGCGGGTCGGCGATCACCCACTCGATCTGCTCGTTGCTGGCGTAGATGTTCTCGTAGGCGCCCTCGGGGTAGCCGGCGTCCTTGAAGATCTGCGCGATCGCCGCCGCCGATTCGGGGCACTGGGGGGCGTGTTTGAGCAGGAGCGTGTTGCCGATGACGTGGTTCGGGCCGGCGAAGCGCGCCACCTGGTAGTAGGGGTAGTTCCACGGCATGATCCCGAGCAGGACGCCGTAAGCGCTGCGGCGCACGATCGCGGTGCCCTCGCCGCCCAGCAGCTGAATCGGTTCGTCGGCCATGAGGCTCTCCGCGTTCTCGGCGTAGAACTCGTAGATGGCGCCGGCGAACTCGACCTCGCCGACAGCCTGCTCGATGGGCTTGCCCATCTCGCGGACGATGATCTCGCCGAGCGCCTGGCTGCGCTCGGCGTGCAGCCGGCCGACGGCGCGGACCAGCTCCGCCCGCTCCGCCACGGTCGAGCCGTCGCTCCACGCGTGGTACGCGTGCTCGGCGCGGGCGATCGCGTCCTTGAGCTCCGCGTCGGAGGTCTCCGGGTACTCCTTGACGACCTCTTCGGTGGCCGGGTTGACTACGGCGTAGCTGCTCATGTCTCTCCCTCGCGTCGGATCGGGGTGGTTGTCCTGCGCCCGGGGCTCACGCGCCGGCCGGTAGCTCGAGTGCTGCGGCGACGGCCGGGTGCATGATCTCGCCTTCTCTCACGTTCAGCCCCTTGGCGAGGCCGGGGCTCTCTGCCAGCGCCTCGTCGACGCCGCGGTCGGCGAGCTCGAGCACGTAGGGCAGGGTCGCGTTCGTGAGGGCGTAGGTCGAGGTGATCGGCACCGCGCCCGGCATGTTCGTCACGCAGTAGTGCGTGATGCCGTCCACCTCGTAGGTCGGGTGCGAGTGCGTCGTGGGCCGCGAGGTCTCGAAGCAGCCGCCCTGGTCGATCGAGACGTCGACGAGCACCGCGTTCTGCTTCATCAGTCTCAGCTGGTCGCGTGTGACGACGTGGGGTGCGCGGCCGCCGTGGATCAGCACCGCGCCGATCACGAGGTCCGCGGCCGGAAGCATCTGTTCCACCGCCAGCGCCGATGAGTAGACGGTCGAGGCGCGCCCGTTGAACGCGATGTCGAGTTCGCGCAGGCGATCGATCGAGCGGTCGAAGACGAACACGTCGGCTTCCATCCCGATCGCGATGAAGGCGGCGTTCATGCCGACGACGCCCCCGCCGATCACGAGCACGGTCGCGGCGGCGACACCTGGCACGCCGCCGAGCAGGATGCCCCGGCCGCCGAGCGGCTTCTCGAGCATGAAAGCGCCCGCCTGTGTGGCGATCTTGCCCGCGACCTCGCTCATCGGGGCGAGCAGGGGCAGCCTGCCGGCCGCGTCCTCGACGGTCTCATACGCGATGCACGTCGCGCCGGAGTCCATCAGCCCGCGCGCGAGCTCCGGCTCGGCGGCGAGATGCAGGTAGGTGAACAGGGTCTGTTCGGGACGCAGCCGTGCGACCTCCTCGGGCTGCGGCTCCTTGACCTTGATGATCGAGCTCGGCGCGGGCGAACACCTCGTCGGCGTCCGCGACGATCGTCGCGCCCTGCATGACGTAGTCGTCGTCGCTCAGCGCACTGCCCGTTCCGGCCCCGGCCTCCAGGAGCACGTCGTGGCCGCGAGCGGTCAGCTCGCGCACGCCGGCGGGGGTGATCGCGACGCGGTACTCGTCGGTCTTCACCTCGCTCGGGACGCCGATCTTCATCTGGAGAGCTCCCTTCCGCGCAGCGCCAGCCAGAACTCGATCCGGTCGCGGGCGCTGGAGAAGCTGCGGCCGGTGAGCTGTTCGATGCGGCGGATCCGGTAGCGCAGCGTGTGCCGGTGGCAGTAGAGCGCCGCCGCCGCCTTCTCCCAGTGGCCGTTGTTCTCGATGAAGACGTCGAGCGAACGCACCAGCTCGTCACCGTACTCGCCCTCGCCCTGCTCGATCGGGCCGAGCACGCTGCGGCAGTAGGAGCTGAGCGCCTCCTCGTCCTGCAGCGAGAGCAGCAGCTGGAAGGCGCCGAGGTCCTCGTAGGTGGCCACATCCGGCGCGCTGCCGTTGCGCAGCCGCACCGCCTCCAGGGCGCAGCGCGCCTCGTGGAAGCTCATGCCGCAGCGAGTGCGTCGGCCCCACCCGGCTGGCGGCGGCGCGCACCTCGCCGACCCGCGGGGCGAGCGCCGCACGGATGCGCGCCGCGAGCGCAACCGCGTCGAAGGGAGCACCTCCGCGCCCGTCGCCGGCGTCGACGACGGCGCAGACGAGGCCACCGCGAATCGCCACCAGCTTGCCGACGCGCTCGGCGTCGAGCAGCCGCTCGACCATCGCGGCGGCGGCGCTCGGGTCCTGCACCGCGAACGCCAGCACGGCGATCCGTTCGCCGATCCCGAACGGCCGCAGCCGCGCCTGCAGGTCCTCCGGGTACAGATGGCCGCTCAGCGCCTCGGCGAGCAGGTCTCCGACCATGTTGCGCTGGAGCAGCTCGTAGCGTTCGTCCAGCAGCTGCGTGAACGCCCGCTCGGTGATCGCGATGAACGGCAGCTCATACGGCACCTCGAACAGCGGGAAGCTGTGGTCCTGGGCAGCCTTGACGAGCGCGGCCGGCACTTTCTTGTGCCGGAAGCCGGTGCCGAAGCCGAGCGCGGCGATGTCGTGCTCGACCAGCCGCTCGAGGTACTCGCGCTGCACCTTCGGGCCCTCCAGCTGCAGCCCCGTGGTCAGCAGCATCTCGCCGCCTTTCAGCCAGGGCGTGGGGTCTGCGAGCTCGGTGCTGTGGACCCAGCGCACGTGCGCCTGAGCGGAGGACCCGCCGCTGATCAGCTCGAGACCGAGCTCGCCGATCAGGCTCTCGACAGTGAGCTCCATGACTCCATCCGTTCGCCCGCCTCGGTGAGCACAGGCCGCAGGATGCCGAGGATCTCCTCGAATTGCTCGCGCCCGGCGATCAGCGGCGGCGAGAGCTGAACGATCGGGTCGCCGCGGTCGTCGGTGCGGCAGATCAGCCCGCGCCGGTACAGCTCGCCGGAGAGGAAGCCGCGCAGCAGCTTCTCCGATTCGGCGTCGTTGAACGTCTCCTTCGTCTCTTTGTCCTTGACCAGCTCGATCGCGTGGAAGTAGCCGGCGCCGCGGACGTCGCCGACGATCGGCAGGTCGCGCAGCCCGTCGAGCATCTCCCTGAAGACGCCCTCGTTCGCGCGAACGTTCCCGGGCAGGTCCTCGCGCTCGAGCACGTCGATGTTCGCGAGCCCGACAGCGCACGCGACCGGATGCCCGCCGAAGGTGAAGCCGTGCGCGAAGGAGATGGTCCCGTGCAGGAAGGGCTCGGCGATGTGGTCGCCGGCGATCACCGCACCGAGCGGCGCGTAGGCCGAGCTGATGCCCTTGGCCGTGGTGATCATGTCGGGCTGGTAGCCGTAGCGTTCGCAGCCGAACCAGTGGCCGAGCCGGCCCCACGAGCAGATCACCTCGTCGGAGATCAGCAGCACGCCGTGCCGGTCGCAGATCTCGCGCACGCGCTGGAAGTAGCCCTCCTGGGGCGTGAAGCAGCCGCCGCCGTTCTGTACCGGCTCGAGGATCACCGCCGCCACCGTGTTCGGCCCCTCGAACTCGATCGCTTCCTCGATCGCGTCGGCGGCCCACAAGCTCGTCGCGGTCCTCTTTCCATCGGTAGGAGTTGGTGTTCGGCACGTGCACGCCGCCCGGCGTCAGCGGCTCGAACGGCTCGCGCAGCGGCTGCAGCCCTGTCGCCGTCAGCGCGCCCATCGAGACGCCGTGGTAGGCGAGGTTGCGCGAGACCAGCTTGTAGCGGTTCATGTTCCCGCGCGCGCGGTGGTAGGCCTTGGCGAGCTTCCAGGCCGACTCGACCGCCTCCGAGCCGCCGGACGTGAAGAAGACGCGGTTGAGGTTGCCCGGCGCCAGCTCGGCGACGCGGGCCGCCAGCTCGATCGCCGGCGGGTGCGCGTAGCTCCAGTTGGTGTAGAAGCCGAGGCGCTCGGCCTGCTCGGCGGCGGCACGGGCGATCTCGGCGCGGCCGTGCCCGACGTTGACGCAGTAGAGCGCCGAGAGGCCGTCGAGGTAGCGCTTGCCGTGCTCGTCGTAGACGTAGCAGCCCTCGCCGCGCACGATCACCGGCACCGACGTGGTGCTCGTCGTAGGAGCCCATGCGCGTGAAGTGCATCCAGAGGTTGCGCTGCGCCAGACGCTGCAGGCGGTCCGGATCCTCCGCGAGCGCCGGGCCGTCCGGTCCCGGAGCCCAGCTCGTGCCGGTGCCCACTACCTGGTTGACCTCGCTGCCAGCCATCGCATCGCTCCTTCCGCGTTCGACCGTCTCCCGAGCCTCGGGATCTCGCCGAGCTGCTCGGCTAGACACTCAGGACAACCATATCCACGTGCGCTTTGCCACTCAAGGGGCGTCGTGGGCAAATCGGCCCCGCTTCCATTGTACGAGACGTACAGACCGCCGTGCTCCTTTTGGGACAGTTGCCACTTGCGGGTCGTCCTGTCCGGGTCGTAAGTTTCTGCCAGGGAGACAACGAGCTGGAGGAGAGGAGCGCCGATGGCAACCGAGGCGGCCGCAGTAGGGATATCGGGAGCCCCCGCGACCGGACAGGTCGAGAACAAGGGGCTGAAGAAAAACGCGATCGGCTACGTCTCGAACATCGTCATCAGCGTGGCGTCGACGGCGCCCGCGTACTCGCTGGCGGCGACCCTCGGCTTCATCGTCGCCGACAAGGGCGTCGGCGTGCATGCCCCCGCGGTCCTGCTCGCGTCGTTCGTGCCGATGCTGCTGGTCTCGCTCGCCTACCGGTACCTGAACAAGGCCGACCCGGACGCGGGGACGTCCTTCGCGTGGACGACGCGCGCGTTCGGGCCGACGTTCGGGTGGCTCAACGGCTGGGCGGTCTTCCTCGCCGACGTGCTGGTCATGGCCTCGCTCGGGTACGTGGCGGCGACCTACACCTTCCTGCTCTTCGAATGGCACTACGGCGAAACCCACACCTGGGTCGCGCTCGTGGGCTGCGTGCTGTGGATCTGGCTGATGACCTGGATCTGCCACCGCGGCATCGAGCTCTCCGCGCGCGTCCAGCAGCTGCTGCTGAGCTTCGAGTTCGTGATGCTGATGATCTTCGCGATCGTCGCGCTCATCGACGTCTACTCCGGCAACGCCGCCTCCCACTCGATCAAGCCGCAGGCCGACTGGTTCAACCCGTTCGCCATGAACTTCGGCGATCTCGTCGTGGCGATGCTGCTCGGGATCTTCATCTACTGGGGCTGGGACTCGGGCGTGGCGGTCAACGAGGAGTCAGAGGACTCCAACGAGGGCCCCGGGCGCGCGGCCGTGGTCTCGACGGTCCTGCTCGTCCTGATCTACCTGCTGGTCTCGGCGGGCGCGCAGTCCTACCACGGCACGGCGTTCATCTCGAACGAAGAAAACGCCAGCGACGTGCTGCACGCGCTCGGTCAGGGAGTCCTGGGCTCGGTGGGTGTCAGGTTCCTGATCGTCGCGGTGCTCACCTCGGCCGCCGCTTCGACGCAGACGACGATCCTGCCGACCGCGCGAACGACGCTGTCGATGGCAAAGTGGGGCGCGATCCCGTCGGTGATCGGGAGGATCCACCCGCGCTTCCTCACCCCGACGGTCTCGACGTGGGGGTTCGGGATCCTGTCGGTCCTCGTCGCGGTGCCGCTGATCCTGATCTCGGAAACCGTGCTCGAACTCGCGGTCGTCGCGCTCGGCATCCCCGTGTGCTTCTACTACGGCTCGACCGGCTTCGCGTCGCTGGTCTACTACCGCAAGGAGATCTTCGACAGCCCGCGGAAGTTCATCTTCGTCGGCCTGCTCCCGTTCCTCGGCGGCGTGATCATGTACGGGATCGGCATCTACGCGATCAAATACTACGGTCACAAGGAAAACTCGGAAGGCAAACAGTACCTGGGGCTCACGCTGCCGCTGTGGTTCGGCGGTATCGGGATGATCATCGGCCTGTTGCTCGCATTCGTCTCGCGCTTCTACTTCGGGCCGTTCTTCTCGCGCAAGACCGAAACGGCGCCGCCGGGGCTGCTCGACGCCAAGGTCGAGCGTGCGCCGGCGCACCTGTTCGGCCCCGAACACGTGACCGACGACCGGCACCCGTTCAGGCCCGAGTCCGAAGCCCCGCCGCCGCCGGCGGGCGAGGCGGAGCCCGAGCAACCCGCGCCGCCCGGGCCGGCCTGACGCCGGCGCCGGGTGAGGGCGGCGCGCCTTCGCGCGCCCGCGCGCTAGCCGGCGTCCAGCTCGAGCACCCCGTGCGGGGCGCCGTACTCGGCCAGCAAGGCGAGGAACGGCGCCGCGGGGAACGCCTCCGGCCCGAGCACGCCGGCGCCCTGCCACTCGCCGCGATCGAGCAGCTCCAGCGCCACCGCCGGGTTGATCGCGGTCTGCCAGACGACGGCTTGGCTGCCGTACTCGCGCATCGTCTTGTCGTTGTCGGCGAGGTGGTAGAGGTAGGTCGAGCGCGGCGCGCCGTCCTTGCCGGTGCCGCGCGCCCACGTGCCTGCGCAGGTGCGCCCGGTCATGCGCTCGCCGAGCGTGGCAGGGTCGGGCAGCACGGCGGCGACGACGTCGCGCGGCGAGACCGACGTCCCGCGCACGTCGACCGGATCGGCCGAGTCGAGGCCGAGTTTGTGCAGCGTCGAGAGCACGTCGATGAACTCCT
Source organism: uncultured Solirubrobacteraceae bacterium (assembly GCA_963820745.1). Taxonomy (GTDB): domain Bacteria; phylum Actinomycetota; class Thermoleophilia; order Solirubrobacterales; family Solirubrobacteraceae; genus Palsa-744. The sequence continues at coordinate 130,549 of CAWGBB010000006.1, read as the reverse complement.
GCCCGAGGCCGTACTTGAACGTGACGCGCTCGCAGTCGACCCAGCGCGGGATCAGCACGACCTCCTCGTGCTCGACGTTCACGCACTCGACGGGCCCGATGCCCTCGGGGAACTCGAAGATCTCGGGCTCGGAGAACGGCGCCGTCGTGTAGAAGCCGCGCTCGCGCTCCCAGATCAGCGGCGGGTTCAGGCACTCCTCGATCGTGGTCCAGATCGAGAAGGTGGGCGCGAAGTCGTAGCCCTCGACGACGAGGTCGGCGCCGTCGCGTACGCCCACTTCGTCGAGGCTGGAGAACAGCTCGTCGGCCGCGTGGCGGGCGAAGATGTCCGACAGCCCGGGCTCGACACCGATGCCGGCGAGCGCGAGCAGCCCGGCCTCGCGCCACTCGGCGTCGAGGGCCAGCTGGTAGTCGCCGAGCATCTCGCCCGGCACTTCGTAGGGCCGCTCGGGGTCGGCGTGAGACAGGGTCATCGCCATGTCGAGGTAGGTGACCTTCGCCTCGAAGCAGGCGTCGAAGATCGGCACGTTGAAGCGCGGGTCGCACGCGTTCAGCACGGCGTCCGGCGCGGAGCGCACGATCAGCTCGACGATCTCGGCGCGGTTGGAGGCGTCGACGCGCTCCGCCGCGAAGCGGTCCGGTTCGCCGAGGCGGTCGGCGGCCGCGATGGCCCGGTCGATCGAGACGTCGGCGAGCACGACGTGCTCGAACGCCTCGCGCCGCTGCGCGATCGCCGCAAACGCGGCGCCCACGCCTCCGGCGCCGATCACGAGAACCTTCACCGTCGGCAGTCTGACGCAAACCGGACCGTGCGGGATTGACGAGGCGCGGGCACCCGATGCGCCGCAATGGCTCAGGCGCCTCCCGTATGCTCCGCCGATCCGAGTGCCCCCCGAAAACCGCCCGTCGTGAGCACCGGGCTGCCCAGCCCCGCCAGCAGCCCAGCGGGCCGCCCCGCCACTCCGGACGGTGGGCCCGCGGGCGCCGAGGCGCGCACCGATTCGCCCGCGCCGCCCGGCGGACGCGTGCCGGCGCGGGAGGCCACGCCCCGGCGCTGGGCGCCCTCGCCGTCGTTCAGCGCGCGCGAGCTGGTGCTCGTGGCGCTCGGCGGGGTGCTGCTCGCGATCCTCACGACCTGGCCGCTCGTGCTGCACATGGGCAGCCGCATCTCGCCCGATCTCGGCGACCCGGTGCGCACGGCGTGGGAGGTCGCGTGGGTCGGCCACGCGATGCTGCACAGCCCGCTCCACATCTTCGATGCGAACGCCTTCTACCCCCATCCGCTGAGCCTCGCGTTCTCGGACTCGCTGCTCGGCTACGGCCCGACCGCGCTGATCGGGTCGGGCACCGTCGCCGCACTGGTCCGTTACAACCTGCTGTTCCTGTTCGCGTACGCGCTGTGCGTGTTCGGCGGCTACCTGCTGGCGCGCGAGATCGGGCTGGGCAAGCTGGGCGCGGCCGCTGCGGGGATCGCGTTCGCCTACGCGCCCTACCGGGTCACCGAGGCCGGCCATCTGCACGTGATCTCCTCGGGCGGCATCCCGCTGGCGTTGTTCCTGTTGCTGCGCGGGTACCGGCGCAGCTCGGTTCCGATCGTGATCGCGGGCTGGCTCGTGTCCGCCTGGCAGGTGAGCCTCGGCTTCACGCTCGGCCTCCAGTACGCCTACCTGCTGGCGATCCTCGCCGTGATCGTCGCGATCGCCTGGTGGCGGGGTATCCGGCGTGGTCAACGTCACCCGCGCGCTGGTGATCGCGACCGTGCTCGGCGCGGGCGTGCTCGGCGCTGTGACGGTCTACCAGGCGCGGCCGTACCTGCGGGTGTCGCATCTGTACCCCACCGCCAAGCGCACGATCAAGGAAGTCGAGAACTACTCCTCCGGGCCCGCCGCGCTCGTCTCGGCGTCCTCGGAGAACCGCGTCTGGGGCAGCGTCACCTCCGGTGCCCGCGACCACGTCCACTCCAAGAACGAGGACGTGTTCTTCCCCGGCGGCCTGATCCTGGTGCTCGCCGTGCTGGGGCTGCTCGGCCTCGGCGGCTCGCCCCTGACGCGACGATTGCGCCTCGGGCTGCTCGCGGGGGTGGTCGTCTGCTCGGTGCTCGCGATGGGTCTCGGCCTGACCGGCGCCGGCTACCCGTACCGGCTGCTGTTCGACTACGCCCCCGGCTGGAACGGAGTGCGCGTGCCGGGACGCGTGTTCACGATGGGGACGCTCTTCTACGCCCTGCTCGCAGGCGCCGGCGCGCAGTGGCTCATCGAGCGCCTGCGGCCGTACGCGACGCGAATGCGCGCCCGCAGCCCCCGGCTCGCGACGGCGGTGCCCGCCGTGGCCGGCGGGATCCTGCTGATCGGCATCCTCGGCGAAGGCGCGGGCCACCTCGGCCACCCCCGCGTGCCGCAGCCGACGCGCGCCGAAGTCGGTCTCCCCGGGCCGCGCCTGGACCTGCCCACAGACGGCGCGCACGACCGCATCTGGCAGTACTTCTCGACCGACGGCTTCTACGAGATCCCGATCGGGAACAGCACCTTCGACATGCCGGCCGTCGATGACATCCGCGGCGGCATGCACAACTTCCCGGACAAGGCGAGCGTGGAGAAGCTCCGCTACTACGGGATCAAGACCGTCGTGCTGCACCTCGACGAAATCAAGGAACTGCCGCCGAACCACGGCTGGGTGAAGGCCGAGCCGCCGGACCCGGCGGCCGCCGCGGCCAAACCGATCGCCGGGCTGGGCATCACCCGCCGGCTCGCTCCGCACAGCGTGATCTACGAGATCGGTCCGGGCCCCGCGGCGCTGCACGGCAGCGACTGATGGGCGCCGCGGGCACTGAAGCCGAGCCCAAGCGCCGCGGCCTCGCGCGCGTGCTGCCGAGCACGCGCTCGGGACGCCTCGCGCTGACGGCGATCCTGCTGGCCGGCCTCGCTTCCGGGCTGATGCTCCAGAACTGGTCTGACAACCAGAGCTCCCACTACGACCTGATCCGGGCGCTCGACGCCGGGCGCACGAACATCGACGCCGGCCCCTACCCCACCAAAGACCGCGCCTACTACCGCGGCCACTGGTACTCGGCGCGCGCGCCCGGACTCGCCCTGTTCTCGCTCCCCTTCTACGAGACGCTCACGGCGTTGGAAGCGCCACGGGTCGCGCGCTCATCGCCGGCGCTGCGCGGGGAAGACGAGATGATCGACTTCGTGGGCTGGTGGGGCGCGGTGCTGCCGGCGTTCCTCCTGATGCTGCTCGTCTGGCGCGTGGCCGACCGCTTCGAGCCGGGTTACGGCGCCGCGGCGGCGATCGCGCTCGGCCTCGGCACGATGGTGCTGCCGTTCTCCACGCTCCTGTTCTCGCACGTGTTCAGCGCCATGCTCGGCTTCGCCGCGTTCGCGCTGCTGCTGCGCGAGCGCGACGGACCGCCCGCGGCCGCTGCTGCTGGCGGCGGCCGGCCTCGCGGTCGGCTACGCGATCACCTCCGAGTACCCGCTCGCGTTCGTCGCGGCTGGTGCTCGGCCTATATGCGCTCTCGCGGCCCGACTCGCTGCGGCCGGGCGCGATCGCCGCGCGCGCCGGCGCCTTGGTGCTCGGGGCGGTGGTGGGGATCGTGCCCCTGCTGCTCTACAACCACGCGGCCTTCCACTCGTGGACGCACCTCGCCTACTCGAACATCCCGCAGCAGAAACAGGGCTTCTTCGGCATCTCGGCTCCGAGCCCCCGCGTGTTCGTGACGCTCCTGCTCGACTCGCGCGGGCTGCTCGTGATCTCGCCGGTGCTCGTGATGGGAGCGCTCGGCACCGTGCTGCTCTACCGGCGCGGGCGCCGCGCCGAGGCGCTGACGATCGCGGCCGTCTGCGCCTGCTACTTGATCTACAACAGCGGCTACTACCTGCCGTTCGGCGGCGGCGCGCCGGGACCGCGCTTCTTGATCACGATCCTGCCGTTCCTGGCCTGCCCGCTCGGCCTCGCGCTGAAGCGCTGGCCCGGCCCGACGATCGCGCTCGCGGGCGCCTCGGTCGCGGCGTGGACGATCGTCACGATCACCCACCCGCTGGTCGGCTACGAGAACGAGACGGTCGTGTGGACGCGGCTGCTCAGCAAGGGCGAATTCCAGCCGACGATCGCCACCGCGCTGGGCGCGGGACGCGGCTGGGGCGGCATCTGGCCGATCCTGCTCGCCGTCGGAGCCGCCCTCGTCGTGGTGGCCGCCGCGACGCCGCGCCTGCGCCTGGGAGCGCAGGCGCTCGGCGCCGGGCTCCTCGCGCTGCTGGCGTGGGCGCTGTTCGCCGCGCTCGCCCCCACCGCGCTCGGGATCGACCACCAGGGGCTGCTCAGCATCGTCAAAGCGGGCGATGCCACGGCGCTGAACCTGCCGCTGCACAGCGGCAGCCGCTACCCCTTGACGCGGCTGACGGTCTACTGCGGGATCGCCGGTGCCGTCGCGCTCGCTGCGATGTGGCTGGCGCGGCGCGAGCGCGGCGACGACGAGCGCGCCGGACGGTCCGCCGGCGCGCAGGTGCCGAGCGCGGTCGGCGCCGCCTAGCGGCGCGCCGCTAGTTGCTCGCGGTCTTGACCGAGCACTTGGCGGCGTGCAGCGCCTTGCACACCGTCACGTAGCCGGGGCGCGGCTGGTCCTTCGCGTTCATCAGCCCCGCGTCGAAGCGCGTGTGGCTGTTGCCGCCGATCCAGTTGTAGATGTACAGGCGCTTGATCTGCTTGTTCGCGGAGGCGACCGCGAACATGTACTTGAGGACCTTCGAGGCGCGCGAGAGACCCGAGCCGCGGTTGTTCAGGAACGAGGGCTTGAACTGGACCAGGCCGCCGGTCTCGGTGAGCCACACCTGACCGCCGAACTTCTTGCTGATTTCGCGGGTGCGCCAGCTTTCCAGCCGGTTCAGGTCGGAGTAGTTGTGCAGCCCCCAGATCGACGGCATCACGGTGTGCAGGTGCGTGATTTCGCGCTTGAATTCGCCGATGTAGCGCAGCGTGGCGTTGATCGTGTAGGCGTCGAGCACGTCCAGGCCGATCACGGTGCAGCCCTTGCAGACGCGCTTCAGCGCCTGGTAGTAGCGCGCGGAGGCGCCGGCCGAGGGGCTCGAGAACGCGCCCTTGACGTTGCCGCGGTTGGACTCGTTCCAGGACTGGTACTGGCGCACGTGCGGGAAGTCTTTGACGAATTTCGCGACGGCCTTCTGGTAGCTGGAGATGCTCGGCAGCTTCGTCGGGGTGTGCTCGGAGTGGTAGAAGGCGACGAGGATCTGCTGGTGGTTTTCTTCGGCGGCTTTGATCCAGGCGCGGGCGCGCCCGAGCTCGTCGGCGCGGGTCGCGGCGTCCCAGGGGGCGATGTAGCGCACGATCTTCGTGTGCAGCTGCTGCCAGAGCGGGTTCGTGAACATCGAGGTCTGCTCGTCGCCGACGCCCGTCAGGTAGCTGGCGGAGGCGTGGGCGCGCGGCTGGGTTGCAGGGCGGCCCAGAGCGCTGGGGACGGCGAGGAGCGTCGCGGCGAGCGCGAGCGCAAGCATCGCGGCGAGGCGGCGGATGGTTCGGGGGGAACGGGTCATGTTGCGTCTCAGAACAAGGCTCGGGGGCAGAGGTTGCGTGATGTTAGTGATCTTTATCCCACCCACAGGCCGTTGTCGGGAGAGCGACAGCCCGCGGCCGTCAGGCGCTCTCCTCGCGGGCTTCGCCGCCCTCCGGGCCGACTCCTGCCGTCTTGAGGAGCTCTTTATCGGGCGGCGCGCCCTGGCGCAGCGACGGGTCGGCGACGATCCTCACGTCGACGCCCGGGAGGCCCTCGAGCAGCCGGCTGAGCAGGCTCTCACCGTGCCAGAGGCGCGCGAGGCCCGCGCCGGGGCGGCGGCGCGCCGATCAGCACGTAGGTGCTGCCGAGCGAGTGCGCGAGGTCGATCGCGACGGCGGCGGCGTCCTCGCTCTCCTCGACGTGCAGCCGCGCGCCGAGCATCGAGGTCAGCCGACGGAGCGACTCCAGGCGCTGGCGGTCCTCGGCGCTCGGGCTGCGGCCGGGAGGTCTGACGACCAACACGTCCAGGTCGCCGTCGAGTCGTTGCGCCGATCGCCACGCGCGCCGCACGACGTGCTCGGACTCGCGATCGAGCGTGACGACCGCGAGCAGCCGCTCGGAGATCTGCTGGGGCGCGGGCTCGCCCGCCTCGGCCTCGCCCTCCTCGTCACGCCGAACGACCGGCACCGGCTCGCGCACGAGCCGCTTGACCTCGACGTCCTCGGCGACCTGGCGCAGCGCGGTCTCGCGCAGCGCCGAGAGGTTCTCGATCTTGAAGAAGTTGTTCAGCGCCGCCGGCACGCGCTCGGGCCGGTAGACCTTGCCTGCGCGCAGCCGCGCGATCAGCGTCTCCGGGGTGAGGTCGATGAGCACGACCTCGTCGGCCGCCGAGAGGATCGCGTCGGGGATCGTCTCTCGCACGGTCGCCCCCGTGAGCCGCGTCACCTGGTCGTTGAGGCTCTCGAGGTGCTGCACGTTCACCGTCGAGAACACGTCGATCCCGGCGTCCAGCACGTCGCGCACGTCCTCGTAGCGCTTCTCGTGCTCGAGCCCCGGGCGCGTTGGTGTGCGCGAGCTCGTCGATCAGGCAGAGCTCGGGCGCCCGGGCGAGCACCGCCGGCAGGTCCATCTCCTCGAGCGGCGTACCGCGGTAGATGACCTCGCGCCGCGGCACGATCTCGAGGCCCTCGGCCTGCGCGAGCGTCTCGGCGCGACCATGCGGCTCCAGGTAGCCGATCACGGTGTCGCGGCCGCTGTCTGCTTCGGCGCGCCCCTCCTGCAGCATGCGGTAGGTCTTGCCGACCCCGGGCGCCATGCCGATGAAGACCTTCAGGTGACCTCGCCCGTCTGCCATCGCGGATGAGCGCTGGGACGCTACAGGACGTGACGTCCTACCAGGCCGCTGTGGCTGTGCTCGGCGGGCTGTTGATCGTCGGCGCGCTGCTGTCCGGTGTCGCGCAGCGCAGCGCGCTGTCGCTCGCCGCCGTCTTCGTGCTCGTCGGTTTCCTGCTCGGCCCCGGCGCGATCGGCGTGCTCGAACTGCACGGCGGACTCGGGCTTCGTCACGGATCTCGCGAGCACGGCGCTGATCCTCGTACTGTTCCGCGACGGCCTCGACGTCGACAGCGAGCTCCTGCAGCGCCACTGGCAGGTACCGCTGCGAAAGATCATCGTCGCGATGCCGCTCACGGCCATCGTCGTGGCGTCGCTGGCACGCTGGCTCGTCGGCTTGAGCTGGGCCGAGTCGTTCCTGCTCGGCGCCCTGCTCTGCCCCACCGATCCCGTGCTGTCCTCGGGCGTCGTGACCGACCCTCGCGTGCCGCGGCTGATCCGCCACTCGCTGAACCTGGAGTCCGGGCTCAACGACGGGCTGGCGCTGCCGGCCGTGCTCGCCTTCCTGGCGGCGCTCGAAGTCGGCCAGAGCGACTTCGTCTGGTGGCACTTCCTGCTGCAGGACGTCGGCCTCGGGTTCGTCTACGGGCTGCTCTGCGGTCTCCTCGGATCGCTGCTCATGCCGCGCGACGATCGCGAAGGGTCGATCCCCGGCCACCAGCGCGCGCTCTACGGGCTCGGTCTCGCCTTCGCGACGTACGGCCTGACGGTGATCCCTCCGCACGGCAACGGCTTCATCGCCGTCTTCGTCGCGGCGATCGTCACGGGGATCCGCCGCCCGGACCTGCGCGAGGCGTTCATCGCGGGCAACGAGGAGATCGTGGAAATCGTCAAGCTCGGCACCTTCGCGGTGTTCGGCTCGCTGCTGACGATCCACGGGCTGCTCGAGGACGGCTGGGCCGCGGTCGGCGTCGTCGCCGGGACCTTCCTGCTCGCCCGGCCCTTCGGCATCTGGGTCGCTCTCGCGGGCACCGGCGTCGGCCGGGCGGCCAAGGCGTTCGTCGCGTGGTTCGGCCCCAAGGGCGTCTCGACGATGGCCTTCTCCGTCCTGGTCCTCTCGCGGCACGTCGAAGGCGGCGTACGCATCGTCAACATCGCCGCGCTCACGGTCCTCACCTCGGTGCTCGTGTTCGGTCTCTCCGAACAGCCCGGCATCCGCTGGATCAGCGCGCGCCGCGGCGCGGAGCGCTCGCGCGAGCCACGGTCCGCCGCCGTCTGAGGCCCCGCGGCGCGTCGTCGTTGCGGGACCGGGCACCGCCCGCGAGTAGACTTCGGCCCGGTGCGCCGGGAAGCCTGGTCGGCATACCCCAACCGGGGACGGACCAGGTGACGGCTCGCAGACCACGACATCAAGCCGCGCACTCGGGGAGCGTTCCGCCGCACGGACGCTCGCTCCGCGACGGAGCGCCCGATGTCTGATCCCGCACTCGGGGCGATCTTCATCGCCGGCGCCGCGACGAGCCTGGCCGCGAGCTGGGCGCTCGTCGCCTCGCTCGAGCGCGTCGGCGCGCGAGTCGGCCTGTCCGAGGCGCTGCTCGGCATGGTGGCGGCCCTGGCCGCCGACGCGCCGGAGATCACGGCTGCGGTGACCGCGCTGATCGGAGGCCAGGACCGGATCGGAGCCGGGGTGGTCCTCGGGTCCAACGTCTTCAACATCGCCGCGCTGATCGGCCTGGCCGGGATCGTCGCCGGGCATATCGCCCTCCATCGCCGGGTGGTCGAGCTGGGTGGAGCCGTCGCCGTGTGGATCGCCGGCATCTCCGTGCTGCTCGTGGTCGGCGCCGTGCCACCCGTCGCGGCTCTGCTACTCGCGCTGGCAGTGTTCGTCCCCTACGTGTTCGTGCTCGGCTTGAGCCACGAGCGCATCCCGCGGTTGCCGATCCCCCGGTCCTGGAGCCAATGGCTTCTGTCCGCGATCGTGGAGGAGGAGCAGGAGCTCGCGCCCGCGATTCACCCATCGCGCGGCCGCGTCGGAGACGGCGTCCTCGCCGTCGCGGCAGTCCTCGTCGTCGTGGGTGCGAGCATCGCGATGGAGCAGTCCGGATCGCGGCTCGGCGAGCACCACGGAGTGCCGCAGATCGTGATCGGAGGCATTGTGCTGGCCGTCGTCACGAGCCTGCCGAACGCCGTCGCGGGCGTGTACCTGGCGTTGCGAGGCCGGGCATCCGCCGTGCTCAGCACGTCGCTGAACAGCAACGCGATCAACGTGCTGGCGGGGCTGCTGATCCCGACGACGTTCGTGGGGATCGCGCCGCCGAGCGCCGAGACGACGTTCGTGGCGGCGTCTGCGCTCGTGATGACGCTCCTCGCGCTCGTCTTCGTCTACACGCGCCGAGGGCTCGCGCGGTGGGAGGGCGTCGCCCTCGTGATCGTCCTACCTGCTGTTCGCCGGGGTGCTGATCGGGACGTCGAGCTGAGGCGGCCCGTTCTTGACGAGATCGTGATGCCGACCGCGCGAATCGTGACGCGGTCTTGACGAGCGCGGGTCCAGGATTGGTGTGGCAGCCCCTTTTCCCCCGCGCACATGTCAGCACCCGGCTTCCCAGCCGCACAGATCTCACACGCCCGCCGGCGACGCTTCCGTCGTCGCGTCGCGCCCCTGTGGACGCGCCTGCGTGTGCTCGCCAGCCACGAGAGCCTCGACCGTCTGCTGCTCGAAGGCACCGCGCCCGTGACGACCCCTGAGCTGACGCTTCGCTCGTTCCAGCTCACCCGCGCTTCGAGCCGCGCGTCGCTCGCCGCGAGTCTCGAGGACGCGCTCGCGACCGCGCCGGCCCGCCGGCGCCGCTCCCCGTCGGCCGCCCCGCTGGCGCGCGACGCGATCGCCCGGCGCGCCCGGAGCTCGAGGAGCTCGCACGCGCGCTGCGGGAGGAGCAAGTCGGCGCTGCCCGCGGCGTGATACTCGCGCGGCGGCTGCTGACTGACGGATCGGGGCCTCTTTACGTCGAGTCCGGCGACGGGCTCCTTCGCAACGCCGCGGCCGCGGCGCTGAGCGGACTCGCCGACCACGTCTAGCGCACGAGCCGCCGTCCGACGGGGTCGCCCACGGGGTCTAGGGTTCTGCCCGTGCGGCCGGTCTACTACTTGCTCGCCCTCGTCCCGGCCGCCCTGGCCCTCGACCTCCTCGACGCGCCGGCGGCGAGCACCTTTGCGGTCTCCGCGGTCGCGGTGATCCCCGCCGCGGCGCTGATGGGCGAGGCCACCGAGGAGCTGGCCGAGCGCTCGGGTCCCGGCGTCGCGGGCCTGCTGAACGTCACGTTCGGTAACGCGCCGGAGCTGATAATCGCGCTGTTCGCGCTCGGCGACGGGCTGCACGAGGTCGTCAAGGCGTCGCTCGTCGGATCGGTGATGGGCAACGCCCTGCTCGTCCTGGGCGCCTCGATGCTCGCCGGCGGCTGGCGGCGTCGGCGCCAGGTCTTCCACGAGAAAGCCGCGCGCTTGCTCGATCTGACACTGCTGCTCGGTGTGACCGCGCTCGTCGTACCGTCCGTCGTCCTGCTCGCCGAAGGCGGCGCCCTGCCACGCGTGGGGATCGAGCAGGTGAGCACCGGAGGTGCAGCGTGGGCCACAACGATCGTCGTCGCGCTCGTACTGATCGCGGTCTACGCACGCGGGCTGCGCACCTCGCTGCGCACCCAGCGCGAGGCGCTTGCGGGCGCCGCACCGGGAGAGCCGCGCTGGTCGCGCCGCCGCGCGGCGTGGACACTCGCGGTCGCGGCCGGTGCTCGTCGCGGTCGTCAGCGACACGCTCGTCGGCTCGGTCGAGCACACCTCGCAGCAGCTCGGTCTCTCGCAGTTCTTCATCGGCGCGATCATCGTCGCGATCGTCGGCAACGCCGCCGAGCACTACGTCGCGGTCGTGGCCGCCGCCAAGGACCAGATGGATCTGACGGTGAGCATCGCCGTCGGCTCGGCCGCGCAGGTCGGGTTGCTGCTGGCGCCGTTGGTCGCGCTGGCCTCGATCGTGATCGGCCCCGAGCGGATGCCGCTGGTGTTCAACGGCTACGAGCTGGCCGCGCTGCTCTGCGCCGGCTGGCTCGCTGCCGCGGCGACGTTCAACGGCGTCTCGACGCGCCGTCGCGGCGCGGGCCTGCTGGGCGCGTACACCGGGCTCGCGATCGCGTTCCTGTTCGCCTGAGACGGCCCCGGCGCGGCCCGGGCGGGCCGCGTGCTCAGCGGCGCGCTCGATCGACAGCGGCCCCGTCTGCTGGCGCGATCCGTCCAGGTAGTAGCCGCAATCGACGATCAGCTCGGCTCACCCGCAGAGAGCTTCGACCAGTGCGCCGCGCATCCTGCGGCTGCCTCGCGCGCTGCGGCGAGGGTGTCGGCGCAGACGGCCTCGAACCCTGCCTCGTGTAGGACCACTCGAAGCGCCCTGAGGACCTGCGGCTCGTCGTCGCACACGAGTAGGCGGTGCGGAGGACGAGACATCTCACACGGCTGCCGGCGCCGGAGCGGGACGCACGCTGGTCCGGGGGGCAGACCGATCGGCGCGCCGCTCAGGCGCCGAGCAGGTTGTGGACGATCAGGTCGATCAGCTTGATGCCGATGAACGGCGCGATGATCCCGCCGAGGCCGTAGATCAGCAGGTTGCGGCGGAGCAGCGCGCTCGCGCCGATCGGCCGGTAGGCGACCCCGCGCAGCGCGATCGGGATCAGCAGCGGGATCACGAGCGCGTTGAAGATGATCGCGGAGACGATCGCCGAGCGCGGGCTGCCGAGGTTCATCACGTTCAGCGCCGACAGCGGGCCTTCCTTTTCGCCCGCGGCCGCCCACGTCGTGATGAAGATCGCGGGCAGGATCGCGAAGTACTTGGCGACGTCGTTGGCGATCGAGAAGGTGGTCAGCGCCCCGCGCGTGATCAGCAGCTGCTTGCCGACCTCGACGATCTCGATCAGCTTCGTCGGGTTGGAGTCGAGGTCGACCATGTTGCCGGCCTCGCGCGCGGCCTGGGTGCCGGTGTTCATGGCCACGCCGACGTCGGCCTGCGCGAGCGCGGGGGCGTCGTTGGTGCCGTCACCGGTCATCGCGACGAGCCGTCCCTCGGCCTGCTCCTCGCGGATCAGCGCGAGCTTGCGCTCGGGCGTCGCTTCGGCGAGGAAGTCGTCCACGCCCGACTCCTCGGCGATCTTCGCGGCGGTGAGCTTGTTGTCGCCCGTCACCATCACGGTTTTGATGCCCATCGCGCGCAGGTGGTCGAAGCGGGCCTTCATGCCCTCCTTGATCGTGTCCTTGAGGTAGATGACGCCGAGCACCTGGTTGTTGCGCGAGACGGCGAGCGGCGTGCCGCCCTCGCTGCCGATGCGGTCGAGCTCCCGCTGGAGCTCCGGCGGCGGCGAGCCGCCCTCGCGGACCACCATCTCGATGATCGCGTCGCCCGCGCCCTTGCGCAGCTGCTGGCCGTCGTAGTCGATGCCGCTCATGCGCGTCTGCGCCGTGAAGGGGATGAACTCGGCCTGGATCGAGGCCATGTCGTGCTCGCGGATCCCGTATTTCTTGGCCAGCACCACGATCGAGCGGCCCTCCGGCGTCTCGTCGGCGAGCGAGGAGAGCTGCGCCGCTTCCGCCAGCTCGGACTCCGGCGACGCCGGGCATCGGGATGAACTCGCTCGCGAGCCGGTTGCCGATCGTGATCGTGCCGGTCTTGTCGAGCAGCAGCACGTCGATGTCGCCGGAGGCCTCGACCGCGCGGCCGGAGAGCGCGAGCACGTTGCGCCGCACGAGGCGGTCGATGCCGGCGATCCCGATCGCGGACAGCAGCGCGCCGATCGTCGTCGGGATCAGCGCCACGAGCAGGGCGATCAACGTCGTCTCCGAGATCGCTCGTGCCCGCGAAGAGCCCGAACGGACGCAGCGTCGCGACGACGATCACGAAGATCAGCGTCAGCGCGGCGAGCAGGATGTTCAGCGCGATCTCGTTGGGGGTCTTGCGGCGCGCGGCGCCCTCGACGAGGCCGATCATGCGGTCGAGGAACGACTGCCCGGGTTCCTGCGTGATCTCGACCACGATCCGGTCGGAGGTGACGCGCGTGCCGCCCGTGACGGCGCTGCGGTCGCCGCCGGACTCCCGGATCACGGGCGCCGACTCGCCGGTGATCGCCGACTCGTCGACGGTCGCGATGCCTTCGATCACCGTGCCGTCGCCCGGGATCAGCTCGCCGGCCTCGACCACGACCACGTCGCCGCGGGCGAGCTCCGAGGCGGACTTCGTGCCGCCGTCGACGAGCTTCGCGACGGTCTCCTTGCGCATCGCGCGCAGCGTGTCCGCCTGGGCGCGCCCGCGTCCCTCGGCGAATGCCTCGGCGAGGTTGGCGAAGATCACCGTCAGCCACAGCCACAGCGAGATCAGGAACGTGTACCAGGCGGGCTCGGTGCCGCCGCCGAGCGGCTTGCCGCCGAAGACCTGTTTGAGCCAGGTGAAGGTCGTGATGATCGAGCCGATCTCGACCACGAACATCACCGGGTTGCGGATCTGCACGCGCGGGTCGAGCTTCTTGACGCTCTCGATCAGCGCCGGCACGACGATGTCGCGCTGGAACAGCGAGATCGCGCGGCGCTCGTGCGGGGCGGCGGCGGGCTCGGGTGCGGTGGGGGCGGGTGAGGACACGGTCAGGCTGCTTTCAGACGGTCGAGGGCGAGGTTGAGCTCGAGGACGTTGACGGCGGGCTCGCCGAAGACGAGGAGCCCGCGCTCGCTCGTGTAGTTCTTGATCAGGCCGTCCACGGTCGCGAGCGACAGGTGGCGTACCGACGCGATGCGGTGCGCCTGGATCCGGGCGTTGGCCTGCGAGATGTCGGGGTCGAGGTTGGAGGCCGAGGTGTTCACGGCGTCGACCGGGACTCGCGCGGAGGTCAGCCCCGGGTCATACGGCCTCTCGAGTTCCAGGTATCCCTTGAGGTTTTCTTCGTCGTCTTCCTTCGTCACGACGCTGTTGGGGCCACGGTTGGAGAAGGCGCTCGCGGCCGCGTTGTATTCGCCGCCTTCCGTCGCCGACGGGCGCGACTGGAAGTAGCGCGGGTCGGGTTCGGTGACGACTTCTTCTTCCTTTTCCTCCGGCTTGCCGTTCTTGCCGATGCACCGGCCGCTTGAAGCTCTGCCCGATGCGACTTGGAGCCGACCAGCTTGCCGTTCACGTAGACCTTCTGGCCGTTGGCGTTGCCGGGGAAGGTCGACCTGTGAGACGCCCGTGATCACGAGCGGGTAGGCGATCCCCAGCAGCAGGGTGAAGAAGACGATCGCGATGACGGATGTGACGATCTCTTTGCGCATCTCAGTAGAGGTGTCCTGTCAGGCCCTGCACGATCGGTCCGAGCAGCAGAGCGGGGAAGAAGGTGAGCGCGCCGACGAGGATGATCACGCCGATCAGCAGCACCGAGAAGGTGGTGTTGTCGGTGCGCATCGTGCCCAGCCCGGCGGGGGTGAAGCGCTTGCCGGCGAGCGCGCCCGCGACGGCGAGTGTGAAGCAGGATCGGCCCGTAGCGGGCGACGAGCATGTCGAAGCCGCCGAGCAGGTTCGCGAAGGTGATGCCGTGCGCGCCCGCGTTGCCGGCGTTCGGCTGGATGTAGCCGGTGTAGCCCGCGAACGCGGAGCCGTTGTTGTTGGCCTGGGAGAGGTACGCGTAGAAGGTCTCCGAGAAGCCCTGCGGCGCGTGACCGCCGCCCTTCGCCATCGCCCCTTCCGAGATCGATTTGGTCCCTGCGCTCGTGGCGACGCCCATCGCGGTGCAGAACAGAGCGGCCAGGGGCGTGATCAGGATCGCGAGACCCGCGAGCTTGATCTCCCTTGCCTCGAGCTTCTTGCCGAGCCACTCCGGGGTGCGTCCCACCATCAGCCCGCCGATGAAGACGGCCAGCAGGACGTAGAGCAGGATCGAGTAGAGGCCGGTGCCGACGCCGCCGAAGATCACCTCGGACGCCGAGAGGTTGGCGAACGGCACGGCGCCGCCGATGCCGGTGTAGGACTCCATTGCGCTGTTCACCGCGCCGCAGGAGGTGACGGTCGTGATGACGTTGAACAGCGCCGAGCCGGCGATCCCGAAGCGCTGCTCCTTGCCTTCGAGGTTGCCGCCGGAAGACCCTGCGATGGCGTGGGTGTGAACACCGGCCGCATGCTGCGCGGGCGAGCCGTGGGCCTCGGCGATGTAGGCGACGATGACCGCGCCGAGGAACATGAACATCACGACGCCGTAGACCGCGTAGCCCTGCCGGCGGTTGCCGGTCATGCGCCCGTACATGAAGATCAGCGCCGCCGGGATGATCAGCACCAGCAGCATCTCGAAGAAGTTGGTGAACGCGGTCGGGTTCTCGAACGGATGCGCGGAGTTGACGTTGAAGAAGCCGCCGCCGTTGGTGCCGAGCTCCTTGATCACCTCCTGCGAGGCGACGGGCCCCATCGCGATCGACTGCGTCGGCCCCCGTCAGGGTGTGGGCGGTCAGGTAGCTCCCGAAGTTCTGGATCACGCCCTGCGAGAGCAGGATGATCGCGCCGATGATGGCGATCGGGAGCATCACGTAGAGCAGCGTGCGCACGAGGTCGTGCCAGAAGTTGCCGAGGCTCTTGCCGCTGCGGCCGACGATGCCCCGCACGAGCGCGACGGCCACGATGATCCCGATGCCGGCGGAGAGGAAGTTCTGCACGGTCAGGCCCGCCATCTGGCTGAAGTAGCTGAGCGTCGTCTCGCCGCCGTAGTACTGCCAGTTGGTGTTCGTCAGGAACGACGAGGTCGTGTTGAACGACAGGTCCCAGGTGCCGGATTTGAAGTGCTGCGGGTTCAGGCCGGTGAAGTCCCACAGCGTCTGCGTGCGCAGGATCAGGTAGAGCAGCAGCCAGCCCGCGAGCGAGAAGATGATGAGGCTTTTGGCGTACTGCTTCCAGTCCTGCGGGGCCTCCGGGTCGACGCGCAGGATCCGGTAGATGAACCGCTCGGCGCCGCCGAGGACCGGCGTGAGGATCACGCGCTGGCCCGTGTAGACCTTGGCCAGGTATGAGCCCGAGCGGGAACGCCAGCGCCGTCAGGATCAGAACGAAGCCGAAGATCGTCGCCCAGCCGGAGAACGTCATCTCAGAGCTTCTCCCCGCGGATCAGCGCGTAGAACAGGTAGACGATCACGAGGACCGAGACGACGAGGCCGAAGATGTCCGCGCCGCTCATGAGCGCATCCCCTTTGCCTTCGCCGAGCTCATATCCGGTCGATCCCCTCGATCAGGACGAGCAGGATCGCGAACGTCACGATCCCGAGCGCGATTGCCAAGATGTCCATGACGGTCAGTCTGCGACGGCAGGCGTCACAGTGCCATCACGAAGTGGCTGACAGCCATAACGATTGTCGTGACGGCGCCCGCGGCGCGCCGCGGGCGCGCTGAACGCCCTAGTCCACGAAGCGGTAGCCGACGCCGGGCTCAGTGAGGATGTACCTCGGTCCCTGAGCGCCGTCGTGTGCGACGGGCTCGATCTTGGCCCGCAGCCGCGCGATGTGCGTGCGAAGCGGCTGGATGTCGTCGACGTACTCGGGACCCCACACGTCGAGGAGGAGCTTGCGGTGGGTCATCAGGCGGCCACGGTTGCGCGCGAGCGCGCGCAGCAGGTCGAACTCGATCGGTGTGAGGTGAACCGGCTCGCCGCCGGCCCGCACGACGCGCGCGGCGAGGTCGATCTCCAGGCCGTCGACGACGATCGTGGGTTCTTCATCCGCGCG
This sequence comes from uncultured Solirubrobacteraceae bacterium, assembly GCA_963820745.1. Taxonomy (GTDB): domain Bacteria; phylum Actinomycetota; class Thermoleophilia; order Solirubrobacterales; family Solirubrobacteraceae; genus Palsa-744. The sequence continues at coordinate 113,953 of CAWGBB010000006.1, read as the reverse complement.
GCCCGCCCGCCGCAGTGCGGCGTGCAGCCGCGCGATCAGCTCGCGGGTGCCGAACGGCTTGGTCACGTAGTCGTCGGCGCCCGCCTCGAGCGCCCTGACCTTCTGGCTCTCCTCGCCGACCGCGGAGAGCACCAGGATCGGCATCTCGCTCCACTCGCGCAGCCTGCGCGTGAGATCGATGCCGTCCCCGTCGGGCAGCACGAGGTCGACGATCGCTGCCTCGGGCGGGCGCACGGCCGCGGCGTCGAGCGCCTCGGCGGCCGTTTCGGCGGCGAACGCGTCGAAGCCCGCCTCGCGCAGCACCACTTTCAGAGCCCGCACGATCTGCGGCTCGTCGTCGACGACGAGGACGCGCGGCCGCGGCGCGGCGTCCGGCTGGGTCTCGCTCACGCCCGGTGCTCGCCGCGCACCGCGGCGGCCCCCGCGGGCGGACGCTCGCCCTCGTCCGAGCCTGCACCCGCGCCATCGGCGCTCGCGCCCGCCTCGACGATCGGCAGTTCGAACACGAACGTGGCGCCCTGCCCGGGCAGCGACTCGACGCGGAGCGTGCCGCCGTTGGCTTCGGTGAACCCGCGCGCGATCGCAAGCCCCAGTCCCGAGCCGCGGTGTTCGCCCCCGGGAGTGCCGGCCCGGTAGAAGGGTTCGAACACGCGCTCGAGCTGGGCCGGCGGGATGCCCGGCCCGCGATCGACGATGCGGACGATCAGGCGGTCGCCGAGAGCCCGGCTCGCCGTAGCCTCCGGCGGCGCGTCCCCGTCCGAGGCCGGGCGGCGCGATGGGGCAAGGCTGCGGACCGCTCGCGCCCGCACCGACACGGGGTGGCCTCCCGAGTGGCGGCGTGCGTTCTCGAGGACGTTGACGAACGCGCGCTCCATCTGCACCGCATCCAGACGCACGAGCGGCAGGTCCGGGTCGAGCGACAGCGAGAAGTCTTTCGAGTCGCCGCCGGCTTCGAGCACCGACGGCGCGGATCAGCTCGTCGAGCGAGACCCACTCCCGGCGTGGCTCGGCGGCTCCCGCTTCCAGCCTCGAGAGGTCCAGCAGGTTGTCGACGAGCCGCGAGAGCCGCTGCGTCTCCTGCTGGATCACCGACGCCATCTCGACGCGCTCGGGCTCGGAGATCGCCGGCGAGGCCAGCGCCTCCCCGGCGGCGGAGATCGCGGTCAGCGGCGAGCGCAGGTCGTGCGAGACGGCACGCAGCAGCGCGGTCTTGACGACGTCGGCGCGGCGCAGCGCGGCCGTCTCGACGGTGCCGCCCAGCAGCCGCTCGCGCTCGAGCGCGGCGCTCAGCAGCGACTCGAGCGCCGGCACGACGCGCTCCTGAAGCCGCCGCAGGTTCGCCTCCGATGTGTCCGAGCCGACGAGCAATGTGCCGATCCGCGCGCTCCCTTCCCGCAACGGGAACGCGATCGTGCGCTCGTCGCCGTCGCGCGCCTCCATCTCGATCGCCGCCGAGCTCAGCTCGAACGTCTGTGCGAGGCGCGCGGCAGCGGTGCGCAGCGACTCGTCGAGGCTGTTCCCGCGCAGCAGCAGGCGCGCCATCTCGGCCGCGAGGTCGGCCTCCCGCCTTCGCTCGTTCGCGTCGCGCGTGCGCGCGCGAACGATCTCGGCGAGCCAGCTCGCGAGCATCGCGACGACCAGGAAGGTGACGAGCGCGACCCAGTTGCGCGAGTCGTGGATCGTGAAGTGGCCCGTCGGAGGCAGGTGGAAGAAGTTGAACGCGGCGGCGCTCAGCACCGCCGTGAGGACGCCCAGGCCCCCACCCCAGATCACCGACACGACGAGGACCGCCGGGATGTAGACCACGCTCAGCGAGGCGATCGGCGCGACGTGTCCGAGCGGGTCGATGATCAGCGTGCAGAGGGCGACCGCGACGATCGCAACGGCGATGCCCACCCGCCGCGGCGGCGGCTCCGGAGCGAGCAGAAAGCCCAGGCGCGACATCTCGCATCCAGCGTAACTGCGAACGGGGCGGGAAGGCCGCTCCCGCCCCGCCCGCTGCGCTCTGCAGGCGCGGCGCGGCGGCCGCTTTGATGGGGTCCCACCCACCCGGGGCTCGCGGTGCGCCGCGCTCGCCCGCTGCCCGTCGCGCGCCGCCGTCCTGAGGATCATTTCCGTCGGCGCGCCGGCGGAGCGTGACGCGGCCGTGACCAAGGTGTGACGATCCGGTGACTCGCGGGCAAGCGTCTGCAGGCGTCCAGCCGTGACGGGCCGCGCTCAAGCACAACCGGCGCGCTGCCGAGCAGATTTCCGAAAGCATCGGAGAATGCGCTCGCCCCTGCTCAAGATCCCCCCGCTGCTCGCCCTGCTCGCGGCGCTCGCCGTGCCGTCCGTGGCGACGGCCGAAGAAACGCCGCTGCCGGAATCGGATTACGCGGTGCGCGCAGCCTGCAGCGAACCGCCGCCGGGCTTCGCGAGCTGCCTGGCATTGCAGCTGGTGCCTGTCACCCCTGAAGCGAAGCGGCACACGCATCCGCTCGGCATGGCCCGCCGTGCCGGCCGCGCGCGGCCACACGTGCCCTCGCCGAAAACGGGGGAGTTCGGCCTGCGCCCCCAGGACCTGCACAGCGTCTACTCGCTTCCCACGAGCGCCCCCTCCGCGCAGACGATCGCGATCGTCGACGCGTACAACGACCCGAATGCGGAAGCGGACCTGAAGTTCTACAGCGAAGAATTCGGCCTGCCTCTGTGCACGAAAGCGAACGGGTGCTTCGACCAGGTCTCGCAGAAATCGGGCGCGCCGCTCCCGTTCCCGACAACGACCGCCGAACTCGAAGCGCTGTGGGAATCGCCCACCGAAGAAGTCAAAGAAGAAGCTGAAGAAATCGCGGGCTGGGGAACCGAGATCTCGCTCGACATCGAGACCGCCCACGCGACCTGCCAGAGCTGCCACATCCTGCTCGTCGAGGCGAACGACCCGGCCAACGAAAACCTCGTCGAAGCCGAGGGCCGCGCGGAGGCGCTGGGCGCAACCGTGATCTCCAACTCGTGGGGCACGTCAGAGGGGTTCATCGAACCGGCGAGCGATCAGCACGCGCCCTTCTACGACCCCGGCATCGTGATCACGGCCTCCGCCGGTGACGACGGCTTCCGCAACTGGGCCGCGCCCTCGGGCCAACGCAACATCACGCAGTACCCGGCTGTCCTCGCCGCACGTCGTGTCGGTCGGGGGCACGCGGCTGACGACGCTCGCCCCCGGCGGCATCTGGCAGGGCGAGAGCGTCTGGAACGGCTCCGGCGCGGGCGGGGGTGGCTGCAGCGTCGTCTTCACCGCGCCCGCCTGGCAGCAGCAGGCCGCCGACTGGACCGCGATCGGCTGCGCGAGCAAACGCGCGGTCGCCGACGTCTCGGCTGACGCCGACCCCTACAGCGGCGTCGCGGTCCGCGACACCGACGCGCCGCGCGGGCTGTGCGAAAGCGAATACGTCGAAGAAGGCGTCCTGCACACCGAACCGGGCTGGTGCACGTACGGCGGCACGAGCCTCGCCTCGCCGATCGTCGCCTCGACGTTCGCCCTCGCCGGCGGCGCGAACGGGGTCGCCCAGCCGGCCGAAACGCTCTACACGAACCTCCACAACGCCCCCGCGGTCTTCCACGACGTGACCGAAGGCTCGAACGGCAAATGCGCCTCCTTCAACCACAAAACGGGCCGCTCCAACTGCACCCAGGCCGAAGAGGCTTCGGCGAGCTGCGCCTCGGCACTCGCCTGCCAGGCCGCCCCCGGCTACGACGGGCCCACCGGGGTCGGCACCCCCAACGGCGTGCTCGGCTTCGTGCCCGGACAGCACGAAGCCCAGCCGGGCATCGAAGCCACGCCGGCGACGAGCGGCGCAAGCGAACGCGTGGCCCCCGCGCCGCCGGCGCCCGCGGCAACACCGCCGCCGCCCGCGAGCGTCCGGCTGACCGCCCTGAAGCTGACGGCGCCTGCTCTGAGCGCGCTGAGCCGGCACCGCGCCACGCCGCGCAGCATCGCGTTCGCGTTCGTGCTGAACATCGCCGCGAAGGTGCGGGTGTCGCTCGTGCGCCTGGTGCGCTCGCACGGCCATGCCCACTGGGCGACCGTCGGCCGCGCGGCGACGATCCCCGCCGTCGCGGGGCGCAACGTCAAGCGCCTCTCCGGATCGGCGCGCCTGCAGAAAGGCCTCTACCGCCTCACGCTCACGCCGGCCTCCGGCGCGGCGCGCTCGATCACGTTCAGGATCAGCTGAGCGCGCTCAGCCGCCCTGCTGGGCGTCGAGCTGAGCGGGCGCGCCGTAGGGCACGAGGCAGGAGGGCAGCAGGACGCTGCCGTCCTGGAGCTGGCCGTTCTCCAGCAGCGCGACGATCGTGCGCCCGACCGCGACCGCGGTGCCGTTCAGCGTGTGCAGGACGCGGGTGCGCTTGTCGGCGCGCATCCTGATGTTCAGGCGCCGCGCCTGGTAGTCGGTCGTGTTCGAGCACGAGGTCAGCTCGCGGTAGCGGCCCTGGCTCGGGATCCACGCCTCGCAGTCGTACTTCTTCGCGGCCGAGTTGCCGAGATCGTTGACGGCGATGTTGACCACGCGATAGGGCAGGCCGAGCTCGCTCAGGATCTCCTCCTCGAGCGCGAGGATCCGCTCGTGCTCGTCGCCCGAGCGCTCCGGCTCGATGAAGCTGAACATCTCCACCTTGTCGAACTGGTGCACGCGGAAGATCCCGCGCGTGTCGCGCCCCGCCGCGCCGGCCTCGCGGCGGAAGCACGGCGAGAAGCCCGCGTAGCGCCGGGGAAGATGCTCGGCCGCGAGGATCTCGTCCTCGTGCAGTGACGCGAGCGCGACCTCCGACGTGCCGGTCAGGAACAGCTCCTCCTCGGGCAGCGCGTAGATCTGCTGCTCGGTGTCGGGGAGGAAGCCGGTGCCGTAGAGCGCCTGTTCGCGGACCAGCACGGGCGGGATCACCGGTTCGAAGCCGTGTCCCTGCAGCTTCTCGAGCGCCCAGCGCACGAGCGCCAGCTCGACCATCACGAGCGCTCCGCGCAGGTAGGCGAAGCGCGAGCCCGACAGACGCGCAGCGCGCTCGGTGTCGATCATCTCCCCTGCAAGCTCGAGGTGATCGCGGGGCTCGAAGGAGAACTCGGGCACCTCCCCCACCGTGCGCACCTCTTCGTCCTCCGGTCCCGGCGCGGCCGTCGGGTCGGGGAGGTTCGGCAGCGGCGCGAGCGCGGCCTGCAGCTCGCCTTCGAGGACCCCGAGCTGGGCGTCGAGCTCCTTGGCACGGGCGGCGACCGCTCGCATCGCCTCGATCTCGCCCTTGCGCGCCTCCTCGTCGGAGGCCGAGCGGATGCGCTCGTTGGCAGCGTTCTGCTCGGCGCGCAGGCCCTCCAGCTCGGGCAGCAGCTCGCGGCGGCGGCGGTCGAGCTCGATCACGCGGTCCAGCTCCGCGGCGGCCTGCGGACCGCGGCGCGAGAGCGCGGCCCGCACCCCCTCGGGGTCCTCGCGGATCAGCCTGAGGTCCAGCAACCCGCTCCGCCTCGGCGGGCTATTTGCCGGTGGTGTTGGTGGTGCCGGTCGCCGGCCCGCCGGAGGGGGTCGACGAAGTGCCCTTGGCCGCTTCGCTGCCTTCCTGCAGCGGGATGTTCACCGACGGCACGTTCTGGCGCTGCTTGCCCGAGTAGGCGGCGAGGAACTGCGCGACTTCTTCGGCTTCTTTGCCGACCACGATGTTCTGGGGCATGATCGCGCCCGAGAAGCCGCCGTTGCGGATCGCGTAGAGAACCTGTTCGGCGTTCTCCTTGCGGATGTTGAAGTTCGGGCCGTTCGTCGGGATGCGGTTCGCGATGCTGGTCGCCGAGCCCTGGGCGCCGACCGCGCTCAGCGTGTGGCAGCCCGAGCAGTGGTCGCGGAACAGCACCGCGCCGCGGTGGTACGGGCTGTCCTTGGCGACCGTGACGCCCTGCGAGCCGCAGGCGCCGAGGATCGCGGCACACGCGAGCAGCACCAGCACCATGGCAGCGGCCTTCATGCGGGGGGAATATATAGAGAGGAGGGGTTCGAGGCGCGGGCTCAGAAGCCGTGGGCCGTGCTCGCCGCCCGCAGGGCGAGGAACACGACGACAGCCGCCGAGATCGCCATCACGCCGCACTCGCGGCGCATGATCGCGCCGACCAGCTCGTGCTGCTCGGCCTCCGGCAGGGCCGCGACGGCCCCCGAGTCCTCGAGGCCGCGCTGGTCGAGCACGGCCTGCGCGGAGGCGACGCGCAGCTGCTCTGCGACGAACGAGATCGCCAGCGGCAGCAGCGCGTAGAGGTAGAAGAGGTCTTCGTCCGGCGTGTGCCCGGCGACGGCGAGCGACCCGACGGCGATCGCGAGCGCGAAGGCCGAGCCCTGGCCCACCCGCAGCAGCACCCAGAAGGAGCGCGCGAGCGGCCCGGAGGTGTCGCCGAGATAGAACACGACCAGGCCGATCACGGCGGGCAGCAGGTTCAGCGCGGCGACGGCGATGCAGCCCGCGACGACGGCCTCATCCATGGGGCGATTTCGAGCCGATCGTCACTATGTAACACTCTGCCACAAGGGTGATATAAAGGCGGCGGTGCTGCGGACCTATCTCCCCGCGATCGTCTTCCTGGTGCTCGGCGGGGCCGTAGGCGGAACGTTCGCCGTGCTCAACTCCGTCATCGGCCCGCGCCGCGCCGCGCCGCACAAGCAGGACCCCTACGAGTGCGGCCTGCCCTCCGAGGTCAAACAGCGGGATGCGCTTCGGGATCAGCTTCTACCTGATCGCGATGCTGTTCATCCTGTTCGACATCGAGGTCGTGTTCCTGTACCCGATCGCGGTCGAGTTCCGCGCGTACGGGAGCTTCGCGCTGTTCGAGACGATCGTGTTCATCGTGCTGCTGTTCGTGGCCTTCGTGTACGTGTGGCGGCGTGGGGCATTGACGTGGAAGTGAAACGTGAGCGGCTCGGCTCGCCGGTCGATCCCGAGCGCCTCCGCGTCCGCGACCTCAACGCGCACCAGCTGCTCCGCGGTGCCGACATCGAAGGACCGAACCGGCCCGCCCACCTCGAGGGCGAGGAGCTCGAGCGCTACGTCGAAGAGCGCGTCGTCACGACGACGCTCGACTCGGCCGTCGCGTGGGCCCGCGGCAACTCGTTCTTCCCGCTGTCCTTCGGGCTGGCGTGCTGCGCGATGGAGCAGTTCCACACCGCCGGCCCCCGGATGGACATCGCCCGCTTCGGCTACGAGGCCTTCCGCGCCTCGCCCCGCCAGGCCGACCTGATCATCCTGGCCGGGCGCGTCTCGATCAAGATGGCGCCGATCATCCGCCGCCTCTATGACCAGATGCTCGAGCCCAAGTGGGCGATCTCGATGGGCGCCTGTTGCAGCTCGATGGGCGTCTTCAACAACTACGCGCTCGTCCCGGCGGACAAGTTCATGCCGATCGACGTGCACGTGCCCGGCTGCCCGCCGCGGCCCGAGGCGCTGATGCACGGGATCCTGAAGCTGCGCGACCTCGTGCTCGCCGATCCGCCCGAGGGCTGGCGAACCCGCTACGCCGCCGTCGGGACGGAGGAGGCGCCGTAGATGCCCGACGCGACCGGCCTGGAGCTGCTCGCCCAGGAGCTCGGCGACTCCGTCCTCGAAACCGTCTACTTCCGCAACCGCGCAACGCTCGAGATCGACCCGGCGAAGGTGCGGCCGGTGCTCGCACAGCTCCGTGACAAGGGCTTCGGCTTCCTCGTCAGCGTGCACGGCGTCGACTACCACCCGGAGGAGCCGCGACTCGGCGTGCACTACGAGCTGATCGACATGGCGCGCGTCGACCGCCTGACCGTGAAGCTGCGCGTCGGCCTGGATGCGCCCGAGGTCGACTCGGTCACGCCCGAATGGCCGACCGCCGACCACCAGGAGCGCGAGATCTACGACATGTTCGGCGTCGTCTTCCGCGGTCACCCCGACCCCCGCCGGATCCTGATGCCGGAGGACTACGAGGGCCACCCGCAGCGTCGCGATTTCCCGATCGGCGGCGAACCGGTGATCTTCACGCGCGACGAGCGCAAATGGCTGGAGTCGCGCGAGTGAGCGACGGTCCCGGCATCTCGAATTGGATGGAGTCGCGCGAGTGAGCGACGGTCCCGGTATCTCGAATTGGATGGAGTCGCGCGAGTGAGCGACGGTCCAGGCATCTCCGACTACCGCCGGCGCGAGGAGAGCGTGACGCTCGAGCAGCTCGAGCAGCCGCTTGACGTTCCCGGCGTCGAGTCCTCGGCCGAGCTGCTGACGCTCAACTTCGGCCCGCACCACCCGGCGACGCACGGCGTGCTGCGGCTGCTGGTCACGCTGCAGGGCGAGATCGTCCGCGACATCAAACCGGTGATCGGCTACGTGCACACCGGCATCGAGAAGACGGCGGAGGACAAGTCCTACTGGAAGGTGATCCCCGTCGTCGAGCGCATGGACTACCTCGCCTACTACTTCAACGCGATGGCGTATGTGGGCGCGGTCGAGACGCTGCTCGAGGCCGACGTGCCCAAGCGCGCGCAGTACCTGCGGGTGATCCACCTCGAGCTCAACCGCATCGCCTCGCACCTGATCTGGCTCGGCACGAGCGCGCTCGATCTCGGCGCCGTCTCGATCTTCCTCTACTGCCTGCGCGAGCGCGAGCTGATCCTCGACCTGTTCGAGATGTCCTCCGGGCAGCGCATGCACACGCGCTACTTCCAGGTCGGCGGCGTGGCCGAGGACATCCCGCGCGGCTTCGAGCGCAAGGTGAGGGAGTTCTGCAAGGTGATGCCGGAGCGCGCGGACGAGTACGGAGCGATCCTGAACGCCAACGAGATCGTGCTCCAGCGGCTGCGCGGCACCTGCCCGCTCGACGCCGAGACGCTTCTCTCCCTGGGCGTGACGGGACCGCTGCTGCGGGCCGCGGGCAACCCGTGGGACCTGCGCAAGGCCGCGCCCTACAGCTCCTACGAGGACTTCGACTTCAAGATCCCGATCGGCACCGTCGGCGACAACTACGACCGCTTCGCGGTGCGCCTGGCCGAGATCTACGAGTCCGTCAAGATCGTCGAACAGGCGCTCGACGGGCTCCCCGAGGGTCCGCACATCACCGAGGACAGGAAGATCGCGCTGCCGCCCCGCCACGAGCTCGCGACCTCGATGGAGGCGCTGATCCACCACTTCAAGCTCGTCACCGAGGGCTTCCGCGTCCCGCCCGGCGAGATCTACCACCCGATCGAGTCGCCGCGCGGAGAGCTCGCCTGCTTCGTCCGCTCCGACGGCTCGTCCAAGCCGGCGCGGGTCCACATGCGCGACCCGTCGTTCGTCAACCTCCAGGCCCTCTCGCACATGGTCAAGGGCAGCTACATCGCCGACATGATCGCGACCGTCGCGATGCTCGACCCGATCCTCGGAGGGATCGACCGGTGAGCGCCGCCGACGGAGCGGAGCGGCTGATCCGCGAGCTCGAACTCGAGAGCTCCTACGGGAGCCCCCCGCGGGTGCCTCGCTACGCCGGCGGATCGCGCGTGCCCGGCTGGGACCGCGCCGCCGACCTCGAGAAGGACCCCGCCGAGGTCCCCGGCCCGGGGACCGTCGACGTGCCGGAGGCCCTGCGCGCCGAGATCGAGGCGCACATGGCCCACTACCCCGACCGCCGCTCCGCCGCGCTGCCCGCGCTCGCCGCAGCACAGCGCGTGCACGGATGGTGCTCGCCCGAGGCGATCGAGCAGGTCGCGTGCGTGATGCGCGTCACCCCCGCGTACCTCGAGTCCGTCGCGACCTTCTACGACATGCTCGAGACGAGCCCCGCCGGACGCCACAGCGTGTACGTGTGCACGAACATCTCGTGCTCGCTGCGCGGCGCCGACGCGCTGTACGAGACGATGATGCGCGCCGCCGAAGGCGACGAGGACATCGGCATCCGCTCGTTCGAGTGCCTCGGCGCCTGCGACATCGCGCCGATGGCCTCGGTCGACGGCGTGTATGTGGGGCCGCTCGTCCCCGAGGACGTGCCGGCGCTGCTCGACGACGTCCGCGCGGGCCGCGACGTGCTGCCGGAGAAGCAGCTCGCCCGGCGGCTGGTGGCCGACCCGAACGCGAACACTCGCGAGTTCCCCGAGCATCCCGTGCACCCGTTGACGATCCCGGCCAACGACCCCGAGATCCCGCCGGAGCGGGCGGCGTTCGGCGACGTCGCCGATGAGGACCGCGGCGAGGGAACCGCCCCGCTCGAGGCCGCGCCCGAGCACCACGAGGAGGACAAGAGCTGATGGCATCGCCGCAGCTGCTCCTCGCGGACATCGACGAGCCCGGCCTCGCGACGCTCGAGGTCTACGAACGCCGTGGCGGCTACGCCTCGCTGCGCAAGGCGCTCGCGATGACCCCCGAGGAGGTGCTCGCCCAGCTCGAAGCCTCGGCCATCCGCGGCCGTGGGCGGCGCGGGCTTCGCGATGGGCAAGAAGATCTCGTTCCTGCCGAAGGGCTCGATGGACAAGTACCTCGTCTGCAACGCCGACGAGTCCGAGCCGGGCACCTTCAAGGACCGCGAACTGATGCAGAAGACGCCCCACACGCTGATCGAGGGGATGATCATCGCCTCCTACGCGGCCGGCGCCAACCGCTCCTTCGTCTACATCCGCGGCGAGTACGTGCTGCAGGCCGACGTGCTCGACGCGGCCCTGGAAGAAGCCCGCGACGCGGGCTACATCGGCGAGCGCATCCTCGGCTCCTCGCACACCCTCTCGCTCGTCGTCCACCGCGGCGCCGGCGCCTACATCTGCGGCGAGGAGACCGGGCTGCTCGACTCGCTGGAAGGCAAGCGCGGGAACCCACGCCTGAAGCCGCCCTTCCCCGCCAACCAGGGGCTCTACCAGGGGCCGACCCTGATCAACAACGTCGAGACGCTCTCCACGGTGCCCACGATCATCCGCATCGGCGGCGAGGAGTACGCGAAGCTCGGCGTCGCGACCTCCACCGGCACGAAGCTGGTCTCGATCTCCGGGCACGTGCAGCGCCCCGGCAACTACGAGATCGAGCTCGGCATCCCGTCCCGGGAGCTGATCTACGGACTGGCGGGCGGGCCGCCGGAAGGCCGCGGGGTCAAGTGCTGGTTCCCGGGCGGCTCCTCCTCGCCCGTGCTGACGGCCGAGGACCTCGACGTCCCCTACGACTTCGACTCGATGGCGAAAGCCGGCTCGATGCTCGGCTCGGGCGCGATCATCGTGGTCGACGACTCGACGCCGATCCTCGACGTCGCGCTGAAGACGGCGAAGTTCTACCGCCACGAGTCGTGCGGGAAGTGCACGCCGTGCCGCGAGGGCACCAACTGGACGGTGAACATGCTCGAGCGGATCGAGGCCGGGCTGGCGACGCCGGTCGACCTCGAGATCATGGCCTCGGTCCAGGAGCACATCATCGGCAACTGCCTGTGCGTGCTGGGCGACGCGATGGCGATGCCGATCGGCTCGATGATCGCGAAGTTCCGCGACGAGTTCGAAGCCCACATGGAGCGCGCACGGATCGAGAGCGGCGTCGGCGACGCGGGCGGCGACGAGCTGGCGCTCGCGGCGCAGGGAGCCTTCGGCGGCGACCCGGACGTGCTCGCGCCGAGGAGCGAAGGGGACGAGGCGAGCTGATGCCGCGACCCGAACCGCGCACGATCACGTTCACGATCGACGGCGTCGAGGTGCAGGCGCCGGAGAACACGATGCTGGTCGACGCCGCCAAGCTCGGCGACGTCGAGATCCCGGTCTTCTGCTACGAGCCGAAGCTCGGCAACCCGGTCGGCGCGTGCCGCATGTGCCTCGTCGAGATCGAGGGCATCCCCAAGCTCCAGACGGGCTGCTCGACCGCGGTCAAGGACGGCATGGTCGTCTACACCCAGACCGATCGCGTCAAGACCGCCCAGCAGGCGGTGGTCGAGTTCCTGCTCATCAACCACCCGCTCGACTGCCCCGTCTGCGACAAGGGCGGCGAGTGCCCCTTGCAGGACATCACGTTCGGCTGGGGCGGCGGCATCTCGCGCTTCATCGAGCCGAAGCGCCACTTCGTCAAGCCGCTCGAGCTCTCGCCGCTGATCGCGATCGACCGCGAGCGCTGCATCCTCTGCTACCGCTGCGTGCGCTTCTCCCAGGAGGTGGCCGAGGACTACCAGCTGGTGCTGCTCGAGCGCGGCACGCACTCCTACGTGGCCACCTTCGACGGGCATCCCTACGTCGCGCCCTTCAGCGGCAACATCGTCGAACTGTGCCCCGTCGGCGCGCTCACCTCCCGCGCCTACCGCTTCCGCGCGCGCCCGTGGGACATCGAGGAATCGGGCTCGGTCTGCACGTTCTGCCCCGCGCAGTGCAACGTCAGCCTGACCGTGCGCGACGAGCGCGCGCTGCGCGTCAAAGCGCGCGACAACGCCGAGGTCGACGACGGCTGGCTGTGCGACAAGGGCCGCTTCGCCTACCAGTCCTTCCACGTCGACGAGCGCGTCACCGAGCCGCTGCTGCGCGACGGCGGCCAGCTCCGCCCCGTGACGTGGGAGCGGGCACTGAGCGAGGCCGCGACGCGACTGGCGCGTGCGGGCGAGGCGACGGGCGCGATCGCCGGCGGCGGCGCGACCAGCGAGGAGGGTCTCCTGCTCTCGCGCCTGATGCGCGAGGCGCTCGCCTCGCCGCACGTGGACTCGCGCCGCGGCGGCAGACTGCCGATCGGCCTGCACCGCGCGCTCGGTGACCCGCGGCTGCAGGCGCGGGTCTCGGACCTCGAGTTCGCCGACGCGGTGCTGGTGCTCGCCGCCGACCCGGTCAACGATGCGCCGATCCTCGACCTGCGCCTGCGCAAGGGCATCCGCCGCCGCGGGCTGAAGCTGGGCCTTGCGATGCCGGCGCCGAGCTCGCTCGAGCCCTCCGCCGCGCTGTCCGTGCGCTTCGGACCCGGCGCCGGCCCGGCGTTCGCAGCCGCGCTGGCAGCGACGCTCGCCGAGTCGCCGGATCGCGCCGAGGTCGACCGGCTCGCGTCGATTGCCGGGACGGATCCGGCCGCCCTGTCCGGGCTGGCCTCCATCCTGCGCGGCGAGGGCGAGCAGGAGCGCCCGCGGGAGGTCGTGATCGTCTTCGGCGAGCGCCTGACCTCGGGTCCCAACGGCGCAGCCGGAGCCGAGGCGTTGCTGCAGATCGCCTCCCGCCTCGGGATCGCGGACATCGACGGCGCGGGCCTGCTGGAGATCCCTGCCGCCGCCAACGGGCGCGGCCTGCGCGAGGCGGGCATGCTCCCGAACGCCGGCCCCGGGCTCGCAGACACATCGGCGCACGGCCTCGACGCACACGCCATCGCCGAGAGGCTTGCCGCCGGCGAGCTGCAGGCGCTCTACCTGCTGGAGTCCGACCCGGCGCGTCGACCTCCCCGACGCCGAGCTGTGGCGCCGGGCGATGGCCGGCGCCACCACGGTCGTCGCACACGCGTCGTTCTTGACCGAGTCGATCGCCGAGCACGCCGACATCGTGTTCCCGGCCGAGGTCTACGCCGAGAAGGAGGGGACGGTCGTGCATCCGGACGGGCGCCTGCAGCGGCTCCGTCCCGCGATCGCCCGCGTCGGAGAGGTACGGGCGGGATGGCGGACTCTCTGCGAGCTGGCGCTGCGCCTCGGTGTCGACCTCGACGTCCTGAACGGGGCGATGGCCTCGGAGCAGCTGTTCGACGCCGTCCCGTTCTACGCGGGGCTGACGCTGGAGGAGATCGGCGGGCGCGGCGTGCGCTGGCAGGAGCGCGACGCGGCTGGGAGCTTCCCCGCGGGGACAGCGCCCGGCGAGGCCGCGCCCGAGCTGATCGAGTTCGGCACCGATGAGCCGACCTTGCTCGAACAGCGCGAGGTGGCAGGGTTCCGCTCCGTCTGGGACGCGCCGGAGGTGGAGCACTCGCCCTCGCTCGCCTTCCTGCACCCGCAGGCTTCCGAGAGCGTCGAGGAGGCCGTCGCACCGTGATCGCGCTCGTCGGCTACTACGAACCGGTCTGGATCCAGATCCTCAAGTCGATCGTGATCTTCGCGGTCGGGCTGCAGCTCGTGCCGGTCGTGCTGCTCGCCGAGCGCAAGCTGCTCGGCCGCTTCCAGAGCCGCTACGGGCCGAACCGCGTGGGGCCCTTCGGCGCGCTGCAGCCGCTCGCGGACATCCTCAAGCTGCTCACCAAGGAGCAGTTCCGCCCCTCGACCTCGATCGGGTTCCTGTTCGCGATCGCCCCGATCATCTCCATCGTCACGGCCGTGATGGCGCTCGCGATCATCCCGTTCGGCAACGTGCAGAACATCCTCGGCACGGACGTCGGCCTCTACGGGATCGACGTGTCGATCGGCCCCCTGTACCTGTTCGCGATGAGCGGCATCGCCTTCTACGGGATCATGCTCGGCGGCTGGTCCTCGGGCTCGAAGTACTCGTTCCTGGGCGCGATGCGCGGCGCCGCCCAGCTGATCTCCTACGAGGTCTCGCAGGGACTGGCGCTGGTCGGCGTGATCATCACGGCGCAGACGCTGTCGCTGACCGGGATCGTCGAAGCGCAGAAAGGGATGTGGTACTTCATCCCTCAGATCTTCGGCTTCCTGATCTTCCTGACCGCGAGCTTCGCCGAGACCAACCGCGCGCCGTTCGACCTCACGGAGGCCGACGCCGAGCTCGTCGGCGGCTACAACACCGAGTTCGGCGGCGGGCGCTTCGCCTCCTACTACTTCGCCGAGTACCTGAACGTGATCGTCGTGTCGGGGATCGTGACGACCGTCTTCCTCGGCGGTTGGCTGCTGCCGTTCGGGATCGACCCGCCCGGCTGGGTCGACCCGTTCGTCGTGCTCGGGAAGATGGCGCTGTTCACGTTCCTGTTCATCTGGGTTCGTGCGACGCTTCCGCGCCTGCGCTACGACCAGCTGATGTCCTTCGGCTGGAAGATCCTGCTGCCGCTGGCCACCCTCAACGCCCTCGTCACCGCGATCCTCGTGACGGTGACCCACTGATGTCCTCCCCTGCTCTGAAAGTCGACGGCTGGCACCCCGGCGACGACGTGATCGAGGTCACGCGGACGCCGCCGCCGGGCGCCGGCACGCTCGGCGTGGCGCACGTTCGTGGAGACGCTCCGCGGCCTCGGCACGACCTTCGGGCGCTTCCACGAAACACCGACGACGGTGCAGTACCCGGAGGAGAAGACGCCGGTGTACCCGCGCTTCCGCGGCCGCCACAAGCTCCACCGCTTCGAGGACACCGGCCTCGAGAAGTGCGTCGGCTGCTCGCTGTGCGCGGCGGCGTGCCCGGCCGACTGCATCCGCGTGGTGGCGGCCGAGAACGACGACGAGCACCGTATCTCGGCGGGCGAGAGATATGCCGCGGTCTACGAGATCAACCTCAGTCGCTGCATCTTCTGTGGCTACTGCGAGATCGCCTGCCCGTTCGACGCGATCACGATGGGCCACGAGTACGAGCTCTCCGATTACGACCGCACCGACCTGATCTTCACCAAGGAGATGCTGCTCGCCGAGCCGCTCGAGCGCACCCCGCTCCGGAACGAGGGCGAGTGAGGACCGAAGGTCAGACATTGCCGGCCCGGGCGGCCGGCCATCCTCTCGGAAGCGCTGCCCGGAGGACGGCCAGATGAGCTCCGTCGTCTTCTTCATCGGCGCGGCGGGCGCCATCGCGGGAGCGGTCGGCGTCGTGATGCTGCGCAACCCGTTCTACAGCGTGCTCGCGCTGGTCGGCCACCTCGTCTCGCTCGCGGTGCTGTTCCTGCTGCTGCGCGCCGAATTCGTCGCCGCTGTGCAGGTCGTCGTCTACGCGGGCGCCGTGATGGTGCTCTACGTGTTCGTCGTCGCCTACGTCGGCGATCAGAGCGAAAGCATCGGGACGCGGCTCCGGGCCGGCCCCACGGGCGGACCGTCGGCCGCCGCGCTGAGGCTCGGCGGCGCGGTGCTCGCGGGCGCGCTGCTGATCGAGCTGCTGATCGCGCTCCTCGGCACCGGGCTGAAGGCGGTCAAGACGGACGGCGCCGGGTACGTCCCGGGCCCGAAGGCCTACGGCACACCGGCCTACATCGGCAACCTCCTGCTCACCCGCTTCCTGCTCGTGTTCGAGATCGCCTCCTTCCTGCTGCTCGTCGCCGCGGTCGGCGGGGTCGTGCTCGCACGTCGCCGCGGCGGGCTCGAGGACGACCAGGAGACCCCCGGCGCGCCGCTGAACGTGCTGCCGCCGCCGAGCACCGGCACGATGGTCGAGGGCATCGGGAGCCGCTCGCGATGACGATCGCCTGGTACCTCGCCGTGTCGGCGATCGTGTTCGCGATCGGCGCGCTCGGCGTCATGACGCGCCGCAACCCGCTCGTGGTGCTCCTGTGCCTCGAGCTCATGCTCAACGGTGGCAACCTCGCGCTGATCTCGTTCGCCCGCATGTGGGGCAACGGCGACGGTCAGATCCTCGCGATCATCGTCATGACCGTCGCCGCGTGCGAGGTCTGCATCGGGCTCGGGATGATCGTCGCGATCTACCGCCGGCGGCTGCCGATCGATGTCGACGAGCTGCGGGAGCTGCAGGGATGAGCACGACCACATGGGGCTGGCTCGTGCTGGCGTTCCCGCTGGCGGGCACGCTCGTCAGCGCGTTCGGCTTCCGGCGCCTGAAGGGCAACACGGCGGGCTGGATCGGCACCGCGGCGATCGCACTCGCGTTCGTCGCGGCAGTCGGCACGCTGATCTCGCTGCAGGGGCACGACGCCCACCACCGCCAGCTCGTCTCCTCGCTCTACAACTACGCCTCGACCGTCGGCATCGACGCGAAGATGTCGATCCTCGTCGACCCCCTGTCGGTCTGGATGATCCTGATCGTCACCGGCATCTCGACGCTGATCCACCTCTACGCGATCTCCTACATGGAAGAAGACAAGGGCTTCGACCGGTTCTTCGCGTACCTCAACTTCTTCGTCTTCTCGATGCTGCTCCTGGTCCTGGCCGGGAACTTCCTGCTGCTGATCGTCGGCTGGGCATTCGTCGGCGCCGCCTCCTACCTGCTGATCTCGTTCTGGTACCGGCGCCGGACCGCAACGGAAGCCGGGCTGAAGGCGTTCGTGATCAACGTCGTCGGCGATGTCGGCCTCGTGCTCGGCACCTTCTTCATCTTCAAGCACACCGGCACGCTGGAAATGCTCGGGACCTTCAGCGCGACCGCGCACGGCGCGTTCGGCGCCCACGGCGACGGCGACCTGACGGCAGGCTGCCTTCTGCTGCTGGTGGGCGCGTTCGCGAAGTCCGCGCAGATTCCGCTCCAGACCTGGCTGCCCGACGCGATGGAAGGACCCACCCCGGTCAGCGCGCTGATCCACGCGGCGACGATGGTGACCGCCGGCGTCTACCTGATCGCCCGCATGCACCCGCTGTTCGAACTCGCGCCGGCCGCCCAGGAGGTCGGCGCCGCGATCGGCTGCGCGACCTTGCTCGTCGCGGCCACGATCGCCCTCACCCAGACCGACATCAAGCGCGTGATCGCCTACTCGACGATGTCGCAGATCGGCTACATGATCATGGGCGTCTCCGTCGGCGCGTACGCCGCGGGCATGTTCCACCTGATGACGCACGCCTTCTTCAAGGCGCTGCTGTTCATGGGCGCGGGCTCGATCATCGGCGCGATGGCCGGCGAGCAGTCGCTGGAGAAGATGGGCGGCTTCCGCAAGGCGCTGCCGTTCACGTTCGGCTGCTTCGTGATCGGCGGCCTGGCGCTGTCCGGCATCCCACCGTTCTCCGGATTCTTCTCCAAGGACGAGATCCTGCTCGTGACCGGCGAGCTCGGCGGCTGGCACTGGGCGCTCTACGTGCTCGGCTACATCGGCGCCTTCATGACCGCGATCTACACGTTCCGGATGATCTTCCGCGCGTTCTACGGGGACCCCGTGCCCGAGGCGCGCGAGCTCGAAGAAGGCCACCTGCACCACGCGGCGCACCCGACCAACCCCGCGACCGGCGAAGTCGAGGACACCGACGTCGGCTTCCCGGGCCCCCACCACGCGATCGCTGAGCGCTCGATCCCGATGAAGGTCTCGATGTCGCTGCTCGCTGTCGGCGCGATCGGCGCCGGGCTGATCCAGATCCCCGAAGTCGACGACGTGATCACGAAGTTCCTCGAACCGACGTTCTACGGCTCGACCCTCTACACGGTCCACACCAAGGACGGCCTGCTCGTGTTCGGGCTGATCCTCGGGACGGTCCTCGGGCTCACGGGAATCGCGATCGCCTACCGCGTGTGGGTGCAGCAGCCGGGGACGGCCGAACGCGTGCGCGCGCGCTTCGGCGCCCTCTATGAGCTGTTCGTGAACAAGTGGTACTTCGACGAGCTGATCGACACGGTCGTCGTGCGCCCCACCCTCGCCGCCGGGCGCTTCGCGCGCGACGTGTTCGAGCCGCGCGTCGTGGACGAGACGCTCGTCGGGGGCACGAGCGGGATCGTGCGTGCCTCCTCCGCCGCGGTGCGTGCGATCCAGAGCGGCTTCGTGCGCTATTACGCGGCGCTGCTGGTCCTGGGCGTCGCGGCGCATGGGCTTCTACTTCCTCCTTCAGAGCTGACGCCGGATGCCGCCCCTCTCCATCCTCCTCTGGCTGCCTCTCGCCTTCGGCGTGCTGGGCACGCTGCTGCCGCCAGGGCGCACGGGGCGCACGGCGACGCCCGCGACGGCGCCCGGGGGCAAGGTCCGCAGCCCGACCTCGGCAGCGGGGATCGCCGCGCTCCTCGGCACGATCGCGACGCTCGGCCTCGCGATCGCCTACCTCGCGGACTACAAGCCGGGCGGCGGGCCTCAGCACGTCACGGACACGATGTGGATCTCCTCGCTGGGCATCCACTACAAGCTCGCCGTCACGGGGCTGAACGTCGCCCTGATCGCGATGACCGCGCTCGTGTTCGCCGCCGCCGTGCTCGCGAGCAACCTGCGCCCGACGGGGCCGCCCGAGCGCGCGCGCACCTTCTACTTCCAGCTGATGCTCGCCGAGTCGGCTGTGCTCGGCGCCTTCCTCGCGCAGGACCTGATCCTGTTCGTCGCCTTCTTCGACCTGATGCTGATCCCGTTCTACTTCCTGATCGGTGGCTGGGGGCGCGACCCGGAAGGCTCGACGCGACTGCGTGCCACGACGAAGCTCGTGATCTACACCCTCGTCGGCTCGCTGCTGATGCTGGCGGGCGCCGTGGCAACCGGCGTGCTCGCCGCCCAGCAGAACGGCGGCAGCGTCGACTTCGCTTACACCGCGCTCCAGCACGCGCCGCTCGCAACCGGCTCCCAGGAGTGGATCTTCCTGCTGTTCGCCGCCGCGTTCCTCGTGAAGATGCCCGCGTTCCCGCTGCACGGCTGGATGCCCGACGGCTATCGCGCGATGCCGATCGAGGTGCTGATGGTCTTTTCGGGCGTGCTCTCGAAGGTGGGCGCCTACGGCTTCCTTGCGATCGTGCTGACGCTGTTCCCGCGCGCCTCGGTGCACTTCCAGACGCTGCTGCTGCTGATCGCGCTCTGCTCGATCATCTACGGCTCGCTGCAGGCGTTCACGCAGACCGACGTGCGGCTGATCGCCGGCTACTCCTCGATCGCCCAGCTCGGCTTCATCACGCTGGGCATCTTCGCGCTGAACTCACAGGGCTCCCAGGGCGCGCTCTTCCAGATGGTCAACCACGGACTCGTGGTCGCGCCGCTGCTGTTCATCGCGGCCCTGCTCGCCCGCCGCGCCGGCGGCTCTGAAGACATCCGCGACATGGGCGGGATCGCCTTCCGCGCACCCGTGTTCGCAACGATCTTCCTGATCGTCGCGCTCGCGACGCTGGCGATGCCCGGCTCCTCGAACTTCGTCGGCGAGTTCCTGATCCTGCTCGGCGTCTTCAAAGCGAAGCTCGCGATCGCGATCATCGCCTTCAGCGGCGTCGTGATGGCGGCCGTCTACGCGCTGCGCCTGTTCATCGGCGCGATGCACAACCGCGTCGGCAAGAAGGTCGAGTCGCGGGAGATCACGCTGCGCGACGGGCTCGTGCTCGTGCCGATCGTGGCGGTGATCGTGTTCCTGGCGGTCTACCCGCAGGTGGCGCTGCACAAGAGCGAATCGTCGGTGAAGGGGGCCGTCGCACAGACGCAGTTCGATACGCACCAGTCCCCGTTGAACCTGCTGGGCAGCTCAGCTCTGCCCAGCGAACGTCGGGGCGTGATCGGCGAATGACCACCCTCCTCGCCGCCACCCACCTCAAAGGCCCGCACATCGACTGGGCCGCGCTCTCCCCCCTGCTCGCCCTGCTCGGCGGCGCCGCGATCGTGCTGCTCGTCGGCCTCGTCGGGAAAGGCTGGGTGCGCCGGCAGCTCGTGCCGTCGCTGGCCCTCGTCTCCCTGGCGGCCACGCTCGGTCTGACGCTCTGGCAGTGGGGCGAATACGAGTCGCTGATCTCCGGCGCGCTGCGCATCGACGCCCTCACGCAGGTGCTCACGCTCGTGCTCGTCGCGGGCGGCGCCTGCACCGTCCTGCTGGCGTGGCGCTCGAACGCGGCCCGCGAAGCGGCGCACGGGGAGTTCCACGCCCTGCTGCTGAGCTCGCTCGCCGGCATGCTGTTGCTGGTCGCGGCGCAGAACACGGTCGCGCTGTTCACGGGCCTCGAGCTCCTCTCGATCCCGCTCTACGTGCTCTGCGCGGTCGAAATGATGCGCGAGCACTCGCTCGAGTCCGGCCTGAAGTACCTGATCGTCGGCTCGGTCGGCTCGGCGACGTTGCTCTACGGCCTCGCGATGATCTACGGGGCGACGGGGGCGACCGACTACACGGCGATCGCCGCGAAGCTCGGCGAAGGCGGGCTCTCAACGGACGTGCTGACGCTGACCGGGATCGCGCTCTGCATCGCCGGGCTCGCGTTCAAGTCCTCGATCGCGCCCTTCCACCAGTGGACGCCCGACGTGTACGAGGGCGCGCCGACGCCGGTGACCGCGTTCATGGCGGTGACGACGAAGGTGGCGGCGATGGGCGCCTTCCTGCGCTTCTTCGACGTCGCGCTGATCGAAGCGCATGCGAGCTGGGGGCCGGCGCTGGCGGCGCTCGCCACCATCACCATCGTCGTCGGCAACGTCGGCGCCCTGGGCCAGTCCTCGCTGAAGCGGATGCTCGCCTACTCCTCGGTGGCGCAGGCCGGCTACATGCTCGCCGGCGTCGTCGTCGCGACGAAGCTCGGGGTGCAGGCCACGGTCCTCTACCTGATCGTCTACCTGGTCATGAACATGGCGGCCTTCGCTCCGATCGTCGCGCGCGAACGCGAAACCGGACTTGGCGACTCGATGGCGGGGCTGTCGGGGCTCGGACGCGAACGGCCGTTGCTCGCTTGGCCGATGACGCTCGCGATGCTCGGGCTCGCCGGCCTGCCTGCGACCGCGGGGCTGATCGGGAAGATCTACCTGATCCAGGCGGCGGTCGAAGGCGGCTACGCATGGCTCGGGATCGTGATCGTGATCGGCTCGATGATCTCGCTCGCCTACTACCTGCCGGTGATCGCCACGATGTGGTGGCGGGAGGCGCCGGGCCGCCCGGGCGTGCCGACGCCGGGCGCCGAAGGCCCCGGCGGACTGCCCGCGCTCGCGGGCGGCTCCAGCGAGCTGGACGCCGAGGGCTTCCAGCTGGCCCGTGACAGCCAGCCGGAGATCGTCGCGCTCGCGCTGCTGGCGGGCGTCGGCACGGTCGTGTTCGGGATCGTGCCGCAGCCGCTGTTCGACCTCGTGCGCCACACGGGGTCGGCGCTCGGGCTGCTCTAGACCGCCTGCGCCTGAACGACGCGCGGGGCGAGCTTCATGTCGCGGAAGCCTACAGCCGGCCGGACTGCTCGGCGGCCGCCTCGGCCTGCGCGAGCTGACCCTCGACGAGGTCCAGCCCCGCGTCCCAGAAACCCGGGTCGGTGAGGTCGATTCCGACCATCGCCGCGACCTCCTCGGGGCTTTTCGAGCCGCCTGCGGCGAGCATCTGCAGGTAGCTCGGCACCATCTCGGTGCCCAGCTCTTCGTAGCGCTGGTAGACGGAGAGCGCGAGCAGCTGGCCGTACGCGTAGGCGTAGACGTAGCCTGGGCTGCCGATGAAATGCGGGATGTAGGACCACCAGCTGCGGTAGCCGTCGGTGACCTCGACCGAGTCGCCGAGCATCTCCTCCTGGCTCTCGGCCCACAGCTCGCCGAAGCGCTCCACGGAGAGCTCGCCCTGCTCCCGGCGCGTGGTGTGCACCATCTCCTCGAAGCGGTTCATCGCGACCTGGCGGAACACCGTTGCGATCGTGTCCTCGAGGTTCTCTGCCAGCAGCGCCAGCCGTGAGGCGGGCGAGGTGTCGGCTTCGAGCAGTTTGCCGAACACGATCGTCTCGCCGAACACCGAGGCGGTCTCGGCGAGGGTCAACGGCGTGTGCTGCTGGAAGATGCCCTGCTTGGCCGCGAGCGCGAAGTGCACCCCGTGCCCGAGCTCGTGTGCGAGCGTGAGCACGTCGCGCCGGCGCGAGGTGTAGTTGAGCAGGACGTAGGGGAACTCGGAGGGCACGGTGCCGGCGCAGAACGCCCCGCCTCGCTTGGCCGGGCGCACGGGCGCGTCGATGCGGTGCTCCTGGTAGAAGCGCCTGACGAGGTCGCCGAGCTCGGGCGCGAAGCCGCTGTAGCAGTCGAGCACGATCTCCTTCGCCTGCTTGTAGGTGAAGCTGACCTCGTCGTCCTCGCTGACCGACGCCATGCGGTCGTAGTCGGCGAGGCGCTCGATCCCCAGCAGCCGCGCCTTCAGCCGGTACCAGCGGCGGGGGATCTCGTAGCGCGCCCGGACGGCGGAGATCAGCGCGGCCACGGACTCGTCGCTGGCCTCGTTGGCGAGGTTGCGCGCGGCGATCCAGCTCCCGTAGCTGCGCAGCCGGTCTTCCGTGGCCTTGTCGGCGAGCAGCGTGTTGAACAGGAACGCGCGCGTGCGCAGCCCCGGCGCGAGCGCGGCGGTGACGCCCTCGGCGCTCGTCCGGCGGACCTCGCGATCGGCGTCCTGCAGGCGGCTGAGCGCGACGTCGAGCGGCACGCGCGGCGCCTCGGTGCCCTCCTCGGCCGGCGCCAGCTCGACCTCGATCACCGAGGTCAGCTCCTCGAACAGCCGCTGCCAGGCGCTCGACCCGGTCAGCGCCTTCTCCGTGACGATCCGCTCCTCGGGCTCGGAGAGCAGGTGCTCGCGGTAGCGGCGCACGTTGCGCAGGTGGTGTCGCACGTAGTCGAGACCGCTGCCCGAAAGGAGCTCCTCGGCGCGCTCGTCGGGCAGCGCAGCCCACTCCAGCTCGAAGAACAGCAGCGTCGTCTGGATCGCCGTCTCCTGCTCCTGGACCCACTGCATCAGCGCGCCGTTGGCAGGGTCGGCGGTGTCGGTCGAGAAGCGCAGGGCCGCGTAGTAGCCGGCGCGGCCGACCAGCTCCTGCACGTCGGCGAGCGCGCCCATCGCCGCCGCGAGCCCGGCAGAGTCGAGCTCCTCGAGCTTGCCCGCGTGTCGCTCTGCGAAGGACTTCGCCCGCTCGAGCGCCTCGTTCATGCGTCGCCTGACGCCCTCCTCGCCCTCGCCGGAGACGAGCGGCTCGAGGTCCCAGCTCGCGTGCTGCAGCTCTGGGTCTGTGTCGGGCGTCGCCGGCGCGGCCATCGCGCGCAGCTTATCGCCGGAACGCGGGGTGCCCGCCGGCGCGGGCCGGCCGCGAACGACGGGGCGCGCTCTACTCCGTCGCGATCGCGTGCAGCACGTCGACGCGCGCCGCGCGTCGGGCCGGCGCTTGGGCGGCGAGTATGCCCGCCACGCCCGCCACCACCAGCAGCACGATCAGCGTTCCGACCGGGATCGACTGCACGTAGCCCGAGTTCGAGAGCGCGAAGGTCGTGGTCAGGACCGCGCCCACGACGCCAACCACCAGCCCGAGAATGCCGCCGATCAGGGCGGTGATCACCGACTCGTAGCGGATCATCTGCCGGATCTGCCGCCTGCTGGTGCCGATCGCGCGCATCATCCCGAGCTCCCTGGTGCGCTCGTAGATAGAGAGGATCAAGGTGTTGACGATCCCGAACAGCGACACGATCACCGACAGCGCGAGCAGCACGTAGATAAGCGTGAGAAGGCTGTTGACCTGGCCGGCGAGGTCCTGCTTGAACTGCGCCGCGGTGCGCGAACGGGTCTGCGGGATACTGCGCGTTCAGGACCTTGTCGACAGCCGGCTGCACCTGCGCGTTGGTCGTGCCTGGGGCGTAGCTGACGAACATCGACCGCGTCTTCGCGCTGGCCGAAGTCGCTTCGCGGCCACGCGCGCGCGACGTGACTCCCTCAGCAGCCCGGCGTTTTCCCTGATGAGGCCGCGCACCTCAGCGTCACGTGGCGGGCGGTGGGGGTGAGCAGCGTGAAGGTCGAGCCGACCTTCAGGTGGTGCGCTTTGCTGAATTCTTCGGTGACGATCGCGCCGCTTTCGTCGAGTTCGGAGAGGGTCGCGTCCGAGCCGTGCTTCCATTCGATCCGGTAGGCCTTGGCGAACGACTCCGGTTCGATGGCCGTCACTGTCTGGTTGCTCGACTCGCCCTTCAGGCGGCCGACCGTGAACGCCACGGCGGTGACGTTGCCGACCCCTTGCACCTTGCGGACCGCGCCGGCTACCCCCGGCGGGATCCCCTGTTCGTTCCCCGACTGGGAGTTCTCGACGATCAGGTTGCCGGCGAATGACTGGTCGACCGCGTGGTCGATCGTGGCCTTGAATCCGGCCGCGAGCACGGCCACGAAGGCGACCAGGGCGAGCCCGACGGTCAGCGACATCGCCGTGACGAGCGTGCGCCCCGGCTGGCGGATCGAGTTCTCCTCGGCCAGCCGGCCGGTGATCCCGCGCCAGCGCACCAGCGAGCCGAGCGCGTGCCCGAGGGCGGGCACGACGCGGTAGCGGCTTCTCCGGGCGCTCGCCGCCCCGGCGCAGGCGGACGAACAGCCGCACCCCGCGGATCGCAAGGATCACGAACAGCGCGATCCCGACGCCCGCGGCACCGACCGCGATCAGCACGGCGATCACGACGAGGTAGGCGACGTAGGTCAGGATCAGTCGCCGGCGCGTCGGCAGCGGACGCGGCGGGATCTGCACGCCCTCGCGCAACGCCGCGATCGGGCGGCACGCGCGTCGCGCGCAGCGCCGGGCGCAGCCCGGCGATCACCGTGACGAGCACGCCGACGACGAGCGAGACGATCACGGTCCGCGTCTCCAGCACGGTGCCCGTGTCCGGCAGTTCCGCGCCGAAGGCCTTGAACAGCTCGTTGAGCGCCGGCGCCATGCCGATCCCGGCGAGCAGCCCGAGGCCGCCGCCGATCAGGCCGAGCAGCAAGCCTTCGTAGACGACCGACTGGAGGATCTGGGTGCGCGAGCCGCCGAGCGTCCGCAGCAGGCCGAACTCGCGTGTCCGCTGCGCGACCGTGATCGAGAACGTGTTGAAGATGATGAAGGCGCCGACGACCAGGGCGACATAGGCGAAGATGAGCAGGAAGGTACGCAGGAACCCGAGGTTGGCTTCGAGGTCGGAGGTGTCCTTCTTCGCCTGCTCCGCGCCGGTGCGCACGTCGACGACCGACGGCAGCTCGGCCCGGATCCGGTCGCGGAGCTGCCCGGGGGTCACGCCGCCCTTGGCGGCGACGTCGATCTGGTCGTAGTGGCCGATCTCGCCGAGCAGGCGCTGCGCCTCAGAGGGCACGAGCAGAGCCGCCCCGGCGCCGCCGAAGGATGCCCCGCCGCCGAAGCGCAGGATGCCGACGATCGTGTAGTGTGCCGGTGGCGGCGGTCCCGGCCACGATCATCTGCTCGCCGATGTGCCAGGTTCCCGCGTTTCGCCGTCGTTTCGTCGACGGCGACCTGGGAGGCGTCCTGCGGGAACGTCCCTTGCACCGGCTTGAAGGACTCGAAACGCGGCGGCTGGACCTGAGCCGATGAAGGCCGGCGCGTTCGGCGAGGTGACGCGTTTACGGTGCGTGTCGAGGAGCGTTCCGCGGCGTGAAGATCGCCCCGCCGCTTCGGCCACGCCCGGCGTGCGCCGGACCGTTTCGCAGCATCTCCTGCGTCACGGGGAGACTTCCGGCCCGCACTCTGCGGCCGAGTATCTGTGCCGGCGTGACGACGACGTCGTGCCCCTTGCTCGCTGTCTGGAAGATCTGGCGCGAAGGAGCTGTTGATCGTGTCCGTGAGGATGTAGGTGCCGGCCATCAGCGCGACCCCGAGCACGATCGCGATCGCCGTCAGCGCCACGCGCAGCTTGCGCTGCACGATGCCGCGTACCACGAGCCGGAACATCAGTCCAGCGCCTTCATCAGGTCGAGCGTCTGCTCGGTGCTGACCGCCTCCCCGTCGTGGACGATGCGCCCGTCCGCGAGCAGCAGCAGGCGGTCGGCGAACGAAGCCGCATGCGCGTCGTGGGTCACCATGACGACGGTCTGCTCGAACTCGTCGACCGCCTGACGCAACAGCCCCAGCACGTCGTTGCTCGATTTCGAGTCGAGGTTGCCCGAGGGCTCGTCGGCGAACACCACCGACGGGCGCGAGACGAGCGCGCGGGCGACGGCGACGCGCTGCTGCTGGCCGCCGGAGAGCTCGGCCGGCCGGTGCTTGAGCCGGTCGCCGATGCGGACCGTCTGCACGAGCGTGTCGAACCACTCCGGTCGGCTTTGCGCCCGGCGATCGACAGCGGCAGCAGGATGTTCTCTTCGGCGTCGAGCACCGACAGCAGGTTGAACGTCTGGAAGATGAAGCCGACCTTGTCGCGGCGCAGCTGGGTCAGAGCTTGCGGTCATCGAGGTCGGTCAGCTCCACGCCGGCGAGGCAGACGCTGCCCGAGGTCGGCCGGTCGAGCCCCGCGAGGTTGTGCATCAGCGTCGACTTGCCCGAGCCGGACGGGCCCATGATCGCGGCGAAGCGCTGCTCCGGGAAGGACACGGTGACGTCGTCGAGCGCGTCGACGGCAGCCTCGCCTTCGCCGTAGCGGCGATGCAGATCCGGCGCGGCGACGATGTCGCCCCGGTGATCGGTTCCGCTCATCGGCCCGAGCGTAGCGTGACGGGCCGCGGCACCCGCCGGCGGCAGATCGGCTTGCATGTCAGCCCGCTGACCTGCGCCATCCGGAGACTGCTCGGCGCCGCTCATGCGTCCATGGTGCGCGTGCGCCACGCGCCGAGCATCAGGAACACGGCCAGCCAGCCGGCCATCACGAGCAGAGCCGTCGTCGAGCTCAGCGTCACGGACTGCCCGCCGGGGCCGCGGCCATCGCCGAGGCTGACGGGGCTGAAGTGGTCGATCGCTTCGCGCAGCACCAGCTGGCGTGAGCTCCCGAGCGAGCTGATGTCGGTCAGGATCGGGCTGGCGATCAGCTGCCAGCCGATCAGCGCCACGAGGGCCGCGGGCTTCGACGCGGTCAGCGAGGAGAAGCCCACCGCCACGGCGCAGACGACCCCAGTCGACAGGAGCACGAAGCCGAGCCCGTTCAGCATCGCCGCCGCGTCGGGCGTCGGGCTGCCGTCGGCGAGCGTGTAGACGCCGACCGCGGCAACGCCGTAGCCGACGAGCGCGACGAGCCACGTGAGCGCGATCGCCGCCGGCACGCGCGTCGCGAACAGCGCTCGCCGCGAGCGGCCCGTCACCACCAGGTCGCGGAACACGCCCGCGGACGCATCCCCGGCCCCGGCGTCGGTGCCGATCAGGATCGCTGCGAGCGGGCCGAAGATCACGGCGAGGATGCGCACCGCATCCTGATATCCGCGCAGGCCGCCCGCCGGGCCGTTCTCGGCCGGGTTCGACCCGTGCTGCGCCGCGCTGACGATGAAGAAGAGCAGCAATGGCACGAGCACCAGCAGCAGCGACCACACGACCGTGCTGCGGCGCTTTCGCACCTTCAGGAAGTCCGCGCCGATCATCTGCGCGGCGATCGCGGCGCTCATGCCGCCACCTCCTCGCCGGCCGTTTCCAGGCCCGTGGTGATCTCCAGGAAGCGCTGCTCGAGGGTGTGCCGCACGGGCTCGAGCCGCATCACGCCGATCCCGGCCGTGACGAGCGTTGCGTTCAGGCGCGCCGCGCCCGCTCGGTAATCGCCGTCCCGGGCTGCGAGCACGACGCGCAGGCCCTCGTCGGAGCGGCGCACAGCGACGATCTGCTCGTCGACGTCGAGCAGCGCGAGCGCGCGCTCGGGGTCATCGAGCTCCAGGATCAGCTCGCTCGGCGCGCTGCCGCCCGCGAGCTCGGCGACCGGGCCCTGCGTGATCACCTTGCCCCGGTCGACGATCGCCGCCGCGTCGCAGGTCTTCTCGACCTCGGCAAGGAGATGAGAGGAGATGAAGACGGTCCGCCCCTCCTCTTCGACCATCGCGCGGATCATCTCCCTGAACTCCTGGATCCCGCCCGGGTCGAGGCCGTTGGTGGGCTCGTCGAGGATCAGCAGCTGTGGGTCGGCCAGCAGGCAGCGGGCGACCCCGAGCCGCTGGCGCATCCCCATCGAGTACTTCGCGACGCGGTCGTCCCCGCGCGCGGTGAGGCCGACCCGCGCCAGCGCCGGCTCGATCCGCGAACGGATCTCCGGGCCGCGGACGGCCGCCACCACGCGCAGGTTCTCGCGCCCCGACAGGTGCATGTGAAAGCGCGGCTCCTCGACGATCGCGCCGACGCGCCGGAGCGCCTCGACCCGCCGGGCCGGTACCGGCAGCCCCAGCAGGCGCATCGTCCCGGAGGTCGCCGTCGTGAGACCGAGAAGCGTGCGGATGAGCGTCGTCTTCCCGGCGCCGTTGGGGCCGAGGAAGCCGAACGCGCAGCCGCGGGGAACGAACAGGTCGACGCTGTCGATCGCGGTTCGCTCGCCGAAACGCTTCGTCAGGCCTTGCGTCTCGACCGCGGCGGCGCCGGACTCCCGGCGCTCGTGCACTGCGCTTGCTGCCATGCCACTCCTTTCGGGTTGCGGGCCTGGAGAACTGTCGCGCCGGGTGCGTCGCTTCGCAATCGGGGATTGCCCCTAGTGGAACTTCGAGCTACGTGCGACGCTATATCGCACTACGTAATAAGAAGCCGCCTCAGCTGTCGAAGCTGACGAGGTGCCGCTGCACCGCCCACCGGCTCAGCTCGTGGCGGCTGGAGAGCTGGAGCTTGCGGAGCACCGCCGAGACGTGGGCCTCGACCGTCTTCACCGAGATGCCGAGGGTGCGGGCGATCTCCTTGTACATGTAGCCGCGCGCGATGTGCTGGAGCACCTCGCGCTCGCGGGGCGTGAGCTGGTCGAGGTCGGGGTCCGAGGCCTGCTCGGGCTCACGGTCTGAGGGCTCGGCGGCGAAAGCGTCGAGCACGAACCCGGCGAGCCGGGGTGAGAACACCGCGTCGCCTTCGGAGACCCGCACGACCGCGTCCGCGAGCTCGGGCCCGGAGATCGTCTTCGTCACGTAGCCGCGCGCTCCCGCTCTGATCACCGCGATCACGTCCTCTGCCGCGTCGGAGACCGACAGCGCAAGGAACCGCGGCGGCGCCCCCGCGCTCGCGGAGCGCCGGATCACCTCCGCCCCGCCGCCGTCGGGCATGTGCACGTCGAGCAGCACGACGTCCGGGCGCTGCGCGGCGATCGTCGCGACGGCCTCCGCGACGGTCCCGGCGTCGCCGACCACGTCCACCAGCCCTCCGAGCTCGGCCTTGACGCCTGCACGGAAGAGGCGATGGTCGTCGACGATCACGACCCGCGGCCTGGCCTCGGGGCTCATCCGGCGCCCACCTGCAGCTCGACCTCGGTGCCCTCGCCCGGCCGGCTGCGGACGCGGGCGAGCCCCCGATGGCGCTCCATGCGGCCCTGGATCGAGTCACGCAGGCCGCGCCGGTCCGGGGGCACGGCCTGGGTGTCGAAGCCGACGCCGCGGTCGCGCACGAAGACCTCGACGCCACCGTCTCGGGCCTCGGCGAAGAGGTCGACGCGGCTGCTGCCCGAGAACTTCGCGGCGTTGGTCATCGCCTCGCGGGCGGCGAGCACGAGCGCTTCCAGCGAGGCGTCCAGCGGCCTGTCGCCGACCGTCACGACCTCGATCGGGACCCTGTGCAGCTCCTCGACCTCCGCGGCGGCCTGACGGAGCGCGGAGGCCACGGTGTCGGCCGGGGGGGCGGCGCGGCCGTCGTGGAGCCAGCTGCGCAGCTCGCGCTCCTGGCGGCGCGCCAGCGCGGCGACCTCCTGCGGCTCGCCCGATCGCTTCTGGATCAATGCGAGCGTCTGCAGGACGGAGTCGTGGAGGTGCGCGGCGACGTCGGCGCGCTCCTGCTCGCGGATGCGCGCAGCGCGCTCGGAACCGAGGCTGCGCGCCTGGCGCACGAACCAGGGCACGATCAGCGCGCCGAAGACGCCCGCCACGATCGCGACAGCCCCGATCGCCTTGCTGAGGCTGTGGAGCACCGAGAAGCTGTGCAGCAACGCGGCGACGGCGAAGGCCACCATCAGCACGCCGAGGATGACCCGCGGCGCGTCGAGCCGCGCGGCCCCCCTCAGCGCCCCCCGCAGCGAACGGCGGCCGGCGGCCGGGCTCGGCGCCGCGGGGGGCGGCCCCACGGTGGGCCGCCACACCAGCGCGAGCCCGCAGACTCCCAAGACCACGGGCCAGAAGACGGCCTGCCCCAGCCCGAGCCCCAGCCGCCGCAGGACCCACTGCACCGCGACGACGGCGAGGATGATCATCAGCGCCTCGCGCCAGCCTCCCGAGTGCCGTGCGCGGCCTTCGCTCTCCGGAGCGACGGGTACGAGGGCCCACGCCAGCGCGTAGACGCCCAGGCCGATACCGCCGACGCCGCCGAGCAGCACCGCCATGATGCGCACGAAGCGCACGTTCAGGTCGAGGCGGGCGGCGACGCCGGCGCAGACGCCGCCGACCAGCCCTTCGTCCGGCCGGCGCCTGAGCGGCGGTCGACCGCGTGCGAGGGCGCCCTGCTCCGTGGCCATGGCAGAGATGATGGCACCGCGCGGTTCGCTGTCGGCTAGGGAATGTCCCCTAGTGGGCGCTGCGGCGCGCCAACGCTAGGGCAGCCGTCCAGTGCCTCCGCCCGCGAACCTATCCTTTGCTGCATGGCGATGAGCGCACGCGCCGATACGCGCGCGCGAGAAGGCGGTGTGCCCGGGAGCAGGGTGGGCTGGCGTCCCTCGGCGCTGCAGGTGATCGTCGCGCTGACCGCGGCGGGCGCCGCGCTGCGCTTCGCGACCCTCGACGTGCAGTCGATCTGGGGCG
Organism: uncultured Solirubrobacteraceae bacterium; assembly: GCA_963820745.1. Classification (GTDB taxonomy): domain Bacteria; phylum Actinomycetota; class Thermoleophilia; order Solirubrobacterales; family Solirubrobacteraceae; genus Palsa-744. The sequence continues at coordinate 82,755 of CAWGBB010000006.1, read as the reverse complement.
ACGAGTCGGCGACGATCGCGCTCGTCCACCGCTCCTTCTCCTCGATGATCTCCCACCTCTCCTCGAGCGAGTCGACGCCGCCGCTGTACTACTCGCTGGCGTGGGTGTGGACGAAGCTGTTCGGCACCGGGCCGATCGCCTTCCGCAGCCTCTCCGCGCTGGCCGGCACGCTCACGATCCCGGTCGTGTGGGCGTGCGGCCGCGAGGTCTCGGACCGCGTCGCCGGCTGGGCCGCGGCCCTCACCGCGGTGAGCCCGGCGATGTACTACTACTCGCAGGAGGCCCGCGCCTACGCCCTGCTGATCCTCTTCTGCGCGCTCGCGTTCCTGTTCTTCGAGCGCGCGGCCGTGCGCCGCGACGGGCGCAGCCTCGCCTGGTGGGGCGGCTTCTCGGTGCTCGCGCTGCTCACCCACTACTTCGCAGCGTTCCTGTTCCTGCCCGAGGCGGCGATCCTCGCCCGGCGACTCGACTGGCGCCGCGTCGTGTGGCCGGTCGCGGCAGTCGCGGTGACGGGGCTCGCGCTGCTGCCGCTCGCGATCGACCAGCGCAACTCCGGCAAAGCCAAGTGGATCGAAGAATCCTCGCTCGCCAGCAGGGTCGGCGAGACCGCCAAGCAGTTCCTCGTCGGTCTCTACAGCCCGTTGCAGATCGCCAGCGCGGTGATCAGCGGCCTGCTGGTGCTCGGGGCGCTGTGGCTCCTCGTCACCCGCGCGCGCGGCGGCGAGCGAGACCGCGCCCGCGACGCCGCGATCGTCGCTGCGGTCGGCGTGGCGCTGCCGCTCGTGCTCGCGGCGGCGCACCTGATCGACGTGTTCGACGGGCGCAACGTGATCGCCGCCTGGGTCCCCTACGCGGTGCTGGTCGCGATCGGCATCGGCTGTGCGGCGGCCGGACGGCTCGGCTCCGCGGTGGGCGCCGCCGTCTGCGCGATCTCGATCGCCGTGATCGTGGCCACGAACCTGCTGCCGGGCTACCAGCGCGACGACTGGCGCGGCGTCGCCGAAGCGCTGCCCAAGCATGCGCCCTACGGCCGTGTGCTCGTGGTCGAACGGTACGGCGGTTCGCCGCTCTCGGTCTACCTGGCGTCGCTGCACGTCCCGAGCACGAGCCAGGTGAAAGTCCGCGAAATCGCCTTCGCCCACCTGCGCACGCGCCACACCTCGGGCGCACCCTACGCGCCCTACGTGCAGCTGCAGGCTCCCCGCGGGTTCCGCCTCGCCTCGGTCGACAAGAACGAAGCCTTCGCGGTCAGCCGGTTCGTCGCGACCGGAGAACCGGCGGTCCCGGTGAGCCGCCTGGTCCGCCTCAGCGGCAGCCCGACCAGCGAAGTGCTGCTCGTGCGCTGACGGCGCCCGCAGCCCCGGGGCCGCGGGCGCCGTCTCGCATGAGGCTCTAGAGGGCGAGCAGTTCCTGCGCCGCCGCCGTGAACGCGCCCTTCGTCTGGTCTTCGTGCTGGAGCAGGCCGAAGTAGGCCTCGCGTTCGTTGCTGGCGCCCGCCACCTGCTGGTCGCGCACCTGGTAGAGCAGGAACATCCGCAGGCGGCTGCCGACGATGCTTTTGATTTCCGCGACGCTGCTCTTGAGCTGTTCGGCCGCCTGCGCGTAGGTCATGCAGGGGTTGTAGCCGTAGTTTTCGTTCACGCACACGCCGTTGTCCGTCGAGAGGCCCCACTCGGTGATGTCGATCGGGATGTTCGACGGGGCGCCGTGCGCGGCGGTCTGCGCGAGCAAGCCGAGCAGCTTGGTTTTGCCGTAGGTGCCGTACGGGTGGACGACCCAGCCGGAGACGTAGTTGGCGAGGTTCGGGACGGCCTGGTACATGCCGTTCATCCAGTTCCCCGACGGGTCGTCGGCCTGCGCCAGCACGCCGACCTTGATGCCGGTGGCGCCGATCGCTTCGGCCGCTTCCTTCAGCCGCACGGCGTAGGTCTGAGCGCGCGCCTGGTAGGAGGGCGAGCCCGCGCTGTCGCCGTACTGGTAGCCGTAGGAGGTCTCGTTGCCGAACTCGATCGTCTGGATCGCCAGGTTGCCGTCGCTCCGTTTGGCCCAGAAGGTGCCGCCGGGACCGAACTCAGCGGCCCAGCCTGCGATGTTGTGTGCTTCGGCGGGCGACGGGATGCGACCGTAGAAGGACGCGAGCGGCGCCACGCGGATGCCTTTGGCGGCGTAGTTCGCCACCGCGTATTCCAGCGCCGAGGCGGGCGCGCCGATCGACAGCGAGATGCGGACGATCTTGGCGCCGAGCATCTGCGCGCCGGTGAAGTCCTGCGGGTTCGTGCCCGAGTTGATCCCGGGCTCGAAGCCTTCGCTGCCGAGAACGGAGAAGCTCGGTTCTTTGGGTGCGGGAGCCGGTTCTTTCGGCGCGGGCGGCGGCGGCGCCGGGTAGGTGATCGTCACGGTGGGCGCCCAGGCGCTGCCGTCGACGGCGGTGCGAACGCTGTAGGTCACCGTCTTGCCGGGAACCGCGGGCGGCGTGGTCGAGGTGCCGCTGACGGCGGTGAACGCTTCGGGCTGTCCCGGCACCTTCGTCTCGAGGATGTAGGCGCTGACGTTCGCCACCAGGTTCCACGTCAGCGTCTGGCCCGACACGTGCAGCGCCGGAGCCGCCTTCAGGTTCAGTTCTTCGGCGGCCGGGCCGGCCGGCGGGGTGGGCGTCGGGGCGGGCGGCGCGGCCGGGTAGCTGATCTTGACGATGTTCGACCAGTGCGAGTTGCGGACCGCGGTGCGCACCGCGTAGGCCACGGTCTGCCCGGGCACCGGCGGCGGCGTGTCCGAGCTCAGCTTCACGTATTCGTAGCGGTAGGCCTGGCCCGGGACGGCGACGACGACGACGTAGCCGCCGGCGTGCTCGATCGAGGTCCAGTTCAGCTTGACGCCGTTGGCGTGCAACGTGGGGGCGCTGGTGGGCCCGTAGCTGGCGGCGCCTGCCTTCGCGGCGCGGCGTGCCTTCGCGGCGAGGTTGCGCTGCGCCGCGGTGTAAGAGCGCCCCGCGCGCTGGATGCGGTGGCGCAGGCGGGTGCACGGCGAGCCGCTGCGCAGGCAGGCGCGCAGGGCGCGTGCCCGACGGACCAGACGGCGGTCGTCGACCTTCGAGCGCGCGGACGCGGCACGCAGGGCGGACGCGAACGAGCGGGCCTGGCGGCTGTGGTGGTGCCGCGCCGCAGATGCGGCGGTGGGCAGCAGCGCCAGCGACGAGACGATGCAAAGGAACAGCGCGAACCGGCGAGCCGGACGGTGCATGTTGGTCTCCTTCGGTAGCTGGGCTGTCTCGCGAGGAGACCCCTGGCTTTGCGACCTCGCCTCACGGCGAGAGTGCCTTTGTCGGGAGCACGCGGGGAAGCGCTTCTTCTAGTCTCCGCCCCCTCCGTTGCTCGTTTTTGCTGCGAGCTTGCTACGGCTCCTATCGCGTAGGAGCGGGCGCGACTTTAGCTCTGCAGCGTTTGTTGCACGAGTCTCTGCTCGCGCGGCTCGGGTAGGCCGCGGCCGGCCTAGGCTTCCTGTGCCTGCAGCTCCCGGACCTTGCCCTCGAGCTGCTCCATGACCGTGGGGTCGCGCAGCGTCGTCACGTCGCCGAGTGCACGCCCCTCGGCGATGTCCCGCAGCAGGCGCCGCATGATCTTGCCGGAGCGCGTCTTGGGGAGGTCATCGGCCCAGATGATGCGCTTGGGACGCGCGAACTTCCCGATCCGCTCGGCGACGGTCCCGCGGATCCCCTCGACGGTCTGCTCGTCGCCTTGCAGATCGCCCTGCAGGGTCACGAACGCGACGATCGCCTGGCCGGTGTCCTCGTCGTGCTGGCCGATCACGGCCGCCTCGGCCACGTCGGCGTGCGCGACGATCGCCGACTCGAGCTCCGCGGTCGAGAGCCGGTGGCCGGAGACGTTGACGACATCGTCGATGCGCCCGATCACCCAGAAGTAGCCGTCCTTGTCACGGCGCGCGGCGTCACCGACGAGATAGGTCTCCGGGCCGTACTTGCCGAAGTACCCCTCGACGAAGCGGTCCTCCTCCTTGTAGAGGGTTCGCAGCATCGACGGCCACGGCCGCGTGAGCACGAGCAGGCCCTGGCCTTCCTCGATCGCCTCGCCGGTCGACTCGTCGCGCACCTCCGCGAACACCCCCGGGAACGGCTGCGTCGCGGAGCCGGGCTTGGTCTCGGTGATCCCGGGCAGCGGCGTGATCATGATCGCGCCGGTCTCGGTCTGCCACCACGTGTCGACGATCGGGCAGCGTTCCCCGCCGATCACCTTGTGGTACCAGAGCCATGCCTTGGGGTTGATCGGCTCGCCCACCGAGCCGAGCAGGCGCAGGCTGTCCAGGTTGTGCCTCCCGGGCCACTCCGCGCCCCACTTGATGCACGCGCGGATCGCCGTCGGCGCGCAGTAGAGGATCGTCACGCCGTAGCGCTCGACGAGCTCCCACCAGATGCCCTTGTCCGGATAGTCCGGCGCCCCCTCCCACATCACGGAGGTCGCGCCGTTGCAGAGCGGGCCGTAGACGATGTAGGAGTGGCCGGTGACCCAGCCGACGTCCGCGGCGCACCAGTACACGTCGCTCTCCGGCTTGAGGTCGAACACGTAGCGGTGGGTGGCCGAGACGCCCGTCAGATAGCCGCCGGTCGTGTGGAGGATGCCCTTCGGCTTGGCCGTCGAGCCGGACGTGTAGAGGATGTAGAGCGGGTGCTCAGCGTCCAATGGCTCCGCCGGGCACTCCGGATCGGCCGCCGCGAGGATCTCGTCGTAGAAGACGTCGCGGCCGTTCCTCATCGGGCACTCGACGCCCTTGCTGCGCACGACGACGATCCGCTGCAGGGAGGCGAGGTCGCCCATCACCTCGTCGACACGCTGCTTGACCGGCGCCGTCGTCCCCTTGCGCGCGGCGCCGTCGACGGTGATCAGCGCCTTCGCCTCGGAGAACTCCATCCGCTCCCGCACGGCCTCCGCGGAGAAGCCGCCGAAGACGACGTTGTGCGGAGCGCCGATGCGCGCGCAGGCGAGCATCGCGACGACGACCTCCGGGATCATCGGCAGGTAGATCCCGACGACGTCGCCCTTGCCGACGCCGAGGTCCTTCAGCGCGCTCGCGAAGCGCTTGACCTCGGCGAGCAGCTCGGCGTAGGTGATGTCGCGCTCGGTGCCGTCCTCGCCGCGCCAGTGGTAGGCCACCCGCTCGCCGCGACCGGCCTGCACATGGCGGTCGAGGCAGTTGTGCGAGACGTTCAGCGTCCCGCCGGTGAACCACTTGTAGAACGGCGGGTTGGAGTCGTCGAGCACCTGCTCCCAGGGGCTGAACCAGTCGAGCTGCTGCGCCTGCTCGACCCACCACGCCTGCGGGTCCGCTGCAGCCTGCTCGTAGACGGCCGGGTCTTTGAGCAGGGCCTCTTCACGGAAGGCCTCCGGCGGCGGGAAGCGCTCGACCTCGAGCAGGCCTGCAAGCTCGCTGTCGAGCCCATCCCCGCCCGTCGGTCTCGTCGGCAACGGTGCTCATCGCGCCACCCTACACCTCGATGTCCGAGCCGCGGCGGGCGCCGCCGACGTTCAGCGGGATCACCGGCAGCACCGTCTTGGCGAAGGTCGCGTTCACGACCGCGGCGAACGACGCGTACCAGGCGGCGGCGGCGGTCGCGAGGCCGATGTAGCCACCCCAGTGGGTGACGGTTTCGTGCGGTCCCACGGCGCCGATCGCCAGCAAGATGAACGTCGCCGTCAGCAGCACGAACACCAGCAGCACCGCGCCGCTGACGCGCAGCGCCGCGACGGTCATGTACGCCGTGAAGATCGCCCACGCCCACAGGTAGACGCCGAGCGCGTGGCCCACGTTGCCCGTGATGTCCTTCGCGTAGAAGACGTTCAGCGCCCAGAAGGAGATCCAGAACGCGCCGAACGAGGAGAACGCCACGGCGCCGAACGTGTTGCCCGTGCGGAACTCCCACATGCCCGCGAGCAGCTGTGTGATGCCGCCGTAGGCGAGGGCCACCCCGAGCACGACGGGCGCCCCCTTGTTGCTGACGAGGTTGGAGTTGAACATCGACAGCACGAACGTCGTCAACGCGAATGCCGCGAGCCCGAGCGGGCCGGGATCTGCCGGTTTGAAGCCGGCGACGGGAGTCTCGACTCGGGCCGCCACGCGGGCGGCCGGGTCTCGTTGGGTCGGGGCAGTGGTAGCCATTGCCGGTAGCTCCTTCGATCGCTGTACGAGCGAGGCGCAGGCACGCGAGACGGTCCGTCCCTCGTTCCCTACGTCACATGCCTACCCGGCCCCCCGGCTGCCAATCGAGACGGCGGTCCGGAAACGTGTCCGAGCGCGGACACGGCACCCTCAGCGCTTGCGGCGGCGCTTGCGCGAGGAGGTGGAGGGAGAGGGGGATGGCGTCGTGGGCGCCGGCGCGATCTCGCCGCCGTTTGCGCCGGCGGCCGCCGGCGCGGACTTGCGCCCCCTCGGCCTGCATCTGCGCGCGGCTCGGCCACGGCCGGGCCTCCCCGGCCTCCCAGGCCGGCGGGTCCCCGCCCGGCCAGCGCCCGCTCAGCAGCACCCCCGTCATCACGAGCCAGAAGGCCGGCACCAGCTGCAGCGTCGCGCCGACGTTCGGGAGCAGGATCAGCAGCGCGCTGAACATGCCGAGGAACGCCATCCAGCGCGGCAGCAGGCCGGTCCGCAGCGAGTTCAGCAGCGTGACCACCATGCCGACCACGAGCGCGAGCCCGGCGAACAGGGACAGGTAGGCGACGATCTGGTTGGCCGCGCCCTTCGTCAGAGCCTGTTCGACGGCGTGGCGCGAGAAGTCGTGACCGGTCGCGAAGTTGTGCGTCTCGATCGCGTAGACGACCTCGTGCGCGACGCTCGCCGCGGCGACGGTGCCGCCGCCGGCGATCACGAGGATGCGTGCGGGCGCCCACGTCCCGGGGCGGCGGAAGGACGCCGCGTCGAAGAGCAGCACCAGCACGAGCACCAGCGCCACGATCGCGACCGCCGCCAGCACGCTCCCGGCGATCAGCGTGAAGGCGTGGTGGGAGATGTATTTGACCTCCGGCGCGCGGGGGCTGATCGGCGGTTCGGAGACGCCCTGAACGGCCGGCGTCAGCCCTTGCAGCGGGCCGACGGTCGGCAGCCCGTTGAGCGTCGAGGTGATGATGATCGCGCTGAGCAGGTACAGGAACCCGCCGGCGAAGGCCGGCACGGCGAGGCGTGCCCGCCGGCGTGCCTCGGTGAGGGTCTGCTCGCGTATCTCCTCTGCGCTGGGCATCGAGCAGGGCAGTCTATGATCTGAGCATGGAGGGCGGCGGCCTCGGCGACATCTTCGGCGACCCGGACGAGATCCAGCGGCGGCTGGCAGAGTTCGCAGAGCAGATGCAGGGGAGCCAGCGCCTCGCCTGGGCTGACAACGCGATCAAGCTGGCAGTCGACATGACCGTCGCGGCCGTCTCGCGCGTGAACGTGCAGGGCAACGCCGAGGCGCAGGCCGAGCAGATCCGCACCGTGATCGCGCGCGTCTTCCCCGAGGCGGTCGCGCTGGTGCGCGAGGCCCGCGAGGGCCTTCAGTAGGACGAGCTTCCGGCCCGCCGCGGCCGGTCGGCCAGCGGCTCGGGCGGCGGCGGATCCTCAGGGTGTGGCGGCCCTTCGCGCTCGGCTTCCTTTTCGGCCCGCTGCGATGCCCGGCCGGCGCTGATCACCTCTTTGAACGAGCGGAAGCGGAAGATGAAGATCACCGCGGCCAGCCCGACCACGGCGGTGAAGGCGGCGATCGCGATCTGCTGGCCGACCGAGTAGGCGGCGACCACCGTCGCGCCCGCCTTGGTCGAGAAGACCTTCACGAGCAGCGCCTGCTGCACGCCCGCGCCGCCGGGCGTGAACGGAACGGCGCCGGCGACCTGGCCGACCGCGAACACGAGCAGCACGTTCTGCACCGAGGCGCCGACGCGGAACGCTTCGAGCAGGAACCAGAAGCCGGCGAAGCGGCAGAGCCACGCCACCGCCTGCAGCGCGGCCACTTCGCGCAGGTAGCGGCGTTTGTCGGTCAGGATCGTCAGCCCCTGGCGGACGCGCAGCCAGAAGGCCCGCGCGCGCACCGACAGCAGCGCGTAGGCGACGATCCCGATCACGGCGAGCAGGGTGATCAGGAACAGCGTGAAGCGGAAGTGCTCGGCGAAGAAGGAGATGTCGAACGAGCTCAGCTTCGCGAAGTCCGGCGGCTTCGGGAAGATCCCCTGCGTGAAGGCGTAGATCAGGACCAGCACGCCGACGCAGGCGTCGAACACCGACTCGACGAAGAACGCGCTCGCGACGGTCGGGTAGCGCGAGCCGGGAATCGAGGACTTCGTCAGGAACAGCTTGATCACGTCCCCGCCGCGCGCGGGCACGACGTTGTTGAAGCCGACCGCCGCGACGTAGGCGCCCCAGATGCGCCGCCATTCGAAGCTCACCGACGGGTACGCCGCGCGAAGGCTGTTGAAGAACGCGCGCGAGCGGATGGTCAGGTTCGCGCCGAAGAAGAACAGCCCCAGCAGCAGCGCCCCCCAGTGGACGGCCGCGAGATCCGAGAAGAACTGTCCCGCGGCGTCGAAGAAGGAGCTGAGGCTCTGCCCGATCGACGTGGCAACTGGCACGTCTCAAATGTAAGGGAGCCGCCCCGTGCGACCCGCTGCCGCGGGCGCCGGCACGAGCCCCAGGAAGACCGAGCTGCGGTCCCCAGATCGGCTCCGCTCATCGCACGACATGCAAGCCGCGGGCACCCCCGTTCTGTATCACCCGTTTTCGGGATGCGATAGAAACGGTGCATGGCCTCCGCTCAACGCGCCCGCAAGGCCCGGCCCCTGACGGTCGCCGTCACCGGGCCGACCGGCGAGATGGGGCAGGCCGTCGTCTCCGCGCTCGAGCGCTCGCGGGACATCGGCGAGATCCTCGGCATGGCGCGCCGCCCGTTCGACCCGCGCGAGCGCGGCTGGAAGAAGGTCGTCTACCGCCGCGGCGACGTCCTCGACAAGCGCAAGGTCGCGCGCCTGGTCGAAGACGCGGACGTCGTCATCCACCTCGCCTTCATGATCATGGGCAGCGCCCGGGCCAGCCGGCGCGTCAACCTCGACGGCTCGCTCAACGTGTTCGAAGCGTCGGCCGCGGCGGGGGTGAAACGCCTCATCTACGCCTCGTCGGTAGCCGCCTACGGCTTCCACAAGGACAATCCCCAGCCGCTGACCGAGGACGTCCCGGCCCGCGGCACCTCGGGTCACTACTACTCGGCCCAGAAGGCGGAGGTCGAGGCGCTGCTCGCCGACGCGCTGTACGGCTCGCGCACGCAGGCCTATGTGTTCCGCCCGTGCATCGTCGCCGGGCCGCACGCGCCGCTCCTGATCGACAGCCTCCCCTACACGCAGATCTCAGAGCGGCTGCCCGGACCGGTGCTGGGGTTGCTCGAAGGCGTGCCGATCCTGCGCCCGGTGCTGCCCGATCCCGGGATCCCCTTCCAGCTCGTGCACCACGACGATGTGGCGAGCGCGATGCGCGCCGCGACGCTGGGGCGCGGCAAGCCGGGCGTCTACAACCTCGCCGGGCCGGACGAGCTGACCGTGCGCCAGCTCGCCGACGAGCTCGGCTGGTACTCGATCCCCGTGCCCGAGCTGGCCGTCGACGCGGCGGCCGAGGCGGTCTCGCGGCTGGGGTTCCTGCCCGCGCAGGCGCAGTGGATCGCGGCGTTCCGCGAGCCGGTGATCATGAGCGCCGCGAAGGCCCGCAAAGAGCTGGGCTGGCGGCCGCGCCACGGGGCGCTCGAGACGCTGCGCGAGACGATCCGCGCGACGCGGATGGACTCGCTGATCCGCTGAGGCGCAGCGCGCCCGCCGCGCCCTCGTGCGAGGGGCGACGGGCGCTCCGCCGCGTCGCTACTTGACGATGTGGAAGGCGCGCTCCATACCGAGAGCGGTATGCACGCGACCATCCTGGGTGGCCATGAAGCAGGCCTGGACGTACCAGCCCGGCTTCTGGGTGATCGTCTCCTGCTGGAAGGCGCCGGAACCGATCGGGCCGTAGAAGCTGAACGGCTGGCCGCTGACCAGCTTGAAGACCTGCCTTTCCTTTCCTTCTTTCATCAGGCGGACAGCCTGCGCGGCCGCACGCTTGCTCTTGACGGGGAAGGCGACGTTCATGTGAACGAGGAAGCCTTCGTTTTCGAACCGCACGACCTCGCCGACTTTCAGCGTGGTCGGACCGCGGAAGCCGAACTCGATCGTCTTCTCGACGGCCTGCGCGGCCGGCAGCGCGGCGGGAGCCGGGGCGGCCGTGATCGTCAGCACCGAGTGCGGCGGGTTGCTCGGGTTTTCGCCTTCGGCGTTCAGCAGGATGTATGTGCCGGGTGCGAGCACGGTCTGCGCTTCGCTCGTGCCCCCGGGCACGCCTTCGTTGTCGAAGACGATCGAGCCGAACTTGTCGGCGTTGTTGGGGTCGGAGAACTTCTTCGATTTCGCGAACGATTCGAATTCGGCCGGCGTGACGCCGGGCTTCAGCAGGAACAGAATCACAGCCGGTTCCTTGAGGCCCTTCGCAGCGGTCGTGACGACGTTGACGGCGCCCGACACCGTCGAGCCTGAGGCGGTGATCGCGGTCTTCGAGACCGAGACGTTCAGGGTCGGCAGCGTCGCCGCGCCGGACGCCGCGGGAGCGGCGCCGATCAGGAGCAGCGAGCCGACCGCCGCGACGGTGGCCAGAAGCGCCCGCCGCGGAGATGGTTGACGTGTCATGTGGATCCTTTCGTGCGCGGGCAGACCCCTCCGGCCACCCCGCGCGAGAGCTTTGACTTGGCCCGGACTGCTGGCGACCCTCCAAAGTCGACCCCCTTCCCGGGCACCCACGGCTGGGCCGCGGCGCGCGAACCCTAACAAATCGTTGATGTCTCGACGCCGGCATCAGCCACCCGGGATGACGGCAGAGTCAGACAGATGACACGTCTGGGGTAGCTGTTCGAACAGCCGGTGAGAATGTCCTCACACCACGGGCGGCGCGGCCTCGCGCAGCGCCGCCAGCACGCGTTCGTCGTGCTCGGCGGGCTTGACCTTCCGGAGCACGCTCGCGACGACGCCGTCGGGGCCGATCACGAACGTCGTGCGCTCGTTGCCGAAGTACGTTTTCCCGTACATCGACTTCTCCACCCACACCCCGTACTCGTCTGCGACGGCGTGGTCCTCGTCGGCGAGCAGCGAGAAGTTGAGGCCCTGGTTGTCGTGGAACTTCTTCACCTTCGCGACGGGATCGGGCGAGACGCCGAGCACGACGGCGCCCGCGTCCGAGTAGTCGCGAAGGTGGTCGCGAACGCCGCACGCCTGGGTCGTGCACCCTGGCGTTTCGGCGCGGGGATAGAAGTAGAGGACGAGCATCTGGCCGGCGAAGTCGCCGAGCTTCACGGCGCGGCCGTCCTGGTCGGGGAGCTCGAAGTCGGGGGCCTTGTCGCCTGGTTCGATCATCGCCTCGCAGCCTAGAAGGAACGGCATGATCGACGGGTCCCGGCGAAGCGGCGGGAAGGCGACCAGTGGGAGACACGGGCGCGAGTCGGTGGCTCGCCGGGGATGCTGACCGCCACGTCCAACCAGGAGGCGAGGATGAGCACGACCGCACCCCGAGTACCCGGGATCAACCGCATCGACCTGCAGAGCGCCGAGCTGAGCGCTCCCGGCCGCGTGATGATCCAGAACCGGGTCGAAATCAGCCGCGAGGCGCCGCCCTTCCGCCACAAGCACCCGGGCGAGGAGATCATCTACGTGCTGGGCGGCACGCTCGAGTACGACATCGACGGTGTCGGCGCGAAGACCTACTCGCAGGGCGACGCGCTGATGGTCCCCGCCGACACTGTCCATGCGGTGCGGAACGTCGGCGACGGCGAAGCCGCCGAGCTGGCCACCTACATCGTCGAAGAGGGCAAGCCCTTCATCGTGCTGGCCGAGTGACCCGCGCCTCAGCGCGCTTCCGGGTCGACCTCGAAGACGCCGAAGGTGTTGCCCTCCGTGTCGAGGAAGTAGCCCTGCCAGCAGCGCCCCGGCACGGCGAACTTCGGGAGCGCGTCACGGCCGCCGTTGCCGTGGATCGCCCGCGCCGTCGCGTCGTAGTCCTCGACCTGCATCGAGATCACAGCCGCGTTCGTCCCCGAGCCTTCCGCGGGCGTCGCGGCCGGGCGCTGCAGGATCGCGCCCTCGATCCCGCCGCGGGTGTCCACACGCCAGTACTCGATCGGCATCCCCTCGGCCCTGACGATGTCCCACCCGAAGACGGCGCCGTAGAAACCGGCCGCGCGGGCGGGGTCCTCGGCCTGCAGCTCGAAGTAGCGCGGGTCGTTCATCGGGGTGAGCGCGATGCTACCGGCCCGCGGTCAGCCGCCCGCCTCGCCCGCCGGCAGGACCTCCTGCCCGGCGACACCGAGCGCGCTGAAGCGGTCGCGTGCGCCCTCGAGCACCCGCGCCGGGACGCCGCCGACGACCTTCCCCGGCGGCACATCGCGCACGACCACCGCACCGGCACCGATGACCGCGTCGTCGCCGACCTCGATCGGGCCGATCACGATCGCGCCCGCTCCCACGCGTACGCGGTCGCCCAGCACAGGCGGTGCGCCGCGGTCGTCGTAGCCGATCGTCACCTGCTGGGAGATCTGGCAGTCGGCGCCGATGTGCTGCGCCGTGATGATCGTCGCGAAGCCGTGCATCATCATCAGGCCGGGGCCGATGTCCCCGCAGGTGATCTCCAGGGCCGGCTCCCCGCGGTAGAAGCGCGAGAGCACCTCCGCGAAGAGCCGCGGCGCGAGCCCGCGGCGCGCGAGGCGGTGGTAGAGGATCGAGCGGAACGGCCGGTGGGCGAGCACTTCGAGCAGCTGGCCCTCTGACACCGCGTTCGGCAGGGGCATGTCGAGCCGCGGCTGCAGCTGGCGCCGAGCGTCGCGCGCGCTCGTCTCACCGCCGATCGCGAGCGCGATCCGCAACGGCAGGAACGCGACCGTCCGCCACATCCGCTTGATGAGCCCTCGCATCGAAGAGGCAGCTACCCACTCCCGCCCCGGTCCAGCGCGCCGTCGTCAAGACGCTGACGGTCTTCGTGCCATCGGGACGTGCGCAGCGAACATGAGCGTCAGCTCACGGGCCAACTTCTTCGTCCCTCGCCTCGTTCTAACAAACGGCGATCTCGTAGCACCTCTTCCGTCCCAGAGGTGTGATGGGTGGCGGCCCCGGTCCTCAACGGGCCGGGGCCGCGCCCGCTCTACTTGAGCAGTCGCGACAGGCGCCGGTCCTTCAGCACCCGACCCTCGGTCTGCTCGCGCGGGCAGTACGCGACCACGTAGTCCTCGAAGTGGACCGCGCGCAGCGTCTCGCCGCAGCGCGGGCAGGGCTCGCCCTCGTGGCGGTGCACCTTCAGCGGCATCGGCAGCTTGTCGGGGATCGGCAGCGAGATCGTCTCCTCGTAGTGCGCGAGCGCGCCGCCGAGCGTCGAGACGATCGCCTCGCGCAGCGCGGTCGCCTCCTCCGCGTCGAGATCGGCGCCGCGCTTGTAGGGCGAGAGCCGCGCCTCCCACAGGATCTCGTCGACCCAGGAGCGGCCGATACCGGCGATCGTGCGCTGGTCGCGCAGCAGCGAGTGCAGGGGCCGCGGCGCGTCGAGCAGCTCGCGCAGCTCCTCGGGCGTGCCGGGGTCCGGCCACGCCTCGGGCCCGAGCTTGGCGAGCGCTTCGTCCTGATCGAGCTCACCCGCTCCGAGCAGCTTCACCCACGCGGCCTGCTTGGAGCCGAACTCGCGCAGCCGCAGCTCCGGACGGTCCTCCTCTCCCGGCAACGGCTCGATCCGCACGAGCAGCCGCGAGGTGCGATCGCGCGGCCCGGCGGGCTTGTCGAAGAGCTGCAGCCGTCCCGCGGACATCAGATGGATCAGCAGCGCCAGTTCGCCGTCCACATCGACGATCAGGTTCTTGCCGCGGCGGCGGATGCCCTCGATCTTCCGGCCTTCCAGGGCACTCAGAGGCGGGTCATACGTCTTCAGGGCGTTGATGCCCGGAGCCAGCGCGGAGTCGATGCGCCGGCCGCTCAGCGCACGGTCGAGCAGGCGTGCGGTGATCTCGACCTCGGGTAGCTCGGGCATGCAGCCATCGTAGGGCGGCCTGCGCGCCGGGCCGCCCTACGTGGTCCCTCTCCCCACCCGCCCTCAGTAAGCGTGTACGGGCGGCCCTTCGTAGCTCTTGCCCTGCGGGCTCTTCCAGCGGATCCGCCACGCGTTGCCCGCCGTGTGCGAGCTGAGCGCCCAGTACCCGCGGCTGTTGGTGCTGATCGTCTTCAGGACGCGCCAGGCGCGCGAGCCCTTGCGCTGCACGAGCACCGTGACCTTGGTCGAGCCGGTGGCCGGGCGCACGAGACCCCAGAGCGAGTAGCCGCCGTGGCTGCGGCTGACGGTGAGCGGCAGCGGCCATGCGGCGTAGAGCGGCTTGGGCTTGCCGCTCAGGTACTCGAGCCCGGTCTGGAAGCCGACCGAGCCGCCGGCGACGCTCGACCCGGGTTTGCCGCCGAGCGGGTCGTCCTTGAGCAGGTACTGGGAGAAGGCCGCAACGCGCGAGTTCGACCACGCGATGTGTTCGGCGATCGCGTCGTATTCGGCCTGCTTGGCGACCGAGACGCCGAGTTCGTGGTTGGGGAAGCTCTGGACCCCGAACTCGGTGAGGTAGATCGGCAGGTGCGAGGGGATCGCGCCTTTCGCCGCCGCAAGATCGAGCGCGCGCGAGAGCCGCGAGAGCGAGCCGATCGTCACGTCGTCGCGTTTGGAGCTGACCCAGTGCGGGTTCACGGCCTTCGTGTAGGCGTGGTGCGCGTAGCCGCTCATCTGCAGCTTGCCGCAGGAGCCGGCCCGGCCGTAGTGCGCGTTCAGGCACAGCGCTTCGCGCAGGAACGCCAGCGGCGACACGTCGTGCAGGAGCGCGCGCGAGCCTTCGCGCCTGGGGTTGACGGTGTCGAAGCCCGTCGGCGCGGTCTCGCCGAACAGCACCTTCGGGTGGGTGAGCCCGCTCGCGACGAGTCCCGCGTAGCCGGACTGGTAGAGGCCGCGGTAGATGCGCGGCGAGGCCGGCTTGCCGCTCGAGCTCCACTGCGGCAGCAGGAAGGCCGGGTGGTTGGGCTCGTTCCAGATCGACCACACCGCGACCTGCGAGCCGAACTCGCGGCCCGCCGCGGTCATGAATTCCTGGAAGTCGCGCTGATCGGGACGCGTCACGTACGGCGCTTTCTTGTTCGAGGTGGCCCACCGCGGCACCGGCGAGGTGACGGTGAGCAGCACCGGCCAGTGCAGCTGCTGGGCACGCTGGATCGCGGGCGCGTAGAGAGCCCAGTTGTACGAGGCCGGGTTGGTGGCTTCGAAGGCCGGCTTGGTGGCGCTCCCGGCAGATGGCGCCACCGAGGCCCAGGACAGCTCGATGCGCAGGGCTTTGACGCCGAGCGCCTGCATCTGCGAGAAGTCCTTCGCCTGCGCGCGGCTGTCGAGCAACGTCGAACCCGCCTCGAAGTAGGTGGTCTGGCCCTGCGAGGCAGAAGCCCCGGCGGGGGCGGCGAGGGCCGTGCCGATCAGCACGAGCAGAAGCGAAAGTGAGAGGGAGCGGAGTCTGGGCATGGTCCGTTGAGACACCTCAGCGCAGGGAAGGTTGCGGTCGATATAGGTTCTCGTCCGTGAGCGCACCGGTCGCGCCAGACGACATCGTCCGCACGACGGAGGACGGGCAGGCTAACAGCCGCCCTCCTCTGCTCGTACTCGATCCGCTCGAGGCCTTCCTCGACGAGCACGGGCTCGGCCACGGCGAGGTGCACGCCAGCCCGATCGGCGAGGGCCACTCGAACGTCACCTACCTGATCGAGCGCGGGGACGACGAGTTCGTGCTCCGTCGCCCGCCACGCCCGCCGCTGCCGCCCAGCGCGCACGACGTGCTGCGCGAGGCACGCCTGCTGCGCGCGCTGGCGGACACGCCCGCGCGCGTGCCGGCCGTGCTCGCGGTCGGCGACGACGAGCAGATCATCGGCTCGCCCTTCTATGTGATGGAGCTCGTCGAGGGCGATGTGATCGTCGCGAGCGTGCCCGAGGCGCTCGACACGCCGCCGGAGCGGAAGCTGATCGCAGAGGAACTGATCGACGCGCTCGTCGAGATCCACGCCGTCGACTGGCGCGCCGCCGGCCTCGAGGACTTCGGCAAACCGACCGGTTACCTCGAACGGCAGCTGCGGCGCTTCACCGGCCTCTGGGAGCACAACAAGACCCGCGAGATCCCCGCCGTGGAGAGCGTGGGCAAGTGGCTCGCCGAGAACCTGCCCGAGTCCGGCCCGGCGACGATCGTCCACGGGGACTTCCGCCTCGGCAACACGATCTACGGCGCCGAGCCGCCGGCTCACCTGGCCGCCGTGCTGGACTGGGAGATGGCCACGATCGGCGACCCGCTCGCCGACCTCGGCTACCTCTGCATGTTCTGGACCGACGCCGACGACCCCGTCGAGGGCCTGCGCGGCGACCTCGGCAACGTCACGCGCGCCGAGGGCTTCCCGTCCCGGAGCGAGCTGATCGCGCGCTACGAGGAGCGCTCGGGACGCTCGATGAGCAACATCCGCTGGTACACCACGCTCGCGCTGTGGAAGAGCATCGTGTTCATGGAGGGCAACTACAAGCGCGCGGTCGCCGGCACGACAGACGATCCGTACCTTCACGCTTTCGGCGAGGGCGTGCTCGAGCTGGCGCGCCAGGCCGAGGCGGTGGCACATGGCGCCTGAGCGCTCGGCGCTGCTGATCGACTGGGGCGGCGTGCTGACGACGAACCTGTTCGCGTCCTTCCACGACTACTGCCTGAAAGCCGAGATCGACCCGAAGCTGCTGATGGGCCGCTTCCGCACCGACCCGGAGGCGCGCAAGCTCCTGGTCGCGCTCGAGACGGGCAACCTCGACGAGACCGAATTCGAGCGGCGCTTCGCACCGATGCTCGAGGTGGAGCCCGACGGGCTGATCGACGGCCTGTTCGCGGGCGTCGATCCCGACGCCGAGATGGTCCACGCCGTGCGGCTCGCCAAGAACGCCGGCGTGCGCACGGGGCTGATCTCCAACTCGTGGGGCGTGCACCGCTATCCCCACGACCTCTTCGACGAGCTGTTCGACGGCGTCGTGATCTCAGCCGAAGAGGGCATCCGCAAGCCGGCCGTGCGGATGTACGAGCTGGGCGCCGAGCGCGCCGGCGTGAAGCCGGAGGATGCGGTCTACGTGGACGACCTCCCCTTCAACCTCACCCCCGCCGAGGAGCTGGGGATGGCGACGATCCACCACACGAGCGCCGAGACGACGATCCCGGAGCTCGAAGCGCTGCTCGGCGTGAAGCTGCGCGAGGACGCCGCGGCCTAGGCCGCGCGCCGGGCCGCCTGCTCGGCGACCAGGCGTCGCAGCGACCCCTCCGCGATCAGGCTCGCTCCGCAAGCGAGGCGAGCACCTCGATCCGGTTGCCCCACGGATCCTCGGTGTAGAAGCGCCGCAGTTCCGGCAGCGCCTCGTCCCAGGTCACGACGCCCCCCGCCGCGGCGATGCGCGCAGCCACGTCATCGATCTCGCCGTCCGCGGCACGCAGCGCAGGGTGCGCCTTGCGCGCGGGGACGAACTCCTCCTCCACCCCGACGTGCACCTGGCGCCCGTCGCCGAGCCCGAACCACACACCGCCGCGAGCGCGCAGCGGTTCGGGCTTCTCGAGCTCCTCGAGACCCATCAGCTCCCCGTAGAAGCGCCGCGCCGCGGCCTCACAGCCCGGCGGCGCGGCGATCTGGACGTGGTCTAGCTCGACGGTTCTCTCTAGGCGCGCTTGCCGCGGCCGTACATGAACTTGAAGAAGCCGGCCAGCAGCTTCGAGGTCCGCGACTTGTACGGGTACATGAAGATTTCCTTCTTCATGGCCAGTTTCGGCGTCACCACGATCGCCTGCTGCGAGCAGTACTTGCGGATCCCGCCGGCGCCGTGGCGCGTGCCGAGGCCCGACTCCTTCGCTCCGCCCATCGGCAGCTCGAGCACCGTGTAGTTGATCATCGCGTCGTTGACGTTGACCGCGCCCGAGTGGATGCGCCGCGCGATCTGCTCGCCCCGCTCGGTGTTCCGCGAGAACACCGACGCGCCCAGGCCGTAGTTGGAGTCGTTGGAGAGCCGCACCGCCTCGTCCGCGTCCTTCACCTTCATGATCGGCAGCGTCGGCCCGAACGTCTCCTCGGTCATGCACTTCATCGTGTGGTCGACGTCCACGAGCACCGTCGGTTCGAAGAAGCGTCCGGCGCCCGGCGCCTGGCTGCCGCCGGCGAGCACGCGCGCGCCCTTCTGGACGGCGTCGTCGACGTGGCTCTTGATCGTGTCGAGCTGTGGCGGGAACGTGATCGCACCGACCTCGACCGAGCCGGGCCCTTCGGGCTTGCCGACGCGGAGCTCACGCACTTTCTCGGACACTTTCGAGACGAACTCGTCGTAGACGGGCTCCTCGACGTAGACGCGCTCGATCGAGATGCACGTCTGGCCGGCGTTCTGCATCGAGTAGTAGGTCGCGAAGTTCGCCGCGCGCTCGAGATCCGCGTCGGAGAGCACGATCATCGGGTCCTTGCCGCCGAGCTCCAGAGAGGCGGGGATCAGCCGGCCGGCCGCCGCTTCGGCGACCTTGCGGCCGGTCTTCGTGGAGCCCGTGAACATGATCATGTCGACGTGCTCGATCAGGGCGGCGCCGGTCTGGCCGCGGCCGGTCGCGATCTGGAGCACGTTCTCCGGCAGCCCGCACTCGCGCATGCCCTCGGCGAGCAGCATCGAGGTGAGGGGGGTGATCTCCGACGGCTTGAGGATCACGCTGTTGCCCGCCATCAGCGCGGGGATGCAGTCGCCGAAGGAGTTCGTCAGCGGGTAGTTCCAGGGGCCGATCACGCCGATCAGGCCGAGCGGGCGGAAGCGGTTGATGAGCTTCTTGCCCTTGACCAGCACCTGGCTGGACTTGATGTGCTCGTCCTCGAGGTACTTGGGGCCGTGCTTCGCCCAGAAGCCGAAGGCGTTGCCGGCGTAGCCGATCTCCGCCAGCTCGGCGTCCTCGAAGGTCTTGCCGGTCTCGGACATGATCGTCGTGACGATCCGCTCGGCGTTGTCCATCACCCACTTCTGGGCACGCAGCATCACGCGGGAGCGGCCCTCGAAGCCGTAGGCCTCCCACTCGGGTTGAGCAGCGCGGCCGCGAGCTGCCATCTCGGCAACCTGCTCGGCCGACATGTCCGGAACGGTTGCGATCGTCTGCCCCGTGGCGGGGTTCTCGACCGGGATCTCGCCGGTCAAGGGCGCCGCGACGCCGTTCTGAATCTCCGGTACCTGCTGCTCGACAGTGGCCATGTGGCCCTCCCCTGCGCTCGTTCGACCCTGGACGAGGAAGGTTACTCCGACCGAGCCCGCGGCACCGGGGCCGAGCCCCGTACGATCAGCACGGTGACGACGCCGGTCTTCTTCTACGACTTCAGCTCGCCGTACTCGTACATGAGCGCGCATCGGGTCGACGAGGTGCTGCCGGTCGTGCCGCGGTGGCAGCCGATCCTCTTCGGCTCCCTGATCCAGGCGATCGGGAAGGTGCCGTGGTCGATGCGCGAGGGCGCGGAGCGGGACGCACAGATGCGCGAATGCGAGCAGCGCGCAGATGCTCTGGGGCTGCCGCTGCGCTGGCCGCGCGACTGGCCGCTCGGCACCTACTCGGTGCTGGTGCTGCGCGCGACGCTCGTCGCGGAGCAGCTCGGCCGCTTGCGGGAGTTCACGCTCGCGGCCTACCGTCAGGGCTTCGGCCTCGGACGCGACCTGACCGACATGGACGTCGTGCTCGAGGCTGCGCAGGAGGCCGGCGTGGATGCGGCGGCCGTTCGCGAGGGCGTCACGCGGCCCGATGTCAAGGAGCGGCTGCGGCGCGTCACCGATCAGGCGCGCGAGCTCGGCGTGACGGGGATTCCCACGGTCTATGCGGGTGAGAAGCTCTACTGGGGCGACGACCGGCTCGTCGACGCGGCGGCCGCGCTCGCCTGACGCCTGCGCTCGGCGGCATGCAGACTCGTCGCTCACCGACACGGGCGCCGCGTCCACGCCCACCCGCACCGCGGCGCGCACAGACATCTGTCGGCGCCGCGTCTGTCCGAACCGGTCGATCGATCGGACGCGCACGCTCATTCCCACTCGCACGGCCTCGTCGACCGGTCGATCACTCGTTCCCGTGAGGGCATCCGCGCGGTCTCGCTCTCGCTCGGCGTGCTCGCGGTCACCGCGGCCGGACAGGCGGTCATCTTCGCGGCGAGTGGCAGCGTCGCGCTGCTCGCCGACCTGATCCACAACGCCGGTGACGCGCTGACGGCCGTCCCGCTCGCAGCCGCGTTCGCGCTCCGCTCAGAGCGCGCCGAGCGGCTGGCGGGGCTCGCGGTGGTCGCCGCGATCTTCGTCAGCGCCTGCGTGGCCGGCGTCGAGGCGATCGAGCGGCTGATCCACCCGAACGCCCCGAACGCTCTCGGGGCGCTGGCCGTGGCGGGAGTGCTCGGCTACGCCGGAAACCGGCTGGCGGCGAGGATCCGGCTGCGAGCAGGGGCGCGCCTGGCGAGCGCGGCGCTGATCGCGGACGGCGAACACGCCCGCGCGGACTCCTACGTCAGCCTCGCGGTGGTCGGCTCCGCGCTCGCTGTGGCTATCGGCATCCCGATCGCGGACCCGCTCATCGGCCTCGCGATCTGCGCGGTGATCCTCAGGATCACCTGGCAGTCGTGGCGGACGGTGCGCGGGCACGAGCACCACCCGGATTGAGCCGGCGGCTACGCCAACTCGATGGACGCGATCCCGATCGGCTCCTGCGGGCGATCCGCGCCGTCGGTCTCCACGCCCTCCAGCCTGTCGACGACGTCCATGCCGTCGGTCACCTGGCCGAACACGGTGTGCTTGCCGTCGAGCCACGGCGCCGCCTCGGTCGTGACGATGAAGAACTGCGAGCCGTTCGTGTTCGGTCCCGCGTTGGCCATCGCCAGCGCGCCGCGCACGACCTTGTGCTGGTTGATCTCGTCGTCGAAGGTGTAGCCGGGGCCGCCCGTGCCGGTGCCCTCCGGGCAGCCGCCCTGGATCATGAAGTCCTTGATCACGCGGTGGAACGTCAGCCCGTCGTAGAAGCCGTCGCCGGCGAGCTTCTTGAAGTTCGCGACCGTCTCGGGCGCGTCGTCGTCGAACAGCTCGAAGACGATCGGGCCCTCGGTGGTCTGCATCGTGGCTGTGGACATGGCGCCTACTGTACCTGCACGCGCTCGAGGCCCAGGCGGTGCCCGTCCACCTGCCGGCCGTCCACCGCCTCGATCACGCGATCGGCCTCGCCGGCGGGCACCGACAGGAACGAGAAGCGGTCGAGCACCGTCACGTCGCGCACAGCCTCGCCGTCGAGCCCGGTCGAGGACGTGACCGCCGAGACGATGTCGGCGACCTTCAGGCCCGAGGACCGGCCGCCGCCGAGCACGAGCTTCACGTAGGGCTCGTCGTCGTCGCGGCGCGAGATCCGCGGCTTGGAGTGCCGGCGGGGGCGCTCCTTGACGGGTGTGGGGCTGGCCTGCGCGCCCTTCTCCCACTTGGCGACGCTCGTGCCGATGTGCCGTTCGATCGCCTCCAGCTCGCGCTTCTGCCGGCTCTCGACGAACGTGATCGCGCGGCCGGAGCGCCCGACACGCCCGGTGCGCCCGATCCGGTGCACGTAGGTGTCGGGGCTCGTCGGCACGTCGTAGTTGATGACGTGGGTGACCGTCGAGATGTCGAGGCCGCGCGCCGCCACGTCGGTCGCCACCAGGATCGGCACCCGACCGCCCTTGAACGCCAGCATCACGCCGTCGCGCGAGCCCTGGCTCATGTCGCCGTGCAGCGCCCGCACGTTCAGGCCGCGGTCCTTGAGCGTGCGGAACAGCTGGTCCGCACGGATCTTCGTGCGGACGAACACGATCGCCTGGTCCGGTTTCTCGGCGTTCAGCACCTCGACCAGCATCTCCGGCTTGTGCCGGGCGTCGACCGGCAGCTGGAACTGGGCGACCGTGTCGATCGTCAGCGTCGCGGCCTCGACCTGGATCACCTGCGGGTCGTACATGTAGCGGTCGGCGAGCTGGCGGATCGGCGGCGGTATCGTCGCGCTGAACAGCGCGGTCTGGCGACTGGACGGCGTCAGCGCGAGGATTTTCTCGACGTCCTCGAGGAAGCCGAGGTCGAGCATCTCGTCGGCCTCGTCCAGCACCACGAAGCGGGTGTCGGTGAGCATCAGCGAGTGGCGGGAGATCAGGTCGAGCACCCGCCCGACCGTGCCGACGACGACGTGGCCGCCGGCGCGCAGCTGGGCCTGCTGCGTGCGGATCGGCGCGCCGCCGAAGACCGCGACGACGTCGACGCCCTTGTGGGCGCCGTAGGCGCGCAGCGCCTGCGTGACCTGGATGCACAGCTCGCGCGTGGGCGTCAGCACGAGCGCCTGCACGGTCTGCTCCGACGGGATCGACGTATTCCATGATCGGCAGCCCGAACGCCGCGGTCTTGCCGGTGCCGGTCTGGGCCTGGCCGATCACGTCGCGGCCTTCGAGCAGCGCCGGGATCGCCTGCTCCTGGATCGGGCTCGGCGACTCGTAGCCGACGTCGCGCAGGGCCTGCAGAGTCGACTCGGACAGGCCGAGCTCAGCGAAGGTCTTGGGCATCAGATGGGCATCCGGCGGTGCGCTGGTACGGTCTCGATCATCTAGATCGTCGGGTCCAGCAGCAGCTTGCCAGTCGTACGCCGCTCGCGCAGGTCGATCTGGGCCTGCGGGGCCTGCTCGAGCGGGTAGGTCGCGCCGAGGATCGGTCGCAGCGCGCCGGCGATCGCCCGCGCGAACAGGTCGGCGAGCGCCTCGCCGAACATGCCTGCGCGCTCGAGTGTGTGGAAGAGCCAGAAGCCGATCACCGAGCGCGAGTGTCGCAGCAGCGAGCCGGTCCGCACCTCGTTCTGCTCGCCCGTCGCGATGCCGTTGACGACGATCCGCCCAAACGGGGCGAGCGCTTTGATCGAGGCGTCGAAGACCGCCCCGCCGGCCGAGTCGATCACCAGATCCACCTCGCGCCCGCCGTTGGCCTCGATCAGCCGCTCGGTCAGGCCCTCCGCATCGGCTGAGACGGCCACGTCCGCGCCGAGCTCCATGGCGAGGTCGCGCTTCTCCTCGCTCGACGCGGTCGCGATCACCCGGCCCGCGCCGAAGGCGGCCGCGAGCTGCGTCGTGAGCGAGCCGACCCCGCCCGCGGCTGAGTGCACGACCACGCTGTCACCCTGCGCCAGGCGCCCCGCCGTGCGCAGCAGGTGCCACGCGGTCGTGCCCTGGATCACCAGGGCGAGCGCCGTGCCGTCGTCGACGCCTCCGGGGATGGGGAACACCCGCTCGCGCTGCGCGGTGGCGTACTCGGCGTAGCCGCCGGTGCCCACGAGCGCGACCACGCGCTCGCCGGTGTCCTCCAGCAGTCCCGCGACCTCGCCGCCCGGCACCAGCGGCAGCGTGGCCTTCTGGACGTAGGAGTTGGTCCTCGTGTGGGTGTCGGCGAAGTTCAGTCCCGCGCGCGAGACCCGGATCAGGACCTCGCCGGGCCCGGGCTCGGGCTGCGGCAGCTCGGCGAGCTGCAGCACCTCCGGCCCGCCGAACTCGGTCATCTGGATCGCGCGCATTCCCCGAGGCTATCTAAGTGCCTCGGCGCGGACGGGCCTTCCTTCCGAGCGCATGCCGGGACCGCCCGCCCCGCGGCGAGCGCGGTGCTCTAAGGTGCCCGCCGATGTCCATCACCGTGGTCGGCTCCATCGCCTACGACACCGTCAAGACGCCGTTCGGAGAGCGCGAGCGGATGCTCGGCGGCGCCGCCGTGCACTTCGCCCTGGCAGCGTCCTTCTTCGCCGAGGTAAGCATGGTCGGGCCGGTCGGCGACGACTTCGGCGAGGAGGAGATCGCCGTGATGACGCGCCGCGGCGTGAACGTCGAGGGCATCGAGCGCGTAGCCGGCGGCAAGACCTTCTTCTGGCAGGGCGAGTACGGATGGGATCTGAACTCGCGCGAGACGATCGACACGCAGCTCGGCGTGTTCGAGGGCTTCGAGCCGAAGCTGACGCAAACGGCGCTGGCCGGCGACGTGCTGTTCCTTGCCAACATCCAGCCGGATCTCCAGCGCCAGGTCCGCGCCCAGCTCCCGGACGCGAGGTTCGTCGCGCTCGACTCGATGAACCTCTGGATCGACATCGCCCGCGACTCGCTCGTCGCCGCGATCGCCGAGGTCGACTGCGTGATCCTCAACGACGCCGAGCTGCGCCAGCTCACGGGCAAGCCGAACCTCGTGAGCGCCGCGCGCGAGATCCTGTCGTGGCAACCGCCGCCCGGGAGCCCCGGCCGCGGTCCGAGCGTGATCGTCGCCAAGCAGGGGGAGTACGGCGCCGCGCTCGTCACGCGCGAGGGCTTCTTCGCGCTCCCGGCCTATCCGCTCGAGACGGTCATAGATCCGACCGGCGCCGGCGACACCTTCGCCGGCGGGTTCGTCGGCTACATCGCCGCCCACGATGAGGAGCTCAGCCCCGGGCTGCTCCGCCGTGCGATGGCCCATGCATCGGTGCTCGCCTCGTTCAACGTCGAGGAGTTCGGCACCGAGCGGATCCAGCGCCTGGAGGGCCGCGAGATCGCCGCGCGGGTGAACGATCTGCACGAGATGACGCAGTTCAGCGGCGCGCCGTTCGCGCTGCGCGGGTGAAGCACCCGGGAAGCGTCCGCGCATCCGTAGAAACCCCGCTTCGTGCCCTTCCCAGCGGGTATGATCGCGATCGTGGACGTGTGGACCTTCTTGTGGCTGATGGTGTTCCTGAAGATCCCGATCGTCGCGCTGTTTTTGATCGTGCGCTGGGCGGTGAAGCAGACGCCCGAGGACTTCATGGACCAGGACGGCGGGATCGGGCCGCGACCGCGGCCGCGCCACCCTCACCGCCCGCGACGCTGGCCGAGTCCTCCGCGCCGAGGCCCGCACGCAGGGCCGCTCCCGCTCTCACCCTCGCGCGTACGCGTCGCCACCGCGATGCGCCACGGGCGGCCCCGCGTTTGAGTCCCGCCGGCCGCGCGCGCGCCACGCATGCCCCATAATCGGTCGCAGAGCACCGACACGGACAGGAGAGGCCCATGAGCACCGAGACCCAGGCCGGCAGCAGCGACGCGCAGACCGACGGCCGCTCCGGACGGCGACGTGCTCACGGTCACCGACAGCCGCACGGGGCAGACCTACGAGCTGCCGATCGAGGACGGCACGGTGCGTGCGACCGAGCTGCGCCAGATCAAGGTCGACCCCGACGAATTCGGGCTGATGTCCTACGACCCGGCGTTCATGAACACGGCCTCCTGCCGCAGCGCGATCACCTACATCGACGGCGACGCGGGGATCCTCCAGCACCGCGGCTACCCGATCGAGCAGCTCTGCGAGCACTCCACCTACCTGGAGGTGGCCTACCTGCTGATCAACGGGCACCTGCCGAACGAGACCGAGCTCCGAGGCTGGATCGACGAGATCACGATCCACACCTTCGTGCACGAGAACATCAAGGACTTCATGCAGGGCTTCCGCTACGACGCGAACCCGATGGGGATGCTGGTGGCCTCGGTCGGCGCGCTGTCGACCTTCTACCCCGACGCGAACAAGATCCACGACGAGCGCATCCGCGCGATCCAGATCATCCGGCTGCTGGCGAAGATGCCGACCCTCGCAGCGTTCGCGTTCCGCCACAACATGGGCCAGCCGTACGTCTATCCCGACAACGACCTGAACTACGCCGGCAACTTCCTGGGGATGATGTACAAAATGACGGAGCTCAAGTACGAGCCCGATCCTCGGCTGGAACGCGCGCTGGACGTCCTCTTCATCCTCCACGCCGACCACGAACAGAACGCCTCCACCAGCGCCGTGCGCTCCGTCGGCTCCACCCAGGTCGACCCTTACTCGGCGGTCGCCGCAGGGGTGGCGGCGCTCTACGGGCCCCTCCACGGCGGCGCCAACGAGCAGGCGCTGCGGATGCTCGAGCGGATCGAGAAGGTCGAGAACATCCCCGACTTCCTGGAGGGCGTGAAGGCGGGCAACGAGCGCCTCATGGGCTTCGGCCACCGCGTGTACAAGAACTACGACCCGCGTGCCCGGATCATCAGAAAACACCTCGACGCCGTCTTCGAGGTGCGCGGCAAGAGCCCGCTGCTCGACGTCGCCACCGAGCTCGAGAAGCGCGCGCTGGACGACGACTACTTCACCTCCCGCAAGCTCTACCCGAACGTCGACTTCTACTCCGGCCTCATCTACGAGGCGCTCGGCCTCCCTGTCGCGATGTTCCCGGTGATGTTCGCGATCGGCCGCACGAGCGGCTGGATCGCGCAGTGGAAGGAGATGGTCGGCGACCCCGAGCAGAAGATCGCCCGGCCGCGCCAGATCTACACGGGCGAGCGGGATCTGGACTACGTCCCGATCGAGCAGCGCTGAGCGCCCGGCGGGCCGGAGGCCGCCCCTCTCCGATACGTTTACACCATGTCAATATTTCCCACGGAGAGCCAGCTCCAGCACCTTCAGACCCTCCCCGCCGACGAGCCGGTCGTGATGCTGAACCTGCTGCGGTTCAAGGAGCACGCCGGCGCCCCCGACGAGGGCATGAGCGGGATCGAGGCCTACGAACGCTACGGCCGCGAGGCCGCGCCGTACCTGGCGAAAGTCGGCGGGCGCATGCTGAACGGGGTCGTCGCGCGCCACGTCGTGATCGGGCCGGAGGACGAGTGGGACATGGCGCTGCTGGTGGAATACCCGTCGGCCGCGCGCTTCCTCGAGATGGCAAGCGACCCGGGCTATCTGGAAGCGCACGCCCACCGCGACGCGGCACTCGCCGACTCGCGGCTGATCGCGACCGCGCCGCTCGGCCCCGTCCTCGGCTAGGGGCTCAGAGCACGAGCGTCGCGCCGTTGGCGCTGAGCCACGCGCGCTCCTCGCGCCAGCTCGGCCAGTGGCTGCCGAGCAGAGCCCAGAAGCGGGGCGAGTGGTCGAGCACGGCGAGGTGGCAGACCTCGTGCCAGACGACGTATTCCAGGACGCGCTCGGGTGCGAGCAGCAGGCGCCAGTTGAAGCTCATCCGCCCGCGCGAGGAGCACGAAGCCCAGCGCGTGCGCTGGGCGCGGATGTCCAGGCCGCTGTAGGCGAGCCCCGCCCGGGCGCTCGCGCGGTCCAGGCGCGGCGCGATCTCGGCGCGCGCACGGCGGCGGTAGAAGCGCTCGATCGCCGGCCGCGCGTCGCCGTCGGGCACGAGCAGCTGCTCGCCGCGCCGGTGCGCGCGCGTCCGCCCCGGCTCGGGCACGAGATCGAGCGTGCCGTCGAGGTAGGGCAGCGTGGCGCCGCGGCGGGCGACGTGGGCCATCGCCTCTCGCGCCTCTGCCAGCCGCCGCTCGATCCAGGGGCGGAGCTCGACGACGGCCGCCGCCGCTTCGCGCTCGGCGGCGCGCGCGGGCAGGACGACCTCCACGCCGGCGTGGGCGTGCACGTTCACGCGCACGCGGCGGGCGCGCGCCGAGCGCCTCACCGTGTAGGGGATCTCCGCGGTGTCCATCGCCGGAGCAGCGTACGCCGCCGGACGGCGGCCCGCGGCAGGGCGGGCTGGCCATACTCTCCTGCCCCATGGCCCCGGACAGCGGACGACCGAAAAAACGCAAACCGACGCTCGACCAGGAGCTGCTCATGTGGCTCGACGGCGAGGTGCCGGAGGTCCGTGCGGCCGATGCCGACCGGGTACGCGACATCGCCGCCGAGTTCGCGGCCGGCTTCCGGGCGCTCGCGCAGGTCGAACGCGCCGTGACGGTCTTCGGCTCGGCTCGCACCCTCCCCGGCACCCCGCACTACGAGCTCGCCCGCGCGCTCGGCGCCGCGCTCGGGCGCGCGGGCTTCGCGGTCATCACGGGCGGCGGCCCCGGCCTGATGGAAGCCGCCAACCGCGGCGCACGCGAAGCGGGCGCGCTGTCCGTGGGCTGCAACATCGAGCTCCCGCACGAGCAGTACACCAACCCCTACCTCGACATCTCGCTGCATTTCGAGCACTTCTTCGCGCGCAAGGTGATGTTCGTGCGCTACGCCAGCGCGTTCGTCATCTGCCCCGGCGGTTACGGAACGCTCGACGAGCTGTTCGAGGTGCTGACGCTGACCGAGACGCACACGATCCGCCACGTGCCGACGATCATGATGGGCGACGGCGAGTGGGACGGCCTGCTCGCGTGGCTGCGCGAAGGCCCCGCTCGCCTACCGCTACATCGACGAGGGCGACCTGGACGCTCGTGCAGGTCGTCGAAACGCCCGCGGAAGCGTGCGAGATCGTGCGCGTCGCGCACCAGCGCCAGCTCGAGGAAGGCCCCGAAGTCATCCGCCGGACCGCACCGCCGGGGTAGGCCGGCGGGCGCGATAATCCGGGCCATGACGCACTCCCGGGTGAGGCTGCCGCGCGACGTCCGCGGCCCGTACGAGGTCTACCTGAACGGCGTCCGGCAGCAGCCGGGCGTCGACTACAGGGTGCGCGAAGGCGCGCTCGTCTTCGAGCGCGAGCTGCGCAAGGACAAGATCAGCGGCTGGCGCTGGCTGCTCGGCGCCTGGGGCGTCGGTACCTACCGGCAGGACGACTCGGTGGACGTGCGCTACGAGGCCGCCGACGGCTCGCCGCGCGTGGCCGAGGGGCTCGAGATCGAGCCCGGGTAGACGGCCTTCTCCCAGGGCGTTGCGAGCTTCAGGGCGCCGAGGATCGCGCGGGTCGCCGGAGAGCGGTTCAGCGTGTAGAAGTGGATCCCGGGCGCGCCGGCGGCGAGCAGCTCGGCGCACTGCAGCGTGGCGTATGCGACGCCGAAATCGAGCACCGCCTCCTCGTCGTCATCGCGCGCGTGCAGCTCGCGGCGCAGCGCGTCCGGGATCGCCGATCCGCACATCTCGGCCATGCGCTCGATCTGCCCGACTTTCGTGATCGGCATGATGCCGGGGATGATCGGCGCGGCGATGCCGGCGGCGCGGGCGCGGGTGACGAAGTCGAAGTAGAACGAGTTGTCGAAGAACAGCTGCGTGATCAGGAAGTCGACCCCCGCGCGCACCTTCTCACCCAGGTAACGCAGGTCGTCCTCGGCGCTCGTGGCGTGGATGTGGGTCTCGGGGAAGCACGCGGCGCCCACCGCCAGGGACGGGTAGTCGGCGTCGATCAGCTCGACGAGCTCGCGCGAGTACTCGAGGCCGCCGTCCGTCTTGGTCCACTCGGTCTCCCCCGCCGGCGGATCGCCGCGCAGCGCCAGCACGTTCTCGATGCCCGCATCGCGCATCTCGTCGAGCGTCGCACGCAGCTCCGGCACGGTCGCGCCGACGCACGTGAAGTGGGCCATCGCCTCGAGGCCCCACTCATCCTTGATGCGCTTGACGATCTCGATCGTCTTCTCACGCGTCGAGCCGCCGGCGCCGTACGTGACCGACACGAATGCGGGTTCCAGCGGGCGCAGGTCGGCCAGCGCCGCGTAGAGATTCTCCTCTCCCTGGGGCGTTTTCGGAGGGAAGAACTCGAAGGAGAAGACGGGGCCGTGGGTGGGTGCGCTCCGCAGAAGCTCGTCGATGCGCATCGGAGGATTATGCCGACCAGCGCTCGGGCTCTCCCGCAATGCGCCGCGCGGCGCCCGTCTGCTCGAGGTGGGCCAGGTAGCCCAGGGTCTGCGAGAGCAGCCACTGGCCGTTCTGCTGCGAGAGCGAGGAGCCGTAGACGGCGCCGACGACGTCGAAGGCGGTCAGCTCGGTCCCGGCCAACGCCTGCAGCACCTTGTAGAGGTGCTCCTCCACGAGCGCACGGTTGCCGTGGATGTGGGCGTGGACGTCTGTGAAGGTGCGCCCGTGGCCGGCCAGGCACAGGCGCGCCCCGAGCCGCTCGACCACCTCCAGCGAGTTCAGGAACTCGCCGACGGGGTTCGGCGAGTAGCCGTACTCGAAGTACAGCGAGATGCGCCCGAGCAGGTGGTCGCCCGAGATCAGCAGACGCCGCTCGGGCTGGAACAGGCACACGTGCGAGGGCGCGTGGCCGGGCGTCTCGTAGGTGACCCACTCGCCGAGGTCGGTGAGGAGAGTGACGCCCTCGAGCAGGTCCCGGTCGGTCTTCAGAGGGCCGACGATGAGCGGGTCGGAGCGCCCCCGCTCGGCGGCGTAGCGCCGCAGCGGCTCCTCGGGGACGCCGCTCTGGCGGGCGACCTCCAGACGCTGCGCGAGTACGGCGTCCGGGTCGTCGACCAGCCGGTTCATCAGCTCGTGGCTCGGGTGCATCCACAGCTCGCAGCCCGCGCGCTCGACGATCGGCATCGCCTGCCCGCAGTGATCGGAGTGCGCGTGCGTGCAGACGACGAGCTTCGCGTCGTCGAGGCGCAGGCCGACCATCTCGAGCGCGCGCTCGAGGTTCGCCATCGAGCTCTCGTCGTGCACGCCGGTGTCGACGAGGACGAAGCCGTCGCCCGCGGACAGCGCCCAGGCGTTGCAGTGCGGCACCCCCGGCCACGGCAGGGGCAGGCGCAGGCGGTAGACCCCCGGGAGGATCCGTTCGCCCCGTCCGACCTCCCGACGGCTGCCCGCTTCCGGCATGCGCCGAGACTAGACTACGGCCCTTCCTGGGCGTAAAGGAGGCGGGGATGGCCGAGAGGGACAAGACGAGCGAGGCGAGCACGAAGGTGCAGGAGGTGGCCGCCAACATGCAGCAGGCGGCCGCGACGCGCAAACGCATCTCGGGCAGCAAGGCCGAGAGCGTTGCGAGGCGCTACTTCGAGGCGATCGACAAGCGCGACCTCGACGAGGCGGTGTCGCTCTGGGCTCCCGGCGGCCACGACATCGTGCGCGGGCGCGTGGACGCCGTCGCGCCGGAGGGCGTGCGCGCCTTCCTCGGCGAGCTCATGGACGCCGTCCCGGACCTCAACTTCCAGATCGTCTCGACGACCACCGAGGGCGAACGCTGCGGTGTGCAGTGGCGGATGCGCGGAACGTTCGCGGGGCCCGGGTCGCTCGGCGGCATCGCGCCGAACGGCAGCCCGATCGACCTCGAGGGCTTCGACCTCGTCACGGTCCGCGACGGGCTGATCGCCTCCAACGACGCGTTCACGGACAACATGACGATCGCCCGCCAGCTGGGCATGATGCCGCCGCAGGACTCGGCCGCCGAACAGCGCATGACGCGTGCGTTCAACGCCAAGACCAAGATCACCGACGGCCTCATGGCCGGCGAGGCCAAGCTGGTCGCCGAGGGCGTGTGGGTCGTGCAGGGGCAGCCCGCCCGGTGCAACGTCTACTTGATCGAGGATGAGGATGGGGTGACTTTGTTCGATGCCGGCGCCCGCACGATGACCCGCGCAGTCGCTCGAGCCGGCGCGAAGCGTGGCGGCATCAACCGCATCGTGCTCGGTCACGGGCACACCGACCACCGCGGCACCGCCCCGGCGATCGGCGCACCCACCTACTGCCACCCCGACGAGGTGATCGACGCGGAGGGCAGCGGCGGGTTCCGCTACTGGCCCGCGGGCCTGGCCGGGATCCCGACGCCGCACCGCCAGGTCCAGCGCCTGATGCACCGCTACGCCTGGGACGGCGGGCCGGTCTCGATCGCGGGCACGGTCAGCGAGGGCGACGACGTTGCGGGCTTCAAGGTGATCGCATCTGCCCGGGCACGCGCCCGGCCAGATCGGCCTGTGGCGGGAGTCGGACCGGCTCGCGCTCGTCAGCGACTGCTTCTACACGCTGGACATCTGGGGCCGCGACTCCGAGCCGCACGTGCCGTTCCCCGTCTACAACTTCGACACCGAGCAGGCGCGCGCGAGCATGCGCAAGCTCGCCGAGCTCGAGCCCGCCGCGGCGTGGCCCGGCCACGCCAAGCCGCTCACCGGTGACGTGCGCAGCGCGCTGCTGCGCGCCGCCGACGCCCCGGCCTAGCGTGGGCAAGCGCTCGCGGCGCCGCACGGCCGGCGAGGCGAAGGCGCCCGGCGGGCGGCCGACACCGACTACGAGGACGGCGAGGGTAACGCGCTGCGCCTGCGCGGCGCGCTCAGTCCCGGGTCGCGGCGGGAGTACGCCGCCGCGCTCGCCGCCGGCGTCTCGCGCGAGGACGCCGAGCAGCGCGCGTTCGAGCTGCTGTTCGAGCGCCTGGCGGTGCGGTGGACCGTCGCGGGCGTGCCGACCGAGGGCCAGCGCGAGCTGCTCGGGCGGCTACGGCTTGCGTCGCCCGCGGAGCGGCAGTGGGTGCGGGAGACCGTGCGCGCGCACTGCGCGGAGTGGTTCCCGGACGTTCAGGTGCCCTAGGGCTTGAGGCGGCGGCGCGGCCGGGGCTCGGTCGGACCGCGCCGTTCAGCCCCCGCCCAGCAGCTCCAAGCGCTCTCCCTGCGCGCTGCCGGCGGGCAGGAAACGCGCGGTGGCGGGGTTGAGCACGAACTCCCGCGTGGCCCCGCTCTCGTCGCGGATCTCCAGGCGGCGGCCCTCCTCGCCGACCGCCACGATCGTGGCCTCCTCGTGGCCACCGCCGAAGTGGCAGATGCGGGCGCGGGCACCGACACGCGGCATCGGGCGGGTGGGTCTGAGCACGAGCCGATGCTAGCCCCCTGGTTCCGGCTCCGCGCCCGATACCGTCCAGGCATGCGCCGCACCAAGATCGTCGCCACCATCGGCCCCGCGTCACGGGAGCCGCAGACGCTCGTGCGGCTGGTCGAGGCCGGGATGGACGTCGCGCGGCTGAACTACTCCCACGGCACCCTCGACGAGCACGCCGAGACGGTGCGCCGCGTGCGCGACGCCGCGGGCCAGGCGGGGCGCCCGGTGGCGATCCTCCAGGACCTGCCCGGCCCGAAGCTGCGGATCGGACCGATCGCGCAAGACGTGGTCGAGCTGACGCCCGGCGAGCGCCTGACGATCGTCTGCGGCGACGGGGACGCGCCGGGCGACGCCCACCGCATGAGCATCTCCTGGGCGGGCCTTGCGGAGGCCGTCGAGCCCGACTCGATCCTCTATCTCGCGGACGGCTCGGTACGTCTGCGCGTCACCGACGTGCGGATCCCCGAGTGCGAGATCGACACCGAGATCGAGGTCGGCGGCTCGGTCGCCTCGCGCCAGGGGCTGAACATCCCCGGACCGGTGGACGCGCTGCCCGCCGTGCCCGAGGAGGACCTGCAGCTCCTCGCGCACGGCGAGTCGATCGGCGTCGACATGGTCGCCCTCTCCTTCGTACGCTCGCCGCGCGATATCGAAACGGTTCGCGAACACACGCGCCTGCCTCTGATCGCGAAGATCGAGAAGCCCCAGGCGGTGGAACGCGCGGAGGAGATCATCGGCGCCGCGGACTGCGTGATGGTGGCCCGCGGCGATCTCGGCATCGAGCTTCCGATCGCTCAGGTGCCGCTGGTGCAGAAGCGGCTGATCGAGCTGGCCGGCTGGGCCGCGCGACCCTCGATCACCGCGACGCAGATGCTCGACTCGATGGTCAGCTCCTCGCGCCCGACCCGCGCGGAGGTGGCCGACGTCGCGAACGCGATCCTCGACGGGACCGACGCCGTGATGCTCTCGCAGGAGACCGCGGTCGGCGCCTACCCGGTCGAGGCGGTCGCGATGATGGCCGCGGTTGCCGAGGTGGCCGAGTCGATCGCGCCTTATGAGCGGTGGAACGAGTCACGCGTGCGGCGCACCTCCTCCGATCCCGCCTACACGATCGCCCACAACCTCTGCGACGCCGCGCGCGAGCTCGCCCTGGACGCGCTCGTGATCCCGACGCTCTCGGGCCGCTCCGCGCGCCTCGTCTCGGCCCACAGGCCGACGGTGCCGATCTACGCGCTCTCACCCGGCCGGGAGACGGTCCGCCGCTGCGGTCTGATGTGGGGGGTGCAGGCCGCGTCGATGCCCCGTCACGAGACGACCGAGGCCCTGATCGCCGACGCGGCGCGGCGGGTGGTCGAGCTCGGCTGGTGCTCGCGCGGCCAGCGCGTCGGCATCACCGCCGGGCTGCCCTCGGGACGCCCGGGGACGACGAGCCTGTTCCAGGTCCAGGTGCTCTGAAGATCAACGACCGGGCCGGCGCTCCATGCCGGCCCTCAGCCCTCGCGGGCGAGCTCGAACCAGACGGTCGTGCCGTCCTCCGTGTCGACGCCCCATGCGCTTGCCGCTTTCGCAACCAGGTACAGCCCGTAGCCTTCGCCGAGCCGCTCGGGGTCGCGCGGCCGGGGGCTGAATCCCGAGCCGGCGTCGGTGACCGCGATCCGCACGACGCGGTCGGTCACGGTCGCGTCGAGCGAGATCTGCTGCTCGGGAGGGCCGTTGGAGTGGCGCACCGCGTTCGAGACGACCTCGGAGACGAGCAGCACGACGGTCTGGCCGAACGAGCCGTCGACGCCGAGCGAGAGCAGCTGCTCGGAGACCGCCGAGCGGGCCAGCGCAGGCGCGGCGATGTCGCGCTCGAGCTCGAGCCGCAGCGATCGGGCCGACCCCCCTCCGTCCCGACCGGCGGCGCTCACAGCGGCGGCGGCTCGTCGACGAACGGCAGGTTCTCCTCCGCGCGCGTGATCTGGAAGATCGCGAGCACCGGCTTCTCAGGACGCACGAGCTGAAGGCTCCAGCCCTCCTCGGCGGCGCGGTCCGCGAGCAGGATGAACGCACGCAGCCCCGAGGAGTCCAGGAAGCCGAGCGGCCGCAGGTCGACGGCAAGCTCGCGCGGCGCCTGCGCGAGCACGGCGTCCACGGCTGCGTCGAGTCGAGGGATCGTCGCGATGTCGAGCTCGCCTTCCAGCGTGAGACGGGCGCGCCCATCCCCCAGCTCCGATTCGATCTGGAGCGAACCCGCAATCGTCATCAGGCCCTCACCGCCCGCTCGGCGGCGCTCGCGATGCCGCCCACCCGCTCCTCCTCGCCCGCGCGGCGCATCGCGACGAGCGCCGTGTCGTCGGCCTGCACCCCCACCTGAAAACGTTCGAGCGCCGCCACCACGCGTTCCCGGATCGCCGCCGGCGAGGAGCCCCGCGCGTCCTGGAGAAGGGCTCGTAGCCGCTGCTGGCCGAAGCGCTCATCGTCTGCGCCGACGGTGTCGGTGACGCCGTCCGTGATCGCCACCAGCGACTCGCCCGAGCCGAGTGCGTAGCTGTCTTCGGGCCACCGCGCGCGGGCGAAGGCGCCGAGCAGCGTGCCGTGGTGGCCGATCTCCGTGACGCCGTCGTCCCCGAGCAGCCAGGGCAGAGGATGGCCGCCCGAGGCGACCGTGACCTGAGAGCCGGAGATGCGCAGGCAGAGCGCCGTGCACACCGACAGCGACGGGCGGCGGCGCAGGGCGGCGTTCACGCGTTCCAGCAGGTGGGCGGGCCGCGGGTCGAATTCCGACGCGGCCCACGCCGTGTGACGCACCAGCGAGGTGACGGTCGCGGCGCGCACCCCCTTGCCGGTCACGTCGCCGATCAGCAGCAGCCAGTCCTCGCCGGCTTCCCACATGTCGTAGAAGTCGCCGCCGACCTCCCCCTCCTGCGCGGCGGGACGGTACATCGCCGCGAGCTCCCACCCCGGCAGCTCGGGCAGCGCTTCGGGCAGCAGGTTCGCCTGCAGGGTCCGCGCGATGTTGGCGCGTTCGCCGTACAGGCGCGCGTTCTCGACGGCCAGCGCCGCGCGCTCGGCGATCTGCTCGGCGAACTCGACGTCGCCCGCATCGAAGGTGCGGGCGGATTCGGCGCTCACGAGGGAGATCGTGCCGATCGTACGGCCGCGGATCTTCATCGGCACGAGCAGAACCGCGCGCATCCCGACCTCGCGCAGCAGCCGCAGGTGCTCCTCGTCCGCGGCGGCCTCGCGCAGCAGCTCCTCCGGGATGTCGTTGTACAGCGTCGGCTCGCCCGTTGCGACCACCCTGCCGACGCCGCGGTCGGGTTGCATGTGCTCGGGCTCGTACGCGCGCAGCCGGGTTGCGAGCTCGACCCGCGAGGGATCGACGTGGGCGACGGCGACCGGCTCGCGGTGCCCGTCCTCGTCGATCAGATCGACCCCGCACCAGTCGGCCAGCACGGGCACGGCCAGGCCGGCGACGTTCTGCAGCGTCTGCTGGTAGTCGAGCGAGGACGCAAGCAGCGTGGCCGCGCGCGCGAGGAACTCGCTGCGCAGCTGCATCCGCTTGCTCGCGGTGACGTCCTCGATGATCGTCACGGCGGCCTCGATCTCCCCGTCAGCCGAGCGGACCGCCGCGGCCTTCAGCAGCACCCAGTGCTCCTCGCCGGTGCCCTTCTCGATCGTTCGCAGCAGCATCGGCTCGGGCTGCTCCTCGCCGCGCAGCAGGCGTACCGAGGGCAGATCGTCCATCGCGACGTCTCGCCCGTCCTCGGTCCACACCTCGTGGTCGCCCATCAGGGCGCGCGGGTCGGCTGCGGCGAGCTCCTCGACCGAGCGGATACCGAGGCGATCGAGCGCGGCACGGTTGGCGTAGATCAGGCGGTCGTCGGGCGCGCGGATCGTGATCGCCTCGACGAGCGAGTCCACGATCGCCTGCAGACGCTGCTCGGAGCCGGCCAGCGCGCGCTCGAGCTCGGCGAGCAGCCGCTGGCGCTCCTCGTCGCGGGCCACACGCTCGGAGATGTCGGTGATGAACGCGTGAAAGGAGTGGGTCTCGCCCTCCTCGAGCGCCGAGACGATCACTTCGACCGGGAACTCGCTGCCGTCGGCGCGGACGCCGATCTGCTCGGTGCGCCGCTCCATGAGCCGCGTCCCGCCGCCCGCTTTGAAGCGGCGAAAACCCTCTCGCAGCGACTCGCGGTGGCGCTCGGGCACGACCAGCTCGATCACGTTGCGCCCGACCGCCTGCTCGCGCGTCCAGCCGAAGGTCTCTTCGGCGCGGATGTTCCAGTAGGTGACGCGTCCCTGATCGTCCATCGAGATGAACGCGCTGTCAGCGACGTTGAGGATCTTCCGAGCGCGGCCCAGATCCATGCGCGTTGATTATCCCGATCGAGCCCGCGGAGGTCAGCCGGCCCCGCCGACACCCGTCCGCCGGTAGAACTCGGTCTCCTGGCGACCGAGCTCGGTCACGGGCTCGTCGCCGTACATCCACTCCCTCGCGATGCGGTGCCAGTTGGCGCGCGCGCGCAGCTGCGAGAGCACCGCGAGCGTCAGCATCTCCATGCGGCGGCCGAACAGATGCTCGGGGCGCATGTCCTGATGGCGCATCTCGCGGAAGTGGCTCGAGCGCGGGTCCGAGCTCTCGATCATCACCTTCGTCGCGATCTGCGGGTTCAGCGCGACCACGCGGTCAGCCGTCGTGTACCACCAGATCGCATCGCGGATGAACTCCAAGAGCGACTCCGAGTCCACGCGCTCGGGTTCGGGCAGGAAGCCCGACTCGGCGAGAAGACGATGGAGCGTGGTGGGGTCTTCCTCCACCACGGCCCGCTGGCACGCGAGCTCGAGTTCGACCGCAGCGGCGTCCATGCGCTTGAACAGCCCGAAGTCCAGGAAGGCGACGCGGCCGTCGTCGAGGAGCAGGAAGTTGCCGGGATGGGGGTCGCCCGAGAACTGGTGGTGGCGGTAGAGGCAGCCGAGGAAGAAGCGGAAGACGATCTCACCGAGGCGATCGCGTTCGGCCTGCGAGCCCTCCTTGAGCTGCTCGAAGCCGACGCCGCGTACGTAGTCGCTGACGAGCACCCGCTCGCGGCTGAGCGAGCTGACCACCTCCGGGACGACGATGAAAGGGTGCCCGGCGTAGATCCGGGCGAGCGCGCGCTGGTTCTGCGCCTCGAGCTCGTAGTCGAGCTCCTCCTCGATCCGCTCGCGGATCTCCCTCGTCACGGCCTTGACGTCGAGCCCCGGGGCCATGCGCTTGAGCAGCCGCATGATCATGTCCAGGTTCTGCATGTCGGCGCGGACCGCGCTCGCGACGCCCGGGTACTGAACCTTCACCGCGACCTCGCGACCGTCGCTCGCCAGCCGCGCCCGGTAGACCTGGCCGATCGAGGCCGCGGCGATCGGCTCCTCATCGAACTCGCTGAAGATCTCGTCGAGCGGCTCTTCGAGGTCCTCCTCCACGACCTTCCTCATCTGCTTGAACGAGACGGTCGGCGCGGCGTCGCGGAGCTTTGCCAGCTCGCGCTGGAACTCCTCGCGGTGCTCCTCCGGGACGAGACCGACGTCGAGGAACGACATCACCTGCCCGAGCTTCATCGCCGCGCCCTTCATCGTCCCCAGCACGGCGACGATCTGCTTGGCGGTCTCGAGCTGGCGTCGGGACATCGCCTCCTCGGCAGCGTCGTCGTCGCGCGTGACGTTGGCCGCCCGCGTCGCGGCCTGCTTGACCGCCTCGCTCGCGGCAAGCGTCGCGACCGTGGCGGTGCGGCGCACGCGCGAGGTGGGGATCTTCTCGTTCTCGCGCGCCATCAGCTGCATCCTAGGGGTCGGGCACCGACCCGCCCGGATACAGGCCCGCGGCTAGCCGCGCTCGACTTTCGAGCCCGGCACGATGTCGTCGGCGCCGTCGGGCCAGCGGATCCAGGCCTTCGTGCCGCCGTCGTAGTCGGCGCCCAGGAGGATCAGGGTGGCCGGCTCGCCGAGTGCCGTGCACGGCTCCGCGCCCTCGGCGTCGATGCCGCGCCAGATGCGGATGAACGCGTTCTCGTCCCACTCGCGGCCGACCGTCGTGTCGTCGGCGTGGCCCGGGTGGATCACCGTCTCGGGCCGGAGCTCCATCAGCGTCCCCATGATCGAGTCGCGCAGGTCCGAGTAGGTCGTGTGGCCCGGGGCTTTGACGCCGCCGACCGAGTCCTTGAACAGCGTGTCGCCGGTGAACACCGCCTGCGGGCCCGCGCCGTCGCCGACGAGGAACGAGAGCATGCCCCCGGTGTGGCCCGGCGTGTGCAGCGCCCGCACCGAGACCGCGCCGAACTCCTTCGAGTCGCCGGCCTCGATCGTGCCGTAGCCCGACGCGCTCTCGCCGAGCAGCTCCGCCTCGCGGGCGCTGATCAGCACCTCGAGATCCGGCCAGCGCTCGCGGAGCACCCCGACCTCGCAGACGTGGTCGTAGTGGTGATGGGTGAGCAGGATGTGGCTCGGCTCGAGGCCGAGGCGATCGGCGGCTTCGATCAGGGGCTCGACGGGTCCGCCGGCGTCGACGAAGAAGGCCGGGCCGCCCTGCCCGTCGGCGACCAGGAAGGTGTTCGATACGAACTGGGGTGGGTGGAGCGCTCGACGATCATGCCGGCCATCCTTGCACCGATCAGCCGCCGGCGTGGGCGCGCTCGGGCGCGACCAGGCGGGTGAGGCCGTCCAGGTAGGCGCCGTCGCCGACGTCGCCGCGCCACTCGAGCACCGGCACCTTCGCGGCCCAGCCGTGCAGCCGCCGCCGGGCGTCCTCCAGAGCGGGCGCGGTGGTGGCGAGCGCGACCGCACGCGAGGTGCCGACCGTGCGGAACAGGCCCGGCTCGGCCTGCACCGCGGAGGAGAAGAACACGTGGCAGCCGTCCGCTTCGATCGCCGCGACGTCGAGCGGGAACTCGTACGGACCGCCCGGCCGCAGCGCGTAGTCGGGCGAGACCAGGTAGAGAACGAGGGAGGCCTCGTCGCGCAGCGGCACGTCGGCGTCGCTCAGCTCGCCGGCCGTGATGCGCTCCATGACCTCAGACCAGGAGCCGTCGAACAGGCTCATGATGTTCATGCACTCCGGGTCGCCGAACCGGGCGTTGAACTCGATCACCTTCACACCGTCCGCGGTCGCGAAGAAGCCGGAGTTCATGATCCCGTTGAAGCGCCTGCCGAGCGCGCCGAGACGCTCGATGACCGCGGCGATGATCGAGCACGCTTCGCTGTAGTGCTCGGGCGTCATGAAGGGAAGGATCGGTGAGGCCAGCGAGAGCGAGCCCATGCCGCCGGTGCCCGGACCCTCGTCGCCGTCGAACCGATACGGGTAGTCGTAGGTCGAGGGAGGAAAGACGACAGTGCGTCCGTCGCTGATCGCCTGGATCGTGAACTCGGCCCCGTCGATGCGCTCCTCGATCAGGACCGACTCGCCCGCGCCACCGCTCCTCAGCAGCTCACGCGCGTACTCGCGCGCCTCGTCGTGGTCGGCGAGGTGCGGCCCCATGACCTTCACGCCCTTGCCGCCGGTCAGCCCGGCCGGCTTGACCGCGAGCGGCGTGGTCCCGAAGTCGGCGAGCGCCCGCTGCAGCTCCGCCTCGTCGCGCACGACGTGGAGCCGCGGCACCGCCTCCGGCGCGATCTCCGAGAGCAGCGA
Organism: uncultured Solirubrobacteraceae bacterium; assembly: GCA_963820745.1. GTDB lineage: Bacteria > Actinomycetota > Thermoleophilia > Solirubrobacterales > Solirubrobacteraceae > Palsa-744. Next base: position 42,473 of record CAWGBB010000006.1, on the reverse strand, counting down.
ACGGGCGAACACCTTGTTCCACTCGATCTCGGCGCCGTCGCGCGTCGGGCCGACCGCGCGCGTCCCCTGCGCCAGCAGCGCGTCGACGACGCCCGCCGCGAGCGGCTCGTCGGCGCTGACCATCGCGATGTCGATCTCGCGCTCGCGCGCCAGCGCGGCGACGGCCACGCGGGTCGCAGACGTCGCCGACGACGTGCCCGCCGCCGGAGTCGGCGCAGCGCGCGACGATCGTCGGGTTCTCGTGGCCGACGATCGCGTGCAGCTCGCTGGACTCGGCCATGCGGGTGGCCAGCGCGCTCTCGCGCCCCCCGTGGCCGACGATCAGCGTTCGCACAGCCGGAGTCTATGCCAGGCCAGAGCTTCCTCATGCACGGCGGGCGTGTCATGCGGCACCGTTTGGGGCCCTCGCACGTCCCGGAGCACCTGTGGCTCCGAGTCGGGCTGATGGGGCACGTCTGGCCGGACCGCTCCTGGACCCTCTGACAGCGCGAAACACGCGCCATCCGTCCGCAAATGTCGCGTTTCCGGCCTTGGGGACGCAGATGGCGAAACGTCCAGCGAGACGCAAAGCCCTCAGCGCGGCCTTCCGGCGGCCGATGCAAGAGCTAGAAGCGGCACCACACCGAGAGAACGGATCACATGAAGACCGAGCCGATCAGCGACAGCGCGATGGCTCCGGAGGGACCGGAGAGCGAGCCGCCCGAGCTGCGGGACGCGATCTTCGACGCCACCGGCGACGTTCACGCCGACCCCGACGCGCTCGAACAGACCCTGCGTTCGCTGCTCGCCGTCTACCCGCAGGCGCTGGTGGGCGCGATGACGTCGGCCGGCATCTACGTGGAGATGCCGGACTCGTCCCCCTCGGCGAGCAGCAGGTGCTCGAAGGTCGCTCGGGCCTCGACCTCATCGGCACCGAGGATCGTGAAGCGGTTCTCGAGAACTGGGACCGCGCGCTGAACTACGGCGCCAGCCGCTGCACGATCCACCCTGAGGGCTACGACGAGGTGATCCTCTACGCGCTCGACCTGCGTGAGCGCCATGGCGTCGTCTTCACGCTGCTGGCCTCCACGGACCCGCTCGCAGCGGCCGAGCCGATCGAATCCGAGCCCGTCGTCCAGCGGCCGCGCTTCGCCACGATCCACAAGAACGAGCTGAGCTTCCTGGTCCACGTCGACGAGGCCGTCCAGCAGATCCTGGGCTGGGAGGCGGAGGAGATGCTGAACCACCGTTCGCTCGAGTTCGTGCACCCCGACGACCACGCCCTGGCGATCGACAACTGGATGCAGATGCTCGCCCGTCCCGGTCCGGCGCGGCGCGTGCGCCAGCGCCTGCAGGCGAAGGACGGCAGCTGGGTCTGGTTCGAGGTCACCAACCACAACCTCCTGACCGACCCCGAGCACGAAGTCGTCGTCTGCGAAATGGTCGACATCACCGAGGAGATGGCCGCACACGAGGACCTGCGCGCCCGCGAGCAGCTGCTCGACCGCCTGGCCGAAACCGTCCCCGTCGGCCTGATGCAGGTGGACAGCGAGATGCAGATCGTCTACACGAACGACCGCCTGCACGAGATCCTCGGCACGCCGCGCGCGGAAACAGCCGTGCAGCAGCTCGCGAACGTCGCGGCCACCGACCGCCAGGCGATCGAAGCGGCCTTCGGCGAGCTCCTGCGAGCCGGGATCGACGCGGAGGTCGAGGTCGCGGTGACCGGCCGCCAGGACGGCCGCGACCGTCACTGCCAGGTCAGCCTGCGAGCGCTCACGCACGAGGGCGGCGAGGTCAGCGGCGCGATCGCGTGCCTGGTCGACGTGAGCGACAGCATCGCGATGCGCGAGGAGCTGCGCCGCCGCGCCACCCACGACGAACTGACCGGCTGCCTGAACCGTGCCGCGATCACCCGCGCGCTGGAGCAGGACATCGCCGAAGGCGACGAGCGCGCCGTGCTCTTCATCGACCTGGACGGCTTCAAGGAGGTCAACGACGAGCACGGCCACGCAGCCGGCGACGAGCTGCTGCGCGCCGTCGCTCATCACCTGCGCGCGAGCGTGCGCGCCGACGACCACGTCGGCCGGCTCGGCGGCGACGAGTTCCTCGTCGTGTGCCCCCAGATGGACGAGGCGAGCGCGCGCGTGCTCGCCGATCGTCTCGCGGTCTCCGCGGCCGCGGTCGCGCTGGGGCAGGCGGCGGACGTGAGGGCGAGCGTGGGTGTGGCCTGGTCGCGTGGCGCGACGGTCGACGCCGAGACGCTGCTCGCCCGCGCCGACCACGCGATGTACGACGTCAAGCGCGAGCGCTCGAACGGGCGCCGCGAGACGGCCGGCCGCATCTGAGCGGCCGGGGCGAGCCGGCGGTGTCTGCGCACGACCCGCCGGCTCACCGAATTTCTCGCCGGGGTGATCACGCTCAGACGCGCGAGCTTCGCAGAGAGCGCGCTCAGGACCCCGCGGCGTACACTCGCGGCCATGGCGCTCATACACACCTGTTACCGCATCACCGACATCGACCGCTCGGTCGCGTTCTACGAAGCGCTGGGCTTCGAGGAGGTCGGCCGCATCCCGATCCGCGAGGAGGCGGTCAACGTCTTCATGAACCAGCCCGGCGACGGCGACATGCCGCGGCTGGAGCTGACCTACAACTACGGCGTCGACGTCTACGAGATCGGCACCGGCTACGGACACATCGCGATCACCTCTGACGATCTCGACCGGGCGCTCGCGAACCTCGCCGCGCAGGGCATCGAGCCCGAGAAGCCGCCGTACTCGATCCGCGAGGGCGGCTCACGGCTGTGCTTCGTGAAAGACCCGGACGGGTATCGCGTCGAGATCATCGAGAAGCTGACGGTTGAGCAGACACAGGGGTACGGCGCCAGCGCCCGCTCGCCCGCCCCGCGACACCCTAGCCGCCGAAGACGTCGCTCGTCGTAGGACGTACACCGCCGACGGCCGCCGACTGACGGGTGCGACCGCCCGACAGTCCGAGCGCGCGGGCGTCCGATGGCGCACGCGATCGCTCGGACCGAGCCGCCGCTCGGCGTCCGCGATCCCCCATCGAGGCGCTCGAGGACTTGGACGGCACCCTCGGGTGTCTCGAGTGGCTGAGGTCGACGTGGCGTTCATCGACGAGCGTTCTCTTGCCGTCGTCGCTCGTTACCGACGCTTCGAGGCAGATTCGGCTCCTCCGGGCTGAAGGATGGCTCGACGTGTACGCTCGACGAGACGGCCTGTGATCCGCTGAGGGAGGCCCTGCGGGCGCCTGCCCAAGTGTCACGGTTCGACGAACCCCCGATCGACGCTTCTCGCGATCGAGACCCCAGCCGCTTCGCGATCTTCCTACGTCCGGACGTCGGCGAGGGACGCCGCGTCGGCCGGCGGCCTGGCTAGGTGCCTCGTTTCGCCATCCACTCCTGAATCGCGCGGCCTCCGAATCGAGATCATCGAGCGCCGGCTGCCGGGCAGGGCTGGCGCGCGGCCACGGGGCGAACGGTCGAGTAGGCTCGGGCTCCGGCCGTGTCGAGCAAGGGGGATCCATGAGTGAGCAGAACATCGAGTTCGTCCAGAACGTCTACGGCGCGTTCGCGCGAGGCGATGTGCCCGCCGTGCTCGGCGCATTCTCCGAGGACATCGAATGGTTCGAGGCCGAGGGCATGCCCTATGGGGGCCTGTACCACGGCCCCGATGCCGTCGCGCAGAAGGTGTTCGGACCGATCACCGAAGACGTCGACGGCTTCGCGTTGGCGACCGGGAGAGTTCATCGCGTCCGGCAGTACCGTCGCCGCCGTCGTCCGCTACACGGGGAGCGGCAAAGCGACCGGGAAGGCGCTGGACGTGCCCGCCGTCCACGTCTGGGATGTGCGGGACGGCAAGCTCGCCCGCTTCCGGCAGTTCATCGACACGGTGAAGTACGCAGAGGTCGTCCCGGCGGTCTGAGTTGCAACCCTTCCGCGACCGCGAGCGCCACCGCATCGAGACCATCGCGAGATCGGCCGCCGGGCAGCCTGCGGGACGGTTCGTTCGATGAGCGCTTTCCGGGATCTCGCGGCGATCCACCCGCAGCAGCTCGGCCCCGGATATCTCGCCCGCGCCGTTCATGGGAGCCGCGCCACCTTCGCGGTCGTGGAGATCGAGCCGCATGCCGAGCTGCCGGAGCACCACCACGAGAACGAGCAGCTCGGGATGGTGCTGCGGGGATCGGTCACCTTCCGCGTCGGAGACGAGGAGCGCGTGCTCGGAGCAGGGTGAGCACCTGGGTCATCCCTTCCGACACCCCGCACTTCGTCAAGGGCGGGCCCGAGGGCGCAGCGGTGCTCGACATCTTCGTTCCGGCGCGCGAGGAGTGGAAGCAGCTGGAGCCGCTCGCCCCGGTCAGGCCGGACTGGCCATAGCTCTGCGATGGGCGAGCCGGCGCACTTCACCAGCGACGAAGCCCGCGCAGCCGGAGAGCGGATCGGGATCGACTGGTCCTCCTCGCCCTTCGACGTCGAGCAGTTCCGGATGGGGATGGACGTCGAGCTCGAGCACGGCAGCCGCGACCCGGAAACGAATGTCACGGACGATGACGTCGTGGTCACCGCGAAGATCGCGCGAGCGCACCTGAACGAGTTCCCCGACTACTACACGCGCCTCGCCGCGATGGAGGCTGAGGCGGAGGCGTACTGGGAGGCAGAGGGCGGCCGGGACGGGTAGTGCGCGGACCGTCCGTGCGCGCCGCCGGTCATCCCGACGCTGCTAGCCGGCCACCGGGTTCTCCCGCGCCCACTTGACGATCTCGCCGGACCCGCTGATCACCTCGCCGTCGTCGAGGACGAGGATCGGCACACCGCGCTGACCGCTCAGCCGCTCGATCTCGGCACGGTCGGCGGCGCGCGAGGACCACGTCCAGAACTTCAGCGTCCCCCCTTTGACCTTCCGCCACTCGTACCGGTGCCCGGCGTCGTCGAGGGCGACGGCGGCCTTCCCGCAGGGATGCGCGATCGGCCCGGGCACCCTCCCGAACGACTTCCCGTCGGTGCACGTGTAGAGCACCACGGGCGCGATCCTACTGGGGCGCGATCGCCCGCGGCTCGCGGCGGCGGCCAGCGGGTACCCTGGAAGCCATGGCCGACACCGGGAAGGTCGCCAAGAACCTCGAGCGCTTCGCGATCGCGATCGCCGCGCACGACCGCGAGAACCCGACCCACACCGCCTTCGGGATCGGGCTCTCTCATTTCGACATGGAACGTCTCGGCTTCGACGAGGGCGAGGAGGTCCTTCCCGGCATCACGATTCAGTGCGACAGCGGCGTCAGCGGAAACTTCCGCGTGCTCTGCGACGCCGAGCACGACGAGGGGCAGACCGAGGTCGAGGAGGAGGTCATCGAGGCCGTCTCCACCCAGGCGGTGCCCAGCATCGCTCCCCCCGGCGGCCAGACGCGCGAACTTTAGGAAGCCCGGCCTAGACGACCGGGGGCTCGATCCCGGCGCGGGCGGCGATGATCGTCACGAGCCGGTCGATCGTCGGGCAGGCGAGGCCGTGCCTGGCCGCCGCGCGCAGCACCGAGCCCGGGATCGCGTCCAGCTCGGGAGTGCGTCCGGCCGCGATGTCGCGCTGCATCGAGCTGCCAAGCGTCGCGTGCGCCCGATCGAGCTCGGCGATCGCCGACGTCGCATCTACATCGGCGCCCTCCGCACGACCGGCGGCCGCCGCCTCCTCCATCGCGCCCACGAGATCGGCGCGAAGCTCGGGCGTCGAGCGGATCTCGCCGAGCAGCTTGTCGTAGGCGCTGGTCGTGCAGGCGAGGGCATTCAGCCGCACGAGCTTCGACCACATCACGTCCGGCTCGGAGTCGAGCACCTTCGTGGGCACGCCGGCGTGCTCGAGCGCGTCCGCGAGAGCGGCGACGGGCGCGGCCATCCGAGGCGCGGCGCTCGCCATGCTGACGAGCAGGAAGGGGCTCGTGTGCACGATCTCCCCCGGCTGGGGGCGGTCGGCCTCGACCCTGATCGACCCGGCGATCACGGTCTCCGAGGCGAACCGTCGCGCAGGGGCGTCATGTGGTCGAGGCCGTTGAGCAGCGGCAGCACGAGCGCGGGCTCGGCCACGATCCGCTCGAGCGCCTCCTCCAGGCCGATCGCCTTGGTGGCGACGATCAGGGCGTCCACCGGCTCGTCCAGCTCGGCGACCGCACGGGGTCGCGCGGTCAGCTCCCCGAACCGCACGCTCTGGAGCGCGATCCCCTGCGCCTCTATCACCTCCACTGTCTCCTCGCGCGCGACGACGACCACCTCGTGGCCGTCCTCGTCGAGCGCGGCGGCAAGCAGGCCGCCCACGCCCCCCGGGCCGAGAACGGCGATCTTCACGCGCCGGCCTTCAGGAGCACCCCCGGGTTCATCACGCCGGCCGGGTCGACGGCTGCCTTCGCGCCGCGCAGGGCAGCCGCGAAGGGCTCGGGGCGCTGGCGCTCGTACCACGGCCGGTGATCGCGGCCCACGGCGTGGTGGTGGGTGATCGTCGCGCCCTGCTCGATGAGGACGTCGGAGACCGCGCGCTTGACGGCCCCCCACTGCTCGATCTCCTCGCCGCGGCGCCCGGGCGCGAGGACGGTGAAGTAGGGCGCCGGCCCGTCGGGGTAGACGTGAGTGAACCGGCAGAAGACTCGGCCGCCCTCGCCGCACACCTCGCGGAGCGCCTCGCGCGCGGCGCCCATCACCTGCTCGTGAAAGCGCGGGAAGCGCTCCCAGGTGATCGCGGTCTCGAACGTCTCGCTGACGACACCGAACGCGACCAGCAGGTCGCGCACGTAGGGGGCGCCGAGGAACGCGTTCCGCCACGAGCCGACCGCATCCCCGCCGCCGCTCGTACGCCCCGGCTCAGCCGAGCCGCCGTGCTCGGCGCAGATCTCGAGCGCTCGGGCGAGCGCGGCATCGACGGGATGGTCGGTGGACTCGAACCCGAGCACGAGCAGCGCGTGGGTGCCGTCGCCCGCGAGCGTCAGCTCGGCCTCGCCCGCGTCGAGCAGGCGGCAGTTCGAGGGGTTCAGCCCCGACTGCGAGATCGCGCGCACGCATTCGGCGCCGCCGGCGAAGTCACCGAACCGCACGCCGGCCGAGGCGCGGTGCTCCGGCCGCGGCTGCACGCGCACCCAGGCGCTCGTGATCACGCCGAGGATCCCCTCCGAGCCGGCGAGCATCCGGTCCGGGCTGGGGCCGGCGCCCGAGCCCGGCAGCCGCCGCGACTCCCACACGCCGGCGGGGGTGATCGCGCGGGCGGACTCCAGGAAGTCCTCGATGTGCGTCCAGACGGTCGCGAAGTGACCGGCGGCGCGAGTCGCGACCCAGCCGCCGAGCGTCGAGAGCTCGAACGACTGCGGGAAGTGGCGAAGGGTGTAGCCCCGCTCGCCCAGCGCCGCCTCCAGGGCGGGGCCGGTCATACCGGCGGCTATCCGCGCCGAGCGGGAGATCTCGTCCAGCTCGAGCAGGCCGTCGAGCGCGGCCAGGTCGATCGAGATCGCACCGTTCTGCCCGGGTCCGGCCTCGGGCGTGACGCCGCCCACAACGGACGTTCCGCCCCCGTACGGGATCGCGGCGACCCTGGCATCGGAGCACCACTCGAGCAGCCGCTCGACGTCGCGCCTCGTCGCGCGGCCTCGCGACGAAGTCCGGCGGGTGCTCGAACTGGCCGCGGAAACCCCGCACGATGTCGACGTAGGACTTGCCGAGCGCGTGCGAGGCGCGCTCGTAGGCGTCTGCCGAGCAGATCTCGGCGAGCGCGGAGGGGATCTCGATGCGGGGCGGCGCGAGGCGAACGTCAGCCAGCGGCACGGGCTGCTCGGGCTCGCCGAGGTCGATGCCGAGGCGCTCCGCGAGGGCCGGCGCCGCCGCTCGCGCCTGCTCGGCGCTCGGCTGCTGGTCCTCCCGCCCCCATCCCCAGTGCTTGCGCCGGCCGCTGCTCACGGCCGCGAGTCTATGCTCCGGGACTGTGAGCGAGACGGCCGAGCAGAGCAGCCAGATCCCCGAGATCCTGGCCCGCGGGCCGTGGCAGCTCGACCGGGTGACGGCGAGGTGGCTGCCGGAGCACTACGAGCCGTCGGCCGACAAGACCGAGGCGGCGGACGCCGCGATCCGAGGGCTGCAGGACCGTGGGTCGCCCAGCCACGATGGCCTCGCGGCACGGTTGGTGGGTTTTGAAGAGGATGAGGAGGGGCTCTGCATCGGTCTTCAGCCTCTTCGCTGGGCGCTGCGGCTCGTCGCCGAGGATGCCTCCCTGAGCGTCGCTGCCCTGTGCGTGACGCGCTCGGCAGACGGGCGCTGGCTCGCCGGTCGGCGCGCGCCGTGGGTGTCCTCCTGGGCGGGCCGCTGGGCGCTCGGCGCGGGCGGCGCCGTCGACCTGGGCGAGAGCCCGGCCGACACGCTCGTCCGCGAGCTCGAGGAGGAGTGGGCCGTGGCGCCCGCGCGCGTGCGAGGAGAGGCGCTGATCCGCCTCCCCCACAACCTCGTGATGTTCGTCGGGCAGGCGTGGCTCGCCGAGGGCGCCGAGGACGAGGTGCGCCCCGACGACGAGCACGACGCCTACGCGTGGTGGCCGGCGGAGATCGACGACTGGCCCGCAGAGGCGGGCGAGGCGCTCCCGCGCATGGCTCGTTGGCTGTCGATGTGAGCGAGCGCCGGGCGGGCGTAGGACCGCTCACCTTCACGCGCCTGCGCGCGCTGTCGTTCACACATTCATGCGTCTACACGGCGCTGCTGATCTGCGCCTTCGCGCTGGGCGGCCCTCAGCCCGAGACGTTCGTCCTCGGTCTCACCCACGGCCTGATGTGGATCGGGATGTCGCTCGCCTGCCTCGCCGCGGCGCGGATGCGGATCGTCTCGGTGCGCCTGGCCGTCGCCGTCGCGGTGCTGGGAGGCATCGGGCCCTTCTTCGGCAGCTACGAGTTCATCCGGGAGGGCCCTCCGGCCGGCCCCGGCGAAAGGCCCTGACGCGGCACGATTACCGGCTGTAAACACGCCTGTTTGCACGCGCTCCGCGCCCGGACGCGGAACGCTAGAGTGGTAGATCAATGGCCACTGACACGACGACCCAGCAGATCGTGGACGTCGTGACCCCCGCGGCGGGAGAGTCGGTCACCGAGGGCACGGTCCTCGAATGGCACGCGAAGGTCGGCGACCAGATCAAAGTCGACGACACGATCGTTGAGATCTCGACCGACAAGGTCGACGTAGAGCTTCCCTCCCCCGCCAGCGGAACAGTCACAGAGATCCTCGTCGCCGAGGGCGACACCGTCACGGTCGGGCAGGTGATCGCGCGCATCGCGGTCGGCGGCGCCGCGCCGGCAGAGGCCGAGCCTGCGAAGGAGCCGGACGGCAACGGAAACGGTACCGCCCAGCCCTCGGCCGCACCGCCCGGGCGCCCGAGCGAGGGCAACGGGTCCACCGACACAGCCGCACCCGCGCGCCTGCCCCGAGGCGACCGGGATCGTCGACGTCGTCACGCCCGCCGCCGGCGAGTCGGTGAGCGAGGGCACGATCCTCGAATGGCGCGTCGCGGTCGGCACGGAGATCAAGGCCAACGACACGATCGTCGAGATCTCCACCGACAAGGTCGACCTCGAGCTTCCCTCGCCCGCCACCGGCACCGTCACCGAGATCCTCGTCGAGGAGGGCGACACCGTCACCGTCGGCCAGGTGATCGCCCGCATCGCCGTCGGCGCCGAGGCGCCCTCCGGAGACGGCAGCGGGCAACGGCGCGCCGGCTTCGGCTCCGGCCGAGCCCGCCGACCACGCCTGAGGGCACGCGCGTCTCGCCTGTCGCCGCGCGCGCCGCGGCGGCGGAGGGCGTCGACCTGGCGACGGTGTCGGGCAGCGGGCGCGAAGGCCGGATCACGAAGTCCGACGTGCTCGAGGCGGCGAGCGGCGACGGCGCGGCGGCAGGCGCCGAGACGCAGCCGATGCGCGGCGGCGCGGCGGCGCTCGTCCGCTACATGGAGGCCTCGCGCGAGATCCCCACCGCGACGAGCTTCCGCACGCTCACGGTGACGACCCTCGATGGCCGTCGCCAGCAGCTCAAGGCCGGCTCGCGCAAGGTCTCCTTCACGCACCTGATCGCCTACGCGATCGCGCGTGCGGCCGAGGAGATGCAGGTGATGACGAACCACTTCGAGGCGATCGACGGCAAGCCGAACCGTGTCGTCGACGGCCAGGTCAACCTCGGGCTCGCGGTCGACGTCGAGAAGAAGGACGGTTCGCGCACGCTGCTCGTGCCGGTGATCAAAGACGCCGGCAAGCTCGGCTTCGGCGCCTTCCTCGACGCCTACGACGCGCTCGTCGAGAAGGCGCGCACCAACACGCTGACCGCGGACGACCTCGTCGGCGCCAACATCACCCTCACCAACCCCGGCGGCATCGGCACGATCGCCTCCGTGCCGCGGCTGATGCCGGGAGGCGGCACCATCATCGCCACCGGCTCGATCGCCTATCCGCCCGGTCTCGGCTCGATCGGCGCGACGATCGGCGCGGAGAAGGTCATGACGATGACCTCCACGTACGACCACCGCGTGATCCAGGGCGCGGAGTCGGGGCGCTTCCTCGCGCTGATCGAGGAGCACCTGCAGGGCGGCCACAGCTTCTACGAGGAGGTGTTCGCGGACCTCGGCGTCGAGCTCGGACCGGCCCCCTCCTCGCCCGCGCCCGCTCCTGCCGCAGCCGAAGCTGCCGTCGCTCCGGCGAGCCCCGCCGGCGAGGAGATGCTCCAGGCCGTCCAGGTGGCGACCACCTACGTCGGGCGCGTCCGCGGCCACGGGCACCTCGCCGCGCGCGTCGACCCGCTGGGCTCCGAGCCCGAGGGCGACCCCGGCCTCGACCCCGAAGCGCTCGGCCTCACCCCCGAGCTGCAGGCCAAGATCCCCGCGCACCTGTTCCGATGTACGTACCGGGCGCCACGCTGGCGGACGCCCTTCCTCATCTGCGCGAGACCTACTGCGGCACGATCGCCTACGAGATCGAGCACATCGCCTCGCACCGCCAGCGCGTGTGGCTGCGCGAGCACATCGAGTCCGGAACCTTCCGCCACGAGCTGACCAACGAGGAACGGCGCTCGCTGCTCAAGCGCCTCGTCGAGGTCGACGCGCTGGAGCGGTTCATGCACAAGGCCTACCTCGGCCAGCACCAGTTCTCGATCGAGGGGCTCGACATGACGGTGCCGATGCTCGACGAGCTGATCCAGCTGTCCGCCGCCCACGGCGGCCAGGAGGTCGTGGTCGGCATGGCCCACCGCGGCCGGCTGAACGTGCTCGCGCACAACCTCGGGCGCGCCTACGACACGATCTTCGCCGAGTTCGAGGGCGCCTCGACGCTCGAGGTCGTGACGACGATCCCCCAGGGCGGCACGGGCGACGTCAAGTACCACCACGGCACGCAGGGCACCTACCAGCTGCCGGACGGCGACACGATCCGCGTCAACCTGGAGTCGAACCCGAGCCACCTGGAGTTCGTCTCGGCGGTCGTCGAGGGCGCCACGCGCGCCGCGCAGACCTCCCGCCGCGGCCCGCACGCCCACCAGGACACCAACGCGGCCGTGCCGATCGTGATCCACGGCGACGCCTCGTTCCCGGCGCAGGGCGTGGTCCCTGAGACGCTGAACCTGCAGGCGCTCGACGGCTACAAGGTCGGCGGCACGGTGCACCTGATCATGAACAACCAGGTCGGGTTCACGACCGACCCGGACGACGCGCGCTCGACGCGCTGGGCCTCGGATCTGGCGAAGGGCTTCGACGTCCCGATCATCCACGTCAACGCCGACGACGTGCCGGCCTGCGTCAGCGCCGTGCGCCTGGCGTTCGCGTTCCGTCAGGAGTTCGGCCACGACGTGCTGATCGACCTGATCGGCTACCGGCGCTTCGGCCACAACGAGTCCGACGAGCCCGCTTACACGCAGCCGGAGATCTACGCCAAGATCAAGAACAAGAAGCGCGTCGCCGAGATCTGGGGCGAACGCCTGGTGGCCGACGGCGTCGTCACGCAGGAGGAGGTCGAGAACCAGGCGCAGGAAGTGTGGGACAACCTCACGCTGCTGCACCAGCGGCTGAAGTCGAAGATCGCCGAGGTCGCCGAGCACGGCGGCGACAAGCACTCCACCGGCGAGTACCAGCTCGACCGTTCGCCGAGCCCCGACGTCGAGACCGCGGTGCCGGCGGCGCGGCTGCGCGACCTGGGCGGCCAGCTGCTGCGGGTGCCGGACGGCTTCACGGTCCATCCGAAGCTCGTCAAACAGCTCGACCGCCGCCGCGAGGCGCTGGCCGCGCCGGAGGGCGAGCACGAGATCGACTGGGCCCACGCCGAGGCGCTCGCGTTCGCGAGCCTCCTCACCGAAGGGACGCCGCTGCGCCTGACCGGGCAGGACACCGAGCGCGGGACGTTCAGCCAGCGCCACATGGTTCTGCACGACGCCAAGACCGGCCAGACGGTGTGCCCGATCCAGAGCCTGCCCGACGCGCTCGCGCCGCTGGAGCTCCACAACAGCCCGCTCTCCGAGCTCGCGTGCATGGGCTTCGAGTACGGCTACAGCCAGGAGGCGCCCGAGACGCTCGTGCTCTGGGAGGCCCAGTTCGGCGACTTCGTCAACGCCGCCCAGGTGATCATCGACCAGTTCATCGTCTCCGGTCTTGCGAAGTGGGGGCAGACCTCACGGCTCACGCTGCTGCTGCCGCACGGCTACGAGGGCTCGGGGCCCGAGCACAGCTCCGCGCGGCTCGAGCGCTTCCTCGCGCTCGCCGCCGAGGGCAACATCCGTGTCGCCAGCCCCACCACCCCGGCCCAGTACTTCCACCTGCTGCGCCGCCAGGCGAAGATCGCCAAGCAGCGCCCGCTGGTCGTGATGACGCCGAAGTCGCTGCTGCGCCTGCCGCAGGCTGCCAGCTCGGTCGCCGAGATGGCCGAGGGCACGCGCTTCCACCCGGTGCTCGCCGAGCCGGGCATCGACGACGCGCAGGTCACCCGCCTCGTGCTCTGCACCGGCAAGATCTACTACGACCTCGTCGGCCACCCCGAGCGCGCCTCGCACCCGGCCTCGCGGTCGCCCGCGTGGAGCTTCTCTACCCGTTCCCCGAAGGCCAGCTGCTGGAGCTGATGGCGCGCTACCCGAACCTGCGCGAGGTGCTGTGGGTGCAGGAGGAGCCCCGCAACATGGGCGGGCGCGCGTACATGTTCCCGCGGCTGATGCAGATCATGGCCCCACAGATCCACTTCGGCTACGTCGGGCGTCCCGAGCGCGCCAGCCCGGGCGAGGGCTATCCGGCCGCACACGCGGCCGAACAGAGCCGCATCGTCAGGACCGCGATCGACCTGCGCCAGCCGATCTCGCAGTACCCCCGCAAGACGCCGGGTGAGCGCTGATGGGCGCGCTCTGGCGGCGGCTCCGCCTGATCATGTCGCAGCGCCGCCGCAAGAAGCGCGCGCGGGGCTAGCGCTCGGGCAGCTCGAGCACCCGCTCGACGAGCGTCGTGTCGCAGTACTCGAGGACGTCGATCAGCCGGCCGTCGCGCACGGTGAAGACGTAGCAGTACGCCTGGGGGTAGTCCTCGCCGCGGACCGTCCGCGCCTGTGCGGCCGCCCGAACCACCACGCGATCGCCCTCGGCGATCATCTCCTCGGCTCGCACGCGGTAATCCGAGAACTGCGCCATCAGCGGCCCGAGCAGGCGTCGCCGCGTCTCCTCGCGGCTGGCACCCCAGTCGATTGCCCACGACCAGCTGCCCGCGAAGTGCCACGAGAACTCATCGGCCATGGCGGCGACGAACGGACGGGGGTCGCCGTTCGCGAGCGCGTCGAAGACCGTGCTCAGAAGCCTGCGGTTCTCCTCTGGAGGCATGGGGCCGTCCGGAACGCCGTGGCGGAGGAGCGGCCGGCTAGCGCCCTTTCCAGACCGGCTCGCGCTTCTCCTTGAAGGCGCTCGCCCCCTCCTTGGCGTCTTCGGAGGCCATCACCGGACCGGCGATCTCGCCCTGCTTGACCCACATCTCCTCGGTCGACCAGTCCCACTGCTCCTGGAGGATCTTCTTGGCGGCGCGCAGCCCGAGCGGCCCGTTCTTCGCGAGCGTGCCGGCCAGCTCGAGCGCCACGTCGACCGACGTCCCCGGCTCGGCGATCCGGTTCACAAGCCCGAGCTCGTGGAAGCGCTCGGCGGGAAACGGGTCGCCCGTGAGGGCCAGCTCCATCACCACGTGGTAGGGCATCCGCCGCGGCAGGCGCAGCAGGGCGCCGCCGGCCGCGACGAGCGAGCGCTTGACCTCCGGGATGCCGAGCTTCGCGCCTTCGGCGGCCACGATCAGATCGCACGCGAGCGCGATCTCCATGCCGCCCGCCACCGCGAAGCCCTCGATCGCGGCGATCAGCGGCTTCTCCGCCGCGCGCTGCGCGATGCCGGCGAAGCCGCGGTCGCCGTACCAGGGCGACTCGCCCTTCACGAACGCGCCCAGGTCCATGCCGGCGCAGAAGAAGCCGCCGGCGCCCGTCAGCACGCCGACGGAGAGCTCGGGATCGGCATCCAGCTCGTCGAGCGCCTTGCCGACGCCTTCCGCCAGGGCCGCGTTGACGGCGTTGCGGACCTCGGGGCGGTTGAGGGTGATCAGAAGCACGTTGCCGCGCTTCTCGGTGAGGACGGCGGTCTGCTCGGCGGTCTGCTGCTCGGCGCTCATCGCGGGCTCCTTCGGTCTCGTTGCCGCGCGGAGCCTATCCGTGCCGGCGTCCTCAGGCCGCGAAGAGCGTCAGGTCCGGCTCGCGTTCGCCGCGCACCAGCGCGAGGTCGACCTCGACGCAGTCGATCCCGCGCGAGGCCGCCAGCACCGCCGCCTGCGGCTTGATCGTCTGCGCGGCGAGCACGCCGCGACAGCTGCCCATCGCCGGGTCCAGGCGGATGCGCTCGAGGTAGCGCGTCAGCTGCTCGACGGCGTCGATCGTGCCGACGCGCTTGATCTCCACGGCGATCCACTCGTCCTCGACGTCGCGGCACATCAGGTCGACGGGCCCGATGTCCGTGGGCCACTCGCGGCGCACCAGCCGCAGGCCCTCGCCACACCACTCGGGCGCGTCCGCCAGCAGCTCCTGCAGTTCGCGCTCGATCCCCTCCTTCTCCAGGCCGAGCTCGGCGTCGAGCGCGTGGTCGGCCTCGGAGAGGATCTCCGCGATCTCGATCTCCAGCCGGTCCTCGCCCTTCAGCCGGCGCACCACCAGACCGTTCAGCGCGCCGTCCTCGCCGCGCTGCTCCTCGAGCACCGTCGGCGGCGTCATCCAGTTGAGGGGTTTGACGCCGCCGCCGTCGGACCAGACCATGAACGTCCCGTCAGGGCCGATCATCATCAGCCGTACCGCCTCGGGCAGCGTCGTCGAAAGGCGTCCCGCGTAGGAGACGCGGCAGCGGGCGACGATCAGGCGCATCGCGCGAACCTACCGCGCGCGGCGGATCGCACCGCCGCTCAGATCGACAGGATCGCCCAGGACCGAGCCGTCGCCCGCGCCGCGCGGGCGCGGGGTCACCTTGACAGCCTTGCCGTCGGCGGCCAGCCATTCGACCCGCACCGGCTCGGTCTGGCTGCGATCCGGTGGAAGAGCTTCGACAGCGCCCGATTCAGCGTCCGCTGCTGCGCCTTGGTCGGATGCTTCGGGAAGTGCACGCTGTTCACCTGGTGCTCCAGCTTGCGCAGCTCGCGCAGGATCGCCTGAGGCACGTTCAGCAGGTAGGCGTTTTCGTGGACGGCGGCGAGCACCGGCGGCCCATGCGGATAGACGACCCGCACCGCGCTGATCCCGTTCGGAACCATTTCGACGACCGCTTCAGAGCCGGCGGGACCCGCCTCGAAGACGCCTTCCGATCGTGCCGCTTCGCTGAACGGCGTGCATTCGCCGCCGCCGAAGATGCGTCTCGCGCCGAGTTCGACGATGCAGTACGCGGGCGCGGTGCGCAGGCGGACTTCTTCTTCGACCAGCTGCGCCCGGTGCTTGCGGACGCGCCTTGGGGAGGCAGATCGCCGGCGGCACCTTGAACGTCCGCAGGAAGCCGGGGATCGCCAGGAAGCGACGGCCGTTCGGCAGCGCGAACAGCTGGCGGATCTCACCCGGGTAGTAGCTGGACATGCGGAGTTCGAGCGAGAGGCCGGCGGTGTTCACCGGCGGCAGCTCATCGGAGGCGCTCTGAGGCCGTGCGAACACGCTGAAGCTCGAGAGCACTCCCGCTTCGAGTGTCCCCGGCAGCTCAGCCGCCGGCTGTTCGGAGTTCCGTCCGAACAGGCTCGCGGCGCGACAGGCTGCCGGCGTCTTCGCGGCTGCGGCGGGCTGCGCGACCGCCGCTGCCGCCACGACCGTCAGCGCCAGCGCCGATACCGATGCTCGGAACCTCGCCCCCACGGCTGCAACGGTACCTGACCCGCCGTCAGTCCTCGTCGGGCGGGGCACCTGTCCCCTGCGGCGGGCGCGGCAGCTGCGCCTGCTGCGCCACCGTCGCGGCGGGTGGCGCGCCGTTCGTCGACGGGGGCGTCTCCCGGTCTTCCCCGAGGTCTATCGCCTCTTTGAACTCCCTGACGCCTTTGCCCAGCGCTTTCGCGAGCTCGGGCAGACGCTTGGGGCCGAGCACGAGCAGCGCGACCGCCCCCAGGAACAGAAGATGGATCGGGTTCTCGATACCCATCGCGTCCAGGCTACCGCCCCCGAGGGCCGGCCGGGCCGCACGCCGCGCGCGGGAGTCCCGCCGATCCGGCGCCTACGCTCTTGCCGTGGCAGCAGAAGCGCCTCCGCCGCCCCCGATCGCGCAGGGTCGGCGCCGCTACCCGCCGCCCGGGGCGAGCGAGCCCTTCTGGCCGGTCCAGGCGACGATCCTCGCGGCGATCGTGCTGCAGCTGACGTATTCAGAGCGCATCACGGTCGGTCCGACGTGGCTCGTCCCGAGCGTCGAGGGCCTGCTCTTGATCGGCATGTTCTTCGCGACCCCCCGGGAGCTCGAGGGTCATCACGCCGGACGTCGCCGGGCGGCGATCGCCCTGATCGCGTTCGTCACCGCCGCCAACATCTACTCGTTGGTCGCCCTCACGCACTTTCTGCTGCACCATGACGTCGGCGGGAAAAACCAAGGCACTGCGCTGATCGGCTCGGGCACCGTGATCTGGCTGACGAACTTCATGATCTTCGGCCTCTGGTACTGGGAGCTCGATCGCGGCGGCCCCGGACTCCGGGCCGAAGGGCGGGACGGCGCTCCCGACTTCCTCTTTCCGCAGATGTCCGACGACACGATCGAGCCGCGCGACTGGCGCCCCAAATTCATCGACTACCTCTACGTCTCGTTGACGAACGCGGCGGCGTTCTCTCCAACCGACACGATGCCGCTGACGCCGATGGCGAAGTCGATCATGGGCATCCAGTCGATCGTCTCGCTGGTCACGATCGGGCTGATCGTCTCGCGCGCCGTCAACATCCTCTAGCGCGGGGACCCGTGCCACCGCGCAGCCTCGCGGGCGCCGGCCGGTGCGGCGCCCCGCGACGTCCCCCCGGCTTCAGGCCCGCTGGGAGACCGGCTGCGGCTCGAGCGCCAGCGCCTGGGCGATGAGATCGGGCACCTCGCCGTCCGCGCCGAGCTCGCTCGCGCGGCGCAGTGCCTCGAGCGAGCCCTCGCGGTCGAGCAGCGCCAGGCGCAGGCGACCGAGCCGCTCCCACGCGCTCGCGTCGGTGGGCCCTCGCTGCGCGGCGCGGTCGGCGGCCTCCTCGGCGAGGTCGACGGCGCCCATGTCTTCGTAGATCCGGGCCGCGAAGCGGTGCGCCGCCGGCTTGGAGCCGTCCACGCGAGCCCAGTCGCGCACCGCCCGCGCGGCCGCGTCCAGCTTGCCGCCCTGCCAGAACGCCAGCGTCATCAGCCGCAGCACGGCGACGTTGCGCGGGTCGGCGTCGCGGGCGTAGATCAGCCGCTGCGCCGCCAGGTCGTACTCGCCTTCGGCCATCGCCCGCTGCGCGGCGATCAGGAACCGCTCGACGCGCTCCTCGGCCGGGTCGGGCTTGGAGAAGTCGACGAATTTGAGGCTGCCGGCCGGCACGGTGCGGATGCCGTGCGCGAATTTCACGCGCGCCCACTGCTGGACCTCGTCCCCGCTCTCCTCGTCGTTGGTGAAGTAGATGCCCGCAACCGTGCCCACGCCCCACTCCGGGTAGGAGACGCACCGCGCGTAGCGGTGCACGACCGAGTGGTCGGGAACGCGCGCGCCGAACGGATCGTTTTCGGCTTTGTCCTTGGCTGCGGCGCGGGCCCGCTGCTCGGCTTCATAGGCGCGGCGGCCGGCCTCTTCGCGCTCGCGGCGGGCAGCCGCGGCGCTCACCTTGACGGCGTTTTTCGAGACTTTGCCGCCGCGCGAGCCTTCCGCGATGCGCTCGAGCTGGTCGGCGGCCTCGTTGATCGCCTTCAGATGGCGCTCGTGCTCGAACTGGCGCCCGGCCGGCGCCACGTCGGGGTGCCAGCGCTTCGCCATCCGGCGCCGGGCGAGCTGCACGTCGCGCTTGTCGAACGGGGCCTCGAGCTCCAGCAGGAGCAGGTGCTGCTCGATGTCGAGGACCGTCGTGGGCATGACCCGACAACGTTAGCGACGAACGCGACCTCCTATCCTGCGTGCCGATGTCCTCTCAGTACATCTTCACCATGCACCGCCTCTCGAAGGTGCACCCGCCCGACAAGACGGTCCTCGAGAACATCACGCTGGCCTTCTACCCGGGTGCGAAGATCGGGGTTCTGGGCTACAACGGCGCGGGGAAGTCGACGCTGCTGCGGATCATGGCGGGCGTCGATCAGGAGTACCGCGGCGAGGCTCAGCTGGCGCCCGGGGCGACCGTCGGCATGCTCGAGCAGGAGCCGCATCTGGACGAGACCAAGGACGTGCGCGGCAACGTCGAGGACGGCGTCGCCGAGACGAAGGCCCTGCTCGACCGCTTCAACGAGCTCGCCGCCGACTACTCGGAGGAGAACGCGGAGGAGTTCGGGCGCATCCAGGCGCAGATCGAAGCGGCCGACGCCTGGAACCTCGACACCCAGCTCGACTACGCGATGGATGCGCTGCGCCTCCCGCCCGGCGACGCCGACGTCTCGAAGCTCTCCGGCGGCGAGCGCCGCCGCGTGGCGCTGTGCCGCCTCTTGCTGCGGGCGCCCGACCTCCTGCTGCTCGACGAGCCCACCAATCACCTCGATGCGGAGTCGGTCGCGTGGCTCGAGCAGCACCTGGCCGAGTACAAGGGCACGATCGTGGCGGTCACCCACGACCGCTACTTCCTCGACAACGTCGCGGGCTGGATCCTCGAGCTCGACCGCGGGCGCGGCATACCGTACGAGGGCAACTACTCGAGCTGGCTCGAGCAGAAGCAGGCGCGCCTGGCCCATGAAGAGCGCTCGGAGAAGGCCCGCCAGCGGACGATCGCAGCCGAGCTCGAATGGGTGCGCACGAACCCCAAGGGCAAACGTGCCAAGTCCAAGGCGCGCCTCGCACGCTACGACGAGCTGATCGCCGAAGAGCGCAACGTCAAGCTCGAGGACGTCCAGATCCACATCCCACCGGGGCCGCGGCTCGGCGAGAAGGTGCTGACGACGAACGAGCTGTCGAAGGGCTTCGGCGAGCGGCTGCTGATCGAGTCGCTCTCGTTCGACCTGCCGCGCGCCGGCATCGTCGGTGTGATCGGCGCCAACGGCGCGGGGAAGACGACGCTGTTCCGCATGATCACCGGCCAGGAAGCCCCCGATTCCGGCACCCTCGAGCTCGGCGAGACGGTGCAGCTCGCCTACGTCGACCAGTCGCGCGACGCGCTGGACCCGAACAAGACCGTGTGGGAGGAGATCTCGGAAGGGTTCGAGCACATCAAGGTGGGCGACCGCGAGGTCAACTCGCGCCAGTACACGGCCGGGTTCAACTTCAAGGGCTCAGACCAGCAGGCCAAGATCGGCAAGCTCTCGGGCGGCGAGCGCAACCGCGTGCACCTGGCCAAGCTGCTGCGCAGCGGCGGCAACCTGCTGCTGCTCGACGAGCCCACGAACGACCTCGACGTCGACACGCTGCGCGCGCTCGAGAACGCGCTGCTCGAATTCCCCGGCTGCGCGGTCGTGATCTCGCACGACCGCTGGTTCCTCGACCGGATCGCCACGCACGTGCTCGCGTTCGAGGGCGACTCGCAGGTCAGCTGGTTCGAGGGGAACTTCGAGGCCTACGAGGAGAACCGCCGCGAGCTGCTCGGGGACGCCGCCGACCGCCCCCACCGCATCACCTACAAGCGGCTCGTGCGTGGCTGAGCCCGCCGGCGCCGGCGAGCCCGCAACGCCGGCCCCGTTCGAGCGCGACACCGCCGTCTCGCTGCGCGAGCGCGGTGACGAGGTAGCCGTGTTCGACGCGGCGGTGGCCGAGGGCTGGGTCGCCGGACGCGGGCCGCATGGGGGCTACCTGGCAGCGATGCTGCTGCGCGCGCTGATCGAGACCGTGGACGACGCGCAGCGCTCGCCGCGGTCGCTGACGATCCACTACGCCCGCGCGCCCGCGCCGGGCCCGGTCGTGATCCGCACCGTGCTGGAGCGGGCCGGACGCTCGCTGAGCACCGTCTCGGCGCGGATGGAGCAGGAGGGGCGGCTGATGGCGCTCGTCCTCGGCGCCTTCTCGGTGCCCTGGGAGGCGCCGGAGATCAACGACCTGCCGATCCCGGACGTCGAGGGGCCGGACGTCGAACGCCGCGCGGGCACCGCGCGCCAGTTCGGGGCGCCGCCGTTCACCGAGCACCTCGTGATGCAGCCGCGCTTCCAGGGCCGCCCGCTGACCGGCGAGCGGCGCCCGATGGAGCTCGGCGCCTGGGTCGGCCTCGCCGAGCCGCGACCGACCGACGCGCTCTCGGTCGCCTTCTACACCGACGCGCTGATCCCGACCCCCTTCATGGCGACCGGCGCGCCCGCGGCCGCGCCGACGATCGACCTCACGATCCACTTCCGCCAGGCGCTCCCCCGCCCGCAGGATCGGGCGCTGAACCAGCTCTGCTACGCCCAGATGTCCTCCAAGCTGCTCGCGGATGGCTTCTTCGAGGAGGACGGCGTGGTGTGGGCCGCGGACGGCACGGTGCTCGCGCAGTCGCGCCAGCTCGCACTGCTGATGCCCGTCGGTTAGGGTCCCGTCCATGGCTGACTACACCGCGAAGCGCATAGACGACATGCAGGCAAACCACGGGGGCGGCTTCGTCCTGGCGCGCGCCGAGCTCGGCGTGACGGCGTTCGGGATGCAGGTGATCCAGTTGCCTCCGGGGTTCGACGGCTATCCCGACCACGACCACGCCGACAGCGGCCAGGAGGAGGTCTTCGCCGTCCTCTCCGGGTCCGGCTCGATGGACATCGAAGGCGAGCGCGTCGAGATGGACGGCGGCACGCTGATCCGCATCGGGCCCGACACCAAACGCAAGGTGGTCGCCGGCCCTGAGGGGATCCGGATGCTCGTCGTCGGCTGCGCGCCGGGCGAGCCCTACAAGATCGCCGAAGGCACCGAACTCGAAGCGATCGAGGGCTAGCGCGCGAAGCTCGTGCGCGCGGTCAGCCGCGCCGCGAATCCCGCAAGCAGCCGCGCGGCTGCTTCGATGTCTGCGAGGTCGACGAGTTCGACCGGTGAGTGCATGTAGCGCACCGGCACGCTGACGAGACCGGTCGCGACACCGCCCCGGCTGAGGTGGACGGCATCAGCGTCGGTCCCGGTCTGGCGGCCGCTCGCCGCGACGGTGAACGGGATCTTCTCGGCCTCGGCCGTGTTGTGCAGCAGCTCGAAGACGGCTGGGTTCAGGAACGAGCCGCGGCCGATCGTCGCCCCCGAGCCGAGCGAATGCGAGCCCTCGGACTTCACGTCGATGCCCGGCGCGTCGGTGGCGTGGGTGACGTCGAGCACGATCGCCGCGTCGGGCTCGAGCGAGAAGGCGCTCGTGCGCGAGCCGCCGAAGGTCGTCTCCTCCTGGGCGGCGGCGACGGCGACCACCTCCCAAGCGCTGCCGCCCTTCTCCGCGACGAGCCGCGCCGCCTCGAGCGCTACGTAGGAGCCGATGCGGTTGTCGAGCGCCCGCGAGGCGAGGCGCCCGTTCGGCAGCTCGACGGGGTCGGCGTCGATCACGGCGACGTCGCCGATCCGCACCATCTCGCGCGCCTGCTCCCCATCCTTGGCGCCGATGTCGATGTGCAGCTCGCGGAGCTCGGGGACCTTCTTGCGCTCCTCGCCACGGAGCAGATGGATCGGCTTCTTGCCCACGACGCCCGGAACCGCACCACCGCGTGTCTGCAGCACGACGCGCTGCCCGATGAGTATCTGCGGGTCCCAACCGCCGACTTCCCCGAACCAGAGGAAGCCGTCGTTGTCGATGTGGGTGACGATCAGACCGATCTCGTCGATGTGCCCCATGAAGACGAGCCGCCGCGGCTTGCCGCGCGTCCCTTTGCGGGGCGCGACGCGGGCGAGCGGCGTGCCGACCGCGTCGGTCGAGCCCTCCGCGAAGGGCTTGGCGTACTCGAGCCAGGCGGCCGCCGCGGCCTCCTCGTAGCCGGACGGGCCCGGGGTCGTGAGCAGATCGCGCAGCAGCGGCGGCACGGCCGGCTTGGCGGCGCGCCGGCTCGTCCGGCGGGTGGACCTCCTCGGCGCGGGGCTCATGCGGCGAGCAGCCCGCGCAGCACGTACTGGAGGATGCCGCCGTGGCGGAAGTAGTCGGCCTCCTGCGGCGTGTCGATGCGCACGCGGGCAGTGAAGGCGACGGGCTCGGCTCCGTCCCGCTCGGCTCGCACCTGCACCTCGCGCGGAGGCCCGCCCCCGCCCGCCATCGCCTCCGCCATCCCGGAGATCGAGATCGTCTCCTCGCCGGTCAGCCCGAGCGAGGCGGCGCTCTCGCCGTCGGCGAACTGCAGCGGCAGCACGCCCATGCCGACGAGGTTCGAGCGGTGGATGCGCTCGAAGCTCTGCGCGATCACCGCGCGCGCACCGAGCAGCCGCGTGCCCTTGGCGGCCCAGTCGCGCGAGGAGCCCGAGCCGTACTCGCGGCCGGCGAGCACGACGAGGTCGGTGCCGTCGGCGATGTAGCGCATGGCCGCGTCGTAGATCGGCATCTGCTCGGCCGAGCCGTTTCCGAAGTAGCGCGTGAAGCCGCCTTCCGGCAGCTTCTCGCCGCCGCCGAGGAGATTCCGCAGGCGGATGTTCGCGAACGTGCCGCGCATCATCACTTCGTGGTTGCCACGGCGCGAGCCGTATGAGTTGAAGTCGCGCACCTCGACGCCCTGCTCCTGCAGGTAGCGCCCGGCGGGGCTGTCGCGCTTGATCGCGCCGGCCGGGGAGATGTGGTCGGTGGTGACGCTGTCGCCGAGCAGCGCGAGCACGCGCGCGGCGCTCACGTCGGTGACGGCCTCGGGCTCGGCGGGCATGCCCTCGAAGTAGGGCGGCAGGCGCACGTAGGTCGAGCTCTCGTCCCAGGCGAAGCGCTCACCGGCGGGCACCTGCAGCCCGTTCCAGCGCTCGTCGCCTTCGAACACCTCGCCGTAGCTGCGACGGAACATGTCGGACTGAACCGCCTCGCCGACGGTCTCGGCGACCTCCTTCTCGGAGGGCCAGATGTCCGCGAGGTGGACGTCGTTGCCCTCGGCGTCGGTGCCGATCGGGTCGTGGACGATGTCGATGTCCATCGTGCCGGCCAGCGCATAGGCGACGCACAGCGGTGGCGAGGCGAGGTAGTTCATCTTCACGTCGGGGTTGATGCGCCCCTCGAAGTTGCGGTTGCCCGAGAGCACCGAGACGACGGCGAGGTCGCCGCCTGCGACGGCCTCGGAGATCGGCTCCGGAGCAGCGGACCCGAGTTGCCGATGCAGGTCGTGCAGCCGTAGCCGACGAGGTTGAAGCCGAGCGCTTCCAGCGGCTCGGTCAGCCCGGCGCGGTCGAGGTATTCGGTCACGACCTTCGAGCCGGGGGCGAGCGAGGTCTTGACCCACGGCTTGGAGCGAAGGCCGCGCTGCACCGCGTTGCGCGCGAGGATCCCCGCGCCGACCATCACCGACGGGTTCGACGTGTTGGTGCAGCTCGTGATCGCCGCGATCACGACGTGCCCGTGATCGACCTCGAAGCTCTCGCCGTCGAGCTGCACGGCCTGGGCGGTGCCGTTGTGGGGCAGGGTGCCGAGGGCTCCGGCCGGCGGCAGCTGGGGCACCGTCTCCGCGAGCGGCCGGTGTCCGGGAACGCTGACAGCAGGCGGATCGGACGCCGGGTAGGACTCGGCGACCCCCTCGTCCTCGAGGTCGGCCTGCTCGCCGTCGTCGGGCATGTAGTCCGCGAGCGAGCGCTCGAACGCCTGCTTGGCCTCGCTGAGCGCGACGCGATCCTGCGGGCGCTTGGGCCCGGCGAGGCTCGGTTCGACGGTTGCGAGGTCGAGCTCCAGCGTGTCGCTGAACGTCGGCTCCTCGGAGTCCTGGTCGTGCCAGAGACCCTGCTCGCGGGCGTAGGCCTCGACCAGCGCGATCTGCTCCGGGGGGCGCCCCGTCAGCTCGAGGTAGTGGAGCGTCTCGGCGTCGATCGGGAAGATCGCGCACGTCGAGCCGAACTCGGGGGACATGTTGCCGATCGTCGCGCGGTCGGCGATCGGCAGCGCGCCCACGCCGGGCCCGTAGAACTCGACGAACATGCCGACGACGCCGCGCGACCGAAGCAGCTCGGTGACCGTGAGCACGAGGTCCGTGGCGGTCGTGCCCTCGGGCAGCTCGCCGTTCAGCTGCACGCCGAGCACCTGCGGGATCAGCATCGACATCGGCTGGCCGAGCATCGCGGCCTCGGCCTCGATGCCGCCGACGCCCCAGCCGAGCACCCCGAGGCCGTTGACCATCGTCGTGTGCGAGTCGGTGCCGACGAGCGTGTCCGGGTATGCCTGCGGCGGCTCGCCCTCGCGCGGGAACACGACGCGCGCGAGGTACTCGATGTTGACCTGGTGCACGATGCCCGTGTCGGGGGGCACGACCGAGAAGTCGTCGAAGGCGCCCTGGCCCCAGCGCAGGAAGGCGTAGCGCTCCTCGTTTCGCTCGAACTCGCGCTCGGCGTTGACGCGGAACGCGTCGCGTGTGCCGAACGCGTCGACCTGCACCGAGTGGTCGATCACGAGCTCGGCGGGAGTGAGCGGGCTGATCCGTGCCGGGTCGCCGCCCATCTGGGCCATCGCGTCGCGCATCGCCGCGAGGTCGACCACCGCCGGTACACCCGTGAAGTCCTGCATCAGCACGCGGGCCGGTGTGAAGGCGATCTCCTTGCTCGGCTCCGCCTTCGCGTCCCAGGTGGCGAGCGCTTCGATGTCGGCGGCCTCGACGGAGCCGTTGCCCTCGGTGCGGAGCAGGTTCTCCAGCAGGACCTTCAGCGAGAAGGGGAGCCGCGCGACGTCGAAGCGCTGCTGCAGGGCGTCTAGCCGGAAGATCTCGTACTCGCGGTCGCCGACCCGCAGCGAGTCTTTGGCCTGGAAGCTGTTCTGCGGCATCTGAACTCCCGACGTCGCTCTGTGCAGGGACGGCTCGCAGTCTCGCAGAGTCGCCGCCGCGATCCCTCACCGCCCTCCGCGGCCGAACCGGCCCGCGACGTCAGCGCCGCGGGGCCGTGGCGCGGGTGACGCGGCCCTTGCCCTGGCGCTTGGAGCGCAGGAGCGCCTCGTCGCAGGCGGCCAACAGCTCGTCGGTGCTCATCGGCGGCTGCCACTGCGCGGCGCCGATCGACGCCGAGACGCCTTCGCCACCGGCGTAGGAGGGCAGCTCGCGCAGCCGCTCGAGCGCCCGGTTCCCAGCCGCGGCGGCGCTTTCCAGGTCGGCGTTCGGGAGGATCACGACGAACTCGTCGCCGCCGTAGCGCGCGACGCGGTCGAAGGCCCTGAACTCGCCCACGAGCGCCCGCACGACCTCGCGGAGCATCGCGTCGCCGGCCGGATGGCCGTGCTGGTCGTTGACGAGCTTGAAGTCGTCGAGGTCGATCAAGAGGCACGAGAGCGGCCCGCCGGTGCGCATCGCGCGGCCGATCTCCTCGTCCAGGCGGCGGCGCATCGCGCGGTGGTTCATGCAACCCGTGACGGCATCGGTCCCGGCCTCCGAGCGTGCCCGCACGAGCGCCAGCGCCGTCGCGCCCTGCTCGACCAGGGTGCGCGCGAGGTCGACGGCCCCCGGCTCGTAGATCGCCGCGACGCGGCGCACGAGCATCACGACGGCCTCGACCTCGGCCCGCTCGACCACTGGCAGCAGCAGCACGCAGCTCATCTCGCCGGTGGCCGTCAGCCGTGGCACGCTCGCGGCGAATTCCTCCGCGTCGGCGGCCAGGAAGCTGCGCCGCGTGCGGGCGACCCAGGTCACGCCCGGGGGCCGCTCTGCGCGCGGGGAGAGGTAGCTCACCCGCCCTTCGGCCTCGAAGAGGTAGACGTCGACGAGGTCGTCGCCGGCGCCGTCACGGGCGAGGTGGTGGATGTGGACCTCCTCCGCGCCGGGCACCTCGAGCAGCTCATGCGCGAGCGCGCGGTAGATCGTGTCCGTGTCGGCTACGCCGTCGGCAAGTGCCGTCAGCCGGCGGATCCCGCTGAGAACCCGCTGCACGCCCCCGGACGCCGAGGTATCCGTACCTGAGACGACATCCATGCTTCCAATTTACGGCATCGTCAAGCGACTGTGACAGCGGCGTGCGCGTCTGTGCGCATTCCTACGCAAGCCTACGGGCCGCGCCCACCGGCCGGGGCGGGAGGCGCGGGCTGTCCGACCCCGCGCCTCCCCACCGGCTAGTGGAACGTGACCTTGGCGTGCGCGCTCGAGCTCTTGCCCTTCTTGGGCGTGAACCCGATGCGCACGGTCACGTTCAGCGGCTTTTTGCTCTGGCCTGCGCTCGTCAGCGGCACCTTCAGCGTGAGCTTCTGGTGCGCTTTCTTTGCTTTCTTCGTGGTCTTGTGCAGGTAGGTGCCGCTCGCGCTGACCCGACCCGCGGCCGGGACCTTGACGGTGACCCACACCTGGTTGCCGACGACCTTCCGCCCCACGATCTCCACCGGGCACCCGGCCACGTTGATGACCGTGTTCTGTTTGAACGACTTGCCGTTCTGCGCGGTCATCGTGGTCGGCATGACCAGCGATTTGGCGCAGATGTTCCCGAACGCCGCGAGCGCGCTGTGCGAGCCGATCGGCAGTTCGACACGGACGCTCGAGACCGGGACATCCGGCGTCGAGGCGAACGTCGTGGTCGTGATGCTGTTCTTGATGTTCGTGTTACCGACCAGGATCACCCGCAGGTGGTTCGGGTCTTCGACCACGAGGTCGAGGTCGGGGAACGCCGCGTTGGCGTGCGAGACCAGGATCGCCGGCCCGCGAAGCGGCTGCGGCAGCGTCGGCGTGTGCACGACGGCGCCGCCGACGAACGCACCGCTCGGACACCGCAGCGGGTTGGCGTTGAACACCACTTCGGTGCACGCTTTCTGCAGCGTCGTCAGCCTCGACGGCAGCGAACGCGGCAGCTGGACCTTCACGGACTTGATGTTCGCCTGGCCCGCGGCCTGAGTGACTTCGGTCGTCAGCGAGGCTCCGTTGGTGCGCGAGGTCTTCGCGTTGGAGCTCGCCTTGAACTTCGGCTTGAAGGCCAGCTTGTTGCAGTTGGCCACCTGGAACGGCGAGGAGGCGATTCCGGTTCCGGTCGCGCCGCCCGGCTCCAGCGTCGTGAAGCTGCCGAGCGTCGAGACCGTCGAGAACGCGCTGCAGTTCGTCGGGTTCAACATGAAGCCCGACTTGTTCACCGCCACGCTGATGCTGCGGATGCGGAACGGCACGCCCTGGCGGATCCTCGGCAGGTTGCTTTCCACGATCACCTGCGATGTGAACTGGTTGACGGTGATCCCGGCGCGGGTCACGACCGTGCCGAAGTTGAAGGGTCCGGCGACCGCCGGCACCTTGATCGACAGCCCGTATGGCGCGCCCTGGTAGGGACCGGTCAGGTACACCGGGCCGGTGAACGAGAACGGCTGGCTGCCGGAGCCCGCGAGCACCGTGGCCGTGCCGATCTGGCTGTTGGCCGGGCACGCCGTCGTTTCGCTGTTCGCGGCCGCTTCCTGGCACCGTTCGGCGATCGTGATCTTGCCGACCAGGCCCGGAGGCAGTTCCGTCTTGACGGACGAGATGTACTGTTCGCCGTCGTTGCGCGCGAGGTTGAGCGTGAAGTTCGTGCTCGCGCCGCCGTTGCCGTTGCTGTTAGTCGTTTTCTGCGCCGGTTTGAACGGCGGCGGGCTCGAGTTGCAGCCCGTGATCGTCTGACCGAACGACGTCGGTTTTCAGCTCCCCGGCGCCGAGGTCGGTTCGAACACCGCCACGCCTTTCGCTTCGCCGCAGAGCAACGGGTTGGCGACCGGCGCGAGGACGTTCCGGTTCGAAGTTGATCGCGAGGTTCGTGAACGGCTGTTCGGGCGGGCTGCTGAACGTCGTCGTCACCTGCCCGGTCGCCAGGTCGGGACTCACGTGCGCGACCAGGCGCACCGAGACGCCGTACTTCGCCGAGTTCGCGACCACGTACATCGTGAACGGCGGCGCCGTGATCGGTCCCGCCTCGGGCTGGCCGAGGTAGGCGGCGCCGGTCAGCGAGCCGTCCGGCAGCGTCGGCACGTTGAGCGTGACACGTGCCGATCTTCGAGCCGGCCGGGCACGCGACACCGAACGCTTCGGTGAACTTTTCCGTGCCTTCGATTTCATGCGCCTGGCTCGGTTTGCAGGCTTCCAGCCCGTTCGCGGCCGACGGGTTGAGCGTCATGCCGGCCGGCAGGATGAATTTCGGCTGATTTGACCTGCGAGACGTCCGTTTGCTTTCGGGTTCGTGTTCGCTCGTCGCTTCCGTCGTGAATTCGTTCGGCGGTCGGTCGTCGTCGTCGACGGATGGAAGCCGAATTTGATCGGGAATTCGAGCACGTTGCAACCCGTCAGCCCGATCGGCGTCGTGAACGTGGACTTGACCGGCGACTTTGGCGCCTTCTGGTTGCCGGTGCCGGGCCTGCAGCGTCTCGTCGTGAGGTGACCGGGGCAGCTGGTCGCGTTCGTGATGAAGTCGCCTTCGCCGATCTTGCCGATGAACATCAGTCGCGAACGGAGCAGCGGAGGCGATGGGGCCGACCTTCGATTTCGAAGTAGTCGTGGTAGTCGGCCGGCCGTGCCTTGGGTTTCTTTGCCCCATTCCACGTTGCCTTTGATCAGGGAGTGGGAGTACCACTGGTCTTTTGAGATCGGTTTCGGGACGCCGAGTTCCGGTCAGGTTCGTTTCGGTGCAGTCGGTTTGGGAAGTTTCAGCGCAACGGCGTAGAGCGCGGCGAGTTGCGAGCCCTTCGCCATCGCAGTTTCTCGCCGTCTACTTCTTCTTTTTCGCTCTCGCTTCGAGGTCGTAAACCTTCCCCGCGAGCGGGACGTCGCCGCCGCCTTCTTGTTTTTCGAAGCCGAGCTGTTCGGGAATGCCGGTGAAGATGGTGGCCTACTGTTCGCCGATTTCGCTTGCTGCGCAGTCGGCGTCGGCGCGCCGAAGAGCCCTGCCGCCGCGAGGAGCGACCCTTCGGCCACCGCCGAAATCCGTCTGCGAGCACAGTTTGACCGCGAAGGGGTTCGTCGCGAGGCCTGGAGCGACGTCCGTGCGGATGTGTTCGACGATGGACGTCGGCTCGACCGTGCCCGTCAGGTCGGAAGCCGTGACTTTTTCGGGTTTCGTTTTCGATTTCGTTGGCGTCAGGACCATGAAGTCGGTCACGCCGAACGGAACACGGCCTCCGGCCTGCGTGAAGCCTTCGCCTTCGGTTCTTCCTTTTCTTCCGCCGTCGGTCGATCGGCTTCGGCTCGGCGAAGGGCCGCGACGATCGTTTCCTCCCCGCAGTCGTCTTCTTCGCAGTTCGTGGCAACGAACTTTTCGATGCCGAATTCGGCCTGCGTCCCCGCAGGCAGCGCGACGGCGAGCAGCAGCCCGCAGACAAGCATCAACAACCACACCCGTGCACGCGACATCATGCCAACCTCCTCCTCAACCGGACAGACATCCTCTACCCCTATGGAATCCCAAAACCCCGCAAAAGTTGCGGACCTAGACGGCCGTATTAGACGAGAGCCGGGATTGTCCTTCCGTGGGCCCGGCGCCCCCTCGGTGCATCCAGGCAGTTCGAGGACGCTAATCGCATCCTCGGACGCCACACTACATACCGGGCGGTCCGGAAGCGCCAGGATTTAGACGGGAAGCACGAGGCTAGGAGCTCGTCGCTTTCGAGCGCGGCGGCGTGGCCCTGGCAGTCGTAGAGAGTCGTGCCGGCCGAGGAACTCGAGGAGGACGCGCCCGAGCCGCCGACGCTGACGCGAATGCAGGCTTTCGCCGCCGGCGCCGATCGCTTTGCGAGAGCCTTCGCGCCCGTCGCCGGAGCGTCCGCCGAAGCTTCGCGCCGAGCCGTTGGACGCGCCTGAGCCTGAGCCGCCGAAGAGCGACTGCGCGCCGGACGCGCGCGCGGAGCCGGAGCCCGGCGGCGCCGAGCGTGCCCGTCGACGAGCTTTCTTCGTCGAGCACCCAGCGGATCTTGCCCTCCCGCACCTCCTGGGCCAGCCAGCGCACCGACACGTCGCTCTCACGCCCGGAGAAGCCGCCGATGCCTGCGACGTCGGCGCCGTCGGCGATGATCGAGCCGGCGGCGCTCGACTGGCTGGAGACAGCGATCGTGCCGCCGCCGTGGGCCTTGACGTAGGACGAGGACCTGCGGGCTGAGCGAGCGTCCGAAGCCGCCGCCCGGGCCGCGGCCGCCCGGCGCGCGAGCCCGCGCCAGGGGGAGCGAAGCCACTGGGCCGCGCGAAGCCCGCCGGCCCGGACTGGAGCCGGCGCCAGACGAGCGCCCGGGAACCGCGAACGCGCCGGCGCCCGGGATCGCGCGGCCCTGCGGCCGAGCCGGCGCCGGGCGGGAAGCGCGCGCGAGCCGGGCCGGCCGGGGCCGCCGCCAGCCGCTGCTCGCGACGGCCGGGCCGCCTTCCGGGAAGGTGCCGTTGAGCGTGTGCCCGAGCGTGTCGACGGCCCAGATCGACGGGCGCGATCAGAAGGATGCCGGCGGCGACAGCGACCGCGCCGAGGCGCAGCCTGCGCGCAGCTGACGACGGCGAGTACGACCGCGGCGAGCCCGCCGAGGCCGATCAGCAGCGGCACGAGCCAGCGAAGCTGGCCCGGGTAGTCGCCGAGAACCGACGAGCTCGGTCGCGACGCCCGCCGCGATCGCCAGCGGGCCGAAGACGCGTGCGCCCTCGCGCCCGCGCGACGAAGTGCGCGTGCCCGCGCCCACCAGCGCCGCGACGAACGGCGCGAGCAGCGAGACGTAGTAGGGGTGGAAGATCCCGCTGGCGAAGCTGAACAGCACGGCGGTGGTCGACGAACGCGCCGCCGACCGCGAGCAGCCAGCCCGTGCGCGCGTCGGAGCGGCGCAGCCGGGTCGCGAACAGGAGCGCGAGCGCGCTCACCGCGGCGAAGCCGAGCAGCCAGCCCGCCTGGCCGCCGAGCGCGGAGTTGAGCAGCCGGGTCACGCCGGTGCCGCCGCCGAACTGGGTGCCGCCGACGCCGCCCGGCCCTCCGGCCTGGCCGTCGACGCGCCCGACGCCGTTGTATTCGAAGATCAGCGAGAGCACGTGGTTGTCGCTCGTGCCGGAGATCCAGGGGCGGCTCGCGGCCGGGGTCAGTTCGACGAGCAACGGCCAGGCGCCGCCGACGACGGTCATCGCCGCGCCGCCGGCCAGCAGCTGGCCCGCGGTGCGAAGCCACGAGCGTGGGCGCGGCGCGCTCCACAGCCATGCGAGCGCGATCCCCGGCACGACGACCAGCGCCACGAGCATCTTCGTCTCGAAGCCGAGACCGACGCAGACGCCGGCCAGCACGATCCACCGGGTGCGCCCGTCCTCGAGCCCGCGGACCGTGAACCAGAGCGCCGCGACCGAGCACAGCACGAGCAGCGCGTCCGGCTGGTTGTAACGGAAGATCGCGACCGTGATCGGGGTGAGCGCGAGCGCCAGGCCGGCGACGAAGCCGCCGAGGCGCCCGAAGCGCCGGCGCACGAGGTCGTACGCGAGCGCCACCGCGGCGATCCCCATCAGCGCCTGCGGGACCAGCATGCTCGAGCGGGTGGTAGCCGAACGACCCGCACCGACAGCGCCTCGACCCACAGCGCGAGCGGCGGCTTGTCGACGGTCATGACGCCGCTGGGGTCCAGCGAGGCGAACAGGAAGTTGTGCCAGCTCGTGCTCATCGAGCGCACGGCGGCGCTGTAGTAGTCGTTCGCCCAGCCGTTGCGGCTGAGCGCCCACAGGTTGAGCACCGCGGCGAGCGCCAAGCAGGCCGATCAGCTCGGGGCGCGGCGCGCGCAGGGCGAGACGGCGGGCGCGCGCGGAGCGCAGGCCGCTCAGAGCGAGGGGCGGCGGAAGGGGAGCTCATGGCCGTGCAGCCTCACGCCCGGCGGTGGGAGCGGCCTGGGCCGGACCTCAGAGCTTGCTGAGGCGAGGCCGGCCGACCTCCCGGTCTCCTCAGTCGATCAGGCGCTTGCCGAGCTGCGAGATCGCCAGCCGCCACATCAGGAGTGCGAAGGCGATCAGCACGGCGGCGTTGCCGAGGTCGCCCCAGTGCAGTTCGCCGAAGCAGGCGTCGCGGACGAGCTGCACGCAGTGGTAGAGCGGGTTGATGTAGGCGATCTGGCGCACGCCGTCCGGCAGCTTGTCGACCGGGAAGAACGTCCCGGCCACGAGGAACATCGGCGTCAGCACGGCGCTCGTGACGTAGTTGAAGTTGTCGATCGTCTTCGCGACGGCGGCGATCGCGACGCCGAACGAGCAGAAGCCGAACCCGGTCACGAAGCCGATCAGCGGCACGAGCAGCATCCCCCACTCCGGTTCCAGCCCGAAGAAGAAGCCGACGATGAGCGGCGCGACGCCGTAGACGCCCGCCCGGATCGAGACCCACAGCACCTCGGCGGTGATCAGCTCTTCGACGTCGACCGGCGCGGCGAGCATCGCGTCGTAGGTGCGCTGGAACTGCCAGCGCACGAACGTGTTGAACATGCCCGGGAACGCCGAGGAGAAGAGGACCGCCGTCGCGACGACGCCGGTCGCGACGTACGCGACGTAGCTGACGTCGGCGACCTGCGGGATGAACGAGCGGATGCCGAGCCCGAACGCGAGCAGGTAGATCGTCGGCTGCACGATCGAGGAGAAGGTCGTCGCCTTCCAGTAGCGGCCGAAGATCGAGATGTCGCGGCTCATCACGCCGGCGAGCGCCGCCGGTTCGAGGCGCCGGACGCGCACGCGCCCGCCGGCTCGATCCGTCCCACCCGGCATCTGCCGCGCTCATTCGATCTCCTCTCCGGTCAGCGCCACGAAGGCGTCTTCGAGGTTGGCGGGACGCACCACGCCCTCGGGCGCCTCGCCGTCGAGCAGCTCGGCGCGCAGGATCGCCACCGCCGGGCCGCTGCGGCGGCTCTCCCAGCCGCGCGCGGCGGCGAGCGAGCTGACCTCGGCCAGGCGCGCGGGCGGACCGTAGACTTCGAGCACCTCGCGCCCGGCGTGGCCGGCGACCAGCTCGGCCGGCGTGCCTTCGGCGATCACTTTGCCCGCCGACATCACCGCCACGGTGTCGGCCAGGCGCTCGGCCTCCTCGATGTAGTGGGTGCTCATCAGCACGGTGACGCCGCTGCGCCCGCAGGCCGTCGATCAGCGACCACAGCTCCTGGCGGATCTGGGGGTCGAGGCCGACCGTGGGCTCGTCGAGCAGGACCAGGCGCGGACGGTGGATCAAGCCGCGCGCGACGAGCAGCCGCCGGCGCATGCCGCCGGAGAGCTCGCGCACGATCGTGTCGGCGCGCGGTCGCAGGTTGGCGATGTCCAGGGCGCGCTCGACGGCTTCCTCGCGTTCGGCCCGCGGGACGCGGTACAGGCGCGCGAACACGAGGAGAATCTGGCGGCAGGTGAGCTCGACGTCGAGGTTGTCGAGCTGCGGGACGACGCCCATCTCCAACCGTGCCTGCTTGGATTCGCGCGGCAGCTCGTAGCCGAGCACCTCGATCGCGCCCTCGTCCGCGAGCGCCTGCGCCGTCAGCATCCGCATCGTCGTCGACTTGCCGGCGCCGTTGGGCCCGAGCAGCCCGAAGCACACCCCGCTCGGCACCTCGAGATCCAGGCCGTCGACGGCGCGGATCTCGCCGAAGCGCTTGTGCACGCCGCGCAGCGAGATCGCCGCGGAAACGGTGCCGGTCTCGACCTCTGGACGCTGTGTCGCGGCCTCGCTCACGACCGCCCACTCTAGGGGCAGGCTCCGCAGGTGTCCGAGCGCGCGGGGCAAATCTCCGACCGCGGTCCATTTCGCGCCGGCGGCCCGCGCTTCAGGCTGTGGCGATGCCATCGTCGGTGCCCCAGATCGTCGCCCTGGGCGGGGGCGGCTTCTCGATGGAGCGGGAAAGCTCGCTGCTCGACGACTACATCCTCTCGCTGGTCGAGGCGCCGCGGCCCCGCGTCTGCTTCCTGCCCACGGCCTCGGGCGACGCCGACCACTACGTCGTGCGCTTCTACCGGCGCTTCTCGCCCGACTGCGAGGCCAGTCACGTCTCCCTGTTCCGGCGCGACCAGGGCACGGGCGGCGTCGAGGACGACCTGGCCGCCCACCTGCTCTCGCAGGATCTCATCTACGTCGGGGGTGGCAACATGCTCAGCATGCTCGGCGCGTGGCGAGCCCACGGACTGGACTCGATTCTGAAGCGGTGTTGGAGGAGAGGGATATTGATGTGCGGCCCCTCGGCCGGGTCGTTGTGCTGGTTCGAAGAGGCCCTGAGCGCGTTCCACGGCGCGCCGCGCGCGGTACGCGGTCTGGGGCTGCTGCCGTACTCGAACTGCGTGCACTACGACGCCGAGCCCGCGCGGCGTGAGGAGTACCACCGCGCGGTCGCCGAGGGCATGAGCGCGGGCTTCGCGGTCGAGGACGGCGTCGCCCTGCACTTCCGCGGCACGCACCTCGAGCACGTCGTCAGCTCGCGCGCGGACGGGCGCGCGTTCCGCGTCCAGCGCCGGGGCGCGCGCGTGCGCGAGGAGCCGCTCGACGCCCGTTACCTGGGGCTCGCGCCGGTGCGGGTCGCAGCGTGACGCCCGAGCCGGTCGCGCCGGCCGAGCGCACGATCTTCGCGATGGGCGGCGGCGGCTTCACGATGGAGCCGGCCAACCCGCTGCTCGACGACTTCGTGCTCTCGCTCGCCGGCACGCGCGAACCGCGGATCCTGTTCCTGCCAACGGCCTCGGGCGACACGACGCCGCAGATCAACGCGTTCAAAGCGCGCTTCCACGGGCGCAACTGCGCCCCGGACCACCTCTCGCTCTTCCGGCTGCGAGAGACGAACCGGCCGCTGCGCGAGCTGCTCGAAGAGCAGGACATCCTCTACGTCGGCGGCGGCTCGATGCGCAACCTGCTGGCGATCTGGCGCGCGCACGAGCTCGACAAGCTGCTGATCGAGGCGTGGGAGCGCGGGGTGGTGCTGGCAGGGCTCAGCGCCGGGGCGATGTGCTGGTTCCAGTGGGGCCTCACGCGCTCGAGCGGCCCGCCCGAGCCGCTCGAGGGCCTCGGGCTGCTCGAAGGCTCGCTGACGGTGCACGCCGACGGCGAGCCCGAGCGCCTTCCGATCTGGCTGGGCCACGTTCGCGACGGCACGCTGCCGGGCGGGTGGGCGCTGGACGACGGCGTCGGCCTCCTCTTCCACGGACTCGTGCTCGACCGCATCGTGACCTCGCGGCCCGGCACCGAAGCGATGCGGGTCGACTCGATCGCGGGCGAGCTCGTGCGCCGGCGCATCCAGCCCGAGCTTCTCGGCAGCCGGGCGAACGACCCCCTGGGCGGCTACGACGAGGCCGTCGAGGAGCTGCGCCGGGTGCACCGGCTGCGCCGCGGGACCGGCGGTCGGCGCCGCGCTGAGGATTGCGCGCGCCCCCCGGGGTACGCTCTCGGCGGGATGGCCGCAACCTCCCTCCGGCGAGCAGTTCGAGATCGTCCGCGGCGAACAGCGTGCGACGATCGTGGAGGTCGGCGGCGGCATCCGCGCGTACGTCGACGGCGACGCGCGACGTGCTCGAGTCCTACCCGCTCGAGAGCAGATCGGCGACGGCGCGCACGGCGCGGTGCTCGTGCCGTGGCCCAACCGGCTGCGCGACGGCAGCTACGAGTTCGACGGGCAGCCCCACCAGCTCGATCTGAGCGAGCCCGCCAAGCACAACGCCATCCACGGGCTGCTGCAGGTGGGTGCCGTGGCGAGCAGTCGAGCGCGAGCCCGAGCGTGTGGTCGTCAGCGCGCGCATCCACCCCCGCGCGGGCTACCCGTTCGACCTCGAGGTGAGCGATCGAGTACGCGGTCGGCGACGACGGCCTCGCGGTCACGACGAGCGCGCGCAACGTCGGCGCCGCGGCGTGCCCGTACGGCGCCGGCCAGCACCCCTACCTCTCCCCCGGCTCCGGCACGCTCGACGGCTGCACGCTCGAGCTGCCGGCCGACGTCGTGATCCTCACCGACCCGGAGCGCCAGCTGCCGTGCGGCCGCGCCGACGTCGAGGGGGCCCGCTCGACTTCCGCGACGGGCGCGCGATCGGGCCGCTCGAGATCGACAGCCCGTTCACCGCCCTGCGCCGCGACTGGCAGGGCCGCGCCACGGCGCGCCTGCTCGGCGCCGACGGGCGCACCGTCGAGCTGTGGGTCGACGAGGGCTACGAGGTGCTCGAGGTCTTCACCGGCGACACGCTCGCGCCCGACCGCCGCCGCACGGGCCTCGCGCTCGAGCCGATGACGTGCCCGCCCGACGCCTTCCGCAGCGGGGAGGGTCTGATCCGCCTCGAGCCCGGCGAGAGCACGACGGCGCGGTGGGGCGTGCGCCTGAGCGGCTGAGCGCCGCGCCGTGGTAGAAGTCCGTGCGTGAGCGGGGAAGCGGAGCTGCGCGCGCGGCGGGAGGAGATCGTGCGCGAGCACATGGAGTCGGAGAACGTCCACGACTTCGACACCACGATCGGCACGTTCTCCCACCCCCGCTACGAGATCGTCCCCACCGGCGACGTATACGACGGCGAGGCGGCGGTGCGCACCTACTACGAGGAGACGCGCCGCGCCTTCCCCGACCAGCGCAACGAGCTCGTCTCGCTGCGCCACGCCGACGACGCCGTGATCGTCGAGTTCGATCTGCTCGGCACGCACCTCGGTCCGCTGCGCTCCCTGCCGCCGACCGGGCGCTCGTTCCGCGCGCGCATGACCGCCTTCTTCATCTTCGAGGGCGATCGCATCGTCTGCGAGCGGGTCTACTTCGACCAGGTGACGCTGATGCGCCAGCTCGGAGTGGCGCACGATCCGGCCTCCATCTCGGGTCGCTTGACGACCGCGATCAGCCACCCGCTGACGATCGGCCGGGCGCTCACGCGAGCGGCGAGTCGCGGTCGCCTGGGCTGACGCGCGATCCGCCGATTGGGACGCGATTGGCTTCAGCCCGAAAGGGGTAGCGCCGAAGATGCGTCCAACGTCTCGCCCCCCGCAACGAACAAGGACGTCCGTTGATGCAACCCCCCCAGCTCACGATCAAGAAGACGCCGACCGGTTACTGGACCGTCCAGCGCGGCACCGTGCAGCTCGCAGGCGCGATGACCCGCAGCGCGGCCGAACGCGAGCGCGAGGTGCTGCGCCGCATCGGCCAGAGCTCCGAGCGTCGCGCAGGCACCCGCGCCACCAGCGCCGGCAAGGCCTAGCTCCCCTCCCGGGGACCCCACGAGGGCGTCCGGCCGGCGTCGTCGCACGTCCACGGCCGTGTTCGCCGTGGGCGCCACCAGCGCCGCGGCCCGCAAGCCGCGGCACCCCTCCCTTAAAAATCCCGTCCACGCACGCGCGGGCGCGCGTCCAACAGGCGTCCAAGATCGCGCGCGTTCCTGTACGTCTCGCTGACCTGTCGTCCGAAAGGTACGACACAGGTTGCCCGAAAAGGGCAGCCGAACTGCCCGGAAAGAACGACATGAGCCCTCTCCACCACAACCACCCGCACGAAGCGAGGACGCGCACCCTCCGCCGCCTCGCGCGGCACGGAGTCGTGGTCGAGATGAACACCTTGGCGCGCCTGCGCCTCGAGCACGAGGACCGCCCGCTGCGCTGCGTCTCGTCGGGGTACATGTCCGGCGGCTGCTCCTGCCACTCGGTGATCCCCGCCGGCGTCGTCGTCGCCGCCTGGGCACGCGAGCTCGAACGCTCCCCGGCGCGCACAGATCGCTTCTTCCGCTTCGCCTGGCACGGCGAGGAATGGCTGGCTTTCGGCCTGGCCGACGGCCGCATCCGGGGTGTCTACTGCCCCACCCACCGTGCCGAGCGCGACGCCCGATCGGCCGGCTGCGAGGCCCGTCACCCCGCGCAGCCGGCCGGGGCGGCCGCTGCCTGAGCGTCAGCTGCCCGGCGACCTGCCGCCGCCGGGCAAGCTGACGCCAGGGACGTTCGGGGCCTTCACCGTCACGCTCGGGACGGTCACGCTTCGGGACCGTCACCGGCCCGGCGCTGACCTGCGGCGTGGTCACCGGCGGCGTGCTCACCGGCGGCACGCTGACCGGCGGTATCTTCACGGGCGGCACGGTCACGGGCGGCGCTTTGCCCGGCGGGAGCGAGGGCGTTTCCACGGACGGCGTTTCTCTCGGCAGCGAGGAGACCGGCCCGGTGCCGCCGGCCGGCGGCGTGCTGCCGCTACCGGACGGCTGCGTCGAGGTGCCTCCACCGGTGCCCGGCTCGGTGCCGGGGAGGGGGATCGGCGAGACCGGCGCGGCCGGCGCGCCGCCCGCAGTCCGGCGCGGCACGGGTACGACGCGTACGTGATCGTTGCCCGCGGTGGGAGCGCCGGCAACGGGCGCGCCTTCCTGAGTGCCTTCGAGCGCTCCCGGGAACGCCGCCCCCAGCGCGCTCGCCGGCTGGTTCGCAGCCGCGCGCGCGGCTCGTTCGTAGCGCACGCCCGGCGTCACCGCCAGCAGGCCGGCGGCGCCGGCGGCCGGGAGGATGCCCGCGACCGAGGCGCCGCCCAGCAGGCCGCCGGGCAGTAGCTGCAGCGCATCGGCGATCCGCGCCGAGACCGCGCCCGCCAGCGACACCGAGGCGATCGAGCGCCGGGGCGAGCAACCCCGCGCGAAAGCCTCGACGGAGGCGGCGTCGAGCAGCCGTCCCGCCTCGGCTTCGAGGACGCCGAGCGCCTCGCGCTGGCTGCGCGCGCGCCGGTAGGGCCGGTGTGAGGTGATCGCGTCGAAGGTGTCCGCGACCGCGATGATGCGCGCGCCGAGCGGGATCTGCTCGCCGCTCAGCCCGTCCGGGTAGCCGCTGCCGTCGATGCGCTCGTGGTGATGGCGGACGATGTCCACGAGCTGGGGGTCGCGCACCGGCGCGAGCATGTCGGCGCCGTCGACCGCGTGGCGCTTGACGATCTCGAACTCCTCGTCGTCGAGCGGCCCCTCCTTGTGGAGGATCTCGACCGGCGTGTAGATCTTGCCCACGTCGTGGACGAGCGCCGCCGTGCGGATCTCGGCGATCTCGCTGGGACCGAGCCGCATCGTGCGCGCGATCCGTTCGGCGTGGCGGGCGACGCGCCGGCAATGCCCGTAGGTGTACGGGTTGCGGACCTCGAGCAGGCGGCCGAGGCCTTCGAGCAGCTCGACCCGCACCACGCCGTCCGAGCCGACCGCCGCTCGGTAAGCCGCGCCCAGCTGCTTGACCCGCCGCTCGGCCCACAGCCGGCGCGCGAAGCCCCAGAGCATGAGGTCCGCGTAGACGAGTCCGCGCGCGCCGTGCACGCGCTTCCAGATCTGCGACTCGGCGGCGGCGAAGGCGAGCGAGAGCAGGACCGCACACAGCACCGAGAGGAGCGCGCCCGCGAGTCCACCCGCGGGCACGATCAGGCCGGCGAGCACGGCCGGCACCACCGTCACGCTGAGCGTCGCGAGGAGCGACAGCGGCAGGTAGCGGATGATCCCGCCCGAGAGCTCGTGCCACGGGACCCGGTCACGGGCGGGTGCGCTTTCACGCCCCCCCGTCCGAACCGGGCCCCGGGTACGGGATCCGCCTTGCCGGCCGAGCGCCGTGCGGCGACTGGAGACCGGTCCCCGCCCGTGCTGCTCGTCCCCACGTCGCAGGAGGGATTGCGACGAGCTTGACATGGCCCAGCGATGCTACGGCCCCGTAAGGGGCCTGACAGGAAGCCGGACGTATGTACGACGTGTCTAGGCCGGGCCGTAGCCGAGCAGCACGAGGTTCTCGAGCGCCCGGTCCACGCCGGCCTCGGCGCTCGTCACACGGCTGCGCGCCGAGTCGTAGGCCGACACGGCTTCGGCTTCGGCGGCGCCGGCCAGTTCGCCGTACACCTTCCCGGCCGCGGCGAGGGCCTGCGACAGCGCGACCTGCGCCGCTGCCGCGACCGCAGGTGCTTCGAGTGCGGACACCTTCCCCGAGGCCTGCTCGAAGCGGGCCGCGAGCGAGCGCGCCGGGCCGACGACCGACACCGCCGAGGAGCTCTGCGCGAGCTGGCGCCGAGCGCCGGCGCGTGCCGTCCTCGAGGCTCGCGATCGTCGGCACGAGCGCTTCGGAGTAGCGTCGCCGAGGGCGTGAGCGTCAGCGCCGCGGTGCCGGTCAGCGTGGCGTTCGCGACGATCGTCTCGCACTGCTGCCCGGCGGCGGTCTGGCGCTTGGGCGCGAAGCAGGCCATCACGCGCATCCCGGTGGGGGCGGCCGGGATCGCGTACAGGTCGAACACGCCTTTGTAGCCCGGCAGGCTGAGCGCGCTGTAGCGGTAGGCCTGCGTCGACACCAGCGAGACGACTTCCGCGTGCGGCGCGCCGCCGAGGCGTTCGAGGAAGCTCGCGGGGAGCGGCGCCGGTTCGCCGGCGGGCAGCATGCCCATGAGCAGACCCGATTCCGAGCTGCCGCGTGGGCTGAGCGTGACGGCTTCATCGAGCGTGAGCCCAGGGATCGACTTCGTCGCGGAGGACCGCTCCCAGTCGACGGGGTATTCGAGCAGCAGGCCCGCGGCCGTCGCCACGCGCGACGGGCCGGCGCCCTGGCCGGCGCCCGTGGTCGAGACGCGGTGGCTGCCGAGGAGGTAGCCGCACACGACCGCGAGCACGAGCGCGATCACGATCAGCGGGTGGACCACGCGTGCCGGTGCGTCCATGCTCAGCCCGAGCTTTCGAAGGACGTTCCCGAGCCGGAGCCGCCCGAGCCGGAACCGCCCGAGGAGTGCGGCGTCGGCGAGGGGCTGGGCGTTGCCGGTGTCACGGCTTTGGCCGGCGGCGCGACCGGCTGCACCGTCGGCGCCGGCGTGACGGGCGTCGAGGTGGTGGGCGCGATCGTGGATTCCGCCGGGGTGGAGGCCGCCGAGCTCTTCGTTGGAGTGCTCCGTTTGGGCGGCGGAGGCGGAGGCTTGGCGACCGCGAGCTTGATCGCGGGCGCGGAGGCGAGCGAGGCGTCCACCGGCGTCGGCACCGCCGAGAGCCGCGGCGGTGTGCGTTCGACGACCGTCTCGCCGGCGCGGCGGATGTGCCCGATGCCGAAGGCGATCGCGAACACGCCGGCCAGCACCGCCAGAACGATCCCGACCCGGCGCAGCTCGCCGCGGCGGCCGACCGGCCTGATGCGGCGCCGCTCGAGGGGGTGCGTGCTCATGAGGCGGGACAGCTCATCGGCTTGCCGGTCGTCGTGAGGCAGCTGTCGATCCGCGTGGGGAGCTTGTTGCGGCGGGGGATGAAGCGTGTGAGCTTGCCGATCTCGCCCGCCTTGGTGACGCGGATTTCCAGGACGATGCCGGCCTTCAAGGTGCGGGCGAAGCGCGGGAACGACAGCAGGGCGGTTCCGTTGGGCGCGGGCCGTTTGCCGGCGGCTGCGAGGCGGCTCTGCGAGGTCGAGCGGACCCCGGTGCCGCGGATCCGGACCGTGACGAGCGCTGAGACCGGGGCGGACACGGTCACGAGCGTCAGCTTGACGCCGTTCCTCGTCTCTTTGCCCGCGATCCTCACGATCGGGAATGGTTGCATCAGGGTGAGGGCTTGGTGGCGCACGGTGATCGTCTTTGCTGGCGATCGCCGTGGCACCGGCGGCGTCGGTCACCTGCAGGCGCACGACGTGGGGGCCGGGGGTCGTGAACGTCGTGGTGGTCGTCTCACGGCCGGGGTGGAAGGGTTCCGTTCCGCTCAGCGCCCAGGCGAAGCCCGTGAGCGGCGAGCTCGGCGTCGGTGGAGCTGGAGACGAGCGTGACGGTTTCCCCCACTCGCGGCACTTCCGGGAACCAGGTGAACGATGCCGAAGGGGGAGGGGCCGCCGGGAGGGCCGTGAGGGCGATCGGCACGGCCGCGCTGTCGCCGACGTTGCCCGCCACGTCGGTCTGCTGGGCGCGAAGCACATACGGACCCGGCGGCAGGCCCGCAAGGGTCCCCGCCCACGCGCCTTCGCTCGCATGGACTTCGATCGCC
>CAWGBB010000005.1:0-141712 GCA_963820745.1 uncultured Solirubrobacteraceae bacterium | reverse complement strand
TGGGGGGCAGGGACTCGAACCCCGATTCTCAGGACCAAAACCTGATGTCCTGCCATTGGACGACCCCCCAAAGGCAGACGTCGCAAGGATAGTCGCCGCAACCGGCGCCCCAGCGGAGGTGGTCCAGGGCGGGTGATGGCGCGGGCTTGCACGCGTGCGGCGCCCCGTCAAGCCCTGCAACCGTCATCTCACTTTGCTAGCGTGCCGCGGCACGAAACGCCTAATCCCTGGCCGGACGCCGGGGAGCGGGGGACCCAAATTGTTGGGGCGAATCCGCGGCAGAGATCGCGGAAGCGCAGGCTCTTTCAGCGCTAGCCCGTCAGCTAACCCCGCAGGCTCACGAGAGAGGTCTTGGCTTTGCGATTGCGTTGCAGCGGTGCGTATGCGTGGAGAAAAAGGGGTAAGCGGTCCGGCACCGTGCGAGCCGGACGTGCGAAGACGGTGGGAGGCTCCTACGCCACGCTCGCGGTGGTCGTGCTGCTGTGCGCTTCTTGCGCGCTGACGTGCGCCGTCGCGGTGGCGTCCGCCGCGCCGCGCGCCGTCGCGGCGGACGGCGGCTGCGCGAACACGTCGCTGCAGCCCACCGCCGGCGACCAGGGCGCCGTCGACCAGGCGACGCTGTGCCTCGTCAACGCGGTCCGCCGCGCCCACGGGCTGCACACCCTGCGGGCGAACGGGCAGCTCGGGAAAGTGGCGGCGAGCCAGGTCAGCTCGATGATCCGCTGGGACTACTTCGCCGACGTGCGGCCCACCGGCCAGACGCCGATGTCGCTGGTCGGCGTGACCCGCTACCCCGCGCATTCCGCCGGCTTCGCGGTCGGGCAGAACATCGCGTGGGGCAGCGGTTCATTCGCGAGCCCCGCGCACATCGTCGCCGAATGGATGGCCTCGCCGCCCCATCGCGCGATCATCCTCACGAGCTACTACCGCGACGCCGGCGTGGGCGTGAACCCGGGGCTGCCCGGCGTGCTGCGCGCCGGCCAGAAGGGCGCGACCTACGCGATGGAGTTCGGCGTCCGCCACTTCTGAGCGGCTAGGAGCGCCGCCCGCCGCGGCGCGGCACCCGGCCGCCGGCCGCACCCGCCTCGGAGGCAGGCCCGCCCGGCGAGGCTATGCCCAGCACCCGCATCGACTTCAGGCCCAAGCTGAGCTTCTCGCGCCCGTCGCTGGAGCTCACGTCCAGCCCGGAGAGCTCGCGCACCCGCTCCAGCCGGTAGTAGACGGTGTGGCGGTGGGTGAACAGCCGCTGCGCCGTCCCGGCGACGTTCCCGTCGGCCTCCAGGAAGGTCTCGAGCGTGCGCACCAGGTCGGTCTCGTACTGCTCGTCGTAGGCGACCAGCGGCTCGACGGTCTCCGCGTAGAAGCGCTCCAGCTCGGCCGGGTTCTCGCTCATCGCGGAGAGCAGGAGCCGATAGGCGCCGGTCTCCTCGAACGCCAACGCCGTACCGCTCTCAGGCGAGCCCTGGGCGACGTTCGCCGCGAGCAGCGCCTCGCTGGCTGCTCGCGGCAGCTCGGTCGGGTCGGCGGTGACACGGCTTCGCCCCAGCGCGAAGGTGTAGCCGGAGAGGCCCGCTTCCATCTCCCGCAGCACGGCATCGGCAGCGCGTGCGGCCCCGGCCTCCTCGCCGCCCGGCACGAGCACGAGCACCTCGGCGGCCGGTGTCCCCTCGCGTTCGGAGAGCGCTGCGATCGAGCGGCTCGCAACAGCCCGCGCCCCACGCTCGGCGACGGCACGCACGCGCCCACGCCAGCCCTCGTCGATGGGCGCCTGCGGGTGGGCGCGGGCGACGATCATCGAAGCGCCGTCGTCGAGCGGGAGCGACAGCTCGCGGGCGCGCCCGAGCAGCTCCTCGCGATCGGTCAGCTCGCGCGCGAGGATCGCGCGCAGGAAGTCGGCGGCCGCCGTTTCGGAGACCCGCTCGGGCGCCCGCACGCGCTCGACCTCGGAGGCGATCATCGTCAGCAGCAGCCGTTGCATCGAGGCCGAGGGAGCGGCCTTCGCCCGCATGTGCAGCGTGCCCACGACGTTGTCGGCGACGCGGAGCGGCGAGCTGACGACGCCGTCGCCGCGGCCGAGCAGCGCCCGCTCCTCGGCCGGCGAGCGGGCGGCGACGGCGAGCGTCGCGCCCCACGGGTCGGTCACGGCCACGCTGGCGTCCAGGGCGCGGGCGGCGGCGCGCACGACCTCCGGCAGCCCCGCGCCGGACTCGACCGCCTCTGTGATGGCGTCGAGCGCCTCGAGGTCACTCAACTGGTCAGCCCCAGAAGTAGACGACGGCGAGCGCGCCCGCGACCCCTGCGCCGACGAACACGCCGAGCACGTAGAGCGACAGGACGGCTGCGGCGACC
This sequence comes from uncultured Solirubrobacteraceae bacterium, assembly GCA_963820745.1. Lineage (GTDB taxonomy): Bacteria > Actinomycetota > Thermoleophilia > Solirubrobacterales > Solirubrobacteraceae > Palsa-744. The sequence goes on along the minus strand of CAWGBB010000005.1, from coordinate 139,363 downwards.
CGTTCCCACAGCCGCGAGTACGCGGTCCACGCGGGCCTCACGATGAGGCCTGCGTACACCACCAGTCCGATGACCGCGCTGGCACCCGCTACGAGCTCGTTGACCTGAGATCTGCTCATCCGTCTCGGCCGGAATTGTTGCGCAAGCCGCAGTCAGGCCGGTACCGGCACGCCGAAGGAGGCATCCACCGGCTCCGCGGCGACCGCGGCCGGCTCGCGCTCGCCGAGCGCCTCGGCGGCCAGGCGCGCGAGTGCGAGCCCCTCCCCGCGGGGACGCGCGAACAGGCCGAGCGCGGTCGGACCCGAGCCGCTGAGCAGCGCCGGCGAGGCGCCGGCAGCGCCGAGCGCGCGGAGCGCCTCGCCGATCTCGCCACGCAGCGAGACCGCCGCGCGCTGCAGGTCGTTGTGGAGCAGCTCCGTGGCGGCCGGGAGCGGCGCGCCGCGGGCGAAAGAGGAGGCGAGCTCTTCGCGCCGCCGCGCGAGCTCCTCGCGGTCGCCTCCGAGCCCGAGGCGGTCGGCCTCCGCGTAGACCTCCGCCGTTGACAGCTCGAACGGGGCAGGTAGCACGAGCACGCCGAACGTCGCGGACGGCGGCGGCAGCCGCTCCAGGCGCTCGCCCGCCCCGGTGGCCAGCCAGCGGCCGGGAGCGACCTGCGCCGGCACGTCGGCGCCCAGCTCACGCGCGATCTCGAGCAGCAGCTCATCGTCGCCGAGCCTGGACGCCGCGCGGGCGAGACGCAGCGTGGCGGCCGCGTCCGCCGAGCCGCCCGCGAGACCGGCGGCGACGGGGATCCGCTTCTCGATCCTCAGGAGCAGCGGCGGCGCCTGCCAGCCGGTGCGGGCGCGGAACTCACGCAGCGCCCGCGCCGCCAGGTTCGCCTCGGGCGGCCCCGTCACGCCCGGGCACACGAGCTCGTCGCCGACGCGCCCGGCCGGCGCCGGCTCGAGCGTGAGCTCGTCGGCCAGCGAGATCGACTGCATCACGGTGGCGAGCTCGTGGCGCCCGTCGGAGTCGCGCACGGGGCCGAGGAACAGGCCGAGGTTGATCTTCGCGGGAGCGAGCGCGCGCAGCGTGGGCAGCTCGGCGTTCACACGCCAAGGATTCCGGCCAGCGCGCGGAAGTCCTGCGGCGACAGACGCTCGGCCCGCGCGTCGGGCGGGTGGCCGATCTGCTCGAGCGCCGCGCGCACGCGGTCGCGCTCGAAGGCGGAGCCTGCCAGCGAGAGCGAGCCCGCGAGCGTCTTCCGCCGGTGCGCGAAGGCGTCGCTGACGAGCTTCCGCAGGGCCGGCGAAACCGCCGCGTCGGCCGTCCCGGAGCCGACGCATCTCGACCAGCACGGAATCGACGTTGGGGACCGGGTGGAACACGGTGCGCGGAATCGCGCGCACGACCCGCACCTCGCAGGCGAGCTGCGCGAGCACCGAGCTCGCCCCGTAGGCGCGCGAGCCGGGGGGCGAGGCGAGCCGTTCGCCGACCTCCCGCTGGGTCATCGCGACCCACAGACGGACGCCCGGCAGCTCCTCGATCGTGCGCAGCAGCACGGTCGCGGCGATCCCGTACGGCAGGTTCGCGACGACCTTCGTGGGCGGCGGCCGCAGCGCGGCGAGATCGATCGCCATCGCATCGCCCCAGTGGACCGTCACGTTGTCGAACGGTCGGTCGCGTCGAGCAGCGGCTCGCGCAGCCGCTCGTCGATCTCGATCACGTGCACGTGCCCGGCACGCTCGGCGAGGTGCTCGCTCAGAACCCCGAGCCCGCCGCCGATCTCGAGCACCACGTCCTCGCTGGACAACGCCGCAGCGCGGTCGATCACACCGAGGATGTTCGAGTCGATCAGGAAGTTCTGCCCGAGGTCGCGGTCGGGCCGCACCCCGAAGCGGCGCATCCGCCGCAGGCTCGGCTGACCGGCGCCGGCCACGGAGCTCACTCCCAGCCGAACAGGCCCGCGGCGTTGGCCTCGACCGCCGCGCCCAGCTCGTCCACGCCCACTCCGCGAAGCGAGGCGATGAACGCCAGCGTGTGCGCGACGAAGGCGGGCTGGTTGCGATGCTTGCGCACCGCCTGCGGGGTCAGGAACGGCGCGTCGGTCTCGACCAGCAGGCGCTCGACGGGCACCGTCCGCGCGGCCGCCGCGAGGTCCTCGGCGCTCTTGTAGGTCACGTTGCCGGCGAAGGAGATCATGTAGCCGCGCTCCAGGCACTCGCCGAGACGGTCGGGCATCGAGAAGCAGTGCATCACGACCCTCACCCCGTCTGCTTCGGCCGCGAGCTGCTCGAGCGTCGCCTGCTCGGCCGCGCGCGTGTGGATCACGAGCGGCTTGCCGAGCCGGCGCGCGAGGGCGATCTGCGCGGCGAAGGCGCGCTGCTGGTCGGCCGCGGGCGGCACGCTGTCCCGGTAGAAGTCGAGCCCGGTCTCCCCGATCGCCGCGCAGCGTTCGTGCGCGGCGAGCGCCTCGAGCTCGGCGAGATCGGCGTCGTCGAAGCCGTGAGCCGAGTTGGGATGGCGCCCGATCGCGGCGTAGACCTGAGGGAAGTCCTCCGCCGCGGCCAGAGCCGCGCGGCAGGAGGCGCCGTCGATGCCGACGGTCAGGATCCGGCGCACGCCGGCTGCCTCGGCTGCGGCGACCAGCTCGGCGTCGGGCGGCTCGCAGAGGTCGAGGTGGGTGTGGGAGTCGATCACGAAGCGGCGGCGGCGGGCGCGTCCTTGGGGAACAGCGCGTCGAGCGCCTGCACCCGCGTGACCTCGCCGCGGCCCAGCTCGGCCCCCGCCAGGGAGGTGTCCTCGGCGCCCAGCGCGGCCAGCAGCCGCTCCGCGCTCGCCGGCAGGTAGGGCCAGAGCAGCACGGTCACGACGCGCAGGCCCTCGACGAGCGTCGCGAGCACGAGGTCCAGCTCCGCCGCCGCGCCGTCGTCCTTCGCGAGCTGCCACGGCGCCCGCTCCTCGACGTAGCGGTTCAGCCGCCGTACGCGCTGCCAGATCTCATCGAGCGCGTTCGTCAGCTCGCCGCGGTCGACGAGCGCGGCCACCCGGTCGGCGAGCCCCGCGAAGTCGCCGGCCAGCGCGGGGTCCGGCGCGACGGCGGCGACCGCGCCGTCGCGGTAGCGCAGCAGCATCGAGATCGTGCGGTTCGCGAGGTTGCCGAGCTCGTTCGCCAGCTCGGTCTCGTAGCGCAGCTCGAAGGAGGCCGTGGAGACCGAGCCGTCCTGGCCGAAGGGGACGTCGCGCAGCAGGTAGAAGCGCAGGGCATCGGAGCCGAAGCGCTCGATCACCTCGAAGGGGTCGAGCACGTTGCCCAGCGACTTGCTCATCTTCTCGCCTTCGAGCAGCAGGTAGCCGTGCACGAAGATGCGCTCGGGCAGCTCGATCTCGGCGGCCATCAAGAGCGCGGGCCAGTAGACCGTGTGGAAGCGCAGGATGTCCTTGGCGATCAGGTGGTAGCTCGCGGGCCAGAACTCGTCGAGCAGATCCTCGCCCGGACGCGCGTAGGTGAGGGCGCTGTAGTAGTTGAGCAGCGCGTCGAACCAGACGTAGAACACGTGCTCGGGGTCCCAGGGCACCTGCACGCCCCAGGTGAGCTTGTGCCGCGTCAGCGGCACGTCGCGCAGCCCCGAGCGGATGAACGAGAGCGCCTCGTTGAAGCGGGTGCGCGGCGCGACGAAGTCCGGGCGCTGCTCGTACAGCTCTTCGAGGCGCTCCTGGAAGGCCGAGAGCTTGAAGAAGTAGTTGTCCTCCTGCTCGCGGGTGAGCTCGATGTGGTGGATCGGGCAGCGGTTGCCCTCGTCGATCTCGTTGTCGGCCTTGAAGTCGGCGCAGCGCGGGCAGTACCAGCCTTCGTAGGTGCCCTCATAGACGTAGCCGTTGTCGCGCACCTGCGAGAGCACCCGCTGCACCACCGCTTCGTGCTGGGGGTCGGTGGTGCGGATGAAGAAGTCGTTGCTCGCGCCGAGCTGCGGCGCGAGCGCCCGGAAGCGCTCGGCGTTGCGGTCGGCCAGCTCCTGGGGCTCGAGGCCGAGCGCGTGCGCGGCGTCGGCGACGGGCTCGCCGTGCTCGTCGGTCCCGGTCAGGAAGAAGACGGGCTCGTGGCGCTGGCGGTGGTGGCGTGCCATCACGTCCGCGGCGATCGTCGTGTAGGCGTGCCCGAGATGGGGGGCCGCGTTGACGTAGTAGATCGGGGTCGTGACGTAGAAGGACATCTGAAGCTGGCGCCCAGGCTACTCGGCGGGGCGGGTCAGCTCCGCGTAGAGGTCGTTGGCGCGCAGGCCGGTGAGCCGCGCCACGGCCGCGGCCGCCGGCCGCGTGCGAGCGCCGGCGGCGACCAGCTCGCGCAGCGCCGCGAGCGCCTGCTCGCGAGACGCGCCGTCGCCCGCCGCGGCGGCGATGACGAGCGTCACCTCGCCGCGGGCCTCGTGCGTGCCGTAGTGCCGGGCGAGCTCGGCGGCGGCACCGCGGGCGACTTCCTCGTGCACCTTGGTCAGCTCCCGGCACACCGCGGCCGGGCGGTCGGGGTCGATCTCGGCCAGCAGCTCGAGCGTCGCCGCCAGCCGCCGTGGCGACTCGTAGGCGACGAGGGTCTCCTCGGCTGTCGAGAGCAGCTCGTGCAGCTCGCCGCGCCTGCGCGGCAGGAAGCCCTCGAAGCGCCAGCGCGCCGGCGGCAGGCCGGAGGCCACGAGCGCCGTCACGGCCGCGCTCGGACCGGGCAGCACCTCCACCGCCAGCCCCGCCTCGATGCATGCGCGCACGAGCGCGTAGCCGGGATCCGAGAGCAGCGGGGTGCCGGCGTCCGAGACGAGGGCCACGCGTGCGCCCGCCGCGATGCGGGCGCTGAGCTCGCTCGCGCGGGCGCTTTCGTTGTGCTCGTGCAGGCTCACGAGCTTTCCGGCCGCGTCGATATCGTGACGGTCGAGCAGCAGCCGCGTGCGGCGGGTGTCCTCGCAGGCGATCAGCTCTGCGGCGCGAAGTTCCTGCAGCACTCGCAGTGTGACGTCGGCAAGGTTCCCGATCGGCGTCGGACAGACGACCAGGCGCCCGACCTGCGCCTCGGTGGCTGGCATGCGGCAAATATAGGTCTCCGCCGATGGGCACCGACAGCGAAGAGCCACCCCAGTACACGCGCTACCGCGCGCGACGGCGCCTGCTTGGCGGCGGCGAGGGGCCCGCGCGGGACGATCTCCGAGGCGAGGAGACCGCCGCCCCACCGCGACCGCCGGGCCCGGGGCGGCGCGGCGGAGCCTCGCCGGACGCGGACGAAATCCGCGCCGGCGGCGGGGGCCGCGGCCCGCGGCGCCGGACCTTCTCGGCCGGCGGCTGGCGGCGCTGGACGACGCGCAAACGGATCGCGCTGCTCGTGCTCGGCCTGCTCGTCGGCTGGGTGCTGTTCTCGGTCGTCCTGTTCCTGATCAGCTCGCACTTCGAGCGCACAGCGCCGCAGGGCGACGTCGCGGCGGTGCTCGACCCGGCCGGCAATCCCCTCACGTCCGCGAACAACATCCTCGTCCTCGGCTCCGACACGCGCCAGAAGAACAGCAAGGAACCGGGAGCCGAAAAGGACGGCCCGGGCCGCTCGGACACGATCATGCTGATCCGCACCGGCGGCGGGCACGCCGCGCGGTTGTCGATCCCGCGCGACACCGTCGTCGAGATCCCCGGCCACGGGCTGCAGAAGATCAACGCCGCACACGCGTTCGGCGGCCCGAGGGAGTCGATCGAAGTGATCAAGCACTGGCTCGGCGTCCCGATCAACCACGTGGTCGAAGTCAACTTCGAAAACTTCCCGGCGCTGATCGACGCGATGGGCGGGGTGAGCTACAAGGGCGGCTGCATCGTCTCGCGGATCGACGGCGGCTTCGCCCGGGGCGGCTACACGCTGCGCCTGCGAGCGGGCACGCACCACATCGACGGCAAGCAGGCGCTGGCGATCGCGCGCACCCGGGAGAACCTGTGCCAGCCGAACGCCAACGACATCCAGCGTGAGGAACACCAGCAGGAGCTGTTCAACGCGATGAAATCGCGGCTGCTCTCCCCCACCAGCTTCTTCCGGCTGCCGTGGATCGCGTGGCACGCGCCGCCGGCGATCATCTCGGACATGGGCGGGCCGACGCTGCTCGCGCTGTTCGCGGGGATGGCGACCTCGGGCACGCCGCCCACGCGGGTGCTGAAGCCGAGCGGCGCGGTGACGCTGCCGGACGGCGGAGCCGGCCTGACGGTCTCGGAAGCCGAGCGCCACCGGGCCGTCGAAGCCTTCATGAAGGGCTGAGGCCGGCACGGAGCGCCGGCCGACCCTCACATCGTCCTCAGCTCGTGGAGGAGACGGGTTTCGTCTCTTTCTTCGCGGGCTCGCTCTTCTTCTCGTCTTTTTTTGAGGAGGAGGAGGAGGAGTCGGATGACTTCTCCGCTGATGACTTCTCAGCTGCCGCGGCCGTCTCGCGCTGGCGCCGGCGCGTCCCGTAGTCGGTGTTGTAGAAGCCTTTGCCCTTGAAGTGCACCGCGGGCGCGTGCAGGACGCGCTCGACGGGAACTCCTGTGTCCGGGTCGACCTTCAGCGGTTCGTCGCTGAAGGACTGCACGAGCTCGAAGGTTGTGCCATCCGGGCGCCTGTACTCGTAAATCGGCATCGGCGCGGCGATTATAGGTCTGCGCGTTCACGCCTCCCCTACGGGAGGTGGCGGCTCAATCGGTGAGCAGCGCCCGAACGGCGGTGATGCCGGCTTCGATCGACGCGCTGAAATCGCGCTCGGGCTCGCTCAGCATGCGCAGGGCGAAGCCGTCGGCGAGCGAGAACAGGATCTCCGCGATCGCCTCGGGCTCGGCGTGCAGATGGAGGACGCCCTCGCGCTGCGCCGCGTCCAGCAGCTCGGCGACCTGCTCGCGCGTGCGCCTGATCAGCCCGGCGTACTCGGCGGCGATGTCCTCGTTGCGCCGCGACAGGGTGAACAGCTCGAAGACGAGTGTCAGGAACTCGGGGTCCTCGCGGACCGTCTCCTGCAGGTTCTGCACCATCAGGTCGATCAGTTCGTCGGCGGTCTCGGCCGTGGCCAGCGTCGCCTGGAGCCGCTCGATGCGGACCTCCCCGTCGCGGCGCACTGCCTCGACGAGCAGCTGCTCCTTGGTGCCGAAGTAGTAATGCAGCAGGCCGCGCGAGACGCCGGCCTCGCGGGAGACGTGGTCGAAGGTCGACCCGGTCGTCCCCCGCTTGGCGACGCTGTGGCGCATCGCATCGATGATGCGCTGCGCCTTCTCCCCGGAGAGCGGGCGCTTGGTGCCCGTCTGCTGCTCGGACCCCTCGTCCGCCTTCGCGCGCGGCGGTGCTGCGGTCGCGTCGCCGGCGCTCAAGGGGTTCCGATCAGGCGTTGACGCCGGCCGGTTCAGGTGTCGCGGGCGCGGTCGTCGAGCTGTAGTCGAACTGCTCCTCGGCGCCGAACAGCAGGTCCAGCACCTTCGAGCGCAGACCCTCGTTCACCGCGACCGCCAGCACCGCACCGAACGTGATCAGCAGCAGCGTGCGACCGAGCCCCCGGCGCCTGCGACGGTGGCGTTCGGGCCCCTCGCGCAGCGCGCCGCCCGCCTCGCGCAACGACTCCACCGCGCTGCGCAGCTCAGCCTGCAGCTTGCGGTCCTCCATCAGGGCCTTGCCCGCGGGCTTGCCGTTGCTCATGCGGCCGTACGCGCTCCGTGCGGCGCCGTAGGCTGCCAGCAGGTTCGCGCGCAGCTCCTCGTCCTCGAGCAGACGCTGCACGTACCGATTGCTCTGCGCGGCCTTGGCCGCTTCGGACGCTTTCCCCAATCTGTCCTTCGATGCCATCTCGCCACCGCCTTGCCGAAAGCTTTCAGGTCCAGCGATCAATATACCCGCGAGCGCATGCCGTGAGCACGCGCCTGGACACTCCCTACGCGTGGAGGGCCGCCTGCTCCTGTGCGGAGGGGAACGACCACGCCGCCCGGGTGCGGCGCTCCTGGCGGAAAACGAACCGCAGCTGCTGCGGCGGGCGCAGCTGCGCCTCGTGGGGGCGGAAGGTCGAGCAGGGCTCGTCGAGCTGCAGCGCGCAGAGCAGGTTCACGCGGAAGAAACAGCCCTCGCAGCTCGGCTTCGGCGCCGAGCGCCGAGCGCCGGTGGCAGGCGCGATCGCTCCCCGGCTCTTCGACTTCGCTCCCAATTCTTCCCCCGTCGGCTTCGCTGTGGATGGGACGCGACGATCAAATCACACCCTCGGTGAGGGCGTGATGGGCTTCGCGCAAATGCCAGAGAAAACGGCCTGCTCTCCGCAACCACCCGCCGATCGCGTCACTTTCCTGTGACTATCCCCACCCAAAGCCCGCTGTTTCCGGGGTGCGCCTCGCTCCTCGCGTCATCATGCTGGCGACGTGGAGGTCCTGCTCACAGGCGCCAGCGGGTTCGTCGGCTCGGCGCTGCTGCCGGAGCTGCTGCGCGACGGCCATTCCGTGCGCGCGATGAGCCGCGATCCCGCGCGGCTGCGTGCCGCCGTCCCGGCCGGGCCGGTGCGGGTCCTCCGCGGCGACGCCGTCACCGGCGAGGGGCTCGCACGGGCGCTCGACGGCGTCGAGCTCGCCTACTACCTGATCCACTCGATGGAGCCCGCGGTGGGTGGGTCCTCCATCTCGGGCTTCGAGGAGCGCGAGCGGCTGGCCGCGCAGCACTTCGCCGCCGCCGCGCACGCCGCGGGCGTGCGCAGGATCGTCTACCTCGGCGGCCTCGTGCCGCGCTGGGATGAGACGCGGCGCGGACGCGGGCGCTCGCGCCACCTCGCGAGCCGCGAGGCGGTCGAGAGCGTGCTGCTCGAGGCCGTGCCCGACTCGCTGGCCCTGCGCGCCTCGATCGTGATCGGCGCCCGCTCGCGCTCGTTCCGGCTGCTGGTGCGCCTGGTCGAGCGGATGCGCGTCCTCACCCTCCCCGCGTGGCAGCGGTTTCGCACGCAGCCCATCGATCAGCGGGACATCATCGCGATGCTCCGCGCCGGCGCCAGCACCGAGATCTCCGGCGAGGTGCTCGAGGCCGGCGGGCCCGACGTGCTCACCTACGGCGAGATGCTCGAACGGATCGCCGAGGCGATGCTCCTGGCGCCGGCCGGCGCTGCGGCTGGGCGTCAGCATGACCCCCGTCGCCGGGCGCCTGGCGGCGGCCATCGCCGCCGAGCAGCCCGAGCTGGTGCTGCCGTTGATGGAAGGCCTGCAGGGAGATCTGCTCGCGCGCGACGACCACGCCGCCGAACGGCTCGGGGTCAGGCTGCACAGCTTCGACTCGGCGGTCGCCCGGGCGCTGGCAGAATGGGAGCGCGCCGAGCCGCTGGCCGCACGCTGATGAGCACAGTCACAGCCTCGATCGAGATCGACGCGCCCCCCGAGCAGGTGTGGGAGACCGTGATGGACCCCCAGTGCCTGGAGCACTGGGTCACGATCCACCGCCGGCTCGTCTACGCCGATAAGGGACCTCCCCGCGTGGGCTTCGAGATGGAGCAGGCGATCCACCTTCGCGGCGTCACCCTCGACGTTCACTGGCAGCTCGTGGAGTGCGAACCGCCGCTGCGCGCCGTGTGGGAAGGCCGCGGGCCGGCGCGCTCGCGCGCTCACACCGAATATCTGCTGAGCCGCAACGGCGGCGGCACGCAGTTCGACTATCACAACGAGTTCCGCGCCCCGCTCGGCCCGGTGGGAGCGCTCGTGAGCCGGGCGCTGGTCGGCGGCATACCCTTGCGCGAGGCGAACCGGACGCTGCAAGCGCTCAAGCAGAAGATCGAGCAGGACCCGTGATGCTGCTGTAGGGTTGGGTCATTCCGATGTGTCACCCCCACATCCCAAACGAGTGAACAGGGAACTGACTGTGACTGACTTCCTCGATGAAAAGCGCAAAGAGATCACCGACAGGCTCAAAGAGCTGAAGCCGCTGGTCGACGAGTACCACCGACTCGAGGCGGCGGCCGGCGCTCTGGCCGGCGTCGGCGGCTCGGCCGTTGCAACCGCGCGATCGGCGATCAAACGCGGCCCCGGGCGGCCCCGCGGCGCGACCTCGAAAACTGCGACCAAAACGACCCGCAAAGCACGCGGCCCGGCCAAACGCCGCGCCGGGCGGCGCAAAGGGAGCGGCACCCGTGCCGCCGAGGCGCTGACGCTCGTGCAGGGCCAGCCCGGCATCACGATCCCCGAGCTCGCGGCGAAGATGGGCATCAAGCAGAACTACCTCTACAGGGTTCTGCCGGGCCTCGAGCAGGAAAAAAAGGTCACCAAGAAAGGCCGTGGCTGGTTTCCGAAAGCCTAGCCTTCAGTAACACTCGTACGACAGGGGCGCGGTGTGTGACACCGCGCCCTTTTTCGTCCTAGATCATCCCCTGCTCGGCGACGGTGCTCTGCTCGCCGACGAGCTCGTTGACCGACGCATCGATCTTGCCGCGCGAGAAGTCGTCGAGCTCGAGCCCCTCGACGATCTTCCACTCGCCGCCCGCGCATGTGCACGGGAAGCCGCTGATGAGGCCCTCGGGGACCCCGTAGGAGCCGTCGGAGACGACGCCCATCGAGACCCATTCCTCGCCGGTGCCTTTGACCCAGTCGCTGACGTGGTCGATCGCCGCGCTCGCCGCCGACGCGGCCGAGGACGCGCCGCGCGCCTCGATGATCGCCGCGCCGCGTTTGCCGACGCCCGGGAGGAACTCGTCTTCGATCCATTCCTGGTCGTCGACGGCGACCGCCGCGATGTGCCCGCCCACCTTCGCGTGGAACAGGTCCGGGTACATGGTCGGCGAGTGGTTGCCCCACACGCCCATCTGGGTGACGTCGGTGACCGGCTTTTCGAGCTTGTTGGCGAGCTGCGCGACCGCGCGGTTGTGGTCCAGGCGCATCATCGAGGTGAAGCGCTCGCGCGGGATGTCAGGCGCGTTGTTCATCGCGATCAGGCAGTTGGTGTTCGCCGGGTTGCCCACGACGAGGATCTTCACGTCGCCGGCGGCCTTGTCGTTCAGCGCCTTGCCCTGGCCGGTGAAGATCTTGCCGTTCTCGGCCAGCAGCTCGGCGCGCTCCATGCCTTTCGTGCGCGGGCGCGAGCCGACCAGCAGCGCGACGTTCACCCCGTCGAACCCTTCCTCGGGGTTGTCGTGCAGGTCGAGGTTTCTCAGCAGCGGGAAGGCGCCGTCCACGAGCTCCATCGCGACCCCTTCGAGCGCGCCCATCGCCGGAGGTATCTCCAGCAGGCGCAGGTCGACCGGCTGGTCGGGCCCGAGCAGCTGGCCGCTTGCGATGCGGAACACGAGGCTGTAGCCGATCTGGCCGGCGGCGCCGGTGACGGTCACACGTACGGGGTTGCTCACAGGCTCATCTCCTGGGGGTGTGGCGGTTTGCGGTTTGTCACGCGGCCGGGATGGCGCCGCGCAGGCTCTCGTCGATCGAGCCGAGGAACTCCTGGGTCGTCTGCCAGGCCTGGTCGGGGCCGACGAGCAGCGCCAGGTCCTTGGTCATCTTCCCAGCTTCGACAGTCTCGACGCAGACGCGCTCGAGCGTCTCCGCGAACGCGATCACCTCTGGCGTCTCGTCCATGCGCCCCCGCGCAGCAAGGCCGCGCGTCCACGCGAAGATCGAGGCGATCGGGTTCGTCGACGTCGGCTTGCCCTGCTGGTGAAGCCGGTAGTGGCGGGTGACGGTGCCGTGCGCCGCCTCCGACTCGACGGTCTTGCCGTCGGCCGTCGCGAGCACGCTCGTCATCAGCCCGAGCGAGCCGAAGCCCTGGGCGACCGTGTCGGACTGGACGTCGCCGTCGTAGTTCTTGCACGCCCACACGTAGCCGCCTTCCCACTTCAGGGCGGCGGCGACCATGTCGTCGATCAGGCGGTGTTCATAGGTGAGCCCGGCGGCCTCGAAGTCGGATCTGAACTCGGTCTCGTAGACCTCGGCGAAGATGTCCTTGAAGCGTCCGTCGTAGTTTTTGAGGATCGTGTTCTTCGTCGACATGTAGACGGGGTAGCCACGCTCCAGGCCGTAGCGCAGCGACGTGCGGGCGAAGTCGCGGATCGAGGCGTCGAGGTTGTACATCGACAGCGCCACGCCGCCGCCGGGGAAGTCGTAGACGTCCAGCTCGATCGGCTCGTCGCCGTTCGACGGCGTGAACGTGAGGGTGAGCTTCCCCTCGCCCGGCACCACCAGATCCGTCGCGCGGTACTGGTCGCCGAACGCGTGACGGCCGATCACGATCGGCTTGGTCCAGCCCGGCACGAGCCGCGGGATGTTCGAGATCACGATCGGCTCGCGGAAGATGACGCCGCCGAGGATGTTCCTGATCGTCCCGTTCGGGGAGCGGTACATCCGTTTCAGACCGAACTCCTCGACCCGCGCCTCGTCGGGCGTGATCGTCGCGCACTTCACGCCGACGCCGTACTGCTTGATCGCTTCGGCGGCTTCGACGGTGATCTGATCGTCGGTCGCGTCGCGGCTCTCGATCCCGAGGTCGTAGTACTTCAGATCGATGTCGAGGTAAGGGAGGATCAGCTGTTGCTTGATGAACTCCCAGATGATCCTCGTCATCTCGTCGCCGTCGAGCTCGACGACCGGGTTCTTCACCTTGATCTTCGCCATGTTCGGTCCTTCTGGGTGGGGGGCGGCGCCGATGCTATCGCCCGGCCGCTGAAGGACTGGAGCCCGCCGCCCGTTATTCGTTCCAGCTCGGCTGCGCGGCGTGCGCGACGAGCAGCGTGGCGGCGCCGCCGGAGAAGGGCACCGTGACGACGCTGTCCCCTTCGGCGGGCCCTTCGAGCCCGCCTTCGTAGACCAGCAGGCGCGAGCCGTCGCGCGAGATGGCGCCGCCCACGACCGGCCGGCCCTTCACCCTCACGGGCCGCGCGCGGCCCGAGGGAATCTGCACGGTCCACGCTTCGCTCGTGTCCTGCCCGACGAACTCCGTGAGCAGACGCTTGCCGTCGCTGGAGAACCCGAGCGGCATCAGCCCGGAGACCAGGGACCGCACGCGGATGGAGGTCAGCCGGCGCGCGGCGCCGACGCTCGAGCCGCGCAGCCAGATCTCATAGACGGGGGCGTCGTTGCGGCGCAGACGCTCGCGGTCGTAGGCGATGAACCGGGGACCCCACACCGGGTTGAGGCTGCGCCCGTCACCGGTGATCCGCCGCACGCCGGCGCCGGTCGCGGCGGCGGTGTACAGGTTCACCTTCGCGGTCAGGCTCTGGCCGAGCGCGCGCCCGAACACGATGCGGTCGCTGCCGTCGGGCGCGAAGCTCGCCCCGTAGATGATCCCGGTCGCGATCGTCCGCAGCGAGCCCGGTCGTTCGTGTCGAGGATCGCGAGCCCGGACTTCTTCACGAAGCCCTTCACCGCGGTCGAGACGAGCATCACCGCCAGGTAGCGCGAGTCCGGCGACCACGCGAGCGGGCGTTGCGCTCTGGGCAGCGAGGTTGCCGAAGGTCGTCGGAGCCGCAGGGCCAGGCGCCGCCGGGAAGACCCGGTAGAGAGCGAGCGACGGGCCCTTTTCGAGCCCGGCGCCGAACAGGCCCGCGGCGACGGTCGCGCCGTCCGGGCGAGACGAGCGGCCCGTTGCCAGGCCCGAGCGGCTCTCGGTTCGGCGCCGTTCGCGAGCGCGGTCCACACCTGCGATTCGGGCTTGGCCTCGCTGGAGGTCACGTAGGCGATGCGGCCTGGACGGCCGGTGGTCGGCTCGCCGACCCGTCGGGCGAGGTGATCGCGTCGTGGCCGGCCCCGGCGCTGGAGCCTGCGCAGGCTCGCCGGGCGGCGACGCCGCCACCGTCACCGCCGTGATGAACGCGGCTCGTCTCTGCGCCCCCCGGCAACCCATGACCGCGAGAATACGCCGTTCGCGACAGGCCATCTGCGACACTCCTCCCCATGGCCACCGTCTCGCAGGCCACGGGCGAAGGCAGCACTCCGTACAAGACCCACGAGGTCTTCAACCAGGTGCCGCCCATGGAGGACTTCGACGTGTTCTCGAGCAACCGCCCGCTGGTCGAGGCGACGCAGCGCGAGGGCGCCGGCTGGGTGCTCGATCGCGCGGCCGAGCTGGGCCGCTTCGTCGGCGGCGCGCCGCAGCAGGAATGGGGCCGGCTGGCCAACGAGAACCCGCCCGTGCTGCGGACGTTCGACCGCTACGGGCACCGCATCGACGAGGTCGAGTTCCACCCGGCCTGGCACCAGCTGATGCGGATGGGCGTCGAGAACGAGCTGCACTCGCTGCCGTGGACGAGCAGCGAGCCCTACCCGCACACCGCACGTGCCGCCCTCTACATGACGGCGATGCAGGCCGAGGCCGGCTACGCCTGCCCGATCACCATGACCTTCGCGGTGGTCCCCGCCCTGCGCGCGCAGCCGGAGCTCGCGGCCGAGTGGGAGCCGCTGTTGATGTCGACGAGCTACGACGGGCACCTGTGCCCGCGAGCGAGAAGGGCTCGGCGATCTCCGGCATGGCGATGACCGAGAAGCAGGGCGGCTCGGACGTCCGCGCGAACACGACCGTGGCGCGCCCGCTGAACGGCGGCGGCGCCGGGGCGGAGTACGAGATCGTCGGGCACAAGTGGTTCTGCTCGGCGCCGATGTCGGACATGTTCCTCGTGCTGGCCCAGACGGACGAGGGCGTCTCCTGCTTCTTGATGCCGCGGCTCCTGCCCGACGGCTCGCGCAACGCGTTCCACATCCAGCGTCTGAAGGACAAGCTCGGCAACCGCTCCAACGCCTCCTCTGAGGTCGAGTTCCACGGTGCCTGGTCGCGGATGGTCGGCGAGCCGGGCCGCGGCGTGCCGACGATCATCGAGATGGTCGGGCACACGCGTCTGGACTGCGTGATCGGCTCGGCGGCCGGCATGCGCAGCGGCGTCGTCAGCGCCACCTGGCACACGGCGCACCGCAGCGCCTTCGGCAAGGTGCTGGCCGACCAGCCGCTGATGCGCAACGTGCTCGCCGACCTGTGCGTCGAGTCCGAGGCGACCACAGCCCTCGCCATGCGGCTGGCACGCGCCTACGACGAAGCCCAAGACGACGCGGACGCCAGCGAGAACGAGACCGACGCGCAGCTGTTCAAGCGTCTGGCCACGGCTGTCGGGAAGTACTGGACCTGCAAGCGCGCGCCGAACCACGCCTTCGAGTCGCTCGAGTGCCTCGGCGGCGCCGGCTACGTCGAGGAGTCCGGCATGCCGCGGCTCTACCGCGAGGCGCCGCTCGCCTCGATCTGGGAGGGCTCGGGGAACGTGATGAGCCTCGACGTGCTGCGCGCGCTGACGCGCTCGCCCCGCTCGCTCGAGGTGTACCTGAACGAGGTCGAGCAGGCCGCCGGCGCCGACCCCCGGCTCGACGAGCGCGTGGCGTCCCTGAAGAAGCAGTTCGCGGACCCGGAGACGCTCGAGACCCGCGCCCGCCGCGTGGTCGAATCGATGGCGCTGTGCCTGCAGGGCTCGCTGCTCGTGCGCAACGGCGACCCCGCCGTGGCCGACGCGTTCTGCGCGTCGCGGCTCGGCGACGACGGCGGGCTGGAGTACGGCACGCTGCCGCCCGGCGTCGACTTCGACGCCATCATCGAGCGCTCGCGCCCCGCGCTCTAGCGCCGCGGGCCGGCCCCGGCGGACGCTTGCAGACGCCTGGGGCGCCTACCATCTAGTCATGCCTCCGCGTCGGCGCCAGAACTTCCAGCTGGCGCGCCTGTTCGGGATCAGGATCGGGGTCAGCGCGAGCTGGTTCTTCGTCCTCTTCATCCTCATCTACTGGCTCGGGCACGAATACTTCCCGCCGATCATCGAGGGCTCGCAGACGACCGCGTACCTGATCGCCGTCGCAGCCGCGTTCGGGTACTTCCTCTCGCTCATCCTCCACGAGCTCGGGCACGCGCTCGTCGCGCGCCGCCTCGGCATCGGCATCGTCGGCATCGACCTGTGGTTCTTCGGTGGCCTCTCGCAGATGCGCCGCGAGCCGGGTACGCCCGGCGAGGAGTTCAAGATCGCCGCCGCCGGGCCGGCCGTCACGTTCCTGCTGCTCGTGCTCTGCGCGAGGCCTCGGTCAGGCGCTGTCCTCGGGCCATCCCTTCACCGACTCGATCACCAAGGAAGGCTTCACGACCAGCCCCGGCATCGCGCTGCTCGGCTGGCTCGCGTTCGTGAACGCGGCTCTGTTCCTGTTCAACATCGTCCCCGCCTTCCCGCTCGACGGCGGGCGTATCGCCCGCGCGGTCATCTGGCGCGTGACCGGCGACCGCAACCGCGCCACGAAGGGCACCGGCCGCGCCGGGCAGGCGCTCGCCCTGGCGCTCGGGGTCCTCGGCATCGTCAGCTACTCGCGGTCGAGCTCGCTCTTCGACCTGTTCACGGTCCTGCTCGCGTTCTTCCTCTACCAGGCGGCCGGCGCGGCCGTCGTGCAGGGCTCGATCGGGCAGCGGATCCAGAACATCACGGTCGCCGACATCATGGACCGCGAGCCTGTGACGATCCCCGCGGACGTCACGCTCCTGGACGCCCAGGAGCAGTGGTTCATGCGCTACCACTGGCCGTGGTTCGCGGTCGTCGACCCGGCCCGCCACTTCCTCGGGGTGGTGCGCCAGCAGCGCGTCGAGGCCGAGATCCAGGCCGGACGGCCGGCGCTCCAGGTCGTCGAGGCGCTCGAGCCGGACATGCAGGTGAGGATCGGCGAAGAGGCGCCGCTCGAGTCGCTGCTGAGCTCTGAAGGGCTCGGACGCCTCGGCGCGATGGTCGCGGTGGACGCCGACGGGGTGCTGCAGGGCGTCGTCACGCTCGCCCAGGTACGGCGGGCGCTCGCGCCCGCGGGGTAGCCACTCGCACACGTCCGTTCTCACGGCGCCTTATAGAGTGCCGGTCCGAATCCCCAGCCCCCCGTCATCGAAGGAGCCATGCCAGCACACGACGTTCTGATCATCGGCGCCGGCCTCGCCGGCCAGCGCGCCGCCCTCGCCGCGGCCGAGCAGGGGGCCAGCGTGGCGATCATGAGCAAGGTGCACCCGGTGCGCTCGCACTCGGTGGCGGCCGCCGGCGGCATCAACGCGGCGATCAGCGTCGACGACGACTGGCGCTCGCATGCCTACGACACGGTCAAGGGGTCGGACTTCCTGGGCGACCAGGACGCGATCGAAGTGATGTGCTCCGAGGCGCCCGCCGAGGTCCTGCACCTCGAGCACATCGGCGTCACCTTCCACCGCAACGAGGCGGGCGAGATGGACCTGCGCGCGTTCGGCGGCGCCTCGATGAAGCGGACCGCCTATGTCGCCGACATCACCGGCCAGGCGATGCTGCACGTGCTCTACGAGCAGCTGATGAAGCACCACGAGACGGTCGAGCGCTTCGAGGAGTGGTTCACCACCTCGCTGGTGCTCGGCGAGGACGGCTCGTGCTGCGGCGTGATCGCGCGCGACGTGCGCACCGGCAAGCTCGAGGCCTTCCACGCCAAGAACGTGATCCTCGCCTGCGGCGGCGCCGGGCAGGCCTACAAGCCGACGACCAACGGCCTGATCGTGACCGGCGACGGGATCGCCCTCGCCTACCGGGCCGGGGCGCCGCTGATGGACATGGAGATGGTCCAGTACCACCCGACCTGCCTGGTGGAGACGGGCATCCTGATCACCGAGGGCGCGCGCGGCGAGGGCGCGCACCTGCTCAACTCGAACGGCGAACGCTTCATGGAGAAGTCGGCGCCGAACAAGATGGAGCTGGCCTCCCGCGACGTCGTCTCGCGCGCCGAGCAGATCGAGATCAACGAGGGCCGGGGAGTGGGGCCGAAAGGCGAGGGCATCTTCCTCGACGTGACCGTCGTCCCCCGCAAGCGCACGCTCGAGGCGCTGCGCGAGATCGTCAACCTCGGGCGCGACTTCGCCGGCGTCGACATCACGCGCGAACCGATCATGATCCGCCCCGGCCAGCACTACATCATGGGCGGCGTCAAGACCGACATCGACGGGCGCACGCCGATCGAGGGCCTCTACGCCGCCGGCGAGGTTGCTTGCGTCTCCGTCCACGGCGGCAACCGCCTCGGCGCGAACTCCCTGCTCGACACGCTGATCTTCGGCCGGCGCTCGGGCGAACACGCGGCCGCGCGGGCGGCGGGCATGGGCCAGCCGAAGGTCGACATGCAGCCGCAGCTGCGCCGCGACGAAGAGGAGCTCGCGGCGATCATCTCGCGCCCCCGCGAGGGCCGCCGCGTCTCGGAGATCAAGAACGAGCTCGGCGAGACGATGAACAAGAAGGCCGCCGTCTTCCGCGACGAGGAAGGGCTGCAGAGCGCGCTGGAGACCGTGCGCCGGCTCAAAGAGGAGGCCGAGGGCGCGTGGATCGACGACCGCGGCACGGTCTTCAACCAGGACGTGCTCGGCGCTCTCGAGCTGGGCTTCATGGTCGACTGCGCCGAGGCGACCCTGCTCGGCGCGATCGAGCGCAAGGAGTCGCGCGGCGCGCAGTTCCGGACCGACTACCCGGAGCGCAACGACGAGGAGTGGCTGAAGCACATCGACATCACCCTCACCGACGGAGAGCCGAAGATCAGCTACTCGCCGGTGACGATCACCCAATGGGAGCCCGAGGAGCGCAAATACTGATGGCCGAAGCTCACGACCGCCCGCCGCAGGAATTCAAGCTCAAGCTGCGCCGCTACGACCCCGAGTCGGGCCAGGCGCCGTACTGGGACGAGCACACCGTCGAGCTCGAGCCGCACCGCTCGGTGCTCGAGGCGATCCTGCAGGCGCGCGACCGCTTCGACGGCTCGATCGGCATCCGCTGCTCCTGCCGTCAGGCGATCTGCGGCTCCTGCGGCGTGCGCGTCAACGGCGAACCGGCGCTCGCCTGCCACACCCACCTCGACGCGGCGCTGAGCAGCGCCGCCGGCGGCGTGATCGAGATCGAGCCGATGGGCAACATGCCCGTGATCAAGGACCTGATCGTCGACATGGACGAGGTCCACTGGAAGAAGATCCGTCGTGTCACCCCGTGGCTGCTGGCGAAGCAGCCGGTGCCCGAGCGCGAGTACATCGTCGACAAAGAGGCGATGGTCGACGTCACGCAGTCGATGGCCTGCATCCAGTGCGGCGCGTGCGTGTCGGACTGCCTGGCGATGGAGGTCGACCCGGGCTTCATCGGCCCGGCGGCGCTCGCCAAGGCCTACCGCTTCGTCGGCGACCCGCGCGACGCCGAGCAGCGCGAGCGCCTCGTCGACCTCTCCCAGGACCCGCTCGGCATCTTCGACTGCACGCACTGCTTCAAGTGCGTCGAGGCGTGCCCGAAGGACGTCAACCCGATGGGCCAGATCATGCGCCTGCGGCGCATCGCGACCTCCGACCAGCACATCGTCGACCAGAACAACGGCGAGCGCCACGAGGCCGCGTTCACCGGCCTGATCAAGGACAACGGCCTGCTCTGGGAGGCCGAGCTGCTGCCCCGCTCCTACGGCGGCAACTCGTGGTTCGGGAAATTCCATCCCGCCGCGGGCAAAGAGCTGATCAGCTCGCTGCCGGCGATCCTGAAGGCGCTGCTGCGCGGCAAGGTCACGCCGATGGGCGCGCTCAAACCGCACAAGATCCCGAGCGCCGATCTCAAGCGCGTACAGGCGATCTACGACCACATCGAGGGTCACCCCGAACGCCTCGAGCTGAACCTCTACATCGCCGGCGAAGACGAAACCGAGGCCGAGGAGGTCGTGAGCGCCGGGGTGGCGAGGGGCGCCGTCGACGAGACGGCGGAGACCGAGACGCCGATCGCCGAGAGGGCCGAGGCGGCCGCCGACGAGGAGGAGTCGCCCACCGGCGAGGTGGCGAGCGAGAGCGCGCAGGCCCCGGCCGGCGAGGCCCCGAGTGAGAGCTCGCCCGCGCCCGAGGGCACGGGTCAGGCGCCCGAGATCGAGGAGACGGGAGCTGAGGAAAGCCTTCGGCGAACGGCAGCGAGCCGGACGCAGAGACCACGGAAGGGAGCGAGAGCTGATGAAGGTCGCCTACTGGCCCGGCTGCGTCAGCCGTGGCTTCACTCCGGAGCTGCACGGCTCGATGGCCAAGGTCGCCCCGCTGCTCGACATCGAGCTGGTCGAACTGGACCGTGCCTGCTGCAGCGGCGCCGGCGTGATCGCCGAGCACAACCAGGAGCTCGCCGACACGCTCAACGCGCGCACCTTCGCGCTCGCCCAGCAGGTGCAGGGCGCGGAGCTGATGATGAACATCTGCTCGACCTGCCAGGGCGCGCAGAGCGAGTGCCAGGAGCGCCTGGACGCGAACGCCGAGTACCGCGACCACGTGAACGAGACGCTCGCCGCGGAGGGCCTCAGCTACGAGAAGGGCCTCACGAACAAGAACTTCCTGTGGCTGCTGGTCGAGGAGATCGGCCTCGACGCGCTGAGGGCGAAGGTGAAGCGCCCCCTGACGAACCTCCGCGTCGGGCCCTTCTACGGCTGCTACATCGTGCGTCCCCGCAAGCGTCTCGGGATCGACGCCGAGCACCAGCGCGACAACTACCTGCACGAGCTGATCGCGGCCCTCGGCGGCACGGTGATCGACTACGCGGGCATGCGCAAGTGCTGCGGCTTCCCGATCATCACGATGAACAAGGACGCGTCGCTCAAGCAGGCCGGCCGCCACCTCGGCGACGCGGTCGACGCCGAGGCCGACTGCCTCGTCACCCCGTGCCCGCTCTGCCATCTGAACCTCGATCTGCAGCAGCCGCTCGCCGAAAGAACAGTCGGGCGCGAGCTGGAGATGCCCGTGCTGCACCTTCCGCAGCTCGTCGGCCTGGCCCTCGGGCTGGACCCCAAGGAGCTCGGGATGAGCCGCCACGTCGTCCGGCCCACCTCGGTGATCGACTGGTCGACGAGCGTGGTCGGCGCCGCCGCCTGACGGGGGCGCCGGTCGGACCCCTCTCCTCCTACATCTAGGCTTACGCCCGTGCGGATCCTGACCGTCGTGGGCAACCGGCCCCAGTTCATCAAGGCCGCGGCCGTCTCAGGACCCCTTCGCGAGCGCCACCAAGAGCTGCTCGTGCACACCGGCCAGCACCATGACGATGCGCTCTCGCGGATCTTCTTCTCGGAGCTCGGCCTCGCGCGGCCCGATCGCGAGCTGGGCGTCTCCGGCGGGAGCAACACCTCGCAGACGGCGCGCATGCTGGCCGCGCTGGAGCCGCTGCTCGAGGACCTCGAGCCGGATGCGGTGCTCGTCTACGGCGACACGAACTCCACGCTCGCGGGCGCGCTCGCGGCGGCGCAGGCCCGGATCCCGGTCGTCCACGTCGAGGCGGGGATGCGCTCGTTCGACCGCGCCATGCCCGAGGAGCTCAACAGGGTGCTGTGCGACCACATGGCCGAGCTGCTGCTGTGCTCCTCTGAGACGGCGGCGGAGAACCTGCGCGCGGAGTCCGCCGCCGGCACGGTCGTCGTGATCGGCGACGTGATGGTCGACGTCGCGCTGCGCCTGCAGCCGGCGGCCCGGCGGCGAAGCGGCGGTCCCCCGCGAGCACGGCCTCGAGCCCGGCTCGTATCTGCTGCTGACCGCTCACCGCGCGGGCAACGTCGACGACCAGGATCGGCTGGCAGCGCTCGTCGAGCTGATCGCGGCGCTTCCGTCGCCGGTGCTGCTGCCGCTCCACCCACGCACCGCGGCACGGCTCGAGCAGTTCGGTCTGCAGGCGGCGCTGCGCGCGATCCCGGGGCTGGTGCTGAGCGAATCGCTCGGCTACCTCGAGTTCAGCGCGCTGCTCTGCCAGGCGCGCGCGGTCGTGACCGACTCCGGAGGCGTCCAGAAGGAGGCCTACCTCGCCGGCGTGCCCTGCGTGACGCTGAGAGCGAACACCGAGTGGGTCGAGACGGTCGAGCTGGGCTGGAACACGCTCGTCGATCTCGACGCCGCCGCGGCGCTGGCCGCGCTCGAGCAACCCCCGCCGGCCGAGCGCCCGGAGCTCTACGGCGACGGCCATGCCGCCGAGCGGTGCGCCGAGGCGATCGACGAGCTCGCCTTGCGGCTCGCCTGAGGGCGCCCGCCGGCGACAGCGGCGATCGCACAGCTCGCCCGCGGCGACTGAGGCTAGGCGACGCGGGCGTGCGAGCCGCGGCGCTCTGGCGCCTGCGTCACAGACTCGACGGCGCGCGGGCGACGGCGCTCAGAGCGGAGCACCGGGCCCCATTTACGCCCGACCACGCGCAGCACGTACGCGTCGCGCGGCGTGCTGTAGCGCAACAGCGGCCGCCCGATGACGATCCAGCGCGGAGCGATGTAACGGCGTGGCCTCTTGACGGTGCGCATTTCCTCTTTCGTCCTTGAAAGCTCGCTTGACCGTTGCGTAGCAGATTGTGACAGATGCGTGCTGACGAGCGCGTGAACGAGAAACGCGCGGGTTTGCGCCGCTAGGTGGCGGGCCGGAAGGGCTCCTCGACCGCCACGGTGCCCTCGCCGGAGAGCTCGAAGGCGCTGTGCAGAGCACGCACCGCCTCCTCCACGCGCTCGCGATCGATCACGCAGGAGATCTTGATCGGTGAGGTCGAGATCATCTCGATGTTCACGCCCTCGCTCGCGAGCACGCTGAAGACCTTCGCCGCCACGCCGGGGTGCGAGCGCATGCCGGCGCCGACGATCGAGACCTTGCCCGTGTCCTCGTGGGCGGTCATCTCCTCGTAGGCCTCACCCGCGAGGGGCGCGAGCGCCGGGCCCGCGGTGAGCAGGTCGTCGCGTGGGACCGTGAAGGAGATCTCCGCGCGCCCGCCCGCGCTGACGGGCTCGTTCTGGACGATCATGTCGACGTTCACGTTCGCCGCAGCGAGCGCCTCGAAGATGCGCGCGGCCGCGCCCGGCGTGTCCGGCACCCCGGTGAGGCTGATGCGCGCCTCCTGGACGGAGTGCGTGACGGCTGTGATGAGGGGCTGCTCCACGGTTTCCTCCTCGGCGACGACAAAGGTACCGGGCTCGGCATCGAACGAGGACCGGCAGTGGATGCGCACGCCGTGGTTGCGGGCGTACTCGACCGAGCGCAGCTGCAGGACGCCGGCCCCGGACGCCGCCATCTCGAGCATCTCCTCGAAGGAGACGGTGTCGAGCTTGCGGGCGTCGGGCACGATGCGCGGGTCGGCCGAGTACACGCCGGCGACGTCGGTGTAGATCTCGCACATCTCGGCGCCGAGCGCGGCTGCGACGGCCACGGCGCTCGTGTCCGAGCCGCCGCGGCCGAGCGTGGTCACGTTCTTGGCGGTCTGCGAGACGCCCTGGAAGCCGGCCACGAGCACGATCTGGTCCTCCTCGAGCGCCGCCCGGATCCGGTCCGCGCGCACGTCGATGATGAGCGCCTTGGTGTGCGACTCGTCGGTGACGATGCCGGCCTGCGAGCCCGTCAGCGAGATCGCGCGATGCCCGAGGTCGTTGATCGCCATCGCGCACAGCGCGCACGAGATGCGCTCGCCCGAGCTCAGGAGCATGTCCATCTCCCGCGGGTCCGGGCGCGGCGATACCTCCTGCGCCATCCCGATCAGCTCGTCGGTCGTCTTGCCGCGCGCCGAGAGCACGGCGACCACGCCGTGTCCCGCTTCGCGCTTCTCGACGATCCGCCGCGCGGCTCGCTTGATGCGCTCGGCGTCGGCCACGGAGGTGCCGCCGAACTTCATGCAGATCAGGCCTGGCATGGAGCGAGGATTACACAGCGCGGCGCCCGGCGAACGCCTTGCCGAGCGTGACCTCGTCGGCGTACTCCAGGTCCGAGCCGACGGGCAGGCCGCTGGCCAGACGCGTGACGGTCACCTCCGGGGCGATCCGGCGTAGCTCATCGGCGATGTGCAGAGCGGTCGCCTCCCCGGTCGTCGTCGGGTTGGTCGCGAGCACGACTTCACGCATGGGCGGGCTCGCGATCCCCCCGTCGCCGCGCACCCGCGCGATCAGCTCGGCGATCTTGAGGTCCTCGGGGTCGATGCCGTCGATCGGCGAGAGCGCGCCGCCGAGCACGTGGTAGACGCCGTGGTACTCGTGCGTGCGCTCCATCGGGATCACGTCGCTCGGCTCCTCGACGACGCAGACGAGCTCGTGGTCGCGCCGGGGGTCCTGGCAGATGCGGCAGCGGGCTTCGTCGGTGAGGTTGAAGCAGACCTCGCACAAACCGATCTTCTCCTTGACTTCGACGATCGCCTCGGCCAGGGCGTTCGCATCCTCCGGCGATGCACGCAGCAGGTGGAAGGCGAGCCGCTGGGCGGTGCGGTTTCCGACTCCGGGGAGCTTCGCGAGCTCTGTGACCAGCCGCTGGACCGGCGGCGCGTGCGAGGCGCTCACAGCCCGGGCAGCCCGAGCCCGCCGAGCTGGCCGCCGAGCGCGCCGAGGTCGAGCCCGGCGGTGGCGCCGCCCATCTTGCGCTCGGCCAGCTCCTGAGCGGAGCGCAGCGCCTCGTTCATCGCCGCAAGGATCATGTCGCCGAGGATCTCGACGTCCTCGGGGTCGGCGGCGGCGGGGTCCACGTTGACCTCCTTGACCTGCAGGTCGCCGCTGACCTTGACGGTCACCATGCCGCCGCCGGCGGAGGCCTCGACGACTTCGTTCTTGAGCTCCTCCTGCGCAGCCGCCATGTCGGCCTGCATCTTCTGGACCTGCTGCATCATCTGCTGCATGTTGGGCATGCCGGGCTGACCGGGCATGCGGGGCTGCTTGGGCATCAGGCGCCTTTCTCGTTGCTCGTGAGCGTGGGCTCGTCCGTCGCGTCCGCGCCAGGGATCTCCTCGGCGTCGAACTCCTCCATGAAGCGCGCGAGCCAGCGCTCCTCCGAGCCGTCCTGGGGCTCGGCATCGCCGGCCTCGAGCTCCTCGCGCAGCTCGTAGGCCAGCCGCCAGCGCACCTGGGTCAGCGAGGTGAGCGACTCGCCGACCGTCATGCGGTCGGCGGGCCCCTCCGCCTGCTTCTTCAGGAACGAGGACCCGAAGGCGAGGGTGAGCTCCTCGCCGTTGACCTCGACCGGCCGCGCGCGCTCGATCGCCGCGCCGAGGCGGGCGTTCTCACCGCGCACGAGATCGACGACCGCGGGCCAGATCGCGCGCACGGACTCGAGCGTCGCTGCGGGCGCACCGGTCTCGACCGCGGGCGCCTCCGCCTCGGCGAGCGCCGCGGCTGCCGCCACGGGCGGCCCGCCCGCAGACGGCTCGCGGCCGGCGGCCTGCTCGGGCCCCGACGGCTCGGACGGGCGCTCGGCGCGGCCGGGAGCGGGAGCGGAGGGCGTCGGCGCGGCGGGCGCCGGGACCTCGCGCTGGGCGGCGACCGCGGACACCGGCGCTCCGCCGCCCCCCTGCTCCAGGCGCTCGAGGCGCGCCAGCAGCGCCTTCAGCGAGCTGTCGAGCGCCGGGCGCGCCCCCTTGACGAGCGCCAGCTCGAGCCGGGTGCGCGCGTCGGCACCGGCGCGGATCGCCTCGCGCGCCTCGCCGAGCAGCTCGAGCGTGCGCACGACGATCGCGTGGGGCACGCGCGCGGCCTGCTCGGCCAGCACGGCATCGGACTCGGCGGTGAGCGAGAGCTCAGCGGGCACCTCGCCGATCGCCTGCACGACCATCAGCTCGCGCAGCCGCGCCTCGAGGTCGCCCGCGAAGGCGGCAGGGTCCCGGCCCTGCGCGGCACAGCGCTCCAGCGCTCCCAGCGCGCCCCGGGCATCGCCCGCGGCGACGGCGTCGATCGCCTCAGCGAGCAGCCCGGCGTCGGCGACGCCGAGGACCGCGAGCACGTCGTCGAGCGAGATCTCGCTGCCGCTGTAGGTGACGAGCTGCTCCAGCGTGCCGAGCCCGTCGCGGAAGCTGCCTGTCGCCGAGCGCGCGATCGCGGCGACGGCGGGCGGCGGGATCGAGATCGAGTCGGCGTCGGCGGCCCGGCGCAGCACGCCGGCGATCTGCTCGACGGTCGGGCGGTGGAAGTCGAAGCGGTGGCAGCGGTCGATCACGGTCGCGGGGACCTTCGCCGCCTCGGTGGTGGCGAGCACGAAGACGGTGTTCGGCGGCGGCTCCTCGAGCGTCTTCAGGAACGCGTTCCAGGCCGCGGTCGAGAGCATGTGCGCCTCGTCGAGGATGTAGACCTTGCGGCGGCCGCTCACGGGTGCGTAGGCGACGCTCTCGCGGAGATCGCGGATGTCGTCGACGGAGTTGTTGGACGCCGCGTCCATCTCGATCACGTCGAGCGAGGTGGCCGCGGCGATCGACAGGCACGAGTCGCAGCGCCCGCACGGCTCGACGGTGGGGCCCTGCTCGCAGTTCAGGCAGGCGGCGAGGATCTTCGCCATCGATGTCTTGCCGGTCCCCCGCGAGCCGACGAACAGATAGGCGTGGTGGACCTTGCCCCGCTCGACCGCGTTGCGCAGCGTCCTGACGACGGGCTCCTGGCCGACGACGTCGGCGAAGCTGCGTGGGCGATGGCGCCGGTACAGCGACCCGACGGCTCCCTCGTGCTCGGAATGCTGCTCGGCTGCGGCCACCCCTGGTGAGTCTAGCCTCCCCCTCCGGGGCGCCCCACGAGCGGGTAGCGTCCGCGCCGTGACGGCCACCGCGCCCGACACCGAGCCGGCCAAGGCGCCGAGGAGAGGACCGGGCTGGCTCCCGGGCCTGGTGGCGGTCGTCGGCGGCGCGGCAGCTGCTGCGGCTGATCGCGGGCGTCGGCTTCGCGAACTACGACACGCTCTACGCGCTCGCCTGGGGCGGCCAGCTGGCACAGGGGGAAACCCCCGCCTACGGCGTCCCGATCGCGCCCACACCGCACCCCCTGATCGAGCTGCTCGGCATCGTGCTGCGGCCGCTCTCACCGCACGCGGAGATCGAGGTGGTGGTCTGGCTGGGCTTCCTGGCCCTCGCGGGCTGCGCCTGGGTGATCTTCCGGCTCGGCCAGCGCTGGTTCGGAAGCGCGGCCGGGGCTCTGGCCGCGCTGCTGTTCCTCACGCGCGTGCCGGTCATCTCCTACGGCGTGCGCGCCTACCTCGATGTCTCATACGTGCTGCTCGTGCTCGGTGCCCTGCTGGTCGAGGTGCGCCGCCCGCGTGCAGGCGCACCGGTGCTCGCGCTGCTCGCGCTGGCGGGCCTGCTCCGCCCGGAGGCCTGGGTGTTCTCGGGGCTCTACTGGCTCTATCTCGTGGGGCTCGTGCCGGCCCGGCTGCGCGCAGCGGCTTCCGATGGGCGAGCCGGTACGCGAGCGCGGCGCGCTGGTGAAGGTGACGCTGCTGGCAGCGGCGGCGCCGATCGTCTGGCTCGGCAGCGACCTGCTGGTGACCGGCAACCCCTTCTGGTCGCTGACCAACACCCGCCACACCGCCTCGACGCTCGACCGCAAGACCGGGATCGCGAACGTGCCGCAGTACGTCCCGCGCCGGGTCGGCGAGGTGCTCCAGGCGGCGGCCCTCGCCGGCGCCGTGGTCGGCGCGGTGCTGTCGCTGTGGTGGCTGCGGGCACGGGCGCTCGTGCCCGCGTTCGGCGCGCTGCTGGCCGTTGCCATCTTCGCCGCGTTCGCTGTCGTCGGGCTGCCGATCAACACCCGCTACGCGTTCCTCGCGGCTGCCTTCGGCTGCCTGTTCTGCGGGGCCGCCGTGTTCGGCTGGACGGTCCTGCCCCACGGTGACCGGCGGCGGAACGTCTGGATCGGCGCGGCGGTGCTCGTGGCGGTCGGCCTGATCGCGACGGCGCCCACCCAGTACCGCAAAGCACACCGCGAACTGCGCAAACTCGCCGCCCAGGAACGGATCGAAGGAGACATGGAGGCGCTGGTCGGCTCCGGGGCCATCAGCCTGCGCTGCGGACCCGTGGGCGTGCCGAGCCACGCGCCGATCCCGCTGCTCGCGCTCTACCTGCGGACCAGCCCCGCACGGATCCGCAGCCCGGAGGCCGGCCACATCACATCCGGCGTCTACCTCGACCCGGCGAGCGAGGAGATCGAACGGGACTACGTCCTCGATCCGCACGATCCCCACGAGCCGGTCGCGGTGCCGCCGGGTTTCTCGGCGGCGGCGAGCAACCGCTCGTGGTTGATCTTCCACAGGTGTCCGTGAGGCCGGCACGGAGCGCCGGCTTCGATCAAACGGACCGTGCACCCCTCGTCGAGAGCCCACCACCGGGCGCCTGATCGCAACCTGCGGCTCCGGCCCGGGAGCTCCCGCTGCGCCTGCCGGTGTTCGCTTAAGGCTGCTTCCTTCCGGACCTGACCTGATTCGCGAGCCGACACCGCGCGGGACCCGGACCATCGACGCCCCGAGGCTGCGGAGCGACCGGAGCGGAATCCCTCGGAGGGGAGTTCAGCCCCGCTAGAGCGGATTGCGGGTGCAGGGCACCGCTACCTCCCCGCCTAGCACGGTCCACCGCCGATCCTACCGAGCGGCACATGCGCGCGTGGCGTTCCGGTAGGCTGCGCGACCGTGAAAACCAACAGCCCCGCCACCTCCCCCCGCACCCGCGCCCGCAGGAGCCTCCTGCCCGGCCTGCTCCTCGTCCTCGCCGCCGCCGCTCTCCTGGCCGGCTGCGGCTCGAGCGAAACCAGCACGATCACGATCGGCAACGAGAGCAAAGCCGACCAGAAGCTGATCACCGCAGAAGATCCGCAGGTCCCGAAGCTACCGACCACGGGCCCGCTCGCGACCAAGCCTGTGACCGAAGCCTGCCACCCCCCGCCGACGAAACTCGAATCCAAGGACCTCATCGCCGGCACCGGCGCCGAAGCGAAACAGGGCTCCACCGTCTACGTGAACTACGTCGGCGCGCTGTGCTCGAACGGCACGGAATTCGACTCGTCGTGGAAGCGCAAAGAACCGTTCCTGTTCGTGATCGGCACGGGCGAGGTGATCTCCGGCTGGGACAAAGGCGTCGTCGGCATGAAGGTCGGCGGCCGGCGGCTGCTGAAGATCCCCGCCGAACTGGCCTACGGAAAGCTCGGCAACGAACCGAAGATCCCGAAGAACGAACCGCTCGTCTTCGTCGTCGACCTCCTCAAGGTCAACAAGAAGGGCGAAGGCTGAGCCTGAGCGCATGACGGCCCCCCGCTCGCGCAGGGCCGTAGCGCTGCTTGCGCTCTGCCCTGCGCTGGCGATCGGGTCCGGCTGCGGCTCTGGAAGCGAATCGACGCAGGCCGACGCGCGCGCCGAACGCCACGACCTCGTCGTGGCCGCGCACGCGCTGGCCGGCGCGCAGGCCGAGACGGCGACGGAGGTGGCGGCGAGCAAAGCCGCCTGGCCGCTCGTCGCACACGGCCTGCCCTCGCAGCCGAGCGCGAACGAACGCGCGAAGATCGCGGCCGCGCACCGAGGCGCCAACGGACTGCACCTGCCGCGCCTCTTCGGCCAGGGTCACTCGCAGCGCCTGACCGGTCCTGCGGCATCCCTCGCCGGCGCCTACGGCGGCTATGTGGGGCTCTCTTGGACGGGCTGGAAAATGATCGAAGCCGCGCTGAAGGCGAGCGCGGCTGGAGGGACTCGCGCGAGCTTCGCGCGTGCGAACTCGCCGCTCTACATCGAGTCCGTCTACGACGGCCACTTCAACGTCTCGCAGATCGGCAAGAAGCTCCTCGAAGGCTACGCGAAGCTCGGCGGCCCGGCCGCGTTCGGTGAAAGCCTCACCCAGACCGAAGTCGATCGCCTCGCGACGGCGTACTCCGAAGAAGCGGCGCGCCTCCACCCCCACCCCGGCGTGAAGCTGGGGTCGTGAACGCCTTCGTCGCCGCGGGCGCCGGCTTCCTGCTGGCGGTGCTGTGGTTCGACCTGATGTTCGACGTGCAGGCGGCCGGGCGCGGCGGGGGCGAGGTGCCCGAGCCGGCGCTCGCTTCGATCGCCGCCTACTACGCCCGGGTCACAACCGCCGCTCGACCGATGAACCGGCTGATCGCCGCGGTGATGGTCGCGACCCTGGCGGCCATCGTCGTGCAGATCGCTCGCGGCAGCGGGCCTGTCTGGCTGGGCTGGGTCTCCCTCGTGCTCGCGCTCGCGGCGATCGGGCTCGCCGGGCTGAAGACCGTGCCGAGCGCGGTGAGGCTCGGCACGCGCCGCGACCCACCGGCCGTGCAGAGCGGCCTCGCACAGGCGGTGCTCGCACAGCACGTGTTCTGCTTCGGGGCCATCGCCGGTGTGGTCGTGCTGCAACTGGCGGCCGGCTGAGCCACACTCCATGCCATGAGAAGCCGGCTGCTCGCAACGCTCGCTCTCACCGGCGGCGTGCTGTGCGCCCTCGCCGCACCTGCGCCGGCCGCGCAGGAAGCGTTCGTGCGGGTGAACCAGGTCGGCTACGGGGCGCTCGCGCCGAAGCGCGCGTACCTGATGTCGAACTTCGACGAGACGGGCGCGCCGTTCACCGTCTCAGACGAACACGGCGCGGTCGTCTTCAGCAGCACGGTCGGCCAGGCGGCCGGCTCCTGGAGCAAAGCGTTCCCGGACGTCTACGCGCTCGACTTCGACGGCCTGCAGGCAACAGGCCGCTACACGCTGGCCGTCGGCGGCGCCGTCTCGCCGCCGTTCGCGGTCGCGGCGCCGGGGACGCTCTACGGAGCCCCGCTGGCGAACGCCCTCTCCTTCTATGAGAACGAGCGCGACGGGCCCGAATACGTGCCCTCGGCGCTGCGAAGCGCTCCGGCACATCTGAACGACGAGAGCGCGACGACCTACAGCACGCCGAAGGTCAACAGGAACGGCGGCTTCAAGGGCGATCTGCACAGCCTCGGCACGACCATCGACGCCTCGGGCGGCTGGTGGGATGCCGGCGACTACCTCAAGTTCGTGCAGACGACCAGCTACACGGTCGATGAGATGCTCGCGGGCGTGCGGGACTTCCCGGCACTGATGGGCACCGGTGCGCCGTCCTCGCAGAACCTCGCCGGCGAGGCGCGATTCGGGGCCGAATGGCTGCTGCGGATGTTCAACGCCGAAACCGGCACGCTCTACTACCAGGTGGGGATCGGCGAGGGCAACCGCACGACGGCCGGCGACCACGACATCTGGCGCCTGCCGCAGGCCGACGACGGCTTCGGCGGGGAAGACCCCCTCTACCGCTACATCCGTCACCGGCCCGTCTTCCGCGCGGGCGCGCCCGGCGCGCCGATCAGCCCGAACCTCGCCGGGCGCGACGCGGCCGCGTTCGGACTGTGCTTCCAGGTCTTCCACGCGAGCGATCCGGCGCTCGCGGACCGTTGCCTGAAGGCGGGCGAGGCCATCTTCGCCCTTGCCGAAACGAAGCACAAAGGGCGCCTGCTCACGGCGATCCCCTTCGGCTTCTACCCCGAGCACGAATGGCGCGACGACCTCGAGCTCGGGGCGACCGAGCTGGCGCTCGCGCTGCGCTCGGCCGGTGGGACGCCCCCGCCCGGACTCGCCCACACCGAACCGAGCTTCTACCTCGGCGAAGCTGCGAGCTGGGCGAAGGAATACGTGAAGCACGCGAAGCGCAACTCCGAAACGCTCAACCTCTACGACGTCAGCGGCCTGGCCCACTACGAGCTGGTGCGGGCGATGCGCGCGCTCGGCAGCCCCTCCGGGCTCGCGATCGACGAAGCCGGGCTGCTCGCGAACCTGCGCGCGCAGCTGCAGGGCGCCGAGGCGCAGGCCGGCAAAGATCCCTTCGGGTTCGGCTTCCCCTGGGCCGCCGCGGACACCGCCTCACACGGCGACGGCCTGGCGGTGATGGCGAGCGAGTACGACTCGCTGACCGGCCAGACGACGTTCGCCGCCGACGCCTCCCGCTGGCTCGGCAACGTGCTGGGCGCGAACGCCTGGGGGGTCTCGATGATGATCGGCGACGGCAGCGTGTTCCCACGCTGCCCCTCCCACCAGGTCGCGAACCTCGTGGGCTCGCTGGACGGCTCGCCACCGGTGCTGGCCGGGGGCGTCGTCGAGGGACCGAGCGACGAAGCGAGCTCCGGCGAAGTCGAAGGGATGCGCGCCTGCCCGGCCGGCGGCGGAGACCAGTACGCGCGCTTCGACGGCAGCGGCTCGGTGTTCACGGACGACGTCGAATCGTTCACGACGACCGAGCCGGCGATCGACCTCACGGCCAGCTCGATGCTCGCGTTCGCCTGGCAGGCCGGGACGCCTGCTGCGCTTCCGTAGAATCCGGCCTTCAGGGCGCGTAGCTCAGTGGGAGAGCGCTCGCTTCACACGCGAGAGGTCGCAGGTTCGAAACCCGCCGCGCCCATGGGTCGAATCCCGCATTGGCGGGCGAGGTCGTCGCGGGGACGGCGCAGGTCAGGCACCGCCCCACTCCGGGATACTCGGCGGGCGATGTCGCAGGAGAACGTGGAGATCATCCGTGCGATCTACGACGGCTGGTTGCGCGGCGATGCGGGCTTCGATCGGTTCGACCCCGAAATCACCATGTTCGAGTCCGAGACGCTTCCAGGCGCAGTGTCGGCCGTAGGAATCGATGCGGTCCGGCGCTACATCGAGAGCTTCACCAAGTACTGGGCTGAGATTCGGTTCGAGCCAGAGGAGTACATCGACGCGGGCGACCAAGTTGTAGTAGTCGCCCGCCTCGTTGGCCGAGGCAAGTCGAGCGGAGTCGCGGTGGAACGAACCTGGGCCTACGTCTGGGCGGTGAGAGGATCGAAGGCGCTGCGGATGGATGGGTATGCGAGTCGCGGCGAGGCCATCAAAGCCGCGGGGCTGGCGGAGTAAGGTCGCGGCATCCGAGTGGGGTGCCAGTCTCGAATGGTCGCGAGAGGACGCGGCGGCGTCAGCGGGCGTGCGGGGTATCGAGGGCCGTGCGCCCGTTCTGGGCATCGCCGTGCCCTGCCCCTTGGCGGGACCCTCCGGCGGCTCTCGCGTCAACGGTGTGCACGGTCGCAGCCTCCCGCGAGCCGCCTCCGCCGCGTTCGGTTACGCTGCCTCTAAGCCACGGTTGGGGGAGGAGAGAAACAAAATGGCAACGACGAGCAACGACACGCGGTCGCTCGCGAGCGTGCGTGTCGGCGACCGCGAGAACTTCGCCGACGGCCCGCCGCACGAGCTGTTCAAGGACATGCGGTCACGCTGCCCGGTTCACTGGAGTGACGGCGTCAGCGAGTACCCCGACGAGGAAGGCTTCTGGTCGGTCACGACCGCCGACGACGTCCACGAGGTCAGCCGCGACTGGCAGACCTACTCCTCCGAGCTCGGCGGCATCACGGCGCTCAAGAACGCGATCCTGCCCCTGGAGCTCCAGCAGGCGATGTTCATCGGCATGGACCCGCCGAAGCACGACCGGCTGAAGGCGCTGTTCCAGCGTGGCTTCACGCCCAAGCGGATCGCCGAGCACGAGCCCGCGATCAGGGAGATCGCGATCGAGGTGCTGGACGGGCTCGACGGCCGCGAGGAATGCGATCTCGTGACCGACGTCGCGCAGCCGTTCGTGGCGCGGGTGATCGGCAGCTTCATGGGCGTCCCGCCCGAGGACGACGCGATCTGGGCGACGATCATGAACAACATCCTCGGTGCCGGCGACCCGGACAGGACGCCCGAGGGCGCACAGACCATCGTCGAAAACGAGGTCCCCGAGGTGTTCGACCGGTGCGCGAAACTGATCTCCGAACGACGCGAGTCGCCCACAGACGACCTCACATCCGTGCTCGTCCATGCCGACGTCGACGGCGAGAAACTGGAGGACCACGAGATCGTCATGGGCTTCTTCCTGCTGATGGCGGCCGGCAACGACTCCACGAAGGCGACCTACTGCAGCGGCATGCGCGCGCTGATGGAAGACCCGGAGCAGCGCGAGATGGTGCTGGCCGACCCGTCGCGCGTGCCAGCGGTCGTCGAGGAGGCGCTGCGGATGTACCCGGCCTTCGCCCACTTCGCACGGACCGCGACTCGCGACACAGAGCTCCACGGACAGAAGATCAAAGAGGGCGAGAAGGTCGTGATGTGGTACCCGTCCTCGAACCGCGACGAGACGCGATACGAGGACCCGGATCGTTTCGACCTGCGCCGGGAAAGCGAGCACCAGGCGTTCGGCGCAGGCGGGCGGCACTTCTGCCTCGGCACCGCGCTGGCACGCCTGGAGCTCCGGGTGCTGACCGAGGAGACGCTCAGCCGCTATCCGCGGATGGAGATCGCCGGCGAGCCGAAGTTCGTCGAGTCGCCGTTCGCGAACCAGCTCAAGACGCTGCCCGTCAAGCTGAACGCCTGAGGCCCGACCCGCGCGGCCCGAGCCCGCTCGCGCGAGCTCACCCTTCCGCGAGCAGCCGCCGCCGCGCCTCGGCGGCGGCGAGGCCGGCGATCCTGACGGTCTTGCGGCGCGAGCGCTCGCCGCGGAGCAGCTCGACCTCGGCGACCCGGACCCCGAGCTGCGCGGCGATCAGGCGCCGCACGGCCGCATTGGCCCTGCCGTCCTCCGGCGCGGCCCGGACCCGCACGAGCACGCAGCCGTCGCGCTCGCCGGCGATCTCCTCGCGGCCCGCGCGTGGCACGACCTTGATCTCGAAGCCTTCCGCCGCCACGCTGCGACCGTACCGAGCGCGGGGGCGTCCAGGCTCGAGACCATCTCAGCGCCCGATCCCGCCGGCCTCGGCCGCAAGATGGTCTCGAGGGGCGCCGCAGCTATAGGGTCCCCCCATGCGCATCTACCACCGGGACCACGCAGGACGCCCGATCCGGGCCGCATGGACCCTCGAGGAGGCCGGGGCCCCCTACGAGATCGAGAAGATGACCTGGGAGGAGGGCAAGGGCGAGGCGCATCTCGAGCGTCACCCGCTCGGCCGCGTCCCGGTGCTGGAAGACGACAGCGGGCGACTCCTGTTCGAGTCGGCGGCGATCTGCCTTCAGATCGCGGACACGCATCCGCAGGCGGGGCTGATCCCCGCCCCGGGCACGTACGAGCGCGGACTCGTCTACCAGTGGGCCGTGTTCGGGCCGGCGGAGCTGGAGCCGCCGCTGATCGAGGGCGCGATGTACAAAGACACCGACCCCGAGCGCTCGGCGAAGGCGCGGCAGCGCTTCGACAAGGGGATCGCGGCGGTCTCCTCAGCCCTCGACAGCGCCGACTTCCTCGTCTCGGGCGAGTTCAGCGTCGCCGACGTGATGGTCGGCTCGGCGGTGGCGTTCACCATGAAAACCGGCCAGTTCGACGAGCTGCCCGAGAACCTCCAGGCTTACGTCGCCCGGCTCCGCGAGCGGCCCGCGTACACGCGCGCCTTCGAGCGCACCGAGGCCGTAGCCGCCTAGCGCCGCCGCGCGGTCGATCTATTCGCCGGGTCCTGTCGCACCTTCGGCTGCTTCGCCGATCTCCACGGCGGTGCCCGAGAAGAAGCCCTTCTTGACGGGCCTGGCTTTTCTGCTGCCTTCCGCGAGCCCGCATGTGGACCCGCCGGCGAACGTCTCCCACAGTTCGCCGCCGGTGATCGGCGCCGGGGTCGCGAAGGGGCCACCTTCGAGCGACCCGCTCAGCGCGACCGACGACGCTTCGGTGAGCGGCACGACGAGCGCACCGTGTGAGGTGCCCAGTTCGTGGGGCGCCCACTTCACCGACAGCGACACGGGCGCGGTAGTCGGTTCGGCGGAGAGGCTTGCGAGCACCGAGCACGTGACTTCTTCGGTCGTCGTCAGATGGTCGACGTAGGTGGCCGATTCGACACCGGACGTGCCGGCGCAGCCGCCGAGCGTGCCTTTGATCGTGATGCTCTGGGCGTGCGGCGTTTCGCTCAGCCCGGGCGAGAGCTTGATCGTGCCCTGGTTCGTTTCGCAGCTCGCCGGCCACACTGGCGGCGGAGGGGAACCGCCGCCGGTCGAGCTGCTGGCCGAGAGCGGTTCGCTCGGTTCGCTCGTGCCTTCGGAATCCGTGCTCGTCACGGTGATGAGGTAGGTGGTGTTCCGTGCGAGCGGCTGCAGCACCGCGCTCGACCCCGTCACGGTTGCGCTGAGAACGGGCGCGGTGGAGCCTCCGGTCGGCGTCGCCGTCACGGTGGAGGAGGTGATCGCCCCGGCGTTCACGGGGTCGGGCGTCCAGCTGACCGTGAAGCGCAGGGTGGGCGGCTGCTCTTCGGCGGTTTCAAACGAGGAGAGGCTCGCCTGCACGCCGGTGGGGGCGGCGGGAGGCTGCAGCGGCGGTTCGCCCGTTTCGAGATAGGCGGCCGTGCCGACGTTGTAGACGCGGTCGCCGTGCGAGTCTTCGGCCGAGAATTCCGGGCCGCCGCCGCCCGGGCCTTCCAGACGCGCGAACGACCGTGTCTCGCCGAACCAGTTCCAGACCACTGTTGCCGCGGCTGTGTAGGTCGTCGTTTTGTAGCCGCCGCCGCGCCCGCTCCCCCCGCAGCGCGTCGACAGGTACGCGTCCCCTTCCGGATAGCCCCCCGGCGCCGGCCCGAACCCCGTCGCGTAGACCTGCTCTTGGATGCCGCCGCACGAGTGGCCGAGCAGCGAGAACGCGGACCCCTGGTCGAGCACCAGCCTGACCGGCGCGGCGGCCCCCGCGGGCGGCGCGGCAAACAGGCAGACAAGCCCGGCGACTGCGATGCCGACGATGGTTCGGACGCTTCTCACGGTGGCTCCCCTTTCGTCTCTCGCTCAGAGCGCCCCCCCAACGGCTCCGAGCCGGGCGGGCGGATGCTGCCCCTCCCCCTGTAGACGGCGGGGACAGCCATCAGCTCACGCTCGGTGCGAGCGAATTCTCACGGAAGGGGAGGCGGCCGCGCAGCCCGGCCGCCTCGAACGCCGCGGCGATCACCGGCGATGCGCCGACCACCTCGACAGCGACGCCGTGCCGGCGGCACAGCTCGCAGCGCATCGCGACCACGCCGACGCCGGTGCGATCGATCGCGCGCAGCCCGCTCAGGTCGAGCACGAGCCGCTCCACGCCGGCGGCGCAGAGGTCGTCGA
Organism: uncultured Solirubrobacteraceae bacterium; assembly: GCA_963820745.1. GTDB lineage: Bacteria > Actinomycetota > Thermoleophilia > Solirubrobacterales > Solirubrobacteraceae > Palsa-744. The sequence goes on along the minus strand of CAWGBB010000005.1, from coordinate 102,647 downwards.
TCGCCGCTTCGAGCGTCACGGCACTGTCGTGTCCCAGCTCACCGCTCAGTGCGAGCCGGTGCACCCTCATCGGTGCGAGGTGCAGGGCGGCGCGCTCGCGTCGGCTGCGACGGCGATGAACCGTCTCTCGCTTGTCCATGGAGCTTGCTCCTTTCGAGATCGTGGCGATGCACGAGCCGTCCGGACACCGCCGGAACGACTCCGCGGGCGACGACCTCGGAGCTAGCCGGGTCTGTCCAGGATCAGGACGTGGACGCGCGCCCGACAGAAGCGGAGCCGGTGGGCGCAGGCGGCGGGTAAGTGTGGGACGGCAGGCGAGCAGCAGGCCGAGGAGGACTCAGCACGAACGCGACCCCGCCTCCTGTCGCGGACAACGACGAGCCGGGCGTCCCGTCCGGGACGTGGGGAGGCAGCGGCCCGTGGCGGGTGCCGCGGTCGGGGCCCGACGGGGGCCGGGAAGAGCGGGCGCGTACAACGCCGGACGCGGCATCGAACCTCGTGGCACGGGGCACGACCGACGTGTGTGCGACGGAGGCCCGCACCGCGTGGGCGACGAGTGGAGCGGGCGGCGTGGGAGAGGATTGGTGAGGGGCCGCATCCGTGGTGGCGAGGGTCGAGCCGCTCAGCGATGGCGCCGGCGCAGCCGCCTGCTCCGGGGCCGTGGTGGGCTGTGTCTCCGTGGGGACGACGTCGGGGCCGTTGCCCACCGCTCCGCCGGCGGTCCCGGTCGCACCGCGGACGACGCCGGTCGCGCTCTGGACCGTCCCGGCCGCCTGTCGAGCGTGCGCGTGACGGGCGTCGGCAGATCGCGCACGACGTCGCCGGCGCCGGACACGACCGGCTGTGCCGCGTTCGCGACCGCGGCGGTGCTTTCGACGGTGGCGCCGACCACCTGGGGCACGCGTCTGCGCCACCTGCGCCGTCACATCGGCAGGCGCGGAGACGATCTGCCCGGTGGCGCGATCGACAACGCCGGTCGCCGTCGCGAGCAATGAAGCGGCCGTCGGCTGCGACGCACGCGCCGGCCCGGCGGCGAGCAGCGCGACCAAGCAGGCGAGCAGGAGCAGCAGCGGGCGCTTGCGCATCACCGCCATGGCACCCTCCACCACCCCGCGCCACGCCGCAGGTGCGCGTGCCGCGGTCCCACCCCGGCCGCGTCCACGCACATCAGCGCGATCAGCAGCGCGCCGCCGGCGATCAGAAGGATCGTGATCGCGATGTCCGCGCCCTTGGCGCCCCCCGGAGCGAGCGCGAGCGGGATGTCCGGTCCGCCCGCTTCGGCGGGCGCCCGGTCGGCGACGGGGACCGCGACCAGGGTGAAGTGGCGCGGGTGCGCGGCCGGCGGCCGGTGGGAGACGGCCGTTGCTCGTCGGGGCGATGACCGCGCGAGCCGGCCCGTCACGCCGGGGCCGGCGCCTGCGACGTGCGCGATCGCGGCCGTCGGCGGGCGGGGCTGCGTCCGCCTCGGCGCAGTGAGGACGCGCCGCGCGGCAGCGGGCTTGGGCGCGGGTGCGACCTGGACGCGAGGGGCCTGCGCCGCCGGCGGTTCAGCGGCGGACGCAGCCGACTGGCTGCTCGCAGGCGTCGCGGGCGGGGTCTGGGGGACGACATCTCCGACCACCGGCGCAGGCGGCAGCGGCACTTCGATCTTGGGCAGCTGCACCGGCGTCGGCAGCTCGACGGACTGGGCGGGTGCAGCGGCATGTGCCGAGGCGGGGAGCGTCAAGAGGGAAATCAGCAACGCTCCGCCGCCCCGGAGCACGCGACGGCGTGGGCCGTCACCGCCACCGCGCGAGCTGGTCTGAGCAGGGATGCTCATCGCTGAGGAGTCTCTTACCCGTATCCGGCTCTGCGATCACGGAAAGTGCGACCTTGCGGGGGTCAGCAAGCGGACGTCGGTCCTAAGGTTCCGCGAGCCTGATGCGTCAGCTGCGGATCGCCACCTGGAACGTGAACTCGCTGGCGGCCCGGCTGCCGCGCGTGATCGACTGGCTCGCGAAAGCGCAGCCGGACGTTCTGTGCCTGCAGGAGACGAAGGCCACGGCGGCGACCTTCCCGGTGGACGACCTCGCGAGCGCCGGTTACGAGTCCGTTGCCGACGGTGACGGCCCGTACAACGGCGTCGCGATCCTCTCGCGCGTCGGCATCGAGGACGTTGCCCGCGGCTTCGCCGGAGAGCCCGGCTTCCCCGATCCGGAGCATCGCGCGATCGCCGCCACCTGCGGCGGCCTGCGCCTCTGGTCGGTCTACGTGCCGAACGGCCGCACCGTCGAGGACCCCCACTACACCTACAAGCTCTCCTGGCTCGCGGCTCTCGCCGAGGCGCTGCGCGGAGAGCTCGCGGCGAGCGTCCCGCTCGCCGTGCTCGGCGACTTCAACGTCGCGCCGACCGACGCCGACGTGTGGGACCCGAGCGCGTTCATCGGCTCGACCCACGTCACTGCCCCGGAGCGCGACGCGGTCGCGGCGCTCGTCGGGCTCGGCCTGACCGACGTGAAGCCACGTGCCCTGAAGGGCGAGCCCTTCACCTACTGGGACTACCGCGCGGGCATGTTCCACAAAGGCGAAGGCATGCGCATCGATCTCGTCCTGCTCGACGGCCGGCTCGCCGGAGGGGTCGAGGACGCCTACATCGACCGCGACGCGCGCAAGGGCACCAAACCGTCCGACCACGCGCCCGTCGTGGTCGATGTGCGGCTGCCGGGCTAGACGCGAGCCGGCTTCCGCGTCAGGGGTTGAGCCGGACCGGCAGCGACTTCAGCTGGTTCACGAACAGCGATTCGGCCGCACGCGGCGTGCCGTCGAGCTCGATCCGCGGGTAGCGCTTCAGCGTCTCCTCGATCAGGATCCGCAGCTCCAGGCGCGCGAGCGCCGTCCCGAGGCAGAAGTGCCGGCCGCCCGCCCCGAACGCCTGGTGCTCGGGTTTGCGCGTCACGTCGAAGCGGTCGGCGTCCTCGTAGCGCGTCTCGTCGCGGTTCGAGGACACGTACCACATGACGACCTTCTCGCCGGCCTTGATCTGCTGGCCGTGCAGCTCGGTGTCGCGGGTGGCGGTGCGGCGGAAGTGCGCGAAGGCCGGGAACATCCGCAGGGCCTCCTCGACCGCGTCCGGGACGAGCGAGGGGTCCTCGACCAGCATCTGCTTCTGCTCGGGGGCTTCCATCAGCGCGCGCATCGCGCTGCAGAAGGTCGCCTTCGTCGAGTCGTTGCCCGCGGCGACGAGCAGGAAGAAGCCCATCACGATCTCGTGCTCCTCGAGCCGCTCCCCGTCGACCTCGGCGTTCACCAGCACGCTCGTCAGGTCGTCCGTGGGCGACTCGCGACGGGCCGCGATCAGCTCGCGGCAGCGCTCGAAGATCTCCGGGATGTCTTTCTCCACGGCGCCTTCGACGCCGTCGGGGTTCAGGTCGGGATCGCCCGCGGCGAGCACCGAGTTCATCAACCGCGCCCAGATCGCGTCGTCCTCCTCCGGAACCCCCATGAAGCTGTGGATCACGCGCGAGACGACGGGCTGGGCGACGTCGAGCACGAGGTCGCACTCCTCGCGGCCGTCGAGGCGGTCGAGCACGCGACCGGTGATGTCCCGGATCGCCTGCTCGTGGTCGGCGATGCGCTTGGGCGTGAAGCCGCGCTGGAAGAGCGCCTTCAGCCGATCGTGCTTGGGCGGGTCCATGCCGATGAACATCGCCCGCGCCAGCTCCAGCGGGAAGTCGCCGCGGGCGGCCAGCACGCCGCCCAGTTCGGAGGAGTAGGTCTCCCAGTCACGGCTGACGGTGTGGATGTCATCGGCCGTCGTGACCGACCAGAACCCGTCCTCTTCCGGGAATTCTTCGAACTTCTCGGTCCAGTGGATCGGGCACTTGGCCCGCATCTCCTTGAAGGCCTCGTACGGGGGGCCGTCGGCCCACAGCGCAGCCTCTGTGAGTTCGACGCTCGCGATGTCACGGTCGACGGTTGCCATCTGGACCTCCTCCAAGGCTTGCCGGGTCGCGGGGATGATACTGGCTGGCTGGCCAGTTTTGTGTGATTGCCGATCACGAGCGCTCGCCGCAGAGCTAGTGTGTCGCCGAGTCCAACGAGAGGGAGCTACGCATGAGCGAGACGGTCAAGTACCTGCTGTCCGAGCAGGACGTGCCCGCCCACTGGGTGAACCTGCTCGTCGACATGCCCGGCGAGCCGCTGCCGCCGCTGCACCCGGGGACCATGGAGCCGGCCGGACCCCCGGACCTCGCGCCGATCTTCCCGATGGCGCTGATCGAACAGGAGGTCTCCTCCGAGCCGGAGATCGCGATCCCCGAGCCCGTCCTCGACGCGTACCGGCTGTGGCGCCCGACGCCGCTCTACCGCGCCCGCCGGCTCGAGCGCGAGCTCGACACCCCCGCGCACATCTACTACAAGTACGAGGGCGTCTCGCCGGCCGGCTCGCACAAGCCCAACACCGCGGTGCCGCAGGCCTACGAGAACGCCCAGGCCGGCATCGGGAAGCTGACGACCGAGACCGGCGCGGGGCAATGGGGGTCATCGCTCGCGTTCGCGTGCTCGCTCTTCGGCCTCGAGTGCGAGGTGTTCATGGTCGGCTCCTCCTACGACCAGAAGCCCTACCGGCGCTCGATGATCAGGACGTGGGGCGCCACCGTGCACCGCTCGCCGAGCACGCTCACGCAGGCCGGCAGCGCCCAGCAGCAGCATCCGACCGGGTCGCTGGGGATCGCGATCTCAGAGGCGGTCGAGATCGCGGCCGGTCGCGAGGACACGAACTACTCGCTCGGCTCGGTGCTGAATCACGTCCTGCTCCACCAGACCGTGATCGGTCAGGAGGCCATGTCCCAGATGGAAATGGCAGGCGAGGCGCCGGACGTGGTGGTCGCGTGCGTCGGCGGCGGCTCGAACTTCGGTGGCCTCACGTTCCCGTTCCTGCGCGGAGTGCTGCGCGGCGAGAGCACGATGCGCTTCGTCGCGGCCGAGCCATCGGCGTGCCCGACGCTCACGCGCGGCGCCTACCGCTACGACTTCGGCGACACCGCCGGGCTCACGCCGCTGATGCCGATGTACACGCTCGGGCACGACTTCGTGCCCCCGCCCGTGCACGCCGGCGGCCTGCGCTACCACGGCGACTCGCCGCTGGTCAGCGGGCTGGTGACGCGCCGGCGTCGTCGAGGCGCGCGCCTACCGGCAGAACGAGACCTTCGAGGCGGCCGTGCGCTTCGCGCGCACCGAGGGCATCATCCCCGCGCCTGAGCCGGCGCACGCGATCCGCGCCGTGATCGAGGAGGCCGAGGCCGCGCGCGAGGCCGGCGAGCCGCGCGTGATCCTGTTCGGGCTGTGCGGCCACGGGAACTTCGACCTGTCGGCCTATGACGCCTATCTCGCGGGCGAGCTCGAGGACCCGGAGTTCTCCGAAGCGGACATGGAGAGCGCGCTGGCGCACCTTCCGCAGGCGCCCGCGATCGCCTAGCCGTCCGCGGACACCGGCTTCTCACCTGCCCGTCCCGGGCGCTCGTCAGACTGCGCGGCGGTGAGCTTCGCGGGACCCTCAGCCCAGCCCAACGTGCCGGGCCTGGGCATCACCGCCTCCTACAGCCGCCGCTTCTGGGGCGCGGTCGTCGTGATCGGGGTCGGCGCAGGCCTCGGCGCGGCAGCGCTGATCGTGCTCCTGCGCGCCGTGCAGCACCTCGCGTGGAACTACAGCTCCGGCCCGTTCCTGGATGCCGTCGAACAGAGCTCATCGGCGCATCGTGTGATCGTGCTGACGATCGGCGGCGTCGTCGCGGGACTCGGCGTCGTCGCGCTCGCGCGCTCGGGCGCCTCCGACGTGTCCGAGGCGCTGTGGCTGCGCAGCGCGCGGCTGCCGCTGCTGGCGAGCTTCGCCCGCGCCGCGCACTCGATCGTGATCGTGGCCCTGGGTGCCTCGCTCGGACGCGAGGCCGCGCCGCAGCAGGCGGGCGCCGCGATCGCCAGCACGCTCGGCGACCGCGCGGGCTTCCCCGAATGGCAGCGGCGGCTGCTGGTCGCATGCGGCGCGGGCGCCGGCATGGCCGCCGTCTACAACATCCCGTTCGGAGGGGCGCTGTTCGCGCTCGAGGTGCTGCTCGGCACGCTGGCGCTGCCGTTCGTGCTGCCGGCGCTTGCGACGGCGCTGATCGCGACCGCCGTCGCCTGGGTCTACATCCCGAAAGCTCCGACGTACCTGATCGCCGAACACATCGCGCACCCCACGCAGATCGTGTGGGCGGCGATCGCAGGCCCGATAGCCGGCGTCGTCTCGGTGCTCTACGTGCGCCTGATCGTCGGCGCCAACCGGGTGCGGCCGCGCACGACCGTCCCGCGGCTGCTCGTGCCGGTCGTCGTGTTCGCCGCGCTCGGCGTGCTGGCGATCGCCTACCCGCAGGTGCTCGGCAACGGCAGGAGCGTCGTCCAGCTCTCGCTCGTCGGAGCGCTCGCCGCCGGCCTCACGGCGGTGCTGCTCGTGCTCAAGCCGATCTCCACGGCGGGCTGTCTGGGCTCGGGAGCCCCCGGTGGCCTCTTCACCCCCACGCTCGCCGTCGGCGTCCTGCTCGGGAGCCTGGGCGGACGGGCGTGGGAGCTCCTGTGGCCGGGCGCGCCGCTCGGCACCTACGCGGTCATCGGTGGCGCGGCGGTGCTCGCCGCGAGCATGCAGGCGCCGCTCGCGGCGATCGTGCTGATGCTCGAGCTCACGCACCGCGCGGAGGGGCTGCTGGTACCGATCCTCCTGGCCGTGGTGGGCGCCACGATCGTCTCGCGCCGCATGGGTGCGCACTCGATCTACTCGGCACGGCTGACGGTCGGACGCGAGGAGGAGGCAGCCGCGCGGGCGGCCGAACGGGAAGGGATGCCGGCCTAGAACCGTTCGAGCACGCGCTCGATCGCGCTCGTGCCGAACTCGACCGCCTCGACCGGCAGCCGCTCGTCCTCGGCGTGGATCAGCTCGAGGAAGCGCATGCCGGGCGGCAGCTGCATCGGCAGGAAGCCGTAGGTCTGGATGCCGAGCTTCGAGAAGAAGCGCCCGTCGGTCACGCCCGGGAGCAGGAGCGGGACGGCTTTCGCGGCGCCGTCGAGCTCGCGCAGGACGCCCGCCAGCTCGCCGAACAGGCTCATGTCCGGCACGGCGGGCGCCGCGTCGTGGCGGATCAGCTCGAACTCCACCTCGACGCCCGTGAGCTCGCGCAGCTCGGCGAAGGCCTCCTCGGGGCTCGATCCGGGCAGCAGGCGGATGTCGAGCTCGACGCTGACCTCGCCCGGGATCACGTTGATCTTCTCGCCGCCGCGCACGATCGTCGCCGAGGCGGTGTTGTGCAGGAGCGGGTCGAACAGGCGCCCGCGCTCGCCCAACGCATCGAGCACCCGGTCGGTGATGCGGGGCCGGAGCAGCCCTCGCAGAGGCGCCGCGAGGTACGCGGGCACCTCGCCGGCGATCGCCTCGACCATCATCCGCGTGACCGCGGGGACGTGAACCGGGAGACGCTTGCCGTCGATCGCGCTGAGGAGCCGGCCGAGCGAGCCCATCGCCCCGCCCGCGAGCGGCATCGACCCGTGGCCGGCGCGCCCGCGCAGCCTGGCCACGGTCCAGGCGATCTGCTTCTCGGCGACCATCACCGGGTAGAACGAGCGCCCCGCGACCTCCATCCGGAAGCCGCCGAACTCGCCGATCGAGTACCGCACGCCCGCGAACAGCTCGGGGTGCTCGCGGACGAGGAACTCGGCGCCGAGCGTGCTCCCGGCCTCCTCGTCGGCCATCAGGCACAGGATCACGTCTCCCGGCGGGCGCCGCCCCGCCGCCTTCGCGCGCATGAACGCGGCGAGCAGCATCGCCACGCCGCCCTTCATGTCCAGCGCGCCGCGACCCCAGATGAAGCCGTCGTGCTGCTCGCCGCCGAACGGCTCGCGCCGCCACGTGCCGCGCGCCGCGACGACATCGACGTGCCCCTGGAGCAACAGCGGCGGCGAGGTGCCCTCGCCTGCCAGCCGCGCGATCAGGTTCGGCCGCTCGGGCTCGGCCCCGACGATCTTGACCTCGCAGCCGAGCTCCTCCAAGAGGCCCCGCACCCACTCGATGCACGCGCGCTCGTTGCCCGGCGGGTTGGTCGTGTCGAAGCGCAGCAGCCGCGCCAGCAGCTCGGTCGGGCTGCTCCTGCAGCGCGCCCCGGGGTGGCGAGGAGGTCGTGCTCATCGCAGGCAGTCTCTCCGATCGCGTCCTTGCAGCGCTGTTTGCGCGCGCAAATAGCTGGTAACACTACGGACGATGCCACGTTCGATCTGGACCGGCGCGATCAGCTTCGGGCTGGTGACGGTGCCCGTCAAGCTCTACAGCGCGATCAACCGCAAGAACGTCCGCTTCCACCAGCTCAACGGCAAGAGCGGGGTCCGCATCGCGCAGAAGCGCGTCGATCCTCAGAGCGGCGAGGAGGTGCCCTACGAGGACATCGTCAAGGGCTATGAGATCGCTTCCGACCGCTACGTGGTGATCGAGCCGGGCGAGCTCGAGGCGCTCGCGCCCAAGAAGACGAAGACGATCGAGATCGAGGACTTCGTCGAGCTCGAAGAAATAGACCCGATCTACTACGACCACCCCTACTACCTCGCGCCCGGCCCGGGCGGCGCGAAACCGTACCGGCTGCTGCTCGACGCGATGGCCCAGACCGGGAAAGTCGCGATCGCGCGCGTCGTGATCCGCTCCAAGGAGCAGCTCGTCGCGCTGCGGCCGATGGGCGACGCGCTCGGGATGGCCACGATGATCTTCGCCGACGAAGTCCTGCCGCCCGACAGCATCGAGGAGATCGGCGAGGTCTCCGAGGTCAAGACGACGAAGCGCGAGCTGGAGATCGCAGAGCAGCTCGTGCAGTCGCTGGCCGGCGACTTCGAACCCGAGAAGTACACGGACTCCTACCGCGAGCAGGTGCTCGACATGATCGAGCGCAAGGCGCAGGGCGAGGTGATCGCGGTCCAGCCCGAGCCCGAGGACCTCACCGCCCCCGCTCCCGACCTGATGGGCGCGCTGAAGGCGAGCCTCGAGGCCGTCCGCGAACGCGAGGGCCAGGACGGCGCCAAGCCGAAACCGGCGAAACGCAAAGCGGCCGCGAAGAAAGCGCCGGCCAAAGCACCGAAATCGGCGGGCAAAAAAGGGTCCGGCACGAGCTCCAAACGGAGCTCCTCCAAAGCGGCCGCCAAGAGCTAGGTGCCCGCGCGCCGGGAGCCGGCCGGCAAGAAGAAAGCCGCGAGCAGCGGCAAGAAGTCAGCCGCGGCCGGCAAGAGGACAGCCAAGAAGACGAGCGCCGCCGCCGGCAAGCTCACCCGCTACGAGCGCAAACGCGACTTCGCGCGCGACGCCCGAGCCGGCGGGGCGCGCGAAGGCCGCGCCGGGCGACGGGCTGCCGCGCTTCGTGATCCACCAGCACAGCGCGCGGCGGCTGCACTGGGACCTGCGCCTGGAACACGACGGCGTGCTCGCCTCCTGGGCGGTGCCGAAGGGCATGCCCGACGCGCCCGGCGAGAACCGCTTCGCGGCGCACACCGAGGACCACCCGCTCGAGTACCTCGACTTCCACGGCGAGATCCCGAAGGGCAACTACGGCGCCGGCGACATGACGATCTGGGACCACGGCACCTACGAGCTGCTCAAGTGGGAGCCGCGGAAGGTGGAGGTCGACCTGCACGGCGAGCGCCTCGACGCACGCTACGCGCTGTTCGCGATCGACAAGGAGGAGGAGCCGAAGGACTGGATGATCCACCGCATGGACCCGCCCGCCGACGCGGACCGCGAGGCGATGCCGGAGCGGATCGTGCCGATGCTGGCTCGTACCGGCGAGCTGCCGGCCGACGACGCCGCCTGGGGGTTCGAGATCAAGTGGGACGGAGTCCGCGCGATCGCCTACTGCGCGCCGGGTGAGGTGCGCCTGGAAAGCCGCAACCTCAAAGACATCAGCGACAGCTATCCGGAGCTCGCGCGCCTGGACCGGGGGCTCGGCTCCCATCAGGCCGTGCTGGACGGCGAGATCGTCGCGTTCGACACCGAGGGGCGGCCCAACTTCGGGCTGCTGCAGCAGCGGATGCACATCGCCTCGCGCGAGCACGCCCGGCGGCTGTCCAAGCAGACGCCGGTGAGCTACATGATCTTCGACCTCCTGTGGCTCGACGGGCACTCGCTGATGGACCTCCCCTACGCCGAGCGCCGCGAGCGCCTCGCCGGGCTGGCGCTCGACGGCGAGGCGTGGCAGACGCCCGAGCACGTCGTCGGGCACGGCAAGCAGCTGCTGAAGGCGAGCCAGGAGCAGCACCTCGAGGGCGTCGTCGCCAAGCGGCTGTCCTCGCGCTACGAACCGGGGCGGCGCGGCGGGGCCTGGCTGAAGATCAAGACGTTCGGCCGCCAGGAGTTCGTGATCGGCGGATGGCTGCCGGGCAAGGGCAGGCGCAGCTCGACGATCGGCGCGCTGCTGCTCGGCGTCTTCGAGGCGAACGGCGCGCTTCGCTACGTCGGGCGCGTGGGCACCGGCTTCAGCGAGAAGGAGCTGCAGCGGTTGCAGGGTCTGCTCGAGCCGCTCCGGCGCGAGCAATCGCCGTTCGGCGCAGGCGAACGGCCGCCGCGCGAGGCCTCCTTCGTCGAGCCGCGCCTCGTCGCCGAGGTCGACTTCGCGGAATGGACGAGCGCAGGGAACATCCGCCACCCCTCCTACAAGGGGCTGCGCGAGGACAAGCCGCCGGAGCTCGTGGTCCGCGAGGACACGACCGGCGCCGCCGCCGCTGCGCGGGCGGCGGCAGAAGGCCCCGCCGAACTCCGCGACGCGGAGGCCGCGACACTGACGATCGTGTCGAAATCCGCCAAGTCCGAGACGGCGCTGGTCGGCGGCCGCGAGCTGAAACTGTCGAACTCCGGCAAGGTCCTCTACCCCGAGACGGGCTTCACCAAGGGGCAGCTGATCTCCTACTACGTCACGGTCGCACCGGTGCTGCTCGCGCATCTGCACGGCAGGGCGCTCACGGTCACGCGCTGGCCCGACGGCGTCGAGGGCTCCTCGTTCTTCCAGAAGCAGTCCCCCGCGCACCGTCCCGAGTGGGTCCGCACGGCAACGCTCCCCGCAGGGAGCAAGAAGATCGACTACACGCTCGCCGACGACCTGCCGACGCTCGTGTGGCTGGCCAACCTGGCCGCGATCGAGCTGCACACGCCGCTCGCCCTCGCCGAGAGGAACGACCGCCCCACCTCGATGGTCTTCGACCTCGACCCGGGAGAGGGCACCGACGTGCTCGACTGCGCTCGCCTCGCGCTCGACCTGAAGGGCCTGTTCGAGAACCTCGGCCTCCAGAGCTTCGTCAAGACCTCCGGGTCCAAGGGGCTGCAGGTGTACGTGCCGCTGAACGTCGAGGGCGTCGCCTTCGCCGACACGAAGACGTTCGCGAAAGCCGTCGCCGAGCTGTTCGAGCAGACCGAGCCCGACCGGGTCGTCTCGCGCATGACCAAGACGCGCCGCGAGGGCAAGGTGCTGATCGACTGGAGCCAGAACGACCGCAACAAGACGACCGTGTGCGTCTACTCGCTGCGCGCCCGCCCCCACCAGACGGCCTCGACGCCGCTCGACTGGGACGAGGTCTCAGCGGCGCTCGAGCGCGGCGACCCCGCGGCGCTCGTCTTCGAAGCGGCGCAGGTGCTCGAGCGCGTGGCCGACGCACGGCGACCTGTTCGCGCCCGTGCTGTCGCTGAAGCAGCGGCTGCCGGAGTTCGCGCCGCCGAGCTGAGCGCCGCAAGGAGTCGCAGGCGGCGGAGTCATGGAGACTCGAACGAAACGATCCACGGGAGACGACGAATGCCAAGGTTCCTGATCCTCTACAACTCACCTGTCTCGGCACGCGATCGCATGGCGGGTAACGACCCGGGCCAGGCCCGCGCCGGGCTGGAAGCGTGGATGGCCTGGGCGGAGAAGGCCGGCGACGCGATCGTCGACCTCGGCCTGCCGGTGCAGTCGGTCGCCCGTCTGGGCGCCCCCGGCGGCGACCCCCAGGTCGCCGGCTACTCGATCATGGAAGGAGAGAGCGGCCAGATCGAGGCGCTTCTCGCCGACAACCCCCACGGGCAGATTCCCGGCAACTCGATCGAGGTGCTCGAAGCGCTCCCCGTTCCGGGGCAGTAGCTACTCGAACTCGGGCGTGCGCCAGCCGGGCATCACGTCCGGCAGGCCCTCGCTCACCCGGTCGGTGAACACGGCCGGACGCTTCTCCAGGAAGGACGTGACGCCCTCGACCGCGTCGGCCGACTGCCCGCGCGCGACCATCCCGCGCGAGTCGGCGCGATGGGCGAACATCGGGTGCTCGGCGCCGAGCATCCGCCACATCAGCTGGCGCGCGAGCGCGACCGAGACGGGCGCGGTGTTCTCGGCGATCTCGCGGCCGAGCGCGCGCGCGACGTCGAGCAGCTCATCTTTGGGGTGAAGCGATCGCAGCAGCCCGCCCTCCAGCCCCTCCTGGGCGTCGAACACGCGGCCCGTCGAGACCCACTCCATCGCCTGGCTGATCCCGACCACGCGCGGCAGGAACCAGCTCGAGCAGGCCTCGGGGATGATGCCGCGGCGCGCGAAGACGAAGCCGATGCGTGCGTCGTCGGCGGCCAGGCGGATGTCCATCGGCAGCGTCATCGTCGCGCCCACGCCCACCGCCGGGCCGTTGATCGCGGCGATCACCGGCTTCTTCGAGTCGAACACCCGCAGCGTGAACTCGCCGCCGTTGTCGCGACCGGCCGCGCCCGCGGTGTCGCGCTTGCTGTAGTCGAAGGTCTCGCCGCCGCCCTCGAGGTCGGCGCCCGCGCAGAACGCGCGCCCGGCGCCGGTGATGATGATCGCGCGCACGTCGTCGTCGGCGTCGGCCTCGTCGAACGCGGCGCGCAGCTCGTGGCCCATCTGCCCCGTCCACGCGTTGAGGCGCTCGGGCCGGTTCAGCGTGATCTCCAGGAGGCCTTCGGAGGTGTCGGTCAGGATCTGCTCGTAGTCCATCGTGCGGGGCATCCTTTCACGACGACGTGAGCTGATGCTCGTACGGCCCGGCGCCGGTCATGCAGACCGCGCCGCAGCGCGCCGCCAGCTCCAGCGCAGCCTCCAGCGACAGCCCCGCGCCGAGGCCGAACGTCAACCCCGCGGCGAAGGAGTCTCCGCAGCCGTAGGAGTCGACGGCGGGACCGGGCAGCGGCACGGCCTCCCAGCGTCCCTGCTCCCCGCCGCGCCGACGCCAGTGCCCGCCGCGCGCGCCTTCGGTTTCGACCACCAGCTCGGCTTCGTGCTGCACCGGCTGCGCAGCCGCCACCTCGACCTCGTCGTGCGCGCTCCAGACGAGCGCGTCGATCGGCACGCCGTGGCCGAGTGCGTGGCGGGCGCGCGGGCTCGCGACCAGCACGCGCGCGGCCTGCCGCGTCCTCGCCAGGGCAGGGACGTCACCGGCCGTGAAGTACGCGGCGTCGAGCTCGCGCAGCTCCTGCCAGTGCGCCGAGCCGGAGTCGCCGGCCGGGTCCAGGCGCTCGCCGAAGGTGGTGATCGTGCGCTCGCTCGCTGCGTCGAGGATCGTCACCGCCCGGCGCGTCGGCGCGGCGCCGACCGCGTGCGGGCTCTGCCACGCCTGCGCCTCCCCCGCCGGCTCCAGCGTCGGCTTGGCGGCGGGCTCGTCGAGCACCCGCACCCCGAGCTCGCCCAGGCGCCGGCGCGAAGCGCGTCCGGGCTCGTCCTCCCCCAGCACGGTGAACAGGCGTGCAGTCCCCCGCCAGGCGCGCGAGCTGCACGGCCGCGACCCCTCCGCCCCCGGCCGGCTCCTCGAAGGCGAGCGTCGCGTGCGCGACCTCGCCTGCGCTCGGCAGATGTTGCACGCGGCCGAACAGCACCCACTCGACATGGCCGACGACGGCGACGGACGGCACCGCCGCAGTGTCACAGAATCAGCCAAGATGCCGGCGTGGCCAGCCCCGAGCAGCTCCGCGACCTGATGCCGTTCGCCGCGCTGATCGGAGCGGAGCTGATCGAGGCCACGCCCGAGGTCGTCCGCGGGCGCATGGAGTGGGCGCCCGAGCGCTGCACCGCCGGCGGGCTCCTCCACGGCGGCGCGCTGATGGCGATGGCCGACGGCGGCGGCGGCGCGCTCGCCTTCCTGAACCTGCCCGAGGGAGCGATCGGCACCGCGACGATCGAGTCGAAGACGAACTTCATGCGGGGCGTGCGCGACGGCGCCGTGACCGCGACCAGCCGCGTCCTCCACAAGGGCCGCACCACGGTCGTGATCGAGACGGAGCTCGCGCGCGAGAGCGACGGCGCGCTGGTGGCCAAGGTCACGCAGACCCAGGCCTTCCACTACCCGCGGGATTAGCGGAGCGGGCGCTCCATGCCCGGCCCTCCGCGAATAGGATGCCGGCGATGACGGAGGAGGTGCTGATCGTCGACGAGCCGGCGCCGCACGTGCGGCGGCTGACGCTCAACCGGCCCGAGCGGCTGAACACGATGACCGCCGAGCTGTGCCAGGCGCTGCACGAGCAGCTCGGCGAGATCGAGCGCGACCGCTCGTGCCGCGCGGTCATCGTGACCGGCGCGGGGCGCGGCTTCTGCGCCGGGCTCGACCTCGAGGGCTACGGGCGCGCGCCCGGCAACACCGGCGAGGACGAGTCCCGCGACCGGCTCGCCAACCAGCAGCACATGTCGCGCCTGGTGCTCGGAGTGCGCGCGCTCCCACAACCGGTGATCGCCGCGATCAACGGCCCCTCCGCCGGCTTCGGACTCGCGCTCGCGCTCGGCTGCGACATCCGTCTCGCCGCCACGGAGGCGGTCTTCCGGGTCGCGTTCATCAACATCGGCGTGTCGAACTGCGACATGGCGACGAGCTGGCTGCTGCCGCGGCTGATCGGCGCCTCGCGCGCGCACGAGCTGATGCTCACCGGCCGGCGCTTCGACGCCGAGGAGGCGCTGCGGATCGGGCTCGTCGCCGACGTGGTCGACGGCGATGCGCTCGCCGCGCGGGCGCTGGAGGCCGCGAGCCAGATCGCGACGCTGGCCCCGTGGGGCGTGCGGCTCACCAAGCAGGGGATGTGGACCGCGCTCGAGATCCCCTCCGAGCAGGCCGCCGTCGAGTACGAGGACCGCCAGCAGATCATGAGCACGTTCGGGCTCGCGCCGCCGGAGGCGATCTCGGCCTTCCTGGAGAAGCGCCCGGCGGAGTTCGCGGACTGATGAGCGACCTGTTCGACGTCTCGGGCAAGACGGCTCTCGTCACCGGCGGCTCGCGCGGGATCGGGATGATGATCGCGCGCGGGCTCCTGCAGGCCGGCGCGCGCGTGATCGTCTCCTCGCGCAAGGAGGGGCCGGTCGCCGAGGCCGCGAGCGAGCTGTCCGCGCTCGGCGACGTCGAGGGCATTCCCGGCGACGTGTCGACTCCCGAGGGCGCGCAGGCGCTCGCGAAGGCGACGACCGAACGCTTCGAGAAGCTCGACATCCTCGTCAACAACGCCGGCACCACCTGGGGGGCGCCGCTGGAGGAGTTCCCGGCCACCGGCTGGGACCGCGTCGCCCACACGAACGTCGAGGGGACCTTCCACCTGACCGTCGCGTTGCTCGGCGCGCTGCGCGCTTCGGCGACCCGCGAGGACCCGGCGCGCGTCGTCAACATCGGCTCGATCGACGGCATCCGTACGCCGTCGGTCGAGAACTACAGCTACAGCGCCAGCAAGGCCGCCGTGCACATGCTCACGCGCCATCTCGCCAGGCGCCTGGCCGGCGAGAGCATCACGGTCAACGCGATCGCGCCGGGGCCGTTCCAGAGCAAGATGATGGCCTTCCTGCTCGACGACCCGGAGGCGCGCGAGGCAGTGGAAGGCTCGGTGCCGCTGAAGCGCATCGGACACCCGGACGACGTCGCCGGGCTGATCCTGTTCCTGTGCTCGCGCGCGGGCTCGTACATGACCGGCACTGTGATCCCGCTCGACGGCGGCATCACCGGCTGCGGCTAGCTCAGCCCTCGAGCGGCCAGGGGTTCGCTGCGGGCTGCCACTCCTCGCGGCGCCAGTCGGCGTAGGCCTCGGCGGGATCGTCGGTCTCCTCGGCGACCGAGGCGTCGTACTTCGCCGCCACCTCGTTGACCGGGTAGTGAGCCTGGTCGACGCGCCGCGAGCCGATCATCAGGATCGCGCACGGGCCGTCGCCGGCGCCGACGAAGACGTGATCGACGCCCGCCGGGCAGTGGAAGAAGTCCCACTGGCGCATCGGCCGCTCCTCGCCTTCGACGATCGCGATGCACTCGCCGTGCAGCACCAGGAAGTCCTCCTGGACGGGCTCGGAGTGGTAGCGGCAGTTCGGCTGGCCCGGCTGCAGGACCTGGACGTTCACGCCCGTGTCGGGCCACGGCGCGGTGTCGTCCTCGGGGTCGAGCTGCATCGCGCGGCGCGGATGCGAGCGCGCCGGCCAGTCGGCGAGGTTGACGATCGCGGGACGGTCCACACCGAAAGCCTAATCCCGATTGAATACCGGCATGGACTTCCTCATCTCCCGCCAGGATCTGCACGAGACGCGCTTCGAGGACGGCCCCGCGCCTGCGCCGGCGGACGGCGAGGCGGTGCTGACGGTCGAGAGCTTCGGGCTCACGGCCAACAACATCACCTACGCCGCCTTCGGCGAGGCGATGTCCTATTGGAACTTCTTCCCTGCGCCGGAGGGCTGGGGGCGCATGCCCGTGTGGGGCTTCGCGACCGTGGCCGAGAGCCGCGTCGAGGGGCTCGCGGAGGGCGCGCGCATCTACGGCTATCTGCCGCCTTCGAGCGAGCTGCTCGTGGCGCCGCAGCACGTCGGCCCGCACGGTTTCGTCGACGCCTCGCCGCATCGCGCCGAGCTGCCGGCCGCATACAACAGCTACTCGCTGACCGCCGCCGACCCGGCGTATGACCCGGAGCGCGAGGACCAGCAGATGCTGCTGCGCCCGCTGTTCTTCACCTCCTGGCTGATCGACGACTTCCTGCGCGACAGCGACATCTTCGGCGCGGACACGGTCGTGCTCTCGAGCGCGTCGAGCAAGACGGCGAGCGGACTCGCGTTCCTGCTCTCGCGCGAAGGCGCCGCCGAGGTGGTCGGCCTCAGCTCGGAGCGCGGGGCGGAGTACGCGCGCTCGATCGGGGTCTACGACGCCGTGCTGAGCTACGACGAGACCGATGAGTTGCCATCCGGGACGCGCCGTCTACGTCGACATGTCGGGCGACGCCGCGGTGCGCGCGGCCGTGCACCGCCACTACGGCGCCGAGCTGGCGCACTCGGCGGTCGTCGGCGCCACCCACCACGACCAGATGGGTGCCGTGCCCGAGGATCTCCCCGGCCCGCGGCCGACGTTCTTCTTCGCCCCGGACCGCGTCGCCAAGCGCAGCGCCGAGTGGGGCCGCGAGCAGCTCGAACGCCGCCTCGCCGAAGCGTGGCAGCCGTACGTCGGCTGGACCGACGGCTGGCTCGAGGTGATCCACGAGCAGGGGCCCGACCGCCTCCGGGCCGACTACCTGGACGTGCTCGACGGACGCATCGACCCGTCCCGCGCGCACGTCCTCTCACTGCCGCGTTAGCGGCATTTCGCTGACGTGCGCAGCGGTTTGAGATCCCGCCACCGCGGGGTAGTCCTTTCCGTCAACAGTCTGGGGAGGGGGCGAACCCGGGAGACAGCAATGTTGAGGACCGTCGGGACGCTGCCGATCTTCGCGTGCGTGGTGGCGCTCGCCCTCGCGCCGGCCGCATCCGCGGCCAAGCCGAAGGGCGAACCGGCCCCGTTCGGCCACGCCTGCACCGCGCAGGACGGCGTGCGCTTCTGCCCCACGGTCGGCCTCGAAGAACGCGTGCCGTCCTTCGACGGCGTGCCCCTCGACGCCGACGTGACGCTGCCTCCGAGCGGGAGCGGCCCGTTCCCCACGATCGTGATGCTGCACGGCTGGGGCGGCAGCAAGACGGCCTTCGAGTCGACCAGCCCGGCCGGCGACGGCAACGAGACCTTCGACTACAACAACGTCTACTACGCGCAGCACGGCTTCGCGGTCGTGAACTACTCGGCGCGCGGCTGGGGCCGCTCGTGCGGCAGCTCGGAATCGCGCACCGAACCCGGCTGCAAAGAAGGCTGGATCCGCCTCGCCGACCAGCGCTACGAGGCCCGTGACGCGCAGTACCTGCTCGGTCTCCTGACCGACGAGAGGATCACCAAGCCCAAGGGGATCGGGGTCACCGGCATCTCCTACGGCGGCGGCCAGTCGATCGAGCTCGCCTACCTGAAGAACCGCGTGCGGCTCGAAGACGGCGAATACGCGCCGTGGAAGAGCCCGGGCGGCAAGAGCATGGAAATCAAGGCCGCGTTCCCCCGCTGGCCGTGGTCGGACCTCGTCGACGCGCTGGAGCCGAACGGCCGCTTCCTCGACACGGAAGTCGCACCGCCGGGACAGAGCTACGAACCGATCGGCGTCGCGATCCAGAGCTACGTGAGCGGCCTCTACGCCGAGGGCCAGGCGAGCGGCTTCGTCGCGCCGCCCGGCGCGGACCCGGAAGCTGACCTCACCAAATGGTTCGCGCGCGTCACCGCCGGCGAGCCGATCACCGCCGAAGCGGAGGAAATCGCGCATCAGATCTACGACTTCCACCAGGGCTACGGAATCCCCCTCGCCCGCCAGCCCGCACCGATGCTGCTGGAGAGCGGGTGGACCGACGACCTGTTCCCGCCCGAGCAATCGCTCCGCGTCTACAACCAGACGCGGGCGGTCAAGGGCTACGCGGCGTTGCTGTTCGGCGATCTCGGCCACAGCCGCGGCGCCAACAAGCAGAACACCGACGTCGCGTTCAACGAAACGGGGCGGCGTTCTTCGCGTCGCGGCTGGAGCACAAGGGGAAGGCGCCGCGCAACGGCAGCGTCACCGCCTACACGCAGACGTGCCCGGCCGAAGCCGCGGCCGAAGGACCGTTCAGCGCCAAGAGCTGGGGCAGGCTCGCGACGGGCGCCGTGACCTTCGGCTCGGCCGCCGCCCAGACGTTCACCTCGGCGGGCGGGAACCCCTCGACCGCGCTGGCGTTCGACCCGATCGCCGGGACGAGCGAAGCCTGCAAGACGGTCGGGGCCGAAGAAGAGCCGGGCACCGCCAACTACACGACGACGAGCAGCGGCTTCACCATGCTCGGGCTGCCGACCGTCCACGCGACGATCGCCACCACGGGCGTCTTCGGTGAGATCGCCGCGCGACTCTGGGACGTCCTGCCCGGCGGCGAACAGCGCCTGGTCAGCCGCGGCGTCTATCGCCTCGAAGAAGGCCAGAGCGGCCAGATCGCCTTCCAGCTGCACGGCAACGGCTACCGCTTCGCGCCCGGCGACACGGTGAAGCTCCAGCTGCTGGGCCGCGACGCGCCGTACTACCGGGCGAGCAACGGCGTGTTCTCGGTCGAAGCCACCAACGTGACCGTCACCCTGCCGACTGGTTGACGGTCGCGGGCAAGCCGCCGCGCGGGGCGCCAAGGCACCCGCGCGGCGGCACGAGCCCGCTGCTCAGAGCGAGTGCGTGGCCCCCGGCTCCAGCACGACCACCTCGCCGTGACCGGCGCCTTCGACGTCGGCCTTGAAGGCCTCCGCGTCGGTCTCGATCGGAGGAAAGGTGTCGTAGTGGCAGGGGATCACCTGCTTGGCGCCCACGAGGCGCGCGGCCTCCACGGCGTCGAAGCGATCCATCGTGTAGTGGCCGCCGATGCACATCAGCGCCACGTCGATGCCCCCGTCGGCCCCGGCGCGCACGGCCTGCCCGGACGCGAGCGAGAGGTCGGAGAACAGCGAGGTGTCGCCGAGGTGGTAGACGGTCTTCCCGCCCAGGTTCACGATCAGCCCTGCCGGGGTGTTGACCGTTCCCTTCGGCGTCGTCGAGGTGTGCCAGGCCGGGACCAGCTTCACCCATCCCCAGTCGAAGCGCACAGTGCCGCCGAGGTTCGGGTCGCGCACGTTCTCCACGCCGTCGGCGGCCAGCTCGTTCGCGATCTCGACGATCGCGACCACGTCCGGTTTCGCCCGCTGCGCGATCGAGACCGTGTCGCCGATGTGGTCGGCGTGCCCGTGCGTCAGCAGCAGGGCATCCGGGCTAAGCTCATCGGCCGCCACCGCCGCCTTCGGGTTGCCGGTGAGAAAGGGGTCGATCAGCACGCGCGTCGACCCGTCGTTCAGCTCGAAGGCCGCGTGGCCAAGGAAGCGAATCTCCATCGTCACCGCCGTTTCCTCGATTTGCAGTCCACGCCCGGCGTCGCCGGGCGCCGTCACCATATCTGCCCGCCGCAGGCGCGGCGCACACCTCCGGGCCGCCGTCGCACTCGCGTGCGCCGCGCTCTGCACCGCGCCCGCGTCATCGCCGGCCGCCCCGAGCTGGCGCGCACCGGCCATCCTGGGTCACTGCTCAGCATCGTCCCCGCCTCACCTGATCTTCCCTTCCGACTCGCCCTCGCACCCGACCGGCCTCGGGGCCATCGTCTGGGCTGCCGGAGCGGCCTGCGCCGGCGGCCCCGGCGCGAGGATCGACGCGATCGCCCCCGGCGCCGCGCCCGCCCCGCCCCTGGCGCTCGCCCCCACCGGGGCGCTCGACGTCGCCGGCGGACCCAAGGGGCTGATCGCGATCGCCGGGACCGACCCGCGCCGTCCGGGCCACGCGCTCGTCGTCGAGGGCCTCGCGCGCGGGCCGTTCGCGCCCCTTCCCCAGGCGGGCGCGCGGATGCCCGGGACCGTGCTCGCAAGCGCCTATCTCGGCGACCTCGCCGTACTCGGCAGGCACGGCGCCGCCCTCTCGCTCGAAGTGCAGCGCTGGTTCGGCGGCCCGCCCGGTCCGCCGCGGCTCGTCGCCGCCCCGGTCGCGCCCCCAGCGGGCGCGACCGTCGCGCTCGACTACCGCAGCGACGCCCTCGCCGCCTGGACGGCCGGCGGCTCGGTGTGGGCGCGGGCGCTGCCTGCCAGCGGGCGCGAACTGCCCGTCCAGAGGCTCGGGCCCGCGGGCGCGGGCACGCGAATCGCGGCGCTGCTCAGCGACGACAACCGCGCGATCGTGATGTGGTCGACCGTGCGTGCAGGGGCCACCGACGTGTACCTCGACCAGTCCGCGACCGGACCCCGTTTCTCGGCTCCCGCGCACCGCATCGAGCACGCCCCCGGCGCCCTTGGCCCACCCGCGCCGGCGGTCTCGCCGCTGCTCGTGCGGCTGAGCTCCGAGAGCGTGATGGCGGCGTGGGCGGGGGTGGAAGGCGGGCGCTGGGTGATCCGCAGCGCGCCCGTCGATCAGCGCGGGCTGCGGACGGTCAGCACCATCGCCGCAGCTGGGACCGACGCCCTCCCGGCCGCGCTCGCGCCCGGGCCACGCGGTGAGGCGGTGATGCTGCTGAGCGAGCCGCAGGCCCGGGGCCCAGGAGCTGCTGGGCGCCCGCGGCACCGAGGCCGCCGGGCGCACGCTGTTCGGGGCGCCCGTACCGATTGCCGGGCCCGGGCCGCTCGTCCGGCGCGACCGTCGCCGTCGAGCCCGGCACCGACCGCGCTTTCGCAGCCTGGCGAGGCGCCGGTGGCGCGATCGAGTACTCCGTCGGCGGCCCCTAGGACGGGGTCAGCAGACGCCGGCCGGCGGCTTTAGGAGAGTATGCCCCGCGAATGGATCGCGATTACGAGCAGCAGACGTTCCAGGCAGAGGACCGTCACTGGTGGTACCGCGGGCGGCGCCGGGTCCTCGACAACGTGATCGACGGGCTGGCGCTGCCCGGGGCGGGCGGGCAACCGACCAGGATCCTCGACGCGGGCTGCGGGAGCGGGCGCAACATGGTCGAGCTCGCGCGCCGGGGCACGGTGACCGGAGTCGAGCTCTCGCCCCCGAGCGTCGAGAAGGCGCGCAAGCGCGGCTGCGGCGAGGTGATCGAAGGGTCGGTCCTCGAGATGCCGTTCGCCGACGGCAGCTTCGATCTCGCCGTGTCGCTGGACGTCATCGAGCACCTCGAGGACGACCTCGGGGCGCTGCGCGAGCTGCGTCGCGTGGTCGCGCCGGACGGCGCACTGCTCCTGACCGTCCCCGCCTATCAGTGGCTGTGGAGCGGCCACGACGAGATCAACCACCACCAGCGCCGCTACACGCTGCGTTCGCTGAAGGCGGTCGCCGAGCGGGCCGGCTGGAAGCAGGAGCGGACCACGTACTTCAACTCGCTGCTCCTGCCGGTCGCGATCGCGCTGCGCGTGCTCGACCGGTTCAACCGCAAGACGACCGAGTCGAGCCTCGACCTGTGGGTTCCGCCCGAGCCCGTCAACCGGGTGCTCGAGCTGCCGCTGGTGCTCGAGGCGGCGCTGATCGGGCGCGGCGGGAGGATCCCCGCCGGGCTGTCGCTGCTCAGCGTGTTCCGCTAGAGATTGGTGAGCTGGGAGGGCTCCTCCGCGAGCGGCACGTGGCGAAAGGTCCAGGCCCGATTGACGAGGAACGTGCTGATCGTCACCGCGACGGTCGCGAGGGCCTGGGCGACGAGTTCGTCGAAGCCGGCATCGTGGACGAGCAGGTAGAGCAGCCCCAAGTTCAGCCCGAGCCCGGCCGACTGCACGACCGCCCAGCGCACCGGCGTGTAGGAGTCGCCGACGTGGCCGGCGAAGGTCCAGCGCCGGTTCAGCAGGAAGCCGTTGATGGCGCCGACGACGAAGCCGATCGCCGACGCGGCGATGTACCAGACGCCGAAGACCTTCAGCAGCAGCGTGTAGACGATGAACGTGATCAGGGTGTTCGAGATGCCGACGATCCCGAACTTCACGAACTGGACGAGCACGTGCGGAACGTGCACGCGCCCGACCTCACGCGCCTGCGGGCGCTGCGGCTCATCCTCTCCCTGGCTCATCCTAAGGAAGGATGCACGATAAATTGAGAGCCGGCTTAGGGCTTTCGTCCATGATCCTCCGTACGGCCGCACGTCCGTGCGGCCGCACCGGGCACACTTATTCAATGCAGGACACACCTCCCCGCACTCCCAAGCTGCTGAGCCTCGTCGCGCCCGTCTACGACGAGGAGCTCCTGATCGAGGAGTTCGTCGCGCGCGCCACCGCGGCGCTCGCCGACTACGACTTCGAGCTGGTGCTGGTCGACGACGGCAGCAAAGACTCGACCCCTGAGCTCCTCGACCGCATCGCCCACTCGGACCCGCGCGTCCGGGTCATCCACCTCTCGCGCAACTTCGGCCACCAGGCGGCGCTGACGGCGGGGCTCGAGCACGCGGTCGGCGACGTCGTCGCGATGATCGACGCGGACCTGCAGGACCCGCCGGAGCTGATCCCGGACATGATCGCCCAGTGGAGCCAGGGCGCCGACGTCGTCTACGCGGTGCGCAAGCAGCGCGAAGGCGAGACCGCCTTCAAGCTCGCCACTGCGTCGTGGT
Source organism: uncultured Solirubrobacteraceae bacterium (assembly GCA_963820745.1). Taxonomy (GTDB): domain Bacteria; phylum Actinomycetota; class Thermoleophilia; order Solirubrobacterales; family Solirubrobacteraceae; genus Palsa-744. The sequence continues at coordinate 79,257 of CAWGBB010000005.1, read as the reverse complement.
TCTACAAGCTCTTCGACAAGCTCGCCCAGGTCGACCTCGAGCCGAACTCCGGCGACTTCCGGCTGCTCGACCGGCAGGCGCTGAACGCGCTGCTGGCGATGACAGAGCGCTCGCGCTTCCTGCGCGGGATGACGGTCTGGATCGGCTTCAACCAGACGGCGATCTCATACGAGCGCGACGCCCGTCAGGCCGGCGAGACGAAGTACACGCTGCGCAAGATGCTGCGCTTCTCGCTCGACGCGATCGCGTCGTTCTCGCACATGCCGCTGCAGCTCGCGACTTACATCGGGATCCTCTCGGCGGGCGTCGCGTTCATCGCGATCCCCGTCGTGATCGCGCTGCGGATCTTCGACTCCTACCTGCCCGGCTTCGGCTCGATCACGATCGCGATCCTGCTGCTCGGCGGCATCCAGCTGATCGCGATCGGCGTGATCGGCGAGTACGTCGGGCGTATCTACGACGAGGTCAAGCACCGCCCGCTCTACATCGTGCGCGAGGAGCTCAACCACCCCGCCGCGTCGGGCCGCGCAGCGATCGTCCCGGCCACGCGCGCGGGGCTGGGAGCGCGCGCGCCCGAGCGCGTTCCCTCGCCCAGCCGTAACCGCGACACCGCGGCGAAGCCGTGTTGTGATCAATCGATGCGCCTGCGCCCACGCTCGCCCCGGCCCCTCCGCGGCTCTGACGAGGGGTCTCTCGAGCCTGCGGGAAACCGCCGGCCTCGTACTCCTCGCGCTCCTGTGCCTGCTGACGACGAGCTCGCTGATGCCCGTCGACGCCGACGCCGAAGCATGCCCCGGCGCCGGCTTCTGCCCGTACTCGTCGGTCAAGCAGATCGGCCAGCGCGGGGAAGGGGTCCTGCGCTTCCCGGAGGCGGTCGCGATCGGGCCCGCCGGCGACGTCTACGTGGCCGACCAGCTCAGCTACACGGTGCAGGTGTTCAGCCCCGCCGGCGTGTTCGAGAACCAGTGGGGATCGTTCGGAGGCGGTCACGGCCAGTTCGGTCCGATCGGCGGTCTCGCGGTGGACCCCTCCGGCATGGTCTACGTCGTCGACTCGAGCCACGACCGGATCGAGAAGTTCACCGCGGCCGGGACGTTCATCAAGGCGTGGGGGCGGCACGGCAGCGAAGTCGGCCAGTTCAGCTTCGGCTCCTCCCAGGACCCGACCAAGCCTCCGGGCGGGGGCATCGCCGTCACGGCGAGCTACGTCTACGTCGCCGACAGCGGCAACAACCGCATCGAGCGCTTCAACCTCGAAGGCGGAGAAGCGATGGCGTGGGGCACCAAGGGCGGCGAACCGGGGCAGTTCCGCTACCCGCGCGGCCTGGCAGCGAACGCCGCCGAGGTGCTGGTCGCAGACGACGACAACCATCGCATCGAGGCGTTCACCCCGGAAGGGGCGTACGTCACGAGCGCCGGCTCGCAGGGAACGGGCCCCGGGCAGTTCGGCTTCCCCTACGGGCTCGCGCTCGACGCGGCGGGCGACGTCTACGTCGCCGACGACCTCAACCACCGCGTGGTGAAGCTGAACCCGCAGCTCGGCTTCCTCGGCGCATGGGGCGGCTTCGGCACCAAACCCGGCCAGCTCGCGTTCCCGCGCGCGATCGCGAGCGACCCGGCGGGCAACAACTACGTCGCCAACACGGCCAACGGGCGGGTCGAGGTCTTCGACACGAACGGCAACCTGCTGCGGACGATCGGGATCGACGCCCGCGGCCCCGGGCAGATGACCGCGCCCAAAGGGCTTGCCGTCGACCCGACCGGGCGGCTGATCGTCTCCGACACCGACGGCTCTCGCGTCGAGCTGTTCGCACCGGCGACCTACGCCTACGCCGGGCAGTGGCTCACGATGCCCGGTCGCGCGCCGCTTCTGAACCGGCCCTCGGGCATCGGCGTCGACCCGGCCGGGTCGGTCTACATCGGCGACGCCCAGGGCAACGAACGGGCCGTGCGTCTGTGGGGCGACGGCACGCCGCTGAACGAACTCGGCGGGCCCGCGGCGCTCGGCGGCGCGACGCTCGCCGGCGCCACGTCCTTCGCCGTCTCGCCCGTGAGCCGTGACGTGTACGTCGCCGACAGCGGGCACAACCGCATCCTCGTCTTCGGCCCCGAAGGCAACCTGCTGGCGCGCTGGGGCGCCGGCGGCGGGGACGGCAGCGCCGGTAGCGGCGCCGGCGCCTTCTCGCACCCGCAGGCTGTCGCGCTGGACCGCGCGGGGAACATCCTCGTGGCCGACACCGGCAACAACCGCATCGTCCGGCTCGACCCGTCGGGCAACGTGATCGGCGGATGGGGCGGCGCGGGCACCGCCGCAGGCCACTTCCACGCGCCCAACGGCGTCGGCGTCGACGGCGCCGGCACGGTGTTCGTGCTCGACTCCGAAAACAACCGCGTCCAGGCCTTCAGCGAAGACGGGCACTACCTGTACCGCTGGGGCAACCGCGGCCCCGGCCCGGGCCAGCTCTCCCAGCCGGGCGCCCTGGCCGTCGGCTGCGAAGGCAACGTGTACGTCGCCGACACGAACAACAACCGCATCGAGCGCTTCGAACCGGGCCTCCGCGCCGGTGTCGGCTGCGTCCCGCCGAGCGCGTGGCCGCCGCCGCTGGACGTCGCGCCCGTGCTGAACGTGAAGCTGCTGGGGACGACGGGTGTGCTCGCGCGGCGCGCGATCTCGATGAGCCTCGAATGCCGGCGCGGCTGCAAGGTGCTGATCACGGCAACGCTTGAACCGCGCGGCTCCTCGCGCCGCGCGGTCCGCCTGCAGTCGATCGCCCGCGGGCTGCCCGCCGCGCGCACGGGCCACGTACGCCTGCGAGTCGGCCCGCGCGCGCTCTCGCGGCTGCGCTCCGCGCTCGGCGCCCACCGCGGCCTGCGCGCGCGGGTGAAGGTCGTCGCCGTCGGCCCCACAGGGCGCCGGACGACGTTGCAACGCAGCTATCTCGTGAGCCGCTGAGCGGCGGAGGCCCGATAATGGCCGCAATGGACGAGCACACTGCCCAGAACCGGGCCCACACGGACCAGCGCCGCGAGCGCGTGCGCATCGAGACCGAGCGCCACCGGATCGAGGGCGTGATCACGCTCGCGCTCGACGGCTACCGCAGCCGCGTCTCCGACGTGCTGAACGCCTCCGAGCGCGAGTTCATCACGCTCACGGAGGTGACCGTCTCGCCGCTGGAGGGCGGCCCGGTCGAGCTCCACCCGTACATGTCCCTCGCCCGCCGGCACATCGTGTTCGCCGTCGCGGCGCCCGATCAGGCCTGAGGCCGAGCCGGCACGGAGCGCCGGCCGGCTTTCCCGATCCTCGGAGCGCCGGCCGACTTTCCGATCTCCGCACGGAGCGCCGGCCGCTTTCCGATCCTCGCTCCCGCCTTCTGAAAGGATTACGCGCCTGATGGCGAGCGTGCGCGAGGCAGCCCTGGACCTGTTCAGGGCGCACGAGATGACGACGATCTTCGGCAACCCGGGATCGACCGAGCTGCCGATGCTCGCGGAGCTTCCCTCCGACTTCCGCTACGTGCTCGGCCTGCAGGAGCTGGTCGTGGTGGGGATGGCCGACGGCTACGCGCAGGCGACGGGGCGCGTCACCCACGCCAACCTCCACACCGCGCCGGGCGTCGGCAACGCCGTCGGCGGGATCTTCAACGCGCAGTCGAACAAGTCGCCGCTCCTGATCACGGCGGGTCAGCAGGTGCGCGCCCAGATCACGATGGAGGCCAACCTCACCAACCGGGAACCGACGTATGGCCCGCAGCCGTACGTCAAGTGGAGCCACGAGCCGCCGCGCGCGCAGGACGTGCCGGCGGCGCTCGCGCGCGCGATCCACCACGCCTCGCTGCCGCCGCGCGGCCCCGCCTTCGTCTCGATCCCGATGGACGACTGGGCTCAGGAGGCCGACGCCGAGACGCTCACGCACACGATCGCCCGGCGCGTCGACGGGCGCGCGGTTCCCGATCCCGTCGCTCTGGCCGCGCTGGCCGGACGCATCGCCGAGGCGCGCCGGCCGGTGATGATCGCCGGTCCGGACATCGAAGCGGCGGGGGGCCGCGAGGATGCGGTGAGGCTGGCCGAGCGCCAGCGCATGGCGGTGCTCGCGACGCCCGCGACGGGCGGCGGGCAGCTCGGCTTCCCCGAGAACCACCCGAACTTCCAGGGGCTGCTCGCCCCCGCGATCGGCCCCGCCGGGATGCAGCTGGCCGAGTACGACCTCGTGGTGGTCGTCGGCTCGTCCGTCTTCCCCTACTACCCCTACATCCCGGGACCGCTCCTCGCTGAGGGCACGAGCCTCGTGCAGATCACCTGCGACCCGGCAGAGGCGGCGCGCGCGCCGATGGGCGAGGCGATCGTGGGCGACGTCGCGCTCGCGCTGCGTGCCCTCAACGATCAGCTCGGCGACTCCGAGCGCGAGCAGCCGCCCGCCCGGCCCGAGCCCGGCCCGCCCGCGGAGGCCGAGCCGCTGAGCGGCTCGGCGGCGATGCAGGCACTGGCCGTGGCCTGGCCCAAGGACGGCATCGCGGTCGTCGAGACACCGTCCAGCACCGCCGCGCTGCGCAACCGCCTGCGGCTCTCGCAGCCGGGTAGCTACTACTTCAGCTCCAGCGGCGGTCTCGGCTTCGGCATCTCGGCCGCCGTCGGGGTGCAGCTGGCGGAGCCGTCGCGGCCGGTCGTGTGCGTGCTGGGCGAGGGCTCGGCGCAGTACGGGATCACCGCGCTGTGGACCGCCGTCGCCTACAAGCTGCCAGTCACCTTCCTGGTGCTCCGGAACGAGGAGTACATGATCCTCAAGTGGTTCGCCGAATTCGAGCAGGAGAGCGGGCTGCCCGGCCTCGACCTGCCGGGCCTCGACGTCGCCGCGATCGCGCGCGGGTACGGCGTCCAGTCCCGTGAGGTGCAGGGCGCCGAGGAGCTGATCGACGCACTGGGCGAGGCGATCGCCGCGCAGGACGGGCCGCGGCTGGTGCAGGTGCCCTGCGCCAGCGGCATGTGGCTGGAGTGAGCGTGGCGGGCGCGCAGGCCGGCATCGAGCGGATCGCGCCCGAGCCGCCCGGGGACTGGCCGGTGCCACGCCCCGCTCCCGACGCCGCGCCCGACTGGGTCGCACAGGGCACGCCTCCGGAGCTCGCGGGGCCGCTCGCGCGGGCGCTCGGCGACGGCGGGCTCGCGGGCCGTGCCTCGGACCTGATCCGCTACGCCTCCGACGCGAGCTGCTACCGCTCGATCCCGCGCGCGGTCGCCGTGCCCCGCGACATCGACGAGGTCGCCGCCGTGATGGCCGTCGCAAGGCAGACCGCGACCCCGCTCGTGTTCCGCGCGGGCGGGACGAGCCTCAACGGGCAGTCGCAGACCGACGGCATCCTGCTGGACTGCCGTCGCCACTTCAAAGCCGTCGCGGTCGAGGAGGAAGGCGCGCGCGTCCGCGTGCAGCCCGGCGCGGTGCTCGGACGCGTGAACCGGCGCCTGATCGGATATGACCGCCGCCTCGGCCCCGACCCGGCAAGCACGGAGATCGCCTGCCTCGGCGGCGTGCTCGCCAACAACTCGGGCGGCATGCGCTGCGGAGTGCACGCCGACTCCTACCGCACGCTGCGCTCGCTCACGTTCGCGCTCGCCGACGGCACCGTGATCGACACCGCGGCGGCCGGCGCCGCCGAGCGCTTCGCCGAGGCGGCTCCGGAGCTCGCCGCCGGGCTCGCGCAGATGCGCGACGAGCTGCGCTCCGACCGCGAGCTGGCCGAGCGCGTGGCGCGCAAGTTCGAGATCAAGAACACGACCGGCTACCGGCTGTGCGCGTTCCTCGACTACGACGAGCCGCTCGAGATCTTCGCCCACCTGCTGATCGGCTCGGAGGGCACGCTCGCGTTCATCGGCGAGGCGGTGATGGACACGGTGCCGCTCGGGCGCCACACGACGCTCTCCCTCTCCTTCTTCGAGGACATCGACACCGCCGTCGACGCCGTGCCGGAGCTCGTCGCAAGCGGCGCCAGCGCGACCGAGCTGATGGTCGCACCGACCCTGATCGCGGCGGCCTGGAACATGCCCGGGACACCCGAGCGCTGGAAGGAGCTTCCGCCCACCTCGGCCGCGCTGCTGGTCGAGTTCCGCGCCGAGGAGGCGGGCGAGCTGGACGCGCCGGAGCGGGCCGCGGTGGAGATCCTCGCGGCGCGGGCCCCGATCGACCCGCCGCGCTTCACCCGCGACCGCGCCGAGGTCGCGATGCTCTGGCACGTGCGCGAGGGCATGCAGGGCCTGCTCGCCGCGGTGCGCGGGCCCGGCGTCACGATGATCATCGAGGACGTGTGCGTGCCGCCGGCTCGCGTGGGCGAGGCGGCGAAAGACCTGCAGGAGCTGCTGGGCCGCCACGGCTTCCTGCAGGGCGTGGCCGGGCACGCCTCGGCCGGCAACCTGCACTTCCTGTTGACGCCGAACTTCGGTGCGCCGGAGGACCTCGAACGCTACGAGGCGTTCATGGGCGATCTGGTCGACCTGATCGTGGACCGCTACGACGGCTCGCTGAAGGCCGAGCACGGAACCGGCGTGAACATGGCGCACTACGTCGAGCGCGAGTGGGGCCCGAAGGCGACCGAGCTGATGTGGCGGGTGAAGCGCCTCGCCGACCCGGCCGGCGTGCTCGGGCCGGGGATCGTGCTGACCGAGGACGAGGGCGCGCACCTGCGCAACCTCAAGTCCGCGCCGCGGATCGAGGACGTGGCCAACCAGTGCATCGAGTGCGGCTTCTGCGAGCCGGTCTGCCCGAGCCGCGACCTGACGACGACACCGCGCCAGCGGATCGTGCTGCGGCGCGAGATGGCGCGCCAGCCGGAGGGCTCCCCGGTGCTCGCGGCGCTGCTCGAAGAGTACGGCTACGACGGCATCGAGACCTGCGCCGCGGACGGGCTGTGCAGCCTGCAGTGCCCGGTCGGCATCGACACCGGCAAGCTCGTCAAGTCGCTGCGCGCGCGCCGGCACAGCGCCTCCGCCGAACGCGCCGCCCGCGAGGCCGCGCGGCGCTGGGGCACCGTCGAACGCTCCGCCCGCGCCGCGCTGCGAGCCGGCAGGACGCTCGGCGACGGGCCGACCGCCGCTCTGACGGGCATCGCGCGCACGGCGGTCTCGCACGAGCTGGTGCCGGCTTGGGGCTCCTCGATGCCCGACCCTGCCCCGGCCCCGCCGTGGACGGCGCGCGAGGGCGCGGCCGCCGTCTACTTCCCCGCCTGCGTGAACCGCATCTTCGGCAACCCCCGCGGCTACGCCTCGCGCCCGTCGCTGCCGGAGGCGCTGCTGACCGTCTCGGCCCGCGCCGGGCGGCCGCTGTGGATCCCTCCGGACGTCGGCGGCCGCTGCTGCGGCACGCCGTGGAGCTCGAAGGGCTTCGAGTCCGGCCACGGCGAGATGGCGCGCGCGACCGCGACCGCCGTGCTCGAGTGGACGGAGAACGGCCGGCTGCCGCTCGTCGTCGATGCGAGCTCCTGCACCCTCGGGCTGCTCGCGGAGATGCCCGAGCGGCTCGACGATGCGCTGCGCGAGCGGTACGGCCGCGTCCGGATCGTCGACTCGATCGCGTGGGTGCACGACGAGCTGCTCGGCTCGCTGCCGCGCGGCGGCGAAGCTCGAGACCGTCGCGGTGCACCCGCCATGCGCCGCCGCGCCACCTGGGGCTCACGGAGGAGCTGACGGCCGTCGCCGGGGCGCTCGCCGACCGTGTGCTCGCCCCCGCCGGACCGAGCTGCTGCGGGACCGCCGGCGACCGCGGCCTGCTGCACCCGGAGCTGCCCGAGGCCTCGGCGCGCTCGGAGCGGATCGAACGCGGCGACGAGCCCGCGGACGCGCACCTGTGCAGCAACCGCACCTGCGAGATCGGCCTGACCGGCGCGACCGGGCACGAGCACGGCTCGTTCGTGCTCCTGCTCGAGGAGCTGACACGCCCGGGAGCCGGTCGCGCGCAATAGGATCGGCCACCAACGCGCAAACGCCCGAGGAGGGAGTGCAGATGAGTGAGCAGAACCGGCGCCTGGTCCTGGCCGAGCGTCCCTCCGGGATGGTCGACGACAGCACCACGCGCCTGGAGCACATCGAGCTGGAGCCGCTCGAGGACGGCGAGGCGCTCGTGAAGGTGCGCTACGTCTCGATCGACCCCACGATCCGGACCTGGATGGACGACGCGCCCGGCTACCTGCCCCCGATCGAGATCGACGACGTGATCAGGGCGGGCGGGATCGGCGAGGTCGTCGAGAGCCGCTCGGACGCCTACCCGGTCGGGCAGATGCTGTTCGGCATGACCGGCTGGCAGGACTACGTGATCGCCGACAGCGCGGAGCGCGCCATGCAGGCGATCCCCGACGGCGTGCCCGCGACGATCGCGCTGGGCATCCTGGGGCTCACGGGCGTCACCGCGTACTTCGGCATGAACGACGTCGGCGGGCTGAAGGAGGGCGACGTCGTCGTGGTGTCGGGCGCCGCCGGTGCGACCGGTTCCACGGCCGGGCAGATCGCGAGGATCAAGGGCGCGAAGAAGGTCGTCGGCATCGCGGGCGGCCCGGAGAAGTGCGCCTACATCGTCGACGAGCTCGGCTTCGACGAGGCCATCGACTACAAGAACGAGAAGGTCGCGGCGCGGCTGCGCGAAGCGTGCCCGGAGGGCATCGACCTGTACTTCGACAACGTCGGCGGATCGATCCTCAACGACTGCCTCGGCAACCTGGCGATGCGCGGGCGCGTCGTGCTCTGCGGCGCGATCTCGGGCTACAACGAGGACGGACCGCCCCCCGGCCCGGCGAACTACATCAACCTGCTGATCAGGCGGGGGCGCATGGAAGGCTTCATCGTGCTCGACTTCTTCGGGCGCCTGCCGGAGGCCCAGGCCGCCCTGGCCGGCTGGCTCGGCGAAGGGAAGCTGAAGTCCTCCGAGCACATCGTCGAGGGCCTCGAGAGCTGCCCGGACGCGCTCAACCTGCTGTTCACGGGGGGGAACACCGGCAAGGTGATGGTGAAGGTCTGAGGCCGGCCCGAACAGCATCGGCGCGTCGCCTCAGAGCATCGGCGTCGGTGCACCCGCCAGGAGGAAGAACCACAGCAGGAAGACGATCACCGCGATGTAGACGCTGACCATCACGACCCGCTCCAGGGGCGTGATGCCGGCGCCGTAGCCCGGCTGCTCGATGCCCTCCTCGCCGCGCGTGCTGCGCATCCACGGCAGCCGCTGTTCGCCGGGTTCGCGGCCGGACAGCCGGTCGTATTCGTGGCTCAGCCAGGTGAGCGCGATCGACATCGAGAAGACCAGGACCGCGAGGACGACCACGACCACGATCACCGCCGTCATGCTGAGCGCCGAGCGCTTGACGAGCTGCGAGCCGACCCACAGCGCGACGAGCGGCGCTCCCGTCCAGAGGTTGATCGCGAGGAAAGCGGTCGCGGCGACCATCGCCGTGCGCTTGGCCAGCAGAAAGCGCGTCGGCGGGGGTGGCTGGCTCATGGCAGCCACGTGAGCTCCATGCTCCGGCACACGGGCGCGAAGCCGAGCCGCTCGTAGAGGCGCTTCGGGCGATCCTCGTCGTCCGCGACGATCCACAGGTCGCGCACGCCGGCGGCGGCCCGGATCGCCGCCCGCGTCATCGCGGTCCCGCGCCCGCCCCCGCGGTGATCGGGATGCACGTAGACCTGCGTGATCTCGGCCTGGTCGCCTGAGCGCTCGATCTGAGCGAAGGCGAGCGGCTCGCCCTCCTCGCGCACGACCAGCACCCGCACGTCGCGCGCCTCGGCCACTTCCTGCGCGCCGGCGCGGAACGACTCGTCGTAGGCGTAGCCCTCGAAGTCCTCCATGTGCCACGCGAGCCGAAGACCGTCGGCGGCCTCGTACGGCGCCTCCTCGACCTCGATGTCCCCGCCTGCGCTCACGGCAGCCGGATCGGTGTGGTGCATCCACACGAGCGCGTTTGCTTTGTAGCCGAGACCTTCGAACGCGGCGCGCCTGGCCTGCGCCGGCTCGATCTGCTCGAAGTCGATCCGGCGATGCTTGAGCCCGGCGAGCGCGCGGTCGGCGAACGCCGCGAGCTCGGCGGCGTCCATCTCCGGCTCCTCCTCGACGCGCACCATGTTGAAGCTGTAGTAGCTGGGGTGCCGGCTCGCACGCAGGACGGTCCCGTGCTCCCACGGCTCGCGCGTGTCGCAGATCGCAGCCTGGTGGGCACGCCAGAACTCGCGTGCCCGCTCGCCCAGCTGCTGCTCCGGCGTCGCGGTCCCCGACATGGGGACAAGGTTACGGTGCGCCGCGGGCCGGGACGGCTCAGGCGCGAGCGATCAGGCCCTCGAAGAGGACCCAGCGGAACACGCGCATCAGGTCGTCGAAGCCGGCCTCGCGGAGCATCGCGTCGTTCTCGTCGGGGGAGAGCGGCTGCAGCACGCCGCGGATGCTGCGCGCCTTGGCGGCGATCTCCTCGTCGTTGAAGCCCTGGCGGGCCTTCCAGTCCGCGTAGGCGCCGGCGGCGGTCGCCTGGTTGCGCGCGCTCGACGCGAGCACCTTCTCGAACAGCACGAAGGTGCCGCCGGGGACCAGCGCGTCGTGGATACGGCTGACGACCCGGCTCCGCGAGCGCAGCGGCACGAACTGGAGCGTGTAGTAGGAGACGATCATGTCGGCCGGCTCGAACTCGAGCTCCTGGAGCGAGGCGGTCTCGAAGCGGACCTGCGGCAGCGCCGCGCAGCGCATCTGCGCGCGGTCCGTCATCCCGGGCTCGCGGTCGACGCCGATCACCTCCGCACGACGGGGCGCGAGGCGTTCGGCCAGATGCGCGGTGAGCGCGCCGGTCGAGCAGCCGAGGTCGTAGACACGCCCGCCCGGCGGCACGAGCTGGTCGGCGAGGTCCGCGATCAGCTCCTGACCGTCGGTGTAGGAGGGAACCGAGCGCGCGACGTGCGCGTCGAAGGCCTCCGGAACCTCGCCACCGAACGTCCAGCTTCCCGCGGGAGTCGTGATGCCGTCGCCGACGTGCGGCGCGTGGAGCGTCTCGTCGAGACCGTCCTGACGATCCGTGTCAAATGCGGCCATGCGGCGATCTTACGCCTGCAAATGCTGCCCGCATAGACGTTCTCCTCACGGTCGCTCGGGAGCCGGCTTGCGGGCGACGAGCTGGAACCACTCGGAGTCGCTCGTGTCCTCGCCCGCGCGCAGCTCCGCACCGGAGCTGCCGAACGCCCGCACGGCGCGCTCGAAGCCCGCTTCGGACGGCTCGCGCAGCGCCGCCCCGAGCGTCACGTAGTGGCCGACGATGCCGAACTCGTAGGAGGCGCCCACGTATACCGCCCAGCTCTCGCCGCGGGAGGTCAGCCGGCGCAGCCGCAGGTAGGAGAGGCTGCGCCTCGGCAGGTGCAGGGCCCAGGACGCGAGCGGCCGCGGGGTGATGCGGGCGGGCAGCCGGCAGCGAGCCCAGGGCGGGCGCCCCGCAGCCGGATGGTCGAGGTTGTGGGTCGAGTAGAGGAAGATGCCGCCGGGGGCGAGCACGCGGTTGACAGCCGCGAAGACGCTCGCGCGATCCTCGTGGTCGAGGCCGTCGATGCCGTTGAGGCTGAAGGCGACGAGCGCGAAGCAGCCGTCGTCGAAGCCACTCAGCTCGCGCGCGTCTGCCTGCTCGACGCGCACGTCCGGGAACCGCGAACGCGTCAGCTCGACCATCTCCGGCAGGTAGTCGACGGCGACGTAGCTGTCGCTGAGCGCGCGGAGGATCGGCACGGTGCGGCCGCCGCCGGCGCCGATGTCGAGTATCGGCCGCCCGCGGACGTCCTCGGCCACGCTCGCGAGCGCCCGCTCCTCGCCGGGGTCGCTGAAGCCCTCGCGGCGGGCGAAGATGTCGATCACCTCCGCGCTGCGCCAGACGCTCTTGTTGGTGCGCTCCATCGGCCCGGTCAAGGCGGACCGATCCTAGCCTCGAGGACCGCCGCGAGCCACCCGCGCGGTAGGATCAACCGGGCCGATGCCCTTCAACGCGCGGCTCGCACCTACGAGGTACGTACCGGCCGAGGATCGGTACGAGGCGATGCCCTACCGCCGCTGCGGGCGCAGCGGCCTGAAGCTGCCGGCGATCTCACTCGGCCTGTGGCAGAACTTCGGCGACGACCGGCCGCTGGAGCGGAGCAGGGCGATCCTGCGCCGGGCGTTCGACCTCGGCATCACCCACTTCGACCTCGCGAACAACTACGGACCGCCCTACGGGAGCGCCGAGAAGAACTTCGGACGCATCCTCGCGGAGGACTTCGGCGGCCTGCGCGACGAGCTCGTGATCTCGACCAAGGCGGGCTACGACATGTGGCCCGGCCCCTACGGCGAGTGGGGCTCGCGCAAGTACCTGCTCGCGAGCCTCGAGCAGAGCCTCGAGCGCATGGGGCTCGACCACGTCGACATCTTCTACTCGCACCGCTTCGACCCCGACACGCCGCTGGCCGAGACGATGGGCGCGCTCGACGAGGCACGGCGGCGCGGGCTGACCCGCTACGTCGGCATCTCCTCCTACGGGCCCGAGCGCACGACCGAGGCCGCGGAGATCCTGCGCGAGCTCGGCACGCCCCTGCTGATCCACCAGCCCTCCTACTCGCTGATCAACCGCTGGATCGAGGAGGGTCTGCTCGACGTGCTCGGACGCGAGGGCGTCGGCGCGATCGTGTTCTCGCCGCTCGCGCAGGGGCTGCTCACCGACCGCTACCTGAAGGGCGTCCCGGAGGACTCGAGGCTGCGAGCCGGCAACTACATGCAGGAGCAGATGATCAGCGACGAGAACCTGGCGCGCGTGCGCGGCCCTTGAACGAGATCGCGACAGCGCGCGGCCAGTCGCTCGCGCAGATGGCGATCGCGTGGGCGCTGCGCGACGAGCGCGTGACATCCGCGCTGCTCGGCGCGAGCAGCGTCGAGCAGCTCGAGCAGAACGTCGCCGCGCTCCAGCGGCTGGACTTCACCGCCGCGGAACTGGAGTCGATCGACCGCTACGCCACCGAGGGCGGCGTCAACCTCTGGGCGGCCTCCAGCGAGGGCTAGCCCTGCAGCTGCGTCCGGTCGCGCAGCACCCGACAGGACGGAGAGGGCGGGATTCGAACCCGCGATGGAGTTTGATCCCCATACTCGCTTAGCAGGCGAGTGCCTTCAGCCACTCGGCCACCTCTCCCGAGGTGAGCTGCCAAGTGTAGAGGCTGCGCCTGCGCCCGGCGAGGCCGGGAGCGGCACTGCCTAGGCCGATGCGGCCTCGGGAACGGGACGCATCCGCTCGAGCGCAGCGAGGTCGCCCTCGACGCGCAGGCCGCGCCTGCGCGCCTCCTTCACGGAGATCTGGCCGCTCAGAAGGGCGAGCATCGCATGCGGCGAGCCGCTCAGGCGGGCATCGGGCCGCTCGTCCCTCTCGGGAGCGCGCGTACGCACGGCGCCACCGGCGGCCTCGACGATCACCGGCTGTTCGGCCGGCTCGTCGCCGACGCTGAGCTCGATCGACGCCGGGGGCTCATCCGGCGCGCTGTCACGCAGGAAACGCTCTGCCGGCCACGCCAGCCAGCGCGAGCGGAACGCGTCGCCCGCCTCCGGGCCGGCCGCCATGATCGGGACGCCCCAGTCGCCGAGCGCGTCGAGCACAGGCTCCAGCGCCCGGCCCCGCTCGGTGAGCGAGAACAGCGTCGTCGCGACCGGCGGCGGCGCCTCCTCGCGCGCGACGACGCCGGCGGCCTCGAGCTCGCGGAGCCGGTCGGAGAGCAGGTTGGTCGCGATTCCGGGGAGCCCGTTGCGCAGATCGGTGTAGCGGCGCGGGCCGGCGAGCATCAGCTCGCGAACGATCAGCAGGGTCCAGCGGTCGCCGAGCACGTCGAGCGACTTGGCGAGCGCGCAGTACTGGCCGTAGGAGCGCATGGACAGATTGTACTCGATTGTTGAACAATTTGTCTAGAGACTTGATTTTCTTGTCTAAATGCTTTAGAACGCTGCCCATGACCAACAAGGGCCTCATCCTCATCTCGCTTCTCCTCGCAGCCTTCGCGATCAACCTCGACACGACGATCGTCAACGTCGCCCTGCCGACGCTGGTGCGCGAGCTGCATTCCTCCAACAGCCAGCTGCAGTGGATCGTCGACGCCTACAACCTCGTCTTCGCGGCGTTGCTGCTCGTGGCCGGCTCGCTCTCCGATCGCTTCGGGCGCAAGGGCATGCTCCTCGCGGGGCTCGCCGTGTTCGGGACGGCGAGCGCGGCCGGTGGCCTCGTGAGCAGCTCGGGCGCGCTGATCGCGGCCCGCGCCGTGATGGGACTCGGCGCCGCGATGGTCTTCCCGGCGACGCTGTCGCTGATCTCGAACGTCTTCGTCGAGCGCGGCGAGCGCGCCCGCGCGATCGGCCTGTGGGGCGCGACCGCCGGCATCGCGATCGCGCTCGGCCCGATCGCAGGTGGATGGCTGCTCGAACGCTTCTCGTGGTCGAGCATCTTCTTCGCGATGACACCTGTCGCGGGCCTCGCCGCTCTGCTCGTCGCACGCACGGTGCCGACCTCCCGCGATGAGAGCGCGCCGAGGCTCGACCGGCCCGGCTTCCTGCTCTCCAGCACCGCGATGGCCGCGCTGATCTACACGATCATCGAGGCGCCGCTGCACGGCTGGTCGAGCGCGCGCACGCTCGCCGGCTTCGCCCTGGCAGCCGCGCTGCTGATCGGCTTCGTCGCGCGCGAGCGCCACACCGACGCGCCGATGCTCGACGTGCGCCTGTTCGCGAACCCGCGCTTCACGGCCGCGAGCGGCTCGGTCACAGTGGCGTTCTTCTCGCTGTTCGGGTTCATCTTCCTGATGACCCAGTTCTTCCAGTTCATCAAGGGCTACGGCCCGCTCTCGACCGGCGTCCACCTGCTGCCGGTCGCCACCTCGGTGGGCGTCGCTTCCGTGCTCGGCACGCGGCTCGCGGTGCGCTTCGGCACGAAGCTCGTCGTGTCGGCGGGACTGGTGATGGTCGCCGCGTTCTACGCGTGGGTCGCCGCGACGGTCGCACCCGGCACGCGCTACGGCACGATCGCCGCGCAGATGGTCCTGTACGGCACCGGCATGGGGCTGACGAGCGCCCCGGCCACCGAGGCGATCATGGGCGTCGTGCCCCGCGCCAAGGCCGGCGTCGGCTCGGCGGTCAACGACACCACCCGCCTGCTCGGCGGCACGCTGGGGGTGGCGGTCATCGGCAGCGTGTACGCGTCGCTCTACTCCTCGCGGCTGACCGAGCACCTGCCCGCGCGGCTCCCCGCCGGGTTGGCACAGCTCGCGCACAACTCGGTCGGCGCCGCGCTCGGCGTCGCGCGCGGGCTGTCGGCCGGCGGGCACGAGGTCCTCGCGGGCGGCGTCGCGCATGCCGCCTCGGGCGCCTTCGTCGACGGCCTCTCGCTCGGCTGCGTGGTCGCGGGCGGGGTCGCGGCGGCCGGCGCGGTGATGGCGGCGCTGCTGCTGCCGGCGTTCCCGTCGGCCGAGGCGGAGCAGCCGGCGGCGAGCGATGAGCCGGCGCCGGCGGCGGCCTCCGAGCAGCCCCGGGTGCACGGTGGACGCCCCGGCCTCAGCACGTAGCATGGGGCGCGGAAGGGTGGCAGAGCGGTTGAATGCGGCGGTCTTGAAAACCGTTAGGCGGGGAAACCCGTCTCGGGGGTTCGAATCCCCCCCCTTCCGTCGTCATGGCGTCGTGTCGACGCCACGCGCGCCGCGGGGCCGGTCCCCGCGCCCCGCTCCACCCCGTGGGAGAATCAGGCCATGCCCGAGCCCGACAGCGCCGAGTGGCAGAAGATCCTCGTCGACGGACACCGCTCGATGAACGGTGCGCGTCATTTCTGGCGCGCGGTCCCCTCGGCCCCGCGCTGCAAGGTCTGCTCGAGCCCGTTCGGCGGCGTCGGCGGTGCGGTCGTCACGCGGATCGGCTGGGCGCCCTCGCGCAAGAACCCGAACCTCTGCGCGCGCTGCTGCGATCAGATGCCGCCCGGCGGCGCCGAGGTCGACGTGGCGGTGCTGTTCGCCGACGTGCGCGGCTCGACGGGGCTCGCCGAGCGCATCGGTGCGAGCGAGTTCGCAAAGCTGCTGAACCGCTTCTACGCCACCGCCACCGAGGTGATCCTGCGCCACGACGGCCTGATCGACAAGCTGATCGGCGACGAGGCGATGGCGCTGTTCATCCCCGGGGTGGCCGGCCCCGACTACCGCCGCCGCGCGCTCGCCGCCGGCCGCGAGCTGCTCGAAGGCGTCGGCTACGGAACCGCCGCCGGTCCGTGGATACCCGTCGGCGTCGGCCTCAACGCGGGCCAGGCGTTCGTGGGCAACGTCGGCACCGCGGTCGTCGACTTCACCGCGCTCGGCGATGCCGTCAACGTCGCCGCACGGATGCAGGGATTCGCCGGCGAGGGCCAGCTCGTGGTCAGCGCCGACCTGCTCGAGGATCTCGACGCGGAGCTGCCGCGCGCCGTGCGGCGCGAGCTGGACGCGCGCGGGCGCGACGGAACGGTACCGGCGCTCGTCGCCGACTTCGCCTGACGCGGGCTTGACGCGCGCGGCCGCGGTGAGGCGCCGGCGGCTGCTCGAGGCCGCCGTGGCCTGACCGCGGCCGGCGCATCCCTCTCTGCTCGATCGCCGCCCGGGCCAAGGCACCGGACGGCTCCCTCATCGTCGAGCCGCGGAAGATGTGCGTCGGTTCGCGCTGAGCAGGATCGCGCCAGAGGCGCGAACCGTCAATCCCACGGTCGTGGTAGCCGGCGTTCAGCCGCGCTCTGGCTCGTCGAGCCCGACGATCTCCCGGAACTCCCGCGTGGTGTTCAGGTGCGGGAACGGCGACTCGGGCTCGGCCAGGCCGAGCCCCTCGCACAGGGGTGCCCAGCCGTCGCCGGGGGTCCACTCGATCAGCCGCTCGGCGGGCACCTCGCGCCGCACGCGTTCGTTGTGGCGCTCGTACGCGTCGATCGCGCGCTCGCGCTCCCACCAGCGCTCGTCCAGGCGCTCGGCGAGGATCGCCTGCGTCATCCGCCGCTGGCGCGCGAGCTGCGGGTCGTCCTCGGGCAGCGGCTCGCCCAACAACGCAACGATCGTCTTCTCCATGCTCGTCCACCAGCTCTCGGCCGACTCGCGGCGCGAGAGCAGCACCGGGGCCTCCGGGTAGGCCGCCGCCAACTCCGGCCAGAACGACGCCGCGGGCCAGTCCACGGTCGCGTCGAAGCCGGCGAAGATCCCCTCCCACTCCTCATCAGATCCACCCAGAGCCCGCTCCCAGCGCGGCACGTCCTCAGGGCGCGCCCGCACCTCGTACATGTGGTAGCAGCGCCCGCCGAGCAGCTGCTCGAGCGCCGTCTTCAGCGAGCTCGTCCCGGTTCGCCCGAGCCCGGCGCCGATCACCTGGAGCGCCATCAGGGAAGCCCCGCCGCCTGAACCGCCGCCGAGCTCGCGAGCACGCGCCCGCTGGCATCGAGCGCCTGCACCGCGACGTACGGGCCGACCGTGCCGCCGGGCACCTTCAGCGCGGTCTCGAACCCGGAGCGCGGCACCGTCAGGATCGCGTGCAGCGAGCGCACGGAGGAGGAGCCGCCCGCGAGCAGCCGCCAGGATGCGACGCCGGTCGCTCCGTTCCAGCTCGCGTAGACGCTGCCGCCCGCGTAGGCGAGCGCAGGAACGTGCTCCGGCACCCCGCTCCAGGGCAGGCGCAGGCTGCGATAGGACTGCGTGTGGCGGCGGGAAGTGCGCGTCGAAGAGGTCCTGACCGCTCGGGCTGAGCTCCGAGAAGAACGGTTCCTGGCCCCAGCCGATGAACCAGTCGCCGTTCGCGAGCAGCTGCGCGTCGCCCTGGCTCTCCGACACCAGGCCGGGCGTGTGCGTGAGCTGGCTGACGAGCGTGGCGGTCCCTGTCTGCGGGTTCAGCGAGAGCACGATCGCGCGCGACTGCGGGTGCACGGTCGGCGAGGAGCCGTTGTCGAAGATGCTGATCGCGCCGTCCGGCAGTTCGCGCGGGTCGTGCTGGTAGGCGGTGCGAGTCGAGGAGGCGCCCTTGAAGCTCGAGTGCTTGCCGCCGAGCTGCCAGTCGATCTGCCCGGTGGCCGCGTTGAGGTCATACACGGTCCAGGTGTTGCGGGCGGAGATCATCAGGCTGCCGTCACGGTCGAGGTTGATCGAGTTGATGTGGAAGTAGTCATAGGGGAAGCGCGTGCTGGAGTGCACCAGCGAGTTGTAGGAGTCGCTCACGGGGACGTGGTCGAGGCTCGTCCATTCGTACATGACGAGTCCCGTGCGGACGTCGATCTCCTGCATCACGCCGTCCGTGAGTCCTCCTTCGGCGGCGCCGCCGTAGGCGCTCAGGTCGCAGAGCACCGGGAAGTAGGAGGTCACGAGCGCCGTGCCCTGGCCGGTGAGCACGAAGTCGTGCAGGTCGGGCGCGGTGGCCGTTGCCGCCGTGCACGCTCGCCAGCTCGGTGTAGGCGCTCGAGTAGATCACGTCTTCGCCCGTGCCGAAGCCGTGGATCGAGATGTCGCCCTGCCACCACGTGAGCACCGGCTGGCCGGCGTACTGCTGCACGCGCAGGTTCGTCGCCGAGGTGTAGCGGGGCAGCGGCTTGAACCACAGCAGCCCTCCGGAGGGGTCGAGGATCATCGGGCCCGCCTGCCCGGGGCCCGTGTAGGGAGCGACGAAGATGTCCCCCGGCGCCACCGCGGGCGAGCTCGCCGTCACGCTGACCACAGGCGGGCGCAGGTCCGGGCGCGAGTGGAAGTGCTGTTCGGAGGCGGCGGTGCCTGGATGGATCGGCTCCGGTGTCGAGCTGATCGCGTCGGCCCGGGCGACCCCGAACACGTCGGAGATCGCGTGCCAGGCGCCGCCCACGCGCGCCTTCGCGCGCACCGTCACGCGCTCGCCTTCGACGAACGGATGAGCCGGCAGGAAGCTCGCCCCGTCCCCCTGGGAGTACGCCGCCAGGCGCCCGGCGTGGGCGCCGCTGCGCGAGCCGACGACGCTCTGCACCGTCAGGTCTCTGACCGGAACGCCCAGGAAGCTGACCTGGGTCCCGGGCGATGCGTCGCGACTGCCCGGCAGGGGCGATAGTGTTACGCCGCCGGCCTGCAGAGCGGAGTTGTCGATGCTCGTGGGGACGCACGTGGGCGCCGAGTGCGCTGCGGCGGTGGCGGTCAGGCCGGCAAGCCCCAGAACAAGGGCCAGCAATGGCCCCAGGACTAGAGCACGCATCGACACCATGGATCCAGAGCAGCATATGAGAGTAGATCGCCGCACGTTCCTGAAGAAGGGCGCGATGGCTGGCGGCGCCCTCGTGGGCGCCGGCCTCGGCATCAAGGCGCTGGCCGAGGCCAGCGGCGACCAGCCGAGCCAGCCCGCGACCCGGCCGGACAGGACCGCCCAGCGCCCGGCGCCGGCGCGCCCCAACATCCTCGTGATCGTCGTCGATCAGATGCGCTTCCCGCAGTGGTTCGGCGCGGGCGCGATCGGCGCCTCGCTGCCGCCCAACCTGCAGCGGCTGCGCCAGGGCGCCGTCTCCTTCGGCCACCACTACACGGCCTCCAACGACTGCAGCCCCGCGCGCTCGGCGATGCTGACCGGCCTGTACACCCACCAGACCGGCTGCATGATCACCGGCGGCAGCACGCTCGACCCCGGCTTTCCCACGTGGGGCACGATGCTCCGCGAGCACGGCTACCACACGCGCTGGTTCGGCAAGTGGCACATCACCCACGGCGACGGCCACTGGACCGCGGTGACCGGCGAAGAAGCGCTCGAGCGCTACGGCTTCGCCGGCGGCATGTTCCCCTCGCCCGACGGCGGTCCCGGCCAGGGCTGGCACAAGGACCCGCAGGTCGCCCGCCACTTCAAGGAATGGTTCGCCGAAGAAGGCGGCGCAGAGCCGTGGTGCACGACCGTCTCGTTCGTCAACCCGCACGACATCGCCTGGTGGTACGTGTGGAGCGACCGGGTGCCGGCCGAGGCCAGCGCGCGCCGTACCGTCGCGCGCCTGCCCCCGAACTACGAGACCCCGGAAGAACTCATCCGCCGCCACAAGCCGCGCCTGCAGCGCTCGCTGCAGGACACCGCCGCCGCGTCGTTCGGGCCCGTCCCCTTCGCGGGCCCGGAATCGGAACTCATCTGGCTGAGCTTCCTGGACCTGTACACGAAGCTCCAGCGCGAGGTCGACCGCCACATCGGCACCGTCCTGCAGTCGCTCCACAGCCGCCCCGAGGTGGCGGCCAACACGGTGATCGTCTTCACCTCCGACCACGGCGAGTACGGCGCCTCGCACGGGCTCCGCGGCAAGGGCGGGGGCGCGTACGAGGAGGCGATCCGCGTGCCGCTGATCGTCAAGGACCTGCGCGGCAAGCTGACCACGGCGCCGCAGGTGGTGCGACCTCAGCTGAGCTCCAGCGTCGACCTCGCGCCGCTGCTGCTGACGATCGGCAGCGGCGGCAATGCATGGCGAAGCGACTCCCACTACTCCCACATCGCCGACCGCCTCGACCTGGCCGCGATCCTCGCCGAACCGTCCGCGCCCGGCCGCGACTACGTGCTGCACGCGACCGACGAGACGGTCACGGAGTTCGCCGTCGAGGAGTACGCCTCCGGGGCGCCGCTGCACGTGATCGCCATGCGGACGCAGAACGGGAAGTACGCGACCTACTCCCACTGGCCCGAAGAAGGCATCACGCCGCTGAGCGAAGGCCAGGAAGCCGAGCTCTACGACTACTCGAACGGGAGCGGGCGCCTCGAGCTTCACAACGGCGCCGGCGAAAGCTCGATCGAGCAGGAACTGCGCGAACAGATGCATCACGCCTTCACCGAAGAGCTGCGCCGGCCACTGCCGCCTCGCCTCGAGGCGGCTCACGGGCGCGGTTTCGACAACTACTTCTCGACCGCCCGCGGCTCCGCGGCGAAGGCAGCCGTGCGCCGGCGCGAGCGCGTCGAAAACTCGATCGGCAACCTGAACCTCGGCCAGGGCGGGCCGCCGCCGCGCGAGAAGCCCGGGCTCAGCCCTTCGTCACGGCCGAAGCGCCGAGCACGGCACCGGTAGCGTCGAGGGCCTGCACCTGCACGAAGCGCGCCGGCGCCTTCGACAGGGCGATCGCCGTCTCGAAGCCAGCGCGGGGCGCGGCGGCGGCGAGGCTCAGCGTCTGCGGCGAGCTGCCCGCCAGCACGCGCCAGCTCGCGACTTCGGTGGCGCCGTTCCAGCTCGCGTAAACCGTCGCGCGCGCGCCCGAGCGCGCGAGCGCGAAGACCGGCGGCACCACGGGCCGGGCGCTCCAGTCCTGGCGGAAGACGCGGTAGGACTCCCAGCTCGGCGGCAGGTGCGCGTCGAAGAGCAGCTGCCCGCCGGGGCCGTATTCGGTGAGCCACGGCGACTCGCCCCACCCGACCATCCAGTTGCCGCCGGGCAGCGCCTGCGTGTTGCCCTGGCTGCCGGCGACCAGGGCCGGGCGATGCTCGTCGCGCCGGATGAGGGTCGCGGTCATCGCGTGCATGTTCAGAGCGAGTTCGATCGCGCGCGACTGGGGGTGAGCCTTCGGCGTCGCACCGTTGTCGAAGAACGTGATGTTGCCGTTCGGCTGCTCGCGGGCGTCGTGCTGGTAGGCGGGGGTCGTGCCCGGCCCCATCTTGAAGCTGGTGCGTCGCCCGCCCAGCCGCCAGCGCACCTGCCCGGTGCGCCTGTCCACGTCGTACGCCGCCCAGGTGTTGCGAGCGTCGATCAGCAGCGAGCCGTCGTGCAGGACGTCGATTGAGTTGATGTGGAAGTAGTCGAAGGGTTCCTTGAGGCTCCCGGGCAGGGGCGACACATAGGCGTCGCTGAGCGGCACGTGATCGAGGCTGTGCCACTCGTAGCGGACGAGACCCGTGGCCAGGTCGAGTTCCTGCATCAGCGTGTCAGCGACGGCGCCCCGCCTGGGCCCGCCCACGGCGTGAAGGTCGCACTCGATGCCGTCGTAGACGGTGATCAGCGCCGTGCCCTGCGGCGTGATCTGGAATTCGTGCAGGTCGGCTTGGTAGCCGTTGCCGGCCCGCGCCACCGCGACCGTCCGGTACGAGCCGTCGTCGATCACGATCCCGGCACGGCGGTTGCCCGGCGTGACGAGCGGGTCCTGCCACCACGTCAGCACCTGCCGGCCGCCGTAGCTCTGCACGCGCAGGTCGGCGGCGCGCGCGCCGGGCGGCGAGAGCGGCGTGAACCACACGAGCCGCCCCTGTTCGTCGAGGATCATCGGGCCGTACTGCCCTGGCCCCGAGTAGGGCGCGAGCAGCAGCTGGCCGCGGCTCGCCTGCGCCGAGCGGGCGGTCACGCTGACCACGGGCGGGCGCAAATCCGAGCGCGAGCGGAAGTGCTGGTATTCGCTCGGCTTCGGCGCGGGCGGGGTGCTGCCCCCCGCTTCGCCGAACGTGTCGGGCACGGCGACCTGGAAGCTGTACGACACCGGTACCGAGCGCCCGCCGACACTGAGCGTCGCCCGTACGCTCACGGTCTCGCCGCCCGCGAACGGCCGCGAGGGCACGAAGCTCGCGCCGTCGCCCTGCGAGTAGGGCTCCAGGCGCCCGGGATGCGCACCCGTGCGCGACCCGCGCACAGCCACGCCCGCGAGCTGCGCCGCGGGAACCCCGAGGAAGCTGACCTGGGTCTGCGAGGAGGCGTCGCGGCTGCCGGGCAACGGCGAGACCGTGACCGCGCCGCCGAGCAGCGCGGAGTGGCCGAGCGTGGCCGGGGCGCAGGAGGCCTGCCCGCTCCCGGCCCGGACCGGCGCGGCGCCTTGCGGCTCGGCGCCCGCCTGCTCGGCGCGCACCGGCGCGATCCGCGCCGAGCGGCTGATCCGGCCTGCCGGCGCGAGCACCAGCACGGCCGAGGACGCCAGCAGGAAGAGTGCCCGGGAAATCAGGCTTTGACCGCCGCGGAGGTCCCGAGCACGTTGCCCTGCGCGTCGAGCGCCTGCACCTGCACGTAGGGCCCCGCACCGGAGACCTTGACCGCGGTCTCGAACCCGTGCCTGGGAGCGGTCGCGAGTGCCGCCAGCGCGCCCGTCGACGGGCCCGCCAGCACCCGCCAGCTCGCCACTTCCGTCGCGCCGTTCCAGCTCGCGTAGGCGGTGAGCGAGCCCGATCCCTTGGCGACTGCCAGCGAGGGAGCGCCGCGCGGGTGCCCGCTCCACGGAGCGAGGTAGGTGCGGAAGTCCTGGACGTTCTTGCCGAGCGTGCCGTCGAGCAGCACGTGCCCGGCGGCGTCGTACTCGGTGAAGTCCGGGAGGTTCCCGTAGCCCATGAGCCAGTCGCCGCCCGGGAGCGCGAGCGTGTTGCCCTGCGCAGGCGCGAGCAGCGTGCGGGAGGGGTTGGTGAACGCGCGCTTGAGCTTGACCGTGTGCGCGCTGACGTCGGGTTCGAGCAGCAGCCCTCGCGACTGCTTCTCCTTCGGCGGCGTGGAGCCGTTGTCGAAGACCGAGATCAGACTGCCCGGCTGCCACTCGGCGTCGTGCTGCCAGTAGAAGTGCGTGCCCGAGCCCTGCTTGAAGTTCGAGTGCGCCCCTCCGAGGCGCCAGCGGATCGCGCTGCTGTGCTCCTCGACGTCATAGAGCGTCCACGAGTTGCGCGCGGAGAGCAGCACGTCGCCGGAGGTCCCCGGGCTGATCGAGTTGATGTGGATGTAGTCCCAGATCTTCGGCGGCTTCGGAATCGGGTTCAGCGATTCCGAGATCGGGATGTTCCCGAGCGCGTGCCACTCCCACATCACGAGCCCCGTCTTGACGTCGACCTGCTGGATCACGGAGTCGGTGATGACGCCGTTCGAGGGCCCGTGCCGCGAGGAGAGGTTCATGCGGATCGGGTCGAACGCGTCGATCCACGCGGTGCCGTCGGGCTCGAGGCGGATCTCGTGCAGGTCGGCGTGGTAGCCGTTGCCCGCCCGCACATGGCCGATCTGCTGGTAGCTCGAGTTGGCGATCACGTATTCGCCCTGGCCGAAGCCGACTTCGAGGATGTGCCCCTGCCACCAGACGAGCGCCGGCTGGCCGGCGAACTGGACGACCTGGAAGTTGGTTGCCGACTCGCCGGCCGGCACCGCTTTGAACCAGATCAGGTTGCCTTCCTGGTCGGTGATCATCGGCCCCGGGGTCCCCTTGCCCTGGTAGGGGGCGAGGAACAGGTCTCCCGGCGCGGCACCCGGCTTGGCGTGCGTGTAGATCCGCACTGAGGAAGGCGTCAGGGACGGCGCCGAGCGATAGTGCTCGACCTCGGCCGCGCTGCCCGGGTTCAGCGGGAACGCTTTCTGGCTCGGCGCGTACTGGTGCGCGATCGTGAAGCTCGTCGTGGCCGTGCCGGTCGCGGAGCCGCCCGTCACCTGGGCGCTGACGGTGACCTTCTCGCCGGCCTGGAACGGCTTGCTCGGGATGAAGCTCTCGCCGGTGCCGGTCGAGTAGGCGCGCAGCACGCCGCTGTGCGAGCCGCTGCTCGAGCCCTTCACGACGACCCCCGAGACGGTCGTCCCCGGCCCGCCGAGGAAGCTGATCTGGGTGCTCGGCGACGCGTCGGGGGTGCCGGGCTGCGGCGAGACGGCGATCGGGTTGGAGATCGCCGCATGGGCCGTCTGCGGCAGCGGGGACGGGACGTCCGCAGAGGAGGCGCTGCCGCACGCGACCAGCGCGACGCCGCACGCGAGCGCGCCGAGGGCGGGCGTGGAGATGCGAATCATCGGGTTTCTGAACACGGTCCGGGGCACGAAAGAGCGTTCGCGGCGGCAGGCGGCACAGGGGCACGGCCGGACGCGAGCCAGCCGCACAATACCCGCCGGGCGGCCGCGCCGGACTGCCGCGGCGCGCCCTGGCCCGGCGTGAGCAGGCGGGCGATCGCGTAGGCTCTGAACATGACGAGGAGGTGGGTGTCGGCGGTGGTCGCGGCGTGCGCGCTGGCGGCCTCGGGCGCCGGCACGGCGCAGGCCAGCGACCGCTCGGCGACCGCCGCGTACGTGCGCGCGAACTACGCCCTCGTCGCCGCGGGGCACGCGCACCTCGGCGCGTCGGTGGCGGCGTACAAAGGCGTGCTCGCCAAGGTACGGCGCGAATGCCCGCGGGGCGCCGCGAGCTCGCCCCAGGACCCGGAATCCACCAAATTGAGCAACGAGGTGATCGGCGCGATGGTGCTGAGCGCCGGCAAACCCGACCGGCCCGCGATCCAGACCTACCTGCGAGCCGTCAAGGGCCTCACATGGAGCAACGGCGCGATCACCCGCGCAGTGAAGACCTACGCCTCGAACCTGACGAAGCTCTACGGCCTGGCGGTGCCCGACCTCTGCGGCGACGTGCGCGCGTGGGCGAGCGGCGGCTTCAAGACGCTCTCGCCGAGCACCGTCTCGTTCGTCGAAGTCTTCTACCCCAACTGGGTGGCGCTGGGACTGCAGCCCGCGGGACTCGCGCGCTTCGAGGGCGGCGCCGAACGGCGGCTCGCCAAGACCGCGGCCCACTTCGAATACCAGCTGACCAACGCGGAAGCCGAAGCCGTCGAAACCTGGGGCGAAATCATGAACGCCCTCGAACTCTGGCCGTAGCTCAGGCGACCGCGCGAAGGTGCCGGTACGGCGCGGCCCGCAGCTCGCGCACGAGCGCGTCGACCACGCCTTCCTCGTCCTCGGCACGACCGTCGGTGACGGCGCTGATCACCGCCCGCTTGCGCTCGAAGAGGCCCGCGATCGTCTCGTCCACCGTGTCGGCCGCGAGCAGGTAGTAGGCGTTGACAGCGTCGCGCTGGCCGATGCGGTGGCAGCGGTCCTCCGCCTGGTCATGGCGGGCGGGCGTCCAGTCGAGCTCGAGGAAGGCGACGTTCGAGGCGCGCGTGAGCGTCAGCCCCTGGCCGGCGACCTCGAGCGAGCACACGATCAGGCCGTCTCCGCCGGGGTCGGACTGGAACTCCTGAAGCGCCCTGTCGCGGGCCGGCGCGCTGTCCTCGCCGAGGATGTGCAGCGCGTGCGGGAAGCGCTCCAGCACCGCGCGCTGCACCTCCCGGTGACGCGCGAAGACGACGAGCGGCTCGTCCGAGGAGCGGAAGTCGTGGATCCAGCCGAGCGCGGCTTGGAGCTTGCCGCGCGCGGCCAGCAGCTTCAGCGCGTTCAGGCGCACGAGGCGTTCGGCCCGCAGCGCGGCGGCGACCTTGGCGTCGAGCTCGCGCAGGTCGAGCGGCTGGCTGCGCAGCCACGCCACGAGGTCACGCTCGGCCAGCCGGTACTCGGACTCGTTGGTCAGCTCGATCGGCACGACCGAGCGCGTCTTCGGCGGCAGCTGCGGGAGCACGTCGACCTTCAGCCGGCGCGCGAAGCAGCGCGCCCGCAGGTGCCAGTGCAGCCGCTGGTGGGCATCCGGCCCCTTGAACCGGGCGCCGAACTCGGCGCCCGAGCCGAACTCCTCGAGGCGGCCGAGGAGCCGCAGCTGCGAGACCAGCTCGGCGGGGCGGTTGACGACCGGCGTCCCTGTCAGCGCAAGCACGAGCCCGTCTCTCGGCACGGCCGCGGCGAGCTGCTGCGCAGCGCGCGTGCGCTTCGCCGCGGGGTTCTTGCACAGGTGCGCCTCGTCGACGACGACCGCGCGCGGCTCGCCCGCGAGCAGCTCGGGCAGGCGCGCGCCGAGGATCTCGTAGTTGACGATCGTCACGTCGGCCAGGAGCTCGGCCGGTCACGTCCTCTCCCCCACCGAGCCCCGACAGGCGCTCGATGCTGCGCCCCGGCAGCCAGGCGCTCGCCTCGCGCTGCCAGTTGAGCTTGAGGTTCGCGGGGCACACCACGACGGCCGGGAACGCGCCGGCGGCCTGCACCGCGGCGAGCGCCTCGATCGTCTTGCCGAGCCCCTGCTCGTCGGCAAGGAAGGCGCGCCGGCGCTCGAGCAGGTAGGCGACGCCCGCGCGCTGGAACGGCTTCAGCTCGCCGCCGAGGCCCGCGACCTCGAGGGTCGAGTCGTGCGCGGCCGAGAGCGCGACCAGCCCGGCGGCGCGCGCGTGCTCCTCCCGCGCCTGCTGGAGCAGCTCCAACGCGTCCTCGGCGACCCAGACGCCGTGTGCCTCGAGGAAGGCGTCCAGCTCGGGCACGCAGAACGGGTCGGCGCTCAGCGCGGGCAGCGCCGCATGATCGCCGTGCGCGCCGAACGGCCGGCGCGCGGCCGCGGCAGGCACGGCCGCGGAGGCGCCCTCGATGCGTGCGAACGCGGCGGGCAGCGTGGCGTCGTGGCCGGGCGCGAGCACGAAGGTCGCGCGCTCGTGCACGGTCGAGAGCTCGAGCACGGCGGGCGGCGCGGGGCGCCCCGCTTCGAGCGCGCGCCCGCAGCGGCGCGCCGCCGGGCTGGCCCAGCCGTCGAGCGCCGCGCGGGCCAAGCGCCAGCTCTCGAGGGTCAGCGGCAGCGCGGCTCCGCCCGGAGCCTCGCTCGCCCGCTCGCGCACCGCGCGTGGCAGCCGCTCGGGGTCGCCCAGGAGCAGCAGCCGCGGCGCCTCGCGCGGGCCTTCCACCTCGATGTTCCCGCGCCAGCTGCGCGCCCGCTGCAGCCACGTCCGCACCCGCTCGTCCACCGAGGCGTCCTCGAGCTGGCCGAGCAGCTCCTCGAGCGCCTCGGCGTCGCGCTCGGCCGCGGCGAGGCCGACCGTCTCACCGGGCCCCTCAGCGGGTCGCAGCCCGGCGCGCGCGCCGAGCACGCGCGCCAGCGCCGCCCAGCGCCCGCCGACCAGGATCCAGTGCTCGCCGCGGCGGTCGCGCCGGAACTCGACGTCGTGCCGGGGAGCGGCGGGCGCCGGGGAACGACGGTCGCCGGCCGGCTTCGCCTCGCGCTGGCGGAGCGCCTGCGTCGCCGCCTCGGTGAGGCGCACGCCCTGATCGCGCAGCGAGCGCACGGTCGCCGCCGCGCGCTCGTCCAGCGGCACCTGCGCGCGCCCGATCGCATCGAGCCGCTGCGCGTCCGGGTGGTCGAGCAGCCGCGCCACCAGCTCGGGCGGCGCGTCGGTCGGGAAGCTGAGCCACCAGCGCTCGTCGGGACGCGCGAGGTCGACGAGGCACTCGCGCCGCCCGCGCCGGCGCCGGCGCCGCTCGATCGTCCGTGCGAGCTGCGCGTCGACCTCCGGCGCGGCCGCGAGGCCCTCCAGCAGCCGCCCGAGCGCGTCGGCCTGCTCGGCTTCCAGCGGCACGCGCCAGACGCGCTCCCGGGGGTCCCAGCTGCGCCCGGGTATCGCCCGCAGCAGCAGGCGCAGCTCCTCGTCGTAGGGAAACCGCAGGACCGCTTCGTCCCGGTCGATCGTGGCTGTGAAGGCCGAGGGCACGGCCCCGCACGATAGGGGTCGCGGACGACCCTTCTCCAGATCGCTCAGGCGTCGCGCTCGACGGTCGCGAGGCCCTTCTCGACCGTGCGGGTCAGCGAGGCGCGCACGATCGCGGCGAGACCGGGGATCGGCGAGGCGAGGCGGATGTCGTAGTGGAAGCGCGTGCCGCCGCGACCGTCGGGCGCGAACGTCATCACGCCGACGTGCCCGCGCAGCGGGCTGCCCTTGGTGATGCGGTAGACGATCCGCTCCGGACGCTCGAACTCGGTGACGGTCTCCTCGAACCCCGGCAGCGGTCCGATGTTGAGCCTGCGCACCGAGCCGACCCCGTTGCGCTCGCCGGCCCGGCCGTCCTGCAGCCGCGTGACCTTCGCCCCGAACAGCTCCGCGAGGTTCTCGTGCTCGGCCATGTACTCGAACACGCGCTCGGGCGGCTTCGAGAAGTCGCGATCGACGATGACGTGGTGGGCCCGCACGCGGCACACCCTATTGGGAGGCGGCGAGCCGGGGCGCGCCGGGCGATAATGGCGCCGTGGGCGACGTCAGGGCCTGGTGGTCGGAGGGGGAGCTGGTGCAGCTGCCGCTGGAGGGCGACGAGCGGACCGTGTTCCGCATGCGCCGCGGCACGGGCCCCACGATGACGCTGCTCCATGGCTTCCCGAGCTCCTCGCACGACTGGGCGAAGGTCGCACCCGCGCTCGCCGCGCGCCACACGGTGCTCGCCCCCGACTTCCTCGGCTTCGGCGCCTCGGAGAAGCCCGCAGACCACCGCTACTCGCTGCACGAGCAGGCGGATCTCGTCGAGGCGCTGTGGGAGGCCGAAGGCGTCCACGAGACGGTGCTCGTCGCCCACGACTACGGGGTCTCGGTCGCGCAGGAGCTGCTCGCACGCGCGGCCGAGGGCGCGCTCGCTGTCGAGCTGCGCGAGGTGCATTTCCTCAACGGCGGCCTGTACCCCGAGCTGCACCGGCCGCAGCCGATGCAGACCGCGCTGCTGGACCCCGAGCAGGGCCCGCGCATCTCAGAGCTCGTGAACGAGGAGCTGTTCGTCGCGGGACTCGCGCCGACGTTCGCGCCCGGACTACGACGCGGCCGGCGACTGCGCCGAGATCTGGGAGGCGACGAGCCGCGACGGCGGCGAGCGCATCGGGCACCTCCTGATCGCCTACATCGCCGATCGCGAGCGCCACGGGGCCCGCTGGACGGCGCGCTCGAGGCGACGAGCGTGCCGGTGCGATTCGTCTGGGGGATGCTCGACCCGGTCTCCGGCGCGCACATGGCCGAGCGCATCCGCGAACGGCTACCGCAGGCGCCGTTCACGGCGCTCGCCGACGTGTCGCACTGGCCGCCGCTCGAAGCGCCCGAGCGCGTCGCCGCGGCGCTGCTCGGCTAGCGAGCGGCGCACCGGGCGGCGCCCACACTCGCCGCCCGGCACTCTCTCCGCCTCGCGCGCCCCAGCTAAAGGACGACCGTCAGTTCCAGCGCTTCCTTCGCGGCTTCGCCCGCCGCGTTTTTCGCGATCACGTCTACCCGTTTGCAGTTGTCAGCAAACAGACATCACCCGCCCGTGTACGTGAACTGGGTTTCGGGCGTTTCGTGCGTCGTGCCTTCGGGCGTCGACACCGTCACAGGCACCGTGCCTTCAGTGCCGGCCGGCGAGGTCACCGTGATCTCGTTCGGGGAGTCGACTTCGATTTCCGTCGTCTTCGCCGTGCCGAACTTCACGGCGTCCGCTTTCCCGATCCCGGGCGCCGCGAGGTTCACGGAGGTCCCGCCTTCAGTCGAGCCTTCCTTGGGCGTCAGCAGCAACCCGAGGATGGTGCTCGTGATCGGCGAGGCCTTCGTGACGGTCCCGCGCGAGTTGGTCGCGGATTCGACCACACGGATCGTCAGACCGACCCAGAGCAGTTCGAGTTTGAGCGTTTTCTGGATCGCTTCGGAGATGTTCACGCATTCGTTTTCTTTGCCGAGCAGTCCGCACGTCTGCCACTGCCATTTGGCTTTTGGTTTTTCGCTTCCGCCCCATTCACCGTTCGGCACGACTTCCAGGAGTTTCCCGACCTGCAGGATCCCGGCGATCGTGGGCGCCGCCGGCTTGAACGGCAGGATCGCGAGCACGCTGCTCGTCGCCGCCGATTCCGCCGTGCTCGAGCCGCGGGAGTTGGTCGCGGTCACCGCGAGCCGCATCGTCTTGCCGATCAACGATTCGCCGAGGCCGAACGTCGTCGCGGTCGCTTTGGAGATCGGCGAGCATTCACCGCCGGAGGCATTGCACGACTTCCACTGATAGGAGAAGCTCGGTTCCGAGCCTTCCCACGTGCCTTTCCCGCCGGTCAGCGTCTGCCCGTCTTCGAGCACGCCGCCGATCGAGGGGAGCGAGAGCACTTTCGGCAGGATGGCGAGGATCGCGCTGCTCGGTTCGGAGGTCGCCGTGGTGGACCCAGCCGAGTTCGTCGCCGTGACAGCGAGCCGCACCGTCTTACCGATCATGGAAGTCAGCAGTCCCAACGTCGTCCCGGTCGCGCCCGAGACTTCTTTGCATTCGGAACCGCCGCCGTTGCACAGCAGCCACTGGTAGGAGAAGCTCGGCGAGGACCCTTCCCACGTCCCCTTCGCGCCGGTCAGCGCCTGCCCGTCTTCGAGCAGTCCCACGATCGACGGCAGCCCGGCGTTCGAAGGCAGCAGCGCTTCGATCAGCCCCGACGGTTCGGACGTCGCCGACGTCGAGCCGGCCGCGTTCGTCGCGGTGACGACGACGCGCGCGGTCCCGCCGATCATGCTCGCGAGCAGCCCGAGCGTCGAGCCGGTCGCGCCCGCGACTTCTTTGCACGCTTCGCCCGACGCGTTGCATGTCAGCCATTGATAGGCGTAGCCGACCGGTTCCGAGCCCGTCCACGAGCCGTGGCCGGCGCTCAGCAGCGAGCCGTCGATCAGCGAGCCGACGATCCCCGGCAGGCCGGTGTTCGAAGGCAGCAGCGCTTTGACGAGGTTCGTCGGAGGGGAGGTTGCCGTCGTCGAGCCGGCGGCGTTGCTGGCGGTGACGGCGAGCCGCACGGTCGAGCCGATCATCCCGGTCAGCAGCCCGAGCGTCGATTCGGCGGCGCCCGAGATCTGTTTGCATCCTTCGCCTTCTCCGTCGCAGAGCAGCCATTGGTAGCTGTAGCTCAGCGGACCGGTCCCGCCCCACGACCCGAGCACCCCGCTCAGTGCCGAGCCATCCTGGAGCAGCCCGGTGATCGAGGGCAGCCCGAGGTTGGACGGCAGCAGCGCTTTGACGAGGCTCGTCGGTTCAGATGTCGCCGTGGTCGAGCCGGCCGAGTTCGTCCCGGTGACCAGCACGCGCACGGTCTTGCCGACCGCGCTCGAGAGCAGGCCGACGGTCGCGCCGAGCGCGCCTGTGAGCTGTTCGCATTCCAGCCCGGCGGCGTTGCACAGCTCCCACGCATAGCTGAATTCGAGCGGGCCGGTTCCTTCCCAGCTGCCCGTCAGCACGGACAGCAGACCGCCGTCCTGCAGCAGGCCCGCGATCGACGGCAGGCCGAGGTTCTTCGGCAGCAGCGCCGTGATCAGGCTGGTCGGTTCGGAGGCCGCCGAGGACGACCCCTGCGCGTCCTGGGCGGTCACGACCACCTCGATCGAGCTGGCGATCTGCAGGGGCCCGACCGTGTAGGTCGCTTCGTGCGCCCCGGAGATGTCTTCGCATTCACCGATCAGGTTGCAGGAACGCCACTGGTAGGTGTAGGTGAACGGCCCGGTGCCCGCCCAGGTCCCCGTTTCGGCGGTGAGCGTCTGCTCCACGACCGGCAGCCCGGCCGCCGTCGGCAGGCCGGTGTTCACGGGAGGCCCGGCGACCACGGCGGGCGTCTTCTTCGACGCCTTCGCGGACGAGCCGGCGGAGTTCGAGGCGGTGACGAGCACCCGCAGCTTGTGGCCGATCTGCTCGGTGACCGGGCGGTAGCTCGCGGAGGTGGCACCCGCGATCGGAGCGCAGGAGCTGCCGGTGCACGACTGCCACTGGTAGGCGAACGACAGCGGGGCCGAGCCCTTCCAGCCGCCCGCGCTCACGCTCAGGGCCTGCCCGTCGCGAGGGGTGCCCGACACCGCGGGCGTGGCGCCCTTGTGCCTGGGCGGCGCCGCCGCCACCGTCGCAGACGGCGCGCTCGTGGCTTCGGCGCTGCCTTCGCCGTTGCTCGCGGTGGCCGTCACGACGAGGCGGTGCCCGACATCGGAGGAGGTGAGGGGGTAGGTAGCCCCGCTCGCGCCTTCGATCGGCTGGCAGCCGGTGCCCGTGGCACTGCACCGCGTCCACGCGTAGGCGTAGGAGATCGGCTTGGCGCCGCTCCAGCTGCCGGCGGCCGCTTTCAGCCGCTTGCCGTCGACGGCCTTGCCGCCGATGCTCGGCGGCGTGCCGGGCGCCGGTCCGGCGGCGTGCGCCGAGGCCGCGAGGACGCCAAACGAGATCGCGCAGGCGAGCACGGCCGGCGCTCCGAGCATGCGCCGGGTGCGGGCAACCAGAAGTGCCACAGATATCCCTCCGTGTCGTGGCACGGCCCCTCCACCCGTGCTCGCGCGATCCTGTCAGAGGCGGTGACTAACTGTCAACCCTGCGCACACGGACGGGCTGCTACGTCGCGGCCCCCAGAAGGGGCGCGCGCAGCTCGGCGAGCGCGTGCACGACCGTGGCGCCCGCGCCGCGCAGGGCGTGTGCGTCGCTGTCGGCGGCGAGCCCGTAGACGGTCATGCCCGCGCGCCGCCCGGCGGTGACGCCCGACGGCGTGTCCTCGACGACGGCGCAGCGCGCGGGCGCGACCCCCATCCGCTCGGCCGCGAGCAGGAACAGGTCGGGGTCGGGCTTGCCGCGAGGCACCTGCTCGGCGGAGAAGCGCGCGGCGGGCGCGAACAGCGGATCGAGCCCGGTGAGCGCGAGCGAGCGGTCGGTCTTGCGCAGGCTGCCCTGCGAGGCGACACAGACCGCGATGCCGGCGGCGGCGACGTCGCGGACCAGCTCGGCGGCGCCGTCGAGCGGGCGCAGCTCGGCCGCGAACACCGCGGCGCGGCGCTCGACGTACTCGTCGAGCCAGCCGGGCGGAAGCGGCCGCCCGAGCATCCGCTCGGCGCGCTCGAGCACCTGGGAGAGCAGCAGACCCTGAAAGCGGGCGCGGGCCTCGGCGAGGCTCAGCTGGAGCCCCTGCTCTCCCAGCATCTCAGCAAGCACACCGTTCGAGATCGGCTCGGAGTCCACGAGCACGCCGTCGCAATCGAAGATGATGAGGAGAGGGAGAGGTCGGCTTTCGGGCGTGCCGCTCGCTGTGGCGCTCACGCGACCGCGCCCAGCGTGCGACCCATCCAGACATGGGGGATGCCGGCCTCCTCGAAGACGCCGGACTCGACGGCGAAGCCCGCGCCTTCGTAGACCGCCACGGCGTCGACCTGGGAGGCGAGCCGCGCGCGGGTGCAGCCGCGCCTGCGCGCCTCCGCGATCGCCTCCTCGAGCATCGCCGCCGCCACGCCCCGCCGGCGCGAGCGCCGCGCGACCGCGACGCGGCCGACTTTGACGGTCGTGCCGTCGAACAGCAGCCGCAGCGTGCCGATCACGCGGTCGTCCTCGCGGGCGAGCAGGTGCAGAGCCTCATCGTCGCGGCCGTCGACCTCTTCCTCCACGGGCACCCCCTGCTCGCGGACGAAGACCTCTTCTCGCAGCGCGAGCGCGTCGGCGAGGTCGCCGGCGCCCTGCCCCCATCGGATCGCGACCAAACTCAGCGCTTGCGGGCGCGCCCCGCGGTCTTGAACGAGAAGTCCTCGCCGACGTCCCAGGTGCGCGACAGGCCGCAGACGGCGAGCTGCGTGGCGAAGTCGGCGAAGCAGGCTGTGCTCGGCGGCTGCCCGCAGTCGACTTCACCGGCCGCCCCTTCCTGCTGGCAGGAGGAGAGCGCCTGTTCCATGCTCGTCCCCGGCTGCACGCCGGTGACGATGCCGCGCACCGAGACCGAGTAGGTCGTACCGGGTTTCAGCGGCGCGACCGGCACAAGGATCGCGCCCGTCGGCGGCAGCAGGTTGGAGCTCTGGTTGTCGATCCAGCGCAGGGCGACCGAGCCGTGCGCGGAGCGCAGCGTCGCGGTGGCGAGCTGTGCGCGCGAGCCGTTGGTCCACGGCCCGTCGAAGTAGACGAACAGGTTGGGCCCGGTCGAACGCTTGCCGAGGCCGACGGCCTGCGCGGGCGTTTCGGGCTGCTCTTCGGAGCGCTGGGAGACCGGGACGCCGCGGCGGTGGTTGCCGGGGTAGCTGTAGGCCTTGACCGCGGCCGGGGCCGTGCGCAGCGTGCCGAGCTCGATCTCCACGCAGCCGAACCCTTCGGAGTCGGCGGCGCCAGTGCTCGAGATGCGGGGGTTGAGCAGGTCGAAGAGATGGAAGGGGGCGTTGTCGTACGGGTCGCCGTTCGGGGCCGACGGCGAGGCGCCCCAGAAGATCCCCTGGGCGAGCACCGACGTGCGCGCGATCAGATTGCCGGCGCTGGAGAACCCGGGCTTGCCTTCCGTCTCTTCGTGGCTGAGCGCGCCGTAGCGAGCCTCGTAGGCGTTGTGCAGGCGGCAGGCGACGCTCCAGACCGGGTTCTCGACCAGCCCCGCCGGGATGCCGTTGGCAGCGCGCTCGGCGTTCAGCAGCTTGATGATCTGCGTCGTTTCGGCTGCCCGAGCCGTCATCGCGCGGGCGAGCGCTCCCGCGCACAACAGCGAGAGGGCGAGCGCTGCGCACAGGGCGAGGCGTCGAGGCGTTGTCTTGATCGTGCTCACGTCAACTACTAGAACCTGCCAGGGCGCCCGGCAGAGCGGTCAACCAGCGTAGCGGTGCGTGCCTACGCCGTCGTCGGTTGGTTCTCGCCCGCGCGCGCGTCGATGTCGCGCATCAGCGCCTGGGTGTCGGCGTCGCGTTCCATCTGCGCATCGCCGAGCGGCCCCAGCACGCCTCGCAGCACCGACAGCACGGTCCAGCGGCGCGGGCGGATCAGGCGCGGACTGCGACGCTCGATCGCCTGCGCGATCGCCTCGCCGGCGACCTGCGGCGACAGGCGCTTGTGCAGCACGCCGGGCAGCGCCTGGATCATCCGGTCGGCGAGCGGGTCCGCGTCCAGCGCCTGGCGGACCATCTCGGTGTCGATGAAGCCGAAGTAGGCGACGGTCGCGCTCGCGCCGTGTGGCGAGAGCTCGGAGCGCAGCCCGCGCCCGAGCTGCTCGACCGCGGCCTTGCTCATCGCGTAGGGGATCTCACCGGCGCCGTTGGTGAAAGCGTAGATCGAGGAGATCACGACGACGTGGCCGCGGCGCGGGACGATCTGCGGCAGCGCCGCCTCGACGGTGAGGTAGACGCCCATCAGGTTCACCCCGAGCGTGCGCTCGATCGCCTCGCTCGGCATCGCGCGGAAGCTCGCGACGCGGTTGGCCACGCCGGCGTTGGCGACCACCACATCCAGGCCGCCGAAGCGCTCGACCGTCGCGGCCACCGCCCGCTGGACCGCGCCGCGGTCGGTGACGTCGGTCGCGAGCCCGAGCGCGCGGGTGTCGTGCAGCTGCGCGGCCGCCTGCCGCGCGGCGCCCTCGTCGAGGTCGACGACGACCACCGAGGCGCCGCGGGCGATCAGGGCGCGGGCGGTCGCGAACCCGATCCCGCGCGCCGCTCCGGTGACGAGCGCCACCTTGCCGGAGAGGTCGTAGCGGGCCATTCAGCGGAGTCTGCCAGCTACCGGCGCCTGAAGCGCGCAGAGCGCAGGCGGCGCTCCTCGTGAGGGGGCTCGGCGGGAGCATCGGGGTGCGCGTCCCGCGCGCGGCGGCCGAACCGCGCGCGCGCCAGGAACCCGGCGGCGAGCGCGCCGTAGACGCCGACCACCCACCAGTCCCCTTTGATCCCGGCGAGCACGACGATCGCGACCGAGAAGACGGCGGCGCCGAGCGAGAAGGCGATGTTGGCCGTCACGTGCTCGCGCCGCCGCGTCCGGCGCGATCAGCCGGTCGGCACCTCGAACACGCGCGTGCCCCAGTCGCGCTTGCCGTCGGGCGTCTGGCTGGACGCCGGCGGCACGTACTCGGTCGCCATCCAGACCGCTTTCGCGTTCGGCGCGAGGGTCGCCCATGAGTAGTCGCCCCAGCGTTCGGCCTTGGGGTCGTAGTTGGTCGTCCCTTCAGCCGCAACCTGGATCGGACTGAATTGGGTCCCACCCACCCCGGGCGAGAGCAGCGAGTACGCCGCGCTCGGGAACCGCTTCGAGGAGGTGAGGGTGCCGACCATCGCGCCGTTGCCGGACGGCGTCACCTGCAGCGCGGGGTAGATGAAGTCTTCGCCCGCCGCGGTCACGTAGCCCTGGCCGGCGATCTTGGTCGCCGCGCCGATCGCGCCTTTGCTGAGCGACGGTTCGACGGCGAACCAGGCGGCGCCGTCGTGGAGCTTCTTTTCGCCGGGCGGAACGACGCTCGTGCTGAGCGCCCCCCACAGCTTGCCGCCGATGAACTGCGTCTGCTGCATGCGGTCGTCGCCGGCTTCGATCTTCGCGTGGGTCCCCTTCTGGGCCGCCGGCAGCGGCATCACGAACCGCTCGGAGGACAGCACGAGGCTGGACAGCGCCGGCGCGCTGCCTTTCGCGACCCCCCGCGCCCCGGTGAGCGCCCACACGCCGATGGTCGAGCCTTCGGTTTCGGTCGGATCGATCGAGCCCATCATGTACTCGGCCGGCGCTTCTTCGTTCGTGATCGCCGGCTGGATCGAGCTCGCCGGCTCGCCCGCGATCTTCAGCTTCGAGAAGTGCGCGAAGTGCACGGCCGGCTTCGCGCCGACCAGGTCCTTCAGCGCGAACGCGTACAGCTGGTCGCCGTTGAACGACGGCCCGAGGATCGAGAACTCGTCGGTGGTGACGTAAAGGTTGAAGGCGTCGATGCCGAGCTTGGGCTGGTCGCCGAAGCAGGGGCATTCGTTCCCGTGCGGATCGGTCGTGTCGAGCTTGTACGCGGTCCACAGGGTCCGTGGGTCGCCCGAGTTGTTCACCGCGATGTCGAGGCTCGAGCTTTCTTCGGTCGGCCCGATCGCGAGGATGATCGCGATCCACGTGTGAGCGGCCGCGTCGTAGTAGCAGCGCGGATCGCTCGTGAATTCCTTGAGCCCTTCGTTGAACGGCCCGTTCACGTTGAACGGCCCCGCGAGCGAATGACCCGTTTCGTCGTAGACGCGGTAGGCCGAGTTGACCGGCTCCAGCACGAACCCGTTGCCGACGCAGAGCCCCTGGTCGGGCGGCTCGAACTGCTGGCCGAAGTTCGTTTCGGCGCTGTCGCGCGAGCTCACGCCGTCGAAGTTCACGAGCGGCGCGACAGCCGGCGCCGCGGCGGGCGAAGCGGCTGCGGGACCGTTTTCGCTCGTGCGCGAGCCGGGACGCCCGTGCCGGTGGCGTGCTCCCCGCGGGCGCGCGGCGAGCCCGAGCGCGGCGAGCGGCGCGGCCGCGGGCGGCCCGGCCTGGACGCGCGGGACGAGTCCCGTTTCGGCGCTCGCCGAGGCGCTCGCGGGAAGGGCGGCGGCGACGATCAGCGCACTGATCAGCGGGACAGCAGTTCGTGAGCAGCGGATCATCGGGACTCCTTCCCCTCGTGGGCTCAGGCGAGCATACGCCCCCGCCGCGTCACCGGCGAGGGTCCTCGGTTCCGCGCGCGCTGACGCGGAAGCGAACGGTCTGCGCGGGCTCCGGCCCGAGCGCGACGAAGTGCACGTGCAGGTGCTCCACCGAGCCGCCGTTCAGACGCATGTCGCCGCTGCGCTCGATGGTCGCGTAGGCCGGCGCGCCGAGGCGCGCCGCCAGCTCCCGGCGGATCGCCCAGAGCTCCGCGCCGGCCTCGTCGGGGAGCTGCTCGAACGCCTGCACGTGACGCTTGGCGACGATCAGGTAGTGCGCGGCCGTGCCCTCGTAGGGGAAGTCGTTGCGCGTCACGTACCAGTGCTCGCCCTCGTGCTCGAACGGCGGCTCGCGGCAGAAGATGCACACCCCTTCGGCTTCCAGCGCGCGCATGCGCTCGAGCTGCTCGGAGCCGCGCGCGGCGTCGAGGTTATAGAGCGCGCTCATAGGTCCGGAACGCGTAGCCGAGGTCGTTCTCGACACGACGGGGTCCGTCCTCGACCAGGCGCCACTGCGCGGGATCGAGAACGGGGAAGTACGCATCGCCCTCCAGCTCCGCGTCGATCTCGGTCGCGTAGAGGCGCTCGCACAGGGGCAGCGCGTCGCGGTAGGTGACCTCGCCGCCGATCACGAAGCAGTCGCCCTCGCATGCGGCAAGGGCGTCGGACAGCGAGCCGAACACCTCCGCGCCCTCGGCGCGGTAGGACGGGTCGCTCGAAAGGATCAGGTTGCGCCGTTCCGGCAACGGGCGGAAGGCGTCGGGAAGCGACTCGTAGGTGCGCCGGCCCATCAGCACCGTGTGACCGCTCGTCAGCTCGCGGAAGCGGCGCATGTCCGACGGCAGGCGCCAGGGCAGCGCGCCTGCGTTGCCGATCACGCGATTCGCCGAATGTGCGACCACGATCGCGATCACGTCGCGACCGGGATGCCGGCGATCGGAGGGTGCGGGTCGTAATCGGTCAGCTCGAAGTGCTCGGCACGGAAGTCGTGGATGTCCGTCACGCGACGGCCCGCCTCGTTGAGTGCGAGCGTCGGCAGCGCGCGGGGCTCCCGGGCGAGCATCTCGTCGACCGCCGGCAGCTGGTCGATGTAGATGTGCGCGTACTGGATCCAGTGCACGTACTCGGCGAAGCGGTATCCGGTGAGCTGCTCCAGCATCAACCCGAGCGCGGTGTACTGGGCCATGTTCGAGGGCACCCCGATCGGCGTGTCGCCGGAGCGCTGGTTGTGGATCAGGTGCAGCTCCTCGCCGAAGACCAGCGCGTGGATCCAGCCGTGGCAGGGCGCGATCGTGTTGCGCGAGCGCACCCCCGCCTCGCGATGGTTGGCGTTCGGGATCCATGGGCTCATCACCGCCGTGCGATCAAGCGGCAGGTCGCGCAGCTTGCGGACGAGGTGCGGGAGCTGGTCGAAGCCGGGATCGTCGCCGTCCAGGTCGGTCGTGAAGTTGCGAAACGCGTGACCGTAGGAGCCCGGGCCGAGGTCGCCGGCCTCGAGCCCACGCGCCTCGCACTTCGCGGGCGTCGCCCAGGCGTCCCACCAGTCGCAGCCGAACTCCTCGAGCTCCTGGAGCGTGCGCGCCCCGTTGATGAACGCGCACAGCTCGCCGATCGCCTTGCCCACGAAGCTCTTGATCGAGCGCTCGGTGATCACCGCCGCTCCATGCGCCATCGGAAAGCGCATGCAATGACCCGCCAGCGCGAGCGCGTCGGAGCCCTGCTTGGTCTGCAGGCGCGCGCCGCCGTCGCGGATCGCCGCCAGCATGTCGCGGTAGGCGGTGCTCGGCCGGCGCTCGTCGTAAGGGAGGTAGTCGGGCATGGGGGCGTCGAGTGTGAAGGTCTATCCAGATGTCACCGCCGATAAGGTGCGAGATCCCCCTTCGAGCGACGTTTTCATGGCAGCCAGCACCGGCATCCTCAGCCCCCACGTCAACTTCTCCGAGCGCCTGGTCGGATCCCTGGAGGAGATGACGCGCACGGTGACCCATCTGAAGGGCCTCGGCTACGCCGTCGTCCTCACCTCGGGTTCCTTCGACCTGATCCACCTCGGCCACGTCAAGTACCTGGAAGCCGCCAAGCAGCAGGGCGACGTGCTCGTCGTGGGCGTCGACAGCGACGAGAAGATCCGCCGCCGCAAGGGCGAGGACCGGCCGATGGTCCCGGAGATGGAGCGTCTCGAGCTGCTCGCCTTCCAGCGCCCGGTCGACCTGATCTTCAAGAAGGAGGACGACGAAACGCGGTGGGCGTTGATCAAGGCCGTCGCGCCCGACGTGCTCGTGCTGACCGAGGACCACTCCTACAGCGCGGAGGACCTCGCGGAGCTGAGCGGGATCGTGGGGCGGATCGAGGTGCTGCCGCGCCAGGCCTCGGTGACGACCAGCGAGCGCATCCGCCAGATGTACATGAACCTCGGGGAGCGGCTCGGGCCGAGGCTGGCCGAGGTCCTGCCGGGCCTGATCGACGGCATCCTGCACCGGCCATGAGCGAGGCGGTGCTCGCGTACGTGCCGGTGCTCCACGAGGGCTACCGGCGCTTCCTCGCCGCCCACGGCCCCGGCCGTGACCTGTACCTGATCGGGCCCGAGCTGCACGCCGAGCAGCGCCCGCTCGCGAAGGACATCCGTGCGCTCGACGCGCAGCTCGCGGCGTCCGCGATCGGCGCCTGGGGCATCTTCGAGTCGGTGACGGTGCTCGACGAGGCCGGCGCGCGCGCCCTCGCAGAGAGCGGCCCCGCGCTGATCGCCCCCGCCGAGGACGTCAGCTACGCGATCGTCGAGCGCTGGTTCCCGCGCTGCGAGGTCCGCTACGACACCGTGTTCCTGCGCTGGGACAAGACACGCACGGCCGCGCTGCTGCGCGCCGAGGCGCCGCCGGCGCTCGCAGGCGACGAGGCGCTCGCCGAGCTGAGCGCTGCCGCCGCACGGGCGGCGGGGCAGAGCGTGGACTGGTGGCGGCGCGTGGGGGCGGCGATCCGCTTCGCCGACGGCACAGTCGAGGCGTCCTTCAACGAGCACCGCCCCCACCCCCTTGCCGCCTACGCGGCCGGCGACCCGCGATCGAACTTCTACAAAGGCGTGGCCCTGGAGCTGTCCACGGCCGAGCACGCCGAGGCTCGCCTGATCGCGGCCGCGGCCCGCGCGGGCCGCAGCACCGAGGGCGCGCTGATGTACGTCACGGACTTCCCGTGCCCGCCGTGCGCGAAGCTGATCGCCGCCGCCGGGGTCGCGCGCGTGTACTTCCGCGAAGGCTACGCGGTGCTCGACGGCGAGGACGTGCTGCGCGGCGCAGGCGTCGAGCTGCTGCAGGTCGCCTGAGCGTGAGCGCGCCCGCGGAGCAGCGCCTCGTGCGGGAGACGATGCTCGCTGCCGGGGGCTACTGGCGCCCGCTCGCCGCGGTCGCGCGGCTGCTGGAGGAGCTCGGCGAGCTGAGCGAGCTGCTGTTCTCCGGAGCCGAGGAACCCGAGGGCCTCGCCGCCGAGCTGGCGGACCTGTGGATCATCACGACGGCGCTCGCCGACCAGTTCCTGGCCGAGGTGGAGGAGCCGGGCCACGGCTCGGAGGCCATGGTCGACCTCGGCACCCTGGTCGCGGCGGCCGGCCCGATCGCACGCGTCGTCAACCACTACGACGGCCCGAAGGTGCCGCGCCCGGGCGAGCCGATGCCGACGCTCCAGGGCGCGGTCGCGGGCTTCCACATGGCGCTCGCGGCGTTCGCAGCGACCCACCGGGTCGATCTGGCGGCGGCGGTCCGGGAGAAGATCGAGCACATCCACGCGCGCGGGGACATCGAGCGGTTCGGCCGCGCGGGCTTCGACCAGAGCACGGCACGCGGTGCTGCGAGCGCCCCGCCCGTCCGAGGTCCCGCAGCGCCTCTGGGGCGCGCCGGAGCCCGAGGAGCACGCGGCGACGACGGTCCGTCGCGCCGCGCTCGCGCGCGAGCCGCTGAGCATGTTCGCCAAGGCGGCCGCCGCCGAGCGCCTCGAAGGTTTCGTGATCGCCGGGCCACAGCTCAACGACGCCGCCGGGCGGGCGGCCTGGCTCGGCGCCCTCGTCGCCGCGCTCGATCCGGATGGCGCGCCGCAGGCGTTCCAGCTCGCCGGGGTCGCGCTGCGCGCACGGGCGATCGGAACCGCGGACGCGACGCTGGCCCTGGTCGAGCCGCGCTAGCCGCGGAGGCCGCGGTCGAGCATCGCGACCAGCACCGCGAAGCTTTCGTCGACGTCGAGCGCGAGGCCGAAGCCCTCCTGGGCTTCGAGCAGCACGAAGCCGTGGAGGGCCGAGCGGATGGCGCGCGTGGCATGGAGCGCCTCGTCGCCGTGCAGGCCATAGCCGTCGAGCACGGCCAGCACGACGCCGACGGTCCGCTCCGCCGCGGCGGACGCCCGCGCGTCGCGGCCCGAGACGCGCTGCAGCGCGGCGTAGGCGCCGGGGTGCTCGCGCGCGTACTCGCGGTAGGCCGCCGCGAGCGCGCCCAGCGCCGCCGTGCCCGCGCGCCCGGCGACGGCCGCCTGCAGCCGCTCGGCGAGCTGCTCGGCCCCGCGCGCGGCCACCCGCTCGCGGACGTCCTCGAGCCCGCCGACGTGGGCGTAGAGCGAGGGCGGGCGCACGCCGAGCCGCGCGGCCAGCGCCGCGAGCGTCACGGCCTCGAGCCCGTCGGCGTCGGCCAGCTCGGCGGCGGCTTCGGTCACAGCCTCCGCGCTCAGCCCGGCCCGTGGCATCAGGGCGCCTCGCCCAGGGCCTTCGCCGAGCGGGCGATCGCGGCGTCCATCGCCGCGGCGGGCGCCTCGGCGGCGGGGCCGTGGCCGGCGAGCAGCCGCGAAGGGTCGAGCGCACGCAGCGCCCGCGCCGAAGCGAGGTCCCGCGAGCGGTCGACGGTCGCGTTGTAGGCCAGCGGGAAGCGCCAGTAGAAGTGGTTGGACACTTCGGGCCGGCCGTAGGCGGTGAAGACGTCGCCCGCGATCAGCGAGCGGTCGCGGGTGTCGAGGAAGGCGACGTGGCCCGCGGTGTGCCCCGGCGAGGCGACGACTTCGAGGCTGCCGATCCGCTCGCCGCCCGTGAGCAGCACGTCGGGCTTCGTCTTCACGTCTTTCCAGAAGCCGGTCACCTTCTGGCCGTCGATGACCTTCTCCCCCGCCCAGACGCGCGCGTCCGGCTCGCCGACGAGCACCTCGATGCCCGAGCCGAGACGCTCGACGATGGCGTCGAGGCCGCCGGCGTGGTCGCCGTGGCCGTGCGTGAGCGCGATCCGCCTGATCTCGCCTCCCGCCGCTTCGGCGGCGCCGATCAGATCGCCGGCGGCGCCGCCGCCCATCGTCGTGTCGATCAGCGTGAACCCGTCGTCCTCGCGCACGAGGTAGGCGTTGACGAAGCCGAGCCGGGTCAACTGGGTCAGGTGGTTGGTGATCTGCCTGGTACGCATCTACGCCGTCCTTTCCTTTTCCTAATAATAATAGGAAAATACCTAACTAGCGTAGGTCTGTCAAGCGAGGCGACCTGACCCGGCTGATGTGGCGCGGGGGCATGCCCGCGCCACCGCTCCGGCTAGCGCTCCACCACCGCGCGGATCTCGACCGCGCCGCCCATCTGCGCCGCTGGAACCTTCGCGGCGAGCTCGATCGCCGCCTCCAGGTCCTCGGCGTCGAGGAAGCAGTAGCCGCCGAGCGCCTCCTTGGTCTCGGCGAACGGCCCATCGGTGGTGAGCGTCTCGCCGTCCTTGACCCTCACCGTGAGCGCACTCGCGGGCCCCTGCATCTGATCGCCCGGCGTCATCCCCGGCGTTTCGTTGACGGCCTGGTAGCCGGCGTAGACCGCGCCCTGCTGCTCGGCGCTGAGCCCGTCCCACTCCGGCGTTCCCGGCAGCGGCGTGCTCCCCTGGTAGATCAACAGCATGTATCGCAAAGCTGCTCCTTTTCGTCGGTGCTGTGTGGCTGAGACGAACGGGCGGCGTCCGAATCGACAGCCTCGACGGAGAAGCTTCGCGAAGGCGCGCGTGGCGTGGCGGCCGCCCGCCGCGCTAGCTCGCAGGCCAGCGCGGCGGGGGCTGCGTGGCAGCCGGACGCCGGTCGCCCGACGGCGCCGCGAGCGCGCGCACCGCGCTCACGAAGACCACCAGGCGGCGCGGAGCCCGGGAGGCTTCGCGCTCTTTCGGAGGTGCGCTCCGAACGCGCTCGCCGCGACCGGACGCGAACAGCGTCGGCGTGGCGGCGCGCTTCGGTGCGGCCTCGATCATCTGCCAGCCGTGGCCGACCATGTGCTACCCCCTTTTTCGTTTGATTGCAGGCTGACGCCGGCCACCGCGGTGGCCGCATTGGGCACCAGGAGATCTGCCCGGCGACGGGACGAGCGCCCGCCACCGGACCTCTGTGACCTCGAGCCCCCCGGCCGCGACCAACCGCGGCGCCGGCATCCGAGGCGGCGGGGTGAGGGATCCGCCGTGCACTCCTAAATGCCAAATGCCCCCACCTTCTTCCCGCGCGGATCGGTGGAACATCCGCGCGGGCGTGCGCCGAAACGGCGCAGCGGCTCACCCCGTCGAGAGGGTGG
The DNA here is from genome assembly GCA_963820745.1 of uncultured Solirubrobacteraceae bacterium. GTDB lineage: Bacteria > Actinomycetota > Thermoleophilia > Solirubrobacterales > Solirubrobacteraceae > Palsa-744. The sequence goes on along the minus strand of CAWGBB010000005.1, from coordinate 34,814 downwards.
TCCGAGCCGCCGACTGCGCCGTCCAGCCGCTGCGCGTTGCCTCAGGACGCCGCGCCGGCACCCGCGGTGGGCGGAATGCGCCCGTCTCGACCTCGCCGCCGGGGTGGACTTGAGCGTCGTGGACTCGTCGAGCTCGTGCCAGGCGCCCTCGAGTCCGCCGAGCGGCTCGGAGACGACGATCCGATCCGCTGTCGAGCAACCGCTGGATGCGCTCGTTCTCCGGATGCAGGCGCCGGATCGCCTCGGCGTCTTCGGAGCGGAACAGCGTGCGCGACTCGTGCTCGCTCGAGTACCGGATCGCCCACAGCGTCTCGCCGTCGCTCACGCCGATGCTCGTCTGTAGCGCCGGGCTCGATGCCGAGCGGCGCTGGACGTCTTCGACGAAACCGACCGTCTGCTCGAGCGCGCCGAGCGGGTCGTCCTTCCAGGCCGCGTGCGAGGGCGAGGTGGAACAGCACCTCCGAATCGGCTGGAGCCTTCGATTTCCGCGAACGAGTCGTGGTCGAGCCCGAGCATCAGCTCGCGGCGTATGAGGTGCGAACTCGTTGACGAGGCCGTTGTGGACGATCAGCCACGTCGCCGTGCGAGAACGGATGGCAGTTCGTCTGCTGGATCGCGGTGCCGGTCGTCGCGCGCACGTGCGCGAGGAACAACGGCGACTCGACGTGACCCGCGAGGTGGCGCAGGTTGCGATCGCCCCACGCCGGCGACACGCTGCGGTAGAGCCCCGGCCCGTCGCCGAGCCCGTACCAGCCGAGGCCGAAGCCGTCGCCGTTCGTCGTCTCGGCGCCCATGCGCGAGTGCAGGCTCTGGTCGACGAGACTGTGCTCCGTCTTGAACAGCAGCTCCTCGATCAGGACCGGCTGCCCATGCCATCCCATCCAGCGGCACATGCGCTCAATCCCACCCGGCGGCCGGCTCGCGGGCATCACCCGATCCCGACGAAGCCGCCGGCTCCAGCCGCGCGAGCAGCTCGTTCGTGATCTCGGCGACGACGAGCCCCAGACCGGCGCCGGCGAGAACGTCGCCGGGGTAGTGAACGCCGGTGTGAACGCGCGAGTAGCCGACGGCGGCGGCGAGCGCGTAGAGGGGGAAGCGGGCGGTGGGCAGCACGCGCCCGACGCCGGCTGCGAAGGCAACCGCCGCCGCCGTGTGACCCGACGGGAACGACCTCGACGCCGGCATCGGCACGTGGCGGGCCAGGGGGACGCGCGCACGGACGCGGTCGGGCCGGGCGCGCCGCCCGAGCGGTTTCACGATCGCGTTCACCACGGCCGCGGTCGTGGTCGAGGCGACGAGCCCGGAGACCGCCGCGCGGCGCCCGCGCGAGCCCGACAGCGAGAGCAGCGCTGCGCCGGCGAGCGACAGGCGCGAGTAGTCGGCGGCGTGGGAGAGCCGGCGCATCGCCACGTCGAGCCGCGGCGTGTCCGCGCGTGGCGACGGCGCCGTAGAGCGCGTGGTCCACCCGCTCGGCCTCGGCCAGCCAGGCGTTCACGCCCGCTCCCTCCCGGGCGCAGCGGAGCCGTCCGGCTCGCGGTGCCGCGCCCGTCACCGCCATGCGCAGCATCGCCCCCATGAGGGCCATGGTTCCTTCGGGCAGGAGCGCCGAGGGCGAGGCGCCGGGGTGCCCGGCCGCCACGCGCACGCGCAGCGCCCCCGGCATCGCGCGGAAGCGCAGCGGCGCATCGAGCACCACTGCCTCGCCGTCGATGCCGGCCGGCACGGGCGCGGACGCCTCGATCTCGAAGCGCTCCTCACTCCATTGACGCCTCGCCGAGGGCCTGCCGAGCCGTTCTTGGGCGCCGGCGTCGCCGGGCCCGGAGACAGCGGTGCTGCCGAGCACCGCGATCCCCAGCCGCCCGCTGTCCAGTCGCGGGCGCGTCCCCGAGGCCAGCGCCCTGCCCAGGCGGTACGTGTTGTTGGAGACGAGGACGACGGTCCCCGATTCCGGGCCCTCGGCGCCCCGCCACCGCAGCGTCGGCGGGCCTTCGCTGCCCAGCGACTCGGCTGCCGTCGCGGCAAGCGTTCGCAGCTTCGCGTCCCGGTACTCCTCGCGCTGCACCGCCTCCGCGTACACGCCGAGCGAGACGTTGTTCACGAACACGCGCCCGTTGACCTCGGCCAGGTCCACGCGCCGCTCGCCGCCGTCGGAGAACGCGTCGAGGGCGCCGACCACATCGTCCCGGTCGACGCCGAGATCGAGTGCGAAGTGGTTGCGCGTGCCGGCCGGGATGCAGGCGTAGGGAAGGTCGTGCTCGGCGGCGATCGCCGCCACGATCGCCTGCGAGCCGTCCCCTCCCGCCATCGCGAGGGCGTCCGCCCCGCCCCGCACCGCCTCGTCCACCAGCTCACGGAGATCCTCGCCGGGTTTGAGCTCGATCGCCTCGATGCCCCTCGCGGCGGCCTCGTCCGCGAGCCCGAAGCGCTCGGCCTTGCCGCCGCCCGACTTCGGGTTGAAGAACAGGACGGGCCGGCGGGGAGGCGCGGCGGCGGGCAGCCGCACGTGCACGCGGAAGGCCTGGCGCGCTGCGAGCACCGAGGCCACGAACAGCACCACGACGAGCACGTTCGCCAGCGGCCGGCCCTCGAGCACGACGAGGACGACCGCTCCCACCGCCGCCGCCACCGCGACGGTGCCGGCGAGAACGCGCACGAGGCCGTCGGCGAGCAGCGCGCGGTGAACGGCGAGCAGCGCCAGCACCAGGCAGCCGAACACCGCCAGCCCGCGCGGGAAGCGGTCGATGCTGAGCGCGATCGCGATCGCGCCCGACGCCGCCAGGCACGCGATCGCGCCCAGCGCCCACAGCCTGCGTACGTTGCCCACGAGCTATGTCTAACGCCGCCACGGGCGGGCTGCTCACCCCGATCGGGTGATGCTGGCCGGCTGCGGCGGGGCGAGCATGCCGCCGTACGCCCATCACGGCCGCACGCGCGCTGCCGGCGAGAAGCCGGAGCGGGCCTGGCGGCGAGAGGAAAGGAGCCCCATGCTCGCAACCAGCTATCCGCTGCTCGAAGTCTTCTGGACCATCCTGATCTTCTTCGCGTTCGTCATCTGGCTGTGGATGCTGTTCGTCGTGATCGGGGACCTGTTCCGCCGCAAAGACATCAGCGGATGGGCGAAGACGGCATGGATACTGGTGCTCGTGGTGCTGCCTTATTTCGGGGTGTTCATCTACCTCATCGCCGAGCACAAGGGCCTCAGCGAACGCACCGTCGCGAGCCAGCAGCAGGCTGAATCCCAGTTCGCCGGCTACGTCCAGGAGGTCGCCGGCAGCTCCTCGCCGGCCGACCAGATCGCGAGCGCGAAGAAGCTGCTCGACGAAGGCACGATCGACGCCAAGGAGTTCGAGAGCATCAAGCAGAAGGCGCTCGCCGCCTGAGCACGGAGCGACAGCCCTCCGGCGGACGGCCCACGGGGGGTGGCGCCGCGGGAGGGCGTCGCCCGCCAGGCTCCTCGCCCGCGCACGGCCCGCGGGCGGCGGTCCGAAGGATGGCCGCGCGCGTTGCCGCGTTCGAGCGCGCCGTCGAGTCCGACGACGAGACGATCCGGCGTGAATTCGAACGGCTGACCCGCAAGCACCGCATGCTCGCGCCGCTCGCCTTCACGGTGACGGCGCTCTTCATGCTGCTGGACGGCCTGCGGCTGCTGATCGCGAACCGCCGGCTCCTGTTCGTCGCGATCCCCTCCGCGGCCTGGATCTGGCTCGCCATGTACGACCTCAAGGCGCACGTGCTGCACGGCCGCAGCTTCAACGAGATCAGGGGCGCGATCCTGATCCCGCTCGGACTGGGGATCGTCGCGGCGACGGTCCTGAGCTTCTTCCTGAACTCGGTGTTCGCGTTCGCGATCGACGGCCCCCGCCCACCTCTGCTGCGCCCCGCCTTCCAGCGTGCGCGCGCCCGCATCGCCCCGATCGCGACCGGCGGCGCGGTGGTGGGGGTCCTGCTCGCCGTGGCCACGCTCGTCGCCCCGCGCTGGGGCCACCCCTGGTTCGCGCTCTCGCTCGGCGCCGTCGTCGGCGTGATGATGATCTCCTACGTCGCGGTTCCCTCGCGGCTGATCGGCGTTCGCAGCGACGCGCCGCGCCGCGATCGGCTGACCGCGTCGGTCATGAGCACGGCGATCGGCACCACCGTGAGCACGCCCGGCTACGTGATGTTGCGAGTCGGGATCCTGATGCTCGGCTCGAAGGTGCTGCTGATCCCCGGGCATCGTCGTCTGCGCGTTCGGCGCCGCGCTGCACGCGGGCGCGACGGGGGCCGTTCGGGCGATCAAGCTGAACGCCGCGCTCGCGCCGGGCAGGTCACGCGGCGGCGGCACGCCACCCTGAGTATCCCCCGAACGGGGTGATGCCTGCGCGCCGCCGAGCCGTGAGGATCGCCGACATGGCGAAGCGAGGACGCCCGAGCCGGACGCGCGGGAGAGCGTGGCTGCTGCTCTCGCTCGTGGCGGCCGCCTTCACCTTCTACGGCTGCGGGGAATCGAAGGAGGAAAAGGCCGAAAAGAAGGTCTGCAGCGCACGCTCGGACATCAAGTCGCGCGTCACCACCCTGCAGGCGCTCACGCCGACGACCGCGTCGGTGTCGCAGATCAAAACGGAAGTCAACGCGATCGTCGAAGACCTGAAAACGATCCGTGGCGCGATCCCCGAACTCACGCCGAGCCGCAAGGAAGAAGTGACGAAGGCGACCGAATCGTTCAGCAAGCAGGCGAGCGAAGCGGTCGGGTCGCTCAAGTACACCGGCTCGATCAGCAGCGTGGAAACAGAGCTTCGGTCCGCGCTGAAAGGACTCTGGCGGCGTACGAAACGGCGCTCGCGCCGATCAAATGCAGCAGTTGACGGACACTCACCCCCTTGGGGTGATGTGACCGCGCCGCTGCGGTCATACGGTCCGAGAAGCTAGAAGGGCCGCCGGCCGGGAGGGCCGGCTCGTCGGAGGGGGCGGGCGGAGGTCACATTGGGCACACGGAGGTTTGCGAAGGCGGCGCCGGCCCAGCGCCCGTTGCTCGTGCTGGCCCCGGGCCGGCCGCGAGGCAGTCGTGTACGAGCAAGGCTGATCGCCGAGGCGGAGCGGCGCACGATCATCGTGGCCGCGCTGAAACCCGCCGATCGCCTGCGGGCCGTCGATCTGATCGTCGAGGCCACGCAGGCCGACTCGGTCCTCGTGTGCGCCGACGCACCGGTTCAAGCCGTCGTGGCGGCGGTGGCGGCGTCGCGAGACCTGCCGTTCGCATGCATGCCGGCGGGGCCCGACGATCTGCTGGCGCGCGACCTCGGCGCCCCTCTCGACGACCCGGGCGAGGCGCTCTCGCTGCCGTTCTCGGCGGTGGAGCAGACGATCGACCTCGCCGAGGTGAACGGGATCCAGTTCGTCAACTACGCCGCCGTCGGCATCGAGCTGCCGGCGGCCGTCTCGCATACGCAACGCGCGAGGAGCCGCAAGCCGCTGCCCGGGCCCGGACGCACGACGCGCGCGGCGCACGCGGCGATGGCCCACACCGGCACCGAGACCGTGCCCGCCGTGCTCGTTTGCAACAACCGCTTCGAGCTGCGCGAGGACCGGCTGGGAGCACGCGAATGGCCCGACTCGGGCCAGCTCCAGGTCGTTGCCTTCGACGAGCCCGGCGCCGACCGGACGTTCGCCGCGGTGCGCCACGCGGGCTTCCAGGAGCACTCGGACACGAGCTTCGAGCTCGCAGCGCGAGCGGCGCTTCGCGTCGACATCGACGGCGAGCCCCGCGAGCTGCAGCCGCCGCTGCGCTTCCGCTCCGTGCACTCGGCGGTGCGGGTGCGCACGGCCGCGGGCGCCGCCGGAGGCGACGGCGGGGACACCCGAGGCCTCCGTGGAGCTGGAGTCACTCGGAACGGGTTAACCCCAAACGGGTGGTGCGTGCACGAGTGGCAGACACGGGTCCGCTTGCTTGCGGCCGGTCGCTTGCTGGAAGATGCTTGTGACTCGGACACGTGAACCGAGCAGACAAGGGGGCACCATGCCTGCGCTCGACCAGACCAGCCATTCGATCAGCGAGCGACGCCCCGGCGAAGGACGACGGCCGGAGCCGTCTGAGCATCCCCGCCGCCGGCGTGCCGGCGCCACAGGCCCCTCAGCCGCCGCCGAAACCTTCCAGGCCCTGCTCGATGCCGAGCTCCCGGCCGAGCACGCGCTGCTGCCGCCGCCGCTCCCGGCCCGCCACGTGCCGCGCCCGCGTCTGCTGCGGCGTCTGCAGGGTGCCGGTGAGGCGTCGGTCGTCCTTCTGGCTGCCCCCGCCGGCTACGGGAAGTCGACGCTGCTCGCCGACTGGGTCCAGCGCGAGCGCCGTCCGGTCGCGTGGCTCGCGCTGACAGCGCTCGACAACGACCCCGAGGTCCTGCTCGAGCGGCTCTCCCACGCCCTCGGGCAGCTCGCTTCGCCATGGCCCTCGCAACACGAGGAGCTGGACGCGGCCGCGACCGGCGCGGTCCCCTCGGGCATCGACCTCGCGCGGCTGCCGTCTCCGCTGCGCGCCCAGGCCGCGACGCTCAACGCGATCGGCTGCCACCGGCTGCTCGTGCTCGACGACGTCCACACGCTGCGCTCGCCGGACGCGGTCCGGATCCTCGCGGAGCTGATCGGAGCCGGCTGCGCGCATCTGCAGGTCGCGCTCGCATCGCGGGCCGAGCCGGCGCTCGGCCTCGGGCGCCTGCGCGCGTCGGGGAGGCTGCTCCAGCTCGGGCCCGACGACCTGGAGATGACCGCCGACGAGGCGGCGCGGCTGCTGTCCGCCGCCGGCCTCGAGATCGAAGACCCCGACCTGCTCTCCCTCGTCGACTACACCGAGGGCTGGGCGGCGGCGTTGTTCCTGGCCGCCGTCCTGCTCCGCTCGCGCCAGGACTCAGACGTCGGAGCGGTCGAGACGGTCCGCGAAGCCACCGAGGTGGACGAGTACGTCCGCGAGGAGATCCTCGCCGCGCTGACCGCCGCGCAACGGAGCTTCATGATCCGCACGTCCGTGCTGCCGTGGCTCTCGCCGGGGCTGTGCGACGCGGTGCTGGAGACGGACGGGTCCGGCGAGCTGATGCGGTTGATCTCCCACCGCAGCCTGATGCTCACGCCGCAGCACGGGACGCAGGGATACCGCTGCCACTCGCTCGTGCGCGATGTGCTGCGCCGCGGGCTCGAGCTGCGCGAACCGCGCGAGGTCGCAGCGCTGCACACGCGCGCGAGCGACTGGCTCCTCGAGCACGACGACGTGGAAGGCGCGATCGACCACGCGGTCGCGGCCCGCAACCCGCGCCGGGCGGGGGAGCTGATCTGGGGCCAGGGCACGCGCTTCGTCTCGAACCTCGACGCGCGGCTACGCGGCTGGCTGGCGGCCCTCGGCGACGAGCAGATCGCTCAGGCGCCGGCCCTCTCGCTGGCAGCGGCGTTCGAGGCGCTGGCCCGCGGCGACGCCGCTGCCTGCGAGCGCTGGGGGCTGAGGACGGCGGCGGCGCTCGACCGCGACGAGTCAGCCGGCGAGCCCACCGCGCAGTGGCTGCGCGCGGGCGTGTCGCTGGCGCGCGCCGCCGGCGCCCCGCGCGGCATCCCCGAGATGGCCGCGGAAGCGGGCAGGGCCTGCGAGCTGCTGGAGGAGACCAGCCCGATACGCCCGCTCGCCTGCCTGCTGCGCGGCGTCGCGCTGCAGCTGCTCGGCGAGGCGAGCGAGGGTCGCTCGGCGCTCGAAGAAGCGATGCGCGGGATCTCCCAACCGGCTGTGCGGGTCGAAGCGCTCGCGCTCACCGAGCTGGCGCTCGCCGACAGCAGCGACGGCGAGTGGGAGCTCGCGAGCGACCGGATCGTGCGCGCCCGAGAGGTGCTCGCCGCGCACGAGCTCGAGCGCGACCCGACCTTCGCCATGACCTACGCGGTCGGGGCGCTCGTCGCCAGCGAGCTGGGACACGGAGACGACGCCAAGCGAGACCTCGCCACCGCGGGGCGGCTGCTCGTCGAGCTCGGGGACTACATGGGCTGGTACGAGGTCCAGGCCCGGACCGTGATGGCGCGCGCCTGCGCGCGACTGGCCGACGTGGCCCGGGCGCGCACCTTGCTGGCCGAGGCCTCGCGGTGGGCGCGGCGGACGAACCGCGTCGAGAGCCTCGTCGCCGCGCTCGACACCGCGTGGGGCGAGGTCGACGACGTGTGCGCGGCCGCCGGCGACGGCCCCGGCCTGCTGACGATCGCCGAGCTGCGCATCCTCCGGTTCCTGCCGACCCATCTGTCCTTCCGCGAGATCGGCGAGCGCCTGCACGTGTCGGGGAACACCGTCAAGACGCAGGCCCACGCGGTCTACACGAAGCTCGGCGCCGCCTCGCGCAGCGAGGCGGTCGCGAAGGCGGCCGCGATCGGGCTGATCGACGTGACGATCGTCTAGCTGCGGTCAGGCGGCGGCCGGGACGCCGCCGTGCAACGCGTCCTGAAGCTGCTTTTCGTCCTCCGGCGAGAGCGAGGACTTCAGCACCGTCCCGCCGAAGCGGCTCAGCGCCGCGACGGCCTTGTCCGGCGTCGCGCGCTCGACGATCATGAACAGGGCGGAGCTGCCGGGCCGGACCATGTCGCGCACCTGCTGCTGGAACTCCTTGTTGATGCTGGTCTTCTCGACCTTGCCCATCAGCGCGCCGAGACCGGCGCCCACCGCCATCCCGAACACCGGCACGAAGAACAGCAGGCCGAAGAGGAGCCCCCAGAACATCCCCCAGCTGGCACCGACGCCGACCGCGTGATGGCTCGTCGTGACGTGGTACTCGCCCTTCGAGTCGCGCATGATCACGGCCACGGCGTCAGGTTCGATCACGAGGTCCTGGCTGAGCCGCTTCACCTCTTCCGCCGCCTCAGCGGCGGTGCCCTCCTCGTCGTAGCCGATGGCCACCAGGGTCGCCATGGCGCCTCCTGTTTCTCTCGCGTTCGCGGTCCTGTCGACGTGCTGGTGCGACGTTAGGGCGGCGCGACGCCGGGGTCCTCACCCAATGGGGATGATCGTCCCGCCGCGGCGGGCGCGGAGGGACGTTGGTCGTCTGTTTAACCCGAACCGTATTACGGCTTGCATCCGATATCGTGACCGCCGGATCGGGTCGAAAGCGGTCGAAATCGGGGAGCAGCTGCGGCGCCTCACGGGGCGCCGGGAGGCTCAGTGGGGATCCTCGAAGAGGCGCACGAGGCCGGGAGGGCTCAGTGAGCAACTTGGGGGCCAGCGCAGAAGGCGACGGACGATTCGAGTACCTGGCGGCTCGCCGGGCCGCCGTCGCCGAAGGCGCGAACGCGGTTCGAGACCGCGTCCTCGAAGCGACGGCCTACGGGGCCGACACGCGCTCCTTCTGGGCGCGCCTGCCGATCGCGGCGTTCGCGGTGCTCGGCGTGCTCGCCGCCGCGATCGTCGGCGCGCTCGCGGCCGACAACCCCGACGCGCTCCCCGCCCATTACGCCGCGTCCTTCCGCGTCGCGGTCATCGTCCTGCTGCTGCTTGCCGGGCTCTTCGCCCGGACCGCGCGGCTGCACGCGCGCATGGGCATCGCGCTCCTCGCCGCCGTGCCGCTCGTCTCGCTCTGGCTGCTCAACGGATCGAAGCTCGCGCTGCCCTTCACGATCGGCCTGCTGGCCGCGGGGGTGGCGCCGGCCGTCGTCTGCTACCTGCTGCTGGCGCACCCGACAGGGCGGCTGCGCTCGCGGCCGAGGGGATCTACCCGCCGCTGCTCGTCGAGTACGGGCTCGGCCGCGCGCTACGCGGCGTGAGCCGCGGCATGGGGGGCACGGTGACGATCGCTGAGGAAGCGATCGGGCGCTTCGCCGCACCCGTGGAGGGCGCCGTCTACTTCACGTGCCTGGAGGCGCTCCAGAACGCCGCCAAGCACGCCGGCCCCAGCGCGCGCAGCGTCGTGCGGATCTGGCACGAGGAAGCCACGCTGCGCTTCGTGGTCGCCGACGACGGGAGGGGATTCAGCGTCGAGGCGCTGGAGGGCAGCGACGGCCTCACGAACATGCGGGACCGGATCACCGCCCTCGGCGGGACGCTGCAGATCCACTCGGCGAGGAGCGAGGGAACGCGGGTCTCCGGTTCGGTGCCGGTGCTCGCCGACGGCGGCGGAGTCGCCGCGGTCACAGCCTTCTCCCGCGGATGGACGCCCGCGCTGAACCGCGATGAGTGAGCAGACCGTCACGCGGCCCGCGACGATCCGGGTCGTGCTCGCCGACGACTCCGCGCTGATCCGCGAGGGGCTCGCCTCGATGCTCGCCGGACGCGGCGACATGGAGCTCGTGGGCGCCGGCCGCGACGGCGAGGAGCTCGAAGAGCTGATCTCGACGGAGCGCCCCGATGTGGTCGTCACAGACCTGCGCATGCCGCCCTCGGGCGGGCGCGAGGGGATCCGGATCGCGAGCCGCCTCCGCCGTTCGGACCCGCATATCGGCGTCGTCGTCCTGAGCCAGTACGTCGACCCCGACTTCGCGATCGAGCTGATGTGGGAGGGCAGCAGCGGCCGCGCCTACCTGCTCAAGGACCGCCTGGCGGACGCGCCTGAGCTCGTCAGAGCGATCGAGGCCGTCAGCGAAGGGCGTTCGGTCGTCGATCCTGCAGTGGTCGACGCGCTGATCGAGGTGCAGCAACGCAAGCAGAGCTCGCCGCTCACCGAGCTGACCGACCGGGAGAGGGAAGTGCTCTCGCTGATCGCCGAGGGCCAGAGCAACGCGGCGATCGCCGAGTCGCTCGTGCTGACCAAGCGCGCCGTCGAGAAGCACGTCAACTCGATCTTCGCGAAGCTGGAGCTGACCGAAGCCGAGAACGTCAGCCGGCGCGTGAAGGCGACGCTGATGTTCCTCGCCGACGAGGACGGCGCCGCGCCGGCCTAGGGCGCGGCGCCGCCGGTGGGCGTCGCCGAGCCGCTCGCCGCGGGGGCTTGCCGTCCGTCGTCGTCGCAGCGCCGCCGGCGGAAGCGGGCGGGCGACGCCGCCCGTCGACCACCTCCACCTCCACCGGCCGGCGATGGAACGTCGAGCGCAGGATGGCGACCGATTCGCCTTTGACCGCGTCGGGGAACTCCTTCTCGGTCTCGCGCCTGAGCATGTACACGCCGAACGCCAGCAGCGCGGCGATGCCGAGGATCGGGATCCATTGGCGCGTCGCGGGCGTGGGACCCCAGAAGACCACGAGCAGCAGCAGCACGCCCGCGACCGCCGTAGGAGCCGACCTCGTGTTCGCGCATCCATGGTGCCGCGGCGTGCCGGAGCGCGACCGCGACACGAGTCGTGCCGCCCAGCCACGCGGCGACGACGAGCACGACGCCGTAGAGCACCATTGCGGTGGCGATGTCGTAGAGCAACGAGGTGCCGATCGACCACACAGCTTCGCCGGCCGGTTTGTTCGCCGGCACTTTGATCGAGTTCTTCGACGATCTGCTCCCCCGCAACCCGGCGTGCGAGCAGCAGCGTCGAGCCGACGCCGAAGAAGCACCAGCCCACCGTCCGCAGCTCGCGCCGGCGCCTTCCCTCCGCGAACCAGATCGCAAGCGCGTAGAGCGCGATCGCGAGCAGCGGCAGCAGGATCGCGAGTCCCTTGATCGCTTTGGCGATGTTCTGCGCCGTCTTCAGCTGGCTCGCGCGCAGGATCGTGATCTTGCCCGTGCTCGGCAGGCAGGGTGATGCCGAGTTTTTCTTCCGCGGTCGAGCGTGCGGCCGCCCCGCTCGAGCCGGACAGCTTTTCGCGCGCTGTCGCGACCTGGCTCGAAACACCGAGCTGCGCGCCAGCTGAGTGACGAGTTCATGCAGGTTGAGCACGACCTCCCCGTTGCGCGTCGAGATCAGCGCGCTGCCGCCGTTCAGGATCGCCACGAGCTGGCGGTGGGCGTTGCGGTTGGCCTGGCTCCACCGTTCCTGCACCTGGGGGTTCGCCAGCAGTTTCGGCACGGCCTGTCCCGCGAGCTGCCTGAGACCGGCGGCGACCGGGCCGGAGAGGCCCTTCAGTTCCCCGGGCAGAGCGCTTTCGAGCCGCTGGGAGACGTTGACCGACTGGAAGACCTGGTTGACGAGGTAGACGCTGAGCGCGTCCTGGACGGCGTGGTTCGCGAGCAGGTTGCCGCTCGTGCGGGTCCAGTTGTCGGTGTTCAGCGCCTGCCGGTTCACCCAAACGGCGAAACAGGCGAAGAAGGCGAGGATCGTCGCCACCGTCACCAGGGATGCCGTGAGAACCCGATGGGAGCGCGGTTTCTCGGCCTGCGCGTCAGCGGCCATGGGCGCAAGCATGCAGTGCAAGGACGACGGCTTCTTCACCCGAATGGAGTGATGTTGCAGCCGGGCGCACCTCTACGCTCGGCTTGGCTCCCGCCGCACGCGGTGGCGAGCGTCCCGAACAGGAGGTAGGCACTGATGAGCAGTACCACTGACCCGTCCGGCACTCCGGGCCCCCGCTCCGAAACGGGCTACGACTCCGACGAAGAACGCGGCTTCGGCTGGATCGTCTTCTCCGGCGTCATGATCATGATCGTCGGGATCCTGAACTTCATCTACGGGATCGCGGCGATCGACGAATCGAAATTCTACGTCGGTGAACACAAGTTCGTGATCACCGACCTGAAGACGTGGGGCTGGATCGTCACGATCATCGGCGGGACCCAGATCCTCGTCGGCGCCGGCATCTGGGCCCGCTCTCAGGCCGCACGGTGGCTGGGCGTCTTCATCGCCTCGCTGAACGCGATCGCGCAGCTGCTGTTCATCGCGGGGAACCCGTTCCTCTCTCTGGCGCTCTTCAGCCTGGACATCCTCGTGATCTACGGGCTCATCTGCTACGGCGGGCGGATGGAAGAAGCGTGAGCCGAAACGCGCGGGCGGCGCGACGGGCCTCCGGCCGCGCGCCCGCCGCGCTGCTCGCCGCGCCGGGCGGGGACGGGGGGTAGCCTCGGACCCGCCCGGCACGGGGCGGGCCTGCCTCAGAGCTGAGGACGCCGGGGGGTGTAGAGGACGACGGTCCGGGCGACGCGGTCCTGGAAGCAGCGTCGCCGGTCGTCCCACAGCATGATCGCAATGCCGCTGAGCAGCGCCGCGGCGCCGGCGCACAGCGCCACGAACCGCAGCAGGGCCCGCCGCGGCTTCAGCCGCCCGCGCGCCTGCACGTCGATCACCGTGATCGACATCACGCGGTTGCCCGGGGTCTGACCGGTGGTCGACCAGAAGAACACGAAGTAGCCGAGTGACCACAGCGCCCAGATGAAGGCGCCGACCCCCGCGATGATCTTGTTGACCTCGGAGGGCAGGTGCAGGAGGGAGAGGCCGAGCCCGACCGTGACTGCGACGAACAGCGCGACGCCCTCGATCACCGCGGCGTCGAGCGCGAACGCGAGCATGCGCGTCGCCAGCCCGGCGTAGGGACTGCCGAGGACCGCGTCGCCGATCACCACCGGCGGCCGCAGCTTGGCCGCGGCGGCGCGCTGCGCCTGGCGCGTCGCCGCGTCCGAGAGCTCGGTGCTCACGTGCCCGAGCTTTCGGGCAGCGAGGGACGCGGGCCCTCTCCGGGGCTCCCGCGCCGCACGAGCCTGCGGGCCACCCGTTCGAGCAGCGCATCGGCGTTGCGTGAGCGCTCGCGCGCGCGTTCGGCGACCTGGTCGGCGAAGCCGGTGCCCTGGTGGGCGATCGCTTCGGTCACGGACGGGCTGCGCGCGATCTCGTCCACGAGCACCCAGACGGCCTGGTTCTCGAGCAGGCGGGAGACGGCCTCCTCGACCAGCGGGCCTTCCAGGGCGCTCGCAAGCATCCGCTCCGCCTCCGGCCCGGCCAGCACCCGTTCGGCGACCTGTTCGACGATGCCGTCGTCGAGCAGGCGCTCGGTCACGCGCTGCGCGATCTTCCCCGCCTCGAGCTGCTGGAGCACGCGGTCGACGACCTCGTCGGAGAGCAGTCGCTCGACCGCGAGGTCCACCGCCGCCATCAGCGCCCGGTCTGCGGCCGACAGAAGCTCGTGGCGGCCGCGGCGCTCGAGCTCCGCGGCGGCCTCCGCGGCCGCGACCGCCGCCCGTGCCGGAAGCACGGCGAGGCCCGCTGCGGTCTTGTAGGTCGAGTCGATGAGCCCCATCGCGTCGGTGTCCGTGACGCGGGCAGCATCGCCGACCGCGGGACCGTGCTCACGCTAGGGCGCGACGCGGACGCTCCCATCACCCGATGCGCATGATGACGGCGATGCCGACCACCGCGCCCCGCTGCGCGCCGCGCGCAACAAGCAGCTGAAGGCCGTCAAAGGAACCTCGCGCGCCGTCAGTCCCGGCTTCTGCGTCCGAGGTTGCCGACGATCAGCGAGACGACCGTCACCAGGTAGACCTGGCCGAGGATGGCCTCGAACACCGACAGCGTGTGGCCGAAGTTGGTGCGGGCGGTCAGGTCTCCGTAGCCGACGGTTGCAAGCGTCGAGAAGCTGAAGTACTGGCACCTCGACACGGTCGCGGTCACTTCCTGGGCGAAGAAGAACCCTGTGCCCAGCCGGTCGATGGCGACGTAGAGGAACGAGAAGAGCATGCCGAGGAGCAGGTAGACCGAGAGCACGCCGATCACGGCCTCGACGGTCACGGCGCGCACTGCGGTCAGCCGCCGGATCACGCCCGTGAGGATCGCTATCGGCGCCAGCGCGACGAGGAACGCGTCCGCGATCGCGACGGTTGCGTCGTCGACACCGCCCGTCAGAGCTTCGATCAGAGTCGCGGCGACGAGGCCGGCGGCGATCACCGCGCCACCGGTGCGCACCGCCGGGCGCGCGTGGGCGACGTGAAGCGCCAGCACGGTCGTGGTGCCGAGCAGAGCTGTCAGGAGCACGAGGACGGCGTCGGAGGGGTTGGCGACGATGCCCTCGATGAGGAACACGGCGGCGATTAGCGCGAGCAGCCACGCGTAGGGCGCGAGTTCGGGTTCGACGTGGTGCTCTTTGAGCATGCGCCTGCCCTCACCGCGGAGGTACTGAGCTTTCGCTTGGCCGCCCTCTCCGTCCGTCGCGCCGCCCTCGTCGTCCGCCGCCATCAGCCCACCCTCGCCGTCGCCGTTCCTCTGAGCATCGCCCGGAGCAGATGATCGGGTATCGGGCGGTCATCCATTCGAGGTGATGCGCGGTGGGGCGCCGGACGCCATCCTTGAGACCGTGAGCGCCTCGTTCAGAGCCGAGGGCCTGCAATGCGACCGACCGGGGGCCGGTGTGCTCACGAGCGGCGGGGGCGTGTGATGCGTTTTCGACGTAAGCCCCCTGAGATCCAGGACGCTCGTGCCGAGCACCGAGAGCGCGCCGCCGGCGCGTGCGCCCGAAGCCGTCCATCACCGGCACCTATCTGACCGACGGGCGCTCGCTGTTCCGCGTCCAGCACGCGATCACCGAGGCCGAGGGCCTCCACCTCGACGAACCGCTGCTGGAGCTCGAGGACTGCGCGACGCTGGAGCTGATCCTGTGCTCCGCGGGCGCGCTCGAACGCCTCGGGCTGCGGCCGGTGAGCCCATCGGGCGACAGAGAGCCGCGCACCGCGCGGCCGGCCGCCTCCGAGCGGCTCACGCGTCGCGCGACCTGAGCTTCGCCGCCCGCTCTGGAGGACGGCAGTGTCGGCGCCCACCTCATCGTGCGGACTATGGCTCACGAGGACCGAAACGCGTCGCAGCGCCCAGGATGGACGATCAGCTCATGAGCAAGGATCTGCGCGTGGCCGTCAGCGGCCAGATGGAGCGGGTCCGCTCGGACCTCGCCGAGCTCGTCGCCTTCAAGTCCGTGGCGGACCCCGAGCAGTACCCGCCGGAGGAGTGCGAGAAAGCGGCCGCGTGGGTGCGCGACGCGTTCGCCGACGCCGGCCTGCAGGAGGTGTCGCTGTCGCGCACCCCGGACGGGAGCATGGCCGTGCACGGTCACGCGCCGGCCGCGGACGGCGCGCCGACCGTCCTGCTCTACTCCCACTACGACGTACAGCCGGCGCTCGGCGAGGACGAGTGGGAGTCGCCGACCTTCGAGCTCACCGAGCGCGCCGGACGCTGGTACGGCCGCGGCGCGGCCGACTGCAAGGGCAACATCGTCATGCACCTCGCCGCGCTGCGCGCGCTGAAGGAGGTGCACGGGCGGTTCCCGACCGGCGTCAAGGTGATCTGCGAGGGCTCCGAGGAGCAGGGAACCGGCGGCCTCGAGGCCTTCGTCCCCGAGAACCCCGAGCTGCTCGCCGCCGACGCGATCCTCGTCTGCGACACGGGCAACTTCGCCGTCGGCGTGCCCACGCTGACGACCACGCTGCGCGGGGTGACGACCGTCGATGTGAAGCTGAGCGCGCTCGCGAGCGCGATGCACTCGGGCATGTTCGGCGGGCCCGCACCGGACCCCGTCGCCAGCGCTGCTCGCGATGCTCGCCTCGATGCTCGACCCGCAGGGCGACACGACGATCGACGGCGTCGACACCACGGGCGAAATGGCAGGGCGTCGACTACCCGCCCGAGCGCTTCCGCGCCGACGCGCAGGTGCTCGACGGGGTGCAGCTGATCGGCGCCGGCTCGGTCGCGGACATGCTCTGGGCGCGTCCGGCGGTGACCGTGCTCGGGATCGACGTCCCGCCGGTCACGGGCTCCGTGGCCGCGATCCAGGCGAGCGCGGCGGCGCGGGTGAGCCTGCGGGTGCCCCCGGGCGAGAGCGCGCAGGCCGCGCAGGATGCGCTGATCGCCCACCTGCGCAAGCGGGTCCCGTGGGGTCTGCGCTGCGAGATCGAGCGCGTGGCGGTGGGCGAGCCGTTCGTCGGCTCGCTGCAAGGCCCGGCGTTCGAGACGCTGAAGGCGGCGATGGAGGAGGCGTATGGGCGCCCGATGACGACCGAGGGGCAGGGCGGCTCGATCCCGCTGTGCAACGTCTTCGCCGAGACCTACCCCAAGGCCGAGATCTTCCTGATGGGCGTCGAGGAGCCCAGGTGCCTGATCCACGCGCCGAACGAGAGCGTCGACCCTTCGGAGATCGAGCACGTCGCCCTCGCGGAGGCCCTCTTCCTGGAGCGCTACGCGCGATGAGCGAACAACACCTACCACGGGATGGACATCGTCACATGAGACGGATATCGCTTTTTGCTCTTCTCCTGCCGGCCCTGACGCTCGGCGCCTGCGGTTCCAGCAACGCGAGCGACGTCGCGAGCTCGGCCAGCGCGGCCGCGAACAGCGTGAAAGCCAAGGCCGCCGGCGCCGCCGAAGAAACGAAGACGGCCGGCACCGAGGCCAAGGCCGCGAGCAGCACCGGCAGCGACACGGCGACGGCCGCCACGAACGCGACCACGGCCGCGAACTCGAAAGAAGAAACGACGCCGGAATCGAAAACGGTCACGAAAACGGTCACCTCGCCGACGGTGACCAAAACGGTCACGACGCCGACGCAGACGAACACCGTCGTCAAAACCGAGACGAAGACCGAGACGACGACGGCGGCGCCACCGACGACCACCACCGAAACGAACGGCAACAACGCGGCGGCTGCTGCCGCCGCGGCGGCAGCCGCGAAAGACAACGAATCCGAAGACAACGGCGAAGGCCTGCCGGGCTGGGCCTGGGGCCTGATCGGCGCCGCGATCGCCGGGCTCGTCGCGTGGGCGATCGTCGCGCACCGCGCGCGCAACCGCCGTGACGAAGGCGGCCCGCCCGGGCCGGCGGCGGGCGCGCCATGACGCACGCGCCAGACTGAGCACCCGCGACCGTGCCGCTGCGGCGGCTCGCGGGAGCGCGCAGCCGGACTAGGAGCCGGAGAACAGGGCGTTCAGCTCGGGGAACGGAGCCGCGCCACCGAGGCCCGCGAAGCTGCCCTCCGCGGCGATCTGGCGCGCGGCGGCGAGGAAGGCGCCCCACCCCACCCGCGCCAGCGCCGAGCCGACGCTCACGCGGCGCACGCCGAGCTGTGCGAGGTCGTGCAGCGTCAGACCCGTGTCGGTGCTCATCAGCACGTTGACGGGCTTCGGTGCGACGGCTTCCACGATCGCCCGGATGTCGCCCGGGTCGCGCACGCCCGGAGCGAACAGCACGTCGGCCCCGGCCTCCGAGAAGGCGGTGAGGCGCTCGATCGCCTGCGCCAGCGGGTCGGGCACCCCGTAGAGGAAGCCCTCGGCGCGCGCGGTCAGCAGCACGCCGGTGCCGGTGTCGTCGATCGCGCCGCGCGCGGCGCGCACGCGGGCCACCGCCTCGCCCACCTCGTAGAGCCCGCCGGCGCGGCTCGCGTCCTCGATCGAGAGCCCCGCGACGCCCGTCGCGACGCAGCGCCGCACGCTCTCGGCGACGCCCTCAGGGCTCTCGGCGTAGCCCGACTGGAAGTCGGCGTTGACCGGCACCCGCGCGGCGGCGGCGATCTCGGTCAGGTGCGCGAGCACGTCCTCGAGCGACAGCACGTCGACGGCGTCGGGGAGCCCGCGCGTGAACGCGTAGCCCGCGCTGGTCGTGGCGAGCGCCTCGAACCCGAGCGATTCCAGCGCCCGGACGGTGCCGGGGTCCCACGGGTTCGGGATCGCAAAGCAGCCGTCCTCGTGCAGCGCCCGGAACCTGGCGACGAGCTCGGTCTGAGACGGCATCTGAGGCTCATTCGGACGGCCGCTCTGCCTCTGTCGCCGGATGCGAGTCGAGCAGGGGCAGCGGCGCGGGCTGCACCACGGCGCGGACGTCGGCGGGAAGGCTCAGATCGCCGCCCGTGTGCATCACGCTGAACTCGCGTTCCGGACGGGCCTTCCCCACGAACGACCGGGTCCATTTGATCACGGTGCCGATGCGGTTGCCGAAGCCGTTGATGAACGCGAGGTGAACGAAGGCCCACACGACCCAGCCGGGGAACCCGCTCAGGCGGATTCCTTTGAAGTCCACCACCGAGCGGAAGCGGCCGACGGTGGCGGCAGTCCCGAGGTCGCGGTACTTGAAGGGCTCGCTCGGCTTGCCGTGCAGCCCTCTCACGATCGTTTTCGCCGCGTGAAGCCCGCCCTGGATCGCGACCTCCGCCACGCCGGGCAGCTGCTCGAGCGCCATCATGTCGCCCACGACGAACACCTCGGGGTGCCCCGGCAGGGTGAGGTCGGGCAGAACGGCGATGCGCCCGGCGCGGTCCTGTTCCGCACCGGATGCCTGCGCCAGCTCCTTGGCGAGGGGTGACGCTTCGACCCCCGCTGCCCACACGGTCGTGTACGCGTCGAGCCGGCCTGCGCCGCCCGCTGCGTCGGTGTAGTCGACGCCGGCGGCGTCCACCCCCACGACACGGGCTTCCATGCGCAGCTCCACGCCGAGGTGCTCGAGCTCCTTGGCCGCGCGCTCTGAGAGCTGCTCTCCGAACGTCGCGAGCGGCTCCTTGCCGCCGTCGAGCAGGACGACTCTCATACTCGACGGATCGAACGTGCGGAACTCGCCCTGCAGGCTGCGCGTCGAGAGATCGCGCACCTGGCCCGCGAGCTCCACACCGGTCGGCCCGGCGCCGACGATCGCGATCGTCAGCCAGCGACCCCGCTCCCCGGGGTCCGCCACCATCTCCGCCATCTCGAAGGCGCCGAGGATGCGGCGGCGAAGCTCCAGCGCGTCGTCGATCGTCTTCATCCCGGGCGCGTACAGCGCGAACTCCGAGTGACCGAAGTAGGACTGGCTGACGCCGGCGGCGACGATCAGGCTGTCATACGGGACCTCGCGTTCGTCGGTCCCCAGGAGCGTGGTGCGCACGACTTTCCGGTCGAGGTCGAAGCCCGTCACTTCGGTCAGTTCGACCCGGACGTTCTTCTGCCGGCGCACAACGTGGCGGATGGGCGCCGCGATCTGCCCGGGCGGGAGCAGCCCCGTCGCAACCTGGTAGAGCAGCGGCTGGAACAGGTGGTGGTTGCGGCGGTCGATCAGGGTGACGTCGACCGGCCTGCGGCCGAGGAGCCGGGCGGCGGGCAGTCCGCCGAAGCCGCCGCCCACGATCACCACGCGATGGCGCGCGGAGGCCATCAGCCCGCCTGCCCCGCGGCCACCCCGGCGCCCGCGTCCGCGTCCTTCGCAGGCCCGCCCACGCGAGCGCGGAACACGTAGAAGGACCAGCCCTGGTAGAGCAGCACCACCGGGAGCAGCACGACGGCCACGATCGTCATCACCTTGAGCGCGTAGCCGCCCGAGGCGACGTTGCTGACCGTGAGGTTGTAGGCGCTGTTCGTGCTGGAGACCATCACGTTGGGATAGAGGTCGATGAAGATCGAGCCGACGCACGACGCGATCGCGACCGCCGAGGCCGCGAACGCGAAGCCGTCGTGATCGGTCGCGGTCAACAGCACGGCGGCGATCACCGCGAGCAGCGCGAGCACCTGCACCGGGTCCGGCACGTCGGGGCCGCCGACCGTGCGGGTCCACACGACGAACCCGACCACGAGAGCGATCGCCACCGGGCCGATCGGCCGCCCGAGCGCGCGCGCCCGCTCGCGGACCGGGCCGTTCGTGCGCAGCTTGAGGAACGTGACGCCGTGCAGGAGACACAGCCCGACGAGCGTCACGCCCGTCCAGAGGCCGTACCCGGTCAGCAGGTCGAGGACGTCCCCCGTGTACTCGTGTTCGGAGTCGATCGGAAGCCCGTGGAGCAGATCGCCGAGCGCCACGCCGAGCAGCAGCGGGATCAGCAGGCTCCCGATCGCGATCGCCCACCGCCACCGGCTCCGCCACGCGGCGTCGGCGCGCTTGGTCGTGAACTCCAGCCCGACGCCGCGCGCCATCAGGGCGAGAAGGACGATCAACAGCGGGATGTAGAAGGCCGAGAACATCGTCGCGTACCAGCCGGGGAAGGCGGCGAAGGTGCCGGCGCCCGCCACGATCAGCCACACCTCGTTGCCGTCCCACCATGGCCCGATCGTGCTGATCGCGAGCTCGCGCTCGGGCTCGTCGCGGCCGACCAGCATGTGCAGCATGCCAACGCCGAAGTCGAAGCCCTCGAGCACGAAGAAGCCGATCCAGAGGATCGCGAGCAGGACGAACCAGAGTGTGTGCAGGTGGAGCATCAGTAGGCCAGCGACGGCGCCGCCGCGGCGCCGACGTCCTCCCCCTCGTCGAGCCCACGGCGGGAGTAGCGCAGCATCAGGTACAGGTCGGCGGCGCCGAGCACGACGTACGCGAGCACGAAGGCGCTGAGGCTGATCCAGATGTCGGTCGCGCTCACCGACGGCGAGTTGGCGACAGCCGTCTTCATCAGCCCCTGGACGATCCACGGCTGGCGGCCGTTCTCGGTGAGAAGCCAGCCGGCGGTGTTCATCAGGAAGGGGGTGAAGACGGCCCAGACCGACAGGCGCAGGAACCACTTCGAACGCTCGAGCGTGCCCCTGCGCAGCAGCCAGGCGCCCCACAGAGCGAACAGCGCGATCAGCGATCCGAGGTACGCCATCACGCGCATCGACCAGTACTGGATGAAGACGTTGGGGACGTAGTTGCCGGGTCCGTATTTCTTTTCGTATTCGTGTTGCAGCTGGGTGAGGCCGACGACCGCGCCGTTCCATTTCCCGGTCGCGAGCACCGAGAGCAGGTGTGGGATCTCGATGATCTGGGAGGGGGTCTCGTCGTTCTTGCCGCCTCCTATCTGGAACGCCGAGAACGAGCAGGGCTGGCAGTTTTCCCACTGCGCCTCGGCCGCGGCGATCTTCATCGGCTGGTAGGTCGTCTCGATCTCGCCGAGCTTGTTGCCCACGAACATCTGCAGCAGGATCGCCGGCAGCAGCACGATCAGCGAGATCCGCGCGCTCTTCGAGAAGATCGCGACCTCGCGTCCTTTGCGCAGGTACCAGGCGGAGATCGCAAGCATCACGAGCGCGCCCGTGACCAAGGACGCGAGCACCACGTGCACGTAGCCCCACAGGAAGGTGGGGTTGGTGAACAGCGCGCCGATGTTGTGCAGTTCGGGCTGGCCGTGACTGTTCATCACGTAGCCGACCGGATGCTGCATCCACGAGTTGGCCGCGAGGATGAACATCGCCGAGAGGACAGTGCCCAGCGAGACGAGCCAGATGCAGGCCAGGTGGACGCGCTTGGGCAGCCGATCCCAGCCGAACAGCCACAGCCCGAGGAACGTCGACTCGAGGAAGAAGGCCGCGAGCCCCTCCATCGCGAGCGGTGCGCCGAACACGTCGCCCACGAACCGCGAGTAGGCGGACCAGTTCATCCCGAACTCGAACTCCTGGATGAGCCCTGTGACGACACCGACCGCGACGTTGATCAGGAGGAGAACACCGAAGAATTTCGTGAGGCGCTTGTACTCGTCGTTGCCCGTGCGATACCAGGCCGTCTGCAGCAGCGCGATCAGGAACGCGAGCCCGATCGTGACCGGGACGAACAGGAAGTGGTAGATGCTCGTCGTCGCGAACTGCCAGCGAGCGAGGTCGTTGGTCATCAGCCCATGCGGTCGAGCAGGTGGTCGCCGACGCGGATCGCGTTCGCCATGGCCGTGAGCGCCGGGTTCACAGCGGAGATGCTCGGGAAGAAGCTCGTGTCGACGACGTACAGGTTGTCCACCTCGTGGGCGCGGCAGTTCGTGTCGAGCACCGACGTCGCGGGGTCCGCGCCGAAGCGCGCCGTCCCCGCCTGGTGTGCGACGCCCGCGACCGGGATCTTGTTCTCGAGGTAGGCCCACCGCGGGATCAGGTGGTGCTCGTGCATGCCGAGGCGGCCGAGCAGCGAGCGCAGCTGCTCGAAGAGCCGGTGGCGCGCCGTGTCGTTGCAGGAGCGGTAGGCCAGCTTCACCTGCCCCTCGCCGTCGAGCGTGACCCGGTTCTCAGGCTCGGGAAGGTCCTCCGTCGAGAGCCAAAAGTCGATCGCGTGCTCGGCCACCTCCTTGAGCGAGAGCCCGAAGGGCGCCAGTTTGGTGATCACCGGCTTCTCGCCGCGGTACATCGCCGGAACCGACTTGCCGACCATCTGGATGTTGCCCATCGGGTACTCCCAGGCGTCGCTCGCGAAGTAGTAGTCGTTGACCCCGAGCGTCTTCTGGAAGACCGTGGGGTTGGGCTCCTTCGAGATCGCCAGCACCGCCTGGCTGTTGTGGAACATGTAGTTGCGCCCGAGCTGATCGGAGCCGTTGGCGAGGCCGTTGGGATGCTGCTCGCTCCGCGAGGCGAGCAGCAGCTTCGCCGTGTTGGCGGCGCCGCAGGAGACCACGACGACGTCGGCGGTGAAGGGCTCGCGTGTGCCGTCGTGCTCGACGAGCACCTCGGTGACGGTCCCGCCGGCCTGGTCGGTCGCCAGCTCGAGCGCCGTCGCGTTCGTCAAGAGGGTCACGTTGTCGTGCTCGAGCGCGGGGCGGACACCGAGCACCTCAGCGTCGGACTTGGCATGGACGAGGCAGGGGAAGCCGTCGCACGTCGAGCAGCGGGCGCAGTGGCTGTACGGGCGGTTCGCCTCGTCGAGCATCACCCCGCAGGGCGCGTGGAACGGGTGCAGTCCCGCGGCAGCGAAGTCGTCGGCGAGCTGCTGGATGCGGGGTTCGTGGCTGACCGCGGGGAACGGGTAGGGAGCGCTCGCCGCGCCTTCGGTCGGGTCCTCGCCGTGCGCCCCATGGACGCGGTACATCTCCTCGGCCTTCGTGTAGTACGGCTCCATGTCCTCGTAGGAGATCGGCCAAGCCGGTGAGATCCCGCCGTGGTGGCGGATCTCGCCGAAGTCCTCCGGCCGGAAGCGGTAGAGCGCGGCGCCATAAAGCTTTGTGGCCCCGCCGACGTAGTAGTGGACCTGTGGCTGGAAGGAGTTGCCGTCGGCGTCGTACCAGGTGTCCGGCGAGATGTACCGGTTCTCCACGAAGACATCCGAAGCGGACCAGTTCTGGGGCTCGCGCGGCAGCCAGTCGCCGCGCTCCAGAATCAGGATCCGCTTGCCGGACGCGGCCAGGTGGTGCGCGAGCGTGCCACCGCCGGCGCCGCTTCCGATGATGATGACGTCGTAGCGCTCGCTCATCCCAGCTCGGCCAGGCGCTCGCCGACGATGATGCGCCCCGCCGCCTCGATCAGCGCCAGGTGCGAGAACGCCTGCGGGAAGTTGCCGAGGTGCCGCGCCGTGCTCGTGTCGAACTCCTCGGCGTAGAGGCCGAGCGGCGAGGCGACCCGCAGCAGGCGTTCCATCAGGTCGCGCGCGCGCTGCTCCTCGCCGATGACCGAGAGGCCCGAGACGAGCCAGAAGGAGCAGATCAGGAAGCTCCCCTCCTTGCCGCTCAGCCCGTCGTCGGTCTCTTCGGTGCGGTAGCGCAGCACGAACCCGTCCTCTGTCAGTTCGTCTGCGATCGCCAGCACGGTTGCGCGCAGCCGCTCGTCCGACCCCGGCAGGAAGCCGAAGATCGCAGCGAGCAGGTTCGAGGCATCGAGCGCATCGGTGTCGTAGTGCTGGCGCAGCACCCCGCGCTCGGTCACGCCACGCGTGAGGATGTCCTCGCGGATCTCGTCCGCCACCGCCCCCCACTTCTGCTGCTGCTCGTCCTCGCCGGCGATCTCGGCGAGCTTGCGGGCGCGGTCCATCGCGACCCAGCACATGAGCTTCGAGGAGACGTAGTGCTTGGGGTCACCGCGCGCCTCCCAGATCCCCTGGTCGGGTTCCCGCCACACGTCGGTCGCGCACTCGGCCTGGGATTGCACGATCGGCCAGAGCCGTCGCGGCATCCTCTGACTGCGCCGCGTGTGCAGCAGGATCGAGTCGAGCGCGGCGCCGTAGACGTCGTTCTGGCGCTGGTTGAACGCGCCGTTGCCGATCCGGACCGGGTGCGCCCCGGCGTAGCCGGAGAGCTCCTCGATCAGCTCCTCGCTCAGGTCGCGGCGTCCGTCGATCCCGTACATGATCTGAAGGCCGCCGTCCGCGTTGGGCTCCAGGTCGGCGATGAACTGTATGAACTCCTGGGCCTCCCAGTCCAGGTTCAGGTAGAACAGCGCCTGCAGCGTGAAAGTGGAGTCGCGCAGCCACGTGTAGCGGTAGTCCCAGTTGCGTTCACCGCCGGGCGTCTCGGGCAGCGAGGTCGTGAGCGCGGCGACGGTCGCGCCGGTCGGCATGTAGGTGAGGCCCTTGATCGCGAGCGCCGAGCGCTGGATCGGGTCGCGCCAGCGGTGGTCGGGGATCCGCGCTTTCCCGAGCCACTCCCGCCAGAACCGCGCGGTGTCCGCCAGCTGCCCGTTGGCTTCATCCAGGGTCTCGGGGCCTGCGAGCTCCTCGGCCCACGAGAGCGAGCAGAACGCCTGCTCGCCCTTGCGCAGGACATGGCGAGCCCGCACCCGGTCGCCCTCGATCCCGAGCGGGAGGTCCGACCGCAGTCGCACCGTGACGTCACCGCCCGTCGCGTCGGCCACGTGGTCCCCGTCGGCCGTGGACCAGGTGGCCGGGACGCGGCCGTAGTCGAAAACCGGTTCGCAGGTCAGCTCCAACTCCACCTCCCCCTCGAGGCACACCGCCACCCGCACGAGCACGTGCTGTGCGTCTTCGTCCGTCGGAGGGCGGGTGTGCGGGGTGACCGTGTCCGCGTGCGTCCGCAGGCCGAACGTGAGCGCGTCGCGCACGATCATCCAGCCGCTTCCGGTCTTCCACGTCGTCGTCAGCATGTTCGTGCCCGGCTCGTAGATGCGGGCGGAGGGCACGTTGATCCCGAAGGGTGCGAAGCGGAAGCTGCCGGCCTGCCGGTCGAGCAGCATGCCGAAGATGCTGGGCGCGTCGAAGCGCGGGACGCAGAGCCAGTCGATTGCCCCGTCGGGCGCGACCAGCGCGCCGGTGTGGCAATTGGAGAGGAAGCCGTAGTCGGCGATCGGCGGGAACGGCGAGGGCATCGCCGCGCTCTGGGGCATCGTGTCCGGGGCCGGGCCGGCTGTGGCGCGCCCGTCGCCGGGGTCCTTGGCCTTGGCGGGCTTCTTTGGGGCGCTCATGGTTCCACCCACGGTCCGAACCAGCCGCCGTAGCGCTCCACCAGGCGATCGGCCTCCGCGGGGCCCCAGCTTCCGGGCGCGTAGCTGTGGACGGGCGGCGGCTCGTTCAGCAGGGGTTCGAAGATCCGCCAGGTCTCTTCGACGCCGTCCTGGCGGGTGAAGCGGCTGCTGTCGCCGCGGATCGCGTCAAGCAGCAGGACCTCGTAAGGTGTCGGCGCCTCGCCGCCCTGCTCGGCGAACTCGACGTCGAAGCGGATCTCCTCGGGGCCTTCGAGATCCGCGCGGTGGGCGTCGAGGATCAGGCGCGTGCCGGTCGTCGGGTCGAGCTTGATCACGAACTGGTTCGGTTCGGGGCGGCGGCGCCCGTGCTCGATGAAGCCGAGGCGCGGCGGGATGGCGGAACACGGCGCGAAGCTCGGTCTGCGTGACCGGCAGGTGCTTGCCCGTGCGGATGAACCACGGCACGCCGCCCCAGCGCCAGTTGTCGATCTCCAGGCGCAGCGCCGCGTAGGTCTCGGTCGTCGAGTCCTTGGCCACGCCGTCGATCTCGCGATAGCCGTCGTACTGGCCGCGCACGTAGTGGGAGGGATCGCCCTCGCACATCGACCGGAACAGCGCGAACTTGGCGTCCTTCAGGCTTTCGGGATCGGCCGTCGCCGGCGCCTCCATCGCGGCCACGGCGACCACCTGCATCAGGTGGTTCACGACCACGTCGCGGATCGCGCCGACGGGGTCGTAGAAGTGGCCGCGGTCCTCGACGCCGAAGCTCTCGGCCATCGTGATCTGCACGCACGCGATGTGGTTGCGGTTCCAGATCGGCTCCACCATCGTGTTCGCGAAGCGCAGGTAGAGGAACTCGTCCGTCCCCATCTTCCCCAGGAAATGGTCGATGCGGTAGAGCTGGGACTCGTCGATGTACTGGTGGATTTCCGCGGCGAGCGCCCGCGCCGACGCGAGGTCGTGCCCGAACGGCTTCTCCACGACCACGCGGCCGGTCTTCGTGAGCCCCGCGTTGGTGAGCTGGCCGATCACCGGACCGAACAGGAAGGGTGGGATCTCCAGGTAGAAGACGGGCATCTTCGCGTCGCCGACCGCGGCGCTCAGGCGCTCGTAGGTGCCGGCGTCGGTGAAGTCCCCGCTCACGTAGGACAGGCGCGCAGCGAAGCGGTCGAAGACCGCGCTGTCGAGCTCTTCGCCGGTGCCTTCGATGCATTCGGCCGCGTGCTTGCGCAGCTGCTCGATCGTCCAGTCGTCGCCGGCGACGCCGACGATGGGGCAGTCCAAGAGGCCGCGCTTCTCGAGCCGGTAGAGCGAGAGGAACGTCATCACCTTGGCCAGATCGCCGGTGATGCCGAAGATCACGAGCACGTCTGCCGTCTGCGGCTCGCCGGACCGCTGCCTTTGAACCCTCTCGCCAGGTGACACGGTGGTGCTCAACGCACTGGTCCTCTCTATTGGCGGTGGGGCGGCGCACGGATCCCTGCCGGCGGGCGCGCACTCGGGGCCCCCTGTCCGGAGACAGGAAAGCCCGCATCGACGCCGGGATCATCATTCGAAGTGGGTGACATCACCTCGATCGGGTGTTTCGCGCCCGACCCGGCGCTGATCGGATTCACCGCATGAACAGGATCGGCCGAAGGCTGCTGCGCCACGCACGCTCCTCGCGTCGCTTCGTGGCGCTGTCGGCCGCTCTCGGCCTCTGCGAGACCCTCCTGATCATCGCCCAGGCGTGGCTGATCGCCTACGTGGTGAGCGAGGCCTTCCTCGCCGGGCGCGGCACCACGGCGCTGCGGGGCGCGCTCGCCGCGCTGCTCGCCGTCGTGCTGGCGCGAGCGGTGATCGCCTGGGCCTCAGAGCTCGCCGCGGTGCGCGCATCCTCCCGGGCCAAGTCCGCGCTGCGCGAGACGCTTGTCCCCCGCGGCGCGGAGCTCGCGGCCCGCGGGGACGAACGCACCGGCGAGCTCGCCCTGCTCGCCTCGCGCGGGGTCGATTCACTCGACGACTACTTCTCGCTGTATCTGCCCCACCTGCTGCTCGCTGCGATCGCGCCCGTCGCGATCCTCGTCGCGATCTTCGCCGACGACTGGATCTCCGGGCTGATCGTCGCGCTGACGCTGCCGCTGATCCCGCTGTTCATGGCGCTCGTCGGCGCCGTCACCGGCGAACGGGTGGAGCGGCAGCTCACCGCCCTCGCGCGGCTCGCCGGACACTTCCTCGACGTCGTGTCCGGCCTTCCCACGCTGAAGATCTTCGGCCGGGGCGGTGCGCAGCTGTCGGTGATCGCGCGGGTCAGCGATGTGTACCGCGCGCGGACCGCCGAAACGCTCCGGGTCACGTTTCTCTCCTCTCTGATCCTCGAGCTCGTCGCGACCGTGTCCGTGGCGATGGTGGCGGTCGCGATCGGCATCAGGCTGACGGGCGGCGACCTCGGCTTTCGTGCCGGCCTGTTCGCGCTCGTGCTCGCCCCCGAGGCCTACGTGCCCCTGAGACGCCTCGCGGCCAGCTATCACGCGAGCGCCGAGGGCCTGGCCGCTGCCGCGCGGGCGTTCGCAGTGATCGATGCGACCACCGGCCCGGGCGCCGGCGGGCCGGTGGCTGTCAACGTCGCCGCCGGCCCGATCACGATCGACGAGGTCACCGTCACCTACGCCGGGCGCACAGAGCCGGCGGTGAGGAGCGCCAGCTTCGAGGTGGTGCCGGGCGAGGTGCTCGGGCTGGTCGGACCGAGCGGGTGTGGCAAGTCGACCCTGCTCGCGGTCATCCTTGGGCTCGTGACGCCGGCGGAGGGCAGCGCCCGTGCCGGTGAGACCGAGATCGGGCGGCTCGACCAGCGCGCCTGGCACGCGCAGATCGCCTGGGTGCCGCAGCGCCCCCACGTGTTCCGCGGCTCGCTGCGGGAGAACGTACGGCTCGGGCTCCCTGGCGCCCCCGACGAGGACGTCCGCGCCGCGCTCGAACGCGCGGGCCTCTGGGACTCGCTCGGCGCGGAGGGCCTGGACGTGCGTCTGGGAGAGGGCGGTCGCGGGCTCTCGATCGGCGAGCGCCGGCGGCTCGCGCTCGCTCGGGCGCTCCTGCGCGACGCGCCGCTGCTGCTCCTCGACGAGCCGACCGCCGGGCTCGACCTCGCGACCGAGCGCGCCGTGATCGACGGCTCTGCGCGGGGCGGTGCGCGACCGCACGGCTCTCATCGTCAGCCACCGGCCGGGGCCGCTGGAGCTCTGCGACCGCGTCGTCGCGCTCGAGCGGGAGGTGCTTCCGGCATGAGCGCCTTCAGAGCCGCGGCGCGGCCCTTCAGGTTGCGCCTCGGGCTCGCGGTCGCCCTCGGCGCCGGCGCAGCCGCCTGCGCGATCGGGCTGATCGTCACCTCCGGCTGGCTGATCTCGCGCTCCGCGCAACGGCCGTCCGAGTCGGCCCTCGCGCTGGCGATCGTCGGCGTCCAGTTCTTCGCCCTCGGGCGCGGGCTGCTCCGCTACTGCGAACGCCTGGCGGGGCACGACACGGCTCTCCGGGTGCTGGCCCGCCTGCGCGTCCAGGTGTTCGCCCAGCTGGAGCGGCTGGCGCCCGCCGGGCTGCCCGCGTTCCGGCGCGGTGACCTGCTCGCGAGGCTGGTCGGGGACGTGGATGCGATCCAGGACCTCCTGCTGCGCGTCGGTCCGCCGTTTCTGATCGCCGTGCTGGTCGGCGTCGCCGCCGCGCTGGTCGCGTACACGATGCTTCCGGCGGCGGGCCTGATCCTGCTGGTGCTCCTCGTGCTCGCCACCAGCGTGGTGCCATGGGCGGCCGGCCGGCTCGCCAGACGTTCGGCAGCGCAGCGCGCCGAGCTGCGGGGCGAGCTCGGTGCCGAGCTCGTCGAGGTGCTCTCCGGCACGCGAGAGCTACTCGTGAGCGGGGCGCTGCCCGCCGCCGTCGCGCGCGTGCAGGCGCTCGACGCACGCCTCAACCGGCTGGCCCACGACGAAGCCCGCACGGCAGGCGTCGGGCAGGGACTCGTCAGGGGGCTGAGCGGCCTCGCGATGTGGGGCTCGCTCGCCGCCGGCGTCGCGGCGGTCGCCGGGGCGCGCCTCGACGGCGTGCTCCTGGCGGGGTTGGCGCTGGTCCCGCTCGCGCTCTTCGAGCTCCTCAGCCCGCTGCCGGCCGCGGCGCAGACGCTCCAGAGCGTGCGGCGCTCGGACGCGCGACTGGGCGGCGTGCTCGACGCGCCGCTGCCGGTCGTCCCCGCCGCGCATCCCGTTGCTCTCCCCCACGGCGCTCGACGCACGCTGACCGCGCGCGGCGTGTGCGCGCGCTACCCCGGGCAGCGGCAGTGGGCGCTCGAGGGCGTCGAGCTGGACCTGGCTCCCGGCGGGCGCGTCGCGGTCGTGGGACCGAGTGGCGCGGGCAAGTCGACGCTCGGCTGGGTGCTGCTGCGCTTCCTGGCCTACGAGTCCGGCTCCGTCACGATCGACGGCGTCGAGCTCTCCGAGCTGGATGAAGAGACGGTCAGGGGCGCCGTCGGCATGGTCGAGCAGGACCCGCACGTGTTCGCCGGCACGCTCGCGGCGAACCTGCGGCTCGCGCGGCCCGCGGCGAGCGACGCGGAGCTGCTCGATGCGCTTTCGAGGGTGCGGCTCGACGCGTGGCTCGCCTCCCTCCCCGACGGGCTCGAGACCGAGCTGGGAGACCGCGTCTCCGGCGGGCAGCGACAGCGCCTCGGCCTGGCGCGGGCGCTGCTGGCCGACTTCCCGATCCTGATCCTCGACGAGCCCACAGAGCACGTCGAGCGGGAGCGCGGCGCGCGCGATCCTCGACGATCTGCTCGCGGCGACGGCGGGGCGCTCGACGCTCCTGATCACCCACGAGCTGGACGGCCTCGACGGCTTCGACGACATAGTGGTGCTCGACCGCGGTCACGTCAGCGAACGCGGCACACACGAGCGCCTGCTCGCGGATGGGGGGCTGTACGCCAGACTGTGGCAGGAGCGCGAGGCCCGATATCCGGAATCAGCCTGAAGGCTTGACCTGGCGTCCGCGGTTGCTGTAGACCACTCGAAGACCTTGCGCGGCCCCGCGGCGGCCGTACATGGCCGCCGCGGAGGCCGCGAAGCACGTCAGGGCGTGTAAGTGAAGACCGCCGCCGCTGCGTTGTGGCTCTTCTTGCCGTTGACGATCGCGCGCACCTTGACCGTCCTGGCCTTGCCTTTCAGTTCGGCCGGGACCGTCATCGTGCAGCTGCTGAATGATTCGCACACGACGTTGGTGGCCGGTGCCGCGCCGAACGTGAATTCGGTCTGGCCGGCACCCAGGCATGAACCCGGAGCCGGTGACGGTCACTTCGGTGCCGCCCGCGATCGGGCCGCTGCCCGGGCTGACTTCGGTGATCGACGGTTGCGAGTACGTGTAGTGGTCGGCGGAGACGAGTTCGCTCGTGCCGTCGACCGTCGTCACCGTGACGTCGACCAGCCCCGCACCGGGAGGCGCGATCGCGGTCACCGAGGTGGCCGTGTCCGCGACGATGCCTTCCGATTCGACGCCGCCGAAGCGCACCGTCGCGGCTTCGAGCATGTTCGTGCCCCTGATCGTGACTTCGTTGCCACCGACCGCAGGTCCCTTCTTCGGGACGAGCTTGGAGATCACGGGCAACAGCCCGGGTTCGAACGTCGTGATCCGTTCTTCGCCGCTGTAGTCGGTCGCGAACGCGTTGACTGCAACGAGTCGGTAGGCGTACGTGGTGTGGGGCATGAGCCCGGTGACCCTCGCCGTCACTTTCATGAACCCTTCACCCGCGGGCAGCGAGCTGCACGGCACCTGCTGCCCGAAGGCGGGCGTCGTGCCGTATTCGAAGAAGCATTCCGTGAGCGTCGTGTCGTTCGGGTCCACGACGCCTTTCAGGACCGCCGAGCGCGCGCCGATTTCGTCCGTCTTGCGGAGCTCGGCGTGCGGCCCGGACGGCTCGGTGGTGAACTGATGGTTGCCGCCGGTGTTCTGGCCGAAGCCGTTGGACGCGACCACTTTGTAGAAGTAGGTCGTGCTTTCGCTCAGCCCTTCGAGAGCCGCCGAGACCTGCACGTTTTCTTCCCCGGAGCCCGGCAGCGACGAGCAGGGAACGGTGTTTTCCTCGGCGGGCGTCGTGCCCCACTGGAACACGCATTCTTCGACCAGCGCGCCACGTGGGTTGACGAGACCTTTCAGGGTCGCCGATGTGCGACCGACCGGGTTCGGCGATTCCGTGACGGCATTAGGTTCGTTCGGGCGCGTCAGCAGTTTTTCCCTGCCTCCCGTGGTGGTGCCGAACGAGTTCGTCGAGACGAGCCGGTAGTAGTAGGTCGTCGTTTCGGAGAGCCCTTCGATCTGGCCGCTCACCGCGACGGGTTCCGCGCCCGATCCAGGCGACGGCGAGCAGGGCACGGTTTCTTCGAGCGAGTTCGGTTCGGTCCCGTATTCGAAGAAGCAGCTCGTGACTTCGGATTCGTTCGGGTCCACGAAGCCTTCGAGCGTCGCGCTCGTGTGCCCGACGTTGTGCGCCGGCTGGGTGTTCGAGTGCGGCGCCGTCGGGAGCGTCGTGAAATGAAGTTCGTCGCCGACGCTTTCGCCCGCGGAGTCCTTGGCGAACAGCTCGAAGTAGTAGGTGGTGGTTTCGGTGAGACCCGAGAGGGTTGCTTCGACCGGCACGGGCGTGACCCCGTGGCCGGGCGAGTAGGAGCAGGGGATGCTGTGTTCGAGGGCCGGCGTCGTCCCGTAGCGGAACACGCATTCGGTGACCTGGGTGCCATTCGGGTTGACGGTGCCCTCCAGGACCGCCGAGGTCCGCGTGACCGCGTTGGCCCCTTCGCTGTGCGCCGTCGGCGGGTTGCCGCTCGCGAGCGCTGCCATCGCGCCGCCGAGCGCCGCGATCGCCGCGGCCAGTGCCACGCAGAGGAACAGCCGCCGTCGAGGCAGTCCTTCCGCTTCCATGCATTCCGAGTCCCATCGTCACCCGACCTCCCCGTTCGTTTAGGTCCGCGGGCCCCTCTCCGCGCAGATCCCTCCAGACGGAAACGTAAACGACATCGGCCACGAGGGTCAATCCTGGGCAACGCGCCGGTAACAGGTATGCGCGGGTGCGTCCGCTCCCCGGTCTAGCTTGCGCCGGTGCTCGCGACGCTGCCGTTCACGACCTCCCACGCGGAATGGATCGGTCTGATCATCGGCGCGATAAGCCTGATCGGCATCGGCGGGATCGTCTCGACGCTGATCTGCCACCGGAAGGGCTGCTTCCGCCGGGGGCGCTTCCGCTGTGGGCACTACCGGCTCTGCCACGTCCACCATCCGGACGTCCCCTCCGACGGGAAGATCACCGACGAGCACATAGCCGCCTGCCACGCCGAGGTCCAGGCCGCCAAGGCGCACGGCGCCGGGACGAAAGCCTGACGTCCGAGCGCCGAGCCGACCGGCTAGTACGACTTCGGCAGACCGAGCGAGTGCTCGGCGACGTAGTTGAGGACCATCTCGCGCGAGACCGGGGCGGTGCGGGCCACGCGCGCCGCCCACCACAGGTCGCTCAGCCCGTACTCGAGCGCGAAGCCGTTGCCGCCGTGCGCCTGGATCGCGCTGTCGACGCAGTGGATAGCGGCCTCGGCCGCCGCGAACTTGGCCATGTTCGAAGCCTCGCCCGCACCGGGCGCGCCGGCGTCGTAGAGCGTCGCCGCCTTGCGCGTCATCAGGCGCGCCAGCTCGAGCTGGATCTTGGCCTCCGCGAGCGGGTGCGCGACAGCCTGGTGCGCGCCGATCGGTTTGCCCCAGACCTCCCGCTCGCGCGCGTAGGCGGCACCCCGATCGAGCGCCAGGCGTCCCACGCCCGCGGAGATCGAGGCGCCCATGATGCGCTCCGGGTTCAGCCCGTCGAAGACGACGCCCAAGCCACCGTTCTCGCCACCGATCAACCGCTCCTCCTCGAGCTCGACGTCGTCGAAGAACAGCGTCCACTGGCGGTCGGCGCCGCGGATCGCCATCGGGATCGGCTGTCGCGTGAAGCCGGGGACTGTCGACGTCGACGATCGCGAGCGAGGGCAGGCCGAGCTCGCCGTTGGCAAGACGCGTCCGGGCGACCACGAGCACGTGGTCGGCGTCCTCCACGCCGGAGATGAACGTCTTCTGGCCTCTGAGGATGTAGCGATCGCCGTCGCGGCGCAGCGAGGTGGAGAGCTTGTGCGAGTTGCTGCCGGCATCGGACTCGGTGATCGCGAAGGCGACCTTCGTCGTCCCGGCGCCGATGCCGGTCAGCCAGCGTTCTTTCTGGGCGGGGGTGCCGTGCTTGACGAGGATGCTGCCGACGATCGCCGGCGACACCACGATCAGCAGCAGCGAGCAGCCCGCGGCCGCGATCTCCTCGCCGACCCACGAGAGCGCCTGCATCCCCAGCCCGCCGCCACCGAACTCCTCGGGGATGTTCACGCCCATGTAGCCGCGCGAGGCGAGGGCGTCCCAGAGCTCGCGAGGCGGCTCCTCGGCGTCGCGCTTGCGCTTCATGTACTCCTGCCCGAACTCCGCGCAGATGCCGGCGACCGTCTCGCGCAGCAGGACCTCCTCCTGTGAGGGGAGGACCTGGAGTGCCGCCTCGGCGGATGCGCCGGCCATGGCTGTGGATCGTAGGGGACTAGACTCGCGCGCGGCCGTGAGCAAGTACTTCGCGTACGGCAGCAACATGTCGGAGGCGGTGATGAGGGGCGTCTGCCCGGGCCACCGGTTCCTCGGACGGGCGCGCCTGCCCGGTCACCGGCTCGCGTTCACGCGGCGGTCGGTGCGAACGGGAACCGGGGTCGTGGACGTCGTCGGAGACCCGGGCTGCGTGGTGTGGGGCGCTCTGTACGAGGTCACCGACTCGGACCTCGAGTCGCTCGACCGCAAGGAGGGCGCGGGGTGGGCGTACGCGCGGGTGGACGTATGCGTGTACGCCGACGATGGCTCGCCGCAGGATGCCGTCGCGTATGTCGTGATCGCGAAATCGCACGAGGAGATCGCGCC
>CAWGBB010000004.1:0-635325 GCA_963820745.1 uncultured Solirubrobacteraceae bacterium | reverse complement strand
CTCGAGAACGGGCGGCTCGTCAGCAATCGAACCGGCTCGGCGATTGCTCCGGCGCACCCAGTTGGGGTGCTTGAGCTCGCTGCTACAGTGCCGCGAAACCTGGGGCGACCCCGGCTCGCACCTACGCCGGATGGAACGAGGGGGATTTGGCGAATGCATCTTTTCGCTGCTGCGATCGACATGCCCGGCCTCGACCGCGCGAGGGTTGAACAAGCGCTCGTGGGCGCGGTCGAAGGACTCGACCCCGACACGGCCTGGTGGGCAGCGTCGCCGAATCAACGGGTGCTCGCCACGGGCATCCACCACTCGCCGCATCGGGCAGGGCCGAGGCGCTATTTGGCGCGCTCGGAAGACGTCGTGACCCTGTTCGACGGGCTGCCCGTGGGAACCGACTCGGGCCTGCGCGGAATCGATGCCGTCGAGCTGGATCGAGCGTGGGACGGGCTCGCGGACCGGCTCGATGGACAGTTCTGCGCGGTGCGGATAGATCTACGCGCCGAGACGGTCGAGGTCTTGACCGACACGCTGGGGTTCGTCCCGATCTACTACGGCCGGCACGACGACGGATACGTGATCTCCAACAGCGCCTACGCGGTAGGGACTCTGCTTGGTCTCAGCTCACCCGACCCGCTGGGGGTCAGCACGTTTCTGGCCCTCGGCTGGGCGGCGTCGGACAGGACGACGGTGGCCGGGGTGCACATCCTCTCCGGAGGCTCGTTGCACAAGATCGCCGCCGGCCGGCTCGAGACCGAGAGGAGATTCGGACCGGCGCAGCTGGCGTCCAGGCGACAACGACGCGCTGCGCCCGCTCTCGACGACCTCGCGGACTCGCTTGTCGGGCTGACGGTCAACGCCACAGAGGGAATCGAGCGCGTCGAATGTGCTCTCACAGGTGGCCGCGACTCGCGGGTCCTGCTCGCGCTGCTTTTGGCCGCGAACCGGGACGCCCAGTACTTCACGGGCGGCGTCGAGGAGGTGCCTGACGTGATCATCGCCCGCGAGCTGGCGGAGAAAATGGGAATCCGTCACGAAGTGAACCGTCACGACCCCGAGGACGCCGGATTGGACTGGACCGACGCAGCGTCACGCTTCATGCGCCAGAACGACGGTCAGACGAGCTTGCTGCAGATCGGTGACTTCGTCGAGCCCTCGGCCGACGATGAGACGATCGGCGTCAAGCTCGGCGGCATGGGGGGAGAGATCGGTCGAGCCGGCACAGGCGACCTGACAGCGTTTGCTACGAACGCCCCCCTACTGCGTCGCTCGCTCACGGTCCAACACAAGCTGCTGGCGATGAAGGCGGGCAACGACGGCGGAATGATGACCGCCGCGGCCCGAGCTGAGGTGGAGAGTTACCTGCGGCGCTTCTACGACGAACGTCTCGAGGAGGGTTGGAGGCGTATCGAACTGCAGGAGGCCTTCTACATCTTCGAGCGCATGGGTCGCTGGGCGAGCACGACGACACGTCGCACCGCGACCACGGATGATGCCTTCAGCCCACTGCTGGCCCGCCCCTTCCTTGACTACTGCCTGTCCCTCTCATCGGCCGAACGCTATCTCGAGGCCGCCCACTTCCGGCTGATGGGAAAGCTCAGCCGCGAGCTGCGCGAGCACCGTTACGAAAACCCCTTCCGTCCACAGAAGCCCGCGCTCGTTCCGGTCCTCGTCTCGTGGCGTCTCGCGGGCGCAGTCGGCACCCAGCTCGCGGCACGCATTCCCTCGCGCACCCGCCAAGAGAGCACTTACACCGAGTATCTCTTTCCACAGGCCTGGTTCGAGGCGAGGCTCCCGCTGATGCGCGAACTCTTCGACCAGCCGTCCTCGGACCTGTGGGAGCTGGTCTCTCGCGCGCGCGTCGAGCAGCTGCTGAACGGCGGGCCAGCCGGCCGAGCGCAGGTGCAGGAGGCGCTGATGCGGGTAACGACCCTCTTCTGGCACTTTCACAGTGACCAGGTTCCCGCTCTGGCGGCCCTCCGTTCCGCCCCCTGAGCGACTGGTACGGATGGGTGTTCGGCGAACCGGGGAACGCCGGCGGGGCCGGGTCGGGGATGATCGTCGTGGAGGTTCCAGATCGCTACGCGCGCCGACATCGACTTCACCTACTCGCTGACGGATCGGGTGTTCCGGCTCGGCATGGGGGAGCTCGCCGACTTCAGCGGCGCCAAGTACGACGGCGACTTCACGCTCAGCCTCGGCGAGGCGCAGCGCCGCAAGCACGAATATGTCGCCGAGCAGATCGGCATCGGCCCGGGGCTGCGACTGCTCGACCTCGGCTGTGGCTGGGGAGCACTACTCGACTTACGTCCGCAGGCGTGGAGGCACCGGCATCGGCGTGACGCTCTCGCGGGCGCAGCTCGCGGCCTGCCGCCGTCACGGTCTCGACGTCCATCTCCGCGACGCAAGGGAGCTCGAACGCCGTTGGTTCGGGGATTTCGACGCGGTGGCGAGTCTCGGCGCGTTCGAGCACTTCTGCTCGCCGGATGACTTCCGGGTCGGGTCGCCAAGACGCGGTCTATCAGGCCCTTTTCGGGCGGATCGCGAGCGTTCTCCCTGTCGGGGGCCGGTTCTACCTGCAGACAATGGTCTATGGGCGCAAGATGATCCCGCCCGGGGACGCGCTGGCGGCGCTCGACGAGATGCCGCCCGCGAACACGGACGCGTGGTACCTCGCCCTGCTCTCGCGCCAGTTCCCGGGCTCCTGGCTTCCCTTCGGACAAGAGCAGGTCATCCGATGCGCCGCGCCCCAGTTCGAGTTCGTCTCGAGCTCGAACGGCCGCCTCGACTACATCGAGACGATCGAGCAGTGGAATGCGCGGATCGGCCGGCGGAGCGTTCGCCAGGCGTGGTTGAAGCTGCAGCTCGTGCCCCGTTACATCTCCAGTGCCGACTTCCGTCGCGCCTTCGCGTCAGGCGTCAGCGCGAACAAGGTGTGCTTCGAACGCGAGCTTCTCGACCACTATCGCCTCGTCTTCGAGAAGCGACCCCAGTGAGGTCGCGTGGCCGGCGGGGTCGAGGTACTCGAAGGCCCCTCCCCCGCCGGCGGCGGCATGACACCCGGAGCCGCGCAGCTGGACCGCCGCAGTCTCGGCACAGCGGCTCAGGTCGCGGGGTCGCTCAGCGAGTTCGCTCGTTGATCGCGACCGCTTCCTCCTGCCCGCTGTCGCTCACGTCGGGGTCGATCGCACGTGCCTTCTCGTGCTGATCGCGGGCAGACTCGCGTCAGATGCTCAGCCTCAACCGCTCGGCGCTGTGCGGCCGCCTGTCCCTGCCGCGCCTGAGCGGCACGTTCCTCAGCTTCAGCCTGTGCACGGTTGGCTTCCGCAGCCTGCTCATCAGCCGCGGCACGAGCGCTCTGCGCCTGGATCGAACGGCTCCTGGCCTCTTGGCGGAGCTCGCCCGCCTGCTCACGACGGCGTTCGTCCCGCCTGCGTCCCGCCGCGCGCGCGACGAGAGTCACGAGCAACAGCACCACGACGACAACGACAGCGATTGCGATGATCGTTCCTGTACTCACTGTTTCCTCCTCTGGCTAAATCGGAATTGCGGACGTCCCGTCGGTGAACGTGACGCCGGAGAAGAAGCTGCCGTCCTCATGCCGCTTTGAGTTGGGGGCGGCGGAGGTGCGGCGTGCCGCGCTGCGCCCTTCCCCTGCACAGCCGGGCGTGAGGCCCATCGGCCTCGCGCCGGCCCCCCGCTGGACGCGCAGGGGGCCGGTCGGATCAGAGGCGCCGTTCTTCGTAAGGCGCCACGGCCGCGCGGCCTCGAGCGCTGGTCATGTAGATCAGCGACAGCAGAAGGCCGACCGCACCGGCGATCATGAGAATCAACCCGATCACGGGGCGAGACACGCCCGACACGTGAAAGGTGAGGCCGTAGCGGACGATCGCACCGACCGCGATGAGGAAGAGCGATCCGCCGATCGTCATACCTAGACCCTCCCGCCTCTGCGATAGCCGAACCCGCCTTGTGTGAAGAAGACGACGACGGCGATCAGCAGCAGCACCCACAGCAACGGGCTCACACCGATACCGCCCGCGATGGCGGCGATTACCAGCACGATCAAAAGCAGCTCCAAGAGCCCCATTGAGACCTCCTTTACGTTGAATGCTCCTCGGCCCTGCAAGAGAGGAGAGAACGATTTCCTCCCCAGTAGAGAGCGTTCTCTCTCAGTGCTACCCTTCGGCTACATGCTCGAAACCCAGCCCCACTCCACCGAGACGGGGGCGGGCGCCCGCCAGCGGATCCTGGACGCTCGTACGAGCTGTTCTCGAAGCGCGGAATCCGCGCGGTCGGGGTCAACGAGGTGATCGAGCGCGCGGGCGTCGCGGCCGCGCAGGCTGTACCGGCTCTTTCAACACCGCAGGCACTGCCGCACCGACTGATGAGTCCCGCACATGGATGATCGACGCAAGCGCCGGATGGCACAGAACGAGGCCCTCGCGCGGCGCATAAACGACAGGATCGAGCATCAGCGTCCGCGCAACGGCGAGTCGGCCGACACCTTCATCTGCGAGTGCGTCCAGGTGGATTGCGGCGGCGAGCTGGACCTGTCGATCGCGGAGTACTCCCGTGTGCGATCGAATCCCCGACGCTTCGTCGTGCTCCCGGGCCACGAGGAACCGGCGATCGAGTCGACTGTGGAGCTGTATCCCGGCTACGTCGTGGTCGAAAAGCGCGGCGAGCCCGGGCGGATCGCCGAAACCGAGTCGGGCGGCTAGGCGCAACTCGCGGCTGATGTCGGCCGCCGGCACCAACGCACCAAGAGGACTGCCGTTGCCCGCGGCCGCTACGTTGCCGGTCGTGAAGCGCACATGGCAGACGCTGAGGCGGTCGGTCGTGTCCTTCTACGACGATCAGGGCACGCACCACGCCGCCGCGCTCACTTACTACGCGCTGATGTCGTTGTTCCCGCTGCTGCTCCTTGCCGTGTCGCTCCTGGGGGTGCTGGGGGAGTATCCAGCGACCTACAACACGATCCTCGGTCATCTCCATGGCGTTGTCCCGGCTGCGACCCTTTCGCCGATCGACGCTGCGGTGCGGGCGGCGCTGAAGAGCAAAGGCACCGCCACGGTGGCACTCGTACTGGCGATCCTCACAGCACTGTATGGCGCCACCGGTTACCTCGAGGCGGCGCGACGTTCACTCAACGTCGTCTTCGAGGTGTCAGGCGGACGGAGCTTCGCACGCCGCAAGCTGATCGACATCGCCTCGACGTTCGTGCTCCTGGCGCTCGTGCTCGTCACGCTGGTGCTCGTGTTCGCCGGCGGGAGCGTCGCAGATGAAGTGCTCGGATCCGTCGCGGCCTCGGCCTGGCGTATCGTCCGCTGGCCCGCGGCTTTCGCGAGTGCGCTGCTCGTGTTCTCCTACATCTACTACGTCACGCCCGACGTTCAACAACGGGGGTTGCGCTGGATCGCCCCCGGCGCCGTCGTGGGAGTGTCGATATGGCTCGGCGCATCGGCTGGGTTCTCCGCGTACCTCGCGAACTTCAAGAGCTTCAACGTCACGTATGGCTCGTTCGCCGCGGCAATAATCCTGCTCGTCTGGCTGTGGCTCACCAACGTGGCGCTGCTGTTCGGCGCGGAGGTCAACGCTGCGCTCCGGCGTGCCAAGCCGCTCTCTGACGAAGCGCAGGAGCCGGAGCCGTTGACACCGTCGACATGACGCCGGCGCCGCTTGGATCCGCGGGCGCGGCGGACCGAGCCGTTCAGCGCAGGATGTTCACGGCTCGCGCGGCCACCAGCAGCACGGTGGTCGCAGAGATCGCCGACTCCACCAGCATCATCATCTTCACGCGCCTGGTCAGTGGCATCGCGTCCGTCGGGCTGAACGCGATCGCGTTCGTGAACGACACGTACACGTAGTCGGCCAATCGCGGATGCCAGTTCGGCTCGGCGAGTTTCCGGTTCTCATCTTGTGGAAACTGGAAGTCGCGGGCTGAAGGCCCGGGCGTTCCCCGGCGTATCGGACCGCCCCGGTCAACCTCCCAGAACAGCAGCCCGAACGTGACGACGTTCGTGCTCCAGATCGTCAGGCCCTTGAACAGCAGCTCCGCGCCGCTCTTCTCCTGCCCGCCCAGCACCGATGCCATCAGAGCCACCAGCGCGAGCGCGTTGGCGGCCGTGATCACGCCGACGAGCGCGAGCGCGACCGTCCGGCGATGGCCGGTCTGCTCGAGGCGATGGCGGGGCGCCGACCAGGAGAGCGCCCCGAGGAGCGCTGCCTCGGGGACGACGGGGATCAACCAGACCCAGCCCGGTAGCCCGGCGAGCCGCCATCCGCCTCCCAGGCTCACCAGCGCGAGCGTCAACTGCAGCGCGATCACGAGACCGACGGCGACAGTCGCCTCGAAGCGCGACTCGATCTCCTCCTCGCGCACCCCCGCTGCACCGGCCTCAACGTTGTCAACCCGCATCGAGAGCACGGTTCAGCGGGTCGCGCCGTCGCGTGCGGCTGGAGTCGCCTGCGCCTGGACGGGCGAGGACGGCGAGCAGATCGCCGACCTTCTGCTCGCGCGCGAGCGCATCGGGGAGAGGACGCTCCGTGTGGATCAGATAGGCGTTGCGCCTACCGGTGCGCTTGCGAGTGATGTAACCGGCGTCGGCGAGCTCGCCGACGATGCGGTGGGCGGCTCTTTCGGTGATTCCGACGCGCTCGCTGATGTCGCGCAGGCGGACGCCGGGCTCATCGGCGATGCAGACGAGAACCTGGGCGTGATTGGTCAGGAACGCCCAGGAGGAAGGGGGCTCGTAGACCATAAAGGCAGAATACCAACTCTAGATTTCGATTTCATGTTATGGTTGTCCGACAACAGCGATGGGTGTCAACCGGCGATCGACACCGAACGAGGTCGCGCCCCTATCGAGCGAAACTGCGTCCGCCTGGCGCATCCGCCCAGAAAGCTCACCCAGATGCAGAGCAGCCGCGCCGCGCCGGCCGTCGCCGAGCTCCTCCCCGGGCGCAGACCACAGCGCGTCACGCCTCCGCGCCCGCGGAACGGGACGCGCCCGCCTGCGCATGGCGACCAGGCCGAAGCGGGCCTGCGGATCGCGATGCTCGCGCCGCCCTGGATCTCGGTGCCACCGGCGGGCTACGGCGGGGTCGAGTCGGTGGTGAGCGTGCTGACCGAGGCGCTGGTCAAGCGAGGCAACGAGGTGACTCTGTACTGCGCCCCCGGATCGACGTCGAGCGCGGATGTGGTGACCTTGCTCGACGACACTCACCCCGACGAGATCGAGCGCTCGCTGTACGAGGTCGACCACGTCGCACGCGCGTTCGCAGCGATCGACCGCGCACACGGCGGGCATCCGTTCGATGTCGTTCACGATCACTGCGGGTTCACGGCTCTCAGCATGTCTGACCGACTCGCGACCCCGCTCGTGCACACGCTGCACGGGCAGTTCACACCGGCCACCTCGGCCTTCTATGCCCGGCACGAGTCCAAGGCGACTCTCGTCGCGATCAGCCGCACGCAACGCGCGACGGCGCCGGAGCGCCTCGCCGACGTGGAGGTGATCCCGAACCCGATCGAGCTGCGGGTCTGGCCGATGCGCGAGCGCAAGGAGAACTACCTGCTCTGGGTCGGCCGGATAACCGCTGACAAGGGGCCGCACCGCGCGATCGCGGCGGCGCGGGCCGCCGGCGTGCCGCTCGTGATCGCCGGCGTCATCCAGCCGGGACAGCAGGCCTTCTTCGACAGCGAGGTGGCGCCGCACATCGACCACGAGCAGGTTCGGTTTCTCGGTGAGATCGGCGGAGCCAGAAAGCGCTCGGTGTTCGCCGGCGCGCGCGCGCTCCTGATGCCGATCAGCTGGCGCGAGCCATTCGGGATGGTGATGGTCGAGGCACTCGCCTGCGGCACCCCGGTGATCGCGTTCCCCGCGGGAGCCGCGAGCGAGCTCGTGATCGACGGGCGGACCGGCTTCCTCGTCGACGACGAGACGGAGATGGCCGCCGCAGTCGGCGGCCTCGGCCGGATCGCCGCGCGTGACTGCCGGGCTTGGGTCGCCGAGCACTGCGACGTCAACGTCGTGGCGAGCGCTTACGAATCCGCCTATCGTGGCGCAGCCCTCCCCCGCGCAGCGGAGCTGGCGCTTGCCTGACCGCACACTCAGCGCGCTCGACGGCAGCACCTTCGTGGTCAGCGACCGCCGCGGCGACATCCAGCACGACGACGAGCGTGGTCACGGGTTCTTCTCGCAGGACACTCGCTTCGTCTCGCGCTGGGTGCTCCGTGTCGGTGAGCAGCCGCTCGAGCTGCTGGGGCTCGACCAGCAGGAGCACTTCGCCGTCAGCTTCTTCCTGACGCCACGCGTCGGCCCGGAGGTGGAGGCGCCCTGCTCGGTCATGCGCCGTCGGTTGATCGACCACGTCTGGATGGAGGAGATATCGGTGATCAACCATCGCCACGAGAGCACGACTTTCGACGTGACGCTCGAGCTCGACACGGACTTCGCCGACCTGCTCGAGGTCAAGGACGAAGCGGTGGAGGCAAGAGCGGTCACGGCTCGGCAGGACGATCGCTCGCTTTCGCTGTCCTACGAGTCCGCAGGATTCCGGCGCGGGGTGACGATCGCTTCGAGTGAGCCGGCGGCGGTCACGCGCACCCGATTCACCTACTCGCCGGTGCTGACGCCCGGCGAGCAGTGGGCGACCACGTTCACCATCACACCTCTCGCCGAGCAGTCGACGGCAGCATTCGCGCCGCGCCGCGCGCGAGGTGGCTTCGATGCGATGAGTGCCTCGAAATCGGCCGAGCTCGAGAGCTGGCTCGCCCGGGCGCCGGCCATTTCGGCGAGCGATCCGGCGCTGGCGCGCACGTACCGCGCGAGCCTCAGCGATCTGGGCGCGCTGCGCCTGCCGCCGGACATCAGCGAGGGCGCGACGCTGCCCGCGGCCGGCCTGCCCTGGTTCATGGCGCTGTTCGGCCGCGACAGCCTCATCGCCAGCTTCCAGGCGCTGCCCTACCTGCCCGAGCTGGCGGAGACCACGCTGCGGGTGCTCGCCGCGGCCCAAGCGCGACGATCGCGACGATTTCCACGAACGCGAGCCAGGGAAGATCCTGCACGAGCTGCGCTTCGGCGAGCTGACGGCGAGGGGCGATCGTCCATATTCGCCGTACTTCGGCTCGGCCGACGCGACACCGTTGTTCCTCGTCCTCCTCGATGAGTATCACCGCTGGTCCGGGGACGATGAGCTGGTGCGGGCGCTCGAGCCGAGCGCCCGCGCCGCGCTCGCGTGGATCGACGACAGCGGCGACGCCGATGGCGACGGGTACGTGGAGTACTCGCGCCGAGACACCACGACCGGGCTCGTCAACCAGTGCTGGAAGGACAGCTGGGACGCGATCCAGTTCGCCGACGGCACGATCCCGAGTGGGCCGATCGCGACGTGCGAGATCCAGGGATACGCCTACGACGCCCGCCGTCGCGCCGCCCGCCTCGCCCGCGAGGTCTGGCGCGATCCCGCGTTCGCCGAGCGACTGGAGTCGCAGGCGCTCGACCTGCGCACCCGCTTTCACCGCGACTTCTGGATGCCCGGGCGTGGGTGCCACGCGGTGGCGCTGGATGGCGACAAGCACCAGGTCGACAGCTTGACCTCGAACATCGGCCACCTACTCTGGTCGGGCCTGCTCGACGAGCGCCAGGCAGCCGAGACCGCCGACCATCTGGTGCAGCGCGAGCTGTACTCGGGCTGGGGCGTCAGGACGCTCGGCTCGGGCGAGGCCGGCTACAACCCCCTCGGCTACCACACCGGGACAGTGTGGCCACACGAGAACTCACTGATCGTCGCCGGACTCGCACGCTACGGCCACCGCGAGCAGGCGGTCACATTCGCCGCCGCGATGCTCTCGGCGGCGCCCTACTTCGAGCATCGACTGCCGGAGGTCTTCGCCGGCTACCCCGCCGCGGTCACGTCAGTGCCCGTCGCCTATCCAGCTGCCTCGCGTCCCCAGGCATGGGCAGCGGGTACGCCCCTGCAGCTGCTGACCACACTGCTCGACCTGCAACCGGGCAGCTCACAGGCTCAATG
Source organism: uncultured Solirubrobacteraceae bacterium (assembly GCA_963820745.1). GTDB lineage: Bacteria > Actinomycetota > Thermoleophilia > Solirubrobacterales > Solirubrobacteraceae > Palsa-744. Next base: position 625,293 of record CAWGBB010000004.1, on the reverse strand, counting down.
CGAGCTGCCGGACATCGGCCGAGTGGAACTCCGATCGAGAGGAGCACAGACATGAGCGAGACGGCAACCGACCCGCCCGACGCAACGGCGGCCCTGGTCAGACGCCTGGCCCGTCCGAATGCCTCCGGCGCCTTGGCGATCGAGCGCTCGGTGATCCTCGCGGAGGGCGCCAAGTCCGTCGCGATCCTGCGCTGGATCGCCGACCACGACGGCGTCGCGGAGGCCGCCCGGCCCTCCACACCGCGCCCCGGTCTGCACGGTCCACGCACCGGCGGCCCGGGAAACGACGCCCGGCCACGACGATACGTGCTCCCGGCAGACGCGTTCCCGGCCGGGTCCGGCAGTTGACACTCCGGCACCGTGACGACCGAGGATCCGGCCCTAGAATGGAAACCGTCAAGCCACCACCGAAAGCGAGGCTCCGAGCATGAACGAGCAGCCGAACGCAGAGTGGAATGTCGCTGAGTGGCACGGCAAGATGCTGATCGACAGCAAGGGTGAGAAGATCGGCAAGCTCGAGGACGTCTATGTCGACGTCGAGACCGACGAGCCGCAGTTCGCGACGGTCAAGGAAGGCTTCATCGGCCGCCACCTCACCTTCGTGCCGCTCGGCGGGATCTCGATCGGCCCGGACGAGCTGCAGGTCGCCGTCAGCAAGGACCGAGTCGAGTCGGCGCCGAACATCGAGCAGCACGGCGATGAGCTCTCACAGGCCGACGAGTCCGCCCTCTATCACCACTTCGAGCTGAACTACACCCCGCCGGACACCGAAAGCGGCCGTCGTCTCGCCCGCCGCTGAGCACGGACAGGCAAACCGAGCAGCCCTCGTAAACGGGCACCCATGACCTCCGATCACCTCGAGGATCTGCGCGCTCAAGCTCGCGTCGCCCGAGAGCGCTACCAGCTGTACAAGGCCAAGACCTTCGGGCCGCGGCCCACGAGCGAAGATCGCCTGCGCGAGCTCCAACGCGCCTACGAACAGGCCGAAGAACGCCGTCGCTTCGCAGAGGCCGAGGAGCAGCGCGCCCACGGGAACCCGGAGGGCCCCAGCTAGGCCAACCCGCAGATCCGGTGGGTCTCCCGGAGGCCGAGTCCGCAAGTCGAAGCCCGGTATAGTCGTAAGTCCGTCCTGGTAGCTCTCGTTCCTCTCCCTATCCGGTCGATTTATTCGCGCAGAGGAGTAGAGAGGCGGTCGGCGATGGCCACCGCAACAAAGAAGAGCCGGGTCACCAGATCGCGGCGGGATCTCGCCACGGTCACAGATCGAGCGTCGCTGGCGTTTGTCATCTCGCAGGACAACGGCGGGGACTACCTGTGGGAGATCGTCGACGGCCGCGGCAACGCCGTCATCCAGTCCGGCGGCTTCGCCTCACGCGATGACGCCGAGCACGCGGCGCGCGATGTGCACGACGCCGCACGCCTGGCGCACTTCGGTCGCCGCGACGCCGAGCCATCCGGGGTCTCGTGACGCCTCACGGCCATCTCAGCTGTTCCACCTGTCGGCTCCGGCTCCGCGCGGACTCTCCGGCGATCGCGCTCCTGGAGGGCCGGTGCCCGATCTGCGGAGCAACGCTGAGCAGGGTCGCATCGGCATCCGAAGTGATGGGGTTCCGGTCGTTCGACCTGCACTCCCTCTCCCCCCAACAGCCGGATCATCCACCGGGCACGTGCGTCGATCAAACGCAGCTCCTGGCTCGCCGTGAGGCGGCCCAGGCGCAGGGCACCCAGGATGTCCAGCGCTGGTCGGATGACGGCGGCCGCACCGACGGCCGGGCGGTGGCGCGACACCCGGCGCACTGATCGTCCGGCCGGGGCCGCCGCCCTTCGCCGCGCTCAAGCAAGTCACCTTCCAGCCATCAGCCCTCAGCTGCCTCCCGAGCGCTCCCGGCGGCCCCGTCGGACTCAGCGCGCCGGACGGTCCTCTTTCGCGTCCGAGCGGTCGAACAAGAGCACCGGGCGCTCGGCGGGGTCCTGATCCGGACCCGGCGGCTCGGACGGTGATCGCGCCAGAACCCGAACGGTCCCCTGCTCCGGATACTCGACGATCTCCGGCATCACCTTCGTAGAGACCATCAGATATCGCACCGGAGCGTCTGAGCGGTTGGCGAGAGTGTGCGCGCCACGTCGCCCGCGCGGAAACGCGACGACGTCGCCGGCCACGAGCTCGACCTCGCCCTCGAGCGTGCGCAGCGTCGGCGTGCCCGCGATCACCACCGCGAGCTCCTCCATCCCGTGGTGCAGGTGCAGCGGAGCTCCCTCGGAGCCGGGAGGCAGCTCGTAAAGCGTCCCGCCCAGCTGCTCGGCGCCGGCCTTGCTCGCGACGCGCTCGATGCGCAGATCCCCGCGCGTCACGCTGAACGTCTCCGAGAACACGTTCGGACGTGGCGGCATCGGGCGAATCATCGCACGCGCCTTCGCGAGCCGTGCCCCGTCGAGTGAGGCCGCACCTGCCGAGGCCGCCCGCCTTGACACGCAACCGTCTGGCTGCCTATACTCATGCAGCCAAATGACTGCCTTTCCTTCCGAGATCCCGCAGGCACAGACGATGGACACCGTCTTCCGGGCGCTCGCGGACCCGGGACGCCGGCGGCTGCTGGACAGTCTCAACGCCCGGAACGGCCAGACGCTTCGGGAGCTCTGCGCGGATATGCACATGACTCGCCAGTCCGTGAGCAAGCATCTGTCCGTGCTCGAGGGAGCCAACCTCGTGAGCACGATCCGGCGGGGCCGGGAGAAGCTGCACTACCTCAACGCCGCACCGATCAACGAGATCTCAGAGCGCTGGATCGACCGCTACGAGCAGCGGCGGGTCGAGGCGCTATCCGACCTCAAGCGAGCCCTGGAGAGCGACACGATGGAAAAGCCCTCATTCGTATACACGACCTACATCCGCACGACGCCGGAGCGTCTGTGGGAGGCGCTGACGAGCCCCGCCTTCACGCAGAGCTACTGGAACGTGACCTTCGAGACGGACTGGCAGCCGGGATCCGAGATCGTCTGGAACCAGCGCGGCGTTCGGATCGCCGACCCGGCGCAGGTCGTGCTCGAGGCCGAGCCGTACCGCCGGCTGTCCTACACCTGGCACACCTTCACCCCCGAGCTGGCGCAGGCGATCGGCGTCGACGAGGAGGTCTTCGCGCTCGCGGCGAGCGAGCCGCGCTCGAAGGTGACCTTCGAGATCGAGCCGGCCGGCAGCGCGGTGCAGCTGAGGGTGATCCACGACGGCCTCGCCGCGGGCGGGAAGGTCATCGAGCTGATCGGCGGCGGCTGGCCACGCGTGCTCTCGGCGTTGAAGACGCTGCTCGAGACGGGCGAGGACCTGACGATCGGGCCGCGCCGAGCCGCGGCGCACGGCGACGAGTGAGCGGTGCGCGCGAGATCGATGAACGACAACAGACAAGGAGACAGGAAATGACACCCGAGAGGACCGCCGACCGAGAGCAGTGGCTCGCCGCCCGCGAGAAGCTGCTCGCACGAGAGAAGGAGCGCACCCGGCTCGGAGACGAGCTCGCTCGCGAACGGCGCGCGCTGCCCTGGGTGCGGGTCGAGAGGGAGTACACCCTCGAGACGGCTGAGGGGCCGAGGACGCTCGCGGAGCTGTTCGACGGCCGCTCCCAGCTCGTGATCTACAACTTCATGTTCGGGCCCGAATACGACGCGGGCTGCCCGGTCTGCTCGTCGATAGCCGACAGCTTCAACGGCGTCCTGACCCAGCTCGGGGCCCGCGACGTGACGATGATCTGCGTCTCGAAGGCACCGATCGAGAAGCTGCTCGCCTACCGCGAGCGCATGGGCTGGGAGTTCGACTGGGCGTCGAGCTTCAGCAGCGACTTCAACGAGGACTTCGAACGCTCGCAGCCGCGCGACGAGGCGGCGGCCGCCGGCCTGCCGCCGGTGGTCGGCCAGTTCGCCGCGGACTGCGGCACAGACGCGGCAGGGTACGTCGCGCAGCGGCCGGGACTGCTGGTCTTCGCACTTTCTGATGGAGACGTCTACCTGACCTACGCGACGACGGCGCGCGGCCTCGAGCCGGTGATGACCTACTACGAGATCCTCGACCTCGTGCCCCGCGGCCGCGACGAGGGCGCGCCTGCGTTCCCGTCGTGGATGCGCAGGCACGACGAATTCGCGGCGGCTTGAGCGATGGCCGAGATCGCGATCGGGCGGGAGGCCGATTCCCGCCTCGCCCCCGCTGCGGTCCTCGCCGGGGTTCTCGCAGCGAGCGCCGTCGCCTGGCTCGCGCTGGCCGGGCGGATGTCGGGGATGGACGCCGGGCCCGGTGGCGACCCGGGCGCGCTCGGCTGGTTCGTCGTCTCCTGGGCTGCGATGACGGCGGCGATGATGCTCCCCGCTGCCGCGCCCGCCGTGCTCCGCGCGACGCGGTTGGCGCGCTCGAAGGGGGGCGCCGCCTGTTCCTTCCTCGCGGGCTACGGCGTGGTCTGGATGATCGCGGGGCTCGCGGGCTACGCGGTGATCGTCGCGGTGCGCTCGGGGCATTCGAACGCGTTCGCGTGGTCGGCCGGTGGGCGCTACCTCGCCGGCGGCGCCGTCGTCGCCGCCGGGCTCTTCCAGCTCACCGACTTCAAGCGCCGCTGGCTCGTGCGCTGCACCACGGGCACGCCGAGGCTGCCACGCACGGACACGGCCCGTGTCTTCCTGGCGGGCGTCGAGCACGGGGGCTGTTGCGTGGCCTGCTGCTGGCACCTGATGGTCGTGCTCTACGCGCTGGGGATGATGAGCATCCCGTGGATGGTCCTGCTGACCGTTCTGATCGTCGCCGAGCGGCTGATGCCGCGGCGCCGCAGCGCAGTGTTCGGCGCGGCTGCCCTGCTCCTGGTGCTCGGGACGCTCCTCGCCGCGGCGCCCGCCGAGGTCCCGGGTCTCACCACGCCCGGTGCGGCGACGAGGACGGGCGGCGGGATGCGGATGGGAACGGGGAGAACGATGAGCTCGAACTCGACGATGCATGCGGGGCCGGGAACCTCGGCGGGCGGCATGGCCCCGGGCAGCTAGCCCCGGCGAGGCGGCCGCCGACGCGCAGCCGGGGCCCGCGCGCCATAACGGGCCGTGCTGACAGCTGGTGGCTTCGGAGATACGGCAGGCGGATCGCGGCCCTACGATCCGTCTGATGACCGGCACAGAGTGGGGCCTTGCGATCTCCGTGTTCCTCGCCTGCGCGGTGGAGGCGGTCGAGGCCTTGACGATCGTGCTCGCGGTCGGGACGACACGTAGTTGGCGATCGACGCTGACCGGCGCGGGGGTTGCGCTGCTCGTGCTCGCGGTGTTGACCGCCGTCCTTGGTCCCGCGCTCACCTCCCTGCCGATCAACGCACTGCGGGTCGCGGTCGGCGGGCTGCTCCTGGTCTTCGGTCTGCAATGGCTGCGCAAGGCGATCCTGCGCGCATCCGGGCTCAAGGCGCTTCACGACGAGCGCGAGGCATACGACGAGGAGAAGGTGGCGGCGCGCGCGGCTGAGGCCGTTCCGCAGGGCCGGTTCGACCCGTACTCCTTCACGGTCGCTCTGAAAGGCGTGCTGCTCGAGGGCCTCGAGGTCGTGTTCATCGTGCTGACGTTCGGCGCCAACCAGCACAACGTGGGTCTCGCCGCGGCAGCCGCCGGCGTTGCCGTCGTGTTGGTGGTGATCGCCGGCGTGGTGGCACGCGCCCCGCTCGCACGGGTCCCCGAGAACACGCTGAAGTTCGCGGTCGGCGTGATGCTGACCTCATTCGGGATGTTCTGGGGCGCCGAGGGCGCGGGCGCGGAGTGGCCCGGGGGCGACGCCGCACTCCTGGTGCTCATCCCGGCGACCCTGTTGCTGTCGCTGGGACTCACGTTCCTGCTGAAGCGGCGAGCGGCGCTGCCGCGCGCCCGGCCGGCAACGACGCTGCCGGCCGGGAGATGACGGGGATCGGCGCATGACGAGACTCGAGTCGTTCCTGCGCTTCGTCTGGGAGTTCGTGATCGGCGACGACTGGCGCATCGCGGCAGGAGTGGTCGTCTCGCTCGGGGTGACCGCGCTCGTCGCCGAAACGAGCGTCGCGGCTTGGTGGATCCTGCCCGTCGCGGTCGCGCTGCTGCTCGCAGGATCGCTCTGGCGGGCGATGCGCAGCCCGTAGGCGCCCCGTATCCGCAGCCGCGCCGGCGCGAGGCCGCGCCACCGTCCATTCGTCCACGCGGGGCCTTCGTTTGCCCCGACGGCCATTCCGCGGGCCTACTCTGTCAACGGTGGGGGGCCTGAGCAGGACGGCAGCAAAGCACGAGGTCGAGGTCTGTGAGGGGGTGCCGGCGCTGGTCGCAGCGCTGGATGCCGGCGGCGCCGTCCGGTGTGCCACGAGCGGCTTCATGGACCGATTCGACGTACGCGACGGCGCGCTGGCCTCGTGTCCGGACGAGGTCGCGCTGATCGCCGACGGCCAGGCCGACCGGCTCACGACGCACATCGACGATCTCGAGGCGAGCGGCACCGCCGTTGTCGACAGACACGGCCGGCGAATGGCGTTGCTCATGATCGCCGCCGACCGCGACAGCGGCAACGCCGGGCCCGTGAGTCCGCTGCTCGAGGAGCCGCTGGACGACTGCCTGGCGATCGTGTGGCTGAAGGACCTCGACGGCCGCTACCTGCGAGTCAACGACCGCTATCTCGACCAGCTCGGCACCGATGCCGAGAGCGTCACCGGCCAGACCGATGCCGAGCTGACCGCCGAGAGGTCGATTGAAGGGATGCGATTGGAGGACAAGGACATCGTCTCCTCCGAACCGCTTGAGCTCGAGTACCTGATCGGCGCATTCGAAGAGCGCCCTGCGTTCGCCGCGCTGCGCTTTGCGCTGCGCGACGCCGACGGCAAGCCGACGGCCACGTGCAGTGTCGCGGCGCCGCTCCCGGACGCGGCGCTGGCGAGGTCGGAATGTGACCGGCTGATGCGAATCGATCGTTGGCGGCGACTCGACGCCGTCGCCATCCGCCAGGAGCTGCTCGACGAGTGGGGACTCACGCTGACGGACGGCAGTGCCGGCCCGCCGCTCGACCGCGACGAGCGTGTCGCGGCCGCTCTCTCCGAGCGGGACGAGGCGCTCGCGGTAGCTGCTCGGATCGAGCAGGAGCTGGCGCAGGAACGCGAGCAGCTCGGCAGCTTCCGCGCCGAGTCCGAGAAGGCCACCCGCCGCGTGGAGGAGCTCGACGGCGCCGTCACGGCCGAGCAGGCCCGGTCTGACGAGCTCCGGCGCTCGCTCGCTCGCGAAGAGGAGCAAGTGAGCGAGCTCCAGACAGAGCTCAGCGCCGCCCAGGCCGAGCTGGCGGAGCGCGCGCTCGCAGCGGATGAGCGGGCGGCCGACCCACCCACCGACGGGAGCGAAAGACCCCGGTGGGGAGCCGGCTCGCAGTACGCCCTCTCGACTGCGCTGGCGGGCGTCACCGAGTGGCGCGCCGCGCTCAAGCTCGCGACCGACGTGCTCGGCTCGGAGGGTGGCTGGGACGTAACGATCGCGTGGTGCACCGAGCGGCCGGGCACGGCCATGAGATGCGGGGTCGTGTGGACGCGAGACCAGAAGGGCCTCGCCTCGATCGAGTCGTGGGCGTGGAAGCACGTGGAGGATCCTTCGGCCGCGGAGTTCGGTCGCGCGCGCGCCCGTATGGCGGCGACCTGTCTGCTCGATCTGCAGTCGGCGGAGGATCCGCTGCTGGTGGCCGCCGGCGCGGAAGGCATCGGCTCCGCGATCCTGATCCCGATCAGCGACGGCGGCAACACCGTCGCGATGCTCGAGCTGCTTTCTCGAGGTGCCACGGCGCCCAACCCGGAGCTGGTGGTGTCGCTCGACGCCATCGGCCTGCAACTCGGCGCGCTCGCGCGGCTGCTGAAGTTCACAGACCCCAGCGAGTGGCGGTTGGGACGAGTTTGAGAGCCGCGGCTGCGGCATGCGGCCTCCCCTGTTGACGGCGGGTCGGGCGCGAGCCCAGTCTGATCGCCGCCGTCGAGGGCGGCGCGGGCCTCAGCCGGCTTGGAGCACGCGTTCTGCCGCGTCCTCACACTCGCCCAGCCGGTGAAGCGAGGGATCGTGCGCGAAGCGGCCGGCGACACGGGCCACCTCCCCGCCGAGAGCGCGGAGCTGCAACTCGACCAGCTCGTCTTCGATCTCACCGGACTCTCCGAACGCGCCCCTGGGGCTCGGAACCGCGTAGGGCACCGCCCACGCGCGCAGGGACCGTGCCGAGAAGTCCATCGCGTTGATGACCTGGAGGCCTTGTATCCCACCGGCCACGCTGATGAGGCCGACGACCTTGTCGTGAAGGTATGCCGGATCGCGTGAGCCCAGCATGTGGAGCCAGTCGATCGCGTTCTTGAACGAACCCGAGACCGATCCGTTGTACATCGGGCTGCTCCAGAGCAGCCCGTCGGCCTCGTAGCACGTCTCGATCATCCGGCGGACGACCTCAGGCGCGTCGGCCTCCTGTTCGGGGTTGAACATCGGAAGCTCCAGTCGCCGCAGGTCGAGCAACTCGGTCCTCGCTCCAGCCTCGGCCGCACCGTCGAGCGCCACAGCGAGCGCCGCGAGACTCAGTGACGACGCTCGAAGCGAGCCCCCCAGCCCGACGATTCTCAGCGCCATCTCGAGAGCCTCGCATTTCGAGCGCGCAAATTGCAAGTGGGCGTCGCGCTTTCCGGTGGCGGCGGATCGCTACCGGCCAGAGCTCACGATCGACCGCCCCAGGCGCGCGCCGTCCCCTCTCGGCCCTCAGGCGAGATCGATGCCGCGGAACGTCCCGGCCAGCGCCGTGGTTGCTCTGGGCTGCGGCTGTGGGCCTTCGCCGACGCATGTCTGCCCGCGCGCGCATACGCTGCCAGAGCATGAAGGAGCTACACGGAACAGCAAGCGGGGTTGTCGCGGCGCCGCTCGAGAGGTGCGTCGGACTGCTGGCCGCGATCGATGCCTATCCGGACTGGTACCCCGACGGAGTCCGCGAAGCTGAAGTCCTCGAGCGGGACCCCCGGGGTCAGCCGACGAAGGTTCGCACGGTGCTCCACGTGGACGTTGCCGGGTTCGACAGAGACTTCAACCTCACGATGTCGGTGGAGGTCGACCCGAAGGGCCGAGTCGCGCTGACGAAGATCAAAGCCGATCCCTCGGACCCGCCGTTCGACGTGACATGGCGCATGAGCGAGGAGGACGGCACGCTGATCGAGCTGGATCTCGACACGGCGCTCCCCGTCCCCCGGCTCGTCCCGCTCGGCGGCGTGGGCGACTCGATCGCCGAGTCGTTCGTCTCGGCCGCAAGCGAGGCGCTGGGCGCAAAGGACACCTGACCGCTAGCTGAACGCGGAACGCTTCGGGTTCGGGACCGTTGCGGCGAGGGTCTCTGCCGGGGGGCAGCGCAGCCCGAAGGTGTCGCCCGCGCGCGGCTTCACCTACGAATAGCCGGCGGTCAGGCGACTGTCATACGGGTGCCGCCGGATCGTCGGCGTCGGGTCCGCTGCCTTCGCAGGACGCTTCTAGAGCAGCTCAGCGATCCGTAGCGCGGCACGGCGCGCGCCGTCCATCTCCACGGGCATGTAGTCGACGTCGCGGCCGATCTCTTCGGCGATGGCGTCGGCGATCACCTCCGGCGTGGCGAGGTCGAAGTCCATCCTCCGGCCCGCTCGGTAACGCTCGAGCCGATGGTGGACGTGGAAGTTCTGCTCGAAATGGTGACGGAGAGGGAAGTAGAGGAACGGCCTCCGCTGGGCGGTCAGCTCCATCGCGGTGGTCAGCCCGCCTTGGACGACAGCCAGATCGCACGCGGCGAGATGGCGGTACAGGTTGTGTACGTACGCCACGACCTCCAGCCCGCCGTGTGAGGGCAGCGCGGCCGGGTCGATCCGCGGGCCGGCGACCACGATCATGCGGAGCTCCGGGACCAGATCCTTCGCCGCCGGGAACGCCGCGATCACGCGGCGCAGCAGGTCCGCGCCCACGCCCGAACCGCCGACGGTGACGATGCACACCTGCTCCTCGTCGCCGTATCCGAGCTGTGCCCGGAGCTTGTCGCGCTCTGCCAGATCGCTCCGATCAAAGCCGGTGACGTAGCCGGTGAAGTCGAAGTTGCGCTCGGTCCAATCGCGGATCAGCGGCAGCTGGGGTCCGAGCCGGTCCGGGACGATGTCGTCCGGATTGCCGACGAACAGCGCCTGGTCGCGCACCTCGGGGTGGTGCGCGATGTGGTCGACCATGTCCGCGTTGTGATCGGCGGTGAGGAACCGTTCTCGGTCATCTCCGTCCTGCATGGGCAGGAAGCCGACGAAATCGGTGAGCCACGCGAACGGAGCCCGCTTCTCCCCCGGGTTCTCGTGCAGGTAGTAGTCGAGCTCCCACGCCTCGTCCCCGATCCACAGGTCGTAGCGCTCGTCGCGCACGACGTCTCCGAACAGCATGAAGTTCGCGGCCAGGATCTCGTCCATGCGCCGCAGCGCCTGGAAGCAGTGGAGATCGTGCTCGGCGGACTCCGACTCGATGTGTCGCGACTCATTGGCCAGATGGCGGCTCGCCGGGTGAATCGACTCCCCCTCGGCTTCGAGCACGCGCGTGACCGGATCCTGCGCGAGCCAGTCGATCTGGAGGTCCGGGTTCAGCACACGCAGCTCCCTTGCGATCGCGACGTCGCGCTGGGCGTGGCCGAGGCCGATCGGCGAGGAGACGAAGAGAGCACGTGGGCGGCCGTCGGGCGACTGAACCGTCGGGTCTCGCGGCGTGCGCGGCCGCGCGCATGCGTCCTCGCAGAACCCCCGCAGCGCGAGGTTCACCTGTACGGGCTTGCGGGCGTGGGGGAAATGGCCTGCGCCCCTGACGCGCTCCAACCTCCCGCCGCTGAGGCGCGCGAGCGCGCGACCGTCGCGCGGCGGGTTGATCCGGTCGTCCTCGCCGCAGATGACGAGCACCGGGCACCCCAGACCCCGGGCGCGTGCGCGCAGGGTGCGCCGGTCCCGCAGGACCTCCCCTCGCGCCGTCGCGATCAGCGTCTCCGGATCGGAGTCCAGCGCCCAGCCCACGCCGTCCTCGATCGGCTTCGTCGAGTGCGGCTCGGGAAGGCAGCGGGAGATGAACCACTCCGCGAAAGCCGGGTAGTCCTCCCGCCAATGCGCCGCGTTCATGCGCCCCCACCAGCGGTAGGCGGGCATCGAGCGCTCGAACATGGGAGCGACCAGCGGGTGCAGCAGCAGCGACCAGTGCGACGGCGTGTACGGGAACATCGGTCCGATGAAAGCCGCGCCTGCGACCCGGTCGGGGGCGAGGCGCGCGAGTTCGAGTGAGAACTGCGCGCCGCGCGAGAGGCTCACCGTCACGGCCCGATCGGTCTCGCTCGCGTCCATGACCGCGATGCAGTCGAGGGCGAACTCGCTGGGGCCGTAGCGATCGGCGTCGCGGCACCGATCCGAGCGGCCGTTGCCGAGGCCGTCCATCGCGAGCACGCGGAAGTGGCGGCTGAGGTACGGGATCTGCATCTTCCAGTGGCGGGAGTGGACGAGCGACCACGTGGGAAGCAGGAACACCGTCTCGGCGCCCTCGCCGTACACCTCGAAGAAGAGCCGCTGCCCGTCGCGCTCCACGAAGCCCTCGGCGGCCGGGTAGACGGCTCGGCTCTGCTCCGAGGGGCCTGCGGACCCGGTCTCGCGCCCGGACTCGGGAGCCAAGCGGCTGATCGCGCTCACGCGCCCGTCCCGTCGAGCGAGCCGACCCAATCCTCGATCCAGCCCAGCAGCTCGTCGTGGCCGGTCTCGCACGCCGCCGATCCGCTCGACCATCACGCCGATGTTGAACGTCATCACGAGCGACACGAGCGCGTCGAGCGGAATCGCGAGACCGAGCCGCCGGTGCGGCTCGCCAAGCGCATCCATGAGGACCGCGCGCCATTCGGCGTTCACCTGAGCGAGACGGCGACGCAGCTCGTCGTGGTTCCACCCGAAGGCCTGCAGCTCGAGCCACACCTTCTCGTAGGTGACGTCGTCGCTCGTCAGGTAGTGCATCGCGGTCCGCCACTTCTCCGCGAAGGGCGCGTCGCTGGCGTAGAGCTCGCGCTGGCGGGCGATCAGCCGTGCCGTGAAACGCTCGAGCGTCGAGAGGAGCAGGTTCTCGTTGGAGCCGAAGTAGTAGTGGACGAGGCCGTGGTTGACGCCGGCCTCCTCCGCGAGCCGGCGCGTCGTGATCCCCGCGTAGCCGACGTCGACGAGCAGCCGCTCCGCGGCGTCCATCAGCGCCTCCTCGGCAGCGGCGCGCGCCTCGCCGGCACGTGCGGCCCGTCCGGCGGCCGGCGCTCCGGCAGCCATCAGCGCCGCTCCCCCATCTTCCGCGCCGCGACTGCAACTCGATCCGAGATCCCCATCCCTGCCCCCTTAGTCGGATGTCTTAGTCAGTTGACCAGATAGCCGCCCCGCTGTCAAGCCCCGTCCGCGGTCGGTGCCCGGTCGAACGTGAGGTGCACGGAGCGCTCGCAGCCTTCGACCACGCGATTTGGCAAGCTCCGCGCATGGACGGGCTCCACGAGCGCTGCCAGCAGGTGCTCGAGAGGGGCTGGACCGTCGGTGAGCGCGAGGGCGTGCCGTTCGAGTACACGCGCCCGAGCCCGGGGCGCTACAGCTGGCAGTGGTACTGGGACTCCTGTTTCGCGGCGATCGCGTGGCGACATTTCGATCCCGCCCGGTCTCGCGCCGAGCTCGAGACCCTGCTCGCCGCGGCGCGACCGGATGGGTTCATAGGTCACACGATCTTCTGGGAGCACCCGGTGAGCGGCGCGCGGCGGCTGTTCTACAACGTGATCCACCACGGCGACTTCATGACGTCGACGATCCAGCCGCCGGCGCTCGCGTTCGCATGGCGCGTCGCGGTCGGCGATCCCGCGCTGGAGCCGCGGATCGTCGCCCACCACGCGGCGATCCTGGCCGAGCGCGACCTCGACGGCGACGGGTTGCTGTGGTTGCTCCAGCCGGACGAGTCGGGTTTGGATGCCTCGCCGCAGTTCGACCCGATCTGGGGTCATCGTGCGCAGGGGCTGCCGGGTTTCCCTGACCTCGTGCGGCGAAATCGCGAGCGCGAGTTCCGGATCGCTGCGGTGCGCGCCGATGGCGATCCTGTCGTCTGCGAGGTCATGACGAACGTGATCCACGGGCTCTCGCGGCTGGCGCTCGGGCTGCCGTCGATCACGCCGGCCCTCACAGCGCGCTGCTACGACGAGGAGCTGGGTCTGTTCCTGCCGGCCGTGATGCCGGCGGTCAGGAAGCGGATACCGGTCACCGTCGCCGCGCTCTCGCCGCTCGCGCTGCCCGACCTTCCCGAAGAGATCGGCCATCGGCTGGCTCAGCACCTCTTCGACGAGCGCCGCTTCTGGCCGGCCGCGGCGCCGCCATCCGTGGCACTGGATGAGGCGGCGTTCTCCCTGCGAGAACACTTCGACGGGCTGCGGCGATACTGGCGAGGGCCGACCTGGCTCAACAGCGCTTGGCTGATATGGCGCGGAATCGTGCGTCTCGGATATGTCGAGCAGGCCGATGTGCTCGCCCGAGCGCTGGCGGCGATGGTCGCGCGGGAAGGGTTGCGCGAGTTCTACAACCCGCACGACGGCCGCGGCATGGGCGCCGAGGACTTCGCCTGGTCTGCGCTCGCGCTCGAGCTCTTGGAGCCCGGCAACGCCGCCGCGGGGCTGCCTGCCGAGATGTGATCCTCGCCGAGCGACTGACTGCCCAGCTGCTGGCCGGCGCGCCGGCGCGCGATCCTCTTGCGGTCGCCGAGCGACTGCTCGCCATCCAGGCCCAGGACCCACGCGGCGCACGGCTCGCGATCCGTGCGCGCAGCACGACCCGGTCCGCCGCGAGCGTGGACGAGGCCATGACGCGCGACCGGTCTCTGCTCATCACATGGCTGAACCGGGGAACGCTTCACATGGTCCGCACCGAGGACTACTGGTGGCTGCGAGCGCTGACGGCACCCAGGCTCCGGACAGCCAACAGCCGGCGCCTCGCTCGAGAGGGGGTGCGGGCAGATGACGCGGAGCGGGGCGTGAGCGAGATCGAGCGGGTACTTGCCAGAGGAGGGTCCGCTCGATCGCGACCGGCTGCGTGAGCGGCTCACGAGTGCCGGCGTGCGCACAGAGGGCCAGGCCTTCGTGCACCTGTTGGCGGCGGCGTCGATCCTCGGGCTGGTCGTGCGGGGGCCGATGGTCGATGGGAGGCACGCGTTCGTGCTCGTCCGCGACTGGCTCGGCGCGGAGCCGCCCGTGAACCGGGCGCAGGCACTCGCCGAGCTCGCGCGCCGCTATCTCGCCGGTCACGGTCCGGCCGACGCCCCGGATCTCGCTCGCTGGGCGGGTTTGACTCTCGGCGACGCGCGCGCCGGCCTCAGCTCGATAGCGCCCGAGCTCTCGGCACGGGACGATGGTCTGGTCGAGCTGAAGCGGCGACCCGAGACGGCGCCGTTGCCCGCGCCGCGACTGCTTGGCGCGTTCGAGCCGCTGCTCCTCGGCTGGAGATCGAGGACCTTCGTCCTGGGAGACGACGAGCGCCATGTCGTGAGCGGCGGCGTCTTCCGTCCGCTCCTGCTGGCGCGCGGACGGGCGGTGGGAACCTGGACGATCTCGCCACGTGGCGTGGCGACTCACGTGTTCGGGCGCCTGACCGGCGCGGAACGCGCCGCGCTCGAGACCGATGCGGAGGACGTGACGCGCTTCCTCGGCTCCTGAGCGCAGCTGTGGAAACATCGGCGGGTGCCCTCACCCCCCACCATCACGCCGATCCTCGTCGCCGAGCTGCTCGTCGAGGGCGAGCTGATGCCGGTCTACGTGCACGTCATCGACCACCCCGAAGCGCGCGTGCTCGTGGACACCGGGATGACGGAGCTGCACCCGGCGGTGGCGGACATGGATCCCCGCCTCACCCCACTGAGCGAGCAGGCACTCGACCTCGCCGGTATCGACATCGTCGTCAACACGCACCTGCACTTCGACCACTGCGGCGGCAACCACCTCTTCGCCGGCAAACCGATCTACGTCCAGCGCACGGAGCTCGACGACGCACGGAGCAAGGACGACTACACGATCGACGCGTGGGTCGAGGCGCCCGGCGTCGAGTACCTGGCGGTAGACGGCGAGCTCGAGCTGCTCCCCGGGCTCCGGCTCGTCCCCGCGCCGGGCCACACGCGCGGCTTGCAGGTGGTCGTCGTCGAGACCGGCGAGCGACCGCTCGTCGTCGGCGGCGATGTGGCGACCAGCCACGGCGAGCTCGACGAGCCCAGCAGCGACGGCCAGGTGCGGGTGCGCGCGCTCGACCCCGAGCTGGTGTGGCTCGCGCACGCTCACGAGCCTTGGCGGCCCCGCGTCGCGTGAGCAAGTCGTGGCCGCGCTCTCAGCCGAGCGCGGGGATCACCTCGGTGGCGAGCCGCTCGAGCTGCTCGGCTCGTCATCGAGCAGCGTGTTGAGCAGCAGCAGCTGCGCACCCGCGTCCGCGACGGCAGCAAGTCCGGCGGCGCAAGCGTCGGGTGGCCCCGCCACGATGTGCTCCCCCCAGCTGCCCCCGCCGTAGTGCGCGACGAGCGCGTCTTCGAGCCTTCGCCGCGCCCGCGCGGCGTCGTCCTCCACGTGGACGTAGACGCGCTTTCCGATGCCGAAGGTGGCGGGATCGCGTCCCTGCGCCTCGAGCTCCTCGCGGACGACGGCGACCTGTCCTGCGAACTGCTCTCGCGTCTGCGAGCCCGCGCCCATGAAGCCGTCTCCGTGGCGGACCGCGCGTCGCATGCCGGCGGGCGCGCTGCCGCCGAACCAGACGGGCGGGTGCGGCTTCTGCACCGGCTTGGGCTCCATCGCGACGCCCTGGAGCTTCCAGAGCTGCCCGTCGAAGTCGATCTCCTTCTCGGTCCAGCACGCCTTCATCAGCGCCAGCGCCTCGTTGAAGCGAGCCACGGGCTTGTCGGGGTCGATGCCGAATGCGGTGAACGGCCGTCCCTGGCCACCGGTCGCGACCCCCACCTCGACGCGGCCGTGGCTGAGGCAGTCCAGCGAGCTGATCGCCTTCGCGAGGTGGAGCGGGTTGTGGAGCGGAAGGATGAACACCGCGCAGCCGAGACGGACGCGGTCGGTGCACGCTGCGGCGTAGGTGAGCGCCTGGAGAGGCGCGAGGGCCCCCGCGCCGCCGAGCACCTGCTCCTGGACCCATGCGCTCTCGAACAGCTCGAGCTCGTCGACGCGGCGCATGTGCTCACGGAAGGCGCGACCGTCGAAGTCGCTGTCGCGAGCGTACTGCGGGATGGAGATCGCGAATCGCATGCTTGATGAGCCGACGCGGCGATCCTAGCCTGCGGGTCATGTCAGGCGACACCCAGGCCCTGCATCTGGTCCACGGGTTCGAGACGGGGCTGTCCCGCGTGCGGACCGGGAACGGGTTCGTCTACCTGCTCCCCGACGGCTCGAGAGTCGACGAGGCAGCCGATCTCGAGCGCATCGCAGCCCTGTCGATCCCGCCCGCCTGGAAGGACGTGTGGATCGCGACGGACCCGACCGCACAACTGCAAGCGACGGGCTTCGACGCCAAGGGCCGCAAGCAGTACCGCTACCACCCCCGATGGCGAGCGGACCGCGACGAGCTGAAGTTCCACGACATGGAGGACTTCGGCCGCGCCCAGCCGGCGCTGCGCGCCGCGATCGCCCGGGAGCTCGCGCGCGAACGGCGCCTCGGGCATGGCCACGTGCTCGGGTTGGCGCTTGCGGCTGCTCGACGTCGGCCTCTTCCGCGTCGGCTCGGACCGCTACGCCCGCGACAACCACCACTATGGCCTCACGACGCTGCAGATGAGCCAGGTCACCGTTCGCGAAGAGCGCGCCGTCTTCGACTACCTCGGCAAGGCCGGCAAGCGCCAACGGCTGGCGATCGACGACCCCGACGCGGTGCCGGCCCTCGCCAGCCTGCGCCGCCGCCGCTCCGGACCGCCCGAGCTGCTCGCGTTCCGCGGCGCGCACGGTTGGACCCGCGTACACGGCGAGGACGTGAACAACTTCCTGCGCTGTCTCTCGGGAGGCCCGTTCTCGGCCAAGGAGTACCGCACCTGGAACGCGACGGTGATCGCGGCCACGACGCTCGCTGCGCAGACGCCTGCCAAGGCGCGCGCGGTGAGCGCCGCCGCGCGACCCGTCGCCGCGGCGCTCGGGAACACCCCCGCCGTGGCGCGACAGGCGTACATCGACCCGCGGGTTCTGACGCGCTACGAGGACGGCGAGACGATCAGCCTTCAGAGGCTGCCGCCGGACCCGTGGAAGGCGCGCGAGACGATCGAGAGGCGCGTGCTGCGGCTCCTACGATCGGCGTAGCGTCGCCGCTTGCATTTGAAAGGCCGACATCGCCCTGCCACACTTCCCGCCTCGACGAGGGAGAACGGAGGGGTAAGGGTGCAGGGACTGCCGAGGTCGGACAGGAGCGAGCGCGCGCGAAGTGAGGACACGGCAGGCGCTCTCGGTGACGCCTCGGGGCTGACGCGGCGGACGCTGCTGCAGCGGGCTGCCGGGCTCGGTGTCGCTGCCTCCACGCTGGGCGCGCTGGATCTCCTCGCGCTCGTGCCGGACCGGGCGGCCGCGGCGAAAAGCAAGCTGCCCGAAGTTCAGTTCCAGATCGAAAAGTACCTCCCGCCGGCCTTCCGCGGTGAAGGCGTCAAGGTGAGGCTGGGGCCGCTCTACACGACGTTCGCCACCTTCGCCCTGACCCGCACGCCCACCGCCGCCGACCAGGAAGCGCTGAGCCGCGCGCTGGCGACGATCGAGGCGGTCTACCCGTTCAGCCCGAGCGGCGTCTTCACGACGATCGCGTACGGCATCCCGTATTTCGAACGCCTGCCCGGAGGAATGGCAGGGACGCTCGTGGCGAGCAACATGCCGCGGCTCAGGTCCGAACCGCAGCGCTACGTCCTCGAGGAGGCCGTCCCGGGGCCGACCGACGTGTCCCCGGCGAACCCCGAAGTGACCAAGCAGCGCTTCGCGGTCCCGGTCCAGATCGAGTCGAACGACGTGCTCCTGACGCTTCGCAGCGACTCGACCGCGAACATCGACGACGTCCTGAGCTGGCTGTCCGGTGGCACCTCGACGCTCGGCGGCAAAGAGGTGGGGAGCTCCGGCCTGGGCCAACTGCTGAGCGTGACCTCGCGCCGGCTGATGTTCGTCCAACAGGGCCTTCCCCGCAAGATCGCAGACGAACAGGGACTTGCCCTACGCCGGGATGATCAACCCCGAATCCCCGATGTGGATGGGCTTCGTCTCACAGCAGGTCGGCAGCAGCGCCAAGCCGAAGGCAGTCACGTTCCTGGGCGACAAGTCGGCGATGCTGACGAACGCGGGCGCGCGCGACTACTTCGCTCACGGCTCGATCCAGCACCTCTCGCACGTGATCCAGGACCTCGAGCAGTTCTACGAACGTCCGAATGAAACGTACGAGCGGCGGATCGCAGCGATGTTCGGCTCGAACCCGCTGCCGCGCGCGGGCAACGCGGATCAGTACACCGACGGCGGCGGCCCTGCG
Source organism: uncultured Solirubrobacteraceae bacterium (assembly GCA_963820745.1). Classification (GTDB taxonomy): domain Bacteria; phylum Actinomycetota; class Thermoleophilia; order Solirubrobacterales; family Solirubrobacteraceae; genus Palsa-744. The sequence continues at coordinate 606,781 of CAWGBB010000004.1, read as the reverse complement.
TTCGTGCCCAATCGGTTCGAAGGCAGCGAAAGCGCGGCGAACGAAGCCAGCTCTCGGGCCGCCTTCGACGGCCAGCACCACATCGCCCATACGACCGCCCTGCAACGCTCCAGCAGGGCGGCCGACACCACGCCGATCCACATCCGGGCGGACGGTCCCGGCTTCGATTCACTCGACGTCCCGGACGGCTCGTCCCAGCCGAAGCTCCACTTCAGCATCTTCGTACCCACTGCGGATTTCTTCAGGACGATGCGGCGCAACCAGGCCTCGACGGACCTGGCCCAGAAGAACAACGTCCCCGAACAGAACGTCGGCCTGGAGCGCTTCATCACGGCGACCAGGCGGCAGAACTTCCTCGTGCCGCCGCGACGGCACAGAGCCTTTCCACTCGTCGAGCTGGCCTGAGACCGGCGCGATTCGCGCCGGCATGCGCGCGGGGGCAGAGCGTCGAGAGTGGACGTAAGATCGCCCCATGGATGCGGTCGACCTCGCTGCAACGATCGATGCGTGCCGGTCGTTGATCGGCGACCGTTTCCCCGACGGCGATCACCACGGCGCCGCGGCGATGTTGCTCGACGACGGGACGATCCTGACCGGCACCGCGCCCGACGCGATCAACCCCTCCGTCGAGGTCTGCCACGAGACCGAGCCCTACTGCGCGGCGTTCCGCCTCGGTAGATCCATCGTCGCATCGGTCTGTCTGCATCGAGAGCCGGGCGGCAGGACCGTGGTCCTCAGTCCGTGCGGCGTCTGCCGGGAGCGACTGGCAGTCCACGGTCCCAACGTGCTCGTCGCGGTGGCCGATCCCGAGAATCCGGAGGTGGCGGTCTGGAAGCCGCTGAAGGACGTGCTGCCCGACTACTGGATGACGGCCTTCCCGGACGAGATCGACGCGGCCTGGACCGACTGACGCGCGGGCGGGACGCCTCTCCGGCAGTGCGAGCCGCGCGTCAAGAGGGACGGCGTGGTGGCCGTGAGGCCTTCGAGCAGAGCGACGCGCTGCTCCACGTTCCTGCCCTGCCTGGCGACGATCCAGCCTCCGCGGTAGCGGCGGGCCGTGAGGCCCCCGTCAGCGAACAGCCGTTTCCCGTGCTCGATCGCGTGGAACCCGGGAAGCAGCGCCGCGAAGCTGGTGGGTCGTGCAGCATCGACGAGCACGAACGCGTCCAGTGGTATCCCGCCGAGGCGGTATTCGGCCGAGGCGCACGTGGTGAACGCATGTCCGACGATCGCGCCGACGTACGGCTTCACGCTGAGCGCGACGCTGCCGCCCACCGTCTCGAGGCCGCGCAGGCCCGTCGGGGACTGCGAGCCGGCAGACGCCGGCGGGCGGCTGTTCCGGAGCCCGCCAGGTGCGAACCGTCGCCAGCTTCGACGGCCGTACGAACACCGGCTCGGAGATCGGCCGGCCGTCGGCGTCGTAGGCGACAAAGCGCGCGCCCGGCCGCACGTCGAGCAGGCGCGCTGCGCGAAGCCCGTAGGGCAGGCCGGCCAGCGACAGCGTCGGGACCCGTCGCGCACCGAGCTGCACCGAGGCGACGTCCGGCTCGGTGACCGACACGGAGACGCTCCTGCCGCGTTCGCCCCAGCCGAAGGATTGGAGCACCGGGCCCCCGGGAGCGGGCAGCGGGCCGCACGCGCTGCCGTCGGCGCGCCCGCGTTCCTCCGGGATCGCACACCAGCCCGCGTAGCCGACGCTGAGGGTCGGAACAAGGCGGACGTCGAAGCCGGCCTGCCGCGCTTCACGTTCCGCGGACGCGAGCGTCGGCGCGGCGACGATGTTGCCGGCGAGGTGTGAGCCGTTGCCTGTGGTCGCCCAGGCGATGCCGCCTGCCAGCGCCCCCGCGACGAGTGCAGTGGCGGCAAGCCGGGCGAGACGACGCCTCCGGCGGCGGCGGGCATCGTGGATGACGCCGAGCGCCGGGCCGGGAGGCGCGACGCTCGGGACACCGTCGCCGAACTGTGTCATTGGTGCTAGCGTAACTGGCACCATGATCTCGGTCAAGGTCGACCGCTCAGACCAGACGCCGCTGCACGATCAGGTTGCCGGCCAGCTCCGGCGATCGATCGCCGAAGGCGACGCGCATGCCCGGAGACCGCCTGCCGCCGGCACGGGATCTCGCCGCGGTGCTCGGCGTCAACCCGAACACCGTGCTGCGTGCCCTGCGTCAGCTGCGTGACGAAGGGCTGCTCGAGTTCCGGCGTGGGCTGGGAGTGCGGGTGGCGGGAACGCCCGAGCACGGCCTGTTGCTGAGCAAGGCACGCGAGCTGCTTGCCCTGGCACGTCACCACGGCTACCGCAGCGACGAGCTCGCGCAGATGATCGAGCGACCTCGGGCAATAGGTCTCCGTCAGGTCGCCGTGAGAAGCGCGATCACGACGAGCGCGATCCATGTCGCGCCGAACAGCACGGGGATGCCGTTCGCAAGCCACCAGGTCGGCGACCACCGTGGGAGAACCGACAGCGGGACAGGCAGGCGTCGCTGCGCGCGGAGCCGATGGTGGGCGGCGCGAACCGCCCCGATCTCCCGATAGCCGCGGACACGGGCCTCGCGACTCCCCTCAGCGACGATCGCCTTGAGGGTGTCGAGTCTCCGCAGGTTCTCGGTCAGCGCGTACCAGAACACGGCGCTCAGCCCCACACCGACGAGGTCGATGACGAGCGCGACCGGCAGCCAGCGAGAGGTCGACTCGCTGGACAGCGTCGCCGTAACAGCGGCGACCACGAGAAACGATTGGGCGAGGATGAAGAAGGACAGACGGTTGGCGAAGATCTGCTCCTCCTGCCAGCGGTCCTCCCAGACGATCCGGGTGCCGCCGTCGGCGATCAGATCGTCTTCGAGGTCATCCGCCCGATGAGCCTCCGATCGTTGGCGGTCGTCCGGGTTCTCCATGCCGCCGGCGTCCATCTCCCGGGACGCTAACCGACCGCCCACCCGCGACGTCCGGGCTCGGATTCGGGCCCGGACGTCGACATCACCCTTTAGGGGGGATGCCGGGCCGCGGCTGCTGGACAAGCGTCTCGTCCATGGCCACGCAACCTCCTGCGGCGGCGCTGCACGAGCACGAAGCCCTTCGAGCAAGACACAGGCTGATGCTCGAGTTCGGCTCGAGCGCCGATTTCGAGGATCCGAGTCTCGAGCACCGGAGGGTCTTCTCGGAGTTGCTCGGCACGTTCATGCTCGTGCTCGTCGCGGCCGGCGGCGGCCTCCTCCACGCCAAAGGCGAAATCAGCCTGGCCTCCGCGGTGGTCGCGCCCGGCCTCATGGTGATGGCGATCATCCTCTTCATGGGTGCGATCTCGGGAGCGCATCTCAACCCGGTCGTCTCGCTCGCCTTCGGTCTGCGCAGCGACTTCCCGTTCCGACGGATCGCCGGCTACATCGTCGCCCAGATACTTGGAGCGACGCTGGCCTGCCTCTTCCTCCTCGCCGTGTTCGGCAACGTCGAGAACCTGGGCGCCACCCTGCCCGGTCCCGGATACCACGACTGGCAGGCGTTGCTGATGGAGATCGTGCTGACGGCGGTCCTCGTCAGCGTGATCCTGGGCACAGCCTCAGGCGCGCAGAACGTCGGTGCGATCGGTGCGCTGGGCGTTGGCGGGTACATCGCCCTCGCCGGGCTGTGGTCCGCGCCGGTCAGCGGCACCTCGATGAACCCGGCACGCTCCTTCGGCCCTGCGCTGGTCAGCGGGCACTGGGGGAGCTACTGGGTGTATGTCCTCGGCCCGCTGGCAGGAGCCTTGATCGCCGTCGGCTGCGCGATCGTGCTCCGCGGAGCGGGTGGGAGCGCCCTTCTCGCGGGCGGCCGGCTCGGGGACGCTCGGCGACGCGACGGCGGGCCGAAGCCCGAGTATCGAGCCTGGCTCCCCGGACCAGGCAAGCGGCGGCTGATCCGGTAACGCGTGCACAGCGCCGGCGAGTCCACCTTCGCCGCCGTCGCGCTCGGAAAGGCGACCGCTCACACCGTACGGGTGACCTTGCGCAGGCCGAACGGGGCGTCGACGTCGATGCCCCGCATCCCGGCGAGCTCGGCCGCCAATACCTGCGCGGGCAGCACGGCGACCAGCGGGCTGAGCCACTCGGGAACGCGCTCGATCCGGACCCGGGCATCGCCCTCATCTCCGCAGTCGGACAGCAGCACGCAGCGAGCGCCCCGGCTGCGCGCCTCCGCAGCAGCGTCCATCACGCTCTGGAACGCGGGCCCCTCGACGGCGACCGCGAGCAGCGGGCTCGCCGGCCCGAGCACGGCGACCGGCCCGTGCATGAGGTCGGCGGGCGAGTAGGGCTCGGCCGCGATCGCGGTCAGCTCCTTGATCTTCAGCGCAGCCTCGAAGGCGGTCGCGTAGTTCGGCCCGCGCCCGGCGACCGCGCAGCGATCGGCGCCTTCGAGCACGCGCGCCGCGTCTCCGATGCCGTGCTCGAGCTGTCGCTGCATCGCCCCTGCCACAGCGGCGAGCTGCTCGCGGCCCGGCTGATCGTCGGCAAGCTCGACCGCCAGAGCGGCGAGCGCGGCGAGCGAGGCGGTGTAGGTCTTCGTGGCGGCGACCGACCGCTCGGCACCGGCATGGATGTCGACCGTGGCATCGGCGACGAGCGCCAGCGGCGAGTCCGGCGCGTTGGTGATCGCGACCGTCGGGCGGCCCTGCTCGCGCGCGCGTTCGAGCACCGCGCGGACATCCGGCGACTGCCCGGACTGCGAGATGCCGATCACGAGCGCGCGCTCGAAGCGCAGCGGCGCGTCGTAGAGGGTGCTGAGCGAGGGCGAGGCGAGCGCGACGGGGAGGCCGCACAGACGTCCGAGCACGTGCTGGGCGTAGCGCGCGGCGTTGTCCGAGCTGCCGCGGGCGGCGATGAGGACCCACCCTGACTCCCGAGCGCGGGCGAGCCGCGCGACCTCGGCGAGCACCGCGCGCTGAGAACGGAGCAGCTCCTCCACGACGGCTGGCTGCTCGCGCATCTCGTCCGCGAGGATCGTGGCGGTCACAGCGCCTCGGACCGAGAAGAAAGAGCGGTTGACATCCCGCCGATCACGGCGCTAGATTATCATTCTCGTAAGGAAGTCTAACTAGATCGGGGAGTCTGGGGAATGAACGTACGTGGGTTGGCGACGACGGCGCTGGCGGCCGGCGCGATCGTGATCGCGGGATGCGGGGGATCGGGATCTTCCTCGGGAGGCTCCTCGGGAGGCGACATCCCCGCCTACAACTCCTCCGAAAAAGTGACGATCTCCTACTGGGTGCCGTTCACAGGCGGCGAACTCGACTTCGTCAAGAAGGTCGTCAAAGGATTCGAAGCCAGCCACCCGAGCATCAAAGTGAACGTATCCGGGAACATCAACGACGAAAAGATCATCGCCGCGACGCGCTCCGGGAACGTCCCCGACGCCGCGCTCTCGTTCACGACCAACAACACCGGCGTGTTCTGCAAGGACGGGACCTTCCTCAACCTCGGTGCAGCGATCAGCCGCGACGGCATCGATCTCAACAACTTCCCCGCGGCCCAGCGCAAGTACACCGAATTCGAAGGCGTCCGCTGCGTGCTGCCGGCGATGGCCGACACCTACGGCCTCTACTACAACAAGAAGATGCTCGAACAAGCGGGCATCGCGGCTCCGCCCCGCACGATGAGCGAACTCGCGGCCGACGCCAAGAAGCTCACCGTCCGCTCCGGCAACAGCTTCAAGACCGTCGGCTTCACCCCCTACATCGGCTTCTACGAGAACAGCGCCGAACACTACGGCCCGCAGTGGGGCGCGGAATGGCAGCAGTCGAACGGCAAGTCGGCCGTCGCCAGCAACCCCGGGTGGGCGGAAATGGCCGAATGGATAAAGGAACTCGTCGACTACTACGGTCACAGCTCGCTCGTGCGCTTCCAGACCGGAGCGGGCGAAGAGTTCTCCGGCTCCAACGCGTTCCAGACCGAAAAGCTCGCGATGGCGCTCGACGGCGAGTGGCGCACCGCTCTGATCAAATCCGAAGCTCCGAAGCTCCAGTACGGCACCGCGCCGATGCCGGTTGCCGACAACAAGTCCCAGCTCTACGGCAGCGGGTTCACGATCGGCAACATCACCGGCATCCCGAAGGGCTCCCCCCACCCCGCGGCGGCCTGGGAACTGATCAAGTATCTGGCGACCAATGTCAAGCCGCAGATCGAACTCACCGAAGACCTGGGCAACATCCCGACCTGGATCCCGGCGCTCGAACAGGCGAAGACGAAAGCGAGCCCGCAGTTCCAGACGTTCCTGAACGTCTTCGCCAACCCGCACACGACCACGCCGCCGATCACGGCGAGCGGTGAATCGATGCAGAAGACGCTCGAAAACTACCTCGAGAAGTACCAGGCGGGCGAAGGCGGAGATCTGCACAAGGGGCTCGAAGGAGTCGCGGCGCAGATACGACGCACAGGAAGCTCAAGCGAAAGCGGGCAGCGCCCCTTGAGCGTCGCCGCGGCAGCGGACCCGCGCGTGCGGGCGCGCCGCCGCAGCCAGTGGCGCCGGCGCCGAACGGTGGCGGTGCTGCTGGCTCCGTGGGCGATCGGCTTCTGCGCGTTCTTCGCCTACCCCCTGCTCGCCAGCCTCTACTACTCCTTCACCCACTACGACCTGCTGTCCTCGCCGCGCTGGATCGGGCTGCGCGAACTACGAATACCTGTTCAACACCGACTCGCAGATCTGGACGGCGGTGAAGAACACCCTCTGGCTGATCGCGATCATGGTCCCCGCGCAGGTGCTGTTCGCGCTCGGCCTGTCGCTGCTGCTCTCGCGCGCGCGGCGCGGGGTGGGCGTGCTGCGCACGATCTTCTACCTGCCCGCGCTCGCGCCGATCGTCGCCGCGACCCTCGGCTTCGTCTACCTGTTCAACCCCGCGACCGGGCCGGTGAACACGATCCTGAACGCGATCGGCATCGAAGGGCCGCTGTGGCTGAACGGGACGAGCACCGCGAAGCCGACGCTCGTGCTGCTGGCGCTGTGGAGCATCGGCGCCACGCTGATCATCTTCCTCGCGGCGGTGCTCGACGTACCCACCTCCCTGCTCGAGTCGGCAGAGCTCGACGGGGCCGGCCCGTGGCGGCGCTTTCGCTACGTGACGCTGCCGACGATCAGCCCGGTGCTGCTGTTCGCGATCGTGATCGGCGTCATCGACGCGCTGCAGTACTTCACGCAGGCCTACGTGGCCGCCGGTGTCGCCCAGGGCGGGCAGGCCGGTGAATCGGCGAAGGCCCTCGGCTACCCCGAGGGCTCGACGCTCTTCTATCCGGTCTACCTCTACGAACAGGCCTTCGCGCGCTTCAACATGGGCTACGCCTCGGCGATGACGATCCTGATGCTCGTCGTCGCGCTCGCGCTGACGCTCGTGATCCTCCGCAACGCACGGCGCTGGGTCTACTACCAGGGGGAGACGCGCTGATGGCAAGCGCCACGGCCGCAACGCCGATCACGCCCGCCGCTGTCGTTCGCCCTCGGCCGCGCCGGAGGAAGCAGCTGCTGCTCGCGATCGCCGAGCACAGCCTGCTGATCGTGCTCGCGATCTGCTTCCTCGCGCCGTTCGTGTTCATCCTGCTCACGGCCCTGATGAGCGACAAGCAGGCGCTGTCGAGCGATCTGTGGCCTCACTCCTTCGAATTTCACAACTTCGTGAAGGTCTTCCAGGAGGAGCCGGTCGCGCGCTACGCGCTGAACAGCTTCATGTACGCCGGGCTGGCGACGATCGGCATGCTCCTCTCGAGCATTCCCGGCCGCGTACGCGCTGTCGGTCCTGAAATGGCGCGGGCGCAACGTCGTGATGGTGCTCGTGCTCGTCGCCCTGATGCTTCCCGAACAGGTGACGATCATCCCCGTCTACGTCCTGTTCGCGAAACTTCACCTCGTCGGGACGCTGTGGCCGCTGATCATCCCGAACTGGCTCGGCGACGCCTTCTCGATCTTCCTGCTGCGCCAGTTCTTCCTGACGATCCCCTCCGAGTACGCCGACGCGGCGCGCGTCGACGGCTGCGGTGAGCTGCGCGTGCTCACGAGCGTCTACCTGCGACTGGCCAAGCCGGCGATCGCGGCAGCCTCGCTGTTCCTGTTCTTCACCTGCTGGAACGACTACTTCGGCCCGCTGATCTACACCGGTGAAACGCCCGCGCACTGGACGCTCTCACTCGGGCTCGCGCAGTTCCGGACGCTCCACCACGTCGAGTGGAACCTGACGATGGCCGCGACGCTGCTGTTCATGGCGCCGGTGATCGCCGTCTTCTTCTTCGCGCAGAAAGTCTTCATCGAGGGCGTCACGCTCTCGGGGGTCAAGGGATGAGCGTCAAGGTCGCGGTGATCGGCGGCGGCTCCACCTACACGCCGGAGCTCGTCTCGGGCCTCTCGGGGGAGCGCGAACGGCTCGACGTCGGCGAGCTGTGGCTCGTCGATCCGGATCCCGAGCGCCGCGAGGTCGTCGGCGGGCTCGCCGCTCGGATGCTCGCCGCACAGGGCTTCGACGGGCGTCTGGAGGTGACCGACGAGCTCGACCGCGGGCTCGACGGCGCGGACGTCGTGCTGCTGCAGCTGCGCGTCGGCGGGCAGAACGCGCGGCTCTCGGATGAGACCGTCCCGCTGCGGTGCGGCTGCATCGGTCAGGAGACGACCGGCGCCGGCGGCTTCGCGAAGGCGTTGCGCACGATCCCGGTAGTGCTCGAGATCGCCGAGCGCGCCCGCGAGCTCGCCGCTGCCGACGCGTGGATCGTCGACTTCACGAACCCCGTCGGCATCGTCGTGCGCGCGCTGCTCGACGCCGGCCACCGCGCGATCGGGCTGTGCAACGTCGCGATCGGCTTCCAGCGCGAGATCGCAGCGATCTACGAGGTCGAGCCCGGGCAGGTGATGGTCGAGCAGGTCGGGCTCAACCACCTCACGTGGATCAGGCGCGTGACCGTCGGCGGCGACGACGTGCTCGGCGATCTGCTCGCGAACCACGCCGAGCGCATGGAGGGCCAGACCGGCCTTCCCGCGAGCCTGATGCGCCTGCTCGGCGTGCTGCCCTCCTACTACCTGCGCTACTTCTACATGCAGGACGCGGTGATCGCCGAGCAGCTCGTCGAGCCGCCGCGCGCACAGGTCGTGGCGGAGATCGAGCGGGAGCTGCTCGCGCTCTACCGCGACGAGCGGCTCGTCAGCAAGCCCGCGGCGCTCGAGAAGCGCGGCGGCGCGTTCTACAGCGAGGCCGCGACCCAGCTCGTGGGCTCGCTCCTCGCCGACACGGGAGACGTCCAGGTCGTCGACGTGCGCGGCGGCGGCGCGCTCGCCGGGTTCGCCGACGACGACGTGCTCGAGCTGCCGGCGCGGATCGGCGAGCACGGGGCCGAACCGATCGCCCTCGCGCCGCTCGCTCCGGAGCTGCTGGGGCTCGCCCGCCACGTGAGCAGCTACGAGCGGCTCGCGGCCGAGGCCGCCGTGAGCCGCGACCCCGACACGATGCGCCGCGCGCTGCTCGCGCACCCTCTGATCGGGCAGTTCCCGCGCTCGGACGAGGTGCTCGAGGCGCTCGTCGAGGCCGAGCTCGAGAGGGCGTCGCGATGAGCGGGCGCATGATCCTGGCCGTCGACGGCGGCAACTCGAAGACCGACCTCGCGCTCGTGGCGGAGGACGGGCGGCTGCTCGCGTTCGAGCGCGGTCCGAGCTGCTCGCCGCACCGGGTCGGTGTGGGAGGCTGCGCGACGGCGATCGAGAGCCTCCTCGGGGCGGCGCACGAGCACCTCGACGGCGCGAAGCCGCCGCGGCCCGCCGCCGCCGTGGTGATGGTGGCCGGTGTCGATCGCGAGCGCGAACAGCGCGAGCTGCGCGCGCACATCCTCGAGCGCGACTGGGCGGATGTGGTCGAGGTCGGCAACGACACGCTCGCGCTGCTGGCGGCGGGCAGCGACAGCGAGGAGGGCGTCGCCATCGTCTGCGGCGCGGGCGTCAACGCGCTCGGCGTCGGACCCGACGGCCGGCTCGCCACGTTCGCGTCGCTCGGCGCGCTCACCGGCGACTGGGGCGGCGGCGAGGATCTCGGCGTCGCGGCAGTCGGTGCCTCCGTGCGCGCGGGCGACGGGCGCGGCGCGCCGACCGAGCTCGCACAGCTCGTGTCCGCGCATTTCGGCATGGCGAGCGCGGAAGAGGTCGCGTTCGCTGTGCACGATCGCGAGCTCGAGCACGTGCGTCTCGCCGAGCTCGGACCGCTCGTTCTCGATGCGGCCGAGCGGGGAGACGATGCTGCGCTGGCGCTGCGCGAACGAAGCGTCGAGGAGATCGCGACGTTCGCTCGCGCCGCGGCCGCACGCGCGCTCGACGGGGTCGACGGCTACGACGTCGTGCTCGGCGGCAGCCTGCTTTCGCGCTCGGAGACCTTCGGCCGCCTCGCACGCGAACGCGTGCAGGCAGAGCTGCCCGCCTCGCGCCCGAGCGTGTGCGCGGTGATGCCCGTCGCGGGCTCCGCGCTGATCGCGCTCGGGCTGATCGGCGCGCGCGACGGCGTCGCGCCGAAGGTCCGCGCCGCGCTCACCCACGACCTGCATCCGGACGCGGTCCTGCGAAACGGAGCGCCGCGATGAGCGAGATCCGCTTCGAGCAGGCGACGAGGATCTACAAGGGCACCGACAAGCCCGCGGTCGATGCGCTGGAGCTGCTCGTGCACGACGGCGAGTTCATGGTGCTCGTCGGCCCCTCGGGTTCGGGCAAGTCGACGGCGCTGCGCATGATCGCGGGCCTCGAGGAGGTCGACTCGGGCGGCATCTGGATCGGCGACCGCGACGTGACGTGGGAGCGCCCGCAGGACCGCGACGTCGCGATGGTGTTCCAGAACTACGCGCTCTACCCCTTCTTGAACGTCGAGGACAACATCGGCTTCCCGCTGAAGATGTCGGGCGTGGCCAAGGACGAGCGCCGCCGCCGCGTACGCGAGGCGGCCGAGCTGCTCGAGCTCGACATGCTGCTCGAGCGCAAGCCCGGGCAGCTCTCCGGCGGCCAGCGCCAGCGCGTCGCGATGGGGCGCGCGATCGTGCGCGAACCGTCCGCGTTCCTCATGGACGAGCCGCTCTCGAACCTCGATGCGCTGCTGCGGGGTCAGATGCGCGCCGAGATCGCACAGCTCCAGGGCCGGCTCGGCGTGACGACGGTCTACGTCACGCACGACCAGGTCGAGGCGATGACGATGGGAACGCGCGTGGCGGTGCTGCGCGACGGACAGCTGCAGCAGTGCGCGCCTCCGCGCGTGCTCTACGAGAGCCCGGCGAACGCGTTCGTCGCCGGCTTCATCGGTTCGCCGCCGATGAGCCTGCTCGAGCTCGAGGTCCGCGACGGTGCCGTCGAGCTCGACGGGCTGCGGATCGCGCTGCCGCCCGCCGTGGCGGCGAGCGCGGGTGCTCGCGTGACGCTCGGCATCCGGCCCGAGGACGTCACGCTCGGAGCCGGCGGCGGGATCGCAGCGCGCGTGAAGAACATCGAGCATCTCGGCGCGAATGCGAACGCCACCTGCGTGGTTGCCGCGAGCGACGGGCGTGAGCTGACGATCGTGGCGAGCGTCGGCGGCGCGAACGCGCCGGAGCGCGACGAGCGGCTCGTGCTCGCGGCGAACGTCCAGCACATCCACTGGTTCTCGGCAGAGACCGGCGAGCGGCTGCCCGACGGGCGATGAACGAGCGGCCCATCGGGCCTCCGGCACGCCCGCTCCTGCTGCGCCGGCTGAACGCCCGCACGGTGCTCGACACGATCCGCGACCAGGCGCCCGTCTCGCGCGCGGAGATCGCGCGCGTGGCGGGCCTCTCGAAGCCGACGGTGTCGCTCGCGCTGCGCGCGCTCGAGGACGCCGGGCTCGTGCGCGAGGCGCCCACCGCAGAGCTCAGCGGCCCGACCTACGGCGCCACCTTCTACGAGCCCGAGCCCGACGCGGCCGCCGTGCTCGGCATCGACATCGGCGCGCGCTACCTGCGCATGGCCGTCGCCGACGTCACGGGAACGGTGCGTGCGCGCGAGGACGTGCTGGCGGGCGAGCTCACGGCCGACGGCGTGTTCGCTGTCGTGCCCGACCTTGCGAGGCGGCTGGTCGCGACGGCAGGCGTGCCCGCCGGTCGGATCGCCGGGGCGATCGTCGGCGTGCCGGGGGTGGTGGACCCCGCCACCGGTGCGATCAGCCTCGCGGAGAACGTGCCGGGGCTCGAAGGCGAACGTGCCGCGGAGCGGCTCGAACGCGACCTCGCGATGTCGGTGAAGGTGCTCAACGACGTCAACCTGGCGGCGATCGGCGAGCGTGACGAAGGCGCCGGGCGCGGTGTCCAGAGCTTCGTGTTCGTGTCTGTCGGCACGGGCCTGGGCGCGGGCGTGATCGTCGGCGGCGAGCTCCTCGCCGGCAGCCACGGGGCGGCGGGCGAGCTCGACCTGATGCGCCCCGCGGCCTCGGGCGAGGACCCGGCGGCGCCGGCCATCCGCGCCTACGCAGCCGAGCTGCGCGGCGGACGGGCGGCCGGCCGCGCGCCGAGCACCGTCGAGATCTTCGCCAAAGCGCGCAAGGGCGAGCAGTGGGCGCTCGATGTGGTCGCCGAGGTCGCACGCCGCGTGTGCGCGCACCTGATCCCGATCGCCGCGATCGTCGACCCGGAGCTGATCGTGCTCGGCGGCGGCATCGGCAGCAACGGCGACCTGCTGCTCGCGCCGGTGAGCGATGCCCTGAGGGAGGCGCTGCCGTTCCCGCCGAAGGTGGAGAGCACGCAGCTTCGCGACGAAGCCGTGCTGGCGGGCGCGCTCGCGCTCGGCGCCGAGGACGCGCGCGAGTGGTCGTTCGAGCTCGGGGAGTGAGGGAGCGATCGTGGTCGACCTTGTGCTGTCCTATCGGCCTATGTGGGTTGAGGAAGAGGAGAGGACGGCCACGCTGACCCTGGGCCTCGCCGAGCGCGCGGCGACGCTCGAGGAGCTGCCGCAGGACATCCACGAGCGGGCACGCCAGTCGTTGCTTGACTGGTTCGCGGTCACCCTCGGCGGCTGCCGCGAGGAGGCGCCGGCGAGACTGGTCGCTGTCCTCCCTCCCCGCGACGCGGCCGACCCGCGGACGGCCGGCGTGGTGGGCTACGACCTGCGGCTGAGCGTGCTCGACGCCGCGCTGCTGAACGGGACGTCCTCTCACGTGTTGGACTTCGATGACGTCAACCTCGCGTTCCTGGGGCACGCGTCGGTCGCGGTGCTCGCAGCCGCGCTCGCGCTCGCCGAGGAGCGCTCTTCTTCTGTCGCCGAGGTCGTCACGGCCTACGTCGCCGGCTACGAGACCGCGTGCCGCCTGGCGGTGGCGCTCGGCCCCGAGCCCTATCGACGCGGCTTCCATGCGACCGCGACCGGCGGCACGTTCGCGGCCGCAGCCGCGTGCGCGCGCCTGCTCGAGCTGGACACGCAGACGACCGCGCAGGCGCTCGGCATCGCCGCCAGCCAGGCAGCCGGGCTGAAGTGCAACTTCGGCACGATGACGAAGTCGCTGCACGCCGGGAAGGCCTGTCAGAGCGGGCTGCTCTCGGCGCTGCTCGCCGCCCGCGGCTTCACGGCCGATCCGAGCGCGATCGAGGCCGAGCAGGGCTTCGCCGCGGTCTCCGGCGGCGCCGGCGATGCAGAGGCGGCGCTCGCGGACGGCTGGCATCTGCGCGAGAACCTGTTCAAGCACCACGCTTCGTGCTTCTTCACGCACTCCACGATCGAGGGACTGCTCGCGCTGAAGCGCGACCGGCCCTTCGCCGCCGGCGACGTCGCGGAGGTCGAGCTCCACGTCAGCGACGTGGAGCTGGGGACGTGCGCGATCCCCGATCCCGCGACCGGCCTGGAAGTGAAGTTCAGCCTGGCCCACCTGGCCGCGATGACGCTCCTCGGCCGCTCGACTGCGAGCATCGACGACATGGACGCCGCCGACCCGGAGGCGGTGGCGCTCCGCTCACGCGTGACCCTGATCCACGACGGCGAGCCCGGTGCGCCGACCAGGGTCGAGGTGCGCCTGAGCGACGGCAGCGGCCTCTCCGCGGCGCATGACGTGAACACGCCAGAGGCCGACCTCGACGCGCAGGCCGCGAGGCTGGCCGAGAAGTTCCGCGTGCTCGCGGAGCCGGTGCTGGGGCCCGAGCGCGCGCAGGCGTTGCTGCTCGCGCTCACCGAGCCGGACGGCGCACGCCCCGTGCGCGAGCTGATCCGCGCCGCGCAGCCCGTCTAGCGGCGCACGACCCCGCGCAGGCCGGTTCGACACGACCCGGGCGCGCTCAGCGCCTCCCTGAGGCGCTCGGCTTCGGGTAGCGTCCACATCGTGGAGGGAGCGGTGGTGCAGACCTCGCAAGGCGCGCTGCGCGGCGCCGCCAAGGAGCACGGGACCCTCTTCGGAGCGATCCCCTACGCCGCGCCGCCGGTCGGCGGATTGCGCTATCGCGCCCCCGCCCCGGCCCCGCGCTGGGACGGTGTGCGCGACGCGCGCGAGCAGGGCAGGCCCCTGCCGCGGCCGACACGACGGCTCCCCGGGCTGTTCAGCGAGCCGCTCCTCGGCAGCCGGGAGGACCGCGACCCCGAGCTGACACTCAACGTGTGGACGCCCGACGCGGGCGCGAGCGGGCTGCCGGTCCTCGTGTGGCTGCACGGCGGCGCGTTCATCGCCGGCTCGCCCGACCTCTACGACGGCTCGGCCTGGATGCGCGACGGCGTCGTCCTGGTGACGGTCGGCTACAGGCTCGGCGTGGAGGGCTTCGTGCACTTCCAGGGCGGCGACACCAACGTGGCGCTACGCGACCAGCTCGCGGCGCTGGAGTGGGTCCAGAAGGAGATCGGGGCCTTCGGCGGAGATCCCGGCCGGGTGTGCCTCGCCGGGCAGTCCGCAGGCGCCATGTCGCTCGGCTGGCTACTCGGCAGCGAGCGCTCGCGGGGCCTCTTCCAGCGCGCGATCAGCATGAGCGGCGGCGTCGAGCTCACCTACTCGCCCGAGCAGGCGGCGCGTGTGGCGGCGGCCGTCGCCGAGCGGGTCGGCACCGAGCCCACCGCGGCGGCGATGAGCGAGGTGCCGATCGCGAAGGTCATCGACGCCCAGGAGGCGATCGCCCCCGGTGAGCTCGCGCTCGACACGGCCGAGCACCGCGATCCCACCGGCGGCATGGTGTGGATCGCACCGGTGCGCGACGGCGACGTCGTCGCCGAGGACCCGCCGGCCGCGATCGGCCACGGCGCGCACGTCGACCTGCTCATCGGCGACACGAGCGAGGAGGGGCTGCTCTACCTCGCCGGCGTCCCGGGCTTCGACGACTTCCCCGCAGAGGCGCTCGACGCGTTCGCCGCGCAGCTCTCGCCCGACCCGGAGGGGCTGCTCGCGCTGCTGCGCGCAGCCGAACCAGACGCTTCCGCCGGCAAGCTCGCGGCCCAGGCGATCTCCGAGATGGCGTTCCACGGACCGACCCGGGCGTTGCGCGAGCGCCACGCCTCGTTCGCGGATCGCGCGACGTACGGCTACAGGTTCGCCTGGCGTTCCCCCGCACTCGGCGGCCGCTTGGGAGCAGCGCACGCGATCGACGTGCCGTTCGTGTTCGACGGGGTTCTCCAGCCGGGGTACGCGGGCGCGGACGACCGCGTGCTCGGGGCCTCCGGAGGGCCGCAGGAGCTGGCCGACCGCATCCACGGAGCGTGGCTGCGCTTCGTCGAGAGCGGCGAGCCGGGCTGGCCGGAGCACCCTGCCGTGGAGGTGTTCGCGGCAGGGGTCGGCGTCGCCGCGCAGTAGCCCGGGGTCACGGTCCGCGCACGCCTGAGGCAGCGCCGCGTTCAGCCAGCGTCTCGACCTCCTCCGCGCTCAGGCCGGCCGCGGCTCGGCTCCGCGCGGCAGCGCACGAACGGACGGCATCGACAGGAACACGAGCGCCGAGGCGACCCCGAGAGCGCTCATACCGAACAACGTCGCGCGCGTGCCGAGCGCCACCGCGATCGGCCCGGCCAGCGCGATTCCGACCGGCATCAGCGCCGAGCTCGACACGTAGTCCCACGAGGAAACGCGCGAGAGAGCATCGGAGGGGATGTGCTCCTGGAGGCTGACCTCCCACAACGTGAAGAAGGCGGTCACCCCGATGCCCGCGGCGAACTGGAGCGCGCAGGTGAGAGCCAACCCGACAGACGCGCCGTACACGGCCGCCTGCATCGAGGCGAACACCAAGCCGACGGCCGCCGTCCGCAGAGCCCGGCGCGGGCGCAACCGCAGCAGCAGGAGATCGCCGACGATCGATCCGAGCCCGAATGCGACAACGACCGTTGCCCACGCGCCCGGGCCGCCGAGACGGTGCGAGACGTACACCGGGCCGAGCACGAACACCGCCGGGAGCACCAACGCGTGGTAGGCGCCCATCGCGACGAGGCCCGACCGTAGCCACGGACGCGAGACGACCTCGCGCCAGCCCTGGCGGACGGAGGCAAGTATCGACGGGTGCTCTTCGTGCTCCGTTGCCACGATGCGAGGGCGCAAGCGCAGCAGGAAGAGGACGCTGACGGCGAACGAGCCGGCGTCGAACAGGAAGGCTCCTCCTGCCCCGGCGGTCGCGACCAGCACGCCGGCCAAGGCGGGACCGGCGACCGCAGCCGCCGAGAAGGACAGGCCGCGCAGGGCGTTGGCGGGCTGCAACTGCACGGGGTCGGAGACCGTCTGTGGCAACAAGCCCGTGAACGCGGGCTGAAAGAAGGCATCTGCGGTCCCGTAGATCAGGACGAGGCCGGCGAGCATCACGGGCGTGGCCACGTCTGCGAGCAGGAGCGCAGCGCCTGTCGCCTGCACGACGAGGCGCCCGAGATCCGATCCGATCAGGATTCTCCGCCGGTCCGAGCGGTCCGAGATCGCGCCTCCGATCAGGCTGAAGACCACGAAGGGCGCCAACTCGGCGGCGACGACGAGGCCGACGGCCCCGGTCCCGCCGCCCGATTCGAGCACGGCGAACGGCAGCGCGACCAGCATCATGCGATCGCCGACCACCGACAGAAGCTGGCCCGTGAAGAGCAGACGGAACTGTGGCTCCCGCCGCAGCACCGCGGGGATCATGCGGTTTGTCCTCACCCCTCCCCCACCTCCGGTTGGACCGTATCGACGAGGGGTTCGCGCTACGTCCGGGCAGATCCTTCGTGGGAGCCTCGCAGGCGCGCGGGCTCAGCCGAGACGCCGCGCCGGCCGCCGCGGCCGGGCGTCCCCTCAGCCCTCGGGAAGTGCGGCGAAGTCGCGCTTGGCCTGCCGGTACCAGCCCATCCCGGCGAGCGGGTTCTTCCAGCGGCCCTTCATCTCCTTCGAGCGCCGGGCGGTGCGTATCGTCGCCGGCCGCCACGACCTCCTTCAGGTGCCGGTCCTGCGCCTTGATCACGTCGTTCGCCGTGGCTCCATGGTGGGCTTCGTCACAGGGGCCGCCGAGTTCTCTGCAGGTCATCGTCTTCACGGGGTCACGCTCCTTGATCGCGTCTCACTTGCGCGGCACATCTCCGATTTTGGCCGCTGCCTGCTCTCGAGACGAACGAGGTGGCTCGAGAATCGACGGGCCGCGTCGGGCGGCCCGCTCGCCTCTCGTAGATGCAGCGAGCGGCGTAGAAGGCCCAGGCCGAGCCGAGCGCCAGTCCCGCCACCACGTCGGAGGGGTAGTGGACGCCGAGGTACACGCGCGACCAAGCCACGATCGCCGCCACCAAGCGTCGCGGCCGCGGCGCCGGCGGCGACCGCCCGTGGCCGCGCACCCGCTGCGCGGAGCGCCAGCACCAGGCTGAACCAGAACGCGCTCGCCTGTGTGGCGTGGGTCGACGGGAAGCTCGAGCTGCTCACCTTCTGCAGGTGCTCCACGGGCGGGCGCGGCCTCGAGACCAGCCCTTTCGTGAGGTCGGCGATCAGAACCGCCCCGAGCAACCCCACCGCGAGCCCAGCCGCCTCGACCACCAGGCCGGCACGGATCGAGCAAGACGCCGATGACCACGGCGAGCGGGACCAGCACCCACAGGCTGCCCAGCCACGTGAGCACCCGCGCGACTTCGACAGGCCCTGCGAGCGTTCCGCCGCGAGGTCGCGCATGAAGTCGGTCTCCGCGCCGCCGATCGATGCCACCCACACTTCGCCGGCGGCCCATCCGGCCAGCACGAGCACGGCGAGCCCGGCGAGCAGACGCGGCACGACCGCTCTCACTTCCCGTCCGCTCACAAGAGCAACGCTACTCCGGCGCGAACCCTGTCGGCACCTCACCCAACCGCCGCTCCTGCTCCTATGTAGTCCGTGCCACCCGGACCTGACGACGCGGCGGTCACTCCCTCGGCGACCCTGCCCAAGCTCGACAAGGAGGCGCTGGCCGCGCTTGAAAGGGTCGGCAGGGGCTGGCATGGGTGCCTGCCCCCCCGGGAGGACTGGGAGAAGGCGCTCCCCGTGGACCGCCACATCGAGTTCGCCGACCCGGTCGTCTCGCGCACAGGACGCTTCGCGGAGGTTCGCGGCACGCCAGCTTCTGCGGGAACGGCGACGGCGACATCGAGGAAATCGAAGCCACCTCGAAGGCAGGCGAGCCGAGCTCATCGACCGGACGGACGCTGCGCTCGGCCGCGCGCCTCCTGATCGGCCCGCCGCTGCGGAGCACGGCGCTCGCCGAGGAGAAGATGGGCCGGCTGCTCGCGCTGGCGGTGCTCTCCCCCGATGCGCTGTCGTCGGTCGCCTATGGCCCGGAAGCGATGCTCGCCGTGCTGCTGCTGGCAGGCTCGGGCCAACTCGACCTGTCCCTGCCGATCGGCGCCGCCCTGGCGATCCTGATGCTCTCCGTCGGGCTCGGCTACCGCCAGATCATCAACGCCTACCCACACGGCGGTGGCTCCTACGTCATCGCCAGCGACAGCCTCGGGGCGCGATGGGGACTGATCGCGGGAGCAGGGCTGATCCTGGACTACATCCTCACCGTTGCGGTCTCGGTCGCGGCCGGGGTGGAAGCGGTCGCCTCTGCGATCCCGTCGCTGTACTCCGACCGTGTCCTCATCGGCCTCGTCGTGATCTTCGTGCTGGCGGCCGGGAACCTGCGCGGAGTGCGCGACGCGGGCGCCGCGTTCGCCGCGCCGACCTACCTGTTCGTGGCGGCGATCGGCCTCGTCGTCGTGACCGGGCTCGTGGACGCTGCGTCCAACGGCTTCGTGCCGGCGACGCCGCACCCCTACCACCCTCCGGTCGAGGCGCTCGGCGTCCTGCTCGTGCTGCGCGCCTTCTCCTCGGGCGCGACGGCGATGACGGGGATCGAGGTGATCTCCAATGCGGTGCCCGTGTTCCGCCCGCCGGAAGCGAAGAACGCCCGGCAGACCCTCACGGCGATGCTCGCCCTGCTGATCTCGATGTTCGTCGGCGTGGTGCTGGTCGCCCACTTCACGGGCGCACAGCCCGGCGGGCAGGAGACGCTGCTGTCGAAGATCGCGAGGGACACCGTGGGTGGCGGGATGCCCTACGCCTTCGTCCAGTTCGCGACCACCGTCGTCCTGTTGGTCGCGGCCAACTCGGCGTTCAACGGCTTCCCTCGGCTCCTGTACTTCATGGCTCGCGACAGCTACGTGCCGCGGCTGTTCCTGCGCCTCGGCGACCGGCTGGCGTTCAGCAACGGGATCCTCGTTCTGGCGGTCCCCTCCGCGATCATCTTCGTGGCCTTCGGCGGCAAGACCGCGCCGCTGATCCCGCTGTTCGCGATCGGCGTCTTCATCGCCTTCACCCTCGCCCAGACCGGGATGGTCGCCCGCTGGCTGCGCGTACGCGGGCGCGGGTGGCGCGCGGGGCTGGCTACGAACCTGCTGGGCGCGGTGCTCTCAGCGGCGGTCGTGGTGATCGCCGCGGTCACGAAGTTCACCGAGGGAGCCTGGCTGGTGGTCGTGCTCGTGCCGCTGATCGTCGTCTACTGCGAACGCGTTCACGGCCATTACGAGACGGCGCGGCGCGCGCTCACACCGCGGGCGGCGGAGCGCTCGCACCGGCTCCAGCCCGCCAGTATCGACGGTCCTGCCCCTCCCCTGCCCGCCACCCCGCGCCACGCCGAGCTGCAGGACACGCCGATCGAAGTGCACAACTTCACGATCGTGCCCGTGGCGGTGTTCGACCTTGCCGCCCTGCGTGCCCTCGCCTACGCGGCCTCGCTGGGTCAGCCGCTGCTCGCCCTGCACGTCAGCCCCACCTCGGACGAGGCGAAGCGCTTCCGGCAGGAGTGGGAGGCGTGGGGCAACCACCTGCCGCTGGAGATCATCGTCTCACCGTTCCGGGCGACCGTGGCGCCGCTGACCTACTACGCGGCGGCCCTCCACAGGCAGCGCCCCGACCTGACGATGACGCTCGTGGTGCCGGAAATCGTGGTCGCGAGGCCCTGGCAGCGGATCCTCCACAGCCACACCGCCCGCCGCCTCCGCCGGGCCCTGCGCCCCTACGAGGGGATCGTCGTCGCCACGGTCCCGTTTCACCTTCCGCCGTGAGAGAGTGCCGCCCCGGCCCGGCCCGACAGCGACTCGAATCGCGCGCGGCCGTCCATATCCATCACATGGCCGGCTCGCCGCCGTGCGCTACACCGTCATGTCATCGCCGCGGCGCCGCGCCTACGTCCCCGGCCGGCAGCCGGATCGTCGTGGTGGCGAGCACGAGCTTTCCGGGAGGCTTCCCCGGCGAGTGCCCGGCATGCGGCCGGGCGGACTCGAAGAGGATTTCGACGGGCACCGCCCCTCTCGCGCACGCTGCCGCGAACGGATAGAGAGGACGAGGTGCACGGACCCGCCGCGGGCGACGTCGCGGTTGAAGACCGCCGCATTCGCTCCCATACCCTTCGGCCCGCAGCCCTTGCTCCACAGCGAGTAGCCCTCGGCCGCCCCTCGCACCGGGAACGGCGCCGAGAACGAGACGTCCGCGGCGAGGACCCGGTGTGAGCGGACCCGGAGGTGCACCCGCGTGTGAAGCTCGGAGCGACTTGCCTGTGCAGCCTGCACCGATGGAGGGGGCGCGCTCGGGGGCGGACATGCGCGAGCGATCGCGACCTTCGCACCGGTGCGAGCGTCGTATCCGTTTTCGCACGTAGCGCCGTCCTCGCTGTAGGCGATCGTCGTCAGCGAGCCGTCGGCGCCGGGACCTTCGCCCGGCGTCTGCGTGCCCGGGGCCTCACCCGAGCCTTCGTGGTCGCTGCCGGCGACGGCCGGCTGCACGATCAGATACGCACCGACGCCGGGCACCACCGGCTCGTTGCGCACCGCCGACCCTTCCCGGTAGGTCACGCTCAGCGCATGCGGGCCGAGCATCCCGTAACTGATGTCACGGCGCTGCGAGGCGGGCGCGACCACGCGCCCGCGGGCCGGAGCAGCATTTCGGTCAACGCCCCAGAGTTCGGCCGCAACCGCGCTTCCCCAGGCTGTCGCTCGCCCCGCGGCAGGCTCCGGCGCGAGCGTGCAGGTGCCGCCTTCGATCTCTGTTCCGTCTTCGGTCGAGCCCCCCGGGAACGACTGGACCACCTCGCGCGGGAACGGGTGGAACAGCTGTCGCCCCCCGAAAGCGCCGTCGGCTCCCAGCTCGCCGAGCTGGCCGTCGTGAACCCTTCCGACCTGCGCGCAGACGAGTCCGCGCGAGGTTTCGACGATCCGCATCCCCCATGGCGGCCCACCATCGGGGTCCTTGACCCGCAACGGCAGCAGGGTGGTGGAGACCGGGTCGCCGACGCCTTCCGAGGGACCGACCGGCGCGGCGGCCGGCACCGCCGACCCCGTCAGGATGACACCGGTGGCCGCGAGTGCGAGCGTCCCCCCCGCGAGCACGATGAGGGCCAGCGCAACGGACAGCCCCCAGCGTGCCGGGCGGCGGATCGGCCGCCGGACTCCGGCGCGATGCGCGTGTGCGCCCGGCTCCTCCACGACGCGGCGCAGTTCCGTCTCGAACGTCTCCAGTGGCCGGAATCTGTGGTTCATCGGGTGGCTCCCCACGTGACGGCGAGCGAGCTGCTGCATCGCCCTCAGGGCGCGCGAGACGCGAGCACGGGCGGTCGGCTCGGAGACCCCGAGACGGACGGCCACCTCGTCATAGGGCATCTCTTCGATCACGCGGAGGTGGAGCGCGTCGCGCTGGTCCGCGGAGAGCCGCTGCAACTCGGCCGCGAGCTCGGGCCGTACCGCCTCGATCCCGGCGGCCTCCTCGATCGCCGCGAGGTCGTCCTCATGCGCAACCGGTGTCCGCAGGCCGAGCGGCGCCGGGAGCACGCTCTTTCCCCGCCTCCTCCAGGTCAGCGTGCCGGCAACGACACCGACAGGTGGCTCACTTCCACCGAGAACGGGACGTTGCTCGCGCGCAGGTAGGGCGCGTCCCTCCCGAGCAGTTCCAGCTTCACGGTGTCGCCTTTGGCGAATTCGTAGCCGTTCCCGTGCAGCTGGAACTTGATCGTCCCGGCCTGGTTGTCGGTCAACCGGTAGTCACTCCGCGTGATGAGGATCTCTTCACCGCTCGGCAGCACGTCCCACAGCCGTGCGTCGATCTGACCGTCGGGACCGGTTGCGGCGACGTCCGCGGTGACAGTCGGCAGCCCGAGCATCGTGAAGCCGGGGCTCGTCATCGTGTACGTCGCCGTGTTCGGTTCGGTTTCCGATTTCGTTTCCTTGCAGACGTTGCCGCCGCCTTCTTTCTGGTTCTCGACGATCGGGTCGAACCCGTTCGCGATCGCCGCGCTGGCTCCTTCGGAGTTGAACGTCTGCGGCGCTTCTGAGCCGAAGGTGAGCGTGTGGCTCCACAGCTTCGACCATTCCTTGGCGGTGAAAGGCCCAGCGGCCGCCGCGCTCTTCGGGCAGGTCTGGGTGTATGCGGTCACGCTGCCGTTCTTGGGCGGCCTGCCTTCGTGTTTGAGCTTCGACGCAAAGAACTGGACGCCCTTGAGCGCGAAGTCCAAGGAGGTGTTCGTCTTGTTTGAGGCCGGCGGGTGCCCGACGTCGCCGAACAGCAGCGCGACGTAGCCTTTCGACGCGCGGACCTGGTTGTAGACGCGCAGCGCCTGTTCGGCCGGGAACACATCGTCGGTCCAGCCCTGGATCATCAGCAGCGGCGCCGGGGCTCCGTGGAGCGGAACGCCGTAGGCGTCGTGGTAGCGGGCGATCTGCTGACTCGATTCTTCGTCTTCCGTGGTCCACGGCTCGCCTGCGAACTGCTGGTTGTGCCACTTGATCGGGTCCGCTTCCGGGTTTTCACCTTCCGCCGCGTAGTAGGCGCCGAGGTAGTAGCCCTCGATGTAGAGGGCGTAATCGATGCTTTCGAGCGGTACGCCGACCGGTTCGAAGCTCTGCGAGTGCGACGCGACTTCGGTGTCGAGGAATCGCCCGTTCGGCTCCTGCGCGGCGACGAGGTCCGAGTATCCGGCGATCGGGTAGGCGGCCGCGATCTTCATTTTTTTGCCACCGGGGCTCTTCCACGGCGCGAAGCTCCCGTTCGGGAGGCGGATGCGGTTCTTCAGGTAGGCGAGCTCGATGCTCTGCCCGCCGCCATACGAGACGCCCATGGCGCCGATCGCCTTGGGCTGCGTGATCCCCTCGTCGGCGAGCAGGCCGAGCAGGTACTGGGAGTCGCGGGACTCGTAGCGGGTGTCGGACAGGTGGACGTAGCCTTTGTCGCAGGCCGGCGTTTCCACGCGTGATTCCGGGGTGCCGCAGGAGCGTGCCCAACCGCGCGCCGAGTACGTCAGCACCGCGTAGCCTTTGCTCGCGAAGAGCGCGGCGTCACCGTTGTTCTCGAATTCGCCCTTGTTCGTTCCCCAGCCGTGCAGCATCACGATCGTGGGGAAGGGCCCGGTTCCCGTCGCCGGCAGCGTCAGGTCGGCGTCGAGTGGCACCCCGTCCCACGACGGCACCCTTTCGGACAGCGCTTCGGTGGGGCAGAACCGCACACCTTTTTCGGCTTTGCAGGCGTGCCCGAACGGCGCCGGTTCACTCGCCCGTGCGATTGCGGGAAGCGCGATCAACGCCAAGCTGAAAGCCACGCCGAACGCCAGCAGCAGCCGGCCCAGCCGGCTCTCTCGCGCGTACGGATTCCCCATCCCCTCCATAAGTTCTCTCTCCCTCCGAAGCCATTGATGGACTTGTGCGTCCTTTACTCGGTTGGTAATGTACCAGCGTGTCCACCACTCCGCAAGCGACAACTGCCCGGCTGCCGCGGGGACCCCACAGCCTCTCTCGCGAGGAGGTCATGGACCATCAGCGAGAGCGCATGCTCGCGGCCATGATCGCCGCGGCGGGGAGGAAGGGCTACAGCGCGACCACGATCGGCGACATCACCCGCGGGGCGCGCGTCTCGCGTGACACGTTCTACGAGCAGTTCGCCAACAAGGAGCAGTGCTTCCTCGCCGCCTACGACGCGATCTCGCGCGAACTGATCGATGCGGTCGTGGCGGTGGGGACGAGTCAGCCCAGCTACGTCGACGCGGTGCGCGACGGCATTCATGCCTACCTGAGGTTCTGGAGCGAGCGCCCGGACGCGTTGCGGGTGTGCACGCTCGAGGTCATGGCAGCCGGCGAGGAGGCGCTTGCCCATCGCGAACATACGCTCCGTAGCTTCGCCCGACTGTTCCGCATCATCGCCGAGCGAGCTGCGACGGAGCAGCCTGGACTGCCGACGGTGCCGGACATCGTCGTGCGCGCATGCGTCCTCGCCGTGCTCGAGCTGGCGACCGAGTACACGCGCCAGGATCGCGCCGGGTCACTGCCCGAGCTCGAGAACGAAATCGTCTACCTGTGGTTGACCGGACTCGCCGGTCACGAGGTGGCCGCCGCCGCACTTGCGAGGGCGCCGGAGCCGGGTCGGAGCGAACCGGCCCGGTTTCACAGAGCCCGCTGAGCGAGGCCGCGCCGAAACCACGGTCGCGGCTCGCGGCGGAACTGCATCCCGCGGATGGGGCTACCCCTCCAACTGCATCTCGCCCATGCCCACGATCTCGACGAGTTCGCCCGGACCGCAGTTCGCCACGTCGATCGTCTCGCGCGCCACGGATCGGCGCAGCTTCACGAACGCGACCGTGCCGAGCACGAAGGGAACGACCAGCGCCAGCGCTCTGTACCCGAGCACTGCCGCCGTCGCGGCCCCTACCGGGACGTTGTAGAGCGTGAACGCGCCCACGAGGCCGAGGTCCACGCCGCCGATGCCTCCCGGCACGGGGATCAGCCCGCCGAGCTCCCCGAGCAGATATCCGAACCAGATGATCGACAGCGGCGGGACGTCGCCGAAGGCGTGGAACGTCGCCCACATGATCATGACGTCGAAGCCGAGGTAGCCGATCAGGCCGAGAAGCAGCAGCGGGCCGCCGTGCCGGAGCAGATCGAGCGCGTCGTCCACGCCCTCTGAGAGCGCCCTGAACGATGCCGCGACCCGCGAGTCGGTCCCGCGCCGGTCCGTGGCGCGACGCTCGGCCGCCCGCGCAAGACGGCCGCCGAGGATCGTCGCGAACACCGCCAGCGCCGCGACCAGCGCGGGACCGCCCGTCAGCGCCAGGGAGGAGTGCGATGACAGCACCCCGAGCGCCAGCGCCGTTCCGAGCAGGATCACCCCGATGACGTTGGGGACGCTCGTGAGGAAGAAGAAGGCGACGCTCCGCCGAGCGATCCGCCGCGTGTCCATGCCGCCGCGCCGGAGCGCCCACGCGCCGAGCGCGAGCCCCCCGGCACCGCCGATCGGAAGTATGGCGTTGGCGCCGAGCTCCGCGAACCCGATCTCGAAGCTGGTGCCCCAGTTCATGCGCCGGCAGAACACACTCCGGAACGCGACGGCGTAGCAGGCACCGGAGAGGATCTTCAGCACCGCACCGACTGCCAGCCACCTCGGGTCCCCGTGTTCGAGGCGCGCGCGCAGGCTCGCGAGCCCGGGTACGAGCGTGATCACGGCGACGACGCCGATCACGACGGCCAGGATCAGGAGCAGACGACGGCGAACCCGCGCGCCCCCGAGGTCGGGTGGGGCGTCGAGATCGTCGCGCCGAACGCTCGGCGGAACTGCGGGGGCCTGATGCGTCGGAGAGCTCACGTTGCAATCGCCGGTCTCGGCAGCGTGCCCGGCAGGCGGGGCAGTGCCTCGTCAGGTTCGCATGATTCGCGAGGCAGTAGATGCCGTGCGCATCGACGGCGGCTCGGGCAGCTTCGCCCGGCTCCGCCGCCATCGTCCGGCGCATCCGCAGAACGGCCGCGGGACGCAGCTAGGCTCCGATGAGGTTCTCCACCGTGAGTGAAAGGACGAGTGCCCTATGTCCACTGCATTGGTGATCGGAGCGCGCAACCTCGGCTTCGCGATCATCCAGCGACTGCTCGCCGACGGCTGGGACGTGGCGGGCGGCGCCCTGTCCGCCGAGACCCTCGGGCGCATCGAGGGCGCCGGGGCACATGCGCGGGAGATCGACGTCACCGACCAGGCCTCGGTGCTCGACGCCCTCGGGGCCGTCAGCGCACGGTTCGGCAGGGTCGATCTCGTCGTCAACGCCGCCTCGCCGTACGCGGCGAGTGGCGGGGGCCCGTTCGGGGGCGGGCCGCTCGCGGACAGCGAGCCCGACGGATTCGAGCGCTGGGCGACGCGGCCGGTGCGTGGGGCCTACGGGTTCCTGAGCGCATCGGCGCGGTTCCTGAAGGCGCAGGGCGGTCCGGCGACCGTGATCCAGGTGACCGGCGGCTCCTCCCGGCGAGCGATGCCCGGCCGCGGGCTGTGGGCGGCGGGCGCCTTCGGCGTCCGTGCACTCACCCAAGCGGCGGCCCAAGAGCTTCGCGACCAGGAGATCCACGTCGCGCTGCTGATCGTCGACGCGGGCATCGACCGCTCCGGCGAGGGCGATGCGCACACCGCCGACCAGCCGAGCCTCGCCGCCGCGGTCGCCTACCTGGCGAGCCAGAGCCCGCGGGCGATGACCCACGAGCTGCAGGTCACGCCGGCGCTCGACAACTGGACGCCGTAGAAGGCGCCGCCAACCCTGCGCCTCCGTTTCACGTCGGAATCGAGCGTTCAGCGGATTCGACGCCGGCGAGCAGGGAAACTGACCGCTCGCTCCCGGCGGCCGATCACGACAACCCGTCGATCCACCGCTCCAGCCGCTTGCCTCGCGTCCCCGGCCTCCAGAGCCGGGGACGGCGTGGTCGTCTGCCGATCGTGGAAGAGAACCGCCCGGCACGGAGTCTTCTTTGGGTAGGCGGACAGATACAGCTCCGCGTCTCCCCCTCAGATTGGAAGTGAAGAAATGCGGTTTGCCCTCAAGGCGACCGTGCCGACGATCGCTGCCGCAGTGCTCCTTGCCGCGTGCGGCAGCAGCTCGAACAGCACGACCACCTCCTCCAACGCCCACCCCGCCGCTCAGACGGCGAGCTCCTCGGGCACGACCGTGAAGACGGGCTCGAGCTCCCTGGGCACGATCCTCGTCGACAGCAGAGGCATGACGCTGTACTCGCTGAGCGCAGAGCGCAACGGCAAATTCATCTGCACGCCCTCGGCCTGCACCGCGATCTGGCACCCGCTCACGGTCACTGAAGGCTCGACCCCCGGCGGCACGTCCTCGCTGGGAACCGTCAAGCGAGGAGACGGCACCACCCAGGTCACCTACAAGGGCGCGCCGCTGTACACGTTCGCGCAGGACCAGAACCCCGGAGAAACCAAGGGCCAGGGGTTCAAGGACGTCGGCACCTGGAGCGCCGTCACCGTCGCCGGCAGCGCCGCCCCGGCGACAACCACCACGCAGACGGAACCCTCAGGAGGCGGCGGCGCCTACCACTACTGAGCCGGCTGCGGCTGCGGGCGCGCACGCCGGTGTGCCCGCCGGCGCGGAGCGGGCGCGCGTGAGCGCTCGCGGGCGTCGGCGGCCGCTCGCGGAGCCACGGCCTCACCCGGGGCGGGCGCCAGCCCGATGTCGAGGAGCTGCTGAGCGAGCTGCACGCTCGTCGCGCCCTCCCCCACCGCGGCGGCGACGCGCTTGACCGAGCCGTGGCGGACGTCGCCGGCGGCGAGGATGCCCGGCAGGCTCGTCTCGAGCGAGAGCGGCCGGCGCTCGAGCGGCCAGCTCGCGCGGTCGAGATCGTCGCCGGTGAACAGGAAGCCGTGCTCGTCCCGCGCGATCTCCGCCGGCAGCCACGCGGTCTGCGGCCGGGCGCCGATCATCACGAACAGCGCGTCGGCTGCGACCGTTGTCCGGGTTTCGGCGGGGTCTTGGAGGATCAGCTCTTGCAGGACGCCCTCTCCCCCGCCGCCGACGACCGCCGTGCCTGTCCGCACCTCGATGCTGGGTGCCGCTTCGACCGCCCGGACGAGGTACTGCGACATGCCGGCTCCGAGCGAGCGCGCACGGACGGCCAGCGTCACCTTCCGTGCGTAGCGCGCGAGATGAAGCGCGGCCTGCCCCGCCGAGTTCCCGCCGCCGACGACATAGACGTCCTTCCCGGGCAGGCCAGGCGCCTCCGAGCTCGCCCCTCCGTAGAAGACGCCGGCGCCCTCCAGCGCTTCGAGCGAAGGGATCGCGAGACGACGGTAGCTCGCTCCGGTTGCGACGATCACGGCACCCGCCTCGACGGTCCGTCCGTCGGACAGCGACACGTTGTAGGAGTCGCCCGCGCGAGCGAGCTCGATCACGCGGTGCATGAACAGGAAGCTCGCTCCGAACGACGCGGCCTGCTGGTAGGCCTCCTCGGCGAGGCGGGTTCCGCTGACTCCCCTGCTGAAGCCGAGGTAGTTGCGGATCAGCGAGCTCGAGCCCGCCTGCCCGCCGATGCCGCCGGAGTCCACGACCAGCGTGCTGAGGCCATCGGAGGCGCCGTAGACGGCCGCGGAGAGGCCCGACGGTCCCGCGCCGATGATCACGAGATCGAAGCGTGCACGCTCGAGCCCGGGCGGAGCGCCCGCAGCCTCCGCGATCTCGGCGTTCGAGGGGTCGTCCAGGACGCGGCCGTCGGGGAGGATCATCAGCGGCAGCTTGGCCTCGGCTCCTGCTCTTGCGACGATCTGGCGCCCTTCCTCGGAGTCGGCGAGGCAGAACCGGTGCGGGACCGCGCACCGTTCGAGCGTGTCCCTCAGCTCGTAGGCCCTGCCCGACCAGGACTTGCCGACGATGTGGATCGTCTGCGGCACGCGGCGCTGCTCGCGTGCCCAATCGAGCAGGAAGTCCGACACCGCCTCGTGGAACACCTCGTCCTCAAAGGGCGCGGGGCGCGTGACGTAGTAGTCGACTCTCCCGAGCGCCATGGCCGTCCGGATCGCCGCCGTGCTCGGCGGGTCCGTCCACGCCGCCGGCGCGATGAGGAGAGCGCGCTTCGCGTGCGGGTGAAGACGGCGCACGAGGTCCAGCAGCTCGTCCGGCACGGACTGCCCCACGAGCACGAGCGCCACCTCCACGTTGCTCGCCTGCATCTCTGCGAGTCGCTGTCGCGTCTCGCCGGAGTCGAGCAGGCACTCGACTCCGTAGTCGCGGTCGTAGCGGCGCGTGAGCTGGGTCTCGACGTTCGCGAGAACGCCGGCGTCCTGCTCGATGGCGACGATGACGGGGCGAAGCATCGTCCCGATCCTCAGCTGGCCCGCGCGAAGGCGTCGGCGGGCTCGTTGACGTGAGCCGCCGGGGCGAGCGGGGCGCGTGTCACGGCGCTCAGCCGCTCGTCGACGTCGTAGTAGCGGACCTCGATCTCGCTGATCCCCGGATGGCTGCCGAGCGCGGGCTTCATCGGCCCGTCGCCCCACGCCCGAGCGTGCTCGTCGCTGTCGAACAGGTACACGCTCTCCGCGACGTGCTCGGCGTCGTCGTAGGCCCAGAGCTTCCAGACCAGGCCCGGAAGGCCCGCGATCTTCTCGGCCGCCTCGAGGAACCCGCGCGCCTGCTCAGGGTCGTCGCTGCCGAGCTGCCGCCCGTACCGCACCACGAGAAGCTTCATTGCTGCCCCCTTCGGTTCGCGAGTTCTGGTGTCCAGAGCTTGCCTGCGGACGGGCTCGCGGCGAATACGGCTCCCAGGCGTCCGCGGGTGCGGGTACCCGCACCCGCGAGCCGTGCCGGCGCGCCGCAGGATCGGCTCAGGCGCGCGCCCCGCGCTCGCCCTTGGCGCTCCACCCGAGCGCCGGCGCGACGTCTCGGGCGATCGTCCCGAGCAGGTGCGCGTTGTACTCCACTCCCAGCTGGTTGGGCACCGTCAGCAGCACCGTGTCCGCCGCCTGCACCGCCCGGTCCTGCGCCAGTTCTGCGGCGATCACGTCCGGCTCGCCCGTGTACGTGCGCCCGAAGCGCGAGGAGTGACCGTCGAGGTAGCCGACCTGGTCGCGGTTGTCGTCGCGGCCGAAGTACCGACGGTCGAGATCGCTCGTGATCGGGATCACGCTGCGGCTCACCGACACGCGCGGGCTGCGCTCCCAGCCCGCCTCGCGCCAGGCCTCGCGGTACGCCTCGATCTGCTCGGTTTGCAGCTCGTCGAAAGGCACCCCCGTGTCTTCGAGCAGCAGCGTCGAGCTCATCATGTTCATCCCCTGCCGGGCGACCCACTGCGCCGACTCGCGCCCACCGGCACCCCACCAGATCCGATCGGACAAGCCCTCCGAGTACGGCTGGACCGGCAGCAGCCCGCTCATCCCCGTGTGCTGCGGATCGGCTCGAGCCACACCCTCGCCGGCGATCGCGCGTCGAAACAGCTCCGTGTGAGCCCGGGCGAGCTCCGCGCCGGCCTCGCCCTGCGCGTCGGCGTAGCCGAACGCTTCCGGCCCGTCGAGCACCGGCTCGGGCGAACCGCGGCTGATCCCCAGCTGCAGCCGCCCACCTGCGATCAGGTCCGCTGTCGCGGCGTCTTCGGCCATGTACAGCGGGTTCTCGTAACGCATGTCGATCACCGCCGTGCCGAGCTCGATCCTGGTCGTGCGCGCGCCCATCGACGCCAGCAACGGGAACGGCGAGCCGAGCTGGCGTGCGAAGTGGTGGACGCGCACGAAGGCGCCGTCGATCCCGATCTCCTCGGCCGCCTGCGCCAGCTCGATCGTCTGGACGAGCGCGTCCGCCGCCGTCAGCGTGCGCGACCACTCGGCGCGCTGCCAGTGGCCGAAGCTCAGGAACCCGAGCCGCAGCTCATCGCGTGGAGCGCTCACCAGACTCCTGCGATCCGTCTGCCACGCCGCGACCCGTCATGCGGGTACGAGCGTAGACGAGTCGTTCGGGCGAGACGGCCGATGCGGCTCGCCGCAGCCCGAGGACGTGCCGGCGCGCGCACAAGCGTGATCATGTCGGCGTGAGCGACGACCGGCGGACGATGTTGCTCGAGCGCGGGGATCACCTCCGTGCACTCGGCGCCGCGCTGGAGGAGGTGAGAGTCCGCCGCGAGGGGTCGATCGTGCTGCTGGCCGGCGATGCGGGGGCGGGCAAGACATCGCTTCTCAGATCGTTCGTCGCGGAGGCGCCCGAGAAGACCCTGTGGGGATCCTGCGAGCCGCTGCGGACGCCGACTCCCCTCGGCCCCGTCCTCGACATCGCGGAGACGGTCGGCGGCGAGCTGCTGGAGCTCGCGGACCGGGGCGCGAGGCCGCACGAGATCGCCACCGCTCTGATCCGTGAGCTCCGAAGCGGCGGGACGACGATTCTGGTCCTGGAGGACATGCACTGGGCCGACGAGGCGACGCTCGACGTCGTCACGCTGCTCGGACGGCGGGTCGAGACCGCGAGCGTTCTCCTCGCGATCAGCTTCCGCGACGACGAGCTCGACCGCGCGCCGAAGCTGAGGGGGATGCTCGGGGAGCTCGGCGGTGGTCCGCTTCGGCTGCGGCTCGCCCCTCTCTCGCTCGAAGCGGTCCGCGAGCTCGCGGAGGACTCGGAGCTCGACGCCTCCGAGCTGTACGAGCGGACCGCCGGAAATCCGTTCTTCGTGACGGAGGCGCTCGCGGCGAGCGACCAGTCGTTGCCCGAGACCGTTCGCGACGCGGTCCTCGCGCGTGCCGCAAGGCTGTCTCCGGCCGCGAGGGAGCTGCTCGAGGCAGTTGCGATCGTGCCGGGGCATGCCGAGCGGTGGCTCGTCGAAGCCCTCGCCGGGGACCTCGACGACGCGCTCGACGAGTGCGTCGCCGCGGGAGCGCTGAACGCCGACGTGAGCTTCCGGCACGAGCTCGCGCGCCTGGCGATCGACAGCGCGATCGCGCCCAGCCGTGCTCGCGCGCTGCATCTCCGCGCGCTCGAGGCGCTGGCGGCGAGCCCCGAGGCGGACCCCGCGCGGCTGGCGCACCACGCGGATGCCGCGGGCGACGCGCAGGCCGTGCTGCGAACCGCGCCGCGCGCGGGCGAGCGCGCCGCCGCAGCGGGGGCACACCGAGAGGCGGCAGCTCAGTACGCGCGGGCGCTGCGCTACGCCGCCGGCGAGTCGCTCGGCACCCGGGCGGCGCTCCTCGAGCGCCGCGCCGAGGAGTGCTACACGAGCGCCCAGTTCCACGAGGCGATCGGCGCCCAGCGGGAGGCACTCGCCGCACGGCGTGAGCTCGGCGAGCAGCGCGCGTACGGCGACGCGATGCGCGCCCTCTCACGCCTGCTGTTCTTCGACGGCCAGGTCGCCGAGGGCGAGGAGCTGGCGCTCGAGGCCGTCGCACGGCTCGAGGCGGCGGGGCCGTGTCACGAGCTGGCGATGGCCTACGGCAACCTCTCCCAGCGGCGCATGGTCGTCCACGACTCGCCCGAGGCGCTGGGCTGGGGGGAACGGGCCCTCGAGCTGGCCGGCGCGCTGGGCGACACCGAGGTGGAGGCGTACGTGCTCACGAACATGGGCATGGCCCAGCTGCAGGGCGCCGATCCCGAGGAGGGGCGGCGCATGCTCGAGCGCGCGCTGGAGCTGGCCCAGCGCGACGGCCTCGAGGAGCAGGCGGGCCGGGCGTTCAACGCGCTCGCGATGGTGCCCGTTCGCCGGCGCGACTTCCCGCTCGCGCGCACCTACATCGAGCGCGGGCTGGACTACTGCGCGAACCGTGGCGTCGAGACGTGGCGCCTCTATCTGCTCGCGGTGCTGGCGCGTCTCGAGCTCGACGCCGGCCACTGGGACGTGACGGTCGAAGCCGCGAGCACCGTCGTCCGCGGGACCCCGAGCTCCTCGCTGGCGCACGCCTGGGCCGTCGTGGCGCTCAGCGTCGCGCGGATGAGGAGAGGAGATCCGCAGCGGCTGGACACGCTCGACCACGAGCACGAGATCGCCGCCGCGACGCGCGAGGTCGAGCGGATCGCGCAGGTCACGGCTGCGCGCGCGGAGGCGGCCTGGCTGTCAGGCGAGGCCGGCCGGGTGGCATCGCTGACCGCCGATGGACTCGCGCTCGCGCTCGACCGCGGCGATGCCTGGTCAGCCGGCGAAATCGCCGTGTGGGCGATGCGCACGGGCACTCGCATCGTGTTGCCCGACGAGTTGGAGACGACGCCGTTCAGCCTCTCGATCGCGGGTGACTGGGCGGGCGCCGCCGAGAGCTGGCGAGCGCTCGGATGCCCGTACGATGCGGCCCTCGCGCTCGCCGACGGCGAGGAGCTCGACGCGCTGCGGCCGAGCTCACGAGGACCTGCAGGCACTCGGCGCGGCTCCTGCTGCGGCCAACGTCGCCCGCAAGCTCCGCAGGCTCGGCGGGCGGGGCGTGCGCCGCGGCCCGCGGCGCCGCACGCGCGAGAACCCGGCCGGACTGACAGCCCGCGAGCTCGAGGTGGCTGAGCTGCTCGCCGAGGGCCTTCGCAACGCCGAGATCGCAGAGCGTCTGGTCGTCTCCGAGCGGACCGTCGACCATCACGTCTCGGCCATCCTCCGCAAGCTCGACGCTCGCACTCGGGGCCAGGCCGCAGCGGAGGCCATGCGGCTGGGCGTCGTCCCGAAAAGATAGGCAGACGGGTCTCCGAACATAGGCAGAGCCCCCGATGTACCGGCTCTTGAACGCCCGTAGTTTCGGCGCATGCAAGCCCGAACCCTGGAGGTAGTCATGTCCGACAAGTTCAAGAGCGTCAAGCGAGCACTCGGAGCGATGGTCCTGGTGGCCCTGCTGGTGGCACCGGCGGCGAGCGCGCGCATCCTGGCCGGCGAAGGCGCCTCGAGCCACGAAGTCGCAGCGATCTCCTACGCCGCGGCGCCCGATTCGTCCTCCGGCTTTCGGTGGGATGACGCGGCGATCGGTGCTGCCGCCGCGCTCGGGATCGCCGCGATCCTCGGCGCGAGCGCCCAGCGCATGCGTCGTCGCCGCCTGACCGTGAGCTGACGCTCAGCGACCCTCGCGCCGGGGGTTCGGCGAGACGCGATGGGCCGTCCGCACGCGGGCGGCCCATCGCTCGTCGTTCAGGACGAGAGGCGGAACGACCACCTTGCATCCCCCGCCCGGACCGTGGCGAAAGCAGCATCCAGTGCCACGTCGTCCGGGATCGCGAACGCCCGATCGCCGGCCGCGGACGAGCCGTCGAACAGCACCCGCGATTCGCTCTCCGGCTCGGGGCCGGTGAGCGATGTGATCCAGTGAGCCGTGACGGTCACCTCCAGCGGCGCGAAGACGCTGAGCAGGATCGCGCGGCGCGTCGGGTCATATACCGGCGCCTGCCCCGGGATCGTGCGCTCCCCGTCCAGCGCCTGCTGCACCTGTTCGGCGATCAGGCCGGGGATCCCGGCGAGGCCCTGGACGAACACGATCCGGTCGTTGAGGGCTTCGATCTGCTGCCGGATCTCGACCCTGGTGTCGGGGGGCACCTGGCCGCCGAACACCGCGACGTCGAGCCTGCCGGTCTCGAATCTGCCGGTGATGTCATCGAAGTCGTTCGTGCCCTCTGCGGTGTAGCCGCGTCCTCGCAGGAGCGCGACCGCCGCGTCGAGCACGCGCCGGCTGCGGCCGATGAGAAGGATGTTGGGGATGGAGTCGTGCATCGTGGTCCTCCTGTGGTCGAGGGTCATGAATGGACGGCGAGCTCGACGGGGGCCTCGTTCGCTCGCGATCGCCCGTCCGGGGGCTCCAGCGGATCGACGCGCGTGTTGACCGTGCGCAGCGAGATCAGGGCCGCGGCGGCGGTGAACACCGCGCCCGCCAGCAGCGCCCGCTGGTAGCCGCCCGTCGCCGCGGCGCGGGGGTCGGATCCGGCCACCAGGAGGTGAGCCGTCCGGCTGGTCGCGAGCGCTGAGAAGATCGCGAGCCCCAGCGCTCCGCCTACCTGCTGCGCGGAGTTGAGGATCGCGGCCACGATCCCCGCCACATCGGGACTCGCGCCGGCGTTGGCCGCCGCCGTCACGCCGACGAAGACCGGGCCGAGGCCGAACGCGACGAGCATCAGCCCGGGCAGGATGTCGGCGAGGTAGCTCCCGTGCGCCGGGACCTGTGCAAGCAGCAGGAGGCCGGCGGCGGCGATCACCGCGCCACCGCAGATCACGGGCCTGCTGCCGACCCTGGCGATCAGCTTCGCGCCGACTCCCGATGAGACCCCGACGCCGACCGTCAACGGCAGGTACGCCGCGCCGGCGGCGATCGGCGAGTAGCCGAGAACCGTCTGCATGTAGAGGGTGAGGAAGAAGAACATCGTGAGCATCCCGGCGAAGCCGACGAGGCCGGTCACGTTCGCCGCCACGAGGCCCGGGATCCGGAGCACCCGCGTGGGCAGGACCGGGTCGGAGACCGACCGCTCGACCAGGGCGAAGCACGCGAGCAGCGCGGCAGCTACGGCGAGCTCGAGCCAGGTCGCCGCGGCGCCCCATCCTTGGATGGGGGCGCGCACGAGCGCGAACACCAGCAGCAGCATCCCTGCGGTGAGCAGGGCGCTGCCGAGGGCGTCGAAGCTTCTTGCGCCGGCCGCGGGCCGGCCGCGGGGCACGGTCCGGAGCACGGCGGGGACGATCGCCG
Organism: uncultured Solirubrobacteraceae bacterium; assembly: GCA_963820745.1. GTDB lineage: Bacteria > Actinomycetota > Thermoleophilia > Solirubrobacterales > Solirubrobacteraceae > Palsa-744. Next base: position 571,008 of record CAWGBB010000004.1, on the reverse strand, counting down.
CGCAGGCGATCGGGTTGACGAACATGACCCACCGCCATCCGGGCCCTTGGACGAGCGCGCCGCCGAGCAGGATGCCGACGGCCGACGAGAGCCCGGCGACCGCGCCCCACACGCCGAGCGCCTTGTGACGGTCCGCGGGCCTGGCGAAGGTCGTGGTCAGCGTCGAGAGCGCGGCGGGGAGCATCAGCGCCGCCCCCGCCCCCTGCACGAGCCGGGCGGAGACGAACAGGCCTGCGCTACCGGCGAGGCCGCCGGCGAGCGACCCGCCGGCAACCAGCGCGGCGCCCCAGAGCAGTACGCGCCGCCGGCCGAAGAGGTCGGCGAGGCGTCCCCCGAGCAGCATCAGGCCGCCGTAGGTCACGAGATAGGCGGACGGCACCCACTGCAGCGTCTGGATCGAGAAACCGAGCGACGCGCGGATGTGAGGCAGCGCGACGTTGGTGATCGACGCGTCAACGAAGTCGAGGAACGCGACGGCGCACAACACGGCGAGCAGTCGCTTGCCCGCGCTGCTCGCTAGGTGGATGTTCTGCTCGTGTCCCATCTGCGCCTCCTATGTGGGTAAGACCTATATTGGTGCACCCAACATAACATTTGTTGGTGGCACCCACAAGTGCTACGGTCGTGCGCATGCCCGCCCATCCACCCGGCGCAGAGGGACCGTCGCGCGTCCACGATCGCCCGACGTGGTTGATCAGCCGTGCCTACAGCCGCTCACGCGCGATGCTGAGCGAAGGATTCGCCGCGACCGATCTGGGTGTGCGCGGCTCCGACTACCGGCTCCTCGCGGCGCTGGCGGACGCAGGCGAGGCGAGCCAGGCGGAGCTGGCGAGCCGCGCGGTGCTGGATCGCAGCGACGTGGCCACGGCCATCGCCGAGCTCGAGCAGAAAGGACTCGTCGAACGCAAGCCCGACCCGGCGAACCGCCGCCGCAACATCGTCTCGCTGACGAAGAACGGGTCGCGCGCCCTCGCCGAGCTCGACTCCGTCCTGGACGGGATCCAGGACCGGGTGTTGGCGCCGCTCTCACCCGCCGAGCGCAAGAAGCTCGTCGAGTTGCTGCGCAAGCTTGCCGCCGGGAGCCCGCCGCCCGCCTGAGAGGCGCGCGGAGCGACGGCGCTCTACTACCCGGCCCCGACGCCCTCGAGCAGGCGCGCCGCCGTGCGCGCGTTCGACGGGTAGAACGCCTCGATCGAGAGCTCGGCGAGCGTGATGTCGGCGGCCGTGCCGAACGTGGACAGCGTGCTGAAGAACGACAGCTCGGCCTCGCCGTCGCGGATCCGAAGCGGCAGGATGATGTCCCCCGACTCGATCTCCGCCGCGGCCTTCGCCGCCGTCACGCCCGGATACGTGAGCAGCTCGTCGTAGAGCTCGAACAGGTCCGCATCCCCGGTCGCCTGCGCCTCGCGGCGCAGACGGCGGAGCAGGTGCGAGCTCCAGTCGCCGAGGTTGAGGGTGCGAGCGGCCATGCCGTCCGGGTGCAGCGCCACGCGGAGCGCGTTCGCCGGCGGCTCGAGCAGGTGCGGGGCGACCCCGTCGAGCAGGAGGTCGAGCGCGTCGTTCGCGGCGAGAAGGTCGTGGTGGCGATCAACGACCAGCGCCGGGTACGGCTCGTGCGCACGCAGGAAGCGGTCGAGAGCTTCCCGGACCGGGGTCATCTCGGCGGCCTCGAGAGATCGTTCGCCGTACGCCGGCGCGTAGCCGGCCGCCAGCAGCAGACGGTTGCGCTCGCGCAGCGGCACCTCGAGCTCACCGGCGAGCTTCATCACCATCTCGCGGCTCGGCCGCGAGCGCCCGGTCTCCAAGAAGCTGATGTGCCGCGCCGAGACATCCGCGTCCAGCGCCAGCTCGAGCTGGCTGAGGCTCCGCCGCTGCCGCCAGGAGCGCAGCATCGAACCGACCGGGAGAGCTTCAGCCGCCGTCGCCGCCATGGGCCAACGTTAGCTCGCGGCCCGTGGCCGATCCATTACCTGCGAGGTAATGAGCGCGGGCAACCTCTTACCTCCGCGGTAATCGACAGTGTCGAGACGGGCGGCGTAGACCTTCACCTCGACACATGTTCACGACATGGAGGTGAAGAAGATGGACCCCAAAGCTGTCGTCACGCGGTACCTGGCAGCGTTCAACGAGCCGGACGGATCGCGCCGGAGCGCGCTGCTCGCCACGCTCTACACAGCCGACTGCACCTACACCGATCCCCACGTCGAGGTGCGCGGCCCTGGCGGCGTCGGCGAGTTCATCGCGCAGACGCAGGAGCGCTTTCCCGGTCACACGTTCGCGCTTCGCGGTGACGTGGACTCGCATCACAACCAGGCTCGCTTCCAGTGGCAGGCGGGCCCGCCCGAGGACCCCGAGCGGTTCGTCGGCTTCGACGTGATCGTCTGCGAGGGCGAGCGCATCGGCCAGGTGCTCGGCTTCATGGACGCGGCTCCGGCGGCGTAGCCCTCGGCACCGGCAGGTGGCAGGCTCGCGCGGGTCCGGAAGGGCGCGCGCGAGGCCCGCCGCGGGCTCGAATCAGGCCGGACGTCCGCCTAGGACCAGCGGCGATCCGTCCCGCCCGCGTCTACCATGGTCGATGCGGGTAAGTGATAACCGCCACAACCGAATAAGCCACGAGGCGCACGCGGGTACTCCGCAGGCGCCGGACGGGTCCGGCCGGAGACCCCGACGGGCCCGGGAGAGGTCGAAGGCCTATGGCGACAGAAGTGCAGCCCGGCACACAGCCGACGGCGATCCCGGCGGATCTCGGGCACCTGAGCAGCGCAGACCGCGTGGCGCTGATGCGCTACATGCTCCTGATGAGGGGCATCGAGGAACGGGCGATGTCCCTGTACCGGCAGGGCAAGGTGCCCGGGTCCTTCTACGACGGGTACGGGCAGGAGGCCATCTCCGCGGGCGCCGCCTTCGCGATGGGCCCGCGCGACCGTCTCTGCATCCTCCACCGCGATCTCGCCGCGCACCTGGTGCGCGGCGTCTCGCCGGCGCGCATCCTCGCCCAGTACATGGGTCGCGCGGGTGGCGTGACCGAAGGGCGCGAGGGCAACGTCCATTTCGGCGATCCCGAGCTCGGCTGCGTCGGCATGGTCTCGATGCTCCCCGACATGATGCTCGTCGCCGCCGGGATGGCGATGGCGTTCAAACTGAGGGGCGAACAGCGCTGCGCGATCACCTGGGTCGGCGACGGCGCGACCTCGCGGGGCGACTTCCACGAGGCGCTGAACTGGGCCGCGGTGCAGCGGCTGGGAGTGATCTTCGTGCTGGAGAACAACCAGTACGCCTACTCGACGCCGCTCAGCCTGCAGTTCGCCGTCGACCCGGTCGAGCGAGCGCGCGCGTACGGGTTCCCGGGCGAGCGCGTGGACGGGAACGACGTCGAGGCGGTCTTCGAAGCCACGCGGCGCGCGCGCGAGCGTGCGCTGGCCGGCGCCGGGCCGACGCTGATCGAGGCGGTGACGATGCGGATGCACGGACACGCCGCCCACGACGACATGCGCTACGTGCCCGCGGCGCTGGTCGAGGAGTGGCGCGAGCGGGACCCGATCGACCGCCAGGAGCGGCGCCTCGCCGAGCTCGGCGTCGACGTCGCAGCGCTGCGCGAGCAGGTCTCCGAGGAGATCGCACGGGCCGCCGCGGAGGCGCTCGAGTCGCCGATGCCCGACCCGGCGAGCGCTCGCGAGGGCGTCTTCTGCGTCGGCGAGCCCGAGCCACTCGGCGACGGGCTTGCCCCCTGGAGCGGGTTCATCGAGGAGGGAGAGCGATGTCTGAGCTCACCTACCTGCAGGCGATCTCCGACGGCCTGCGCGAGGAGATGCGCGCCGACGAGCGCGTGTTCGTGATGGGCGAGGACGTCGGCGCGTTCGGGGGCGCCTTCAAGGTCACGGACGGGTTCCAGGACGAGTTCGGCCCCGACCGCGTGATGGACACCCCGCTCGCCGAGTCGGGGATCGTGGGTACGGCGGTCGGAGCTGCCGTCGTCGGCATGCGCCCCGTCTGCGAGATGCAGTTCGCCGACTTCATCTCCTGCGGCTTCGACCAGCTGGTCAACGTCGCCGGCAAGATGCACTACCGCCAGCGGCTCGCGGTGCCGATCACGGTCCGCCTGCCGTCGGGCGGCGGCTTCTCGGGTGGGCCGTTCCACTCGCAGAACCCCGAGGCGTGGTTCATGCACGCGCCCGGGATCAAGGTGCTCGCCCCCGCGACCGCCGAGGACGCGAAGGGCCTCTTGAGCGCCGCGATCCGCGATCCGAATCCCGTCTGCTTCCTGGAGCACAAGAACCTCTACCGCCGCATCAAGGGCGAGGTGCCGGAGGGCCGCTACGAGACCGAGATGAGCGCGCGCATCGCGCGCCCCGGCTCGGACCTCGTCGTGATCGCCTACGGCGCGATGGTGTGGTCGGCGCTCGAAGCCACCGACGATCTCGACGGCGCGAGCATCGAGGTGCTCGACCTGCGCTCCCTGGTGCCCCTCGACGAGGAGGCGATCCTCGACGCCGTCGAGCGGTGCGCGAAGGTCGTCGTCGTCGACGAGGCGAACACGACCTGCGCCGCCGGCGCGCAGGTCGCCGCGCTGATCGCCGAGCGGGCCTTCGAGCATCTCGACGGCCCGGTGGTGCGCGTCGCCGCGCCCGACGTTCCGATCCCGTTCTCTCCCCCACTCGAACGCGCCGTCCTGCCGCAGCCGGACGACATCAGGGAGGCATGCCGTGAGCTCCTCGCCTACTGAGCCCGGCCTGAGCGCCGGACGACCCTTCTCAATCGACTGCCACCGTCGAGGTGACGATGCCGCAGATGGGCGTCTCGGTCACCGAGGGGACGCTCGTGCTCTGGCACAAGAGCCCCGGCGATTGGGTGGACGCCGAGGAGACGATCTGCGAGATCACGACCGACAAGATCGACTGCGAGGTGCCGGCCCCGGCATCCGGGCGTGTCGCGGAGCTGCTCGTCGGGCCCGAGCAGACGGTCCCGGTGGGAACGCCGCTCGCACGCATCGCGACCGGCGCCGGCCCCGCGTCGCAGGCTGAACGCTGAGCCCGCGCGCGGCCCCCGAGCCCGGCGCCCCAACCGAGCCGGCCGCCGAAGCCCCCGACCCTGACGCCCCGACGGAGCGTGCCGCCGAAGCGCCGGGTCCGGGCGCCGGCGCGGAGCCGCCCGCAACGGTCGCGTCCGACCGGCACTACTCGCCGGTCGTCCGGCGCATCGCACAGCGCGAGGGCGTCGACCTCGGCGCCGTCTCCGGGACCGGCCGCAACGGACGCGTGCGCAAGCAGGACGTGCTCGCGTTCCTGGAGACGCGCGGCGCAACCAACGGAGCCGAACCGCCGCTTCACAGCGAGAGCCCCTACCGCGAGGAGCCCGCCGCCGAGGTCCAGCCTGAGCGGCTCTCGCGGATGCGCCGCTCGATCGCCGCGCACATGCTCGAATCGCTGCGCACGGCCGCGCACTGCACATCGATCGCCGAAGCCGACATGTCGAGGATCGAGGCCGCGCGGAGCCGCGTCGGGCTCAGCTACCTGCCGTTCGTCGCTCGTTGCGCGATCGAGGCGCTGCGAGCGCACCCCGAGCTGAACGCGACGCTCGAGGACGAGATGCTCACGATCCACGACGCGGTGCATCTCGGCATCGCCGTCTCGCTCGGCCCGGACGGTCTGATCGTGCCGGTCATCCACGACGCGCACGAGCTCTCCCACGAGGGACTCGCCAGGCGCATCGCCGAGCTCGCCCGGCGCGCCCGCGCCGGCGAGCTGAGCGCGGACGACGTCCGCGGCGGCACCTTCACGATCACCAACCCGGGCGGGTACGGGACGATCGCCTCGACGCCGATCATCAACCAGCCGCAGGTCGCGATCCTCGACCTCGAGGCGGTGGTGAAGCGCCCGGTCGCGGTCAGCGACGGCCGCGGAGGCGACGCGATGGCGATCCGCCCGATGACGAACCTCTGCCTTTCTTGGGACCACCGGGCGCTCGACGGCGCGCTCGCCGCGCAGTTCCTCGGCACGGTCCGTGAGCGCATCGAACGATGGGAGGACCCGTGATGGCCACCGCGACACTGACAACCCCGCCGGCGCCTGCGAGCGCGCCGGATCCAACCGAGCACGAGCTGCTGCTCGAGCGCCGCGGCCGGCGCACGGGCGCGCACATCATCATCGCCGTGCACTCGACCGTGCTCGGCCCCGCGCTCGGCGGCTGCCGGCTGTGGCACTACGCGAGCCTGGACGAGGCGATGCAGGACGCGCTGCGCCTCTCCAGCGCGATGACGCTGAAGGCCGCTGCCGCGCAGCTCCCGCTCGGCGGCGGCAAGGCGGTCATCTTCCCCGGGCCCGAACTCGATCTCGCGGGACGCTCCAGGGAAGCCCTGCTCGAGGACTTCGCGGACAGCCTGAACATGCTCGACGGGATCTACATCACCGCCGAGGACGTCGGCATGGGCGCGGCCGACATGGACTGCCTGGCTTCTCGCTCGCGCTACGTCGTCGGAGCGCCGACCGACCAGCGGAGGCAGCGGCGACCCGGGCTCCTTCACGGCCGCCGGCGTGCTCGCGGCGATGCGCGCCTGCTGCGACTCGGTCTTCGACACCGCCGACCTCGGCAGCAGATGCGTCGCGCTCGTCGGCCTCGGGCACGTCGGCGAGCCGCTCGCCCGCGCGCTGGCCGAGGCCGGCGCGGAGCTCGTGCTCTCAGACCTCGACGCCGGCAAGCGCGCCCTCGCCGCCGAGCTGGATGCCACCTGGCTCGACCCCGCCGAGGCGCTGCGCGCAGAAGTCGACCTGCTCGCCCCCTGCGCCCTGGGCGGCGTCATCGACGAGACCCTCACCGTCGAGCTGCGGGCCCGGATCGTCTGCGGCTCGGCCAACAACCAGCTCGCGGCGCCCGAGCTCGCGGACGTCCTTGCGAGCCGCGGCGTCCTCTACGCCCCCGACTTCATCGTGAACTCGGGCGGGCTGATCAACGTCGCGATGGAGCTGACCGGCTACGACCGCGAGCTCGCGCTCGAGCGCATCCTGCGGATCGAGGACGTGCTCGGCGAGATCCTCGAGCACGCCGCCGCGCGCGGCGTCACGCCCTACGCCGCGGCCGTCGAGCTCGCGACCGAACGGATCGCCGCGGCCGCCGCCGTTGCACAAGCTTGAGCGTCGCTCACGCGATATCCAGTTCCGTCCCGGAAATCGCGCCTAAGCTGCACCCGATGGCCGGCGAGACCCCGACGATCTTCGAGTGGGCCGGGGGCCGCCCGGCCTTCGCGCGCTGGCTGAACCGCTTCTACGACCTCGTCGAAGCCGAGGCGCCCGACATCGCGGCCCTGTTCGGCGACCGCGTGAGCCTCGAGCATCGCGAGCACGTCACCGACTGGTGGTCGGAGGTGATGGGCGGGCCGCCCGTCTACACCGAGAAGCGAGGCGGCTACGAGCACATGCTCGCGCGCCACCACAACCTCGCCATCACGCCGGAGCAGAGGCTTGCGTTCGTCACGCTCCTCAGCCGCGCCGCGGACGACGCGGGGCTGCCGCCGGACCCCGAGCTCCGCTCCGCGCTCATGGGATACGCGGAGTGGGGCACGCGCCTTGCGATGCACAACTCCCAGCCGGACGCGAAGGCGGCACAGCACGCGCCGGTGCCCCGCTGGGGCTGGGGAGTCGCCCCCCCGTACACCCCGGATTAGCCTCGCCGCGTCGGCGGGCTGCCGCCGCGAGCTCGCGGACACCGCTCGCTGAACCGGGCCCGGCCCGGAGCCGACGCTAGGGCGTCGTGCCAGTGCCCTCACGGGCGCGACGAGCGGGTAGCCGGCCGCGAGCCTTCGTGGTCGCAACGCCCTCGAGAAGCCCGCGACCCGGGAGGACACGATGTCGGCCACAGCGCCACAGAACGAGACCGCACAGACGGCTGCCATCAGGCCGTTCCAGGTGAGCTTCCCCGAAGAGGAGCTCGTCGATCTGCAGAGGCGCATCAAGGCGACGAGATGGCCCGAGCGCGAGACCGTCTCGCGACGACTCCCAGGGCGTGCCGCTCGCGATGATCCAGGAGGTCGCCCGCTACTGGGGCGACGAGTACGACCGGAGCCGCTGCGAGGCGTTGCTGAACCCGCTGCCCCAGTTCATCACGGAGATCGACGGCCTCGACATCCACTTCATCCACGTCCGCTCGAAGCACGAGGGCGCGCTGCCGATCATCGTCACGCACGGCTGGCCCGGCTCGATCATCGAGCAGCTGAAGATCATCGGACCGCTCACCGACCCGACGGCGCACGGCGGAGAGGCGGCGGACGCCTTCGACGTCGTGATCCCGTCGCTGCCGGGGCACGGGTTCTCAGCGAAGCCGACACAGCCCGGCTGGGATCCGCCGCGGATCGCGCAGGCCTGGGTGGTGCTGATGAAGCGTCTCGGCTACGAGCGCTTCGTCGCCCAGGGAGGCGACTGGGGCGCAGCGGTCACGCAGGCGATGGGGATACAGGCGGCCCCTGAGCTCCTCGCGATCCACTCCAACATGCCCGGCACGGCGCCCGCGGACATCGCCGAACGCTTCGTGCGCGGCGATGCGCCGCCCCCGGGGCTCACGACCGAAGAGCACGAGGCCTACAACCAGCTCATCGCCTTCTACGCCAAGCACGTCGCCTACTCCCAGATCATGTCGACGCGGCCGCAGACGATGTACGGGCTGTCCGACTCCCCCATCGACCTGGCGGCTTTCGCCCTCGACCACGGCGACGGCACCGGACAGCCCGGGCTCGTCCAGCAGGTCGTTCAGGGCGATCCGCCCGGCGCGGTCACGCTCGACGACCTCCTCGACAACATCACCCTCTACTGGATGACGAACACGGGGGTCTCCGCCGCACGGCTGTACTGGGAGAACAAGGCGGGTTTCTTCGAAGCGAAGGACATCTCGATCCCGTTCGCCATCAGCGTCTTCCCGGACGAGCTCTACCAGGCCCCGCTGAGCTGGGCGGAACGCGCCTACCCGGACAACCTCATCCACTACAACCGGCTCGACCGCGGCGGGCACTTCGCCGCCTGGGAACAGCCGGCGCTCTTCTCGCAGGAGATGCGCGACGCCTTCAGGGGGCTGCGCTCGTAGCGGGCGCCCGCGCACCTGACGGCGCTCGGCGGTGAAAACGCAGCGAGCGCGCGGTCAGCCGGCCGCGCGCTCGCCGGCGCGGGGGTTGCGGCGGACCACGTACACCGCGATCGCCCACGCCCCGAAGAGGGTCGCCAGCGACAGGTACGGGAAGACGCTGTAGGGAACGGGCTGCCCCGGCTGGAACAGCTCGATGAACGGGGTGACGAGCGCGAGCACGCCGAGCATCGGGGCCGCGACGTGCCTGAGCGGCGAGAACGACTCTGGGCGGCGGCGGTGAACGAACACGGGCAGCGAGATCGCCGTGAGCACGTAGACGAAGAGGATCAGGATCGTGCCCATCGTCGAGCACTCCCCGTACAGCTTCACGGGATCTTCCGTCCCCCCGACGAGCCCCGTCACGTGGGACAGCCACCAGACGAGCACGATCCCCAAGCCGGCGGCCGTCATCGCAACCAGGGCGTTGACCGGGGTCTGACCCGGAGGGCGGGAGGCGCCGAGCCACCCCGGGAGCAGCCCCGTACGACCGCCGTCGCAGATCACCCGGCCCTGTGAGTTGACCGCGGCGATCAGCGTGCAGATCACCGAGACGATGCCTGCCAGCCAGGCGAGGATCGCGGCGTCCCCCATGTATCGGTCGGCCAGTTCCAAGAACGGCACCGACGCACGGCCGATCGAGGACGTGTCGTAGTGGAAGCCCACGATCGTCGCGTACGCGAACAGCACGAGCAGCGCGGTGGCCGCCGCGAGCGCGCGGTACATGGCCCGCGGGATCGTGCGACGCGGGTCCCGGGTTTCTTCGGCGAGCGCCGGAGCGTTTTCCCAGCCGATCAGCATGTACAGCGCCAGCGGGAAGCCGGCGGAGAGACCGGCGAGCCCGTTGTTGAGATGCGACGGGGCGAACGGCGCGCCGGAGAGGCTGTCGCTCTGATCGCCCAGCACCACCGCGCTGACGGCGAGCATGACCAGCACCTGGATGACCGTCGCGACGCCGATCGCACGTGTGGACAGGCTCGCCCCGCGAGTGGCGAACCAGATCGCCCCGGCGGTCATCACCAGCGCGATCGGCGAGCCACGACGGGTGCCATGAGGTGTAGTGATCGAGGGTCAGCGAGATCATGCCGCCGGACATCGCGAACACGCCCGCGATGGCGACGGTGAAGCCGACCGTCAAGAGCAGGGCGACGACGACGCCGGCCCTCGGCCCCAGCGAGGTCTCGACGTAGGTGATGAAGCTCCCCGCGGAGGGCTCCATCCGAGTGAACTCGGCCGTGACGAAAGCGAGGAAGAACACCGCCACGCCGGCCGCGATGATCGTCAGCGGCGCGGCTGTGCCGGCGGTCACCGCGATGACGCCGAACGCGAAGTAGAAGTCGACCCCGGGTCCGATGTTGGCGACCGTCGAGGCGGTCACGTCGGCGAGCCCGAGGGGAGGTTCCTTGGCGGCGGCGTCGACCATCCAACGCGAAACGATCGAGACCGGGGCGGTCGTAACCCCTTGCGGGACGTGCCCTACGCCGCGACCTTCTCCGATCGATCGCCGAGTCGCGTCTCCTCGGCCGCCTCGAAGCTCGCCTCGGCGTGCGGCGGCCAACGGTTGATCGCATGCTGCGTGGCGCCCCAGAGGTGCTGGACGGCGTAGGCGCGCCACGGGCGCCAGCCCTCCGCGCGCACCGTCAGCTCCCGCGCGTCCGTCGGCAGGCCCAATGCGTCCGCGCCGCTGCGCACCCCGAGGTCGGTGGCCGGGAACGCGTCCGGGTCGCCGAGCGCCCGCATCGCGATCACCTGCGCGCTCCACGGACCGATGCCGGGGAGCTGCTCGAGCGCACCGACGGCGTCGGCGCGATCCGCCCCCGGGGTCAGCTCGAGCCCGCCGCCGGCGAGCGCGGCCGCGAGGCTCTGCACCGCGCGGCGGCGCGCGGCCGGCATGCCGATCTCGAGGTCGACCAGCGCATCGGGAGAGGGGAACAGGCGGGACAGCCCGCCTTCAGGGTCCGAGACGGCCTCGCCGCAGCCCGCTGCGATCCGCGCAGCGATCGTGCGCGCCGCGGCCGTCGAGATCTGCTGTCCGAGCACGACGCGGATCGCCAGCTCGGCGCCGTCGACGGTGCGCGGCACGCGCCGCCCCGGCCATCGCTCGACGGACGGCGCGAGGGCGGGGTCGGAGCGCAGCTCCCCGTCGATTGCCTCCGGGTCGGCATCGAGATCGAGCAGCCAGCGGCAACGCGCGATCGCGGTGCCGAGGTCGCGCACGTCCTCGAGCGTGAGCCGGCAACCGATGTGCGACGCCTCGGGCGTGAGCTCGGCGATGCCGCTTCCGTAGGGGAGGCGCAGCGTCCGCCGATAGGTGCCGTCCCGGGTCTCCTCGACGCCGGGCACCGCCGTCGCGGCGAGGTGACCGAACAGGTTCTCAGGGCTGAGCGGACCGCGGAACGCGAGCCTCAGGCCGCAGCGTGCCGGCGGATGGACCGGCCGCACCCCTGGCCCGGCGGCGCAGCTCGGTCGGGGTCAGCGCGAACACCGACTTGACCGTGTCGTTGAACTGCCGGATGCTCGAGAAGCCCGAGGCGAGCGCGATCTCGGCCATCGTCAGCGAGCTGGCTTCGATCAGCGTGCGGGCGGTCTGCGCCCGCTGGGCGCGGGCGATCGCCAGCGGCCCGGCGCCGAGCTCCTCGCCGAGCAGTCGCTGCAGCTGGCGCGCGCTGTAACCCAGTCGCGACGCCAGCGCCGGCACGCCTTCGCGATCGACGACGCCGTCGGCGATCAGCCGCATCGCGCGGGCCACGACGTCGCCGCGGACGTTCCACTCCGGCGACCCCGGCGAGGCGTCCGGCCGGCAGCGCTTGCAGGCGCGGAACCCCGCCTGCTGGCAGGCGGCAGCGGTCGGGTAGAAGCGAACGTTCTCGCGTTTCGGGGTCATCGCCGGGCAGCTCGGCCGGCAGTAGATGCCCGTCGACGTCACGGCCGTGAAGAACCAGCCGTCGAAGCGCGGGTCCTTGGCGCTCGCCGCGCGGTAGCACTGCTCGAACTCGATCGTCATGAGTCGAGCGTGACACGTGCGCCCGGTTTCGTCTAGCGGTTTTGCGACATGGACGGTGACGTCCGATTTCCGCCACCAGGCGGGACCGCGCCGAGCAAGGCGAGCGACTGGCAGCCGCGCGAGGCGCCGCGCCGAGGCCCTTCGTGGTCAACGCGCGCTGCGACGTCTATCTCGCGAGGGTCGGCGGGTCGGACGCCGAGCGGGCGCAGCTCGTGCTCGAGCGGGCTGAGCGCTACAGGCAGGCCGGCGCCGACTGCCTGTTCGTCCCGGGACTCGCCGAGATCGGCGCCATCGCCGACCTCGTCGAGCGCGCGCCGCTGCCTGTGAACGTGCTGCTCGCTCCCGGACGCGGGCCGAGCATCACGGAGCTCCGCGCCGCGGGCGTCCGGCGCATCAGCGTGGGCCACGCCATCGCGGCCGCCGCCTACACGCGCGCGCGAGATGCGACTGCGGCGCTGCTGGCAGACGACGACGCGCCGCTGCAAGGGATCCTCGCTCCGGCGGAGCTCAACGGGCTCCTGGAACACCACGGCGCGCCCGCCGGTGTCGCCGGCTGAGCACCCGTCGTCACGAGCTCCGCTCTCCGTTGATCACCTGCCGTTGCGCTCGCGGTGCTTGCACCCCGGCCAGCAGCACGGACGGCGCTGGCCTTCCTCCAGCTCTTCCTGGGTGCGCCGGATCCGGCGCTCGCGCGTCTCTTCCTTCTTGGCGTCCTCGACCCAGCAGATGAACTCGTTGCGGGCGAGCGGCGTGATGTCGTTCCAGGCCTCCAGCGCCGTGCCGCTGGCGATCAGCGCTCTGCGCAGGTCGGCCGGAAGCTCGTGCACGACGCCGCCGGGTAGCGCCTGGGTGGACATCGGCGCATCGTAGCCCGGCGCCACGAAGGTTCCCGTGACCGTCACAACGCCGGTCGGCACCAGCCCTTCGGCCGGCAAGTACGCGCGCCTCAAGTCCTGACGGTCAGTCCGCGAAGCGCGCCCTGGCCGGCATCGCTCGTGGTGTGCGCCGTGGCTGTTCGCGCGCGAGCGCCTTGGCACGACTGACGCTCAGCCGGAGCAGTCGCGCAGGTAGATCGCCCGCTCCAGATCCGCGTCTAGTTCACCGTGCTCGGCCTCGTCAACGGGCACGGCATCCTGGGCCTCGCGCCCGTGGACACGCGCGACAAGATCGTGCATCCGCTGCTCGCGCTCACGGGGCTGCTGATCGGCGTGCGCGAAGGCGCCGCGACGGGTGGCCGCCCGCGCCGGCCCGCGCCGAGCTCCTAGCGCTCGCCGACCTCGCCGCTCAACACCGGCTTCAGGTCGAGCACGGGCGTCCCGTCGACGGCCTCGAGGTCGCGCACCCGGATCGCCCCGCCTTCGATCGACTCCACCTCTACGCGGTGCAGCCCGATCGGGTTGGGGCGGTCCGGCGATCGCGTGGCGAAGACGCCCAGTCGCTCGCGCGTGAGGTCCCCCCGCGGATGCACGCTCAGAACATCGCGAGCAGCCCGGTCGAGCCAGGTGAGAACGATCATCGCGTCGCTCACCTCGACTCCTTGCAGCGCCTCGAGGTAGTCCGCGTCGAGCACGATCGTCGCCGCGGGCGCGCCCTCGTCTCCCTGCTTCGGAGCGCTGCCGGGGTCGGTCAGCGGCGAGCGGACGGTGCCGATCGGGCGCAGCTCGATTCGCTCCATGTCTCGCCTTTCACCGGCTGAGCGCAGCCTCCTGCCCCATACGTCCGAGCTTGTGAGGGTTGCGGATCGCGTAGATGCGCGTGATCCGCCCACCCGCCACCGCGACGCTGATCGCCGTCTCCAGCTCGCCGTCGCGCTCGATGCGCCCACCGGGTGCGCCGTTCAGCGAGAACGTGGCGAGTACCGCATCGGGCGCGTACGCGTTGAAGCGGCCGAGCAGAGCGGCGACCCGCTCGCTTCCTTCCACCGGCTCACGGAAGGCAGGGGCCTCGCCGCCGCCGTCTGCGATCAGCACCACGTCGGGCGCGAGTACGTCCAGCAGCGCTTGCACGTCGCCGGTACGGACCGCCGCCATGAAGCGATCGACCACCCGCTGCTGCTCGCCCCTGTCGACCTCGATCCGCGGCCGCCGCGCGGCCACGTGCTCGCGCGCGCGGTGGGCGATCTGGCGCACCGCGGACGGTGACTTGTCGAGCGCGTCGGCGATCTCCTCGTAAGGGAAGTCGAAGGCCTCGCGCAGGACGAACACCGCGCGTTCGGCGGGGGCGAGCGTCTCGAGCACCGTCAGCATCGCGATCGAGATGCTCTCCGCGAGCTCGACGTCCTCTGCGACGTCCGGGCTCGTGAGCAGGGGCTCGGGCAGCCACTCCCCCACATAGTCCTCGCGCCGGCGCGAGAGCGTCCGCAGGCGGTTGAGCGCCTGGCGGGTGACGATGCAGACGAGGTATGCGCGCGGGTCGCGCACATCGCTGCGGTCGGCCCCCGACCACCGCAGCCATGTCTCCTGCACGACGTCCTCGGCGTCGGCCGCCGAGCCGAGCATCTCGTAGGCGACGGTGAAGAGGAGGCTGCGGTGGCTGTCGAAGGGGTCGTCGCTCACGCCGCGGCCGCCAGGGGCGCGGGCTTCAGCTCGCAAGCCGCCGAGAAGCCCTGCGACTCGATCCCGAACGCGGTGTTCGTGCGGGTGTACAGGTTCGCGAGGCCGACGTAGGCCGTCAGCTCGACGAGGGCGGGGGCGCTCAGCTGCTCCAGCAGCCGCGCCGAGAGCTCGTCGGTCACGGTCGGGGGGGTCATCGACATCGCCTCGGCGTACTCCATGACGTCGCGCTCCTGCGGCGTGAACACGCTCGATTCGCGCCATCGCGGAACCTCACGCGCCTTCGCCTCGTCGAGTCCTTCGTTGTGCGCCTGGAAGTACCCGAGGTCCAGGCAGAAGCTGCAGCCGACCAGGCTGGCGACCGCGATGTGAGCGAACGACTTCAGGTTCTCGTCGCACTCGTCCCACTTCTGGGCCTTGCGGCCGAGAGCGAACGAGAAGTTCAGCACCTTCTTGTTGTGCCAAGCCACTTCCACGGGCTCGGGGACGTCGCCGAGCATCTTGCGCGACATGCGCTTGATGACCGCGCCGTAGACGCCGGTCGGTTCGACCTTGGGGATACGTGTGCTGGTGGCCATGTCTGCTCCCGTTCTTCGTTGGGTTCCGACATGGAGACACCGCGGGCGGCCCGCCTGTGACAGCGACCCTCAGGGGCTCATGCGCCCGAGCACCTCGTACAGCGCGGCGATGTCGCGATGCTCGTAGCCGAGCTTCGTGGCCTCCGCGAGGACCCTGTCGGCGACGCCCGCCGAAGGCAGCTCGATCCTCCCGTCCTGCGCGGTCGCGAGGGCGAGTCGGATGTCCTTGTGCATCAGCGAGACGTCGAACCACGTTTCCTCGGGCCGGTCCAGGACGAGCGGGACGCGTGCCTTCAGCATCGGCGAGCCGATCGGGCTCCCGGTCATCACCTCCGCGGCGAGGTGCGGGTCGATGCCGTCGCGCGCGGCGAGCAGCAGCCCCTCGGAGAACG
The DNA here is from genome assembly GCA_963820745.1 of uncultured Solirubrobacteraceae bacterium. GTDB lineage: Bacteria > Actinomycetota > Thermoleophilia > Solirubrobacterales > Solirubrobacteraceae > Palsa-744. The sequence goes on along the minus strand of CAWGBB010000004.1, from coordinate 555,380 downwards.
CGAGCATCTGGACCGCGAGGCTGATGTTGATCGCCAGCTTGAGCACGAGGCCCTGCCCGTTCTCTCCCACGTGCACCGGCGTCCCGAGCACCGCCAGGACCGGCTCGACGGTCGCGAAGGCGTCGGCGTCGCCGCCGGCCATGATCGTGAGCGTCCCGCTTTCGACCTGCGGCACGCTCCCGGACACAGGCGTGTCGAGCATCTGCGCACCGCCGCCGCCGTCGCGGACGCTCGCCGCGAGCTCGCGGCTGGCGCTCGGGCTGATCGTGCTCAGGTCCGCCCACACCTTCCCCTCGCTGAGCCCCGCGACGATCCCGTCCCCGCCGCCAGCGACAGCCTCGACGACGTCGTCGTCGGGCAGCGAGGTGAGCACGATGTCCACCGCGGTCGCGAGCTCGCGAGGGGTGGCCACCCACTGCAGCCGTTTCTCGATCAGCCACTCCGCGCCGTCCCGCCCGCGGGCGGTCCCGTAGACGGTGTAACCGTGCTCGAGATAGCGGGCCGACATGTTGCCGCCCATGTGCCCGAGACCGACGAAGCCGATGGTCTTCGTCACTCGGGGTAGCCCGCGTCGATCCAGGACTGGAACAGCTCGACCTGCCCGCTCGGCCACGCGCCGTCGCATGGCATGTTGCCGCGCTCGAGCGAAGCGTGAATCCGGCCCGCGTTGGCGCGCACGTCGGTGTAGGAGGACAGATCGAAGCGGCTGGACATCGACTCGACGTCCTTCGGCCTGAACAGCGGCCGGATGTCGTGCTCGAAGCCGGGGGCCTGCGGTGCCGCGCTCACGTGGTTCTCCTTTCGAGGCCGGAACGGAGACCTCGATCGTCCCGCTTCCCGTCGCGCCTCGCACCCCGCGACCCACGGGTCCGACCCTGGTCTCTAACCCGCAGCTGAGCGCCCCACAAGGGGGCAGCGCGACCAGGGAGCGCCACCAGGGAGTCCCGGGCGCGATGCGCCGTCCCGCGGAGCATCTTGGACGCACACCCTCCACGCCCACGAAGGGAGCTCCCCGATGTCCGATGCAGGTTCTTCTCCGACAGTGGTCCTGGTGCACGGCGCGTTCGCCGACGCTTCCAGCTGGAACGGCGTCATCCCGCTGCTTGAAGCGAAGGGCGTCGGCGTCACCGCGCCTGCCAATCCGCTGCGGGGCATCTCGATCGACTCTGCGTACACCGCCGGCGTCTTCGAGCAGATCCCCGGCCCGGTGCTCGCCGTCGGGCACTCCTACGGCGGCGCCGTGATCACGAACGCCGCGACGAACGCGTCGAACGTCGTCGGCCTCGTCTACGTCGCCGCCTTCGCCACCGAGGAGGGCGAGGCGCTCGGCGCAGCCTCGGCGGAGTCGAAGGACAGCGTCCTGAACAGCGCCCTGGTCCAGCGCAACTACCCCCGGAACGGCGAGCAGGGCGTCGAGTTCGCGATCGACCCGCCGAAGGTCAAGGAAGCGTTCGCAGGCGACCTGTCGCCGGAGCAGATCGCGCTGATCGGCGCCACCCAACGCCCGATCGCCGACCTCGCCTTCAGCGAGCCCGGCGGCCCGCCGGCCTGGAAGAACCTGCCCTCCTGGGCGGTCGTGGCCACGGGCGACAAGGCGGCGGGCGCGGACCTCGTGCGCTCGATGGCCCAGCGCGCAGGCGCCAAGATCACCGAAGTCGAGGGCTCGCACGTGATCATGGTCTCCCAGCCCGCCGCGGTGGCAGACGTGATCATGCAGGCGCTCGCCGCGTGCGGCGCCGAGGCGGCCGTCGCCTGATCCCAGACGACGAAAGTCCAGACTCATGGCACAAGCAAGACCGACTCGTCTTTCACCCAGGCGGTCGAAGACGTCGCGGGCCTGTGAGGGGGCGGAAGACGCGGTGAACGTCGCCATCGCAGGCGCCCACGGGAAGGTCGCGCAGCGTCTGACGCGGCTGCTCGCGGCGAGGGGCGACAACGTCGTCGGGTTGATCCGCAACCCGGACCCCGCCGGCGACGTCCGCGCCGCCGGAGGCTCTCCGGTCGTCTGCGACCTGGAGCGGGCGACGGCCGAGGAGGTAGCGACGGCGATCGGGGACCGACTCCGTGGTCTTCGCGGCGGGCGCAGGGCCCGGCAGCGGAGCCGGCGCGCAAGCTGAGCGTGGATCGCGACGGCGCGATCAAGCTCCTGCGCGCGGCGGCGGCCGTCGGCGCGTCGGGCTACCTCATGATCAGCGCCGCCGAGGCAGGACACCGCCGAGCGGCGACGAGGTCTTCGAAGTGTATTTGCGCGCGAAGGCCGAAGCCGACGCGGCGCTGATCGCGAGCGACCGCCGGTGGACGATCCTCAGACCCGGCGGTCTCGCCGACGATCCGGGGACAGGGAGCGTACGCATCGACCGCGACCCGTTCGCGGCGACGGTGCCGCGCGATGACGTCGCGACCGTCATCGCCGGGCTGCTCGGCGATTCGCGCGGCGCCGGCCAGGTGCTCTACGTGAACTCGGGCGAGCTGCCCATCGCGCAGGCGCTGCAGGACGTGCTCGGCGGTCCTGCCTAGGAACGTCGGTCGAACCCGCACGCCGTTAAGGTCGCGCGCATGGAGATCCGGTTCCTGCGCTCCGGCGAGCGCCGCATCGCCTACGCCATCCACGGCGAGGGCCGGCCGCTCGTCGCACCCGCCTGGTGGGTCAGCCACCTCGAGCTCAACTGGCAGGCACGATCGTTCCGCAGCTACTGGGAATCGGTCGCCGCGGGACACGCGCTCGTCCTGTACGACGGTCCCGGCGTCGGGATGTCCGACCGCGAGGTCACACCCGAGGAGCTGACGCTCGAGCATCAGGTAGGGCTGCTCTCTCGCCTCCTTGATGAGCTCGGCGCCGAGCGCGCCTCGTTGATGGGCGGCTCCTCGGGAGGCTGCACCGCCGCCCTGTTCGCGGCAAGGTTCCCCGAGCGCGTCGAGCGGCTCGTCCTCTACGGCTCCTACGCGCACGGGCCGTCGATCGCCCCGCAGGCGGCGCGAGGCGCGATCCTGAACACGGTGCGCTCCCACTGGGGACTCGGCTCACGCGTTCTCGCCGACATCTTCCTCGCCGGCGCCGACCGCGCGGAGTACGAGCGGTTCGCCCGCCTGCAGCGCGACGCGACGAGCGCGGACACCGCCGCGGCGCTGCTCGAGACGATCTACACCAACGACATCCGCTCCGAGCTGGGGCGGATCGAGGCACCCACCACGGTCGTCCACCGCCGCTCCGACCGCGCGATCCCCTACGAGCAGGGCCGGGCGCTGGCGGCGGCGATCCCGGGGGCGACGCTCGTCCCGCTCGACGGCAGCACCCACTTCCCGTGGGCCGGGGATTTCGCATCGGTGGCTCGCGCGCTGCGCTCCTCGCTCACGCCGCAACCCGCGGCGACATCGCCCGCCGGATCGAGCGGCGGGGAGCTGCTCACCGCCCGCGAGCGCGAGGTGCTCGTGCTCGTCGCCAACGGCCTGACCGATGAGGAGATCGCCGACCAGCTCGTCCTCAGCCCGCACACGGTTCACCGTCACGTCGCGAACATCCGGACCAAGCTCGGGCGCGGGTCCAGGGCCGCGGCGGTCGCCGAGGCGGCCCGGCTCGGCCTGCTCTAGAGGCCCTGGCCCGAAGCGGCCATCTTCTGCAGATGGCCGCGATCGGCGATGCGCGCCGCGCATCACGGACCTACATTCCACAACCGTGGTGAGCGTCACCGAACAACACCCCGCCCCCAGCGGCTTCGACCCATGGGCGCGTGTCTTCGCCCGCATCTACGACCCGGTCCTGTGGCTGGCCGAGCGGGCCGGCATGCAGCGCCCTGCGCAAGGACCTGCTCGAGGAGGCCACCGGCAGGACCGTCGAGCTCGGAAGCGGCACGGGCCTGAACCTCCGTCACTACCCCGACGGGCTGGACGAGCTGATCCTGACCGAGCCCGAAGCGCCGATGCGCTCGCGGCTCGAGCGGCACGTGAGGCGCGCTGGGCGCCGGGCGAGCGTCGTGGACGCCGGCGCGGAAAGCCTGCCGTTCGCCGACGAGAGCGTCGACACCGTCGTCTCGACGCTCGTCCTGTGCACCGTCGACTCCCCCAAGCTGGCGTTGCTGGAGGTGGAACGTGTCCTGCGTCCCGGCGGCCGCCTGCTGTTCCTCGAGCACGTCCGCTCGGACTCGCCGCGGCTGGCCCGCTGGCAGGACCGCCTCGCCGGCCCCTGGCAGCGCTTCGCCGAGGGCTGCCGCTGCAACCGGCCCACCGTCGAGCTGATCCAGGCGTCCGGCCTGCAGCTCGAAGACGTGCAGGAGAACTCGTGGCGGGGGATGCCGAGGATCGTTCGCCCGCTCGTGACCGGCGCCGCGATCAAGCGCGCCTGACGGCTCCCGCCGCTCGGGAGCGGGCCGTCGCATCGCGGCTGCCGTGCGGATGCTCGGCAGTTGGTCCACCGTCGTTGACAGCGGCACCGAAGCGCGTATAGCTTCGCCATGTGGTGCGTAAGGCGCGCACGCGGGGGGCGCTCGGCGCCGTTGTGGTTCTGGCTCTGCTGCTGCTCGCCGCGCCCGCGTACGCGTCGGAAACCGTCATCGGCTTCGACCACTTCCCCGGCGGAGGAGAAGTCCCGGGCGGCACGATCGCCGCCGGCCAGTGGGAAGCCGAAGGGGTGAAGTTCGCCAAGGCCGAAGAACTTGGCCAGCCCTCGGTCGCGGGCAACTGCGGCAAGCCGACCGTCCAGAACGAAGCGGCGGTGCCTGCCGCCTCGCCGCCGAACTTCGCGGTGCTGGCGACGTGCTTCGGCGCCTTCAACACGCAGGGGACCTTCGGCGCGCTGTCGGCCCCTGCGCGCGGCTCGCTCTCCGTCGAGGTCCGCAACGTGAGCTCCGGGTCGCCCGTCGCGGTGAGCCTCGTCGGCTACAACAGCTCGGGCGCGGTCGTTGCCGAAGGTCACGGCGAAGCGGGCACCGGCGCCTGGCAGCGCATCGCGGCGACGTCAGGCGGCGGCGCCCAGATCAGCTACTTCGCGATCGCGACCGCCATCGTGACCTCGCAGGAAATCGCGATCGACGACCTGGGCTTCGAAACGCCGCCGACGACCGGCCCGCCCGGTCCCCCTCCTCCCCCCGCCTCCACGCCGCCGACCGCTTCGCTCGCGCTCGTCACGCAGAATCCTCACGCCGGCCAGCCGATCACCCTCAGCGGCGCCGGCTCGACGCCCGGCAGCGGACGCATCGTCTCCTACGGCTGGAACTTCAAAGGCGGCGACAGCGAAGAAACGAGCACCGGCACCGACCCTCAGGCGCACGTCACGCTCGGCCCCGGCGCGCACACGGTGACGCTGATCGTCACGAACTCCAACCACGAACAGGCGACGTCCAAGTTCGGCATGCTGCTTCCGCAGACCGTGAAGGCGAGCCTCCCCGACGGAGGCGAAGGTGAATGCAAACCGACGCTTGAAATCGGCGACGCACGCCTGCTCGCGGAATGCATCCAGAAGCTCGGCGAAGGCTACGTGATCCAGGGCCAGCTCGCGATCAACGGCATGCTGCTCGTCCCCGAGAAGGGGTTCCTGAAGATCAGGACGGTGAAGACGCTCGGCGTCGGCACCAGGACCGAGCTGTACGGAGCGGTGGTCGACGTCGAGCTGCCCAACACGCCGTTGGGGACGATGGCGCTGGGCTCACGCGACCTCGAAGCCGAACCGATCCCGCTGGAAGTGCACGTCTTCGTGCCGCCGAAATTCGAAGGCGTCTTCCACGGCTTCAGAGGCAGAGCAGCGGCCGGGGGCAGCGGTGGCGGTGGCGGTGGAAGCCCGACGAGCGGCACCGTGCCGAAACCGTCGAAGCAACTCCTCTACGTCTTCGGCGTCGGCAAGAACTGCAAGCCCGGCGAAACGACCAAGGCGGGGTGCTGCCCGCCGCCCAACGGCCACGTCGTCTGCGGGGAAATCCCGGGCGGCTTCCCGCTCACCGGCCTCGTCGACGTCTACCTCACCAACACCGGCAAGACGCTCCTGTACGTCCAGGTCGGGCTGAACCTCAAGGAAGTGAACCTCGAAGCGACGGGCGCGCTCGAAATCATCGTCAACAACGAAAGCGGCATCGAACTGCAGTCGATGAAGTTCGAAATCGGCGAAGCCGCGTTGAAGCCGATCTTCAAGGTCAAGGGAGCGTCGTTCCAGTACTACTTCCCCTCCTACTTCGAAGAATCCAAGGCAGACACCTGGCAGGCGAAGGGCACGATCACCTTCGGCGAAGAAGTCGCCCAGCTGAAAGCGGAAATGGCCTTCAAGAAGGGCAACTTCCGCTCGGCGGGGATGAGCCTGAAAATCAAACCGGGCGTGCCGATGTTCGCCGGCGTGTTCCTCAACGAGATCGGCGCGTCGCTCGGCGTCGAACCGCTCGAATTCGGCGGCAGCCTCGGCGCCAGCATCGCGGAAGTGCTGGAGCTGGAACTCGAATTCAAGTACCGCGAAGCGACCGAAAAGGACACTCGGCTTCTTCGGCGGCGAAGGAAGGCTCTCCTACAAAGAAAACAAGATCGCCTCGCTGGCCGCGGACGTCTACAGCGACGGCTACGTGGACGCCGCCCTGAAGATCGAACTCAAGCTCCCGTTCGGGTCGAAACAAACGCTCGTCGAAGTCCGCGGCGGGCTCTCCTTCTGGGATGAACCGAACGCCAAAGTCACCGAAGCGAACCCCACCGGCGAAGCGCTCTGGCAGATACAGGGCGAAGCCTTCGTGAAGATCTGGATCATCGAAGTCGAAGGCGTGGTGCTGGTGAACAACAAATACGTCGCCGGCTGCGCGGGGGTCAACGGCTTCGGCGTCCAGGGTCACTACAGCTTCAAGGACAGCGGCGTGGGCGGAGGCTTCTTCGCCTTCAGCAACTGCTCGGACCAGCTCAAGGAATGGAAGATCAAGCCGGGGACACAGCACAGCGGCGGCTTCGTCAAGGAAGAATCCGAGCGTCTGCCCGCCGGGCACGCCCGAGACGCCGCCGCCCCCGGCGAAAGCGAGACGTTCGACCTTCCCGGCGGCACGCTCGGCCAGGAGCTGCGCGTCAGCGCCACCTCCGGCAACCCTGTCCTGCGGATCAAAGGGCCCGGCGGCCAGACCTACACGACTCCCGCTTCGCCGAAGCAGGTCGTGAGCGTTCCCGGCCAGTTCATCGCCGCGCTCGCGCCGGACCCGAGCCAGGTGCTGATCCTGCTGAAGCACCCGAAGGGCGGGCGCTGGACGATCGAAGCGCTACCGGGCTCAGGGCCGCTCGGCAACCTCGAAACGGCCGAAGACGTCGCCCCGGCGAGCATCCGCGTCCACGTACGCCACGCCCATGGTCGCGACTACGCCCTCGAATACAAGATCGCCCACCACGTGCCGGGCACCGCCGTCCGCTTCGTCGAACGCGGCCACGACAGCACGCACACGATCGGCACGGTGCGTAGCGCCCACGGGACCGTGCGCTTCGCGCCCGCGGAAGCGCTCTCGCGCCCCCGCCAGATCTTCGCCTACCTGCTCGACACCCAGGGCGTCGAGGTACGCGAGCTACCCGTCGGACGCTACACCGCGCCCGGCGCCTTCAAGCCCGGCCGGCCGAACGCCCGGATCATCCGGCGAAAGAACGCCGCGCTCGTCGCGTGGAGCGCAGTCCCCGGCGCGCGCGGCTACCGGGTCACCGTGCACGGCAGCGACGGACGGCTGGAAACCCACATCCTCAAGGCGGCGATCCACAGCGTGCTCGTGCCAAGGGTGCTGGGCTTCGAGAGCTTCACCGCGACGGTCGCCGCGGTCGGGGGCAGGAACATGCTCCGCGGGCGCGCGGTGACGGTCCGGCTGAATCCCGTCAAGACGCGCCGCCCTGCGCGGCGCCACCGGCGCTGACGCCGCCGCGCGATGACCGCCAATCGGTGATCACGATCTGGATCGCGGCCCGCTGCCTTCCTCGCACGCCCAACTGCTCATCAGCACAGTGACATACGGGTTTTTCTGCCCGCTTTCCGGCGCGAACGTCACCTGCGCGCCGAACTGGGACATCGAGTACGCCTCCATCCCGTAGGACGCGACGTTCCCCGGCAACGGGCTGGGGATGCTGTTGTAGATCACCTGGTGCGGCACCTTCGCGGCAGCTCCCTGCGCGGCGACGCCGAGCAGCGCGATCGCGCCGGCGAGCGCGCCAGCAGCCTGGCGGCGCCGATCCTCCTCGCGGCCATGTCTCCCTCCGTTCTCCGCGCCGGCCCTCCAGCCGGCTCATGGGCCCCTCTGGCTGGAACCGTCCTGGGTTCCGGTCGTCAACACTACGCGTCGCGCATCCGCGGCTGTCAATCCCAGGGAACGGAACGTAAACACAGCCCCTGGGTGCCGGAGATCCGGCTGGTGGCTGACCGGCTAGCGGTCGGCCGGTATCACTCCCGAGGCGCCCGCCTGGCTCGTGGTCGCGACGCCATGGCGTGTCTCGCCGCGCCTGGACCACCAATCGGTGATCACGATCTGGATCGCGGCGGCGATCGGGATCGCGATCAGCGCCCCGAGCACGCCCAGGAGCGCCGCCCCGATCAGCACCGAGAGGATCGTCACGATGGGGTTCACGCTGAGCGCCTTGCCGTAGACCATCGGCTGCACGATGTAGTCCTCGACCCGCTGCCAGACGATGATGAACGCGACCCACACGATCGTCGCGACCGGGAAGTCGACCGTCACTGTCGCGAGCGCGACGACGATCGCCCCGAGCGTCGCGCCCACGAGGGGGAGCAGGTCGAAGAACCCGACGACGAGCCCGAGCGCGAGCGCATAGGGAACGCCGAGGATCGTGAGCACTATCCATGTCGCGACCGTCGCGAGCACGCTGATGATGACGTTGCCGAGCACATACTTGGCAACCGCGCCGTCGATTTCGATGATCAGCCGCCGGTAGTGGTCAGCGCGCCGGCCCGACAGCGAAAGCCCTGCGTTCACGTACTCGCGGCCGTGCAGGATCAACAGGAACGTGAGCGCCAGCACCGTGGTCAGCTGACCGATGAGGCTGAACGCCGACACCGTCACGTCCTTGAGCGGGCCGACCAGATGCCCGAGCGTCTGCGGCAGCTCGCGCGCATCGCGAACCAGCGTCGGCGTGATGTGGTAGCGGTTGTCGTAGTGCCTGAAGGTCGAGTTCCCGCGCAGGTCTTTGGCGTAGCGCGGGGCGTCGTGTGAGAGCTGGCCGACCTCTTTCACCACGCTGGGGATCACGATCGCGCCGATCAGGACGACCGCCGCCGCGAGCACCACGTACACGAACAGGATCACGAGTGTGCGGCGGACGCGGGTCGCGCGTTCGATCGCGTCGACGATCGGCAGCAGCGCGAGCCCCAGGAACAGACTGATCCCCACGAGGCGCACGATCGTGCGCACCCTCCACAGCAGATAGACCGCGATCCCGGCCACGAGCAGGATCAGCAGCAGACGCACCACGCCTCGCGTCGAGGGCGGCGCGATGCGGACGACCTGGGCGTCCACCTGCGAGACGAGCGGCGCCGCCGGCTGCTCCCGATCGGCTGTCACGCTCGCGCTCTCCCTGGGTCGTCGAGGCGCAACGGGAGCGGAGCGCTCAGCCTGCTCGGGCGGCCCCGCCGCGTCGCTGATCGGGGAACTCGCGCTGAGAGCCTCAAGCGCGCCGATCATAGTCGGCAGGCCGTACGGACTTTTCCGGCGGCCTCGGCTCGAGGACCGCGCGGCGTCGATCGAGGGATCCAGAGCGCCGGTCCCCCGCCAGGGTCGATACGAACCAGACGAACTTGTGACAACGCCCTTCACGGGCGATCGACTCGAGGACAGGACGATGAGCACCGTCGACGAGACGGCAGAGCAACAGCAGACGGGCCCGAACGCCAGCGCTTGGGATGAGCCCGTGCCGCAGCCCGCGATCGGGATCGAGCTCGAGCTGGCGGAGGCCGAGGCGCTCCGCGCCTGGCTCCTGAAGGCCTCGGCCGAGGGCGCCACATCGCTCGACGACCCGCACGTCAGCCGGGTGCTCTCCAAGCTCGGCGTCGAGGTCGACGGCGCGCGGGCCGCCGTGAACGTCCGCCGCGAGCTCGTGGACGCCGGCTTCTCGGTCGCCCACCTGTCAGACGACCAGCTCCGCGAGCTGGGCGGCCGGATCGCCGACGCCGCATCGCCCGGCCCCCGCGGCTGAAGCAGCAGCTCCCCGAGCCTGACGCTAACGTGGCGGTTCGTGCTCGGCCTTCCCGACGGGGTGCGCGCGTGCCTCTTCGATCTCGACGGCGTCCTGACGAAGACGGCCAAGGTCCACGCGGCCGCCTGGAAGGAGATGTTCGACGCCTACCTGCACGAACGGGGCGGCGACTTCGTGCCCTTCGACGCGGTCGCCGACTACGACGACTACGTGGACGGCAAGCCGCGCTACGAGGGCGTGCGCTCGTTCCTGAACGCGCGCAAGATCACGCTCCCCGAGGGCCAGGAGGACGACCCGCCGAGCGCCGAGACGATCCACGGGCTCGGCAACCGCAAGAACGAGATCGTCCTGCGGCGGATCCGCGAGGACGGCGTCGAAGCCTACGAGGGCTCTGTGCGCTATGTCGAGCAGGCCAAGGCCGCCGGGTTGCGGCGGGCGGTCGTCTCCTCGAGCACCAACGCGCGGGACGTGCTGCGCGCTGCGGGCATCGAGGACCTGTTCGAGGTCCGCATCGACGGCGTGGTCGCCGAGCGCGAGCACCTCGCGGGCAAGCCCGCGCCTGACACGTTCCTCGCCGCCGCCAAGGCGTTCGGCGTCCCGGCGGCCCAGGCCGCGGTCTTCGAGGACGCGCTCGCAGGCGTCGAAGCCGGTCGCGCGGGGGCGTTCGGCTGCGTCGTCGGCGTCGACCGCGTCGGCCAGGCCCAGGCGCTGCGCGAGCACGGTGCGAGCATCGTCGTGAGCGATCTCAGCGAGCTGCTCGAAAGGTGATCGAACACCCCCAGTTCTCCCCGGAGCCGTGGGCCGTCCGCGAGACGGCGCTCGATCTCGACATGCTCGCGCAGACGGAGTCCGTGTTCGCGCTCTCCAACGGCCACATCGGGCTGCGCGGCAATCTCGACGAGGGCGAGCCGAGCGGGCTGCCGGGCACCTACCTGAACTCGTTCTACGACGTCACGCCGTTGCCGAGCTCTGAGCCCGCCTACGGCGTGCCGCAGGCCGGGCAGAGCGTCGTCAACGTCACGAACGGCAAGATCATCCGTCTGCTCGTCATCGACGAGCCCTTCGACGTCCGCTACGGGGAGCTGCTCGCCCACGAACGCCTGCTCGACCTCCGCGGGGGCGTGCTGCACCGCACCGCCGACTGGCGCTCGCCGGCGGGCGCGTGCGTGCGCGTGAAAAGCACGCGCCTGGTCTCGTTCGTCCAGCGCGCCGTGGCGGGGATCTGCTACGAGGTCACGCCGCTGGAGGGACCTGTGCGCGTCGTGCTGCAGTCCGAGCTGATCGCCAACGAGACGCTGCCGGGCTCCGCCGAGGACCCGCGCGACGGACTGGCAGCGACCGAGCCGCTCGAGCCGCTGCTGCAACGCGCGCGCGACCTCGGCGCCCTGCTCGTGCACAGGACCGCGGCGAGCGGGCTCGTGATGGCTGCCGCGATGGACCACGTGGTCGAAGGCCCCGACAGCACCGAGACGCGAAGCGAGTCGACCGCCGACGAGGCACGCGTGATGTTCACCACGAACCTGGAGCAGGGCGAGACCCTGAGGCTCGTGAAGGTGATCGGCTACGGCTGGTCCAGCCAGCGCTCCGAGCTCGCCGTGGCCGACCAGGTCCGCGGCGCGACGCTCGAGGCGATGAACACGGGCTGGGAGGGGCTCCTGGACGGCCAGCGCGCGTACCTCGACGACTTCTGGGGGCGCGCGGATGTCGAGATCAAGGGCGACCGGCGCCTTCAGTGCGCAGTTCGCACGTCGATGTTCCACTGCCTGCAGGCGGGCGCGCGCGCCGAGAAACGGGCGATCCCGGCCAAGGGGCTCACGGGGACGGGCTACGACGGCCACACCTTCTGGGACACCGAGACATTCGTGCTGCAAATGCTGACCTACGCCGCCCCGCAGGCCGCGCGTGACGCCCTCGAGTGGCGCCACTCCACCCTCGACCTCGCGCGCGAACGCGCCACGGAACTCGGCCAGTCCGGCGCGGCCTTCCCGTGGCGGACGATCCGGGGGCAGGAGTGCTCGGCCTACTGGCCCGCCGGGATCGTCGCGTTCCACATCAACGCCGACATCGCCGACGCCGTCGTCCGCTACCTCGCCGCCGCCGAGGACCCCGAGTTCGAGCGCCGCATCGCCGCCGAGCTCTTGATCGAAACCGCCCGGCTTTGGTGCTCGCTCGGACAGCAGAGCGAAAGCGGGCGCTTCACCATCGACGGCGTGACCGGACCCGACGAGTACAGCGCGGTCGCCGACAACAACATCTACACCAACCTGATGGCCCAGCAGAACCTGCGCGCGGCCGCCGAGCTCGCGGAGAGGCTGCCCGATCGTGCCGCCGAGCTCGGCGTCGATGCCGAGGAGATGGCGCGCTGGCGCCGCGCGGCCGAGGCGATGGCGGTGCCCTACGACGACGCCCTCGGGGTCCACTCCCAGGCCGAGCGTTTCACCCGCCACCGGCGCTGGGACTTCGCGTCGACGCCAGCCGAGAGCTACCCCCTCTTCCTTCACTTCCCCTACTTCGACCTCTACCGCAAGCAGGTGGTCAAGCAGGCTGACCTGGTGCTGGCGATGCACCTGCGCGGCGACGCCTTCAGCGACGAGGAGAAGGATCGCAACTTCACCTACTACGAGGCGCTGACGGTGCGCGACTCCTCCCTGTCCGCCTGCACACAGGCCGTGCTCGCCGCCGAGGTCGGCCATCTCGACCTCGCGTTCGACTACTTCGGCGAGGCCGCCCTGATCGACCTCGCCGACATCGAGCACAACACGCGCGACGGCCTGCACCTCGCAGCCCTCGCCGGCGCGTGGGTCGCCGCCGTCGCCGGCTTCGGCGGCATGCGCGACCACGGCGGCAGGCTGTCGTTCAAGCCGCGGCTGCCGCGGGAGCTGACCGAGCTGAACTTCGGGCTCGAGTACCGGGGGCGCCGGCTGCGTGTGCGCGTCGGCCCCGAGCAGGCGACCTACACGCTCACGACCGGCGAGCCGCTCGAGATCGGCCATCACGGCGAGCCGCTCACGGTCGCGGACGGGCAGCCGCAGGTGCGCGCGATCCCCCCTGCGCCCGCGCGCGAGGCGCCCACGCAGCCGGCGGGACGGGCCCCCGACCGCCGCGGCAGCCCGGGCTGAGCTTGCGGCGGCCCGCGCCGTGCTCGATGATCGGCGCATGGCGGCAGGGCGATGACGGTCTACGAGGAGACGGTCGCCGCGGTGAGGACGATCGCCGAACGCGCCAGGACGACCGAGGACGTGCTGTTCTGCGAGCGCCGGCCGTTGACCTCGCTCGAGGCGGGCTACGCCGGCGAGCAGCGCCTCGCGAGCGGACTGCGTGAGATCGAGGACGACGCGATCGCGGCGCTGCGCCGCCTCGTCGACGCCGAGCAGGGCTACGAATCGGCGCTCGAGGCGATCGAGGCCGCCGGTCCGGACGCGAGCGAGTGGCTGCGCGCGGTCCTGCTCGCGCGCGCGATCGAGAGCGTGGGAGCGTCGGCGTAACGTGGCGGAGGCGGGCACCGATCGCGTGAACGAGGCGCCGAGCCGCACGGAGCCCGAACACCGCCACCGCCCGACGCTGCACGCGGTTCACCTCGCGCGCGGCCAGATCGGGCGCAAGGTGCTGAAGCTCCTCGGCTATCTGCTGGCCGCCTACCTGATCACGCGGCTGATCCCCGGCCTGGAAGAAGCGTGGAGGAACCTCGAACGCATGCAATGGGAATGGCTCGCGGTCGCGTTCGTCCTGGAGACGATCTCGGAGATGGGCTTCGTGCTCTCCTGGCGCGGGATCGTCGACCCCGAAGACATCCTCTCCCGCGAAGGCCGCGGGGAGCGGACGGCGACAAGGCTCGCATGGGTGCAGCTCGGCGGCGGGATGCTCGTTCCCGGCGGCTCGTTCTCGAGCGTCGGCGTGGGCGCATGGCTCCTGCACCGCTTCGGCATGCCGCTCAAGCAGATCACCGAGCGCCAGCTGAACCTCCAGACGCTGAACACGGGCGTCGACGCGCTCGCGCTGATCGCGTGCGGGCTGCTCCTGGCGACGGGGATCCTCGGGCGGCACGACATCGCCCTGACCGCGCTGCCGGCCGGGGTCGCGCTGGTCGGCATCGCAGCCGCGCTGTGGGTCGCGGCCAAAGGGCGAGCGCTACGTGCAGCGGGGCGCTTCGACGCACCCGAAGCTCGTGGCGACGGTCAGCGCCGCCTCGGACGCGGTCGAGGACACGCGCGCCCTGCTGACGCACCGCGGCGGGCTGCGCAGCGTCCTCGGCGCGGTGATCTACCTCGGCTGCGACGTGCTCGTGCTGTGGAGCGCCTTCGTCGCGCTCGGCACCAAACCGCTGCCGTCGTTCGCGGTCGTCGTGATGGCCTACATCATCGGCGCAATCGGTGGCTCGCTGCCGCTCCCGGCCGGCATCGGCGCCGTGCTCGGCATGGTCGGCATGCTCGTGCTCTACGGCGTGCCGCACAACGACGCCCTGGCCGCGGTGATCATCTACCAGGCGGTCGGCCAGCTGGTGCCGATCGTCGGCGGCGCGATCGCGTGGGTGTTCCTGCGCTTGACGCTGGGACCGCTGCACAACATCGGCACCGCTTCCGGCTGACCGGCTCAGGGCTCCAGCTCGAGCTCCACGCCCCCCTCGATCGCCGCGAGCGCCGCCTCGAGGGTCGGGTAGAAGTGGTCGCGATCGAGCGTGTCCATGAGCCCGTAGCTGAGGAGCAGCTCCTGCAGGCGCCCGCGCAGCTCGGCGAACGCGAGGTGGATCCCGGTGGCGTTCAGCTCGTCGTCGAGGTCCTCGAGGATCTCTCCGGCCGTGACGTCCACGTCGGTGATCGCCTCGCACTGCAGGACGATCCACATCGGTTTGCGCTCGCGCGCCAGCCTGCGGATCTGCTGGCGGAATTCGCCGGCGTTGGCGAAGAACAGCGGCGCCTCCCAGCGGTAGACGACGATGCCCGGCAGCTGCTCGGCATCCGGATGCGAGCCGACGTCGTGCCAGCCCTCCTCCTCGGAGACACGCCCGAGCACGGCCCCGTGGGGCCACCAGCTGCGCCGGAAGAACAGCAGGATCGCGATCGCGACCGCGACGACGATCCCCTGCAGCACGCCGAGCAGGATCACGCCTGCGCTCGCCGTCAGCGAGACCCAGAAGGCGCTCGGGCGGATCGCGAGGTAGCGACGGAGGATCGCCACGTCGGTCAGGGAGAGCGCCGCCACGATCACGACCGCCGCGAGGGCGGTCTGGGGCAGGTCCGCGAGCAGCGAGTTGAGAAACAGGAGCAGCACGACCACGAGCGCCGCGCCGACGAGGCCTGTCACCTGGCTCTTGGCACCCGACTGCTCGGCGACCGCCGTGCGGGAGCCGCTGGTCGAGACGGCGAAGCCCTGGAACAGGCCGGCGGCGATGTTCGCGGCGCCCATCCCGATCATCTCCTGGTCGGGCTCGACCTCTTCGCCGCGCCTGGCGGCGAAGCTGGCGGCCGTGGCGATCGTGTCGGTGAGCGAGACGAGCGTGATGCCGATCGCCGCGATCAGGAGCGCCGGGATGTCGCTCGCGCTGGTCCACGGCAGGCTCGGCGTCGGAACTCCCTGCGGGAGCGAGCCGACGGTGTCGACGCCGTGATCGGCCAGGTTCAGCACCGCCGAGAGCACGGTTGCGCCCACCACCGCCACGAGCACCGCCGGCACCCGCCGCGAGATCCGGGGGGTGATGAGGAGCACGGCGAAGACGCTGAGCCCGACGGCGAGCGTCGCCGCGTCCGTCCCGTCGAGCCCGTCGAAGAACGCGCGCACCTCGGCCAGGAACGAGTCCGCCGAGGTGGAGAACCCGAACAGCTTCGGTAGCTGCCCGACGATGATCGTGACCGCCAGGCCGTTCATGTAGCCGACCTGGACCTCCTTGGAGAGCAGGTCGGCGACGAAGCCGAGCTTGCCCAGCCCGAGCCCGATCTCCGTGAGCCCCACGAGCACCGCGAGCATGCCCGCAAGCGCGATCGCGGTGCCTGCGTCGCCGCCCGCGAGCAGCGGCGTGATCGCGGCGAGGATCAGCGGGGAGATCGAGGAGTCGGGCCCGAGCACGAGCACGCGCGAGGGCCCGAAGATGGCGTAGCCGACCAGGCAGGCGACAGTCGTGTAGAGGCCGGTGACGGCCGGCAGCCCCGCAAGCTGGGCGTATGCCATCCCCTGCGGGATCAGGATCGCGGCGAGCACGATCCCCGCGACGACGTCGCGGCGCAGCCACGGGCGCTGGTAGCCGCGGATCATGCGCAGACCCGGGACCCAGCGCTCGACGCGTTCGGAGCGAGAGGCGACCTCCATGGCCGCAGATGATGCTCGCCGTGGCGGACCGCCGCGCGGTCCTGCGTTGAGTGGGGCCGCTAGCCTTCGCCGCGCCGGCCGCCGAGGGCGTGCGCGACGAGCTGGGCGCGGGTGCGCGCGGACAGCTTCGACATCGCGTTGCGCACGTGGCTGCGGACCGTGTTCGGCGAGACGTGCAGGCTCTCGGCGATCTCGGCGGTGTCGAGCCCCTCGGCGATGAGCCGTACGACCTGGCCCTCGCGGTTGGTGAGCGCGGCGACGGGTGCGAGACCATGATCCGGCGCGCCCGCCGCGGGCGTCATCGCGTAGATCGCGCGGCGGCCGTTGGCGACCGGCTCCACGACGGCGACGAAGCTGACCGTCACCTCGCTGCTGTCGGCACGCACGAGCCTCCGCGTGCCCGACGCGCGACCGTCCCGCAGCAGCGCCAGCCACTCGGACGCGGAGCGCTCGCGTTCGGCGGCGGCGATGGCATGGGCGGCGTGCTCGCCCGCCGAGGCTTGCGGGGAGTGTCCGAGCAGCTGCTGAGCAGCCAGGTTCAGGCTGACGAGGCAGCGCCGCTCGTCGAGGATCGCGACCGGCGTCGCGGTCGTGTCGTAGAGGAGCTCGAAGGCCACCTGCCAGCCCGCCGGCTCGGCGAGCCTCATGCTCGCCTGTGCGACCGCCGGCGGACGGTCGTCACGGCTGTTCGCGCCGGCAGCACGGGCGGCGCCATCGCCGGAGCCGCGGGGCTGTCTGGAGGGGTGGCTCCTCTGGGGCGGTGGCACGGGGTACGCATCGGCAGGAAGCGTGCTGACCCGCCGGCCCTCCGTCAATCGCGCAAATGGATTACTAAGAGATGACTCAGCAGACGCCAAGACGGGTGAGCAGGCGATGCAACTCCGCGCGGTGGTTGGAAACGGCCCGATAGCCGGTTTCGATGAGCGCCGGGAACGCGTCTGCAAGCGCTGCCAGCGGCATTCCGAGCGGCAGCCTGCGCAGCAGCGGCGCCAGGGCGCGCCCGGCCGAGTGCCGCGATCCGTCTCCTAGGACCAGATGCCACGAGTCCATCCGCTGCCCCTCGTCCAGTCCGGGAAGTAGGCGTTCCGCCTCGGCATCCTGCAAGGCCACCGGCCGTAGCACGCCCGGCGCGGTCCCAGGCGAGCACGAGGCGCAGCGCACAGCGGCAGAAGCCGCAGTCGCGGTCATACAGGAGCGCCGCGGTCGACTCGAGGGCCATCGCCGACATCGTCGCAGGGAGCTGCCCGGTG
Source organism: uncultured Solirubrobacteraceae bacterium (assembly GCA_963820745.1). Taxonomy (GTDB): domain Bacteria; phylum Actinomycetota; class Thermoleophilia; order Solirubrobacterales; family Solirubrobacteraceae; genus Palsa-744. The sequence continues at coordinate 537,702 of CAWGBB010000004.1, read as the reverse complement.
ACCTGCCGGCCGAGCCCGCGCACGAGAGCAGTCGGATAATGATCGCGTGGCCGCCGAGGACATAGCAGCCGAGCTTCCGGCGCGCGGTGAGAGCCCCACCGCGGCGCCGAGCGGCAAGACCGCGTGGGCACGCAACCTCGCAGCCCCCGTGCGCGACTTCCTCGCCACCGAAACAGGCGGCGCCGCAGTTCTCGTCGCCGCGGCGGCGGTGGCGCTCGTGTGGGCGAACTCGCCGCTGCGGCACTCCTACGAAACGCTGTGGACCACGCAGCTGTCGGTGAAACTCGGCGGCGGCGAGATCGCCACCGACCTCCGTGGCTGGATCAACTCCGGGCTGATGACGCTGTTCTTCCTCGTCGTCGGGCTCGAGGCCAAGCGCGAGCTCGACGTCGGCGACCTCCGCGACCGCAGCCGCGCGCTGCTGCCGATGCTCGCCGCGATCGGGGGGATCATCGTCCCGATCGCCATCTTCGAGGCGTTCAACGCCGGCGGCGCGGGGGCGCGCGGCTGGGGAGCCGCGATGTCCACCGACACCGCGCTCGCGCTCGGGGCGCTGGCGCTGATCACGCCGCGAAGCGCCACCCGCCTGCGCGTCTTCCTCCTGAGCTTCGCGATCGTCGACGACCTGGTCGCCCTGATCGTGATCGCGACCGTGTACACGAAGCATGTCTCGACCGTTGCGCTCATCGTCGCGATCGCGCTGTTCGGCGTGATGCTCGCGCTGCGCTACGTCCCGGTCTGGCGCCGCCAGCTGTCGATCCTCGTCGCGATCGCGCTGTGGGTCGCGCTGTTCAAGTCGGGGATCGACCCGGTGATCTCGGGCCTCGCGATCGGACTGGTGACCAGCGCCTACCCGCCCTCCCGGGAGGACCTCGAGCGAGCGACCGCGCTCGCCCGCTCGTTCCGCGAGCAGCCGACACCCGACCTCGCGCGCGAAGCGCAGCAGGGGGTGCTCGCCGCGATCTCGCCGAACGAGCGGCTGCAGTACAGCCTGCATCCGTGGACGAGCTACGTCGTGGTGCCGCTGTTCGCGCTCGCGAACGCCGGCGTCTACCTCGGCGGCGGCCGGCTGGGTCAGGCGCTCGGCTCGCCGATCATGCTCGGCATCTTCGTCGGCTACGTCGTCGGCAAGCCGGTCGGGATCCTGGCCGCCTCACGGATCGGGGCGCTGCCGCGGTTCGGGCTGCGGCGCACGATCAGCTGGCCGGTGCTCGGCATCGGCGGCGCCGTCGTCGGCATCGGCTTCACGGTCTCGCTGCTCGTCTCGAGCCTCGCCTTCACCGGTCCGCAGCTGGTCGACGCGAAGGTCGGGGTGCTCTGCACGGTGCTCGTCGCCCCGGCGCTGGGATGGGCCGCGACAGCGATCCTGCGCCGGCTCCCGGACGCCGTGCGCGCGCGGCAGATCGCCGGCACCGCCGAGGACCTGCTCGACCTGGCCGAAGACGTCGATCCGAAGCGCGACCACATCAGGGGGCCGGAAGACGCGCTCGTCACGCTGGTCGAGTACGGCGACTTCGAGTGCCCGTACTGCGGCCGGGCCGAGGCGACGATCAGGGAACTGCTCAGCAACCTGCGCACCGACGTCCGCTACGTCTGGCGGCACCTTCCGCTGAGCGACGTCCACGAGCACGCCCAGCTGGCGGCCGAAGCGTCCGAGGCCGCCGCCGCCCAGGGCCGGTTCTGGGACTACTACGACGCCCTCTTCGAAGACCAGCAAGCGCTGACCGGGAAGGACCTGGTCGCCCGCGCCGAGCGGTTGGGGCTCGATGTCGACCGCTTCACGAACGAGCTGCGCGAACGGCGCTACTCCGGGCGCATCGCGGACGACGTGACGAGCGCGGACGAAAGCGGCGTGTCGGGCACCCCCACCTTCTTCATCAACGGCCGCCGCCACCAGGGTCCCTACGACATCGACTCGCTCACGGCCGCGGTGGAAGCGGCGAAGACGCGCGCGGGCCTGCTCGCGCAGGCCGCCTAGGCTGACCTCGCGTCGATCGCTGCGGCGGCGAGCGAGACCGTCGCACGCCTGCGCGAGATGCTTGGCGCTACGCTCGCCTCACCGTGATCGTCGCGCTCGGTGACGTCTACGCGCAGGTCGAAGCCCGCGATTCGGCGGCGCTGGCGATGCTCGACGCCCAGAGCGCCGCGCTGGAGCAGGACGGGTGCATCTCCTTCGCCTTCGCCGAGACGCTCGGCGAGCCCGGGCATTACGTCGTGATCCAGCGCTGGAGGGACCGCGACGCGCTCGACGCCCACTTCCGCTCGGAGTCGTTCTTCCGCTACCAGGCGGCGATCACGCCTCTGCTCGTGCGCGCCTCAGAGCTCACGCTGCACACCGTCGAGGACGCGATCCGTCCCGTCGACTCCGAAGCCCACGAGGTGCCGGAGGACGACTCCTAGCCGCCTTTGAGGTACGCGAGGACGGCCAGCACCCGCCGGTGATCGCTGTCGGACTGGGTGAGGCCGAGCTTGCCGAAGATGTTCGCGATGTGCTTCTCGACGGCGCCGACCGTCAGCACCAGCGCCTCCGCGATGCCGGCGTTCGAGCGCCCCTCGGCCATCAGCTCGAGCACTTGGGTCTCGCGCGGGGTCAACTCGGAGAGCGGGCCGTCCTCGCCGCGGCTCGAGACCAGCTGGGCGACCACCTCCGGGTCGAGTGCCGTACCCCCCTCGGCGACCCGCCGCACCGCCTCGACGAACTCGTCGACCTCCATGATCCGGTCCTTCAGCAGGTAGCCGATCCCGCCCCGGCCGTCGCCGAGCAGCTCGGCGGCGTAGGTGGGCTCGACGTACTGGGAGACCATCAACACCGCGGTGTCGGGCGCCGTGCGCCGCAGCTCCAGCGCCGCCCGGAGCCCCTCGTCGCGGAAGTCGGGCGGCAGCCGGATGTCCACGACCGCGACGTCCGGCCGCTCCGCGCTCACGACCTCCAGCAGAGCGCGGGCGTCGCCCACCGCAGCGATCACCTCGAAGCCGTTGTCGCGCAGCAGCCGCTGCAGGCCGTCGCGCAGCAGCGCGAGGTCCTCGGCGATCACTACTCGCACGGCAGCTCCGCGCGGATCGTCGTGGGCCCACCGGGCGGGCTGACCACCCGCAACGATCCGTCGAGGGCCTCGACGCGCCGGCGCAGCCCGCTCAGGCCACCGCCCGCGGGGTCGGCGCCGCCGGTGCCGTCGTCGTGGACCTCCACCGACAGCACGCCGTCGCCGCTGACGATGCGGACGTCGACGCGGCGTGCACCGGAGTGCTTGCCGGCGTTCGCGAGCGCCTCGGCGACGACGAAGTAGGCCGCGCTCTCGACCGGCGGCTTGGGGCGCTGGGGCACGGTCGCCGAGACCGTCACCGAGATCGGCGAGGCGGCCGCGAGCGCGCGAACGGCGGCGTCGAGCCCGCGATCGGCGAGCACGGGCGGATGGATCCCCCGCGCGAGGTCGCGCAGCTCGCGCAGCGCCTCCCCGGCACCCGCGCGGGCGTCCGCCAGCAGCTCGGCCGCCGCCTCGGGTTCGCTTGCAAGCTTCTGCTCGGCCATGCCGAGGCTCATGCCGAGCGCGACCAGCCGCGCCTGGGCGCCGTCGTGGAGGTCGCGCTCGATGCGGCGAAGCTCGGCCTCCTGCACGTCGACGGCGCCCGCCCGGCTCTCCTCGAGCGTCGAGATCCGCTCGGTGAGCGCGCTGCGGTCTCCCGTCAGCAGAAGCGCGGCGGCGTTCACGCCGACCGCGATCAGGCCGGCGAGCAGCGGCCACACGGGCCAGAAGTAGCCGCCTCCGGCAGCAGCCCAGACGCCGGTGAGGAACAGCATCAGCACGACCCACACGCCGGCGTGGATCCCGAAGCCCCGGTCCAGCCGCCGCGCGACGAGCCAGGCGCGGTTCTCGTTCACGAGCACGACCACCGCGTGGATGCCGAGTGCCAGCGCGAGCGCCAGCATCGGCCAGAGCGGCCAGAAGTACCCGCGCGAGGTCAGCGCCCAGATCAGGATCAGCAGCGAGGCCAACCCAGCCGAGGCGAGCGCATGGATCGCGAGCGCCCGCCGGGCGCCGGGCCCGCCCGGGGCGCCCGGCTCGCGGGCCGCACCCGCGCCGCCGCTCGCGTGCGCCGAGCCCGCGCCGAGCATGGCGTTCGCAAGCGACCGTGACGGGCCGCGCGCGGCGCGGGCGAGCACCAGGGCCAGCGCGAGCGCCACCGCGCCCACCGACGCCGCGGCGAGGGCGTGACCGAGCGAGTCGATGCGCCACGCTCCGGTTTCGCCTCCGTGCGAGACCGACCAGTACCAGAGCGGCGCCGACAGCAGGCCGAGGCCCGCCGAGAGCAGGGCCAGCAGCGCCACCCCCAGCGCGAACCCGGCCGTGATCCGCAGCACGAGCCACCCCTGCGCGCGCCAGATCCAGCGCTCGGAGACGATCGCCCAGAGCCGCCGCCAGAACCCGCGCGGGTTCGGCAGCTCCGGCACCCGCGCGTCCGCACCGAGCAGAGAGCGGCACAGCACCGCCTCCAGCCCGGCCGCGAGGCGCACGAGCAGCACGGTCCCGATCGCCGCGGGGATCACCAGCGGCGTGACTGCGAGCGACAGCGTCACCGACCAGCCCGTGACGAGCAGCGCCAGCCAGACCGGCATCAGCACGACCGCCGTCAGCTGGAACGCGAGCCCGCGCGCGGTCTCGCCGGCGAGCGAGGAGCCCTGGACGCGCATCGTCAACCGGCCTCGGGGAGCGGCCGGCCCGGGTGACGCTCGGCGCGGATGTGAGGTAGCCATTGCAGCCAGCGCGGCAGATACCAGTTCCACCTGCCGAGCAGCTTCATCGTCGCAGGAAGCAACACCGCCCGGATGACGGTCGCGTCGATCAGCACGGCGACCGCCAGCCCCACGCCCATCTGCTTGATTTCGAGCGTGCTGAGCGTCGCGAACACCGCGAACACGGCCACCATCACCGCCGCGGCGGCGGTCACGGTGCCGGCGGTGCCGGCGATCCCGCGCTCGACCGCCTCCTCGGTGCTCGCCCCACGGTCGGCCAGCTCCTTGATGCGGCTGACGATGAACACGTGGTAGTCCATCGAGAGCCCGAACAGGACTGCGAACAGGAACAGCGGCAGCCAGGTCACGATCGCACCGGCCGAGTGGAAGCCCAGCAGTCCCTGCAGGTGGCCGTCCTGGAAGATCCACACGAGCACGCCGTACGCCGCGCCCACCGACAGCAGGTTCAGCGCGATCGCCGTCAGCGGGATCACCAGCGAGCGGAACGTCACGAGCAGCAGCAGGAACGCGAGCCCGAGAACGAACGCGAACACGAGCGGCCAGTGATGCTTGGTCACTTCGGTGAACTGCTGCGTCCCGGCGGTCTCGCCTGTCACGGCGAAGGTCGCTCCCGGAACGCGCCCGATGCTCGCCGGCAGCACGCGGTCGCGCAGGTCCGCGAGGGCGGCGATCGAGCGGCCTTCGTCCCCGTCGCCTGCCAGCGGGACTTCGATCTTCGCCAGGTCGTGGCGTCCGTTCACCTGGACGTTCATCGGGCCGCGCAGCTGTGGCGAGGCGGCGGCGAGCGCCCGCAAGCGCGCGATCCCGTGCCTCACGGCGGGCGCTTCGACGTCCGCCGCCTGCACGGCCACCACCGCGGGCGTCTGCGCCCCGGGGAACGCGTGCTGGACCTGCTCGTAGCTGTTGACGACCTTCAGCTGGCGCGGCAGATCGCCGAAGCCCATCAGGCGCGTGTGCATGGTGAGCCCCGGCGCGGCGATCAGCAGCAGCGCGGCCGTGGTGACCAGCACCGCGGCGGCCGGGTGGCGCAGCGCGGGGCGCAGCGCGAGCGCCCACGCGCGCGAGCCCTGCCGGTTGCCCTTCCACCGCGCCAGGAGCGTGCGCCGTTCGCGCAGGCGCACGAGCAGGCGGGGCTGACCGAGCGCGCGCAGGCCCGGCATGCGCAGGGCCCACAGAATCGTCGCCGAGAGCACCGCCACGAGCCCGCGGTCCACGCGGTCGCCGAGCTTGCCGAGCAGGGCCGGCAGCACCGTCAGCGAGCCGATCATCGTCACGAGCACGACGAGCATCGCGCCGACGCCCATCGAGGCGAAGATCTTGCTCCCCGCCATCAGCATCCCGGCCATCGCGATCAGCACCGTCGTTCCCGAGATCAGCACGGCGCGCCCGCTCGTCGCCGCCGCGCGCGCGAGCGCCTCGCCGGGCGGCAGGCCGCGGCGCTCCTCGCGCTCGCGCTTGAGGTAGAAGAGCGAGTAGTCGACCCCCACCGCCATGCCGATCAGCAGCATCACGGAGCTGGTCGCGCTGGAGGCGTGCACGACATGGCTCGTGAGCGCGGCAAGCCCGAGCGAGCCGAGCACCGCGGAGAAGGCGAGCAGGACGGGAAGGCCGGCGGCCACGAACGCCCCGAAGGCGAGCAGCAGGACGAGGAACGTGACCGGCAGCGTGAGACTCTCGGCCTTCGAGAAGTCGCGCCCGGTCGTTTCGTCCAGTTCGTGCTGGGCGCTCGCATCGCCGAACTCGGTGACGGTCACGCCCGCCGGCGCCGCGCGCTGCAGCGCGGCGACGCGTGCGAGAACCGGCTTGATGCGCGACGACGCCGTTTCGGCTTCGCCCCGCATGTCGAACTGCACGATCGCCGCATGGCGGTCGGCCGAGATCTCGTCAGCGTGCCCGGCGAGCGGCGCGCGCACGTCGGTGGCTTGCGGCAGCGCCCGCACGGCACCTTCGACGCGCTGCAGCTCGCTGCGAAACGCGGGGTCATCGACGGTCGATCCGGCGCTCCGGACGAGCACCGACTCGCCGGCGCGGCGGTGGAAGCCCGCGTCTTCGAGCGCGCGCTGGGCACGCGCCGGTTCGCCGTTGGAGTTCTCGGTGTCGGTCAGCTTCACGATCCCGGCGGCCTGGCCGGCGATCACGGCGACGGCCACGAAGGCCAGCCAGCCGAAGGTGGCGCTCTTCCAATGTGAGGCGCTCCAGCGCGCCGCTCGTTCCGCAAGATTTCCTCGCATTTCCAGCCCCTTTCACGGTCGGATCAGCTCTACGGCGAGACTGTCATCCGAGCCGTGCGTTGCCTACGGGGCGCTCCGGCGTCTCGAGACTGGGGCTAACCCGAAGGTTCTTGTTGGGGCCCGCCCACCCCGCCCACCGCCCCCGCCCGCGCCGGCGGCGCCGCGGTCAGCCGCTGGGGCCGAAACGCTCGGTGCGGATCTGCCCGGCGGGCAGGCCGGCGGCCATCACCGTGCTCACGGCCGACTCGACGAAGCCGTTGGTCCCGCACACGAACGCGAGCCCGTTCCAGTCCGCGGCCGCCAGCGGCGCGACCATCGCCTCGTCGATCCTGCCGGTGTGGCCTTCCCATCCGGGCGGCGCCTGTTTGGTGTAGGTGAGCATCGTCTCCTCGCCGAGCTCCCCGGCGTAGATCACGTCATCGGGCGTGCGCACCGAGTAGACCAGCCGCATCCATAGATCCGGCATGGTGAGCCGGCGGTGGCGGAGCATCGACATCAGCGGCACCACCCCCGAGCCGCCGCCGAGCAGCAGCACCGGGCTCTCGCCCCGCCACACGAAGTAGGACGTGAACGGGCCTCGCACCTCGATCTCGTCGCCCTCTAGGAGCACGTCGTGCAGGTAGACCGAGACCTCGCCGTCCTGCAGGCGCTCGATCGTCAGCTCGACGACGCCCTCCAGCAACGGCGAGGAGGCGATCGAGTAGGACCGCTGGGCCCTGTAGCCGTCCGGCGCCGTGAGCCGGACTTCGTAGTGCTGGCCGGGCAGGTGCTCCATCCACATCGGCAGCGCGATGCGGATCGTCTTCACCGTCGGCGTCTCGGTGCGGATCTGCGTGACCGTGCCGATCTGCCAGTCGCTCGGCGCCTTCTGCGTGACCGGCGTCAGTCGCTCCAGTACCGCTGCTCCTTCCACGGATCCCCCCGGATGTGGTAGCCGTTGGCCTCCCAGAAGCCGGGCTCCTCGTGGTCCATGACCCGCACGCCCGCGACCCACTTCGCGCTCTTCCAGAAGTACAGGTGCGGCACGAGCAGGCGTGCCGGGCCGCCGTGCTCGGCGCTGAGGGGCTCGCCCTCCCAATGCGTGACGACCCACGCCTTGCCGCGGGTGATGTCGGCCATCTGGAGGTTGGTCGTGTAGCCCCCGTAGCTGTAGACGGTCGTGTAGCCGCCCTTTGGCTCGACCCCGTCCAGCAGCACGTCCACCGAGACGCCGCCGAAGCTGGTGCCGAGTTTCGACCACTTGGTCACGCAGTGGATGTCGCAGGGGACATCCTCGAACGGCAGCTCGTGGAACTGCTCCCAGTTCCATTCGCGCCCGTTGGCAACCATGCCGTCGATGCGGAGGTTCCAGTCCTCGCTGGCGACGTGGGGGGTCGGGCCCGCCGTGAGCACGGGGAACCCGGGCTCTGCGTACTGGCCGGGCGGCAGGCGAGCCGCCTCGTCCGCCGAGCTGCGACGGCGAGGAGTGAAGCCACGTGAGACGAAGCCGCTCATCCTCTTCTCATCTCCTTGCCCCACGCTACCCGAGCCGGGCGGCGGGCGCCAGCTGTCTTTGCACGTCCGTCGCATTCCGGACGCCAGGTAGAGTCGCCGCACGGTGGACCTCGGCCTGGGTGACAAGACCGCGCTCGTGGGAGCATCGAGCAAAGGGCTTGGCCTTGCCTCCGCGCTGGCCCTCGCCCGCGAGGGCGCGCGCGTGACCATCTGCGCCCGCGGCGAGGAGGCGCTCGAAGGGGCGGCCGCGCGGATCCGCGAGGAGACCGGCGCGGAGGTTCTCGCCGTCCCCGCTGACCTCAACGACGCGCGGCGAGATCGAGCGCGTGGTCGCCGCCACCGTCGAGCGCTTCGGCGGCCTGGACGTGCTCGTGAACAACTCGGGCGGCCCGGAGCGCGGCGTGTTCGCCGAGCTCGACGACGACGCCTGGCGCCGGGGGTTCGAGGTCGTGACCTTGAACTTCGTGCGGTTCGTGCGGGCGGCGCTGCCGCACATGCGCCCCCGCGGCTGGGGGCGGATCGTCGCCATCCAGTCGCTCTCGGTCAAGCAGCCGGTGCCGTTCCTCGACCTCTCGAACGGCATCCGGCCCGGCATCGCGGGGCTCACGAAGGCGCTGATGCCCGATCTCGCCAAGGACGGGATCACGATCAACCTGGTTCTCCCCGGGATGTTCGCGACCGCCCGCATCCACCCCGGGCTGGCGAGCCCCGACCCGCAGGAGCGCGAGCGGGCGCTCACGGAGCTGAAGCCGCTGGCCGAGACGATCCCCGTCGGCCGTCTGGGCGAGCCGGCCGAGCTGGGAGACCTGGTCGCGTTCCTCGCCTCCGAGCAGGCGTCCTACATCACCGGCGCCGTCTACCAGGTGGACGGCGGCGTGATCCGGTCGAGTATTTAAGAGGAGAGCCATCCGGCGCTGGAGTCGTCCCGTGAGGGGCAGGCGCGGCCGGCGCTCCATCCCGGCCCGGGCCGTGCCGCCGGGCGGCAGCGGGAGGTAACGTGGGGTCCTCGGGCCTTCGAATCCCTCAAAGGGGGCACGTGGTGGGCGAGCGCACGAACAAGAACCTGGTCCTCGAACCGCAGCCGACGGAGATGGAGGCCTGAGATGCAAACGACGCCGGGCCTGGTCCGCTGGACCCGCGCCGTCGTCGCCCACCGCCGTTCGGTGCTGGCGGTCTGGGCGGTGCTGTTCGTGCTCGGCGGCTGGGCCACGAGCAACCTCGGCAGCCTGCTCACCAACCGCTTCAGCGTGCCCGGCTCGGAGGCGGAACGCGGCCTCGAAATCCTGCACTCGCGCCTTCACCAGCGCGGCGACGGCGGCTTCACGCTCGTGGCGCAGACGCCTGCGCAAGCTGCGGGCGCGCCGGGATCGACGGTCGCGCTCTCGCGCGAACCGGCCCGCTCCGCGGCCGCCGCCGACAGCTGCCACCGAGGCCGCCGCGGTGCGCGCCGCACACCACATCCCTGGCGGTCGTGCGGGCCCGGTCCGGCACGCGGGCGACGGCGTCTACTACGTCGAGATCACGGTGCCGCTGGAAGCGGCGGACGCGAAAAACTACACCGAGCGGATGCGCGCGGCGATCGGCCCGGTGCGCGGCGTGCGCACCTACCTGACCGGCTTCCCGGCGCTGAGCCACGACGTCCAGCCGCTCTACAGCGAAGACCTCTCCAAGGGCGAGGCGATCGCGGTCCCGATCGCGATCGTCGTGCTGCTGTTCATGTTCGGCACGCTCGCCGCGGTCGCGATCCCGTTCATCTTCGCGTTCGCCACCCTGCCGACCACCCTCGGCCTCGTCTGGGTGATCGCCCACCTCGGCAACATGGCGGAATACGTGACGAACATCGTCACGCTGATCGGTCTCGCGATCGCGATCGACTACTCGATGCTCGTCGTGTTCCGCTATCGCGAGGAGCTGGACTCGGGCAAGGGAGGAGTCGAGGCGCTGGAGACGACGATGGCGACGGCGGGGCGCGCAACGCTCTTCTCCGGCCTGACGGTCGCGATCGGGCTGGCGCTGCTGCTGTTGATGCCGCTCCCGTTCATGCGCTCGATGGGCGCGGGCGCGGTGCTGATCCCGCTCGTCTCGATCGCCGCTTCGGCGACGCTCCTGCCCGCGCTGCTGTCGCTGATGGGCACGCGCATCAACCGCCTCCGTGTCGTGCCTCGCAAAGTGCTCGAACGACGCGCGAGCGGGGCGCCGGGGGCGTGGTCGCGGCTGGCCCACTCGATCATGCGCCACCCGGTCGCCTACTTCGTCGTCTCGCTTGCGATCCTGCTCGCGCTCGCGGCGCCCGCGCTCGGCCTGCACCTGACGAGCGGCGACAACCGCAACGCGCCGCACGGAACCGAGGCGACCGACGGCCTCTACCTGCTCGAGGCCACCGTCGGACCCGGGGAGCTCTCACCGCATCAGGTCGTCGTCGAAACCGGCGCGCGCGGAGGCGCGCTCGCGCCGGCGACGGTGGCCGCCGAGCGGCGCCTGATCGCCGCGCTGCGCGCCGACCCGCACATCGAGGCCTCGACGATCCAGGCGCCGTCGCTCGGGACCCCCGCCGCCGCCATCAAGGCCGGCCTGACCGAAGGCGAACTGCGCACCTTCCAGATCCGGGCTGCCGGCCGCACCGACGCCGGCACGAAAGAGGCGCAGGCGCTGGTCCACACGATCCGCGACTCCTACATCCCGGCCGCCGGCTTCCCCCGCACGGACATCGTCGCGCTGACCGGCGCCCCCGCCTTCGGCGTGGACTTCAAGAACAAGGCCTACGCCGCCTTCCCGTGGCTGGTGCTGGCGGTGCTCGCGATCACCTACCTGGTGCTGCTGCGCGCCTTCCGTTCGGTCGTGCTGCCGCTGAAGGCGGTGCTGATGAACCTGCTCTCGGTCGGCGCCGCGTACGGCGTGCTCGTGCTCGTCTTCCAGCACGGCGACGGGCACTGGCTCGGCTTCGCCCACTTCCCGCAGATCGAAGCGTGGATCCCGATCTTCCTGTTCGCGACCATCTTCGGGATCTCGATGGACTACGAGGTGTTCCTGCTCTCGCGCGTGCGAGAGGAGTGGGACCGCCACCACGACAACGAACGCGCCGTCGCCTACGGGCTCGAGCACACGGGCCGCATCATCACCGCGGCCGCGATCATCATGATCGCCGCCTTCTCGGGCTTCATGACGGGACGCTTCGTCGGCCTGCAGCAGTTCGGCCTGGGCCTCGCGGCCGCGATCTTCCTCGACGCGACCCTCGTGCGCGCGATCCTGGTCCCGGCCACGATGAAGCTGCTCGGCAAGTGGAACTGGTACCTGCCCGAACGCGTGCGCCGCGCGATGCGCCTGTCACCGCCCGTGACAGCCGCGACGAGCAGCCGCTGACGCCGCCACACTGTGGGTGTGCCCGGGACGCCCCCCAGGACCCTGCGCGCGCCGTGGGCGCTTCTGTGCGCCTGCGCGCTCTCGTGCGCGGCGCTTGCGGGGAGCGGCTGCGGCGGAGGCTCTTCGACCGCCGCTCACGGTGTGAAGCGCGCGAGCGCCACGGGCCCGGCCTCGAGCTCGACCGCGACGAGCGACCCCCCGCCGGCCGCGAAGTCGCCGGCGAGCAAGGCCGTCGCCAAGAAGCGCGCGCTCGTCGCGCACGTCGACGCCGTGTCGGACCGGGTACTCGCCGAAGGCAAGGTGCACATCGCGCAGGGCGCGCCGTCGGACGCCGAGGTCAAGAAGGAGATCGAAGCGGCGCGCAAGCACGGCGCCAAGCTGCCCGCGGGCGAATCGGTGGCCGCGTTCGAAGCGGCGGCCGCGCAGACGAGCGAACCGGCGCCCGACGCGGTGACGCCGATCGCCGCGTGGAACCCGCGCGACAAGCCGATCGCCGCGTGGATCGTCCCGGTGCTCGAATGGGCCGTGGAACACGGATGGCACGGCACCGTCACGAGCGGCTACCGGACCTACTACGAACAGGCGCAGCTGAACGCCGCCGGTCTCTTCTCCGCTCCCGCCGGGCTCAGCAACCACGAGTCCACGGTGTACCCGGGCGGCGCGGTGGACGTGACCCAGCCGGGGCAGCTGATCGGAGTGCTCAGGGGCTACAACGGCCCGCGCAAGCTCGTCGGCGGCGTGCTCGGCGCGGTCGACCCCGAGCACTTCTCCGCCACGGGCGACTAGCATCGCGGGCATGAGGGCGGTGGCATGCACGCGCGGGGAGCTCGCGCTCGTCGACCTGCCCGAGCAGCCGCTCGGCCGCGGCCATGTGCGCCTGCGGGTGCTGCGCTGCGGCATCTGCGGCTCGGACCTGCACGCGCGCCACGGCTGCGACGACTGGGCCGCGCTGGCGGCGAAGCTCGGCTACGACCGCTTCATGCGCTCGGATCAGAGCGTCGTCTTCGGCCACGAGTTCTCCGGCGAGGTCGCCGAGTACGGGCCCGGCTGCAAGCGCTCGCTCCCGGTGGGGACGCCCGTCGTCTCGCTGCCGCTGCTGCGCGGAGGAGCCGGCGTCGACGCGATCGGTCTGTCCGCCGCTGCCCCTGGCGCCTACGCCGAGCAGGTGGTCGTGCACGAGCCGCTCACGATGGCCATCCCCAACGGCCTGTCTCCCGACATCGCCGCGCTCACCGAGCCGATGGCGGTGGCGCTGCACGCCGTGCGGCGCGCGGAGGTCTCCAAGCGGAGCGTCGCGATCGTGATCGGCTGCGGCCCGGTCGGCCTGGCCGTGATCCTGCTGCTGAAGGCGCGCGGCGTGCGCACGGTCGTCGCGAGCGACTTCTCGCCGGGACGCCGCGCGCTCGCCGGCGCATGCGGTGCCGACGTCGTCGTGGACCCCGCCGAGAGCTCGCCGCACGCGGCTGCCGCCGGGCACGGCCACATCGAAGACTGGCCCGCGGCGACCGAGCTGCTCGTCGACACGCGGGAGAAACTCGGGCGGCTGCCGTTCGGCTGGTGGCACGCCTGGCGGCTCGCCGAGCGGCTCGGCGCGAAGCCGAAGCACCCGATCATCTTCGAGTGCGTCGGCATGCCCGGCGTGATCGAGTCGATCGTCCAGGAGGCACCGCTGCTGTCGCGGGTGGTCGTGGTCGGTGTCTGCGTCGGCGCCGACCAGTTCACGCCCGCGATGGCGATCAACAAGGAGATCGACCTGCGCTTCGTGCTGGGCTACACGCCGTTGGAGTTCCGCGACACGCTGATGATGCTGGCCGAGGGGGAGGTCGACCCGCGACCCATGGTCACCGGCAGCGTCGGGCTCGGAGGCGTCGATGCAGCGTTCACGGCGCTCGGCGACCCCGAGCGCCAGGCGAAGATCCTGATCGACCCCCAGAGCACAGCCGTCGCGCCCGCATAGGCGCCGGCGCCCTCACTCGGCGAGCGGCACCTGCTGGGTGATGCAGTGGATGTTGCCGCCGCCGAGCAGGATCTCGCGAGCCGGGACGCCGACGATCTCCCGTTCGGGGAAGCAGCCGGCGAGCGCTTCGGCCGCCTGCTCGTCGAAGCGCTCGTCGAGCAGCGGGAAGACGACCCGTCTGGCCGTGGGATAGAAGTTCACGTAGGAGGCCGCCATGCGATCGCCGGCCCGGCGCGGGTGCGTGCCCGGGCGGGGCACGACGCCGGCCGCCTCCCCGGGCTGGATGTGCAGCGGCCCCGGCACGTTGACCGTCAGGACCTCGAGCTCGCGGCCGGCGGCGTCGCGCGCGGACTCGAGGCGCCGGCGCGCGTCCTCCCCCACCTCGTGCATCGGGTCCGCCTCGTCATCGCAGACGGCCAGCAGCACGGTGCCCGGGCGGATGAAGCACGCGAGGTTGTCGACGTGGCCGTCGGTCTCGTCGCAGGGCACGCCGCGACCGAGCCAGATCACCTTGCTCGCGCCGAGGTGGTCGCACAGCGCGCGCTCGATCTCCTCGCGCGAGAGCGAGGGGTTGCGGTTCTCGTTCAGCAGGCACTCTTCGGTCGTGAGCACCGTGCCCTCGCCGTCGACGTGGATCGAGCCGCCCTCGAGGACGAGCGGCGCGCGGTAGCGCGCGGCGCCTTCGACCTCGAGCACCTTCGCGGCGGCGCGTTCGTCGCGCGACCAGTCGTCATAGAGGCCGCCCCAGGCGTTGAAGCGCCAGTCCACTCCCCGCAGCTCGCCGCCCGCGCCGGTCAAGAAGCTCGGGCCGATGTCGCGCATCCACGCGTCGTCGGTGGACAGCTCGACGATGCGGACCTGCGCCGGCAGCAGCTCGCGCGCCTGCTCGAACTGCGCGTCGCGGACGCCGACGGTGACCGGCTCGTCCACCGCGATCGCCTCCGCCACGGCCGCGAAGGCCCGCTGCGCGGGCGCGGCTGCGTCGCGCCAGTTGTCGGGGCGCTCGGGCCAGGCCATCCAGCAGCCCGCGTGCGCGCCGAACTCCGCCGGCATGCGCCAGCCGTCCGCCGCGGGCGTGGAGTCGAGGGTCGCGGCCATCGCCAGAGACTAGAGTCAAACCATGGCGCAGCTGATCGTGGCGGACGGAGTGCTCGACTCCCCGGCGCGGACGCGTCCGGCCGAGCGCGGGCTGTTCCGCGTCGGCGCGGTCCAGGAGCGCTGGCACCCCGACCCCGCCGAGCACGAGGAGGCGATCGCAGCCGGCGTGCGGAGCGCCGCCGAGGCGGGCGCGAAGCTCGTCTGCCTGCAGGAGCTGACCCTCTCCCCCTACTTCGCCGTCGACGCCTCCGGACCGGCCGGGGGCGGCTCAGAGCCGGAGGAGCTGCCGGGCGGCAGGACCCATCGCTTCGCGGCCGCGCTGGCCACCGAGACCGGCGCCCACGTGCACGCCTCGCTGTACGAGCGGGCGGATGCCGAGGACGGGCTCGGCTACAACACCGCGATCGTCGTCGCGCCGGGCGGCGAGCTCGTTGCGCGCACGCGCAAGCTGCACATCCCGGTCACCGCCGGCTACTACGAGGACCAGTGGTTCCGCCCCGGTCCGGCCGGGGATGACGCGTTCACGCTGCTCTCGCTCGGCGACGCGCAGCTCGGGCTGCCGACCTGCTGGGACCAGTGGTTCCCCGAGCTCGCGCGCGCGTACTCGCTGCAGGGCGCCGACGCGATCGTCTACCCGACCGCGATCGGCTCCGAGCCCGACCATCCCGACTTCGACACCGAGCCGCTGTGGGAGCGCGTGATCACGGGCAACGCGATCGCCAACGGCGTGTTCATGATCGCGGTCAACCGCACCGGCTCCGAGCCGCCGCTGCGCTTCTACGGCTCCTCGTTCATCTGCGACCCCTACGGACGCAAGCTCGTCCAGGCCCCGCGCGACGAGCCCGCCGTGCTCGTCGCCGACCTCGACCTCGACCAGCGGCGCGATTGGCTCGAGCTGTTCCCGTTCCTCTCGACGCGCCGTCCCGACGTGTACGCGCCGCTCGTCACCCCGCCGCGATAGCTCGGTGTCCTAACCTGCCGGTGTGGCCCGCATCGGGATGCTCACCGGCGGCGGCGACTGCCCGGGGTTGAACGCAGTCATCCGCGGCGCCGTGCGGGCCGGGCTCGCCGAAGGCCACACCTTCCTCGGCTACCGCTACGGCTGGGCCGGCGTGCTCGCCGACGACGAGCCTCGAGCTCACGCTCGACAGCACGATCGGCATCCTGCCGCGCGGCGGGACGATCCTCGGCACCTCCCGCACCAACCCCTACGCCGGCGGCGCCGACGGCACGACCGCGGTGCGCGAGGCGATGGCGCGCGGCGACGTCGACGCGCTGATCCCGATCGGCGGCGACGACACCCTCGGCGTCGCGGTCAGGCTCCACGAAGAGGGCGTGCCGGTCGTGGGCGTGCCGAAGACGATCGACAACGACCTCGGCGGCACCGACTTCACCTTCGGCTTCCAGACCGCCGTGCAGATCGTCACCGACGCGATCGACCGCCTGCACACGACCGCCGAGTCGCACGATCGCGTGATGGTCGTCGAGGTGATGGGGCGGAACGCCGGCTGGATCGCGACGTACGCGGGCATCGCCGGGGGCGCGGACGCGATCCTCGTGCCCGAGCGGCCGTTCGACGTCGCCGAGGTCTGCGAGCACCTGGAACGGCGCCACAGCCGCGGGCGCAAGTTCTCGATCGTCGTCGTCGCCGAGGGCGCGACGCCGCGCGAGGGAACGCTCGAGGCCGATCAGGACGGCGAGGGTCCGATCACGCGCGGCACGGCCACCGACGCCTTCGGCCACGCCCGCCTGGGCGGCATCGGTGTCGTGCTGGAGCGCGAGATCGAGCGCCGCACCGGCTACGAGGCACGCGTCACGATCCTCGGCCATGTCCAGCGCGGCGGAACGCCGGTGGCATTCGACCGTGTGCTCGCCACGCGCTTCGGCGTGGCCGCGGTCCGCGCGGTCGCCGGCTCGCGGTTCGGCGTCATGGTCGCGCTCCGCGGCACCGAGATCGTCGAGCTGGGAATGGCCGAATCGCTGGCCGAGCCCAAGCTCCTCGACCCCCGCCTGTACGAGACGGCCGAGCTCTTCTTCGGCTGAGCCGTAGGATCTGCGCATGGCGAGCGACGGCGACAGGAAGGCGAAGTTCAGAGTCCTCGTCGCCGGAGGAGGCGTCGCCGCCGTGGAGACGCTGCTCGCGCTCCGCGAGCTGGCCGGCGAGCGTGTCGCCGTGACCGCTGATCGCACCGGGCGAGGAGCTCCTCTACAGGCCGATGACCGTGCGCGAGCCCTTCGCGTACGCCGCCGCGGCCCGCTATCCGCTGGCGCCGATCGTGCGGGAGCTGGGCGCCGAGCTCGTCACGGACGCCCTCGACCGCGTCGAGCGCGAGCGCCGGACGGTCTTCACCGAGGGCGGCCTCGAGCTGCCCTACGACGCGCTCGTCCTCGCGGTCGGCGCGCAGCCGCGCGCGCGGTACACGCACGCCGCGACGATCGACGACCGTCACATGGACGAGACGCTTCACGGGCTCGTCCAGGAGATCGAGGGCGGCTATCTGAAGAGCCTCACGTTCCTCGTCCCCGAACGGATCGGCTGGCAGCTGCCCGTGTACGAGCTGGCGCTGATGATGTCCGGACGGGCCTACGACATGGACGTGCAGCCGCGGATCGCGATCGTCACCGCCGAGCCCTCCCCGCTGGCGCTGTTCGGCGACACGGTGTCCGCTCGCGTCGCCGAGACGCTCGCCTCGGCCGGCGTCGAGATCTTCACCTCCTCGTGGGCCGAGACGCCGGCGGCGAACGAGGTCGTCGTCGAGCCGGGCGCCCGGCCGCTCGCCCCCACCCGCGCGATCGCGCTCCCGGAGCTCTACGGCCCCGCCGTACGCGGGCTTCCCGTGGCCGAGCACGGCTTCCTCGCGATCGACGAGCACTGCCGGGTGCGGGACGCCGGCCCCGTGTACGCGGCCGGCGACGCGACCGACTTCCCGGTCAAGCACGGCGGCCTCGGCACGCAGGAGGCGGACGCGGCGGCCGAAGCGATCGCCGCGCTCGCGGGCGCCGACGTCGATCCCCAGCCCTTCCGGCCCGTCGTGCACGCGATGCTGCTGACCGACGGCAGGCCGCTCTACCTGACCGCCGCGCTGTCGGGGACCCGGGCGGTCAGCTCAGAGGTCAGCGAGACGCCGACCTGGAGCCCGCCGACGAAGATCGCGGCGCGCTTCCTCGGCCCGTACCTGGAGCGCCTTGATCGCGAGGGTGCTCCCGGCTGAGCCGCCGCTGGAGCAGCAGCGCGAACGTGGGACAGGCGCGCACAGCGCGCTCGGCGTGCTCCACGAGCGCCTCGGGGAGCGGGCGCCCGTCGACGATCGGATAGCCCCACTCGTCGAGCGTCACCGCCTCGGGCAGCAGCTCGGCGCACATGCCGTGCGCCTCGCAGGCGATCGGGTCCACGCGCAGGTGCACGCTCATCGCGCGGCCCTCGCCATCCGGGGCCGGGCGACGCCGGTGCGCGGCAGCGGCAGCGTGGCCGGCAGGTCGCACGCGTCGCACGGGCCCTCGGCGCCGTGGTCTGCGAACTCCTCCGCGAACACGCCCATCGCGCTCGCCACGAAGCGCAGCGTGCCGTCCGGGTGCCGGCAGGCGCCGCGGCCGCGGATCACGGCCGCGAGCCGGCGCTGCTCTTCGGCGGCCTCGCGGCTCGCGCCGCCCGCCGCCCAGGCACGCAGGCCGCGCGCGACCGCGGCGAGCCCGTGCTCGCACGGGCCGCATTGCCCGGCGTTCTCGGCCGCGAGCCAGTCGGCCACCCGCACCGTCTCGGCGACGGGGCAGGCGCGCTGCCCCAGCAGCACGACCACGCCGGCGCCGGTCGAGGCGCCGTGTGCGCCCAGGCTGACGTCGTCGAGGGTGACCGCCGCCGAGTGGGCGGCGTCCATCCAGGTCCCGGCGTAGCCGCCGACGAGCACCGCGCGGACCGGTTCGTCGAGCCCGCCCGCCGCGTCGATCAGCGACGCGAGCGAAGCGCCGTGCTCGATCTCGTACACGCCGGGCGCCGGCACCGGCCCCGTCAGCGTCACGAGCGCCGATCCCGGATGCTCCGGCGTCCCGAGCGCGCGGAACCAGTCCGAGCCGTGGCGCGCGATCAGAGCGATGTGCGCGAAGGTCTCGGCGTTGCTCAGCAGCGTCGGTCGCCCCCGCACGCCGCGCTCGAAGATCATCGGCGGCGTGAACGTCGGGCGCGCCGGGCCGCCGTTCAGGAAGTGCACGAGCGCGGACTCCTGCCCGCCGACGTAGCCGTGCGGGACGGCGACGACGCGTGCCTCGACGCGCTCGCGCAGGGCGCGCCGCTCGGCGGTCGCGCGCAGCGCGGCGTCCACAGTCGTCACGGAGCTCTCGGATACGCACAGCACGATCTCGTCCGCCGCGACCGCGCGAGCCGCCAGCGCGGCGCCGTCGAGCACGAGGTGCGGCGCGCTGGCGACGAGCGTCCGGTCCTTGCGGCTCGCGGGCTCACCCTCGACGGCGTTGACGACCACCACGCGGTCGCGCGCGCGTCCCCGCGCGCCGGCGACGGCGTGCAGCTTCAGGGCGGTCGGGAAGCCGGCGCCGCCGCGGCCGCGCAGCCCCGCGCGTTCCACCGCGTCGATCAGCTCGCCCGCGTGCCCGCGGCGCGCCGGCGCCGGCTCGGGTGCGTGCCCGTGCACTTCCAGGTGCGCGGCGAGGTCGAGCGCGCCGAGCTCGGCCACGCCGGCGAGCAGCCGCGGCAAGGTCGCCTGCGAGACGGTCGCGCTCATCGGTGCGCGTGCCTCGTCTTCGGCAGCAGTTTGCTCGGGGTGCCGGAGCGACGCGCCCATTCGGAGCCGAGCGGCCCGGCCGGCAGCCAGACCACCAGGAACAGCGCGAACGCGGCGGTGCTGCCCAGTGCGACGCCGCGCAGGCGGGGCGAGATGTCCCTGCTCGCCCCGATGCGCACGAGCACCGCCGCCAACACCGCCAGGACGCAGATCGCGCTCAGCAGCTGCAACCAACCGCTGTTGACGTCGCTGCCGGTCCCGAAACCGTGCAGGAGCGCGATCGGCCACGCCCCGTAGGAGAGCCAATGCACGGCGCGCCACGCGCCGTAGCCGATGCGGCGGCGCAGCGAGGCTCGTGACGTCACCGCCAGGAGCAGATCGAAGGAGACCGCGCCGAGCCCCAGCCAGAACGGCCGGTAGGAGCTGGCGAACGGGATCACGCTGGCGGTCAGGGAGATCGGGGCGAAGCTGTCGAGGACCGACGTGAGGATGTGCAGCACGAGGAACACGAGCGTCAGCAGGGCGAGGTTGCGGTGCAGTTCGTCCACGACGAAGCGCGGCCATCTCGCGCTCGCGGTGCGGCGCAGGTCGACGACGCCGAGCGCGACCGTCGCGCTCAGCAGCAGGAGCGCAACCGCACCGGTCGAGCGGGTCAGATACCAGTAGGTGGCGGTGCTCGCGAGAACCGTCATGCCCACACCTCCGCCATCGCCTCCCGGTGCTCGCCGCCGATCGGCCAATCGCCGACCTTCACGACGCGCCCTTCCACGCCGACGAGCCGCGCAGGCAGGCCGAGCGCGCGCAGCCACCCAGGCGCCCGCGTGCCTTGCAGCAGCGCGCCCGTGCTGGCGATGTTCGCGTCGACGCAGTCGGCCGCGGCGACGCTGACGGTCCGCCAGGGCGTCTGCGCCGGACGTCCCGTGTGCGGGTCGATGATGTGGTGCATCGACTCGCCGCCGCGACACCAGCGGCGGGCGGTCGTGCTCGAGGTGGCGAGACCGCCCTCGGAGATCGCCAGGCGCTGACCGGGGGCGTCGGGACCGTCGCGGTGGTCGTCCGTGACGTGGACCTCCCACCCGCGTGCCGGCGCCGGCGCCGGTGGTCGCGATGTCGCCGCCCAGCGCGACGAGCACCCCGCATCCGAGCCGGCTGTGCACGGCTGCGGCGGAGCGGTCGGCGGCGAGCGCTTTGGCGGTCGCACCGAGGTCGAGCTTCGTGCCCGCGGGGATCCGCGCGCGCCGGCGCACTGATCGACCTCGATCTGACGCCAGGCGTCGCGGCGGCGGGCGACCAGCCGCGGTGCCGGTGTCCCGGTCTCGTCCTCGGCGGCCGGGTCCAGCAGCGAGAAGTCGCGATCGTAGCCGGCCTGCTCGAGCGCGAGGCCGATCGTCGGATCGAGCGCGCCGTCGGTCAGCCGCGCGCCGCGCAGCGCGAGCTCGATCGCGTCGAGCAGCAGGGGCCCGACCTCGACTGGACGCCCCGCGCGGGCATTGAGCATCGACAGCTCGGAGTCCTCCCGGAACCGGCTGCACGCCTCGTCGAAGCGCGCGAGCTCTCCGACCACGAGCGCGACCGCATCGTCGAGCGCCTCGGGCTCCGTGACGCGAACCACCGCGGTGCTGCCGAGCGCCGGCCAGCCGGCGGCGGCGCTCACGGTTCCCATCCCGCCGTGTGAGAGCCGGCGCCGTGCGCGCCGTGCGCGCAGCGCCCCGGCGGCGACGAAGACCGCATACGCGGCCAGCGCCAGCAGCGCCACGAGCGCCGCGATCGCGAGCCCGGGCGTGACGAGCAGACACAGCAGTCCGAGCGCGGCGCCGATCCCGAGGTCTGCCACCAGCAGCCGCCGGCGTCGCACGCGCTGGGAAACGAGCCGGCGCCGGTGCACCGCGGGCCGGGTGTCGACCTCGGCGAGCGGCAGTTCGGCCGTGTCGAGCGGCGCCGGGCGGCTCACGCCGGAAGCCTCCGGAAGATCGAGCGCGGCAGCATCCGCAGGGCCGCCGCGACCCAGCGCAGCCTCGACGGGGCCCAGACCGTCCGCGCCTGGCGTCGCAGCCCGCGGCTCGTCTCGCGCGCGACGACCGCGGCGCTGGTCGCGAGCGGCGGCTCCGGCAGGCCGGCGGTCATGCGCGTGCGCACGAAGCCTGGCCGCACCAGCATCACCCGCACGCCCTCGGCAGCGCAGCTCGTCGTCGAGGGCGCGAGCGAGCGCGTCGAGACCCGCCTTCGAGGCGCAGTAGACCGCGTTCGAGGCGCGCGGGAGCTCGGCGGCGACCGAGGACAGGACGACGATCGTGCCGCGGCCCTGCGCGCGCATCAGGCGGGCGGTCTCCATCAGCAGCGAGCCCGCCCCGACGGTGTTGACGCGCAGCACGTCCACGGCGGCGGGGATGTCATCCGGCAGCCCGCCGCGGTCGCCGAGCACACCGACCGCGAGCACGGCGACATCCACCTCGCCGAGGAGCTCGAAGGCGCCCTCGAGCGCCGCCCGGTGCCCGGCGGTGTCGAGCGCGTCCAGGGGCCGTGTCTGGACCCGCGCTGCGCCCGCAGCCCGCAGCTCGGCCGCCGCCGCGTCGAGCGCGTCCGCATCGCGCCCGGCGAGAACGGCGTCGCTGATGCCCTGTCGCGCCAGCTCGCTCGAGATCGCGGCCGCGATCTCCGAGCTGCCGCCGATCACGAGCACACGGTCGGTTCGCTCGGTGCTCATTCGCTCAACTCCAGGCGCCGGGCCATGTCCGAGCGCAGCATCCCCGTAGGGTCCACGCGCTCGCGCACAGCGCGGAAGCGCTGCAGCTGCGGGTAGGTCTCCCGCAGCATCTCGGCTCCCATGCGCGCGTCCTTGGCGAGGTACACGCGTCCGCCGGCGCCGACGATCAGCCGGTCTGCAGCATCGAGCACGCTGCGGACCCCGCGCGCGCGCGCCGGGATGTCGACGGCCAGCGTCCAACCCTCGATCGGGAAGGAGAGCAGGCCGCCGCTCGGGGCACCGAAGCGCTTCAGCGCCGCGAGGAACATCGGCACGCGTCGCGCACGCAGCATCTCCAGGGTGCAGCGGATCACCCACTCCTCCCCGCGCGGCACGGCGAACTGGTACTGCAGCAGCCCACGCCGGCCATACAGGCGGTTCCAGTCGCCGACCCGGTCGAGCGGGAACAGCTGCTCGGCCGGCCCGATCGCGCGATCGCGCTCGCGGCGGGGACTGTGGTGCCACAGCGCCGCGTTGAAGGTGCGCACCGCCACGCCGCGGAGCAGGCCGCCGGGTGCCCCGGGGGGCACCCGCAGAGCTGGGTTCGACGCGATCCCGAGCGAGCCGGCGGCGGCGGGCGCCTCGCCTTCGCGCGAGCGTGTCACCACCGCACGCGCGAAGCGCCCGTCGCTCGCCAGCAGGTCGAGCCACGCGATCGAGTGCGTGTGCCCCCCCTGGTCCATGAGCGCCATCGCATCCTCGATCGAGTCGGCGCGGTCGATGTCGGCGATCGCGAACGGCTCGCGCAGCGGCACCGCCCTCAGGGTGGCCGCCGTGATCGCGCCTGTCAGGCCCATCCCCCCCGTCGTAGCTGCGAACAGCTCGGCGTCGCTCTCGCGCGAGACCTCCCGCGCGCCCGCACCGGGGGTGATCAGCTCGAAGGAGCGCAGCTGTCTCGCGACGCTCCCGGCGACGGGATGGTTCTTGCCGTGCACGTCGGACGCGATCGCGCCCCCGACCGTCAGGTGGCGGGTGCCGGGAACGACCGGCAGCGTCAGCCCGTGACCCGCGAGCGCTTCGAGCAGCGCCGCGAACGTCGTGCCGGCGCCGGCGCGAACCTCGCCGCGGTCGGCGTCGATCGCACCCACCCAGGACATCGCCGTCATGTCGAGCACGGCGCCGCCCTCGTTCTGAGCCGGGTCGCCGTAGCTGCGGCCCGCCCCGCGCGGGATCGCGCCGCCGCTCGGCGTCGTGCGCAACAGCGCGGCGAGCTCCTCCGCACCGGCCGGGCGAAGCACGCGCGCACGCGTCGGCGCGCTGCGCCCCCAGCCGCTGAGGACCGCGTCGGCGCCTGCGGCGGCGCCGCGTTCGTGCCGGCCGGCGGGAGGGACGCCGCGCCGCGCGCGGCTGCCGGCGTCAACCGACGACATAGACCCCGGCCACGAACAGTGCCGACCACGCAGCCCCGACGATCAGCAGGAAGCGGTCGCCGAGCACGAGTTCGTCAGGCGTTTCGGCCGCGCCCCGGTCGATGAGCAGCGCGTAGCGAAGCAGCCACAGCACGAACGGGATCACCGTCAGCTCGTACCAGGACAGGCGCGCCTGGTGAGAGCGCTGGAACGCCCAGAGGCAGTACGCGGTGGTCGTGACCGTCGCGGCGAGTCCGACGACGAAGAGCAGATAGCGCTCGCTGTACTGCTCGAGCGAGGCGCGCTTGGTGACGGCGCCGGACGAGCTTGCGCGCAGCTCCGCGTAGCGCTTGCCGGCGACGAGGAACAGCGCGCCGAAGGAGGTCACTGCGAGGAACCACCTGGAGACGGCGACGTCCGTCGCGACGGCCCCGGCGAGCGCGCGCAGGATGAACCCGGAGGCGACCGCCGCGATGTCGGCCACCGCGATCTGGCGCCACCAGAGCGTGTAGCTGGTGGTCAGAGCCAGATACCCGACACCGACGGCAGCGAGCCACGGGCGCACGGCGAAGGCCAGCGCGAGCCCGCCCACCGCGAGTGCGAGCGCGGTCGCGACAGCGAGGCGCACGGAGACTTCGCCCGCGGCGATCGGACGCGTCCGGCGCCGCTCGTGCAGGCGATCCTCAGCACGGTCGTGCAGGTCGTTGAGCAGGTAGGTCGAGCTCGACAGGGCGCAGAACGCGACGAAGGTCGCGATCAGCCGCTCGGGAACCTCCGGCCAGACGAGCGCGCCGGCCGCGGCGGGTGCGGCAACGACGAGCACGTTCTTCATCCACTGGCGCGGCCGGCAGGCGCGAACGATCGGCGGGAGCGGCCGCGCGCGAAGGCGTGCGCCGAGCGAGAACGCGGGCGCCGCTTGCGACGGTGCTGGCTCCGAGGGCGTCTGCACGACATCGGACATGCCACTACGTCTAGATGAGGTGAGGGTCAGGAACCGGTGAAAATGCTCTTACGCAGCGGTTTTCCCGCCGTGGCCGAGCGTCGCGTCTGCGAGCATCGCAGCATGGGCTTCTCGGCCGCCTCGCCGACGTCGACGCGCGAGTACGCGCTGCGCAGACGGGGCGGCGACCCGGCCCGCAACACCTCGAGACGTGTCCGCAGGGTGCTCCTTGCCGCGGCTCTCGTCGTGCTCGTGCCGGCCGC
This sequence comes from uncultured Solirubrobacteraceae bacterium, assembly GCA_963820745.1. Lineage (GTDB taxonomy): Bacteria > Actinomycetota > Thermoleophilia > Solirubrobacterales > Solirubrobacteraceae > Palsa-744. The sequence continues at coordinate 512,781 of CAWGBB010000004.1, read as the reverse complement.
CATCTCCTACGTGGCGACGATGAGCCAGAAGTCGAACTCGAGCGTCGGCATCCGCTCGGTCGAGTGGCTGCGCGACCACGGCGCCGCCGGGCTGGTCTCGAAGGTCGAGTCGATCTACTACTCCCTGAACGCTCCGGCGAAGGGCGGGCCGGCGTTGCACGCGCTGCCCCGCACGGGGCTGGAAGCGCGCGAGGCGCGCGAACGCGCGCGGGCCGGCGTGATCGTGGATCGCCCCGCGCGGATCGCGCCGCCGACGCGTCATCCGCTCCCCGGCGAGGGCGTGTGGAGCGCGACGTACATGGGCGAGAGCCGCACTGACCCCGCGCTGCTCGTCACGACCTTCCGCAGCGACCCCGCCGAATACCCGCGGCTCATCGCCGGCGTCGCGTGGATCAACACGTCGCGCACGAGGATCGCGCTGTTCGCCGGCCGCCAGGAGCCGGCCGTGGAAATGGCACGACGTGGGCCGATGGAGGTCCCCCCGGGGCTGCGCACCCGGTTGATCGCGACGTTCAACAGCGGCTTCAAGCTCGCCGACTCCCACGGCGGCTGGGCACGGAACGGCCGCACCTACGTGCCGCTGCGCCCGGGGCAGGCGACCTTCGTCCGCTACGCCGACGGCCACTACGACGTGATCTCCTGGCACGGCGGCGCGCGTGCCGGTGCCGGTGTCGTGTTCGCGCGCCAGAACCTGCCGCTGCTCGTCGAAGCAGGACACGACAGCCCGCGGCTCGCCAACGGCTCGGAATGGGGCGCCACGCTCGGCAACGCCGTCCGGGTGTGGCGCTCGGGTATCGGCATCGACGCCCACGGGAACCTGCTCTACGCGGCGGCGAACGACCAGACCGCGGGCAGTCTCGCGCACATCCTCGAGCGCGCAGGGGCGGTGCGAGCGATGGAGCTCGACATCAACTCCTACTGGATCAGCTTCAACACGTACGCCGCGCCGGGCGCCCTGCAGCCGGGCAAGCTGCTCGCCGAATCAGAACGGCCGGCGAGCCGCTACCTGGAACCGGACGACCGCGACTTCTTCGCCGTCTTCCGGCGCTGAGCGAGCGGCTCAGGAGCCGCCGGAGACGACCGGTTCGGACGGTTCGGGTGCCGGTTCCGGCGCGGCTTCGTGCTGTTCCGGTTCGGGCGCCGGTTCCGGCGCGGCTTCTTCAGCCGGCGCGCTCGTTTCGGGCGCGCTCGTTTCGGGGGCACGTTCTTCTTCGGCCGCAGGCGGCGTTTCGGTGGTCTGCGTTTCGGCCGGTTTCGGCGCCTGAGCAGGCGGCTTCAGCGGCTGCGTCGAGGTGTGGTGCGTCGACTTCGAGTGGGCCTGCGAGCGCGCGGAAGCGCTTGACGCGTGGCCCGAGAAGGCGCTCGCCGCGAGGTCGACGAACAGCCCGGTCAGCACCGCGCTGCCGGCGATCAGCCAGCGGTTCGTGCGGCGCAGCCTGCGCAGCGCGGCGTCGCGCGTGCGGCTGTCGTGCGGGATCGTGTTGCGGCGGATCGGCTTCATGCGGAGGGTCCCACGCTAGCGATGCGCGGCCTGTTCCACCCACGGTGCAAAGTCGGGAACCAGGACGAGCGCAAGGATGAGCCCGGCGATCAGCGCGAGGACGAGGGCGAACCCGCGCCCCGAGCTGCCCGGCAGCCTGCGTGCGAGCGTCCAGCCTCCGATTCCCGGCCCTGACGCCACGGTACGCCGGCCGGCCGGGTCGAGCCCTGCGGCGGCGAGCACCTCCTGCCGCGTCTGGCGCGGGGCGATGAGCCCGCGCGCGATCTCCGGGAGATGACCCAGCACGTGCAGCGCGGCGAGCGCGAGCCAGATGATGAAGCTGATCTTGTGGATCGGCATCAGGGTGTCGCGCGAGGAGGGCCCTGCCAGCAGGAGCGCGACGCCGCTCACGAAGATCGCCAGCGTGTCCACGACCAGGAGCGGCGCCATGATGCGCAACGCCGTGGGAGGCGGCCCCTTGCGGCGGTAGGCGGGCGCGCCGGTGTAGTAGCGCGCGAAGCGGTAGCCGGTGCTGGCCAGCTTCAGCGCGAGCGGGCCGATCAGGACCAGCCCCAGGAAGAGGTGCAGCCACGTCAGCTGGCCGATGCGCACGATCGTGATCCCGAGCACGGCGAGCAGCACGAACAGCAGCGCGCCCGCCTGCACGGTGAGGCGCTCGTTGCCGTCGGTCGCTCCGGCAAAGGGGGCCGTCCACGCCCGCGCTGTCCGGCGGGGCGCGATCTCGGCAGGGGTTTCGGTTCGGCTTGCGCTCATCTCGCCAGGTCGAGTGTCGGCACGTCCCATAAGCAATCGATAACCGCCAAGTGAGAACCGTCCAATGAGAGAGCTCTTGAAAACATGGCGAGCGGGGGAACGCCGCGTTCCGGGGCCTATGCTGGTGCGATGATGAGCAGTGGGGAGCAGACGGCCGACGCGGCCGCGGAGGGCGTCGCCCCTGCAGCGACCGGGGCTCAGGTGCTGGTCATCGAGGACGAACCCGGGATCGTCGACTTCGTGCGGCGGGGCCTCGAGGGCCACGGGTTCCGCGTGAGAGCCGAGACCGATGGCATCGCCGGCGAGCGCGCGGCGCTCGAGGAGAGCGTCGACGCGGTGGTGCTCGATCTCATGCTCCCGGGACGCAGCGGCCTGGAGGTGCTCTCCACGCTTCATGACGCGAGGCCCGAGCTCCCGGTGATCGTGCTGACGGCACGCGGCGAGGTCGAGGATCGTGTCACGGGGCTCGACCTCGGCGCGGTCGATTACCTGGTCAAGCCGTTCTCCCTCGCGGAGCTCGCCGCGCGGATCCGCGCGCAGCTACGCACGGCATCGCAGGGCGTCTCGACGCGGCTCGAGGCCGAGGATGTCGAGGTCGACCTGCTGGCCCGCAACGTCCGCCGCCAACGCAAGCCGATCGCGCTCTCGACCACCGAGTTCGAGCTGCTCGTGCATCTGATGCGCAACGAGGGACGGGTGGTCGGGCGCGAGGAGATCCTGAGCGCTGTGTGGGGCTACGAGCACGACCCCGCCACGAACATCGTCGACGTGTACATCGGTTACCTGCGCCGCAAGCTGCGCCTGCCCGACAGCCCCGCGCCGATCCAGACCGTGCGCTCCGTCGGCTATCGCTTCGGCCGTGCGAGCTCTTAGACGCGCGCGGCCGCTCAGCCTTCGTTGGCGCCTGGCCGGCTGGGTCGCCCTGGTCGTGATCGTCTCCTCGGCGGTCACGTTCGTCGCCGTCTATCGCGGCACGGGTGCGCAGCTGCGAAACCAGATCGACTCCGAGATCGCCGGTGACGCCGACGAGCTCAGCCACGCCCTCGCCTCGTCGCATCCGCAAACGGCGGCCGGCCTGCGCGACGCCGCGGCGGGCTACATCCGCGCGCAGCCGTTCCGCGCCAGCTCGACGTTGCTGTTCGTGACCATCCCGGGCGTCGGGACCGTCACCAACCGGCCCGAGCTGTTCGGCAAGGCGACGCCCGACAGAGGCGAGACAGCGGCACAGCAGGCGCACGAGAACGCGCTCTCGGCGAAGCTGCTCGCGGCGGGGCACGGCTACTCGACGCTGCCGATGCCCGACGTGGGGAACCTGCGCCTGCTACGCCACGGACTCCACGTGCACGCCGGCGATCGCACGGTCGCGGCCTCGATCGGTGTGGGCACGCCGCTCGCCAGTGTCTCGCACGCGCAGGAGGGTGTCGCGCGGGCGTTCATCCTCGCCGGCGCGCTCGCGCTCGTGGCGGCGCTGCTCGCCGCGCTGCTGATCGGCACGCGCATCTCCAACCCGCTCCGCAGGATCGCCGCGGTCGCGGCCGAGGTCGATGCCGGCGATCTCGAGCCACGGATCGAGGGCGTCGACCGAGGCTCTCGCGAGGTGCGCGTGCTGGCGGAATCCTTCAACCACATGCTGGACAGGCTCGCCATCGCGTTCGCGGGCCAGCGCGCCTTCGTCGCCGACGCATCCCATGAGCTGCGCACGCCTCTGACCGTCATCAAGGGCCAGCTCGAAGTGCTGGCGACGCAGGCGCATCCCCCGCCGGAGGAGGTGCGCCGCGTCGAGCAGCTGGTCTCTGCCGAGGTCTCCCGGATCTCGCGGCTGGTGGACGACCTGCTCGTGCTCGCGCGCAGCGAGCAGACCGAGTTCCTGCGTGTCGAGGAGGTGCCGCTCGAGAGCTTCGTCTCCGAGCTGTGGGACGGCTTCACGGTCCTCGAGCCCGAACGCCGCTTCGAACTCGGCCCGGTGCCCGACGGGACGCTGCGGGCGGACCCCGATCGACTCGCACAGGCGCTTCGCAACCTCGTCCGCAACGCGATCGAGCACACCGAGGAGGGCGACGGGCGCGTGCTCCTGCACGTCGAGCGGGCCGGGCCGGGCCGCGTGCGCTTCGTGGTCCAGGACAACGGCCCCGGGATTCCCGCCGCCCAGCGCGAGGCGGTCTTCGAGCGTTTCCACCGCACCGACGCCGCGCGCGACCGTGCCTCGGGCGGAACGGGGCTCGGCCTTGCGATCGTGAAGGCGATCGCCGAGGCGCATGGCGGCGTCGTGCGGGCGACCGATGCCGCGACGGGCGGAGCGCGCATCGAGCTCGAGCTGCCCGGATTCACCCCCGGGTTCCGGCGCAGGCCCCGAACCTCGCCGCCCGCAGGCACCGTCGCGGCGGCCTGAATCATTCTGAATGCTTGGGGCCGGGTCGCATGCGACCCGGCCGGGGTGGCCGCATGCGGCCACCCCACGGGGCCGCACATGTGCGGCCCCGCCGGTCGGCGCATGCGCCGACCGGAACTGCACTCCCGGCAACGATCCCATCCCAGCTCAGGACGGGGCCACCTGCGCGTATTTCAGCGACCCCGGCGTCGTCAGGTCCTCGCCCGTCTCCAGCAGCGTCTTCAGGCCCGAGAGGATCTGCGGCCAGCCGCCGTAGATCTCGCCGTTCGCGCCCTCGCGGAGCTGGTCGTGGATCACGAGCAGCCGGCACGAGTCCCCGACGGGTTCGATCTCCCACGTCACGCGCGACGTTCCCTCCGCGCGCACGTCGTCGCTCCAGAGCGCGTTGAAGCTCTGCACCAGCCGGCGCGGCGGGTCCACCTCGAGGTTCTCCCCCTCGAGGATCGTGGTCTGAGACTCGCGATGGACGCCCTTGTAGTCCGAGCCCGGCGCCCAGTCCGTCTCCGGCGCGACGCCGAAGGAGTAGCGACTGCGCAGCTCGGGGTCGACGATCGCCTGCCACAGCCGCTCGGGGGTCGTCTTGATGTAGATCTCGAACACCTTCTCCATGGTCTTCTCCTCGATCGTTCGCTTGAGCCCTGTCAGCGTCGCCGCCCAGGGCTCCGTGTAGCGGCTCACCCAGCGGTCGTGGACGAGCCGGATCGGGACGGGGTTCAGGAAGTGGAGCTTCTCGCGGCCGCGCCGTTTGGTCACGACCAGCCCCGCCTCCTCGAGCACCCGCAGGTGCTTCATCACGCCAAAGCGGCTCATCGCCACGCGCGCCTCGAGCGCGCTCAGGGTCTGGCCGTCCTCGCGGTGGAGCTCGTCGAGAAGGCCGCGCCTGGTCGGGTCGGCGAGCGCCTTGAACACCTCGTCCATGGGCGGCACTATATGTGACCTTTTGGTCACCTGTCAAGGGCGCACTAGTCTCGGCGATGAGTTTCCTCTCGAACCGAACCGAGGAGGGCCGACAGACATGGGCAGCATCTTCGTGACCGAGTTCATCTCGCTGGATGGCGTGGTGGAGGACCCGGGCGGCGCCGAGGACTACCGGCACGGCGGCTGGTCCTTCGCTTTCGACCGCGGCGAGGACGGCAACTCCTACAAGCTCGACGAGACGATGGAAAGCGAGGCGTTGCTGCTCGGCAGGCGCACCTTCGAAGGCTTCGCCGCGGCCTGGCCCGAGCGCGACGGGCCATTCGCCGACAAGTTCAACTCGATGCCGAAGTACGTCGTCTCCAGCACGCTCGTAGAGCCGTCGTGGAGCAACTCCACGGTGCTCGCCGGCGACCCCGTCGACGAGGCGCGGCGGCTGAAGGACGAGCTCGACGGCAAGATCCAGATCGCGGGCAGCGTCCAGCTCGTGCAGGCGCTGATCGACGCCGACCTCGTCGACGAACTGCGGCTGATGGTCTTCCCCGTGCTGCTCGGCGAGGGCAAGCGTCTCTGGGGGCCGGTGTCCGACATCAAGACCTTCGCGCTCACCGACACCAAGGTGTTCGGCGAGGGCGTGGCGATGCTGACGCTGGGACGGCCCTAGCGGATGCTGCTCTTCGACTCGGCGGTATCGGGCAACTGCTACAAGGTCCGGCTGCTGCTCGGCATGCAGGGCGTCCCCTACGAACGACGGGAGGTGGACGTGGTCGAGCGCTCCGGGCGCGAGGAGCTGCTCGGCGGCCTGAACCCGGCGCTGCGGGTGCCCACGCTCGTGCTCGACGACGGCGAGCCGCTCGCCGAGTCGAACGCGATCCTCTGCTACCTGGCCGAGGGCACGGCGCTGCTCGGAGACGATCGCCTCGAGCGCGCACGCGTCCTGCAGTGGCTGTTCTTCGAGCAGTACAGCCACGAGCCCTACATCGCGGTCGTGCGCTTCTGGATCTGCTTCGCGGCCGACCCTCCGGCGGAAGCTGAGATCGAAGCCCGTCGCCGAGGCGCCTACGCCGCGCTCGACGCGATGGAGCGCCACCTCGTATCGCGCTCGTTCCTGGTCGCCGAGCGCTTCACGATCGCCGACATCGCGCTGTTCGCCTACACCCACGTGGCCCACGAGGCGGGCTTCGAGATGAAGCCGCTACCCGGCCATCGCCGCGTGGCTGGAGCGCGTCGCCTCCCAGCCCGGGCACATCCCGATCACCGCCTAGCCGGCGGCGATGTTTGACGCTTCCGGCGGCGGGTACCTCGCGCTCGAGCGGCACGAACGTGCCGTGGCGTCGGAGGGAAGGAGCATCGCGGTGAGAACACATCGAACCGTAGGGGCGGGCCTCGAGCCGGCCACTTCGACGATGCGGTGCTCGCCTGTGTCCCCTCGTGGGGCACCCCCCGCCCGCTTCATCCCCTCCAGGAGCGTCGGGGAGGCGCCCGTTCCGGCGCCACCTGAGCCCGACCCCGCACCGCCGATTCCGCGCCCGGACCCGAGCCCCCCGGTTCCGGGCCCGGACCTCCCGACGATGCCCGCACCGGAACCCGCCCCGGGGCCGCTCGACGGCGCCGGGGCGGGCGGCGCGCTCTGAGCCGGCCGCTCAGCCCTTTTTCGCGTCCACCGCCCGCTGGAGCTGCTGCTTGTTCATCTTCGAGCGGCCGTCGACGCCGAGCCTGCGCGCCTCGCTGTAGAGCTGTTCGAGCGTGCGCCCCCGCGGACCGGCCGTGCCGGACCGTTTGCCGCCGCGGCTGCTCGCAGAGCTGCCCCGCGTCGAGGTGCGCGAGCTCGCTTTCGACTCGCCGCTGCGCGCGCGTTCCTTGTTCACCGTCCGCGCGGCGATCTCCTCGGCCCGTTTGGTCGAGCGGCCCTGCTTTCTTCTCCGAGTCCTTGACGTGCTCGTACTGCCTCGCTCGCTTGCTGCCTTTCTTGACGCCACGTGGCGGCACCTCCGGCTCCTTCCGCTCGTTTGACCTGGCAGGGCACTACCCGCATCGCGGGCGTCGCCATCGTCAGGACAGCAGGGGGACGAGCTCCTCGGCGACCGCCCGCAGGGGGGCGGTGTCACGCCGCGCCCGCGAGAGCAGCAGCGCCCCCTCGAGCGCGGAGAGCACGAGCAGGGCCCGCCGCTCGGCGGACTCGGCGCCCGCGCCGTCGCGGCGAAGCGCCGCCTCGAGCTCGGCGAGCCAGGCCGCGAAGATCCCGGCGGCCGTCTCCCGCAGCGGCTCGGAGGCGCCCGCCATCTCGAGCGTCACGGTCGCGATCGGGCAGCCGTCGCGGTAGCCGGAGGCCTCCAGGCCGGCGGCCATCGCGTCCATGAGGGCACCCACGGCAGCGCCGGCGCCGCCGGGGCCGGCCATGAGCGAGGCGATCGCCCGCCGCAGCTGCTCCCCCGAGCGCTCCATCGCGGCGAGGGCGAGCTCCTCCTTGCCGCCCGGGAAGTGGAAGTAGACCGAGCCACGCGGCGCGCCGCTGCGCTCGACGATCTCGCTGACGCCGGTCGCGGCGTAGCCCTGCCGGCGCAGCAGGACCCCGGTCGCGTCGATGAAAGCCGCGCGGGAGGCGCGGCCGTTGCTGCGGCTCGACGCGTCCGCGCTCATGCAGTTACTATATCGATCGTCATAACAGCAACAACGGAAGCGAGGCGGCCGTGCAGCAGCTTCTCTACACCTCCCCACGACAGCTCGAGTGGCGCGAGACGCCGCCGCCGGCGCTGGAGTCCGAGCGATCGGCGCTGGTACGGCCGCTGGCCGTTGCTACCTGCGACCTCGACGCCCTGATCGTGCAGGGGCACTCGCCGTTCCCGGCCCCCTTCCCGCTCGGCCACGAGTGCGTGGCAGAGGTCCTCGACGCGGGCGATGTGGCCGGCAAGGCGACGCCGCCCGGCACGCTCGTGAGCGTGCCGTTCCAGATCTCCTGCGGCGAATGCGCGAGCTGCCTGCGCGGCCGCTCGGCCAACTGCAGCGCCGTTCCGTTCATGTCGACCTACGGCTTCGGGCCGGCGGTGGATCGCTGGGGCGGGTTCCTCGCCGACACCGTCCACGTGCCCTACGCCGACCACATGCTCGTGCCCCTCCCCGCGGGCCTCGCGCCTGCAGACGTCGCTAGCGCCTCGGACAACATCGCCGACGCGTGGCGCGCCGTCGGCCCCGCGCTGGAGCGTGACCCCGGCGGCGAGGTGCTCGTGGTCGGCGGCCTCGGCCCGGGTTCCATCGGCCTGTACGCCGCGGCGGTCGCCGTCGCACTCGGTGCCGGCCGCGTCGTCTACGTCGACACCGACGAGCGCCGGCGCGAGCGCGCCGCGGCGTTCGGCTGCGAGACGAGCGGGGAGATCGTCAAGCGCCTCGGCCCCTTCCCGATCACCGTCGACGCCTGCGGCACCGCCGACGGGATCGGGCTCGCCCTGCGCTCGACCGCGCCCGACGGCACCTGCACGAGCTGCGCGATCTACTTCGGCGAGCAGCCGGTGCTGCCGCTGCTCGAGATGTACACGAAGGGCGTGACGTTCGTGACCGGGCGCGCCAACGCGCGCGAGGCGATGCCGCACGTGCTCGCGCTCGCCGCGGCGGGCTCGCTGCACCCCGAGCACGTGACGAGCCGGGTCGTGCCGTGGGCTCAGGCGCCCGACGCGCTGCTCGAGGACGGGTGGACGAAGCTCGTGTTCGAGCGCTAGGGCCAGCCCTCTTTTTCCCAGGTGTCGACCATCGCGACGCGTTGGGCGATCGTCGGGTGCGTCGCGAACAGGACATATGACCAAGCCGGCGGGTCGGGGTTCGCGTGGCTCGTGCGCGCCAGGCGGACGAACAGGGCGCGCGCCGCCTGCGGGTCGCGCGCCGCGCTGAGCGCGGACCAGTCGGCCTCTGCCTCCTCGTGCCGCGAGACGATGTTCATCGCCGGCGTGGTGAGGAGCTGAAGCGCGATGAACACGAGCAGCGCGAGCGGCACGGCCTCGGGACGGCCCAGCCCGCCACGGCGCGACGTCGCCAGCGCCACGAGCGCCGTCGCCGGCAGCAGGAAGAGGATCAGCCAGCCGACCCGCTTCAGCAGGTGTCCGTGGGCGATGTGGCCGAGCTCGTGCGCAATCACCACCCGCACTTCGCGGCGGTCGAAACGTCCGTCGAGCAGCGTGTCCCAGAGGATCACCCGCCGCGTCGGCCCGAAGCCGACGGACTCGGCGTTCGGCGCCGTCGTGAAGCGGTGCACGTCCTGCACTTCGGCCTGCGTGCCCGGCACCCCCTCCCTGTCCGCAAGTTCGCTCACGTCGCGCTTCGTGACCGGGTCGCGCAGGGGGCTCGTGTTCGGGACGAGGTACGGGCTCACGAACACCGACAAGCAGCGCGAGCGCCGCGAAGACGGGAGCGGCGAGCAGCCACCACCAGCGTTTCGTCAGGCGCGCGAGGCCCATCGCGACGAGCAGCGCGAAGGACACGAACACGAACGTGCCGCCGAGCGCGAAGAAGCTCGACAGCACGGTGTTCACGTACCCCGCGTGGGAGACGCCGTGGCGGCGTTCCCACCACACCGCGACGAGCCGGAACGGAACCTCGACGATCCACACGAAGGCGAGGCCGAGCATCCCGAGCAGCATCCCGGTGCCGATCGGGCCGGCCGCGGACTCGCGCATCAGGACCGCGCCGCGCTTCGCATAGAGCGCGAGCACGGCCAGCACGGCGAGCTCGGAGGCGACCGCGAGGATGGCCAGCAGCAGTTCGTAGGAACGGCTGCTCGAGAGGTAGTGCGGATCGAAGAGCGACCCCGCCGGGACGTGCGGAAGCTTCAGGCCGCTGGCCGTGGAATGCCACAGCGCATGCGCCGCCAGGACCCATGCCGTCGCCGCCAGGACGAGCGCGAGCGCGACCGTGAGCGGCTCGCGCCGCGACGCTCGGCCGGGCCGCGTGGCCCGCTCAGCCACCGGCCGGCGCGGCCGGTGGCTCGCCCGGCGGGCTGCCGATCGGGAGCGCGCCGTCCGCGGGTACGGCGGGTGCCGGCGCCCAGCCGCTCGGCGGCTCGGTGGCCCGGGGCGCGTCGCCCTGCAGAGGGCCGGTGTAGGGGTAGGCGTCTGTGAGCATCAGCAGATAGCCCGCGGTTGCGGCGTGGTAGCGCAGAGCGAGCGCTCCGACCGTGCGCAGGCCGCGCGGGAGCCGCCCGCGTACGAGCGCCGTGAACCAGCAGAGGATGCCGACGAGCAGCAGCAGCGAGGAGAAGCCACCCGCGATCAGCGAGGCCGGGATCGCCAGGATGGCCCTGAAACCCGTCTTCCAGCGGTTCTGCCTGGCGGGCGGAGCGATCCGCGTTTCGATCGGCGGATAGGCCCCGGCCGCGCCGGCGAACCCGGGGAACGGGTTCGCGATCACGTGAAGGAACGCGAAGACGCTGATCTCGTAGCGGACGTAGCGCGAGAGGAAGCGGTGAAGGGAATCCGGCGGCTCGCCTTTGATCAGCGTCGCGAACCAGTTCGCGATCGCGGCGAAGAAGGCCAGCACGCTCCACAGGAACAACCAGACGAGGTGCGGGAACGCGAGCGGCAGCCGGAAAGCGACGGTGAGGCGGCTGCGGTGCAGATCATCGTCGGACTGCAGCCTGACCGGGTCCTCGCGGGCCGGGACCTCCGGCAGGAGCGCGAGCGGATCGCTGTTCGGATAGCGGTCGTGCAGGACGAGGAGATAGGACCAGACCTGCGCGCCGTAGCCGACCGACCACACGCCGGTGTCGCGCAGCCCGCGCGGCGTCCGCGCCTGCGCGATGCCCACGAACCAGGCGGCGACCGAGATGACGCCCGCGAGCCCGTTGGACCAGAACCTGGAGGATTCCTGCCGCGCGTAACCCGTCGTCAGGCCGCCGCCGAGCGCCTGCGCGAGCAGGAACGCCGGAATCGCGAGCACGATCCGGAACAGCACGGTGAGACGGTTCTGCGGCTCCGGCGGCGCGATCCGCAGGTCGACCGGGTACCCGGCGGGCCCGTCGAAGGACGGGTACGGGTTCGCTGCGATCCGCAGGTACGCGAAGAGCTGGGTCGCGTATTTCACGTACGCGGCCAGGAAACGGTGCAGGAGCGCCGGCGATCGCCCGAGCAGCAGCACACCCACCCAGTTGGCGAAGGCCGCCCAGAACGCGACGACGGTCCACAGCGCCAGCCAGATGAAGTGCGGGATCGCGAGCACCGCGCGGAACGCGACGGTCCACCGGTTGCGCACGAGATCGTCGGTGACGACGAGCGTGACTGGGTGATCGGCCACGGTCTCCCCTCCTACCCGTTCGTGGCTGCGTAGCGCGCATGCGGACGCTAATCGCCTGCGGCCTCTCTGATCGCTCGCGCGAGCTCGGCTCGACCGTCATGCAGAACAGGTTCGCCATGCGAGACCAGCAACCTCTCAACGGGGAGCTCGAGCAGCGGGCGCATCTGGTGCGCGAGCCCCGCCCGGTCGACCCGCACGTCGCGCAACCAGCTCTCCGGAGGCAGGCGCACGCCGCCCTCGTCGTTGCCGATGAGACGGTCGCCGAACACGAGCGAGTGGGCCCCCTCCAGCCAGTAGACGGTCTCCCCCGCCCCTCGCAGCGGCTTCGGGACCACGCCCGGCGGCACGGCGTTCCAGGCGCGCGGCGAGCGCCCCTCGTAGCGCTCGGCGAGCGCCTCGCGGTCGCGGCGATGATCGCTGATCGTCGTCAGCACGCTGACCGGCCGCTCGCCCACCTGCTCGTCCAGCCACGCGAGCAGCGCGTCGCGCTCTCCTCCCTCCGGCGGCAGCTGCGGGTCGATCACCACCGCCCACGGATCCGGCTCGTAGAGCACCGACCCCACGAGCCGGCCCCAGTGGTCCGGGCTGTCGGGGCTCGCCCCGGGCCGCCAGTCGGGATGCGGCGCCGTCCAGCGCCAGAGCCCGTCGGCCAACTCGGTTGCCGGCGGGGGGCGCACAGGCTCTCTCCTACCCGCCGCGGCCGCCCAGCGACACGACCACGGGGCCGCGCCCGTCGCTGCCACGGATCTCGAAGCTGCCGTGCGCCGGCCCCTTTGCGGTCGGGGCGAACACGATCCGCACGTGCACCGAGGCGCCGGGGTCGAGGCTGATGCCCTCGGGCAGCGCGATGGGAACGGTGAACGGTTCGAGCGGCTCGATCGCGCGTGTGATCTCGAGCGGGACGTCGCCGCGGTTGCTGACGGTGAGCGTCGCGGTGCGCGAACGGCCGACCGGGACCGTGCCGTAGTCGATGCGACGAGCGTCGACGGCGAGCAGCGCGCGGCCGGTGGCGGCGAGGCCGGAGATCGGCACCGAGATCGCACCCCGATCCGTCGCGATGCGCAGGCGCGACGAGTAGGTGCCCGCGCGCGCCGGGTCGAACAGGACCGAGACGGTGACCGCCTGTCGCGGCGCCAGCACGGTGCCGACGTCCGGCAGGCCGGCAAGCTCGAACGGCCCGCGCGGCAACGTCAGCGAGGTGATCCGCTCGGCGCCCCGCCAGGAGTTCGCGAACGTGAAGCTCAGCCGCTTGCCACCGGCCCCGGTCTGGATCGCGCCGAAGTTGAGCGGCGCCGCCGAGAGCAGCAGGCCCGGTGCCGAGCCGTAGCCCGTGAACGCCACCGAGCGCGTGCCGGCCGAAGTGGGGATGTCGATGCTCGCGACGACCGGCCCGGTGTGCACCGGATGGAACGAGACGCGCAGCGGCATCGTCGAGCCGGCGGCGATCGCCGCGCCGAGCGGCGGCTCCGAGACGGTGATGACGCCGCGGGCGAGCGAGCCCGTTCCCGACGGCGGGATCTTGGACGGGCCCGCGGTCGAGGCCGTGTTCCTCGAGCCGCCGGCCGCCTGGGGGTCCGGCGCGACTTCGACGCCTTCGACGGTCACCGGTCCGGTCACGGTGACGTTGCGGGTCGCCGAGACCGGCAGCGCGAGCGTGCGGGTTTCGTCGACTTCGACCGAGCCGGCGTCGATCGCTCCCGCCTGCACGGGAGCCGCTGCCGAGGAGCCGAACGCGATCAGCTGCCCGTTGCGGGCGCCCACGTACACGCGGCCTTCATAGGCGGTGGGAACCGAGAACTTCGACGATTTGCCGACCTTGCCGGACCACAGCAGCTGCATCGTCCCGCCCGAGGGGATCGCCTGGTAGGCGCGCAGCTGGGAGCCGCCGCCGCTCGGCCCCGAGGAGTAGACGACCCAGACGACGGCGCTCCCCGCGGTCGTGCCGTTGCTGGTGACGAGCGGCGAGCCCGACGTGTACCCGAACGATTCGGCGCTGGTCGCAACAGAGCTGAGCTGGGGCACGCCTTCGCCGTTCAGCCCGTAGCTGAGCGCGCGCAGGAAGCCGCCCCCGGCGCTCTCCAGCACGTACACCCAACCGCCCTGGCCGCCGTAGGCTGCCGGGTGGCCCCACACCCCGTCGAAGGGCCCGACCGTCTGGAGCACCGCGTCGCCGCCTTTCGGGCCCTGGCGGTAGCCGCCCATGGCGTCGGCGTCGATCAGGAACACGCGTCCGTCCTTGCCGTCCTCGACGACGAGATGGGGGTGGGCTTTGGTGCCGAAGGATTCGGTCGGCAGCGCGATCGGGCCGCCGGAGCCGAGGTCCTCGTCGTTCTGGTCGAGGGTCGGCGCGTCGGAGGGCGCGAAGAACTGGCTCGGCGACAGCTGGCCGCCGGCGCCGACCGTGAGGCCGATCACGGACTCCGAGAGCGTCGCGGGTGGCGAGCCGGACGGTGCGGGAGACGGCGAGACGCCGTTGCCGCTGGCCATCACGATCCGTCCCGGGATGTCCGAGACGAGCCCGCCGCCGCTCTGCCAGATACCGGCCTCGGAGCTTTCGTCGGTGCCGACCCCGGACTCGTCGCTCCACATGCTCGTCAGGGCGCCGCTCGCGGCGCTGTAGCCCGCAACGATGCCGCGGTACGGGGTGATGTCGCAGTTGGAGGCGAAGGCCACGTAGACGACGCCGTTCAGCAGCAGCAGCGCGGGACGCTGCATGGAGAAGCCTTCGTTGAACGGCACGCCCGGCGTGTTGTACGGCGTCCCGGAGATGGGCACCGGGAAGCCCGGGCGCTCTTCGCCGTTGGCCGATGAGATCGCCTGCAGGTAGGTGCGTGAGCCGGCGATGCCCTTGCCGATCTGCAGGCGCGTGGTCACATAGATCGTCCCGGTCGAGGGGTCGATCACGGGCGTCGAGGTCGAGCCGAGGTCCGGCTTCAGATCCGAGCAGCCGATCGTCGAGGCCTTGAAGGGCTTGCCGAAGGACCGCTTCCACAGCACCGACCCCGTCGCCGGATCGAGCGCGTAGGCGTTGGCCTTCTCGGTCGTGACGATCAGGCGCCCTTCGTAGACGAGCGGCTGGGCGTAGATCGCGCCTTCGAGCTTGGTGGCGAAGAGCTTGCCGAAGCCTGCCGACTGGATCGCCGCCGGACCGAGCCCCGGCTCCGCCGGATCCCAGTCGTCGCGGAGGTTGTTGTAGCCGGCCGTCGTGACGTTCGTCGCGGCGCCGGCGGCGACGGCGCCGAGGAGGGAACCCGCCAGCAGGACGCAGACGATCAGCGCGACGCGGATCGGCGCGCGCGGCCCCGCGGTGATGCCCGCCCCCTTCATCTCCCGCTACCTTCGCCCTCCTGGCACAACCCCCTCCTTCGCTTCCGGCGAGGCGAGTCTACGCCTGGGTAGTCTCCTGCGGGCGATGGGCCCCTTCCTGCTGCTCCGGTCTCCTCGTGCTCGCGCGCTCGCCGGGCTCGCGATCGCAGTCTGCGGGCTGGCCGCTGCCGCCGGACTGCACTTCCTCGACGGAGCGCTGTACCTGCTGCCGCCGCTGCTGCTTGCCGGCGCCGTCCTGCTGGGGCGCTACCCGGGCGAGCGAGCGCTCCTCGCTCTCGCCACCCGACGCGCGCGGCCCCCGGACCGGCGGCAGGCGGTCGCGAGCACCGCGCCCGCTCCGCTCGCGCGTCCCCCGCTGCCGCGCGGCGGGCGGCTGATCGCCTCGTTCCTGGCCGTGCGCCCGCCGCCCGGAGCCGCCTGCCTGCAGGGCTAGCGGGCGCGCGCTGAAGCGCGCGCGGACACGAGGAACAGGAGCGTTCCTAGATGCGGCACAAGCTGCTGCCGGCCTGCGGCGAGCCGGCGATCGGTTGGGCGCTGCGCCGGACGGCGCCGCTGACCGGCGGGCTGATCGTGGCGGGCGCGCTGTGCCCCGCCGTCGCCGAGGCGCACGGCATCAAAGGCCGGGCGAGCCTGCCCGTGCCCGCGTACCTGTTCGCATGGGCCGCCGCGATCGTGCTCGTGGTCTCGTTCGTGCTGCTCTCGGCGCTGTGGTCGACGCCGCGCCTGCAGGAACCGCGCGAGCGCCGGCTCTGCGCCTGGCCGGCATCGCTGAGCATCCCGGCCGGCGCGATCGGCCTCGGCCTGTTCGCGCTCGTCCTGTACGCGGGCTGGGACGGCGCCGACTCGGCCAAGAGGAACTTCGATCCGACCTTCATCTTCGTCGTCTTCTGGGTCGCGGTCCCGGTGAGCAGCGCGGTGCTGGGCGACTGGTTCAGCGCGTTCAGCCCGTGGCGGTCGCTGGCCCGCGCGGGAAGCTGGCTCGGACAGCGCGCGGGCGTCCGCTGGCGGGCTCCGCTCGCCTACCCGGACCGGCTGGGCCGCTGGCCCGTCGTGGTGGGGCTGGTCGGCTTCGGCTGGCTGGAGCTCGTCTACCACGACCACGACAACCCGGCGACGCTCGCCTGGCTCGCGCTCGCGTACCTCGCGCTGATGCTCGCCGGCATGGCCGTGTTCGGAATCGAGACCTGGAGCGAGCGCGGCGACGCCTTCGGGGGCTACTTCAACCTCCTCTCGCGGCTCTCCCCGCTCGAGACCCACGAGGGCGCGCTCTGGCGGCGCCCGATCCTGTCGGGCGCGCCGGCGCTGCGGCAGGAAGCCGGTGTCGTCGCGCTCGTCCTCGTGATCATCGGCATCACGACCTTCGACGGCGCATCCAACGGCGTCGTCTGGAACAACCTCCAGCCGCACGTCCAGAGCCTCTTCACGGGCGCCGGTCTCAGCGACACGCCGGCCGACGAGCTCGCCGACAGCCTCGGCCTCTTGTTCGCGATCGCCGTCGTCAGCGGCTTCTACGCGCTCGGGGTGCTCGGGATGCGCTCGGTCTCGCGACGCTTCACCGGGTCCCAGCTGGCGCGCTCGTTCGCCCACACGCTCATACCGATCGCCTTCGCGTATGTGCTCGCCCACTACTTCTCGCTGCTCGTCTGGCAGGGGCAGGCGATCGCCGCCCTGGCATCGGACCCGCTCGGACACGGCGCCAACCTGTTCGGCACCGCGCATTGGCGCGTCCACTACTCGTTCCTGGGCTCAACCGCGATCTGGTACGTGCAGGTGGTCGCGCTCGTCGCCGGGCACGTCGGCGGCCTCACGCTCGCGCACGACCGCGCGCTTGCCACCTATCGCTCGCACGAGGAGGCGGTGCGCTCGCAGTACTGGATGCTGGTGGTGATGGTGGGGTTCACGAGCCTCGGGCTGTGGCTGCTCTCGGCGGTGAACACGTGAGATCGAGAGCCGTTGAGACCCTCGGCAGCCCGCACGCGCCACAATCGAGGAGATGACCGTGCTCGCCCACATCGGCGGCATCCCCGTCCAGGAGTCCCTCCCTTTCCTGGTCCCGATCGTCGCGCTCGTCATCTACGGGCGCCGGCGCGGCCGCCGTCGCCGCCGCGAGGTCAGCCGGCTGCCCGACGCTGCCGAGCTGCTCGACGGGCCGAGCGTCCAGCGTGTGCTCGCGGAGTGGTCCAAGGGCCGGCACGCCGACGCGGCGGCACGCCATGTGCCGCTCTTCTACCCGCCCGGGCCGGACGGGCTCACGGCCGGCGAGCTCGCGGCGCGCACGGGCGAGAGCCCCGCGACCGTCGCGCGGCTGCTCGCCGAGCTGCAGGAGCTGGGCTACATCGATCTCGACGGGCCCGACCAGGACGTATCGCTGACGCTCGAAGGCTACGACCTGCTCGACGCGACCGAGAGCGCGCTGCTGGAGGTCGCGCGGGAGCGGGCGCAGAGGCTCGAGGCCGCGCCGCGGGCGACCTGAAGCGGCGGCGAGGAGCGCGCCCGGCGGGCGCCATGGGTACCGTGGGCGGGGTGAAGCTCCGACGTCTGACGGCCGGAACGCTGCTCGCGGCCGGCGCAACCGCGGTGGTCGCCGCGTGCGGGTCCTCGACGCCGTCCGGAGCGGCGAGCGTCGCGCAGCCCGCGCGGGCCGGACGGATCGGCCTGCAGCGGATCGGCACGTTCGACCAGCCCGTCTTCCTCACGGGCGCGCCGGGCGAACCGGGGCGCGTGTTCGTCGTCGAACGGCCCGGGCGGATCGCCGTCCTCTCGGGCGGACGGCGCAGCTCCAAGCCGTTCCTCGACATCTCCTCGAAGGTCAACTCGAGCGGCGGCGAGCAGGGACTGCTCTCGGTCGCCTTCGCACCCGACTACCGCACGAGCGGTCGCTTCTACGTCGATTACACCGACGCGTCCAACAACATCCGGATCGTTCAGTACCGGCGGGCGAGCGGTAGCCCCGATCTCGCCGACCCCGCGAGCGCGCGCGGCGTGCTCGAGATCGACCATCACGCCGAGACCAACCACAACGGCGGTCAGCTCCAGTTCGGCCCTGAAGGCGATCTGTACATCGGCGTCGGGGACGGCGGCAGCGAGGGCGATCCGCACAACTACGGGCAGAACACCGACGTGCTGCTCGGCAAGATCCTGCGGATCTCACCCCTTCCGGGCGGGGGCTACGCGATCCCGCCGGGAAATCCGTTTGCGAAGGCGGCAGGCCACCGCGGCGAGATCTGGGCCTACGGGCTGCGCAACCCGTGGCGCTTCTCCTTCGACCGCAAGACAGGCGATCTCGTGATCGCCGACGTGGGGCAGGACAAATACGAGGAGATCGACTTCGCCCGCCACGGCACCGGCAAGGGCGCGAACTACGGCTGGAGCATCTTCGAGGCCGATTCCCGCTACAAGCCGGGCTCCGCACCGGGCGCGATCAAGCCGGTGCTCGTGGCACCCCACAGCGCGGGCTACTGCGCGATCATCGGCGGCTACGTCGTCCGCGACCGGTCGCTGCGCAGCCTCTACGGCCGCTATCTCTTCGGCGACAACTGCAAGCCGCAGATCAACTCCGCGCTGCTGAGCAGCGGCCACACCCGCGACAACCGCGCGACCGGCCTGTCGGTGAACAGCCTGTCGGCCTTCGGGCAGGACGCCGCCGGACACATCTACGCCGTCTCGCTGGGCGGGCCCGTGTACCGCATCGTGGCGCGCTGAACGGCTCGCCTACCATCGAGCGCATGCCGATCCAGCGGATGGACCACGTCGGGATCGTCGTCGAGGACCTCGAGGCCGCGAAGGACTTCTTCATCGCGCTCGGCCTGGAGCCGGAGGGCGAGACACCGGTCGAGGGCGACTGGGTGGACCGCGTCGTCGGGCTCGAGGGCATCCGCGCGGAGATCGTGATGCTGCGCACGCCGGACGGGCACGGAAGGGTCGAGCTGAGCAAGTTCCACACGCCGACCGCTACCGGCGGTGACGGAGCCGCACCGCCGAACCGGCCGGGCATCCGCCATCTCTCGTTCGTCGTCGAGGGCATCGACGACGCTGTCGCCGGCATTCGGGCCCGTGGCGGCGGGCTCGTCGGCGAGCTCGAGAACTACGAGGACATCTACCGGCTCTGTTACGTGCGCGGTCCCGAGGGGATCATCGTCGAGCTGGCAGAACGGCTCGGCTGAGCCGGAGCGCCGGCCCCGCTCGTTTCCGCGGTCCGGCGGCGCTGAGCGCTACTTCTGCGTGGTGCTCGTGCCGCCGGTCGTGCTCCCGTGCTGGTCGGAGCGGGGCGCACGACGCAGCTTTTCGCCTTGCCGCCGGGCTTGGTCGAGCAGCCGAACCCTCCCGTGCCCTTTTCGACTTCTTCGAGGATCTGCTTGTTCGGCGCGTGCGGGAAGCTGTTCACCGGCCCGTAGCCGATCGCGATGTTGTCGCGCCTGCGCAGGACGTACGCGGCAGGGTTGGCGAGCTTCCTGCCGTTGACGTAGAAGTGCAGCTTGTCACCGCCGTACCCGTGCAGGTCCCCGACCTGTTCGGGCCCGAACGCGACGCCCCAGACCTTGAAGAAGTCGCCGAGCGTGAACTTGAACGGGTGCGGCGCCTCCATGTGGATCACGCCGGTCACGTCGTGGGTGTGGAGGCTGGTCTCGAGGCCATGGGCGGTGTCGATCCCGACCTCTGCGGGAACCGGGACCAGCAGACCGTCCTTGTAGATGTGCAGGGCCGCGTGGATGTGGAACTTTTCGTTGCCCGTCGGAGGCAGCCCCATTTCCTTGATGCGCTGGGAGAGGTGGGCGTATTCGGGCTTCCAAGGGGACGCGCCGGCCTGCAGGCCGGGTCCCGCGATCACCAGCCCGGCAGGCGCCGTTGGGCTGCTGCTGCCGCACGCCGCGAGGGCGATTGCGAGCGTCGCGCCCACGAGGGCGGCGATGAGCGGGAGGAGGCGGCGCATCGCTCAGGCGATCGCGCGGTGGATGTCGGGGGTCACGGGCATAGCGGGCCGGCTGAAGAGTAGCCGCTGGTCGCGGGACGGATCGCCGGTTCGTGGTCCGCTCAACGAGAAGCCCGAAGGTCCGCGCGACGGCCAGATCAGGCGCAAATTGCGACCTTTTCGCCAACGAGCCCGAATGAAAGCGCGGACGCCGGGAAGAGAAGTGGGTTGCCGATGGTCGCCGAGGGAGGGTGGCCGAACGCAGAGCGCCACGCAAGCGTTGCTGCCCCGTGTGATGAACGGCACCGACCCGACAGGCGAGAACTTCAGTTGAGGCACCGGACCGACACTGTCTGGAGCGTCTCATCGCCCGAGTCGTGGTGTCCGAGGCGGCGAGCGTGACCGAACACCTCTCGTTTCGCGAGTACGCTCGCCCGGCGAAGATCCGCAATGCCGTGCGGCGCAGGTACTTCCGGCGGCGTCTCGCTGCCGTCGCGCTCGACGAGCGGCTGCCGATGCGGTGGCTGGGCACCGAGTACGGGGGCTGGACGATCCCCGCTCAGCTCGTCGAGCCGGACTGGGTCGTCTACTGCCTCGGGGCCGGCGTCGACGTCTCCTTCGAGACGGAGCTGATCAGAGTCGGCGGCTGCGACGTGTTCTCGTTCGATCCGACCGACTCCTCGGCGGAGCACGTCGCAGGCCTAGGCGAGCCGAAGCTGCACTTCCGCCAGGTCGCGATCTGGAGCCGCGACGGCACGCTGCAGATGTACACGTCGCCGATGGCGGCCAGCACGACGTTGTCGGCGGCGAACCTGGACGTGGGACGGACGACCGTCGAGGTGCCGTGCCGCTCGCTGCAGTCGCTGATGCAAGAGCTGGGTCACGATCACATCGACCTGCTGAAGTATCACGTCGAGGGTTCGGAGTACGAGATCTTCGACCCGCGGCTGCTGACCGAGCTCGACGTCAAGGTCCTCGGGATTCGGCTCTTCCACTCCGCTCCGCCGCACAGGGCGCTCGGCCTGATCTCCGACATCGTTGCCCGCGGCTATGCCCCCGTCGCCCACGTCGGGAGCGCCTTCACCTTCCTCAGGAGCGACCTCTTCGGCGCCCGCGGCCGGCGCGCGGGCGAGCAACGCGCGGCACCAGTACGGTCCCGTCGCATGCGCCGCGTGCATCGCGCCGGCGCGAGCCGTGAGACACCTGGCGCGCGCCGCTGACTGCGGCACGCGACCGTCTTCCGGATTGGCCGGGACCCCGCCTCCGGCCTGCCGGCGCTCGACGCCGGTGCGATTGCTCCCGGCGCCACGCCGGTCGAGGTTGGGGCCGGCTGACGGCGACCGCGGCGCCCCGACGAGCCCGCTTGCGTCCCGTCAGACGCGCTCGCGAACCCGCGCTTGAGAGGGGTGAGCGAGGGGACTCGAACCCCCGACCGCCTGGACCACAACCAGGAGCTCTACCAACTGAGCTACGCCCACCACGTGGTTCGGGGAGAGTCTAGCGACGCCTCACGCGCCGCCGCCGCGCTCACCGAGCTGCCGTTCGGCCAGCGCGAGGCTCTCGCTCGGCGTCAGACCGCTCGCACGTGACGCCACCTCGCGCCACGCGGCGAGCAGGCGCGGCGCGTCGGCGCCGAGCAGTGCGGCGAGCTCCACTCCGAGCGCGAGCTGATCGCCGCCCGCTCCTTCGACGTCGGCAAGCGCGGCCTCGCCGGCGCCCTCGTCGAGCTGGGCGGCGTCCTCCTCCGCGGCGACCTCGGGAGGCCTCGCCTCCGGCGGCTCCTCCGGCGGGAGCACGGGCGCCGCCGTCAGCGGCTCATCGCCCAGACCTCCGGCAAGGGCCTCCGCCGGCGCGGCGGCGGCCGCCTCGGCCTCCTGCTCCTGCGCGACCCTCGCGGCGCTCCCGTCGACGATCGCCGCGCGGGCTTCGGCGATCACACGCTCGGTGACGTCCTGCCCCTCGCGCATCGCGGTCGGCCAGCCGCGTCCCATCGAGAGGCCGGAGACCGGGATCTCCGGCCCTTCGATCACGATCATCTCCGCCGTCTGCGGGTTCCACCGCTGGTCTGCGAGCTCGAAGACGCGCTCCTGCGCCCAGGCGAGCAGGATCGCGCCGATCTCCTGACCGCTCATGTTGAAGCGGTTGACGTTGCGCGGGAACTCGCGGATCTCGACGTGGTAGAGGGCCATCGCGCCGAGTCTAGGCGCGCGCGCTCGCCGCGGCTGCGTCGTCGGAGACATTCGCCGGAGCCTCGGCCGCCTCGGCCGGCACTTCCCCGGTCGCGCAGCTCGGCCTCGACGGCCGCCAGCCGCCGTCGCATCACCGCCACCGCCTCGGGGTTGGAGTCGACCAGCACGTAGTGGCGGCCGAGCCGCGCGGCCACGGCGCCGAGCGTGCCGGAGCCGGCGAAGAAATCGAGGCACCACTCGCCCGGCCGGCTGGAGGCGGCGACGATGCGGCGCAGCACGCCCTCGGGCTTCTGCGTCGGGTAGCCGGTCTTCTCGGCGCCGCTCGTCGGCACGATCGTGTGCCACCACACGTCGGTCGGCAGCTTGCCCCGGGCCGCCTTCTCCGGCCCGACGAGGCCGGGCGCCATGTAGGGCTCTCGATCGACCGCGGCCGAGTCGAAGTGGTAGCGCTCCGGGTCCTTGACGTAGACGAGGATCGTGTCGTGCTTGGCGGGCCAGCGCCGCCGCGCGCGCCCGCCGAAGTCGTAGGCCCAGATGATCTCGTTCAGGAAGCAGGAGCGGCCGAAGATCTCATCCAGCAGCAGCTTGCAGTGATGGGCCTCGCGATAGTCGATGTGGAAGTAGAGCGTGCCCTCCTCTCCCAGCAGGCGGTGAGCGTGCTCCAGCCGCGGCGCGAGGAAGGCGAGGTAGTCGTCGAAGCTGTCGCCGTAGCTGGAGCGCGCGAGCAGCTCGGTGCGATAGCGGCGCCCGCCGAAGCCGGCGCGCTCGCCCTCCGGATCGGCGGCCGCCCGCAGCGTCCGGCGCTCCTGGCGGCGCCCGGTGTTGAAGGGCGGATCGAGGTAGACGAGCTGGAAGCTGCCGTCCGCGAACGCGGGCAGGACATCGAGGTTCTCGCCGAGCAGGATCTGGTCCTCGCGAGGTCTCACGACCCCGAGACTACGAGCGCGTGCCGATGGACCGGCGCGCCTTTGTTATTGGTGGGGGCATGAGCCGGCGCGCATGGTTCGCCTTCGCGGCGATGTCGACGATCTGGGGCGTCCCCTACATGTTCATCAAGATCGCGGTGGACGGCGGTGCCCCGCCCGCGCTCGTCGCGTGGGGACGGGTGGCGCTCGCCGCCATCGTTCTGCTCGTCCTCAGCCTTCGCGCCGGCGTGCTCGGCTCGCTGCGCGGCGCGCTTCGGTGGGTCGCGGCCTACGGCGTCGTCGAGATCGCGGTGCCGTTCCCCCTGATCGCCTACGGCGAGCAGCGGATCCCCTCCTCGATGGCGGCGATCATCATCGCCACGGTGCCGCTGCTGCTGGCGCTCGTCTCGCTGCGCTACGGCCGCGTCGAGCGCCCGACCAGGACACGCCTGGCGGGCCTTCTGATCGGCTTCGCCGGCGTCGTGGCGCTGGTCGGCATCGATGTCTCCAACAGCCCCGGGGAGCTGCCGGGCGTGCTCGCGCTTCTCGGCGCCGCCGCGGGCTACACCGCGGGACCCCTGATCCTCGAGCGCCACCTCGTCGGCCTGGACCCGCGCGCGACCATGGGCGCAGGCCTCGCGGTCGCTGCGCTGGCGCTGACCCCGCTGGCGGCGGCGACCGCGCCCGCGGCGGTGCCGAGCGGAGGCGCGCTGGCCTCGATCGTGGTGCTCGGCCTGCTGTGCACCGCGCTGGCGTTCGTGATCTTCAGCGTGCTCATCGCCGAAGCGGGCCCGGCCCGGGCCAGCGTCATCACCTACCTCAACCCGCTCGTCGCGGTCAGCCTCGGCGTGCTCGTCCTCGGCGAGCAGCCGGGCGCGGGCTCCGTCGCGGGGCTGCTGCTGATCCTGGCCGGCTCCTGGCTCTCGACCGGCGGGCGGCTGCCGCCGGGCGTGCTCGCACCGGTGCGAGCGCGCTTGCCCCAGCGCCGCGGCCGGCGCCGCGGCACCGCGAGCGCGGCGGAGGCCGCGGGCTGAGCGCAGCCGGGCGCGGGCGCGACGCCCCCGGCTGGACTCGAACCAGCAACCCCCGGCTTAGAAGGCCGGCGCTCTATCCAGTTGAGCTACAGGGGCAGATGCCCGCCGACCATCTTGGCGGCTCGGGCGGTGCCGCGCGGTCCGGATCGCCACGAACTTAGACGGGCTTGATCGGAAATCTGTAAAAGTTCTCCCTGTGCCGCCGGTCGACGAGGAGGATCTCACCCGCAAGCAGCGCCGCGAGAAGGCGCGCGAAGACCGCAAAGCCGCTGAGGCCGCGGCCGCCACGGACGCCAGCCGCCGCAAACGGATCACGCAGCTCGCGGGCGTCGCGGTCGTGGTCATCGTCGCGATCGTCGTGATCCTGATCGCCACCGGGGGCAGCAGCTCCAAAACCAAACCGCCCTCCAAAGTGGTGGTGGGCAACCTCGCCAAGGAAATCGACCAGGAGCTCGCGGGCATACCCCAGAACGGGCGCACGATCGGCAACCCCAACGCCCCGGTCACGGTCCAGTACTTCGGCGACCTGCAGTGCCCGATCTGCGGCGAATTCTCGAAGAAATCCGGCGCCCTGCCCAAGCTGATCGCCGGGCCGGTCAAGGAAGGCAAGGCGAAGATCGAATACCTCAGCCTCGAGACCGCGACGCGCGAACAGGAAGTCTTCCACACCCAGCAGAAAGCCGCCTACGCTGCGGGCCCGCAGCAGAAGGCGTGGCACTACATCGAGCTGTTCTACAACTCGCAGGGCCAGGAGAACAGCGGCTACGTCACCGAAGCCTTCCTGCAGAACCTGGCCCAGCAGATCCCCGGTCTCGACCTCCCCAAATGGCAGGCCGAGCGGGGCAACCAGAAGTACGAAGCTGAAATCGCCGCCGACGCCCAGTCCGCGAACAACAACGGCCTGTCGGGCACGCCCGCCTTCCTGATCGGCAAGACGGGTGGCGCGCTCAAGAAGTACGAATGGAGCTCGCTGACCGACCCGAAGCCGTTCGAAGAAGCGATCGAACAAGCCGCCAAGTCCTAGGTCGCCCGATGAACAGGCGGACGCTTCGCATCACGCTGATCGTCCTCACCGTGATCGGCATCGGGCTGGCGTCCTACCTCACCTACATCCACTACGCGCACGTCAAGCCGCTGTGCGGGCGCGAAGGCGGCAGCTGCCTGAAAGTGCAGACCTCGCAGTACTCGAAGCTCGCGGGCGTGCCGGTGGCGCTGATCGGCCTGCTCGGCTACATCGCGATCCTCGGCACGCTGCTCGCGCCCGAAGAAGAGCGCTGGCGTTTCGCGACGGTGGCGCTCACGCTCGGCGGCTGGGGCTTCAGCGTCTACCTCACCTATCGCGAGGTCTTCTCGCTGGAAGCGATCTGCGAGTACTGCGTGGGCAGCGCGGTGCTGATGACGATCCTCCTGGGGCTCTCCACGTGGCGCTTCCTGCGCGGCGACGAAGCACCGGGGCCCGCGCCGCCAGACGCGGCGCCCTCAGGCGAGCAGCCGGCCGCAACCGCGAGCGCCTGACGCCGGCTCGGCGCCCTGCCGCGGCTTGAGCAGCTTTGCGCTGCCTATCCGTCCAGCGCGCCGCCGTGGCGGGGGAAAGACGACAGCGGGCGCCGACGTGGTCCCTACCAATGGAGCTCGATCGGACCAGCGCAGAGGCAGCCGCCCAGGCGACCGTCACGGACGCCGATGCCGGCGTGCGCAAGCTCTTCGAGATGACGCGCGACCTGCTGGCGACGATCTCCCTCGACGGCTGCTTCACGCTCCTGAACCCGGCCTGGGAGCAGACGCTCGGCTGGTCGCGCGAGGAACTGCAGTCACGGCCGGTCGCGGAGTTCGTGCACCCCGAGGACGCCGAG
The DNA here is from genome assembly GCA_963820745.1 of uncultured Solirubrobacteraceae bacterium. Classification (GTDB taxonomy): domain Bacteria; phylum Actinomycetota; class Thermoleophilia; order Solirubrobacterales; family Solirubrobacteraceae; genus Palsa-744. The sequence goes on along the minus strand of CAWGBB010000004.1, from coordinate 486,730 downwards.
CAGCTGCTCGGCCCGATGCGCGCCGGTGGCGGGCACCCCGCCGAGGTCGAGAGCTTCACGACCCGCTACCGCCACCGCGACGGTTCGTGGCGCTGGCTGCTGTGGAGCGCCCGGCGCCACGGGCAGACCTGGTACGCCTCCGCCACCGACGTGACTGACCGCGTCTGGCTGGAGCGCCAGGCCCTGCAGGACCCGCTGACCAAGCTCCCCAACCGCACCCTGCTGATGGACCGCGCCCACCAGGCGATGACGCGCCTGCACCGCAGCCCCGGCGTGACGGCGATGCTGTTCATCGACCTCGACAAGTTCAAGGCCGTCAACGACAACCTCGGTCACGACGTCGGCGACCGCCTGCTGGTGTCGGTCTCCGAGCGGCTCTCGGAGCTGATGCGCGACAGCGACACGATCGCGCGGCTCGGCGGCGACGAGTTCGTGATCCTCGCCGAGGAACTGGAGAGCGAGGGCGAGGCGATGGCCCTCGCGGGGCGCGTGCTCGACGCGCTCGAGGAGCCGTTCCCGCTCGGCACCGCCGAAGTCGCGATGCTCGCGAGCGTGGGCGTCTCGATCGCCCAGGACTCGGAGACCGACCCCGAGGCGATGCTGCGCGAAGCCGACCTGGCGATGTACAAGGCGAAGGGCGCGGGCGGCCGCCGCCTGGAGCTCTTCGACGACAGCCTGCGCCGGGCGATGAGCACGCAGGTCGAGCTCGAGAGCATGCTGCGCGAGGCGCTGCCGCGCCAGGAGCTGGTGCTCGCCTACCAGCCGATCCTGCCCCTCACAGGCGGTCAGGCGGTCGGCATCGAGGCGCTCGTGCGCTGGCGCCCCGAGCGCGACGGCGCGCGCGAGGAGCTGCTGGCCTCGGCGTTCCTGCCGCCGGCCGAGGACAGCGAGCTGATCGTCCAGATCGGCCGCTGGGTGCTGCACACCGCGCTCGAGCAGGCGGAGCGCTGGCGTCGCGCCGGCATCGCGGTGCCCGTGTCGGTCAACGTCTCCGCGCGCGAGCTGACCGAGCTCGACCTGGCCGAGCGCGTGCGCGAGGAGCTCGCCTACTGCCGCCTGCCCGGCCACGCGCTCTGCATCGAGGTCAGCGAGGAGGCCGTCCGGCGCGACCCCGAGCGCGCGCGGGAGGCGCTGCGCGACGTCCGGCGCCTCGGCGTCTCGATCGCGCTCGACAAATTCGGCGCTGCCCAGCTCTCGTTCGGCCTGCCGAGCGACGTGCCCTTCGACGTCGTCAAGCTGGACCGCAGCCTGACCACGAGCTTCGACCGCGACAAGGAGCGCCGCGCGCTGTTCGCGGCCACGATCGCGCTCGCCAAGGAGGCGGGTCTCACCGCCGTGGCCGTCGGCATCGAGACGAACCGGCAGCTCGCGCTCGCGCGCCAGCTCGACTGCTCCGTCGGCCAGGGCCACCTGCTGCAGAGCCCCTCCACGCCCGACCGGCTGCGCCTCAGGGACCCGGCCGGGGCTGTAACGTCCGCGCCATGGCGTCCCCTGGTGCGACTGGGCGGCCAGGTGGGCCGTCGCTGAGCGCAGCCGATCCGGCGGCTGATCAGAAGCGCATCGCCGCCGAGGCGGCCGCCGAGCTGATCGAGGACGGCATGCGCGTCGGGCTCGGCACGGGTTCGACCGTGGCCCACCTGCTGCCGGCGATCGCCCGCCGCGGGCTCAGCGGCCTGCGCTGCGCCGCGACCTCGCCGGCCACCGAGCGCGCAGCCGTTGCGCTGGGCCTCCAGGTCGAGCCGCTGGACGACCTCGGCGAGCTCGACATCGCGATCGACGGCGCCGACCAGGTCGACCCGCGGGGCTGGCTGATCAAGGGCGGCGGCGGCGCGCACACGCGCGAGAAGATCGTGGCGGCGGCCGCGCGCCGCTTCGTTGTGATCGTCTCGGCCGACAAGGCGGTCGAGACCCTGTCCCCTCCGGTGCCGCTGGAGCTGCTCGCCTTCGGCCTCGGGCACACGCTCGCGCTGCTCGCGCCGGCGAGCCTGCGCGACGCCCCGCCGAGCCCGGACGGCAACCTGATCGCGGACCACACCGGGCCCGTCGGGGACCCGCGCGAGCTGGCGGCGCGGCTGGAGGCGACGCCGGGCCTCGTCGGGCACGGCCTGTTCGAGCCGGAGATGGTGAGCCTCGTGGTGATCGGCGAGGAGGGCGGCGTCCGGATGCGCCCCGGCGCGAAGAGCTGAGGCCTAGGCCGCGGCGCGCGGCCGCAGCTCCTCGCTGGAGGAGATCGCGTGGCGAACGAGCACGCCGTCAGGCCCCACCTCGTAGGCGCCCATCCGCAGCAGGGGCGGCGAGTAGACGTGCAGCGTCACGGCGGGCTCCGAGCCCGCGTGCCGGACGCGGTGGATGTCCGCGGCGCTGAAGTGGAAGCTCTCCCCGACCCCGAACGAGCGCTCGCGAGGCGAGGCGCCGCGGGCGAGCCGCTCCTCGCGCACCCCGCCGCTGACGACGGCGACCGCGCCGCAGGAGCTGTCGTGATCGTGGAAGCCGGTGTCGTGGTCGTCCATCCAGCAGATCAGCCAGGCCGTGAGCGCCTTCTTCTTCGGCGCCACTGCGCCACCCCTGCGGACGACCTCAGATGGCCGAGCACAAACGCGCTAGGAGAATCACGGCCCACGGCAGGCGCCCCGTGACCCCCTCGCGACGCTACGGCGTGAGCCGGAAGGGCGGGTAGCGGTCGGTGACCAGGATGTGCGCGTAGGCGATCACCCGGTTCGTCCAGCGCCCGACGCCGACGAGGAAGTCGAACATCCCGCGCGGAAAGCGGCCCGTGAACAGGATCGCGAACCACGCGGCGATCACGACGAAGAACGCGGCGATGTAGAGGAAGAACAGCACGATGTAATGCGGGATGGCCAGCAGCCACTTGACCAGCGGCAGCCAGCGGTTCAGGTCAACGTGAGCGTCCGGATAGGAAAACTCGAGATGGACGGCCTGATGGTCGTCGGTGGACGGGTAGCGGTCGCTCCATCAGAGCGAGATACACGCCGACGCGGGCAGAGAACCGCATCAGCTCGAGGTTCCAGTCGAACCACCAGCGCGGGTACTTCTGGCGGAACAGAATCAACAGGAGCGTGGGCAGAACGACCAGGCCGGCAGCGCCGATCGCACCGGTCGCGCGGCCGCCGCCCGAGGCATAGCCCCCACCCTCGATCAGGGCGAGCACCAGCACGATCGGGATCGCCATGAATAGACGGAAGAAGGTCGTCAGTCGGTTGAGCGGCCGGTCCGGGTAGTCGACGGAGTACTGGACGGGGTAGGGCGCGTCGGGGTTCATCGGGTGCCTTTCGTTGCGGTGTACGGGATGATCGCCCGCTCGACGGTGGCGCCCTGCTCACGATAAACGTGCTGCGTGTAGGCGAGGCGAACACGCGTAAGGGCCCTCGGTCTCGAGGCCGGATCTGTCGGTCGGAGCCGTCGAGCCGGACGATCGCGCACTCGAGGCCTACGGATATGGCAGCGGTCAGCCGCGCAGCGCCCGCAGCGCGTTGAGGATCACCCCGAGGTCGATCACCTCCTGGAGCACCGCGCCGGCGACCGGCACCAGGTAGCCGAACGCGGCGAAGCCCATCGCCACGAAGCTCAGGCCCATCCCGCCGATCGCGCTCTCCCGGGCGATGTGCATCGAACGGCGACCGATATGAATCGCATCGGCGACGCGGTCGACGCGGTCGACGGTGATCACGGCATCGGCCGTCTCGGCGGAGACTGTTGCGCCGGCGGCTCCCATGGCCACGCCGAGGTCGGCCAGCGCGAGCGCCGGCGCGTCGTTGACGCCGTCGCCGACCATCATCGCGGGCCGCAGCTTGGGGTCCTCGCGGACGCTGCGCACGACGGCGAGCTTGTCCTGCGGCGACTGTTCGGCGTACACGCGATCCACGCCAAGTTCGGTGCCGATGCGCTGCGCGACCGACTGGCGGTCGCCGGAGACCATCGCCACGTACCCGACCTGCTCGGTATGCAGCCGGGCGACGATGCCCTTGGCGTCGGGACGAAGCTCGTCTGCCATCGCGATGACCCCGGCGGGATGCCCGTCGACGGCGACCAGCACGTACGCCTCGCCCGACCCTCGCGTGGTCATCAGCGCCGCCTTCGAGACCTCGTCGTCGGGCACGCCGACAGAGCGCGCGAACGCGCGGCTGCCGACCGCGACCCGGTGCCCGTCGAGAGTCCCGGCGATGCCCTGGCCCGGCTCCTCCCGCACGTCGCCGGGTGTGCCGAGTTCCAGGTCGGCCTCCTTCGCGGCGCGGACGAGTGCCTCACCGAGCACGTGGGCCGAGAACTGATCGACCGATGCCGCCGAGCGCAGCAGCTCGCCGCGCTGCACACCCGGGACGGTGACGACTTCGCGGACCTCGGGCGTCCCAACGGTCAGCGTCCCGGTCTTGTCGAATAACACCGTGACGACCTGGCCGAGCTTTTCGATCACCGCGGCCCCCTTGACAATGATCCCGTACCGAGCGGCCCGGGAGACACCGGAGACGAGCGCTACCGGCGTCGCGAGGATCAGCGGGCAGGGGGTGGCGACGACGAGCACGGCAAGCGCCCGTACAGCGTCGCCGCTGGCGGCCCACGCCGCACCGGCAACGACCAGCGTGACGGGCAGGAAGATGCCGGCATAGCGGTCGGCCATGCGCATGACGGGCGCTCGCTGGCTCTGTGCCTGCTGCACGAGCCGGACGAGCGCCGCGTAGGAGCTCTGCACCGCGGGGCGGTCCGCGCGAACCTCGAAGGGCGGGCCGGCGTTCGCGGTGCCGCTCTGCACCGGCTCGCCCTCCGTCAGGGTGACGGGAAGCGGCTCGCCGGTCAGCGCGCTGGTGTCGACAACCGCCTCCCTGCTCACGATCACGCCGTCGATCGGGATTACTTCTCCGGTGCGCACGAGCGCACGGTCGCCGACTCCGACCTGATCGACAGGCACCTCCTGAAAGCTCTCACCCACTCGTAGCTGTGCGGTCTTCGGGGCGCGACCCACGAGCGCGGTGAGCTCTCGGCCCGCCCGCGTGGTCGCGTAGTCCTCGAGCGCCGATCCGCCCGAATACATCAGGCCGACGACGAGTCCGGCGAGCTCTTCCCCCACGGCGAGCGACCCGACCATCGCCAACAGCGCGATCGTGTCGACGCCCGTGCGATGTTCGACGAGCACGGTATGCGCGACTTCGACGGCCAGCTCGGCGGCGAGCAGGGCCACCGCTACGCGCCAGACCCCGTCGCCGGCTGCGCCCGCGCCTGTCAGGTGGAGGAGGCCGCCGGCGACGAGAGCCGCGAGCGCCGTCGCGGCGAGGATCAACGACCGGTGCGCGACCAGCCATCGGCCGATCGCCGCGCGCCCGCGAGCGGCGCGATGCTCGGGGACCGAGCCGGCGGATGATCCCGTCGTTGCAGTAACCATCCGTGCCAGCGTGGCGCCACGTTGGTCCTTACGCATCCGTAGTGGCCACCGAGCGCGCGAGCCGCGTCTGGCCGGGGCGAGGAGGCCGGGGGCGCGGCGAGCAAGCGCATCGCCGACTCGACAGTGCGAAGCCCGCTCCTCCGGTTGTTTCGAGGAAGCCGCCTGCTCACACGCGAACACGAGACCCTTCGTCCTGATCGAGTGCGAAGAAATCCTCAGCTGTGACGGTCCCGAAATCGCGCACGCGACGCTTGCGGGCAACATGCTCGCCTACTACCTCTCTGACCACGCGTCAGTTGGCCCCCACGAAATTGAATCGGTGAGCTTCCTCGTTCAAGTACGGGACTTGAGAACGCACCGCCTCATCCACAGCGCGCCAGCAAGCACGAGCGAACCAGCCCTGTCAACAGTGATCGGCAGCGGCCCGGCGCTGAGGATCGTTGCGAAGGCGGACGGTTCCGTCGCCTGTATCGCTCGATACGGCCTGGACAGCCCCTCACCAAACGGCTACGAGGTCTGAGAGATCGACAGGACCGGCACCCGACGAGTCGACGTAGGCCTGCAGATACGATCGAAGTCCCTCACCCTGGCCGGCAGCACCGTCTCTTGGAGCGACGGTGCCGTGCGTCGCTCGGCCCCTCGACTAGGGCTCGCCGCACCGGACCAGCTTGGGATTGGTCACAGTCCGACCCGGCATCTAGCGGTGTCGAGCGGCCATCCACACCGGCCGGAGCGATGGCCGAATCCCGCTCTGCAATGCGGGATTCGGCTTGTCAGAGCCAAACGGGGGACCCAGGAATCGAACCTGGCGTTGCGGTTTTCGAGACCCGGCAGTTGTGCATCTTCGGCCAATGAATGCAGGCCTTCTGGGGTTCCAGGGACCGTTCTAAGCTCGCGGGCATCGGCGGTGTCTGCGGCGACCTCCACCTTGAACCCACGTGCGGCGAGGGCTGCAGCAGTTCGGCTCAGGCGGTCGCGGTCTGCTGGGCGCTCGAAGTCGGATTGGGCGCGCCGGGGTCCGGGAGGGAAATCGCCATTGCACGTGGCTCCTAGTCGGATCGTCAGTCGCAGGATGCGCCGCCAAACGCGGACGCATCGGATAGCTCAGCCCGTTCCAGCGGCCGGCTGACAGCACCATGCCAGATCCGCGAAGCCGTCCCGGACTTGAGGGTGGAGCCGGTGGTCAACGTCTGTCGCGTAGCTCGTGAACAGCAGCCCGGACCGGCGCGTGGGCACGCCCCCGAGCGCCTTGCGCGCCCGCGACGGCACGGCGACGGTCGGCCCCGACGCGATAACTTCGGCTGGTGGCGATCCTCTCGGCAAGGCGTAACGGCCGTGCAGCAGTCGACTGCTGAGTTCGCGATGCCAGAGGAGATCGGTGCCGGCGCCGCGATCCGCCGCTCGGGACCTCGGCTCGTGCGAGATGGCTTCGGGCCGCTCGTGATGTTCTTCGCCGGCTGGAAGCTGTTCGGACTCGGCGCTGGCATCGTTTCGGCGGTGATCTTCGGGCTGGCTGTGTTCGCACACGAGCGCCGCCAGGGACGCCCGGCAACCGTCGTTCGCCTGGCCCTCGTCCTCGTGGCAATTCGTGCGACGGTCGGGCTCGTGTCGGGCAGCGCGAGCGCCTATCTTGCGACGGAGATCGGCATCGACGCGTTGCTCGCCTCGACCGTCCTCGGCTCGCTAGCCACCCAACGGCCGTTCGCGTCGTGGTTCGCCGCCGACATCTATCCGTTCCCCCCGGAAGTCCTCGAATCGCGCACCTATCGCGCTGTGATGGTTCGCGTCACGCTGGTATGGGGTGCCTACTTCCTGCTCCGGGGGACGGTGCGGCTCTCCGCGCTGCTCACGCTCAACACCGACAGCTACGCCCTCGTCGTAGGGCTCACCGACGCGCCCTTCCTGCTGGGGCTGCTCGCGTGGTCGGTGTACTACACGATCGGAGCATTCCGGCGCAGTGAGGACCTGGGACCGCTCATCGCGGCGGCGGAGGTGTCTCGCTAGACCGGTCTGCAGCCTCCGCCATTCAGATCGGCGAGGCAGGATGACTAGGGGCGCAACCGCGCTTGTGCCCGGAGGCGCGGTGGCGCTGCGTCGGGTTCAGAACCGAGCGGGGGACCCAGGAATCGAACCTGGCGTTGCGGTTTTGGAGACCGCCCGGTAGCGGGTATTGGGGCCCGTGTTATTGGCGCTGGCCCGCTCAGGGGATAGCTGTAGGGATAGAAAGCCCCTCGCTGTAAGACCCCCTATGTCAAGTTCCTTGCCAACTTCGATGGCGCCCTACCAGGCGCTTGCATCCTCTATGGATCGAGACGGCGGGTTCGAACCCACGCGCCGTACCCCCGTCTCACGGGTTTTTTTGGACAATCTTTCGTGCTCGTTTGGTGAGCTGTTCGAGTGCAGGGGCAAGCTGGGCGAGCTCCTCGGTGAGGCCAACCGCGGCGCTGGTTTGACGTCGGGTTGTAAGGGCTCGCCGCGGGTTCTGGCCCGTGAGTAGCCAATCGATGCTGACGTCGAGCTTGCTGGCGAGGGGCACCAGGTGTTGTGCACTCGGGAGGTAGTTCCCTTTTGCCCAGTTGCCGACGAGGTTGTGGTGCACATCGAGTGCGCCGGCAAGGCTCCGCCGGTTGTGTTTCGCGTCCTTCATGGCCGCAAGGAGCCTGGCGGCAAAGTCGGAGTCGTCCGTCAAGGAATCACTAGGACTTGTGATTTCTTCTGTCATCAGGAGTAGGTAGTATGGCGAACGATGCACGCGCGCCGCTCGCCGCCGGCCGAGGGCCGGCACCTCTCCCTCGCCCCCGAGATTCGGCGAGTGCCACGCGCCCTCAACGAGACCCGTCGGCGCGTCAGTCTGAGCGGCGCGCCCTACCGTCCGGGCGAGCTACCCCAACCGCTGGCGCTAGTTCTCGGAAACGACCTAACGGAGCGCGCCAACCGGACTGCCCGTGACCATCGCCTTCCGGTTGAGCTGGCGATCCGTGCTGGTGTCGACGCAGCGCGCACGATCACCTCGCTAGCGACAGCTGGATTCAATTGCGCTGCTGTCGTTGACACCCTGAACGGCATGACACAGAGCAGCTCAGGCAGCGTGACGGCGGAGGCGACCTTGCTGGAATACGCCCGGCTGCTGCGTAGAGGAGAGCCCGCCGCCGTCACGACCGTGCGCAGCGATGGGTCCGTCGAGTTGCTCTTGCCGTTGGACCTTCTCCTCGCCTGGAGACTCGACGCGGCCGCGGCCGATATGGCACTCGACGCCTGGGTCGCAGACCGGTTCTCGAGCGCCCCAGATGACGCCGTGATCTGGGAGGCCGCCGCTGCCGCTCGTGGGCTAAGGGTGCCCGAGTGGGGCTACGCGTGCGCGCTCAGCCGCAGCGCGTCCTGAAGCACCTCGCCCCAGACACGGACGTACGCGATCGGGCTCGACCCCAGTTGCTTCGCCAGCCGAGCAGCATCGGTGCTCGCCAGGTCGAGTTCCGCGCCGGCCAGATGGATGTTGTGCAGCCGGACATCTTCGATCGTGGCGCCGACGAGCAGCGCGCCGCAATCCTGCACAGGGCACGGCGGCAGCGAGCCGCGACGAACTCGATTCCGCGCATCGTCGATACCGAGGCGATCACCTCGATTCGGTGCCCAGTAGCGAACACTCGGAGACCGGACGTGCTGCTCAAGCTCGAGATCGGGGACGCTCCGATAGAACCGCGTCCCGCACGCCATGCCCGACGCGCCCGCGGCAACAGCAGCAAGGCCAAACCGCCCGACCCGATCAGCGATCACGCTGAAGCCGTGAGCCCTCCAGACGCCGACGGCCCGCAGGTACGCCGCGAGATCCTCCCGGTCCGCCCGCTCGGCATCCAGACCGGCGATCTGAAAGAACACCAAGCCCCGCGGCTCGAGAACATCGGCGTAGAGCGGCGCGGCCTTCGCCAGCACGCCGTCCCGCAACGCGTCAACATCGGTTTGGATGAACACTCCGACCGGGCCGCCGCGCGTCAACGACTGCGTCATCCGCGCGGCGCGGAGATTCACCGACAACCACGGGTCGGCCAGGGAGCGGAACCGGAAATAGGCCGCGGTGGGTACGGCAGCCCGAGACTCCCCGGCGAGGAGCGCTACCAGCATTTCGCGCAAATCGGCATCCCGCTCGAGGTCCTCCGACGCCAGCGGCAACGTGAGTCCCTGAGCGCATCTCATCAGCGCGGCGCGGCCGAACGCCGCGTCCAACCCGTCGCCGGTCATGTAAGGGAGCACCGCGGTATCGGGATCGAGCACCCACTCAACGCCCGCCGCACGTACCGTCTGCGCAAACTCGTCACCACGTAGCCCCTGTGCTTGCTCGGAAGAGCCCTCGGGATAGGGCGCCAAATGCCGACCCAACAGCACAACTGCGCCGACCTCATCAGCATGGGCAGCCAGCAGCCGCCCCTCGTGCTGGTCAGGACGAAGCAGAAACGCCGGCGAGCCACCGCCACTTCTGCTGCCGGTACCGGTGCGCAAAACACTCAACATCGCCGCGAAACTAATAGACGTGTCGGACGGAGCCCCGCACCAATTGGAATGCCACTCGACCCGAGCCGCCACCACACTGGCTGAAACGCGGTCGCGACGCCCGTCAAGCAGCACCGTGGGCACCGCTAAAGCGAGCCGGACGATCGCAGCGACGACCAGACGCATGCCACGGAAACGATCCTGCACTACGTGCCCGAACGGCCTCTCCCTCGGCGCCCCGCCTCCAGCGAACATCGCTGATAGTGCTATCGATCAGGCGCAGCGGGTCCGCCAATTTATCCAAGGTCCCGAGTCAGCCCGAGTCAGCCGTGATCCTTGACATCAGTCTCGCTACCGGAGCGTTTTTGTCACATCTGGTGCTCGTGGCGTCGGCAATATAGTCGCGGCCGATAAGTGATCCGGAGCCCCCTCTCTCGACATCGGGCCTCTGTCGTAAAGGTGGTGTGAGAGCATCACTCTCGTGGGGCTGACATAGCCCTCGCCACGTCGCAGCTTCCGAGCCTCGCAGAGCCGATCCGGCTAGCCTCCGGCAAATGGCGAAAGACGCGAGTCCAAACCGCCGCGATGAACGCAGGCTCTGAAATATGAGCGCGACGACCGCGGAACTGCGCGCCGCAGGCGTGAGCGGATGGCTCGCTGATCACGTCGACAGGTTGGCGCGCGGCACCGTTGCCGAGCTTGACACCTACCTCGTAGCGGTAGGGGGCGAGCATCAGCTTCAAGACACCCTTGCGTCGTGCCGGTGTCACGTCCTCACGCGCGACGGAAACGACCGGCCAGGCACGGCCGCCCTGGCAGAACGTCTTGCCGCAGCTTGCGTGGACTACTGCATACCTCGATCACGGGTGGACGAGGCGATGGCCTATTTCAAGAGCACAGGCAAAACGGACAAGATAGTCAGGCTCAGCACCGAGGCGCGCGAGCTGTTCACCGCACTCGAGAAGTCAGGCGAGGGCGGAGAGATCCTGCTCTACCTGCTTCTGGAAAGCGTGCTCGGCCTCCCGCAACTTCTCTGCAAGATGCCGCTGAAGACGAGCAGCCAGATGCACTACCACGGCGCCGACGGCATCCATGGAAGGGTGCTCGAGGACGGCACACTCGAGCTTTTTTGGGGTGAGTCCAAGCTCTACGCCGACGCTCCCTCGGCCGCGAAAGCATGTCTTGAAAGCCTTGCCCCGCTGCTCCTGGACCAGGGCGGCGGCCCCGCCAACAGGGACCTTGCGCTGATACGCGACAACCTCGACCTCGGCGACCCCTCTCTGACGGACGCGCTGCGCGTCTACTTCACCGCAGACACGCCGGAGGCACGCCGGGTACGGGTTTGCGGCGCGGGGCTGATCGGGTTCTCGCTTGAGGACTACCCCGCCGCACCGGAAGGGGAGACTGTCGCGGCGGAGGTCGCGGACCTGATCGCCAGGTGGCAGACGAACGCGCGTGGGCACGTGCTCGGCCAGAAACTCGAGGGATTTCAGCTAGAGCTGTTCTTTGTTCCGTTTCCTGACGCGGACGCCTTCCGCGGAGCGGTCCACGAGGCGCTCGGGACGGTCCGATGAGCTTGGTGACCGTCGCCGAGGCGATCCTCGGCTCTCCTGTTTTCACGCAGATGCACCGGGAGCTGACCATCCGCTCGCTGCTGCGAGACCTGCCGGCGCTGACCGCCGAGCGGGCAGAGTCGCCCGTGGACTGGAACTACCTGGTCGGATGCGCGAGCGTGCTCGCCGCCGCTGACGGCGAGCACGCCCAAGAAGCAGCGCTTCGAGTCGCACAGGCATGCGTGTGCTCTACCGAGACGCTCAGTAACCAGAAGGAGGCGGCAGCTGTGCTGCTCGAGAGGATGGGCAACCGGCCAGCGCTCGACCTCGCTCGCGCGCGGGGGCTGCTCGAGGCCGAGGCGTGGCGTGAGGCGCCAACGCCGCTCCGCCTTGACGTCGTCAGGCGCCGGCTGGAACTCTCCATCCCGGTCACGAGCGGCGAGCAGCTCGACGCGAACGGCTTTCAACGGGAGTTTTGGGATGCGCTCAGGCGTGCCGGATGGGTCAGCGTGTCGGCCGCGACGTCTGCCGGGAAGTCCTATCTGGTCAAGCGCTGGTTTGCAGAGCGGGCGTTCGCGGCCGAACAGTTCCGGGGGGTATATGTCGTGCCTACCCGAGCCCTGATCGAGGAGGTTAGCCTCGAGCTGCGAGAGCACTTCGCCGACGCGGTGGGGATCTTCACAATCCCCTGGGACCAGGCGATCGGGACTCGAGCGAAGGAGATCCACGTGCTGACGCAGGAGCGGCTGCATCTTCTCCATGAGCGTCTATCGGATTTCGCCGCCGACGTGCTGTTCGTGGACGAGGCACAGAAGTTCGCCGACGGTGAGCGCGGGATTCTGCTGCAGAGGGTGCTCGACGATGAGGTGCGCCGCAACCCAGCGGTGCAAGTCATCTTCGCGAGCCCACAATCTGAGAATCCCGCGCTGCTACTGGACAGTGCGCCCAAAGAGGCGGAGCGCGCGTCGCTGCTGAGCGAGACCATCACCGTGAACCAGAACCTCGTGTGGGTCGGGCAGGTCCGAGGCAAGCCTCGAGACTGGCTTGCCCAGCTGATCCTCGACTCCGAGCCGGTCGATGCCGGGGACTTTCAGCTACAGGCCAGCCCCAACCCAACGAGCCAACGACTGCCGCTTGTCGCCGTTGCGCTCGGCGGTGCCGGCGGCAATGTGGTGTACGTCAATGGCGCGGCCGACGCCGAGAAGGCGGCGCTTCAGATCCACGACGCGCTCGGGGCAGAGGCCGATATTTCCGGCGATGAGGCGGTGGCAGCGCTGCGAGAACTGGTGCAGAAGACCGTCCACCCTGGGTACTCGCTCGAGAGGGTGCTCGGGCGAGGCGTCGCGTTTCACTACGGGAACATGCCGTTGATCGTCCGCAGCGAGATCGAGCGGCTGTTTCGCGCGGAAAAGCTCCGATTCCTAGTCTGCACGTCGACGCTCCTAGAGGGTGTCAACCTTCCGTGTCGGAACCTGTTCGCACGGGGACCTAAAAAGGGCCGCAAAAAAGCAATGAGCCCGGAGGACTTCTGGAACCTCGCCGGGCGCGCCGGGCGCTGGGGCAAGGAGTTCGAGGGAAACATCATCTGTGTCGACGCAACCGACGAGCAGTTGTGGCCGCAGCCACCGCGGCGGCGATCACGCCAGCGGCTGACGCGCGCCACCGACTCTGCTCTGGCGGACATCGCCGCCGTGCGTTCGTACGTTGTCGAGGGAGCACCGGTGGACCGTGCCCGTTCCGAGCCGCTGCTAGAGGCGATGTACAGCTTCTTGGCGGCGCATGTTTTGGCCGGCAGAGAGCTCGCGCTGCTGCCGGGAATGGCGGGCAGGGACGCCAGCGAGCTCGGCGGCTTGGAGGCAGACATCACCACAGCTCTCAAGGGCGTGACGGTGCCGGTGGCCATCTACACGCGTCACCCCGGGATCAGCCCCGCAGCGATGCAGCGCCTGCTCGAGTACCTCGCCGGGCCGGACCGTCAGGATCGGCTTCTGCTGGCGCCCCCGGAGGATCAGGAGGCGGCGTCCTCCTATGTCAAAGCACTTGGGCGTTGCTCGTCACAGCTCGCAGCGAACTTCGGGCCGTCCAAGCGTCAATGGATGCTGGCGGTGCTGATCACAAGCTGGATGCGCGGGTACTCCCTGCCGCGGCTGATCGATGAGCGCGTCCGGTTCCTCAAGCTGGGCGACGGTTTCAGCTTGCCGAAAGTGATCCGGGAGACGATGCAGGACGTCGAGCAGGAGGCCCGCTTTCGGGTGCCGAAGTACCTGGCTTGCTACGAGGACGTGCTCACGTTTCACCTGCGGTGCGCCGGACGAGAGGACGAGGCGGCGGTGATGCCGGACGTCTCGATGATGCTCGAGCTGGGGGTCTCACGGGACACGCACGTGTCCCTGATGGCGCTCGGCCTTTCGAGGACGAGCGCCATCGCGGTGGCGGAGTACATCGTTGACGATGAGCTCTCTCGGGAGCAGTGCCTGACGTGGCTCGCCGAGCAGGATCTGCGCCAACTCGCGCTCCCGCTACTAGTACGGGACGAGATCGAGCGTCTGATCCCGTCGGCAGCGGCATGACACACGCTACCTATCCACATAGCTCACCAACCAGCGCCTCGGTAAATCCCTCGGTCGGACGCGTGTATGCGGTCAGCAGCTTCAGCCATGAGTCAGAAGACCGACGACGGGGCCGACCGTACCGGTGCGCACTGCGCTGAACGCTTCGGCATCCTCAGGCACGTCCGAATAACCGGCGAACTTCTTCTCGTTGCGGTTGCGGAAACGCGGGCCGCCCTCCGCGATCGACTCGGCGCGATTCTTGGCGACCGTGATGCTCTCCGCAACGCCTGCACTTCATTGTCAAGCCGGCCTAGAGCTGGCGGTCTGGTAGGGACTCCTGTGTCGGGGTTCCCTTAGCGGACCGGTCGGTGTGGCACTTTACGAGTGGGTGGTGCGGTGCGAGTGTCCCCAGCGGGACTCGCGAGCTGTCGCTCGAGATCCGTAAACGCGTCAATGATCTCTGGTGCCTCGTAGGCGCGGTTGCGGCGACCGATCGTAATCTGGTGCAGGATTTCGGCCTCGACGAGGCGTTGTATCGCGTCATTCGCCGGCTTAAATGTGCGGCCGATGAGGGCTGCGGCGCTCTCGGCCGTGAGCACCGGCGCCCCCGGGAGGCAGTGGAGGAGTAGGTCAGTTGCTGAGTTGGCGCGCACTCGGCCGAGGCACTCCCGCCACCCCTGCTCTAGGGCAATGGCGCGGGACTCGAAGGAGGTGGCATCGGCAACGGAACGAATGCATGCAGCGGCGAACGTGGCCAACCAGGCGTTCATGCCGACGGTTGCGTTGGACGAGTCTGGTGAGCCTACGTATCGCGACGCCGTGAGCCCGCCGACGTAGTCCCGCGCGAGCGTGGCCAGGACGAGCGATACCGGCGGGAGGATCCGTGGAGCGATTCCTCTGCGGCGCAGGACGAGGTGGATGATCGCGCGGCCAGTACGACCGTTACCGTCCACGAACGGATGGATCGTCTCGAACTGTGCGTGGGCGACGGCGGCTTGTGCGATCGCGGGTAGCTCCTCGGTATTGCAGAACGCGCACAGGTCCTCGATGAGATCCGGAACGACCTCGTGGGGTGGCGGGACGTATTCCGCCGAGCATGGGTTGTAGTCGCTGCCGCCGATCCAGTTCTGGACTTGTCTGAAGCTGCCGCCGTAGGTCTCCAGCCGCGTGCCGGCGAGCAGGCGTCGGTGAAGCTCCAAAAGCAGATCCACCGTAATCTCGTCCCCGGTCCCGATCTGCTCGACGCCGTAGAGCATTGCGTCGATATTGCCGAGCACCTCGGTAGCCGTTACGTCAGAGGACGGCTCGCGCATCGAACGGACGACCTCCGCGTGAAGTAGCCGTCGCGCTCCGATCTCGAGCCCCTCGATGCGCGACGAGGCTACGGACTCGGCGCGCAGCAGAATCCGCGCGAGCGCCTCCGTGTCGACAAGCGCCGTCGCCTCAGCGTTCAACCGTGCAATAGCGGCCTCGGCGTCGGCGATATCGGCGGCGACATCCCCGTCGAGCGCGAAGCGGCGGCGGACTAGCGGGTCCGGGAGGTAGGCGGTGTAGTTGCACGAGCGGCGGTCGCGACGCGACACCCCGCTACCGCCGACCTCGCTCTGCCAATGACGATTCAAAAGCTCCGACACAGAATCCCCTTATTGGAGCTTAGTATACAGCCTCCAATATGGTGCGGGAGGGCGCGGTCCTAAGGTCGCCTGACGCCCGGCCGAAATACGTTTGTTCGCGACAGCCGTAGCTCGGATATATAGGTGCCCGTCGAGTCCTGTCCCGAACGCAAGCCGTCGTCGGTGGAAGAACCAATGTCCCGCCCAATCCAGCCTGCAGCCAACGCCCCCAGAAGACCCCAAACGCAATCGTACCCCCCGTCTTCCCTCAAAAACAGTGCGATTTGCAGGGATCTTTAGAAATCAGTGGAGACGGTGGGAATCGAACCCACGCTGGATTCCCATCGTCTGAAAATAGTCGATTTGCAGGGTTTTCCCGGAAGCATCTACTCACGATGATCCGGTCTCAGCGGCAGCTGGCTTCACCACCTCGCCGAACTCCTTGACGATTCTCGGGTTCCCGGTGTCGTCGTTTACTCGCACGCGGTACTTGCGCCGGCGAAGGTCGAGTTCGGAGTAGATCACGCTGGCGCGCTTGCAGTAGCGGCTCCCCCTGGACTCGACCGTGTACCAGTACTTCGTGAGGCGGTGGACGGGCTGGTATTCGCTCTTGAAGATGTGGATCGTCATCAGTTGGCCATGCATCGGCACGCTCCCGATTTCTAGGGGCTGATCGCTGCGCTTTCGTCGAACCTCCGACGGGTTCAGCTGTCGTGATGATCCGCCAGCCGCGGAGTGCTTCGCGAGCTTGTCGACGGCTTTCGTCCTCGGGCTCTTCTTCCCGGGGACACGCTCGATCGTGATAGGCCGGCCCTGCCTGTGGGCCAGGACCACGAGCCGCACAAGCTCCTTCCATTGCTTTGCGTTGTCGACGGGCTTGCCCTCTCTCGTCCTCCAGCCGTTCCGGGACCAGATGGTGCGGGCTGTCCCGAAGTTCTCCGACACGTAGGTCGCGTCAGTCTTGACGGCGATCTTCCGGTACTGGTCGCGGTCGAAGGGCGGGTGCCGACCGGTTGCCAGCTTGAGGCCCTGGATCACAGCCTCGAGCTCCATCTGGTTCTGAGTCGCTCCCGAGTATCCGTCTAGGACGTACTCACGTTGCTGTTCCTCGCCGTCCTTGCCGATCACGACGAACACCAAGCCGGCGCCTCCCCGCCTAGGGCCGGAGAGCATCGAGCCATCGGTGTAGATGTTGAGCGCGTTTTCGTCCGGATACTCCACGCCACAAGTTCTACGCCTCCGCTCGGGCGCCCACCAACGCTAGACGGACCGGTTCCTTTGACACTCCGAACGTACTCGGAGGGCACCGCGACGGCAGGCTTGGAATCAGGACGGTGAGGGCCGCCCGGAGCGCATGTTCTCGAGTGCGCTCTCGATGTCTTCTTCGACGCCGAGGACGCGGTTCATGTTCTCGACGTTGAACTCCGCGAAGCGCCGTTCGCAGTGCTCGGAGATCGGTGCCCTGCCGTTCCCGAGCTCGATCAGGTAGTTCTTGAACGACAAATCCGGGTGGGGGCCGGACTTCCAGCCGCGGATCAGCGCGAGGAACGTCCGCCCCTGCTGCGTGAACCCCTCGCAGAAGAAAAGCTCCTCCGCGGATACGATCGCAAGCCCCGCGACGCGGTCCCCTTGCAGGTGCCCGGCATCGCGCATTCGCTGCTCGACCGCCCGGATGATGAGCTCCCTGTGAGGGAACGGGTGGGAGGTCACGATCACCGGCCAGACCCGGGACACCACGGCCGGGTCGACGCCCGGGAGCACCAGGTCTCCTGCCTTGAACGCGGCGATCGATTCGTCGAGCTGCCGCGCCTTTTCGACGACCAGCCGGTCGGCGTCTTTCCGGAAGGATGCGAGATCGCCGCGAGTGATCGTGGCCGCCAGCAGCGGACCGGAGACGACCTCGACGAACACGGGGTTGCGCTCGTAGGCGAGAATCACGTCTGTCGAGTCCCGCGGTCGGGCGGGCGTGCCGTAGTTGACGTCCGCGACGATCGGGATCTCCTCGCCTGCGAACGCGACGCCGCGGCGGAGCGTCTGCTCGACGGACTCCTGGAACACCCGGCCGAACCTCGAGCTGTACCTGCGGAGGTCCCGGCCTTCGGAGGTGGCGGCGTCGCGGAGCAGATGGAAAACGCCCTCGGAGACCCGGCGCTGCAGGCTGTTCATCGAGACCGGCACGTACACGCCGGGCTCGATCTCTACCAGCGGGTAGCGCTCGAACGTCAATGACCCGTACGTCGTGGGGCCGTAGGTTTCCTGCTCGGCCAGGAGCTCCTCACGCAGCGTGTCCGGGTCGCGGGCGCTCAGCGCGAAGAACGCCTGCCAGGTCGCGGCGTCGATCCTCGCCGACGAAAAGTACTCGGCGGGCTCGATCGCGGGCAGGACGGTTGGTTCGTTTGCCCCGCGGATCGCGAGGCGGGCGAGGACCGCGGCGCCGATCGTGAAGTAGTCGCTGATCGTCATCGCGGTGTGGCGCTGGAACGCGTCGTTGACCTGCTGGTAGCGGGCGCCCGTCCGCTCGGGCCAGAGCAGCCGGTAGACCTCGTGGTGGAGTGCGCTCGAGGGCATCTGGTCCTCGTGGTGGTTCAGCGCGCACTGACGAAGCTCCCACGACAGGCGCTGCTCCTCGTCGGAGATGTCGAGTGAGGGGTCGAGGAGATCGCCGACATCGACCAGGCAGCTCGCCCACTCATCGAGCAGTCCACCGTCCGCAAAATGATCGCGGGGTCTGCGGTCAGCGTGGAGGATCACGAGCCGCGCGAGGTGGACGAGCTGCTGCTCGAAGAAGACGCTCGTGATCTCGCCCGAGCGGAGCTTCCCGAGCACTTCGGCGCCCGACGGCATGGCGCCCAGCATCTGCTCGGCGAGCTCGTATTGGAGCTCAGGGCCCTCCTGCGGGGTGCTCTGTGCGAACAGTCTGGTGCTCAGGTGCGCGATCGCGACGAGGCAGTCCGCCGCGGAGAGCCGTCGGAGGCGCGCGGCGAGGTCCTCTTCGCGCACGGGCGGGGCGCCGTTCAGCTCGCTGGCGGTCACGTACTGGTCGGCGTTCGGGACCCCCGGCGGCTGGGGTCGAGCGCCGGCGGTGGCCGGGATCAGCAGCCCCAGCTCGTGGCGGGTGAAGGCATAACGGGCCATCCCTCCAGGCTAGAGAGGTTCCGCCCGGTATCCGAAGGTCCAGTGCCCGCGCTGCGCCTCACAGAAGCAGGGCTGTGCGGTGAGCCAGCCGCGCACGCGGGTGGCATGTGCGCCGGTTCCCGTGAACCGATAGCCGTGTTCGTTGAGGCGCCGGGCGATCTCATCGGTGCTCAGGATCGTCTGACGGGTTGCGAGGATCTTCGCGAGAAACCTGGCTGCCGAGTCCGGCGGCGCGGGCGGGTCGATCGCCAGGGCGCTCATCTCCTCGCTCAGCACCAGCGCCCTGGTCGCAGCCTGCGCGAGCGGCGGTCCAACCTCGCGCGCCAGCTTCTTCGCCGAGGCGCGGATCTGTCCGCCCGGTTCGCTGCGCCAGATCACCACGGCGGCGCCGATCAGCAGTAGGGCGATCAGGATCGACGCGTCCCGGCCGACGGTCGAGATCACCTTCTTTGAGCCCTCGATCGCCATCGAGCCCGTGAGCACCGGGACCATCGTCATCGCGTTGGCGCTGCCGTAGTAGCGGCTGAGCTCCCGCGCGTGGACCGCGATCCGGTCGGTGTGGGTGTCGGGGATCCCGAGCGGCGCGAAGTGCCTGCGGTTGTCGGTCAGCACGACGCACGGCGAGAGCATCACCGCCAGCGCCGCGGTGGGCGCGTCCGCATCGTGCAGGGCTCGGACCTGTCCGACGCGGGGGTCCTCAACGGCGGTCTCGTGGATCTCGACGAACCGGATGCGCGGTAGGAACGTCTCGTTCCATACGCGCACGACGTCTTCGCGTGGAACTCCGCGGCGGATGGCGATCTCGTCGAGTTGCCGCTCGAGCTCTTCCTTGACGCGGGCGGTCGCGAACAGCACGACCCCGGTCAGCAGGGTGTATCCGTGGCTCGCGCTGTCCAGAAGCCTCGGCATCCAGCCCGTGCGCAGGCAGTAGTCGACGTTGCGATGCAGCACGTCGGCATCGACGACGATCGGGAGCGGCAGCAGGTCCGTGCGAGCGCGCGCGATGAGCGCCTCTGTGTCGGTCATCTCACCCCACCGCCGCGAGACCGTTATTCGGGGAGTGCATGTCGAGCTCGCGCAATGAGCGGTCGAGGATGTCGCGGCGCACCTTTTGCCGGCCGCGAAGCGTTGTGTCCGTGCCCATTGCGAGCGAGAACGCGTGTTCGCTGGTATCTCCACGGTGTCTCGCGAGCAGGTAGATGTCCCATCCCAGAGCGTCGAGCCTCTCATCCGCAGGCATCTGCACCTCATCTTCGAGGCGTCCCTCGACCGCGTCTCTGTCCCCAGGGAAGCTGTACACGGCCATACGGCGTGCGAGCGGCGCGAAAGCTGCGGCGCCGCGGCGACCAATCAGGCTCGCTGCGGGCGAGACCTTCGCCGTCCACGGCTCGTTCGGCAGATCGAGCGCGGAGGACCCGGCGTGCGCAAGCTGCAGCTCGTAGATGAATCCATCAATCGCTGTGGAGTTCCACGCCCGCTGCTCCCACCATCCCAGGCCGCTCGTGTCGGCCGCCGCCTGGACAGCGACGGCGAGCCTCCTGACAGCCGGGAGCATGTAGCGGACGCGCATCTCGGGTGACATCGCTGCGTGGGTGATCAGCGGCTGGATCGCCGCGAATGGTTCGATCAGCTCATCGGCGTCCTGCCAGTCAGTGAGCGTCTCCAGCTGCTCGGAGTACAGGCCACCCGAACGGCACTGTGCGGCGATCTGCTCCGGCACGTCGGCATCTGTCAGCGTCGCCATTTCCCGCCGCTGAGGTGAATGGGCGCTGTGTTGAAGGTCCCGGGCGAGCCAGGAGACCGATCTCGCGATCCACGTGCGGTCGTACTTGTCGAGTCTGCCGTCAGCCCAGCGCCGCTTGACCTCGCTCCAGCACGCCTGCATCGGGAACGAGTCCTCGTCATCGGCGGGAACTTCGGTCAGCAGCTGCCAGCGGCCGAGCGAGGTGATCCTGCTCACGCCGATAGTGAACAGCTCCTCCTCGGACGGCGGTTTGGTCTCTTTGTACAACAGCGGTGCGATCACCGGCGAGCGGACGCGGGAGGCCCGCTGTGAGGTGACGCCGAGTGCGCCTGTGAGCGCGATGTCGACGGCGGCGGCGAACTCCTCCCCGACCTCGAGCGGTGCGTCGATCACGAATCGTCCGTGCGCGTTTGGTCGGTGATCGTCAGGGCCGACGTTGAACCGCAGGTCGTCGAGAGACTTCACGATGCCTGCGTCGTGGCTGCGCAGCGCGCCGAGGATGTCGATGATCGACCGGTGCTCGGAGCGGGCCAACGCCGCGTCGAACGACTCGCCGGCGCGTAGCACCACGGGCAGCACGATCGTGCCGACCGTCTTCCCTGCTGCCGGCCGGACGGCGCGCCCGACCGCCTGGATGATCCGGCCGTGTCCGCGGCGGGTGTCGAGAAAAGCGATCGCGTCTATGCCGGGGACGTCGACACCTTCGGTGAGCAGCTTTACGTTGGACAGCAGTCTGTACTCCTCGGCGCCGTCGCTTTCGAAGTGCTCGAGAAGTTGCCGGCGTGTGGCGTGCGGCATGCCGGCGCCATCGACGTGCCGTGACCAGACCGGCCCGTCAGGGTGCTCGCCTTCGGCGAGCAGTCCGGCGGCCGTGGGGAAGTGCTCGCTGAACCGTTTGGAGTCCTCGATCGTCGGATGGAATGCGACGATCCGCCGGCAGCCGAACCGGCGCATCGCGCGGGCGCACGCGATCTGGGTCGCGAGGCCGGCCGCCTCGAGCTTGTGCTCGCCGTCGGCGGTGACGATCCGCCGACGCTTGATCAGCTCGTGCACCTCGTCGTCGTCGATCGGAATCACGGCCACCTGGTAGGGGCAGAGAAGCCCCTTCGCGATCGCGTCCGCGAAGGAGAGGTGATGGATGACCCGCCCGAACAGGGCGTGGTCGTCCATCGACGCGAGCCGGACATTCTTGCTCGCGGCCCGACTCTTGTCGCGTGTCCCATAGACCGTCGGCGTCGCCGTGAAGAACAACCGGCGCTTGGCGCGGATCTTGTTCTCGTTGAGGATCGTCTTGTGCTTCGTGTTTTCTGCGCCTGCGCATCGGTGCGCCTCATCGGCGACCGCGAGGTCGAAGGAGAACCCTGGGACCTTCGCCATCGCCTCGGCGAGCGCCGGGGAGGACTCATACGTGCAGAGCGCGAGCATCGGCGAGTCTTGGCCGAGCTGGGCGGCGATCTCGGTGGGGTCCGTGGTCCTGGCAGTGCCGAGCTCGTCGCCGCGGAAGATGTCCTCGGTATCTGAGGGCGTCGTGTCGCTGCAGATCCGCAGGAGGCGGCGTCGCGTGGGCGCGTGGCGAGGCCATTCGCGCGCGCACTGGCGAAGCAGCGGGATCGTGGGGACGAGTACGAGCACCTGCTGTGCCCCGAGGCGCTCGGCGGCCCAGATCTCGACGAGGGTCTTGCCGGTCCCGCACGCCATGATCACCTGGCCTCGGATCCCGTTGCCCCGGGCCCACCGTTCGATCGCGTCAAGCGCCTCGAGCTGATGCGCGCGGGGCGAAGCTGCGGCTGGGCGCGCGGGGACGAGCTCGGCGATGCTTGCCGGCCACTGCACCGGGCTGTCGCGCATCCGTGAGAGCAGGCACGTGCTCACGGGCTTTTCCTGCTCGCCCATCACTTCGCGCGCGGAGCGCGCGATCCTGTCGGTCGAGGCGATCAACAGCCGCGAATCGATTCCGACGCGGTTTGACTCGCTGAGGAACGTGTCGATGTCTCGCTTCGTGACCGTGTGCGCGGAGCCGTAGTTCTTGGCCTGAACGGCAGCGGTGCGCCCATCGAATGTTCGCGCGACCAGGTCGATTCCGCGGTCGGGTCCCCATCGCCCGGGCCAGTCCGCCCATAGCCACACCTGCTCATACTCGGCACTGAACTCCGGGTCGTTCTGCAACACCCACCGGCAGAGGACCTCAAACTCCCGCCCGTCACGATCGAGCGAGGACAGCAGGCGATCTAAAGGTGAGTTGTTGAGCAAAACCTCCACAGATCGAACACTAGTTCGCCGAAGGGACGGTGCGTGGCCGCAGGCCGGCTCTCTGAAGCGCTCGCTGCGAGAGCAGGATCTCCCGCCGCTGAACAAGGTCTATCGCGACCTCGTCCGGTCGCGATTCAGCCGAGCTTGCCCTGCAGTCGCCGATCAGACGCGGCGAGGCGAAAGAGATGCTCTGTCAGCTCGAAGATCGGCCGTGGTGACCCGTTGCGCTCCGGGTGCTCGAGCGCAAAGTCGCCGAGCAGCGAGCCGAGACGCCGCTTGCCTACCTGCAGCGGCGGATCGTGTTTCTCGGCCTCATCGAGAACGATCTCCCCAACGCCAAGTGGCTGTGCGCGTCCCTCCTGCGCGGCGTAGCGCTTTGTGACCCGCTCGCGGTCGAGCGCGAAGCCGTCGGTCGTCTGCTGGCCTACTCGATCGACGACGTGACAGATCTCCTCCATGTCGAAGTTGTCGTCCTCCATGTTGCGTTTCCAGAAGTAGAACTCAGGCGCGTCTCCTGGTGATGTGCCTACCCGGTCGAACTCTTCCTTGAGGATCTCTTTGCGCTCACGGGCGGTTGCTGTCGCGGCTCGATTCTCAGCTCGCTGTTTGGCTTCGGAGAGCGACCTGGCCATCTGCTCGTTTGAGATCCCCTCGATCGCGCCTCGGCGCACCAGCGCCTCGGCTAGCTCGCGTGCATTGCCCTCGTCGTCGAAGACGAGCAGGTAGTAGTTCGCGTAGTGGCTTAGGTCAGCTAGCAGCCTGTCTGTGTTCTTCGGGATACCCGCGCCGTGCATCACAACGCAGTGGACACCGAGTCGCTCGAAGGATGTTCCGTGAGCTTTGGCGATGGTCCGCAGGATCTCCTCGTCGGACTCGCCCTCCACGATGAGCTGAACTCGCCAGGGATAGAGACCGTAGTGCTCGAGCACGGCGGGGAGGCTGGCCCGATTGCGCTGGATGTCCTGGGACGCGAACATATTCTCCTTCGCAACCTCGTGGTTGAAGGCCGTCCTGAGCTCATCGAGCGGAGGCAGCTTGTTGTCGGTCACGCCCTCATACCAGTGGCGCATGATTTCCGCCGCGTCGAAGAGGTCACGTGCCAGCAAAGCGTCGTTCGTGACCGCCTCTTGGTGTCTGCGATCGAGCTGCACGGTCAGGTACATCCAGTCTTTCGCCGGATCGAGTTTCTCGGCTCTCAGGCAGTACTCGTCGCAGCGCTTCTCGATCACCTCCGCGTCAAGTCCGCATTCGGCGGCCGCCTCCCGGTAGTCGAGTGTTTCAGCCTGCTCGAGCGTCCACTCGAATCCGTCGAACCCCGGGTTGCCCTCCTCCCAGTCGACGTTGTCTGGAGCCTCGTAGCGCCCCTGGCGTATAAGCGGCACGAGCGTGGTCTGGACGCGTACGAGCTCCAGCTCGAGAGATCGCAAGCGCTCGCAGTCAGGGCGAATATCCTCAGCAGAGGCGAGGCCCTCAACGATCTGTCGTGCCAGCTCGCGCTGACTGTCAAAGCCTCCCTCGAGCGCCCGCATCGGTATCACCCGCGGCCACAGGCGGCCATGTAGGCGGGCGAGCGTCAGGTACTGCCACCGGCCGTACAGTGGCGTGAACGCCACCCGCGCCTCGGGCTGAGCGCGCTCCTTCAGCGTCTCCCAGGACTCGTATCCACACTCGTCGCGGATGAGGAACTGCCCCTCACGCAACGCCGGAACCTCTCGATGGCGCCACGGATCATCGATCGCGTAGGCGATTGGCGGGAGCAGCCCCTCGCGGTCGAGCGTCTCCCACGCCGCCGGCCTGCTCCACGTCGCCGCCATCAGCCCCCGCTGTTCAGCCCCCTTCCGGAAGTCATCCAGCGCTACGAGCGGCGCCTGAATGAAGCAATGCGCCTCAACTGCGCGTCTGTACGTGAAGTCTCCAGCGCAGACCACCTGCAGAGGATGACCGATCTGCCGCCACCGAGGATGTGGACACTCGAGAACCTCTGAACGGCCGAGCGGGGCTGCTGTCGAGGTCCGCGCATCAATTCCGGTTCGCGTTGCGCGCCTGTTGCAGCTGCTGCCGCTTCTCATTCGCGAGAAGTCGCTTGTCCAGGCGGAGAAGTGCCCGCGACACCGTCCGGTCCATGTTGGTTATCCCAGCCTCGACCACCGCCACCCGCACCGGCACCACGACGAAGACCGTGAGCCCTAGGCAGATAAGGCTCGTGACCGTCCGCCGTACCCAGCGTCCCATGATCCGATCCCCCGTTCCGCTAGAAGGTCGGGAGGTTGTCGAGGTTGTCGTTCTTGACTTTGTCCGACTTTGTTTTGATGAACCTCTCGCCGTCGATGGTCATAACTTTCACGATCGCGCCGTAGCTGTACGTCCCGTTACTGTTTTTCGTCGCCGTACAGAACGACGTCCCCGAGTCGATCGCGCTCACAACGCTGCTACGCGTCCTGCTGCCCTGGTTCGTCAGGCTGGTCCCGCTGTGTTCGTAGGTCTCCACGTTTTCGATGTGCGTACCGGCCGCATTGAAGCGCACCCTAGTAATGACGTAGTCAGCCCATTTGTCGGCCATATCCTTTCTCCTATTCTCCTTAGATGGTTCGTCGGTTAGGCGACTATCGCGACTGGCGCCATGCCTCCGACGGCGCCGCTTGCCGCAGCCGTCAGCCACTTCCCCGCATTCAATGCCTTCAGCAGCCACGCCAAGAGGAATGCCACCCCCGTCGCGACGACCGCCCTTGCGATTTCCTTGCCTGCGATGTTGTCCATGCGCTTCCTTCCCTCCTTAGGTACGTTCTGGTTGGTAATCGTCGTTGAGCTTTGATACCTCAGCTAACGCGCGAAGAAGCTCTTAAGGCGCCCCCAAAGCGTGCGCTTCGTTGCTGCGCCGATCCCCTCCGCGTGCCCGTCCTCGGCGTCGCCCCCCGGTCCTTCGGGCCGCCGGGACTCTGCGTCGTCATCTGGTCCAGGCCACTCGTCGGACCCGATCCCGAGGGCCGCTTGGTCGCGTTGCGCTGCGCGCCCCCGCTGTCTGTCGGTGAGGGGCACGGCCCAGCGCACTCTCCCGCGGGTGATGAAGTAGTGGGAGTTGCATCCCCCGCCGCCGATCGACGGCTTCAGCGACACGGTCTCGCCGTCGTAGGAGAGCGCCCATTGGGCGGGGTGCAGCGGTGTCACGACGCGCTCGCCGCACCCGCATGGACACAGGTGCGTGGCGACGCGGTACCTGATTGAGACATAAACGACGCCCTCGTCGAGCTCGTCCGAGATGAACTCGACGAACTCGTGAGTCATGGTCTCCCGTTGCTCGGTCATACGCGGGCCGCGTTGTCGAGCTGGTTGCGGTCCAACGTATACACAGAGAAGTGCTCGTTCCCCAGATCGCGATAAAACCCGCAGCACTTCTTCCATCTGATCACGGCCAGAACCGCGTTCAGGGCATTCAGATCGGCCACCTGAATGTTCCCCTCGTACAGATCCTCCGGCGGCGGGCTGCTCGTGTCGATGTAGGTATTCGCGTGATCGCGCTTAGCCGGCGTGCTCGTCGTAACCATCACCATCGCGCCGAGGGCACCGTCGTACTCATCGACTGCGAGGCCGACGTCAATGAACGGAACCCCGAACTCCTCCAGCTTCTCCACGACAAGGCGCTTCACGTCCCCGCCATCCGCGGCGAGAAACACGAACTGCATATCGCGGAGCTCCTCAACGGTAGTCTCGTCGATGTCGTAGGGGTGCGCGATGATCCTGCGCTTCATTCTCGAGTAGCGGGCCGTGAAGTAGTCGACCTTCTTGGGCTGCTCGTTGAGCTCGTCGATGCTTGCCGCTCCGGGCGCCCGGAAGGCGTTGTGGTTGAGGAAATCGTCGCCGTCGAAGAGATGGATTTCCCCGAGTGGTGTCTTCGCGAGCTGGTCGAGGATGTAGGACCCCGTCCCGCCGAGCCCGACGATCGCGACCTTGTCCATGCGGAGCTTCCGGCCGATCGCTGTGACCTCCACTCGGGCCGACGCCGTGTCGGGGTACACGAACGGGGAATCGGGGTCTTCGTCCTCCAGAACGACAGGATGTTCAAGCACGGCCGTCACGTTCGGGTCGACCGCGCGAGCGCAGGTCAGGAGCATGTTCACGTACGCCGTAATCTTCGCGTGATAGTCCGGGTACTGGCCATCGCCCGGCGGTTTGCAGGAGAAGCGGTGATGCACGATCACGCCAGCCTCAAACTCCTGGCGGTTGTCGGTATCGATCAGCATCGACCGCAGAGGCGCACCGTGCGCGTCGCATGGCGTCTCGCCCTCGAACCACAGGCTGTGATCGCCCACCGGATTGGCGGCTTTCTCCCCGGCCTGCTCCAGCGCGGAGACGAGCGCCCCGTACGCCACGGTCCCCGCGGGGGTGACGTACGGGACGTGCTCGACGATCAGGAACCCGCCCTCCTTGGAGATCCGGAGCGCATATCCCTCCTCGTGCAGCCGCTGGAGGTCGGGGCTACGAGCGACGATGTTTGGCGACATTGAACGAGGTTCCTTTCTCCTTCACGCGCACACTGCTGTCCTCCGCGAGGATTCCGTCCTTATCGTGCGCGGCGTCGCTGTAGGTGACGACGAACGTCAACTGGTCGTTCTCTCGTTCGCCGGGGAACGCCAGATCGACCACTTCGTCCCAGCTTACGTCGCGGGCCGGCACACCCTTCTGCTGGCCGTCGACAACGATCTCGATACCGCGTTTCGCCTCTGGGTCGGCGTGCTGTTGGTCCTGCTCGCTCTGCTCTGGGTCTGCGTTTAATCCTGCCATTTCCTGTTACCTGCTTTCCGTTTCAAGTATGATTTCCGGCGCCTCTTCTGGGCGCTCCAGCTACTTAGAACGGCGCATCGGCCTGTCTGTTCAGTCGGCGCTGGAACAGGCGCGGCATGCGGGTCCGGGAGCTGCTCAATATCGGGCTTCTGAAACGGTTGTGCCGCGGGCCGGTCGCCGGGCGTCAGCGGGTGACCTTGTTGATCGCCCCCGCCCCTCTCAGCGCATACACCATCGCCTCCCTGCTGACGCCGAACCGCTCGCGCAGACCTGCCGCCGAGCGGCTCCCCGCGATCGCCGCTACGAGCTCCGCCCTAGGCACCAGCAGCTCCGAGGCGAAAGCGTTCGCCTCTGGCTCCACCTTCCCACGATCCCCCTCGTGCCGCAGGACGTGATGCCCGATCTCGTGCGCTATCGCGAACCGCTGCGCCGTCGTGCTCGTCCCACTCGGGATCTCGATCCTCTCCGCCACGAGCATTCCGTCGTGCCTGAATGCCGCGACCACTACCTCGAGTCCGAGTTCGACCGCCAGCGACCGTACGTCGTATGGCGGCCCGGCCGGCGTGCGCTCCCGATGCAGCTTCCTCGCCGCCTCGCGCGCCACCTTGTACTCGGGCAGGTTCCGCACGCCCTTCCCCGTCCTCGCCGGGACCAAGGCCTCCCCGCATATCGGGCATGGATCGTCCACCGACTCCGGGGCCTCCAGTTGCTTCTCGTCGTCCTCCCAGTCCGCGTCGTCCCGCGCGCTCGTATCGATCTCATACCCGCATTTCTCACAGCGCAGCTCCCGCTCCACCGGGTCGTACTCGTCCTCGCGCTCCAGATCCTCAGACCCACACTCGGTGCACTCTCCTTCAAAGCTGCTTCGCAGCACCGCCCGGTGCCCGCATTCCCTGCACACCATCACCGTCACAGCCCGAGCTCCTTCGCCAGCGCCTGCATGTACCTCGTCGCGGCCTCCTCCGCCGCCGCCCGATCGCGCCTCGATCCCCGCCTCGCACCGCGCCGACGCCGCGCCTTCGCGACCCCCTGCTCAGGGGCTTCGTGGTGCCTGCGCACCGACTCCCCGGCGAGCTCCACCGCTCTGAGGCTCACCAACAAATCCACCGCTACCAAAGCTCTCCTTAGAACCTTCGTTGGGATCGTCGCGTCCGGGTCCGCTTCCGCTCCCTCAAAGGCCCTCCAGATTCGCGCGTCCACCTCCAGCTCCTCAGACCAGGCGCCGAGATCGATCCCGAGCTGCTCCCGCCGGCCTTTCACGACCGGTCCCAGCTCATCCCCCTGGTGCAACAACACCCACGGCTCGAAGTACGGCCGAAGCTCGTCCGCTCTCGCCGCTTGCACGTCTTTCCTCGGGTCTTTCTCGCCCGCGATCGCCGGGCCAGCCGGATTGGGAATCGGGCGTCCTTCGGCCCAGGCCGTGTGCGCCGTTATCAAGCCGCCCACCTGCTCCTCGGACAGCATCCCCACGGGCTCAGCCGCCTGCTCCAGGAGCACCCGACCGACCAACCAAATCAGCGCCAGCGCCTCGTAACCCAGCAGGTCCTTCGCCAAGACCACATCGGCCTCCGCCGCCCAGTTCGTGTCCGCCAGCAGCGGTGCCAGCAGGATGTCCGTCTCCCCCGCGTCGAGCACTGCCCCCACCAGATACTCGTCGGTCTTCGGCGCCCAGAACGTCCAAACACCTCCCACCTTCGGCGATTGCATAGTGGGGTTGGTCGGTTGTCCGGCAGTCATCTCTCATCCCTTAACAGAGCATCCAGGACTTTGTTCAGAACTTCGGGCGCATCGGTCCCCAATCTCGCGAGCACCGCTTCGATCATTCGCAACTCATGAGAGACCGTTCCGGTCGAGCAGCCGAGCTCCTTCGCCAGCTCCCTCACTGGCACATTGCCGCTGCGGCCGAGCAGCACCCTCCGCTGGCGCTCTGTCAACTCCGCCAAGGTCGCTGCGACCAGGTCGTCTGTCACCGCGGCCCTCTCGGGGTCGATCCCGGCCTGCGCCGCCGTCCCCTCATCGAGCGCCTCCGGCGCCGCCTGCGTGTCGATCCCAAACCTCATCGCCATAGCCCTAACGATTGTCCCAACCGTCATCGCCCCACCCCCCAACATGCCTCTCACGAAACGCTCGAGCTCCCCACCTCCCAACAACGGCGCCAGCTTCTTCGCCTCCGCGTCATAACGGATCACCTCGAAGTCCCCAAGCCCCCACGCAACGCCCAGCAGCGCGTGCTCTTCCTGGCTCACCCGCTCCTCGGGCCCATCCTTCAGCCTCCACACCGCTCCCGAGCCGGAGCCCGTCGAGTCGAAGCCCGCTCCACCCTCCAGCAGTTCGCGCACCCTCCCATACAGGTTCGCCGACTGCGAGCGCTTCAGCCGATCGATCAAATGCTGCCTCACCGACGTCTCGCACGCTCGCCCGAAGACCTTCAGCGCCGGCGACCGCTGCAGTATCGCCTTCAGCTGACCTCTTTCGACCAGCCTCACCGCCGTCCAGTCCGCAAACGCTTCTTCGATCGCCTCCTCGCTCCACGTCCCGACCAGCGAATAGTGCGCCGGCAGCCCGCGCGTCCTCACCATCATCCTCACGCTCCGCCGACACTCCTCCATCAGCTCACGCGACGGGTCGCCCCCTTCCAATACGACCCTGCGAGCGTCCTGGTAATCGCTCTCCGCCATCCTGCGAACCGTTCCGCTCATTCGACCGGCCAGGCTACTGCGAATCGCGGACGCGCCGTCAGCGTCTCACACCAATTGACAGAACCACAACAAGTACGTGGTTAATGTCAATGGGCAGTCGCGTGCCGTTCTGAGAGGCTTGATTCCTCAGGCCTCTCGTGGTGGCACGAAGCCCAGCTTGACGACGTTGCGCTAGCCGCAGCTAAGGCCCTTCTACGGTGCTCCCCGCGCGGTGAGGGCGTCGACCTGACGACGAGAGCCGTCCTTCCTGTCAACGCTCGATAAGCGCTCTTACGGAGAGCTGTCGCCACCGGCGACCGAGCTAGTTGCCGACATCCAACCGCTCAGCGATCTGCGAGCCAAGGAGGACCTGCACCGTGGTGCAGGTCGGAGGGTCACATCGGTCCCCTCCGTATCGCTTCGAGCAGAGGCCGACGGTACACGCGTAGCCCCAGTCGCCCCAAGGACTTCCGGAAAGCCGAGAACCACGGGGCCGGCCACCCCCGTGCGGCTCATCCGGGGGGACCGGCCCTGAGACCGGCCCCAGCGTGGAGGCGCTGGGGCGCCAGGAGGCGATCCGGTCTCGACCCTACAGAGGCGGGGACGCCAAACCACCCAGGAGGCGCCCCCGCTGCCGTGGGGACTCGCTCTAGCGGACTGCCAAAGCGAGACTGCCTGACAGC
The DNA here is from genome assembly GCA_963820745.1 of uncultured Solirubrobacteraceae bacterium. GTDB lineage: Bacteria > Actinomycetota > Thermoleophilia > Solirubrobacterales > Solirubrobacteraceae > Palsa-744. Next base: position 455,863 of record CAWGBB010000004.1, on the reverse strand, counting down.
GGAGACACGGACCGTGGGAACGGTCAAGATAGTTGACAGAACAATGAGCACTGTCACCGTTGCTGTCATCTTGCGGACCCCGCGTCTCGTCGTCACCATACATGTGCTCTCATTCCTTGAAGAGCTCCAGGGCCCCTCGGCAGCCCCCAAGCCGCCGAGGGGCCCTCCTAGACTCATGCGAAGCCCTCGTCAGCTCACCTCAGGCTGGTGGGGGCTTTCGTCATCTTGACCAAGAGCGCGCAGGTGGCGGCAGATCATTTTTCGGACGCTTCCGGGTGCGCGAGCTCGAACGCCACGATGGCCCGCAGTTTCATGACGGCGCGAGCATGGACGTCGCGCTGCCCGACCGGCTCATCGAGATCCGGATCGCGATCTGAGCCGCCGGCCTGCGAAAGATGCGTCTCGCGCGACGCGACGTTTGAACCGTGACCCACCCGAGCGCCAACACTCTCCCGCGCTGGGTCCGCCCAGAAAGGCACCGAGGGCATCTGAGGAAGTCACTGCGCGCGCGTCGGCGCATCGCTGAACACGTACTTTGCACATCAAACGCGGGCGGGCTCGTCTTCGCGGCGTTCGGTGTTGTCGATAGCGCGGGCCGTAGACGTCTCGCTGGCCGAGCTGGGAGCCAACGTCAACATCGAGCGCTGGTGGAAGGCTGCAACGATTCTCCAATGAACGAGCCGGACAAAATCGAGAGTGGTCGAACCGCATCTGAAGCACTGGAAGTTCGCCAAACGCAAACGCTACGTGTACGCCTCCGTGGCATCGGACATCCCGACGTGGCGCGCGGCGAACCAGGACTCGTCGTTGGCCACAGCGCTCTTATGAGGGGTGATGTCCGGGTGCGACCTGACGAGCGCTCTAGCTCCGCATGTCGGCGCGTTCGGCCGTCTGCTCGGCGCTCGCAAGCCAGCTATCGAACAACTCGCGGGCTCGGTCCAGCTCGCCGGGCAACGCGTGCGTGTAGCGCTCCTGTGTGATGCGGGCGGCTCCGGCCTGGAAGACCGGTGCGGCGTGGCCCATCAGTTGAGACACGACGACGGGGCGAACGCCGGCTGCGTCCAGCCAGCTCGCGCACGTATGCCGGCACTCGTGCGCCGTGATCCGCTTGCCCACCCTCTCCCGGGTCGGCTTGCCGTTCTTGTCCTTCGGCTGCCACGTGTCGTCGGCTCGCTTCTGAAGGGCCTCGAAAGACAGCAGGCCGCTGTTCCCGCCCCCGGGCTTCGAGCCTGGGCAAAGCAGGTCGGCGTGTGAAGGGCGCCCGCGCCGAAGCAACTCCTCGCGAACCATGACCTTCAGGGGTTTCACGAGCGGGACCGCCCGCTTCGCCGCGTCGCTCTTGCGCCCGGAGTCATCAGAGCCGAGATAGATCACGCCGAGCTCCAGGTCGACGTCGCCGACGCGTAGGCGGCGAATCTCCTCGCGCCGAGCCGTGGCATACGCCGCCAGTGCATACGGAAGAGCGTCCTGGGACTTCAGTGCCGCGAGCAGCGAACGCATCTCCGCGACGCTGGCCACCCGGTCGCGCGGCGTCGGGTTCATCGCGGGCAGTCGCACGCGCGAAGCGGGATCATGATCGACCAGTTCTCGATCCTGGGCCCATGCGTACAGGCTGCGGACGGCGTTGACGACGGTGCGCACGCGGCTGCCTGACTTCGCCGGCGTCAGTTTGTCAACGAGGCGCTGCACATCTCCGCGTCGCACGTCGGTCAGTCGGTGCCCGCCGAACGCGTCTTTGACGTGGCCCTCCAACGCGCCTCGCAGGTCGCGGATCGCCGAGGGCTTGTAGCGGCGGCCGTGCTTGTTCAGGGCGGAACCCGACTCGATCGCGGCCAGGTAGGCCTCGATCGCCGCGGACACTCGCATCGAGCTGGAGGCGGGCAAGCGGCCCGCACGGACCGTCGCGTAAAGGTCGGCTCGCGCCTGGCGAGCCTCGTCGACCGCCGGAAACGATCGCGTCTTTCGCCGCCTGCCGGCAGAGCGATCCCACACCTGCCCCCAATAGGACGGGTCACACGAACACGACCGGCGGCCGTGCTCGAGCGCGCAGTCCAGGCGATGGCGCGCATAGATGCCCTGGTAGCGCGTGCTGGTGTCCTTCGGCATCGCGCTCACGCTACACGCCTCCCGCCGGTGGTCGATTGCCGCTCCAGCCAGTCTTCGAGCATCTTGCGGGGATAAATCCGCCGAGAGCCTGTGTAGACGACAGGGAGGTTGTGCTTGACGTGGCGCGCGAAATGGTCGACCGAGATGCCGAGCGCCTCGGCGGCCTCCTGCTGGTTGAAGGCGAGGCGAGGAACGTGCCTGCGTTCGCGGGGTTGGGCTGGCTCGCTCTGGGGCACGCTCGGTAAGACCGTGGCCGGCAAGACTCGGCCCGCGAAGTCGGATGGCGCTCACACCCAATCGGAGGGTGGCGCACCCGGCTTCCAGGCCTTCGCGACCCCGCCGCCCTGCTGGCGAAGCAGGTGGGAGTACTCGGCGAGCTCGCGCTGAAAGGCGAGCTCCTCGCGCGGGCTCTCGCCCGCATCGTCGATCTCCTGACGCCACACGGCCAGAGCGCACAGGGTCTCGGTGTGCGAGTCGTCCTTCCACCAGCCGTCCTTGATGGCTTCAAGGAGACGTGGGTAGCGCGCGTGCAATGCGACGACCGCCCCCCACATCCGCCGCCTCCAGTCAGGGTCACCTCCGTAGGGCTCGAACCACGGCGGGCGCTGGCCGCGCGACGATGGCCTCGAGGTTGTGTGGACGAGTCTGAGGTGGCGCACCGCGCCGGCCCTTGCGGCCTCGACGATGCCGCCGCGTACGAAGTGACCGGCGACAGTCGAGGGAGGTTCACCGGTGCCCGCAGCAAGCTCCTCGAGCTGGCTCGCGACCGGGTCCGAGAGGACGACCTGGAAGCGACGGCTCAAGGTTGGCTCCTCCCGTCACGCTCGCGGGACCGGCTCGCTCGCAGTCGGTCGCGGAGGCGGGCGCGCGGCTCATCAAGCTCGACGGCCACGGTGCCCCTGTAGGCGAGCGAGGGCGTCTGTCGACGGCTACGGCGCATCGCGGCAGCGAAGCGTTCGATTCGCTCAGGGTCCTGGCCCTCGAGCCCGAGCTCCCGGCGGTTGACGTACCAGTCCGTGCCCTCCCGAGCGCGTGAGGCCTCGACGTACGCCGGCTCCTTGCTCGTCTGCCAGCCGCCGGTGATCACGAGCGTGCGCCGGACCGTGGCGCCCTGGGCGCGATGAATGTGTTGGGCGTAGGCGAGCCTCACGTAGGAGAGATCCTCTCCCGCCAGGACCCGTTGTTGCCCGGTGACGTCGAACTCGATGTGCGCCTCGCCGTCGGGTGTGACCTCGAGCACGACCCCCCGGCTCCCGTTCTCGATCCGGGGCTCGCCGGGCTCGTAGTGCTGATCGATCATCGCGATGCGGTCACCTGCGCGGATCCCATAGTGCGTCCCGGGAATGTCGACCTCGACCTCGCCAAGTTCCCGGCGCTCGATGCGGTGGTGCTGGGCGCGGGCATTCAGGCGCGCGATCTCCTCGTTGGAAGCGTCAGAGATTAGGGCGACGTCAGCGATCGTCTGGCCGTGGGTCAGACGGGCCCAGTCGGTGACCGCGGCCTCAATTGCCTGATCCCGCGAGTCCGAGATGTGCAGCCGGCCGTTGGCGAGATAGTGCGCGACTGCACGGGCGGTGCGTCCGGCGCGCAGGTCGGCCCACGCGCGCTGCTCGGCAGGGTCGCGCGTTCGGTGGACGGTCGTGAGCTCCGCACACGGAGCGATGACGGCCAGGCGGTCGAACATGCCGCCGGCTCCGATCGAGGGCAGTTGGGCTCCGTCGCCGATCGCGACCAGCTTTGCGCGGGTAGCGGCGAGCACCTCTGTCAGGCGGTCCAGGCGGCTGGTGTCGGCCATGCCGGCCTCGTCGAAGTAGACCGTGGTCCGGTGGTCGATCGGTAGGCGCCCTGACGCCGCGCGCGCGACCAAGGCATCCAGCGTCAGCGTCCGGCCGAGCAGCGCCGGGCTGTCGCGGCCGAGACGCTGTGCCGTTGAGCCAGAGACGGCGATGCCGAAAGTCTCGTGTCCTGAGATCTGCTCGGCGCGGGCGGCTGCGTCGATCACGACGCCCTTGCCGGTCCCGGCCGGCCCGATCACGACAACGGCGCGCTCAGGGCCGGTCGCGACCGCCAACGCGTGCTGCTGATCCTCGCTCAATGGTGCGCCGATTCGCTCTGCCACCTGATCGGCGGCGTCGCGGCGTGCCCTCTCCCCCACATCGCGGCCATGCTGGCCGGAAAGAGACGCGACGCGCTGCTCGACCGCGCGCTCGCGGTCACGGATCGCGCGCGTTGTCATTACGCCGCCGGTCAGGGACAGTACGTGTCCGTCGGCCAGCAGGCGATCTGCTGTCTTCAGTGCGTCGGGCGGCGAGAGCTCGCCGACGGCTTGCTCAAAGAGAACCGCGCGGAAGTCGCGCTGCTCGAACGTCGCTGCGTGATCGGTGAGCCGATGCTCGACACGATCCTGCAACGGCTGTTCACGTGAGGAACCCTCTGCCGAGACGAGCAGACGGGTGAGCACGGCAGGCGAGATATCACGGCGCATCGCAGTCTGGTTCCATGCGCGCTGGAGATCGCCGCGGGTGCGAACAGGCTTCGCCGCGCGGTTCTCGAGCTTGAGGCGGCGCAGCTCGCCGCGCCCAGGCTCCCTACCCCATCTCGCGCGGAAGCGCTCCGCCGCCCTGGCGACCTCGTTGCTGCGCGCTGAGAAGGCCTCGGCCAGCTTTCGCGGCACCCCCGCGATCTCGAAATAGCGGCCGTTCCTCCCGGTCCCGGCATCGATCCGGTAGCCGCGATCTGACAGCTCGTGGGCGAGGGCCAGCCTGTAGTAGGCGCCGATCTCGCGGGCCGCGCGAAAGAGCGGGCGGGAGGCGACCGCGACGAAGCGGTCGTCGCTGCGGACCGCCGCTGTCAGCACGACGTGGCTGTGAAGCTGGGGGTCCGGAGCGTCACCGGCGAGCACTCCTCGTGCGACCGTGTGGCGGTACTCGGCCGCGACCAGATCGCGGGCGGTCTCCTCGACGAGACGGCCGGCGATCCGACGCCTGACGGTCGAGACGTTGCCCTGGATATAGGCAAGCGCGGACTCGACGGCGGCGGCGTGGGCGGCCTCCATGTCGAGGCGCTGGCTGCGGTTTCCGATCGCCCAGACGGCTGAGACAGACTTCGGCGCGCTAAAGGTGAGATCGACGCCGCCGCCGCGGGAGGAGTTCGGTCCCGCGGCGCGCAGCCAACGACCGGTGCGCGGGTGCTGACCTTCCATCAAGGCGACGAAGTCGTGGCCGTCCACAGCGAGGTCATCGATCCCGAGCCGGGTGAGCGTCGCGCTCGAGCAAAGCCAGCGGCCTGGGGCCTGTGTCGGCTCGCCGTCGGGGCTCAGGTAGTAGTCGCCGCGGTCTGGCTCGATCGTCTTTGACTCCAGGTATCGAGCGTACCCCACGCCCTTCGCGGCGGCGATGCTCGAGGCGGTCAACACAACCCATAACGACCACAAGGCCCATCAGGCGGCCAGCGAACCGACACAGCGCTGACACAGCGCTCGCACAGTCGTGCATCTAGTCTGTTCGGACGTTGCTGTTGCGGAGCGAAGGGGGGTAAGCCCGAAGGATGCTGAGCCTGCAAGGGTTCTTAGAGCAATGGTGCGTCGATGTGACGAGCGAGCCGCTGAAGTCTGAAGCGGATGCCGGAGCGCGGTGCTCGGGCCGTAAGCTTCGGCGCGTGCTGGAAGCTTCCATGCTCGCGATCGACGTCGCCGCCCCAAGCCCCGCCACGGCAGCGGAGCTGGCACGGCGAGCTCGGCGATAATCCCGCCGACGATCCCGAACACCAGGGCGTGCATGTCGAACGGGCCGGCGATGGAGAAACCCCACCACGACGAGGTTCTTGATCGGTCAACGCCCAAGACCTGGAGCGCGTCGAGCTCCTCGTGCACCTTGCGGGCACTAACGTCGGCCGTGATCGCCGTGCCGGCGGCACCGTCGACGACGATCCCCGTGACCATAGGCCGATCTCGCGGATCGAGCCGAGGACCAAGAAGCGGGCGAGTCAGTCCAGCGCCCGAAGATCGTGAGGAAGTTGGCGCCTGCAATGCCCAAGGCGATGCGGCAGGCCCGGCGCCGCCCGCCACGCGCGGGCCTCGCCGGCGCCTGACCGCGTAGGGCTAGAGGTTCGGGTCCTTCGGTCCGAGGATCACGAGGAACCAAAACGTAAACACGGCCCAGCAGACCACCGCGGTCACGGCGAAGATTCGCGGCAGCGCACCGCTGCGCTGGTCATGCCCCGCCGCGCGACGCACCAGCACCCACGCGCGGTCCAAGCGCTGCAAGACGCTGAGGTCCCCGAAAAGCAGGGCTGCGGCGCTACCGAAGGAAACGATGATGCCGAGCTCCACGTTGCCCGACACGTACTGTGCGCGAGAGCCGAGCCAGAGGCAAGCGACCGGGATCGGGCCCCAGCACAGCGCGCAGAGGACGACCATCGCGAAGAGGAGGGCGTTGGCGAGAAGCGTGTCCGCGCGCTTCCGACAGGGCACCACCTGCTCGGGCGCGGAGCGGTAATGGATCGGCGCGGTGCCGGGGCGACGACCGACAAACAGCCCGCCAGTGTCCGTCGGGTCGGTCCGCACGAGCCAATCGTTGCATACCCGAGAGCGTTTATCCTGGTTGTCGTTGACAGCGGGGTTACCGTAGCTTGCAGCCGGGCCGTTCACCAACCGAAGGCGAACCATGAGCGCGACACTGCAGTTCGATGAGGACGCCTCGCGGCGCGTGGAGAAGATCTACAGCACGCCCGATGTCATCGAACAGCGCCAGAGGATCCTGGGGGCACTCGCGCTCCAGCCCGGCGAGCGCGTGATCGACATCGGCTCGGGTCCTGGTCTACTCGCGAGCGAAATGGCCGTCGCCGTCGGGACCGACGGACGGATCTGCGGGGTGGACGTCAGCGAGAGCATGCTCGCCCTCGCCAGGGCGCGCACACCACCAGCCGGCGGCGGCCCGATCGAGTACCACGAAGCCGGCGCGCACACGCTCCCTTGTGCGGAGCAGAGCTTTGACGCGGCAGTCTGCACACAGGTCTACGAGTACGTCGAGGATGTTCCCGCCGCGCTGCTGGAGCTGGGGCGGGTGCTGCGCCCCGGCGGCCGGGCACTCGTGCTCGACACCGACTGGGACTCGATCGTGTGGGCTTCGAGCGACAACGAGCGCATGGACAGGGTGCTTGTCGCGTGGGAGGAGCACCTTGTTGACCCTCACCTGCCGCGCACGCTCACCCGGCTGCTGTGCGACGCCGGACTGGAAGTCACCAAGCGCGAAATCGTGCCGCTGTTCAACGCCGGCTATGACCCCAACACCTACAGCGCCGGGATGCTCGAGCTGATCGCCGCGTTCGTAGCCGGTCGCAAAGGGGTGAGCGAGGCCGACGCCAGAGCGTGGGCAGAGGACCTGACCGAACTCGGCCGCGACTACTTTCTCAGCCTCAACCGCTACCTCTTCCTCGCGCACAAGCCCACCTGAGGACCGGGTTCGAGCCGCTACGGCGCTCCGGCCTATTTTCCCGGACGCACCGCTTGGTCGGCATCGGCTCCGCACCACCATCGCACGCGCCTCGTCGGGACAGCGCCGGTGTCGCGACGCAGCTGACGCTATTTCTGTTTGGCGACTCTTTTGCGGGGCGTCGCCGGGCGTTTGGCAGCTTTGGCGGGAGTTCTCTTGGCCGACGTTTTCGCGGCCGGCCTTTTGGCGGACGTCTTGGCTGCGTGTCTCTTGGCCGACGTTTTCGCGGCCGGTGGTTTGGCCGACGGTTTTTTGGCTGGTTCCTTCGCCGCCCGTTTGGTGGATGCGTTGACCGTGGTCTTCGCTTTGGCTTTGCCGGCCGCTTTGGCTTTCGGTTTCGCTTTGGGCTTAGGTTTCGGAGCTATGGCTCGGTCCTCCTGTGTCCGAGGCGATGACATCGGCTCGGCGAGCCTCTCCCCTGTCCTCTCGCCACTTGATCGGAGCGATGTTGAACCGCGCGGCGGACGGCGTCACGAATGCGGCGCCAGGCCAGACGTGTCCTCTGGTCCCGTTTGAGGAGCCGTTTGCGGCTACCCGCCGCGAGAGCTCAGCTGCAAGCGGCCGGACTCACACCTGCGCGCGGCTGTCGATGCCCCATGGAGCCTCGTTCCAACCGGGCAGAGAGCAAAGGAGGCCCTCCGCCAGTGACCGGCAGAACGCGTACGCCTCGCTCGCATCCCACTGGGCGTGCTCGCATGACTGGTATTCGTAGTGCGCGATCTGCTTGGCGATGACCGCGGTGCTCGCGGGCGGCGGGACCGCCGCTCTGAAGCCCGGAGCGTCGCTGCGCCGGTAGGGCACCCACACGTAGGGGCCCATGTAATACGCGTCGTTCGGGCCCGGCAGGTCGCCCTCGTCGGGGTCGGTGTCGGGGTAGCGCGCGTGGACGCTCGCGACGCACTCATCGAGGAGGCGCTGCCCGATCACCGACGGGCCTACGAGCTCGATCGCGTTGAAGCCCGGGATCGCGGGAGGCCGCTCGTCCCCGGGCTCGGCAGTCAGGTCGAGCCGGTGCAGGCGGTCGTCGTGATGCCAGCCGAAGCCTGGATCTGTGTTCGCGCTCCACTCGACGCTGTCGGTGGCGCCGGCGATCGCGGCCTGGATCAGGAAGTCGATGTGCGCCTTGCTTACGACGTAGGCGCTCATGAGGAGACTCTCCCGTCGGGTGCGATGCCGCAGGTGAAGCCGCCGACCACGAAGACCACGAGCAGGTAGCCGGCGGGAAGGTCGAACGGTTCTCGGACGACGTTCACGTTGCTGTCGGTGCGCTCGCGCATCAATCGGGCCAACGCGAGCGCCTGCTCGTCGGTCATGACCCGGCCCCGTTCGGGTGCGGCCGCTCGGACATCGCGAGGAGCCCAGCGGGTCGCACGCTGTCGAGCTCGCGTGCGAGCTTGCGCGGACGGTTCATCCAGGGCTCTGGCCTGATGCACCGCAGCCAGTCCGACAGGCTCGGGATGTGACCGCAGTCCTCGACGACATGCTGCTCGCCGATCCAGCGGACAGGGATCGCTCGTCCGCTGCTCAACGTGATCGTGTGACCGAAGACGCGGTCGGCCTCGAAGATGCCCCCCGCTCGGTCGGGCTTGCCTGGGGAATCGGTGTCGGACATCGTTGCTCCTTTCGGGTCTGCGGGCCCGCCGTCGCGGGCCATCCCCGCCCGACGCGCACGCGCAGCGTGCGAAAATCAGAGGGCGGGTGCCCGTGGCGGTCGGTGCCTCGTCGGCTCTCCACGTAAAGGCCTCGGGCGGTTCCGGGAGGCCGCCGAATCGACGCCCGCCGCTACGACCCGCAGCCGCCAAGGCCCGCACCCGACTTGCAGGTGCGGGCCACGCGGCGGCGGCTACGCGGCCACGGCCTTGCGGCCGTTGCGGGCCGGCTTCACCGGAACCGGCTGCTCAGCCGGGCGGGGGGCGGTCAGGAACTCGACGTTGCCGACGACCGAGTAGTCGTGGCGTTTCTCGCCACCCTCGGTCTCCCACTCGCCGTATTCAAGGCGGCCGTCGACCGCGACCAGCCAGCCCTTGGCGAGCACCTTCGCGGCGGCCTCGCCGCCGGCGCCGAAGACCGCCACGTTGACGTAGCCGACCTCGCGGCCACGGCCCATGCCGTCGACCGCCAGGCGCAACTGGCAGACCTTCGTCTCCTCAGAGACCTGACGGAGCTCCGGGTCCTTCGTCAGACGGCCGGTGCAGATGTACTTGTTGATGTTCACGGTTTCCTCCTTCGTTGATGGCTGCTAGTGACGCAGCCGGAGAGCGACACCGACCGGCGCGCGGAACCGGAGCCCCGACGGGGCGCAGGGGAACCCCCCCTCGCGGGGGTTGAAGCGCCAGACGGCGGTGTCGAACATCGGGCAAGACACGCAGCAGCCAACGAACAGGAGGACGCATTAGACGAGCCAGCTCGCGAAACCGGTCGATGGCGTGGCTCGGACCCTGTCCCTCGGCTATGGCAGTTCGGGTGTGTGCTGGTCGAGCTGCTCACGGTTGATCTGTGTGCGCTGCGGCGAGATAGCCATGGCGGACGGCGTCGGCAATTAGCGCTGGGCGAGCAGGCGAGCACGCGAACTCTCTACACCCAAAGGACCGCCTGGAGTAGGATCGCCCGGACGGCGATGGGGGCAACAGTTCCAAGAACACGAACGCGCTGGGTCGGGGCTCGCGTCGGGCTGCTGCTCGCCGCGCTCGCGTGTGTACTGGCGGCGGCGCTCGGCGTGCCGGCCGGCGCGCACGCGATTAGCCAGGAAGACAAGGAAGACATCGGCTACCTGAAATCGATCTACTCGATCGAAGGACCAAACGCGACCGAAACGGACCTCGCGCACCTGCTGGACTCGAAGCTGATCGGTGCCACGATCCGCGGGCAGATCGCCTGCGCCGTGCACGGCGAGGACGCGTTCACGAATCACGCCGTTGACCGCACCCTGCTGGAGGCCTACGCAGGGGAGCTGACGCTGATCGCCCAGGAGACCTCTTTCGAGAACCTGCTGTTTGCCGCGGTCGAGCCGCAGCTCGGGTTCGGCACTCAGGTCCTTGACGAGGTGACCGGCAACCTCGGCGCGTTCGGCGACCAGGTGTCCGTGCTGGTCAAAGCGATCGCGAAGCTCGAAACCTACCCGGAGTACAAAGCGCTGCTGCTGCTCTACCACAACAGCCGCGAAGAAGGCGTGGCGGCCGAACAGGCTCAGGGAGAACTCCGCGAAATCGAGGGCCCGGTACTCGCCGGGGTCGCCCATTCGCTCGCTATGAGCGAATCACAGCTGCTCGGCGGGTACGAGTACACCAGCGACTGCATGACGTTCGCGCAGAGCGCCGAAGCGCGCGGTGAATACCGGGAATTCATCGAGGACGTGACCGAACGCCTACACGAATACGAACAGAAGGGCGGGAACACGCAGGGTGGCCTTGAGCTGATTCCGACCGGCGGCTCGTTCGTCGAGGCGGTCAACAACGGGAAAGGTCTCCTCAACGAAGTCACGGTCACGGACGCGGGCGGGCACACGCTCGCGAGCGTGCCCGGGACGCTGGGCCCGGGCGAAGCCGCACAGCTGAGCCTCCCGGCCGGGACGCCGGCGAACGCGACGTTCGCGGTCGACGGCATCGAAGGCGTCACCCGCGGCTACAGCGAAATCACCGGCGAACTCTACGTCGGCGAACCCGTCGCGCAAGTCAGCCCGAGCGAACCGAACGCCGTGACGTTGAAGTTCCTCGAAGGACCGTTCGCCGCGGCGAACCTGACGCCCAGCTACTCCTGGGAACCCGAAGCAGGGAAAACACTGCAGGGCTCCTCCGTCCACTACCACGACGAATGCTACGGCCAAGCGACCGCAAGCTTCACGGCGAGCGCCGGCAGCCAGACGGCCAAACGGAGCGTGACCGTCAAGAAACCGCCGCCATTCGATCTCGCATGGGCGACCACGAGCGGTGAAACCGAAGTCGCCCCCGGGGTGCCGCTGACCTTCCGGGCCGATCCGTCGATCCCCAAAGAAGCACAGGTCAGTTGGGTTTTCGAAGAACATCAGGCGCCCCAGGAAGGACACGAAGTCCCCCACACGTTCACCAGCGGCGGCAGCTATCGCGTGACGATGAGCGTCAAGGTCGGCCCCGCGAGCTGCTCGGCGCTGACCGTCACCCACGAAATCTCCGTCGGGCGCAGCGGCGAATGGGTCGGCCTGTACGGGACGATCCCCTCGATGACCCTGCACTCGAACGTCAGCGGCTACGTCGTCTACGGCCCGACGATCGTGGCCAAGACCGCGACGTTGACGGTTCCCGCGGGCGTGAACGTCAAGTTCGTCTCCGCCAACGGCGAACCGGGGCAGCTGATCGTGGAGGGAGCCCTGCACGTCGAAGGCGCGAGCTCGGCACCGGCCGTGTTCACGTCGCGCTTCGACGACAGCGCGGGCGGGCACTGCACATGCGCGCCCACCGGGCACAGTCCCGAACCAGGCGATTGGTACGGGGTCACCGTGCAGGGCGGGACCGCGAGCATCAAGCACGCGGCGATCCGCTACGCCGGGCCTGCGTTGGAAACGCAGACGACGGGCGGGCGTCTCGCTGTCGAAAGCAGCTCGGTCAGCTACTCCGGGAGTGGCGTGGTGTCAAAGACGCCGAACACGATCTCAGTCAGCTCGAGCACGTTCGCCCGTGACGGGTCCGGGGCGAGCTTCGAATGCTTCGCATGCAGCTACACGCCCCAGCTCACAAACGACACCTTCGAAGAAGACACGGTGGGAGTCTCGTTCTCGGGCCTTGCCGCGCCCCACGCCGACCACAGCGATTTCGTCGACGTCGGCGTCGCCGCAGAGGGCCTGGTCAGTGGCGCGCGGACGCTCATCACCCACAGCACTGTCAGCGGGGGTGGCGGGTACATCGAGCTGTTCGGAGGCTCATTCCCGCCCGGCGCGACCTCGATGGCATCTGACCTGCCGTACATCCTGCTCGGTGAAGCGACCGTCCCGGCGACGGGCGCGCTCTCGTTTCCGCCGGGAACCGTGATGAAGGTCGGCGGGAGCCCGGGTAACCCCGGCGAGCTGATCGTCAACGGGTCGCTGCTGCTCGCCGGGAGACCGGGCGACCCGGTGACCGTCACCTCAGAGAACGACACCTCCGTCGGCGGGGAATGCTCATGCCTGCCTCACGGCAAATCGCCTGCCACCGGCGACTGGACCGGACTGCGGCTGGAGAGCGGTGCCCAGGCTACGGTCGAAGACGCGGACCTGCGCTACGCGAGCACCGGCGTGCTGCTGGAAGGGGAAGGCGCACAGGCGCGGGTCGCCTCGAGCGAGATCGAGAAGGCGAACACCGGCGTCTGGGCGAACGGCACGGGCACGGTTGCCGAAGCCATCAACAGCAGTTTCCCTGGCACAAGCGAGGCCATCTCGCTCACCCACAACGCGACCGGAGTCATCCGCGGGTCGAGCTTCGAACCAGCGCAGATCGGCGTTCAGGCGAGCGAACAGGCCGACGCCCAAGCTACCTACGACTGGTGGGGAGCCACGAACGGGCCCCGCCCTGGAGGTTCGGGGGCGCTCGTCAGCGGGAACGTAACGACGAGCCCGCTGTGCACCAACGATGGCTGCCGCGAAATCCAGCTCTCGCTCAACCATGAAGCCGTGCTGGCTGACGGCGAGACCCAGACGACCGCCACCATCACCGTCAGTCAGGCCGGTGTTGCCGACACCGGCGGGAACCCGACGCTCGCCAGCAGCGACCCGCAGGAGCAGATCAGTCCGATCACCAACAACTACGACGGGACCTACAGCGCGGTCATCACCGCTTCGAAGACGCTCGGTGAAGCGACGATCACCGCCGCCGACACGGAAGTGACGCCGGCCGCGACGGCGACCGGCACGCTCAAACAGGTGCTCCCCCGGAAGCTGAAGCTGAAGCTCAAACCGTCATCCGTCACGGCCGGGGCGGGGCTCCCCACGACGGCCACCGTCACGGTCACCGCGGGCGGCGCCCCGACACCGGGCGAGCACATCGGCTTCTCGAGCCCTGAGCCCGGCGTGAAGTTCGGAGCCGTCACCGATCACGGCGACGGAACCTACAGCGCGAGCGTGACCCCCTCACCGGCGGTCGGGAACGTCACGATCACGGCCACCGACACGACGCTTGCCACCCACCCGTCGACGTCCTCCACGCTCAAGCAGCGCCCGCCCAAGGTCAAGGTCTCACTGAAGCCCTCCTCGATACCCGCGAGCGGGGTCGCGACCACCACCGTGACCGTGACCGTGAGCGCCGGCAAAGCTCGCCTCGCGGGACAGTCGATACAGCTCTCAAGCAGCGACCCCGGTGAGCTCATCGGGCCGGTCACCGGCAACGGCGACGGGACCTACACGGCAACAATCACCGCGTCAAGTAGCGCGGGAACCGCCACGATCAGCGCCACCGACGCGACGGTCGCGCCTGCGGCCCTCGCAAGCGCCACCCTGAAGCAAACATAGCCGCGTCGCGTGCGGATGCACTCAGTTGTGCTGGCAGCAGCACGCCAGGGCTTACGCCGAGCACCTCGTGATGTGGACAGCATCCCGACGGAGCTCGCCGCCCGTCCGACGCGAGGATGCGACGTCCGGCCTGGCGCCCGTTAGTCCTCGCCGAGACGCTCCCGATAGCGCCGGCGACGCTCCTGAAAGGCCTCGCGCCCTCCCTCCATGATCTTGATGACGGCGTCGATCACGTCCACCTGGTCGATGTTGCCGGTCGTCTCGACCCGCGCAGCGCGATCGCTGACGGCGTCCAGCACGACCACCTGCTCGGCGTCACCGCCGACGACGATGTTCGGGTTGTGCGTGGTGACGATGATCTGCCGGCGCTCCTTCAGCCGCGCGAGGATCAGCGAAAGGGTCTGCCCGACCATCCGGTTGTCGAGGTTGTCCTCGGGCTGGTCGATGATCAGCGGCACGCTCTCGGAAAGCGCGATCAGCGGCAGCATCGCGCTGCTGCGGCCACCCGGTGAGAGCCGGTCGACGGGACGTCCGCCGGACTCGATCGTGACGAGATCCTCGAGCTCGTTCTCCTGCAGCGCGATAAGGTCGAGCAGTCCGTCGCGTGACACCACGGTGACGCCCGCGTCCTCGTCGTCGCTGAAGACCTCGAACGCGCCGATCAGCTTGCGCGCCTCCGCCTCCTTCAGCCTGTCGGCCCCGGTGAGGGGGGCAGTCGTGGCGCTCATGATCGCGTAGACGATCACCGTCGGCTCGATCGCGCTGAGCCGGCGAGCCATCTCCGAACGGTGGAACTTCCCGCCGCGCTCGAGGCTGAGGAACTCCTCGTCGAGATGGCGTTCGAACGCCTCGCGATCGGCTCCCCGCTGCACGGTAATCGTGATCTCCGGGCCTTTCTCGTGGAGGTCCGCGAGTTTCTCGGAGAGGCCGTCTGCGACCGTGCGCCGCTCGGCGGCAACGGCCCCGCGCACGGTCTCGAGCTGCGTGAGAAGCCCGCCGCGGGCGGCCAGCAGCTCCTGTAGCCGGGCGTAGGTCTGCAGGTACTCCTCGCGCAGCGCCGCCGCGGCCTGCAGGTGCCCGCGGGCCTGCTCGCGCTGGTCGCGCCGCACGGCGGAGTCGCTCTCGGCGTTCGTCTTCTCGCGGATCGCGGCCTCGTGCCCGTCGGCGCGCTCGGTGGCCTGCTCGAGGCTTTCGGCGATCGACTGCGAGCGCTTGGCGATCTCGTGCGAGATGTTCGTGCGGTGGGTGTCGATCGTGGACTGAAGGGCGGTGAGCTCGAGCTTTGCCTGCATTGTCTGCGCCCACCACTCGCGCATCCGCTCACCTGCCTGCTCGAGCAGCTCCTCGACGCTCTGCGCGACATCGACGTGGGCGAGCCCTTCGGCGGCCTCGGCGAGCTCGGCGAGCGTCTCGGCGGCCCCTTCGAGCACTTCGATCTGCGCTCGCTCGCGGTCGAGATCTGCGAACAGGACCTTGACCTCCTCGGTGTTCAGGCGGTCGTATGTGGCCTTGAACTCGGCCCACCGGCGCAGCCGGCCCCGGTCTCGAACGAGCAGCTGGTCGAGCTGGTCGAGCGTCTCAGCGATCTGCGCGCGGTTGCGCGCGAGCTCCGCACGGTGCCGGCGCGCCTGCTCGTGGAGCTCTGGGAGCGCGGGGGCAAGGCGGTCCACGACGAGGCGCTGCAGACGGGGCTGGCGCCCGAGCGTCTCGAGCTCGCTCCAGCTGAAGATCCTTGCGGGGAACGCGGAGCTCACAGCCTCGGCGGTGACGTGGCAGTCCTCCCCGTCGAGCGTGAATACCCGCGTGGCCAGCGGACTGTCCGGCTCGTAGGTCGCGGCGAGTACGCGCCGAGTGCCGTCCCGCTCGTAGATCAGCTCGATCTCGGTGTCCATCAGGTTCGCTGTCTGTGTCGCGATCGCGAGCGCCGCGAAGCTGCGGTCGTCGCGGGATGGGGGCGACGAGTCTTCGAGCAGTGGCCGCTGCCCGAGTACGTAGCGCAGCGCCTCGATCAGGGTCGACTTGCCGCACCCCCGCGGCCCGATCAGGCAGTTGAGGTTCTCGTTGAAGGCGATCGTCGCGTCCGTAAAAAGGCCGCCGCCGCGGAGCCTGACGCCGACCAGCCGCGGCGAGGGCGTCGGGGGGAGATCCTCGGCGAAGCGGACCCGGGTCTCGTGGAACGCGAGTGCCTCGCGTACGCAGCCGATCTCCGCGCGGGAGAGCTTGATGTGGGTGACCGTCCGCGGCTCGGCGAGAGCCTCCACCGAGTGGAGGTCGGAGCCCGCGACGCATGCGAAGCCGAACTTCCGACCGTCCTTCGTGGTGAAGGCGGCGTAGTGGTGGCGGTCCTCGTGGGAGCGGACCTCGACCGCGTGTGGGTTGAGCTCAGCGAGATGATCGGCGTACTCGCGGGAGATGTCGGTGCGCTGCTCGGCGCCGCCGGCGTCGATCGCGAACATGGCGGCACTCTCGCCCCGCACGCTTCGGATGTAGGCGCGGTGACCCCTCGGCTGCTGGTCGACGTGGGCGAGCAGGAACAGGCCGCCGGCCGCCTCCACCCGTCGGCGCACCTCCGTGAGGGAGGAGAAGCTGACCTGCTCCTCTCCGGTGCGTTTGGCGGCGCCGGGAAGCCCGGCCTGCTCCACGAACAGCCGCTCGATCACGTCGGCGTCCGCGTCGGGGGGATAAACGACAAGGATGTGGATCGCCTCGCGGTGGCCGGGCGGAATCAGACAGCTGATCTCCATGCCGGGCAGGACGGTGATGTCGTCTCGCTTCGCGGCGGCCCTAGCGAGCTTGAACGCGTTCTCGCTGCGCATGTGGTCGGTGATGCAGACGAGCTCGAGGCGCGCGTCTGCGAGCTGGTCGAGGAATCGCTCCGCGCCGTCGTCGCCCTCGAACTTCTTGCGGTCGTTGAGCTCGCGGCTGGCTTCCTTGCCCCAGTCGTGGCTCTGGATCGAGTGCACATGAAAGGCCGCTCTCCGGAACCGTGCGGTGCGTGCGAGCTGCTCCTCGAACGCGTCATTCAGATCACTGTGCTCGGTCATCGATCAGACCGTAGCGGGCTCTGGTCGGTGGACACCGGATCGCTCGCGCCGCACAGTATCGTCAGCCCGCTCACAGCGGGAAAACGCTCACGGTGGGTTTCGCTCGTCTTGGGCACCCTGCGCTGCTCGCGCCGCGCGGGGACCCCGCGGCGGAGGCTCGGCAGCGTCGCAGAGGCCGAGCCGGCGGCTCACCCCGTGCCGGCGATCGCTCGCTCCCGCCCGGCCTCTCCGCCACCACAGCCCGTCGCGAGACCAATCCGTCCCCAGACTCCCCGGACGAAGCACTGGCGTTGCTGCCGTGCAGAGAACCAAGAAGGTCCGTCATACCCCCGAGTGAACGCGCCACATTGAGGTACTCGCCGCGGAACGCCATCCGGATCGAGCGCCGACGCTGAACGCGAGGAGCCGGCTCCGTTGGCCACCCCTCGCGCGGCTACTGCGCCTTGTCCTTACGCTCCTTGTGCTCCTTGCGCTCAGGATGCACGCGCCGCGGGGCCCCAACGGGGCCCAGGGGAACCCCCCTGCGGGGTTGAAGCGCCAGACGGCGGTGTCGAACATCGGGCAAGACACGTGTTGATGGCTGCTAGTGACGCAGCCGGAGAGCGACACCGACCGGCGCGCGGAACCCAGCAGCCAACGAGCAGGAGACCCAGCGAACAGACTTCCCAACAAGGACGGTCGCGTGGAACCCCGATGCAGTTGGCCTTCCGGAGAAGAGAATCTCCTGGTGAACGAGCTCTCGCCGAGGACTGCTGAGATCGTCATCCCCGCGCTGACCGGCTTCGAGGAGCGACGGCTGGCGTCCGAGCGGCGAGAATTCCGCGTCCCGGTGGACGGCAGATCTCTCGCCGTGGCGCTTTCAGGAGTGCGACGTCACGCGGTGCTTCGGCACGATGCGGTACGTCAACTCTCGTTGGAGGCTATTGCCGGCGCCGCATGACCCCAGTACACAGTTGTGGCTCATGCGACCGTGATGGTTTGGCGGGTTGTGGTGGTGTGGCCGGCGACCCTGCGGGAGAGGGCGAGCGTGTAGCGCCCCGGCGTAAGCGGTCGTAGTGCGCGCAGGCGCAGGCTAATCCGGCCGCTGCGCCGGCCCGCAGTCCCGACCGCGTATGCGACCCCGTGGCGCGCGAGCGTCGCGCGCGCTGACGAGGAGGCCGTGATTTTCACGGTGCCGGAGACGAGCTTGGTGGTGCAGTGCTGCTTCCCACCGTGCTTCGTGCACTTGACGAGCTCGACCTTGCCGGGACGGCCTTCCTTGCCCTGAGGGCCAGGGGGTCCTGTGGGACCCTGGGATCCCGTCGGGCCGGCAGTGCCGCCGGTCCCGGGGGCTCCTTGTTTGCCCGGGGCGCCTTCTTTACCGGGCGCGCCTTCTTTGCCGGGCGCGCCTTCTTTGCCGACTTTGCCTTCTTCGCCTTGTTCGCCCTTTTCGCCTGTTTCGGCCGTCTTCAAGAACACGGCGGTGACTTCGCTGCTCGCGGGCGGTGCGACTTCGCAGGTGCCGAGTACGACCTGCTGGCAGCCGAGCCAGCCGGCGAACACGTATCCGGTCTTGGGGGTGGCCGTCAGTTTCACCGGGGGCTCAGGTTCGAACAGGTTTTCGCGTTCAAACACGTGCGAGCATTGTTCGGTTTCGCACGCGATCCCGAAGGGGCTTGATTCAACCCTGCCTTCTCCGGTCAAATGGACCGTCAACGCGACACCGTCGTGGGTCGTGAACGAGATCGGCCCGTACGTCGTAGTTTCGCTGACCGTGCTCACCACGAGGCAAAGCGCGTACGTCGTGTCGGGCGTGAGCGCGAAGCCCTGTGCGGTGACCGTTTCGTCCGGTTCGCCGTTGGAGACGGCGTATTGGGTTTCTGTGCCGCCCACGCAGGATGTCCCCGGCTTGTAGAGGAAGTGGTACGGCCACGGTTCATTCGTGGCCGGTTCGCCTTCCGGGCGCAGGATCGCCTGGAAGGTCGCTTCAGCGGCACCGACAGGTTTGGCTACCGACAGTCCGGGCGTTCCCGGCGCTCCGAGCGTTTTGAACGTCCCTTCGTTGCCGGGCGTTTCGCCTTCGCCGTTGAACGCGACGACGCAGTAGCGGTATTCGCTCGCGGGTTCCAGGTCTCGCGCCGTCGTGCTGACGGGGATCGCTTGACCTTCAAGCGGCCCTTCGCCGCCGACCGTGGTGCCTTCGTGGCACGAACTACCGCCCGGATTGCTCAGGAACATCTGCCACGTGACTTCGGACGCCGCGCCGGGATTGAGTTCGCCTCCAAGCGTGGCCGAGGTCGCGGTGATTTCCGTGGCCGGGGAGAGCGTGACCGGCGCTTCGGGCGCAGCGGCCAGGGCAGGCGGGACCACGGCGAGCGCAGCGAGAAGCGAACAGAGCGACGCAAGCGCCGCAAGGGCAGGACGTGAGGCGGGGGCGTTCTTCGGCACTGCGTGACCTCCTAGTGAGCTCTGCTCGGTCGGCCGTGATTGACCCTGCAGCGAGAGCGCTGACGGACGGACCTCGGCCGGGACAAGCTCGTCCCAGCGACGGCAAGATAAACGCTCACGGGCACGCATCATCCCCGATCGGTATCGCGGCTGTCAAGACGGCCGGTTTCCTAATTTCCTCGCCCTGACCGCCGCGTCGGCCGCGTGAGGGTCCCAATGCTGAGAGCCCATAAACCGCGCCGTCTCCATAATGTTGCGGCGTCCGATCAGGTGCCGCACGATGGGCGACGATTCGTCTCCCGCTCAGCGCGGTCACGTGACACGCGGAGAATCGCGATAAACGCTGTCGATATGCAACGACTCGTCTGTGCGGACCGACCCGACCGGCGGACTCTTCGTCGGCCGCCGCCCCGGCACCGCGCCGGTCCACTACCGCGACGCCCCGCAGCGGGCCGGGCGTCGCCGCGAGCGGGCCGACACGCTCCTCGCGAACGCGCTGCTCGTCGCGATGGTCGCGCTCTACCCCGCTGTGCTGGGGGCCGATCCCGGTCGCCCTCCTCTGGCTGGGCTCACGAGCGCAGTCCTACTCGGGCGACGTCGAGTTCGCCATCGTCGTCACGTTCGCCACCGCCGCGGCGCTGCTCTTCGGGAGCCTGAGCCTGATACAGCGCCTCGACCGCGCATGGGTGCTGGTGCGACGCGCCGCCCGCAGCGCGCCTTTGCGCTGAGCGTGTCCGCGTGTCTTCGCTGTGACCGCCGTCGTCTGTTTGTCGTGTTCACGTGCGGTTTCTCGTGATCATCGGCGCGAACGACCCGAACCTCTAGGCCCACCGCGCGCGGGGTTAGGCACCGGCGAGGCCGGCGTGCGGCGGGCGTCGTCGCGGCCGTGCGAGGGCGGCCTTCTTCGGCTTTCTCGCCTCGGCGCTGCGCGATCGTCCTCCCCCGCTCCGGCTGTCGTCCCGTCGGCTTCGTCAATCGCTGCCTGCACCGCCGCGAGCCTGCGCACGAGGGCGGCTCTCGCCCTGCAGCCCCGCGAAGGCGAGCCGCCTCGGACCGGCAGTTGGGTCCCCCGCGGAGCGTCGGGAACGCGTTTACCGCGCGGACGTTTACGGAGTGCTCCGCTTCCAGTTCGGCCGCCGCCGTCTCCGACGCCGTGATTTGGTTGCGCAGCAGTCTGCGGCGCTCGGTCTCACGCCCGCGACGTCCCGCGGGGTCCCTCCGCGCGCACGTACAGCGCCGCGGCGAGGCCGAGCGAGGACGGCTGCGCGCCCGCGGCGACAAACGTCCCCGTGTCCTGCTGTCCCCGGGGCGGCTCGTTGGTCCTGCGAGGCTCGCTCCCGGTGGGGCGCCGGGTGGCCCGAGTGAGGGTGGCGTCTGATGCCCTCGCCCGCTCTTCGTGGCGCCCGGGCCATACGGGCTGTAGAGGCACTGGCGTGCCCGTGTCTTCGCGACGTTGTTCGCGGCGTCGTGTGATGCGCGTCTCCGGCCGGGCTGGCCCGCTCACCGGCAGCACCCGCGCGACGCGACAGAGGGCCCGTGAGGAACATCAACAGGCGAGCGAGAACCTACGGCCCATTCGAGGCGGACACGACTCCTTCGGGAGCTCTGAAAGGGCGGCTCGGCCCGGGAAATCGATCCCACTGGTCTGCCGCTTCTGGCGCCGGCAGGCTTGACCAGTCCCTGTGAATAAACGTCGCAGGGTCCGTTTTGGCGGACGGATGTTCAGAGGCCGGTGGGGATGCTAAAGAGACAGTCACGGTGCGCCGAGACCCGGAGGAGCAACCCAACTGAACAGGGCAAACCCGGCGTGAGCCGGGGACGCAAAGCCAGAGGTCTCACGTCGGGTGAGATAGCTCGGCCGCCAGTGCAAGCCAGGAAGTGCTGAGCACAGTGTCCGAGCGCGCCCCCCACCCTTCGAGTCCGACCACCTCCCACGGCGAACGGCCGCTCCTGGGCGCGGGAGGCGCCGCTCGGCGCAAAGCCCTTTGGCCGGCGATCGCCGCCGTGCTCGCGACGGCAGGAACGCTTGCGGCCGTGCTCGGGGCGCGTGCCGTCGCCCGCTCGGACGCCAGCGATCAGCGGATGGCGTTCCAATCCGCCTCGGTGGAGGTGGCCGCAAGCGTCAGGCAGACGATCCAGCACGAGGAAGACCTGGTCATCGCCGCCGGTGCCTTCTTCCGCAGCAACCCGCGGGCGACATCCGCCGACTTCGATCGCTGGACCGAATCGGTGGACGCGATGCGCCGCTATCCGGAGCTTCAGAACATTGGCCTGGCGGCGTTCGTGCCGGCGGGAGCGCTCGGCGGGCTCAAGGCTCGATTGGCCGCCGACCCTGTACGGCTCCCGGGGGCGGGGGCCCTTCCTCCCAGCCGAAGCCTTCGAATCGAGCCGGCGGGCAGGCGCCCCTACTACTGCCTTGCTGTCGCGGGAGTCGCGCGGAGCCTCGCCGCGTACATCCCTGCGGGTCTCGACTACTGCGCGATCTCGCCTCAGCTGATCCTCGCGCGTGACCGCGGACAGACCGCATACGCGCCGTTTGCCCTGGGCGGCGCCACGGCGCTGGGAGTGGAGACCCCCGTGTATCGCGCGCGTGGCGTGCCGGGCACGACGGCGGCGCGCCGGAAAACGTTCCTCGGATGGCTCGGCGAGCTGCTCACACCGGGCGTCGTGTTGACCAAAGCGCTCGAAGGCCATCAGGGCCTGCCCGTCAGCCTGCACTATGACTCGCGGCTCTCGCATGTTGCCTTCACGCGTGGGCGCCCGGCCGCACGCGGACAGAGCACGACGATCGACCTCTTGGTCGGACGGGAAGCGCTCGGCGCCGGGCACGAAGGCTGGTCGGTGACGACGTTCGGCGCGCGTATCACCGGGAGCATGTTCGCGAACTGGAACGCCTTGCTGCTGCTCATCGGCGGGAGTCTCTTGAGCGTCACTCTCGGGCTGCTCACGCTCGCCCTCTCGATGGGGCGCCTGCGCGCGCTACGCGTGCTCTCCCAGACGAACCTCGAGCTCTCCCACCTGGCTCTGCACGACGCGCTGACGGGCCTGCCGAACCGCGCGCTCGTGCTCGACCGTGCCGAGCGCCTGCTCGCGCGCGCTGCAGCGCCAACCCGCGATGCTCGCGGGCGTGCTGTTCATCGATATCGACGACTTCAAGGGAGTCAACGACAGCTTGGGGCACGCGGCGGGCGACCTCCTGCTCACCACGGTGGCAAATCGCCTGCGCGGCGCCGTGCGGCAAGAGGACACCGTTGGGCGTCTGGGCGGAGACGAGTTCGTCGTGCTCGCCGAGCCGGGCGCCGACGAGGCGACACTCGAGCTGCTCGCCGACCGGCTGACGGCGATCCTCCGTGAGCCGGTGACCCTCGACGTCGACGGCAAGGCGGTCTCGGTCACGGTCAGCATCGGCGTCGCGGTCGGGCGCTACGAGAACCCCGACGCGCTGCTGCGCGACGCCGACCTGGCCCTGTACACGGCAAAGGCGGCGGGCAAGGACCGCCACGTGCTGTTCGCCGCGCGGATGCACGAGGACGCCGAGGGACGCGCCGGCCTGCAGGCGGAGCTCAGCGCGGCCGTGCACGGCGAGCAGCTGTTCCTGCTCTATCAGCCGATCTGCGCTGTGCCGAGCCGAGAGCTGCTCGGCGTCGAGGCGCTCGTGCGCTGGCGCCACCCGCAGCGGGGTGTGATCGCGCCGAACGAGTTCATCCCGCTCGCCGAGGAGACCGGGATGATCGTCGCGATCGGGCGCTGGGTTCTCGCCGAGGCATGCCGGCAGGCGGCGAGATGGGCCACCGAAGGGCTTGCGCATCGGCGTCTCGGTGAACGTCTCGGCGGACAGATCGGTGAGGGCGGGCTGGTCTCCGACGTGCAGCGTGCACTGCGCGAATCGGGCATCGAACCCTCGTGCCTGACGCTCGAGATCACCGAGACCGCGGTGATGCAGGACGCGGATGCCGCCCGCGAGCAGCTCGAGCAGATCAAGACACTGGGCGTTCGGGTGGCGATCGACGACTTCGGCA
This sequence comes from uncultured Solirubrobacteraceae bacterium, assembly GCA_963820745.1. GTDB lineage: Bacteria > Actinomycetota > Thermoleophilia > Solirubrobacterales > Solirubrobacteraceae > Palsa-744. Next base: position 432,324 of record CAWGBB010000004.1, on the reverse strand, counting down.
CGGGATATGCCTCTCTCTCGAGTCTGCAGAGCCTGCCGGTGGACATCCTGAAGATCGACCGGAGCTTCGTCGCCGCCTTGGGCGGTGAGTGGAGCCGCGAGCTGGCACAAGGCCAGCGAGCTGCTTCACGCGATCATGGGCGTCGGCCAGGCGCTCTCGTTGAGCGTCGTCGCCGAGGGGCTCGAGGACGAGGGGCAGCTACGCGCCCTGGAAGGGATGGGCTGCGAAATGAGCCAGGGCTATCTCCTGGGCAGGCCGTGCCCCCCGGAGGAGATCGAGGCCATGCTCGACTCAGGAACGCTCCGCGGGGCTGTGGCCTCACGCGTTGCGTGAGCAGCGAGGTTGAGCGGCAGTCGCGATCTGCGGGGCGCCCTGATCACAGCCATGGGCCGAGCCCGACGAACTGGCGGTGATCGACCGCACGCATCCGCACCCGCGCTAGTGACCCTCGAGAGCCTGCTTCAGCCCGCTCGGCGGCTGCTCGGCCAGCAGTCTCCTCAGCTGTGCGACCACCGGACCGCGGGCGAGCATCGATAGGACACGCCCCGGGTCGAACTCCGTCTCGAACGCTGCCCGTGTGCGACCGTCGCCGAGATCCTCGAAGCTCCACGTCGCGGTCAGCTCGCGCAGCTCGCCGGACACCCGGCGCATGTGCACGGCGCGGGGCTCCTCGTAGCTCAGACGGAGCTCGACCTCGACCTTGGTGATGAGCGCGTCGATGCGGGCCCTCACCAGCGAGGTCCGCTGATCGGGGTCGCGCGCGAGCACCTCCACGCCTGCGATCGCCTGATGCCACTCCGGGGTTCGTGGGGTGTCGCACACCAGCTGGAAGCAGGCAGCCGGGGGCGCTTGCACCTCTACATACGATGCTCCGGCGAAGCGGGTCAACCGAGCTCCGCCGAGGTCTTGCCGAGTAGCGCGCGGGCGATGATCAGCAGCTGGATCTGCTGGGTGCCCTCGAAGATGTCGAGGATCTTCGCGTCGCGCGCCCACTTCTCGAGCAGCAGCTCGCGCCCGTAGCCGCGCGCGCCGCACAGGCGCACGCAGCGGATCGCGACGTCCACGCACACCCGGCCCGCCTTCGCCTTGGCGATCGAGGCCTGCAGGGAGTTGGGCTTCCCGTTGTCGGCCATCCAGCACGCCTGCAGCGTCAACAGGCGCGCGGCCTCGTAGTCGGCGTGCATACTCGAGAGCTCCGCCGCGGCGGCGCTCTGCAACGCCATCGGCGTGTCCGGGTCGGCGAAGACGTTGATCTCGGCCAGCAGCTCGCGCGTCTGCTCCAGGCACGCCCGGGCCAGCCCGACGGCCATCGCCGCCACCAGCGGGCGGGTGTTGTCGAAGGTCTGCATCACGCCGGCGAAGCCGCGGCTCACCTCGACCTCCGGGGAGCCGAGCAGGTTCTCCCCAGGCACGCGGCAGTCGAGGAGACGGAAGTTCGCGGTGTCGGAGGAGCGGATGCCGAGCTTGTGCTCCAGGCGCTCGAGGATCAGGCCGGGGTTCTCGCGCTCGACCACGAAGGACTTGATCGCAGCGCGCCCGAGGGAGCGATCGAGGCTCGCCCAGACGACGATCAGCTCGGCGCGCTCGCCGGCGGTGACGAAGATCTTCTCGCCGTTGAGCACGTACTCCCCGGTCTGCTCGTCGAGCACCGCGGTGGTGGCGATCGCGGCCGAGTCAGAGCCGGCCTGGGGCTCTGTGATCGCCATCGCCGCCCAGCGCCCGCCGAAGCGCTCGAGCTGCTCCTCGCTTGCGACCGAGGCGATCGCGCTGTTGCCGAGCCCCTGTCGCGGCATGCTGAGCAGCAGCCCCACATCGCCCCAGCACATCTCCATGATCGAGAGCGCCGTGGCCATGTTCGAGCCGTTTCTGATCTCGCCCGACGGGTGCTCGCGCTCGCGTCTGACCCCGGCGGCGCCGGCGCCGCTCTGCGCGCCGTCGTTCATCCCGTCGATCAGCGCGGCGAGCATGTCGAGCTCCTTCGGGTAGGCGTGCTCGGCCTCGTCGTAGGTGCGCGAGATCGGGCGCAGCACCTCGGCGGCGACCTGGTGGGCCTGGGCGACGAGCGCCCGGAAGCGGGCGGGCACCTCGAGGTTGATCATGCCGGGCGCTCCTGCGCCGCCCGCCTCATACGAGCACCCCGCCCTCGATCGCCCCGACGGCCTGCAGGTCGCGGTAGAAGCGCTCGACGGGGTGCTCGGTGACGTAGCCGTGGCCGCCGAGCAGCTGCACCCCCTCCGAGCCGATCCTCGCGCCGTGGCGCACGCACAGGCTGTGGGCGGCCGCGAGCTCCTGGGCGAAGTCCTTGCCGGCGTCCGCGCGCGCGGCGGCGCGCAGCACGCACAGGCGCATCCCCTCGAGCTCCACGGCGATGTCGGCGACCGCGAAGGCGACGGCCTGGCGGTGGCTGATCGGCTCGCCGAAGGCGACGCGCTCGTTGACGTAGGGGATCACGTAGTCGAGCACCGCCTGTGCGCTGCCGAGCGTGAGCGCAGACCACGCCAGCCGGCTGCGCCGCACGCATTCGGCATACACCGCGGGGTCGCCCCCGCCGAGCAGTGCGCCGGCGGGCAAGCGGACCTCGTGCGCGAGCACGTCGCCGAGCGCGGCCGCGCGCACCCCCATGCCGGCGGCGGGGCGGCTCAGCACCCCGGGTGTGTCGGCCGGGACGAGGAACAGCGCGGGCCCGTGGCCCTCGAGCATCGCGCCGATGATCAGCAGCGCGCTATCGCCGGCGCGCGGGACGAGCGTCTTGCTCGCCTCCAGCAGATAGCCGCCGCCCGGCGCTTGTGTGGCGCGGCTCGCCGGGCGCTGGGGGTCGAACAGTGCCCGTGGCTCGCTGAGCGCGAGCGCCGCCGCGACGTTGTCCTCCAGGAGCGCCGGCAGGAAGCTCGCCTGCTGCTCGCCGTCGCCCCACAGCGCGAGCGCGGTGGCGACCGACGCCGGGGCGAGCGCGGCGAGCGTGAGGCCCATGTCGCCGTGTGCGAGCGCCTGCGCGGCGAGCACGCCGGTGACGCTCGAGCGCTCCTCGCCGGCGCCGCCGAGCTCTTCGGGCACCCCGAGCGTGGCGAGGCCGAGCTCTGCGAGCTCGGCGAGCAGCTCCGGCGGGGCCGCGGCGAGGCTGTCGGCGGCGCTCGCGGCGGGGCGCAGGCGCCGCGCGGCGAACTCGGCGAAGGTCTCGGCGATCAGCTGCTGCTCCTCGCTCGGGGTCAGGTCGAACAGCGAGCCCGCCTCGGGGCTGCGCAGCCGCGCGGGGTGCTCGCGCCGGGCCGGTTTGAACGCGCTCCCGGCGAGCGCCGCGGCGCGAAAGCCCTCGCGTGAGGCGCGGTAGATCGCGCGCTCGGCTCCCCGGCGAAGGCGCAGGCGCTCGAGGCTCTCAGAGCCCGCGATCCGCCCGAGCGCGCGCAGCCCGAGGCCCATGCCGCGCTCGCCGGCGCTCACGCGCTCACGCTCCCGTTCATGTGCAGCTGCCCGGCCTGCGTCGCGGAACGGACCGCGAAGACGAGCCCCGGCTCCTGCTCGCGGTGGCTGAAGATCACGCGTCCGGGCAGGGCGATCGGCCTTCGAAAGCTGACGTTGACCGTGTAGGCGTCACCGAGCAGGTGCCGCAACGCGCCGAGCGAGCGCCCGAGCGTCCACATGCCGTGCGCGATCGCCCGCGGGAACCCGAACAGCCTCGCGCTCGCGCGGGAGAGGTGGATCGGGTTGCGATCCCCCGAGACGCTTGCGTAGCGGCGTCCGAGGCCGGCCGGCAGCGTCCAGGGCTCGCTGTGCTCGGAGCTCGCGTCCACGGTCGGCGCGGGGCGCTCGCGGCGTCGGGGGCTGCCCTGCCCGCGGCGGAGCATCGTGCTGTTCTCGACCCAGACGAGCTCGCCGGCGACGCGGGCCTCGGTGAGGATCGTGAAGCGAAGGCCCTTCTCGTGGGGCTCGAGCTGCGTCGCGCGCACGTGCATGTCAAGGCGCTCGTCGGGGTCGATCGGCCGGTGCACGCGCAGCCGGTTCTCGATGTGCACGAGCCCGACCGGGGAGAAGGGGAAGCTCCGATCGCTCATCAGCTCCAGGTGAAGGGGGAACGCGAGCAGGTGCGGGTAGGCGCCGGGAAGCGGCCCCTCCCCGGCCCCGCAGAGCCGCCGGTAGCGGTCGAGGTTCTCGGGGTCCGCCCGGGCGCCCCTGAGCGTGAGCTGGAGCGCGGGGATCTCCTGCCCCGCGCCCGGGTGGTGAAGCGTCCCCGCCAACGAGCGGGCATACAGGCCCAGCAGCCTGGGCGGGCGGGTGTGTTCGCGCAGCGTCATCATGCGCCGATCAGGTTCCCTCCGCAGACCCGGAGAACGCTGCCGTTCAGCGCGCCCGAGCCGGGATGGGCAAGCCACCAGATCGCCTGCGCGACGTCGACCGGCAGCCCGCCCTGGCAGAGGCTGCTCATCCGCCGCGCGGCCTGGCGCAGCGCGAAGGGCATCTGGGCCGTCATCGCCGTCTCGATGAACCCGGGGGCCACGGCGTTGGCGGTGCATCCACGCTCGGCGAGCGCCGGCGCGAGCGCGCGCACACGTCCGATCGCCCCTGCCTTGGAGGCCGCATAGTTGCTCTGCCCGGCGTTGCCCGCGATCGCGCTCATCGAGGAGACGCACACGACCCGGCCGTGGTCGCGGAGCAGCCCGTCGAGTAGCGGCTCGTCCAGGCGCTGCTGCGCGCAGAGGTTGATCTCGAGCACCTCGCGCCAGCGCTCGGTTCCCATCTTCGCCAGCGTGCGGTCGCGTGTCACGCCGGCGTTGTGGACGATCACATCGACGCCGTCGGCCAGCGCCGCCGCTACGGCCTTCGGGGCCTCGGCGGCCGTGATGTCGAGCGCGAGCGCGCGGGCGCCGAGCGGCTCGAGCACGGCCGCGAGCTCGCCATGAAGCGCGGGCACGTCTACGCCGGTCACGCGCGCGCCTTCGGCGGCGAGCAGCTCGGCTGTGGCGCGCCCGATGCCGCGCGCGGCGCCGGTGACGAGCGCAACCCTGCCGGCCAGGGGACGCTCCCAGTCAAAGGACGGCGCCGCCGGCGCGGGGCGCAGCTCGATCGCCTGCCCGGTTATGAACGCGGAGCGCGGCGAGAGCAGGAAACGGACACTGGAGGCGAGGCCGTGCTCGGCGCCCTCGCCGACGCGCAGCAGCTGTGCGGTGCGCCCGCCGCCGAGCTCCTTGGCCAGCGAGCGTACGAGGCCCTCGAGCGCCTGCTGCGCGGCCGCGGCGGCCGGGCTCGCGCAGTCCTCGGGGGGCGTTGCGAGGATCAGCACCCGTCCGCAGCGTTCCAGGCGCGGGAGGCTCGGGTGAAGGAAGGAGTGCGCGAGCTCGAGCTCGGCGCAGTCCTCGATCGTGGTGGCGTCGAACACGAGCGCCTTGACCGGTGAGCGTGTCCTCTCCCCCGGCTCTGGGCCTGTCGCCTGGGTGAGGTCGGTGAGCTCTGCGTCGGTGTCGCCGAGCACCTCGGCCACAGCGCGCGCGAGGCGCCCGTCGGGGCTACCGGCGAGCAGCACGGTGCCGCGGATCACCGGGTCCCCGGGCCGGTGGCGCTCGAGCGCCACCGGTGCCGGGAGGCCGAGGCGTCCGGCAAGCGCCGCCCCCGGGCGGCTGGCGGTCAGCTGCAGGTAGCGGTCGCTCATGGCGCCGCGTCCTCGCGCGGCGGCGCCTTCATCGTGACGAGGAGGCCCTGTCCGGCGGCGGCGCAGATACTGATCACGCCGCGCCCCCCGCCGCGCTCGTGAAGCGCCTTGGCCATCGCGGCGACGATCCGCCCGCCGGTCGCGGCGAACGGGTGCCCGGCCGCCAGCGAGCCGCCGTTGACGTTCAGCCGCTGCGGATCGATCTCCCCGAGCGGGCTCTCGCGCCCGAGGCGCTCGCGGCAGAAGACCGGATCCTCCCAGGCGCGCAGCGTGCACAGCACCTGTGCCGCGAACGCCTCGTGGATCTCATACAGGTCGAAGTCGCCGAGCCCGATCCCGGCTCGGTCGAGGATCCTCGGCATCGCGTATGCCGGGGCCATCAGCAGCCCCTCGCCGCCACGGGCGTGGTCGACCGCGGCGGCCTGGGCGTCGGTCAGGTAGGCGAGCACCGGCAGCTCGTGCTCGCGCGCCCACTCCTTGCTCGCGAGCAGCACCGCGGAGGCGCCGTCGCAGAGAGCGCTCGCGTTGCCGGCGGTGATCGTGCCGGCGGGCCCGCCGAACGCGGGCGCCAGACGCGCGAGGCTCTCGGGCGTCGAGTTCGGGCGCAGGTTCTGATCGCGCTCGAGGCCGTTGAAGGGGACGACGAGGTCATCCAGGAACCCGCGCTCATACGCCCCGGCCAGGCGCCTGTGGCTCTGTGCCGCGAGCTCGTCCTGCGCGGAGCGCGGGATCTGCCACTGCTCGGCCATCAGCGCGCAGTGCTCGCCCATCGAGAGGCCCGTGCGCGGCTCGGCGTTGCGCGGGATCTCTGGGATCAGCTGGCGCGGGCGAAAGCGCCCCAGCAGCCGCGCCCTGCCTGCGAGTGTGCGGGTGCGATTTGCCTCCAGCAGCAGCCGGCGCAGCTCGTCGTTGATCGACAGCGGCGCTTCGGAGGTGGTGTCGACCCCTCCAGCGATGCCGGCCTCGATCTGACCGAGCGCGATCTTGTTGGCGACGGACACGACGGCCTCGAGGCCCGTCGCACACGCCTGCTGGAGGTCGTAGGCCGGGGTCTCGGGTGCGAGGCCGCTGTCGAGCAGCGCCTCGCGGGTGAGGTCGCGCTCGCGCGGGTGCTTGAGGACGGCACCGGCCACGACCTCGCCGAGCAGCTCGCCCTGCAGGCCGGTGCGCTCGACGAGGGCGCGCAGCGTCGCGGTCAGCAGCGCGTGGTTTGACTCGTGCGCGTAGTGGGAGTTCGAGCGCGCGAACGGCAGGCGCGCGCCAGCGATGACCGCCACAGGACGGGGCAGCAGGCTGACGTCGAGCGGCTCGGCGCGCCGCGCCGGCGAGGATGGTCTGGCGCTCGGCGGCTGAGTGGGCAAGCGGGGGCGGAGGTGAGCTGGTCGGCGCGGGTGAGGGCTCGCGTGCGAGCCCATGCGATAAACGTTCGCGGGAACGCTAGCGCAAAGGTGGCGACTCGGGTCGTTCCCCGGGGAGCCCGAGATCGTCTGAGATCACGGGTGCCGGAGATCTCGCGCCCGGACCGTCTCCCAGCTCGTACCCGACGGGGGCGCTTGGCCTGGCTCGAGAGCTCCTGTCAGGTTGAACGCGCCGCAGATCGGGCACCGCAGCACGACCCCGGAGATGCCATGCGCGTCGGTGTGCTCGGCGAGCGCGTGGTGGCATTCGCCGCAGAGCATGTCGATGTCACCGCCACGGCCCTGGTAGGGCGACACGTCCCCGGGAGCTTTCGCCAGCACGGTGTACCCGTTCGGGGTGGCGATGACGGGAAGTGTGATCCTGGGCATCAGCGGTAGGACAGGCCCGCGCCGCCGACAGGGGCCTGACCTTCGACGGCGCGGGCCTGGGAGACGGGTCGAGAGAGACCCGGCCCGGGACTGTAGCGGACGCTACAGGTAAACCACACTGGCGCCGTTTATCGGCGGCGCGGAGCCGCCGGGACTGTGCAGCCTGAGGGGCCAGTGGTGCTGAGGGCCCCTCAGGTGGTCGACAGCCGACGCCGGCGAGCTCGCTCGTCAACAGCTACCGTTTCGCGTGGTGGCGCGTCCGCGCCGCTGTGTGGGGGTCACATCTGCTGGTCACAGGGAGCCCCCTCGAGGAGCAGCTCAGGATCTCGAGGGGGCTCCCTGTGTGATCGCTACGCCGCGGCTTGGTTGGGCTCGTGCTCGGGAGGGGCTCCGGGAGGGAGCGAGGTGAGCACGAGCCCGCGTCGGGCAGGCCCGTGTGGTTGTCCACCCCCGAGCCGTCCGTCGACGCTCGCTGGAGCGTAGCCGATTCCGCGTTCTATGTCACCTGCTCGTGTTTATTTCGGGGGCGGAACGGGCACGGCCGCCAGCGAGGCGGCGGCCGTGCAGGGCGGTCCCCAGGGCGATTGGAGGGCAAACCCCCGGGGCGCCGCTCGGCACCCTACACGCACACCACGATCGTTTACAACGGGTGTCCGGAGATCTCTTGGCCGCCGGCGGCCTCTCGTCGTCTCCACATGGGCAGTGTTCGTCCAGGGTGCTCACGGCCGCATACCGGCAAACAGCGCCTTCCTGCGTCGGCGGAAAGGCCTTCTCCATCCCCAGGGGCCCGGCACAAGCAGGTGCGGCCGCCCTGTGGAGGGTGCTTCTTTCGGGGCGGCCGCACCCTCACTGCAGGGAATGCGGAGCACCCACCCAGGATGCTCCTACGGCCGCGCCGATCCGGGTGGAGGCCCGGAGCTGCTCGAACGTGCCCGTGCCACGCAGTGTACCCAGAGCGCCGAAAAGACACCAGCCACGTTTATTGCGGCTCGACGCGGGGCTCGAGCGGGTGATGCGGATGATCGCTGCCACGGGCTGCCGGCCGGTCAGATGCAAGGCAGGGGCGTCTGGTAGCGTGCCGCGTTGTGCGGGGCGGGGCGCATAAGGTCCTGGTGATTGGTGCGCAGGGTGCGCTCGGGCGACTCTGCGTTGAGCCGTTGCGCCGTGCTGGTTTGGAGGTCATCCGTGCCGGTCGAAGACCCGAGAAGGCCGATGACTTCCGACTGGTCGATCTCGGCGAGCCGGACTCGGTACCGGAGGCGTGCGCTGACGCGGACCTTGTGATCTCGATGGTCAACGACCGGTCGCGCACCGTGGAGCGGTTCGTGCTGCGCAATGGCGGCACGATGTTCACGATCATCGTCTTGCCCGAGGACCGGGCCGCTTTGAGAGCGCTCGGCGACGGGGCGGAGGGGCTTGTCGTGACCGACGTCGGGCTCGCCCCAGGCGTGACCTCGCTCGTGTTCAAGGATCTGCTCGCCGCTCATCCCGACGCGGACTGCTTGGAAAACGCCGGCACGTTCTCGATGCGTGAGCCAATGGGTAGGGGCACCATCGAGGACTTTCTGCATCCCGGACTTACAGGCGTTCACCGCCACCCCATCGTGGCCCTCGACTTCCCTGAGCCGTTCGGCAGGCTTCGCTGTCTCGAGTTCACGGACCCTGACGCCGCGGTCGGGCTCGTCGGCAACCTCGGCGAACGACTCCCGGTTCGTAACTATGCCTACACACTTGAGTGGTGGGCGCGCGAGCCCGTGATGGCGCTGAACGGGCTCGGCGTGATCTCCAAGCTGCCACTCTCGCTGCTCACCCTCAACGCCGAGCGTCAAGCGAGCAGCACAGTCGCGAAGCCGCAATGCCACATCTGCGGCGTCTCGCGCGAAGGGCATCGCTTGGCGGCAAGCACCGTCACCGGCAAAGGTAACTTCGCGATGACCGCGGCGGCGATCGCGACCTGTGGCAAGACGCTGCTCGACCGTAAGGACCAAGGCGAGATCCCCGGCGGGGTTCTTGGCGTCGACGATGTCTTCGAGCTCTCAGAAGTCAGAGGCGGTCTTGAAGCGCAGGGCATCACGGTCGCCGCATTGCCATAGCCAAGGCGCTCGAGACCCAGTAAGTCCTGCCCAAGGACAGCCAACCGCCCTGGCAATCAGGCAACGAGTGGGAATCACTCGACACAGGAGCAATGGGCCGTTGGGGCGTCGCGAGGCGAAGGTGCGTGCGTGGGGCGGTCCGGTCCGGGCCGGGACAGGCGGAGCCCCGAGCGCGGTTGGCAGCGGCGTCTTGGAGCGGAGTCGATGGCTTCGTGAAGGAGACTTATCGACGAGACGCGTCCACGCACGTGTCCGGAGGACCCTCCGAATGGGCCACCAGCAGTGTTCTCGAGCGCGAGGTTGCCACTTCTGCTGGGCCTACTCGGAGAGTCCAGCCGCTCGCAATGCCTCGCCGTGGTCGAGAAATGAGCGCTGGGGCGATATCCGTGCCCCGCGAAAATCGAACATAATGTCCAGCGCCGTATCGACGGGTACGCCGCTGCCGCGTCCCCGTCCCTGAAGGCGTCCGATGAACAGGACACGCTCGCCAAGATCGCGATACTCGCCGGCGAGTGAGCGGAACTCCTCCCACGCGTCGCGCATCCTCTCGAAGTAGGTCGCGATCCCCTCCCGTCCCCGGAAGACCTCGCCCTCGACAGCGCTCATCGAGTCGTCCATTCGAAGTCCGGCGTCGTGAGCTCGGCGAACGCGTCTGGGTCCTTTGCGTTGAAGGCGGCATTCAACCGCTTGGCGATCTCGACGTTCTCTTGGGGCATCTGCGCTTCGCTACGCGGAGAGTCCGGCTGCTCGCAACGCCTCGGCGTGGTCGAGGTAGGAGTGCATTTTCGAGATCTTTCCGTCACGGACGTCATAGAGAACGTCTAGATCGACATCGAGCGGTATGCCGCTCGCCCGTCCCCGTCCCTCGAGGCGCCCGATCCAAAGGACGCGCTCGCCGAGATCGCGGTACTCGGTGGCGAACCCGCGGAAGTTCTCCCAGACCTCGTTCATCCTCTCGAAGTACGTCTCGATTCCCTCGCGCCCCCAGAAGACTTCGCCCTCTATCGCCATCATCGACGTCGTCCATTCGAAGTCCGGCGTCGTGATCGCGGCGAACGCCTCCAGGTCCTTCTCGTTGAAGGCGACTTTCAGTCGCTTGACCAGCTCCACGTTCTCCTGCGACATCGCTCGAGCAGTATCGCGCACCGGGCGGGACCCTGACGGTGACTCGCGATCAGATGCCCGCTGCCGTTTATTGAGCGTGTCATGGAGCTTTACGGTCGGGGCGTCGATCGAGACGGTGGGCAGCGAATGCGCAGCCGGAATTGGCCACTTCGGTCGTTTGGCGTGGCGGCTCGCCGTGGGGGCTGTGCGCGGCACATACACATCCGACTATGTTTATCTACGTGCGTGGGACGCCACGCCAAGGATTCGGCTAGCAAGCAACAGGGGGCACACATGAGCACCGCGACGAATGCAGCGGACGCAGCGCGACAGGAGCTCGGCGCGACGTTCGCAGGGCAGCTGATCGGTTCGTCCGATCCGGACTACGATCAGGCACGGGCCGTTTACAACGCGATGATCGACCGCCGGCCGTCGCTGATCGCCCGCTGTGCGAGCAGCGCAGACGTGGCCGCGACCATCGGCTTCGCACGCCGCCACGAGTTGCTGCTCGCCGTACGCGGCGGCGGCCACAACGCGGGCGGCCTGGGGGTCTGCGACGACGGCGTCGTACTCGACCTCTCGCTCCTACAGAGCATGGACGTCGATCCGGCCGCGCGCACAGTTCGCGTGGGTGGCGGATGTACGTGGAGTCAAGTGGACGCCGCGACCCACGAGGCCGGCCTCGCCACACCGTCGGGGACCGTCAGCAGCACCGGCGTCGGCGGGCTCACACTCGGAGGCGGCATCGGGCACCTCTCGCGCAAGTACGGCCTCACGATCGACAACCTCATCGAGGCCGAGGTCGTCCTCGCCGACGGGCAGCAGGTGCGTGCCAGCGCCAATGAGAACCCCGAGCTGTTCTGGGCACTGCGCGGCGGCGGCGGGAACTTCGGCGTGGTCACCTCATTCCAGTTTCGCGCGCATCCGCTCTCCACCGTCCTGGGCGGCCCGACGTTCTGGCCGGTGGAGCAGACGCCGGAGGTGATGGGCTTCTACCGCGAGTTCCTGCCCGCCGCGCCGCGTGAGCTGAACGGCTTCTTCACGTCCATGACGGTCCCTCCCTCCGACCTCTTCCCCGCCGAGCTGCACCTGCGCAAGGTGTGCGGCGTCGTGTGGTGCTACACAGGCCCCGAGGAGGCGGCCGCCGATCTCTTCGCGCCGGTACAGGCGGTCGGGACACCGCTGCTGCACGGGGTCACACCGATGCCGTTCCCGGGGCTGCAGAGCCTGTTTGACCCGTTCTTCACACCCGGCCTTCAGTGGTACTGGCGGGGGGACTTCGTGCGCGAGCTGCCGGACGCCGCGATCGAGCAGCACACCGCCTTCGCGCAGAGGCTCCCAACACCCCTCTCGACGATGCACCTCTACCCGATCGACGGGGCCGTGCACGACATTCGCGCCGAGGACACCCCGTTCTCCTATCGAGACGTCAAATGGGCCGAGGTGATCGTCGGCGTCGACCCAGATCCTGCGAAGGCCGCGCTGCTCCGCGACTGGACCGTCGACTACTGGGACGCCACCCACCCCTACACGGCCGGTGGGGCGTACGTGAACTTCCTGATGGACGAGGGCGAGGAGCGCTTGCGCGCGACCTACGGCACGAACTACGACCGTCTCGTCGCCGCCAAGGCGAGCTACGACCCTGCGAACACACTTCGTGTCAACCAGAACATCGCGCCGGCGGCGGGTCAGCCACCGGCCCCATCGGACGCTTAGACACGCAGCCAAGCCGTCGTCAATCGAACGTCCGCCACGAGGAGGAAGCCGAATCGTCGACTAGTGCCGCGAGCACTTTGCACGCAACGCGACACCCAATCCAACAGGAGGCATGACATGCGATCCATCCCACGCGAGGACGTACCGGTCGTGATCGAGGAAGGCGGCGTCGAGGTGCGGCTGCGCGACGAGGACGGCATCTCGGTCGGGTTCGTGCGGCTGCCGGCCGGCGCTGACCTGCGCCCGGCGACGAAGGGGCTGCCGGACGACCTCTGCCCGTGCCCGCACTGGGGCTACATGCTCAAGGGACGCGTGCGGATGCACACTGCGGACGGGCATCAGGATTTCGCCGCGGGCGAGGCGTTCTACTGGGCCCCCGGCCATGCACCGGAGGCGCTCGAGGACTCCGAATACGTCGACTTCTCCCCGACGGAGGAGTTCCGGGCGGTGGTCGAGCACATCACCTCTGGAGCCGGCTGATCGGGCTGACGGGCAGGTCGGCCAATTCCAGCCGGATCTATTGGGGGCTGCACCGGCGAGCCCGAGAGGAAACGATCCAGGGCCCGGTCGGCAGCAAGGGGTGCGGGCGCCAGCACCACTGCCGTGTGCTCGCAGCCGTGGTCGCCCCGATGGTCGGTCCCCGGTTGGCGGATGCCGAGTCACCGGACAGGGCTAATCCTCGCCCTGCTCGGGCTTTTGGGGTCTGGACCACCGCCCGCGTCAGCTGCCGCTCGCGCCTGATCTCATCTTCGATCTGCTGCCTGTCCTTGCTCAATGCCTCACCTCGAATGACCTCGAGGATGTGTTCGGCAGGCACGACGATCGCGATGCCGGCGTTCGCTGCCAACGACCGCTCATGGGCCAAGTCCCCAATGAAGTCCTCGTGCGGGTCGATCGCGTAGTGCCCCTGTACCAGCCCGAGCAGGAGCGGTTGGGTGGCTCCGAGGTCGTTCCACGTCAGGCTCTCGCTCGGCGTCCTTGTCGTCGGGAAGTACACCCACGCCGGGGAGCCGCTATGACCACCCCACGAGCGCGCCTCGACCAAGTAAGCGCTGATCGGCTTGCTCGGCGCGTCCTGTCTGACGCTCGTGCGCGCCATCACCGGCTCATATGGCATCAGGGCGATGTTCCCGAACCGCGCAACGGGCAAGATCTGCTGCTCACCGGGGAACCGGTGGAACAGCCCCACGAAGAACACCTCGTCGCCCTCCCCGACGGGCGGCCGACGGCCCTCCAAGATCTCTTTGATCGCCAACGACTCGATCGGGTACGTCTGGATCTGAACGTCCTCCGGGATGCCTGGTAGCCGGGCGACCGCAACATCACTGCCCGGGTGTTTCTCCCAGCTCTCCGAGGACATCGGGATGTCCTTGAACTCACGACCCCCATAGGGTGCGACTCGCAACGCCAGCCCTTTCGCGCCCTTGACCTCGCCCGCCTCGATCACGTGCCCAGCGGTCACGGCGTAGATGATCGACTCGTTGCGAGAGACCGGGTGGGCGACAAAGAACGCCGTTCCTGCAGGCGTTCGCTTCACGTCACCGCCGTCCGGCAGGTCCATCATCACGTATGCCACGCAACGGCGGTAGAACGGGTCAACAAGCACGTTCCGGCGTTCCCCAATCGCAAGACGACGGCCGCGCGCCGGGCAAGCCTGGCCTGGGATCATAACCCCGCCGCGGCGGCGTCAGCCACACTATCGCCACTGCGGAAGACGGGGGGACGTTTTGAGATAAACGTCGCCTGTAGGATTACGTCGATGGGAAGCGAGCAAACCGTGGCCGCCTCCCCCGCCGGCCCGCTGGGGACCGCGCACGAGCTGCGCATGCCGCCGCGAATCCGGCTGCCGCGCGCCGCGCAGATGCTGCTCTTCTCAAAGCGCCAGGGCGCCATGCTGTTCAAGGCACGCCGCGAGCACGGCGACGTGTTCTCGATGCGCGCCGGCATCCCGTCGGGTGCAGTCGTGACCTGCCACCCCGACCACGCCCGCTCGCTGTTCACGGCGAAGCCGGAGCTCGTGCCCTCGCTGACGGCGGAGTCGCCGCTGCGCCCCGTCGTCGGCGGAAACTCCGTGCTGACGTCCAACGGCGAGCGTCACATCCGCCAGCGAAAGCTGCTGCTGCCGGCGTTTCACGGCCAGGCGATCGACGCGTTCACCGAGCTGATCACCGAGGCCGCGGAAGCGAGCATCGACGAGTGGCCGCTGGACCGTGGGTTCGCGCTCGCGCCGCGGATGCAGGCGATCACGCTGCGCGTGATCATGGCCGGGATCTTCGGGGTGCGTGGAGACCCGGAGGCCGGTAGCTACGAGTACCGGCTCGCGCTGGCGGTCAAGCGGCTGCTGAGCTCCTCGACACTGCCGGCCGCGGCGGTCGTGGAACTCATGAACATGGGCAGTCCGGAGCCGAGGGGCATCATGCGGCTGACGATGCGGATGCTCGACTCCGCCGTCTACCCGGCCATCGCCCAGCGCCGTCGCGAACACGAGGCAGGGTCGCGCGGGGACATCCTCTCGCTGCTGTTGGACGCCGAGACCGCGGAGGGAGAGCGACTCAGCGACCGGGAGCTTCGCGATGAGCTGCTGACGCTCGTGCTTGCGGGCTTCGAGACGACGGCGAACTCGCTCTCGTGGACCTGGGAGCGGCTGCTGCGAACCCCCGACGCTCACGAGCAGCTCACCTCGCTGGTCCGCGGCGGCGGCAGCGACGGGCGCGAATATCTGGAGGCGACGATCCTCGAGGGGATGCGCTCGCGCCCGGTGATACCGATCGTGGGACGGCGTGTCACCGTCCCCTGGCAGCTCGGCGAGTACGTCGTGCCCGCGGGCACCGCTGTGTCGGTGAGCATCCTGCTGCTGCATCACCGCGAGGACCTCTACCCGGAGCCGTTCGCGTTTCGCCCGGAGCGGTGGCTGGGCCGTAAGCCCGGCACGTATGAGTGGATCCCGTTCGGTGGCGGCACGAGACGGTGCCTGGGCGCGCAGCTGGCGATGGCCGAGCAGCGGATCGTCCTTGAGGCGATGGCACGTCGGCTCGAGCTGCGCGCCGAGGGTTCGGACATGGAGCGTCTGCAGCACCGGAACGTGACGATGATCCCGGCACGCGGTGCCCGGGCGGTGCTGCGGGCGCGCAGCGCCTAGCAGGGAGCGATACCCGGAGTTCGCGCGCGCTCTGCGCCGCGGCCGCCGGCGGTCAGCGCTGCGCCCAGCACGCGATGGCAGTGAGTCCGAGGAGACTCGGGGGGTTGAGCGCGCCGGTAGGCCGCCCGGTCGCCGCGTTGAAGCTGGGCTCGAACTGCGCTGCCGGCGCCTGGCGCGATGCCGTGGCGGCCCGCTCGAGGCGGATCGCGCGAGCTTCCCGGCGTGGCGGGCGCGGCTGATGTCGAGCCTCGAAGCAGACGCTCTGGCCGCGCGAGGCGGTTGCGCCCGCGCGCGCAGGAACGTTCCGCCGAGTATGAGCCGCACGGCCGTCACGGCGGCGGGCGGTTCGCCGCTCTGCTCAGTGCGTCGGACAGGGGGCGGTGACGGGGACGGTCACCTTTTCGACGTCTGCGCGGCTGCCGTTGACGGCGAACTCGAATTCCGTCTTCGCTTTGAAGCCGCCGTGCGGGCAGGTGCGCGGGACCGTGCCGTAGTAGACCGGCTTGCCGTGCTTTCGGATCGCCGAGCCGAGCGTGATGTCGATCGTGTTGACCGACGCGTCCTGGGCGCCGGGCACCGTTTCGATCAGCGGGACTTCACCTTCGAATTCGGGACCGAAGCCGCCGTGGCCGGTACGGGAGACGAGCCGGCCCTGGGCGATGATTTCGATCAGCACCGGTTCGTGGCCGAAGGCGAAGAACTCAAGCCCGCCGCCCGGGGCGTAGAACGATTCGATCTGAGCGGTCTCGGGGACGATGCTGGTCCCGAACGCGACATCGCCTTCGGCGCGCCCGTGCCCGGCCGAGGAGCCGGGCGGACAGTGCTTGGGGCCGAGTCCGCTCGGCTCGAGCGTTGCTTCCGGGCAGGTCGGGAACGCATCCGGGTTGAGCTTCACGCCCTTGGGCAGCCACACGTGCATGCCGATCACGGGGTAGGGAAAGCCGCCGTATTCGGTCCCGGTGATCGTGATGTGGGCATGGATCGCGGCGCCCGCCCCATAGATGTTGCCCGTGTGCGGGAAGCCCGGGATCGGCACGGCACGTCCGAGGACGCTGACCTTCGGAGCGGCCTGCGAGCCGGAGACGTGCAGCGCGAGCAGCGCGAGCACGAGGCCGGCTGTCGCGCATATCTTCGCTGGGTTCACTGGCGGGAGCATCTGGGAGGGCGCGCCATAAACGTCCGCTGGCACGCTAGCCCTCGCCGGCCCCGGCTGTCAAGCGGGAACCTCCGACTCACTTGATGACGAGGATCTGCGGATGGGTGGCGAGCAGCGTCTGCGTGAAGATGTAGTCGAAGGAGAAGATCGCCGTGAACGCGATCACGACAGCGTCGTTGACGGCGCGCCCGACGCCCTCGGCGCCGCCGGAGGCGGCCATGCCCTTGTAGCAGCAGACGATCGCGATGATCGCGCCGTAGATCGTCGTCTTCAGGACCGAGCCCCACAGGTCGGTCGTCGTCGCGTTCGCGAACAGCGTCGCCCAGAAGGGTCCGAGCGGCTGGCCGTTGACGAGCTCGGCGACGATGCCGCCGAAGATCCCGAACAGCAGCGCGTAGATGTCGAACAGGCCGGTCGCGAGCATCAGGGCCAAGAAGCGCGGAACGACGAGGTTCTTGACCGGGTCCACGCCCAGCACCTGCAGCGCGTCGAGCTCCTCGCGGATCTTGCGTGCGCCGAGGTCGGCGGTGATCGCGGTCCCGGCGACGCCGGCGACCACGACGGCGGTGACGCTCGGCCCGATCTCGCGCACCGCGGCGAGCACGAAGAAGCCGCCGAGACGGTCCAGGGCGCCGAAGATCGTCAGAAAGTTGGCTCCCTGTAGACCCGGCGCGGCGTAGCAGAGGCAGACGGTCGAAATGAGCAGCGGGAACCAGCACAGTCGCAGCGTGAACAGGAACTGGGAGACGAACTCGCCGCCGTATGGATAGGGCGGGCGGATCGCCGAAACGACCGTGCGCCCGGTGAGGATCATCATGTCCCCGAATTCCTCGAGCAGTTTGCGCGGGAGCGCGACGGCGCGCTTCAGGACGCTCTGCTTATCGCGGCTCACGACCGCCTCAGCCTACCTGCATCGGCGTGCGCTATAAACGTCATCGGTGGGGATCCTGTTGGCGAAACGACGATGAGCGCCGGCCGGGCAGGCCGGCCGGTCGCGCAGGTCCGGCCGCACACGCCTCCGAGCTGCGGCTGCGAGGCTGGGAGCCGCCGAGACGGGTGCGCTCGACGGACACCGCGGCGATGAGCGGCGAGGGCCCGCCGTTCGCGGTTCGCGAGACGTTGGACCTCGCGGTGCGGGCGCTCGCGTTGAGCACCGGAGACATGCGCGACAGGCTCTACGTCCCGGCCGTGCTGATTCTGGGAAGGCTCTCCCGAAGCGACTTCGGCCAGCAAGAAGACCGTGAGCTCTTCGATGAGGTCCGCGTCGAGCTGACGCGCCTGCGGGGAGCCGCGGAGGAGGACTCGATCGCGCTCACTGTCGAGGCGATGTCCGAGCAGACCGCGACGCGAATGGCGGGCAAGATCCTCGACCTGCGCGACGCCGCGATCGGACGCGCGATCGCTCGCCTGCAGCGAGACGCTCGCAACGGCCAGCGACCGGTGCCCGAGCAAGAGGACCGGCTGCCCGATGCGTGGGGCTAGCCGTCAGCCGGTGGGCGGTCGATCTGCCCGATAACGCACCTGGTCCGCCGGGAGCGCTACGCGGCAGCTGCCGGCGGGCCGGGCCGGGGCGCCCGGCGCCGCGACGTCGACCGCGTAGCGCGTGCTCTTCCGCGTCGTCGCGTTCGGCCGCATCCTGCTGCCGGTTGTCATCCCCCTCGCGCCCTCACGGGTCAAGGGGCGGGGCAGCCGGATGCTGCCATCACGAGCGGGCTCGCCTGAAGTCCCGTCGCATCGTCTGGCGCACGTGTTCCCCCTGCGCCGTCAGCCGCCACGCGTTCGGCTTCCCGGTGCTGCCCTCGCCCTCGTTGACGACCATCTGCAGGGAGAGAAGCCGCGCCAGCACGCGTGAGATCTGGGCTTGGTCGCTGATCCCCGCCGCGTCAGACACCTCCCGGTTCGATGCGCCGGGGTGCTCGGCGATCGCGCCCAGCACTGCCAGGGTCCGGTAGGTGAGCCGGACGGGAGGTGGCGCGGGCGTCGAGCCCTCGGGTGGGCGCACGTCGTGAGTCTCCGTGGGCGCTCCGAGCTCCTCGAGCGCGGCGTCCGGGCCCAGGTAGGTGTGGGCGAGGACCGCCATCAGGTCGTTCAGCAGCAAAACGAGCGGTGCGTGCGTGGGCCGCGAGAGGCGGCCCCGGATGACCATCAGGGCGCCTCCCACCATCACCTCGTCGGCGAGCGCGGGCGGCGCGGCCTCCGATGCCGAGCGGCCTCCCGCGACGATCAGTATCAGCAGCTCGTTCGCTCGCGCGCGACGCTCCTGGACCTCAGGGCCCGCTTTCTGGGCCTCGAGGAACAGCATCGTGGCGAGCGGTGGGTCGCGATCGAGTGCTTCCAGGAACGCCCGCAGCGCGTCGCGGACACGGGCGAGCCATGGACCGGGCCGCTGGTAGACGGGCATCACGATCGCGCTGATCTCGGCGATCGCCTCGTCGAAGCTCGCGGCGAAACACGCCTCGGCGCTGTGGAAGTGCTCATAGAACGTCTTGCTCGAGACGCGGGCGCGAGCGATCAGCGTCGAGGCGCAGACGCCCGCGTAGCCATGCTCGTGCGTGAGCTCGCGGGTCGCCCTGAGCATCTTTCCCCGCTGCAGGGCGCCGCCGCTGAGGCTGCCGGGCCTCCGTGCAGGAGTCTTGGCCGTTCTTCGCGTGGGCGCGCCGGTCGCGTTGCGGTCGTTGTTCTCCTCTGGCGCAGACATCTCGATGACTCGACTGTGTGTGGCGCGCTGCAGACCGGGCCTGTTCCCGAAGCACCGGCGGCGCTGTCCTCGATGACGGTCATAAACGTTAGCGGGAGGGCAGGAGCGAATTGTGTCCAATCCTGGAGGCTGAGCACGTGGCCACACGTGGCGCCGCCCCAAGGGTCATCTGACGCTCTCGCTCGCGGTCTCGCTCGTCGGCGCGACTGCGTCGCCGAGCGCGTCTTCGATCCGCCGCGCAATCGCGTCGATCGTCTGTGCGTAGGAGCGGATCGCCTCGAGCCCTCCGCTCTCACCCCAGCCGGCGACGTACGGGACGCTCGAGCCGGCGGTGTCCAGGCCCAGCGAGCCGCAGACGATGAACGTCGCGGTGTCGACGATCACCTCGGCGCGCTCGCGGCCGTACTCGGCGTAGCCGACGCCGAGCGCGTGTGCGATCTCGTGCACGAGCACCCGCACCTGGGCGTTGGCGGGCAGCGTCTGCTCGACGGCGATCAGCTTGCGTGTGCTCTCGCAATACCCCTCCGCCGAGCCCGCGACGGCGCACATCTGAACGGTGTAGCCGAGCTCCCCGGCGAGCGCGCGCAGCGGAGCGAGCAGGTGGGCGTGGGAGGCGCCGGTTATCGGCTGGCTCGGCGCTGTGAGCTGGACGGGCTCGGCGTCAGCGAGCGGCGCGGTCTGTGAGACGTCGAACACGCTGACGGCCCGGAACACGGTGCGCCGAGGAGGCCCGTCCTGCTCGCCATCGCTCGCGTTCGGCTCGGCGGCGCGCGTGCGCACGCTCATCGGCGCGAGGATGCGGATCGCCTTCTCGCCCTTTCGCACGCAGCGGTTCAGGGCGAGGAACGCCCGGAAGCCAGCGACATAGGTCGCCCCCGGACACTGCAGGGCGATCAGCAGCTGGTTTCCAAATGAGTAGCGGGCGAGGCCGTTGGTGGCCCGGACGCGCACCCAGCGCTCCCAGCCCTCGGAGTGCAGCAGCCGCTCGGCTGCCTGCTCCAGTCGCTTGCGCTCGGCGCCACGGCGCTCTGCGCGCTGCGCGTCGGTGAGTCGCGGGCTCGACATGAGCCCTCCTTTCTTGTTGCGGATGCGGGGTAGGGCGCCCGGACGCGCGAGGCGTCCGGGCGCCCGGCGGCTACTGCGCGTCGTCCTCGGCCGGCTCGGCCTGAGGGGCCTCCGGCGAGGCCGCGAGGGCCTCGCAGGCCGCCGTGTAGCGGCGCGCCTCGCGCTCGAGCGCGCGTGCCAGCGCGAGGTGCGTGGCGGGCAGGGCCTTCTTCGTGAGGCGCTCGAACGCCTTGCGTGCCGTTTCCTTGCGCGAGCGTGGAAGCGCCGGGCCGCGTCGCTTGCTAGCGGGGAGGACGAGGTCGTGCGCGTATGCCTGGGCGGCGAAAACGACGAGGGCGCGGCCGTAGAGCTCCCCGGCGCTTCTGGCGCCCTCGATGAAACGCCACAGCCAGCGCAGCGCGTCCTCGCTCTCGCCGTAGCTGACCTTCGTGGCACCCGGCTTTCCGCTCTTCAGCGTCGGTGTGATGGTGCTGCGGTGCTCCTCGATCACGAGACGGATGCCGTTCGCGGCGATCAGCGCCGCCGGGCACTCTCCTGCGCTCATCGCGGAGGCCTCGGGGCCGAGCAGGCCGTAGACGAAGAACCGGGCGACGTCGAGGTCATCGGGCTTGACGTTCGCGAGGTTCTTCAGCAGCGCGGCGCCGAGATCGAGGTTCGTCGTGTGCGCGCGGGTACTCAGCTCGCGCATCTTCGCGCGGTGCTCTGCGTCGAGCGCCTGCCTCGGGGTCTGCGATCCACGCGTGGACGCGGGCCCGCTCGCTGTGCTTGGCCTCCGCGCGGGCAGTCAGCTCTGTGACGGTCCGCTCGATCGCCTGCTTGGCGAGCTCACGTAGGAGCGCGCGGTCGGTGATGATCGGCGTGCCGTGCTCGAACTCGATCAGCACGCCTGCCGCACGGGCCTGGTCGAGGTCCTGCTCAGAGAACCGGATCGGCGGCGGGCCGTAGGCGTAGCTGTCGAGCTTTCGGTGCAGCTCCTCGGCCTTCGGCGTAGCTGCGGCGCCTTCTTGCCGAGGCGAAGCTCCTGGATCTCATGGGTGCCGAGGCTCGAGAGGTGCGCGGCGAAGACGCCCTTGGCGCCGTTGCGAAGCGCGTAGCCGATCGCCCAGCCTGGACTGGAGGCGAACTGCTCGCCGTCGATCTCACCGTCGGCGACAGACTGCAGCGCCGCCTCGCACAGCGCCGGCGAGACCGCTGCGATCCCGGAGAGCATCGCCACCGAGCCGACCGGGAGCATGCCGCTTGCGAGCAGTTGCTGGGCGATCTCCGGGAGCTCGAGGATCTTCGCGCGGGCGCTGACGAGCTTGCGGTTCCAGCCGAGCACGGTCGCCGCTCCGTCGAGCGTGTAGCCCTCATCGAGCATGTGCCCGACGGCGCGGGCCTCCTCCAGCGGGTTCAGCGCCTTGCGCACCACGTTCTCGGCGGCGCTGTCGGCGCTCGTTCCCTCCTGCTCGCGCAGGGTGATCTCGACGTCGCTCAGGCCGAGGCTCTTGCACGCCGCGTAGCGGTGGTGTCCTGCGATCAGCTTGTAGCGCTCGCCGTCGGGGCTGACGAGCAGCGGCACGATCAGGCCGCGCAGCGCGATCGAGTCGGCCAGCGCCTTGACGTGCTCCTGGTCGAGCTCGCGGCTGTTCTCGCCGAGGTCGATGCTGTCGATCGCGGCGCGTGCGGGGGCGGTTGCGGTTGCGTTCATCAGCTGCTTCTCCTTGGTTTCAGGGATCCCGCTGACGGGGTCCGTGGTGGTCTCGCGGGTGCGGACCGATCCCCGTCCCCCCGCACGCCGCAGGCGTGCGAGCATCGGGCGGGGTCGGTCGCGCCGCGCGTTTTCGTGCTCACAGTTCGACCTCGTGCGGGCTCATGCAGAGGCCCTCGCGTGCGATCAGCGCGAGCGTGTTGGAGTGGATCCACGGGGTCGGGCGTGGCTGGCAGCTCTCGGGGAGCTGGCCGATGCGCCTCGCCAGCCAGGAGGTCTCGCCGCTGCGGTTGCCGCGACGGTCGTGTTTGAAGCGCCCGCAGCGCAGC
This sequence comes from uncultured Solirubrobacteraceae bacterium, assembly GCA_963820745.1. Lineage (GTDB taxonomy): Bacteria > Actinomycetota > Thermoleophilia > Solirubrobacterales > Solirubrobacteraceae > Palsa-744. Next base: position 409,906 of record CAWGBB010000004.1, on the reverse strand, counting down.
GCGATCTCGCTGAGCGTCGCGCCTGCTGCGATCCGCCGCGCGACGGCTTCGCGCAGGCCGCGGTTCAGGACGATCGGGCTGCGACGCAGGCGCTCGAGCTCGGCCTGCAGCGTGCGGATGCTCACATCGGCGGCCGGGGTCGACAGCGCGGCCTCCGTGAGCGTGACCGCCGGCTCGTAGTTCTCCAGCGCGCCGACCGCCCCGCGCAGGCTGACCGGACTTCGGGCGCCGGGCCCCCCGGGTGGGGTGCACGTCCATCGCAGCTCTGCGAACGAGGCGCCCTTCATGGGGCGCAGCGAGTAGCGGTTGCGCTCGGCATCGATCAACGGCTCGGTGCTGTGCGAGCACTCGACGCGCTCGCCGGAACGCGGTGGCGGGCTCGCGTCGAGGTCCTCTGGGCAGAGCGCCCGGGGGCGCCCGCGACGCTCGTCGGCGACGTAGATCCCGGCGAGCAGGGAGGCGTTCCCGCGCGGCTCCTCGCGCGCGATGCGCCCGATCACCCTGGCGTCTGTGAGGCCGCCCGCGCGGCAGTCGAGCACCAGGACGCTGCCGTCGGGGCGATCGAGTGCCAGCACATGCCGATCGGCACCGTCGGTGCGAAAGCGAGCGAGCAGACGTGCCTCGCCGGGTGGCGAGGAATAGGAGGCGAGATCGTCGCGAGGGTGAGAGCGTCGGCGTCCTTGGGCTGGGCGCTCGGGAGTCAGGATCCCCGCGCTAGGCATCGCAGTGACCGCCGGAGAGCGTCTGCAGTGCCTCTCGGGACATCGGGACGCAGTCCAGCTCGCGGGCCCGCCGCAGGTAGTCGGCCAGCAGCGCGGGAAGCTCTCGCTCGAGCTGCTCGCAAGCGATGCTCTCCACCGTGTAGGCAGCGCCCGTCGCCGCTGGCGGGCAGGTCACGGAGCGTCAGGCCCTGGCCGGTTGCAATGCCCTCGATCAGGCGCTGGCCGCTGCTGAGCGCGTAGCGCGCGAGCACGCGGGATTCCGAACCGGCGCTCTTGGGCGGGGCGGATCGGCCCGGCGGGCGTGAACGCCAGCTCCTCGTGGCGCCGAAGCCGCTCACCTCGTCCTCGTGGAGCGTCGTCGCGTAGGCGGACAGGTCATGCGCGAACCGTTCGCGGGGCGCCGCCTGCAGGCGGCGCAGGCGGTCGATCTCGCGGCTTGCCTGAGACCGGGTGGGCGGTGTGGCGAAGGTCGTGGCGGTGCGGCTCGCCAGCGAGCGCAGGTAGCGAAGCTGGCGTTCGGTCGGAGGGGCTTGTGCGCTCATCGGTCTCTCCTTGAGTCGGGGTCGATCACGACCCGCCCGGAGCAGGCCGGCGAGGTGGAGCGATGACCTCAAACGGGCGGCGACGCTCAGCAGCATCCGCGCTCCCGCGTGGCCGTATCGCCGGTCTGCTGGCGTTTGCGGGGCGCGATCGAACCCGACGGGGAGACGTGAAGAGGCTCGCATTGCTCTCTGCCTCTATTGAGCGCGAGTCAGCGTTCGCGGCCAGCGAAGGCGCCAGAGTCAAGCCTTGTGCCGGCGAGGGTCGCTAGGGAGGGGAGCTCGGCCGAGCCGATCGCCGGGTCGATGAGTCGAGCGGCTCGCGTCGGGCGGCAGATCGCTGCCCGGGGCGATCAAAGGCTCACACCTGCGTCCACACGGTCGTTTAGCGGCCGGACCGATCCTGTTGCCTCGCTGGGCCTCCCGAACCCCTGAGAGCGCCGGCGCTCCCCGGGAGCGCAACCCCTGCGAGGCCCGCGCAGGTGAGGGTTCCTCCCCACGCCGGTTCCGGGTCATCGAGCAGGCTGCGAGGGCGGGCGTAAACCCACCGGCTGCGTTTATCTCATGTAGGCTCCGTTCGCGATGGGCGAGATCCATGATCTGGGCGTCCCCACCTGGCACCCCCGCCCGCAGGTGGGCCGGATCAAGCTCCAGCTCGTGAGCGACACAGGCCGATGGCCGGTGCTCACCAAGGAACCCGAGGGAGACCTCTCGCCGTTCATGTCCGGCAAGGGCGACGGCGGCGTCGAGCTGCTGTGCGGCAACTGTGAGCACCTGCTCGCCGAGCACATCTACCCGGCGGACAAGATGGCCGGGATCGTGCTCTGCTGCCCGGCCTGCGGCGGGGGCAACCTCGCCTGAGTGCGCGGGACCGCCGGCGCGCGGGTGCGTGTGCGCGTGATTCTCTCTGCGAGCAGAGCCCCCGGTTCACGTGTCGGCGATCAGCTCGCCGAGTGGGCGTTGCGTGCTCGCAGGGCCACCGCGAAGCGGCTCGCGAGGCGCTCGCGCAGCTCGAGGAACCCCTCCCCGCGCGGGTCGATCCCCCACAGGTGCCCGGCGAAGTCGTAGATCGTGCCGCCGCGCCTGCAGCCCGAGCCGAAGCAGTAGAAGCCGCCGTCGGGGTAGAGCTGCAGGCTCGGGTTGCTGTCCTCGTGAAACGGGCAGGGCACCTTGCCCTCCCGGTTGGGGGTCAGCTCGGCGAGCACGCTGACGTACTCCGGCGCCGGGATCGCGAGCAGCGCGCGGTCCAGCTCGGTGCGCCCGGCGCGCCGGCGCACCCTGGAGGTAGCGCGAAAGCTCGGCGGGTCGGGGTCGTTGGGCAGCAGCGCGCCGAGCTCGCGCGGGCTCACACGGTGTTCTGATCGCAGCGCGAGCAGCGTGACCGGGCGGGCGGGCTGGTGCTTGTGGTTCAGCGTGCCGGGAGGGCGCAGTATGCGCGCGATGTCCGCGCAGCCGCTGTCGCCCGCCAGGGCGTAGGCGAGTCGGCGGTTGACTGCCTCGACCGCGTCAGCGGGATGGGGCCGGTCGAGCTTCCAGTAGGCCTGGACGTGACCGGGGGTCCCGGAGGCGATCAGGATGCTCGGCTGGCAGGCGAACGCGCGCAGGCGCTCGGCGGTCAGGGCATGGTCGGACTCGAGCCACACCATCTGCGAGGTCGCGATCGAGCTGCGGCCGCCGTGGCGGTCGCTGTCGCGCAGTGCGGCGCCGACGTAGACGTCGCAACGTGGCGCCAGCGAGGCGATCAGGGCGGCGGCCCGGGAGGTCTGGAGCGCGGGCAGAAAGCGCCGGTGCATGCGCGAGCCCGGCCGGCGCCAGCGCACATCGAGGAAGCGCTCGCCGGGGAGCTCGCCCGCAAGGGCGAGCAGAAATCGCTCGATCTCCTCGCGTTGTCGATCGGATGCTCGGGGCATTGCCGGTTGCGGCCCGCGAAGCCGTGCTCCGCGGGCCGCTCGATCCTCAGGCCTCGACGGGCTCCCGGCGCGAGCGCGTGCGGGCGGGGCTCGCCGGCTCCGGCTGCTCGAGGCCGCGCGGCGCCGAGAGGAACTCGACGTTGCCGATCGCCTTGTACTCGTGGCGGCGGGCGCCCTCCTTGCCCTCCCACTCTCCGTACTGCAGGCGACCGTCGATCGCGACCAGCCAGCCCTTGCTGAGGTAGCGCTCGGCCGCGGCGCCGGGCTTGCCGAACACGTCGACGGTGATGAAACCGGGCTCCTCCGCGCCGCCCATCCCGTCGACGGCGACGCGAAGCTCGCACACGCTTTCGCCGCTCGGCAGCTCGCGGAGCACCGGGTCCTTGGTGAGGTTTCCGGTGCAGATGAACCTGTTGACGCTCATGTGACTCTCCTTGGCTTGAGGGTGGTGCTCGCCGCGCAGCCGCACCGGCGCCGCCCGGCACGCGTGCCGGAGCGTTCGTCGGTTTGGCCGCCAGGCGGGCTGTGAGGCCCGTCCGGGCGGCGGCGAGAATCGGGCAAGCGGCGAGGCGCCACCGACCGACGGGGACCGCGTGCTGCCGGCCGGCCACTGATCCATCCGTGGCGTGGCCCGTTTGTGTTCGGTCGGTGACGCATCGTCGCTGTTGTCCTTGCCGCGAGGATCCGTCCTGCGGCACCTGTTGATGACCGCCCTCTGCGTGCGGCGGCCAGGAGATTGGATCGATCGGCTTGGCCGCGCATCCGGGCCGGCGGTCAGCGAAGGCGTGTGCCCCTCTCGAACACCGGCCCCTTCGGCCCCGCGGCGTATGAGGTCCCACCGGGCCGGTCTCCCGCCGCTTGCGAGAGCGACGCTCGTGCTGGCGGCTGCATTGCTGCTTCTGGCGTTCACGTCGGGCGCTCTGTGGTGGGCCTGGACGGAGGCTGCGTGTCTGGTCTCGCTGCGTGCGCCGCTCGATCTCCCGCTCGGCGACGCGGCGCAGGGGATGTGGCGAGCCGTCGAGCACGGGCGGCTGCTCTCGCCCCAGGCAGCGTTTCCCAGCGCCCGCGAGCGCACAGGCGCGCCGGAGGGCTGGGCCTACATCGCGAGCGCGCTGACGGTGCTCGTCATGTTCGGATGGTCCCTGACGGCGGCGCGTCGGCGGGTCAGGGACTGGCAGGCAGCGAGCCCGCTCGCGTTCGCGGCAGGGCAGTCTGCCGGGACGGGCCGCGCGGCGCGGGTGGGTGCGCCCGCGGACCTGGGCGCAGAGCCGGGACCTGCGCCGCCTGTGGGTGCGAGCGCCGCGCGAGCGGGCGGCCCTACCTGGGTGTCATCGGCACACGGAGCAGACGGATCCTCGCGGCCGAGCGCGAGGTCCAGCCGATGGTGATCGCGCCGCCCCGTGCGGGTAAGTCCAGCGGCTACGTGGTGCCGTGGCTGCTCGACCACCGTGGAGCGGCGCTCGTCCTCTCGACCAAGCGCGACGTGTACGAGGCGAGCGCTGCCGATGCGCCGCGCGCTCGGGCGCACCTGGGTGTATCGACCCGTTCGGGACTCCTGAGAGCGCGTGCTTCACGCCGCTCGTCCCCGCGAGCACCTGGGACGGGGCGATCCGGGCCGGCGAGGCGCTCGCCTCGGCCGCGCACCCCGACCAGACGAACGCGGCGAACGAGTTCTGGGACAAGGAGGCGGCGAGCATGCTCGCGCCGCTGCTGCACGCCGCGGCTGCGGGCGGCAGCGGGCATGGCCGAGCTGGTCCACTGGCTGGACACCCGCAGCTTCGACGAGGCGGTCAGGGACTCTCAAGTCGATCGGGGCGGACGCGGCCGCCGATCAGCTGGAGGGCATCGAGCGTCGCGACGAGCGAAACCGCGAGACGACGGTGATGAGCGCGCTGAACCTGCTGCGCGCCTACCGCTACCCACAGCTGGCCGCCGCCAGCGGCGAGGAGCTCACACCCGACGCGTTCCTGGACGGCGGCGCGAACACGGCGTACGTGATCGCCGCCGGACACGATCAGGACGCGCTGCGCCCGGTGGTGCTGGCGCTCGTGAGCGCGATCTATGAGACCGCCGTCAGGCGTGCCCGGGAGTCAGGCCCGCTCGCGCCGCGGCTGTTCATCCTGATGGACGAGGCGGCGAACATCGCGCCCGTGCGCAACCTCGCCTCCTGGCTGTCGCAGTGCGGCGATCACGGGATCGTGATCGCCACGATCTGGCAGTCGATCGCGCAGATCGATCAGCGCTACGGGCGCCCGGCGCGCGATGCGATCTGCGCCGCGAGCACCGCGCAGGTGTTCATCCCGCCGCTGGCCGAGCCGACCAGCGCCGGTTACCTGTCGGGCGTGCTCGGCGAGGAGCTCGTCGCGAGCGCCGGCAGCGCGAGCGGGGTGACGGTCAGCCACGCGAAGACCGCGCAGGCGCCGTGGCTTCGCCAGATTCCGCGCGGCAGGGCGATCCTGATCTACCGCGACCTGCCGCCCGCGATCGTGCGCGCTCCGGGCTGGTTCGAGGACTCGCGGTTCGCCTCCTATCGCCGCGAGCTCGAGCACGCGCGTGGCGCGGGCGAGTCCTCTGAGGTTCGTTGGCCGCCCCGGGCCGGTGAGGGCCAGCACCGGTGATGAGCGAGCACGCGACACTCCGCCGGGCACGCTCGGGCGCGCCCGGCAACGGGGTTCTGGACGTCGATGACTACCTCGGCGCGCACGCGGGAGATGCCGCCCGCGCGCTGCGGCGCGCCGGGTTTCGTCCCGCCCTGGACCGTCAGCTCGGACACCCGCCCGAGCGCGCCGGTCTCGTCGTCGCGCAGGAGCCGGCCGGCGGGGAGCGCAAGCCGCGCGGCGCGATGGTGACGCTCTACGTGGCGGCACCGGGCCCGAGCGACGCCGTGAGCGTCAACGAACGAGGGGACGGCGCTGCGCCCGACGCTCAGAGCGCGCCCGCCGAGCGGCCGCAGAGCCCCAGCGGACCGGCTGCACAGGCGCCACTCGCGCCCGCCTCCGGGCGCCCGGCGAGGGCATCGTTCTCCTACCGCTGCTCGAATCGGCAGACGGCCACGCCGTTCGGGCTGCGCGGGCCTGCACACGGCGAGCAGGCACACGACGATCGGCTCTGCGCGCCTCGAGCGCTCAGCGATACGCAGGCGATCAAGGAAGCAGAGCGAGCCGCCGGCGACGCGGGCGAGGAGCCACCTGCGCCGACCCGGCGACGCCCGCAACGGGCGCAGCGCCCCGATCGGGCAGAGCCCGGTTCATCGGCTGGCGACGGCGAGCACCCCGCCGCCGAGGTGCTCGAGAGGATGCGCGACGCGTTCGCCCGCGAGCCGGGAGAGACCGACCGTCGCGTCTACCCGCGCGAGCCGCTCAGCCTCCGGGCGCGTGGCGCGTTGGCGTGGATGCGCAGGCGATGGGCCCGGGTCGTGATCTGCGTGGTGCTGCTCGTATGGCTCACCTTCGCGCTCGGCCATCGAGGAGACCTCGCGTCACGCCCGTCGGCCTCCTCTGCGCCTGCGCGGCGGGCGAGCGCCGCGCAGCGGCCCGCACGAGCCGGCGAGCGCCGCCGAGCGAGGCGAGTGGATCCCCGGCGACACCGCCGCCGTCCTCGCCGGGGCAGGCACACCCAGGGTGCGGCGCCACGAGCTCGACAGAGGAGCCCGGCCCGCCCGTCCCCGACGCCCGTGCCGGCACCGGCGCCGTCGCCCGCACGGGCCCGGGAAGCCGCTACCGCCGCGAGCACAGGCGGGCCTTTCTCGCCCTAACGACACACGGAGGTGAACCGATGAACAGGACCCACGGGACGCAACGACCGCGACACCGACGAGCGCTCAGGCGAACGACGGCGTTGGCGCTCGCCGCGACGGGGCTGGGGATCATCGCCCTGGCGCCCGACGCGCACACGCACGCCCTGAACGCGGCGGGCGCGTTCTCGGGCACGCCGATCAGCGGGGTCCAGACGTTCGTGGACAAGCTGAAGGGCAACCTCGTCTGGCTCGGCGGCACCGCGATGGGCCTCGTGATCGCGGTCGTCGGGATCATGTTCATGGCCGGGCACTCGCGCGCGCACGATCTCGCGATCCGCACGCTCGTCGGCCTCGCGATCCTCGCCTCGATCAGCGGGATCGTCGCTTGAGGGCATCGGCGAACCGGCGCGCGTCGGCGCTGCTCGCGTGCTCGGCCGCGGCGCTCGCGGCCGGGGCTGTGCTCGCGCCCGCCGCGAGCGCGTTCGGTGCAGGCGCGATCGCCCCCGCCGGCTTCCTCGGGCTGCCCTCGCTGCACGGCATCATCGAAGCGATCGCGAACGGGTTCTTCTCGGCGCTCGCCAAAGCGCTCGTGCCGAGCTGGCTGACGCACGGCACCGTCGCGACGATCCAGCATCTCGTCGCGCTCCCGGACCCCGCCGAATGGGGTCACGTGCGCCGTCTGCAGGGCGAGACGACATACCTGGGAGCGAGCTTCGCGCCCGTCACGCTGGCGGTGGCCGCGCTTCGCTACTGGATGCTCGGGCTGACCGGCGCGGCGCACCCGGCGAGCGCGATCGCGCGCTGCGCGGGCGCGACCGGACTGCTGGTCGCCTACGGCTGGATCGTCGGGCAGGTGATCGCCGCCACGAACACGCTCACGCACGGGCTGCTCGCGCTGCCGAGCGTCTCCGGTGGGCTTCAGCGGATCATCGGCGTGCTGTTCGGCGGCGCGCTTCTGAGCGGCGCCGGGGGCGTGTTCGGGGCGCTGCTCGTGATCATCGGCGTGATCCTCGCGGCGGGCCTGTTCGCGGCGCAGGTGCTGGTCACGGTCGTGCTCGCGGTCCTGATCGTCGCCGGGCCGCCGTTGATCGCGCTCGCCGCGATCCCGGAGCTCGCGCACCTGGCGCGCGCCTGGCGCGATGCGCTGATGGCCGTCGCGCTGATCCCGCTCGGCTGGACGGTGCTGTTCGCGACCGCCGGTGCTCTGTGCCTGGACGCGACGAGCTTCACCGGCGGAGCGTCCGGGCTGCCGGGGCATGTGGCGGCCGCGTTCGCGGGACTGATCACCTTCGCGCTGGCGGTCAAGCTGCCGCTGGTGCTGCTGGGCGAGCTGCGTCACGTGCTCAGCCGCGCCAGCATCGCCGGCGGCGGCTCGGCCGCGACGGGGGCTGCGCCCGGCGTCGAGCGGATGCGAAGCGCACACGCGCGGCTACGTGCGATCGGGCTCGCGGGGGTTCCCACGCTCGGCGCGAGCGTCGGAGCTGCCGCCGGAGCGCTCGGCGCCCCCGCCGGGGGGCCGCTCGGCGCGGCCCGACGGCGCCTGGCCTCGGCCGCCGAGCGAACGGTTCGAAGGGCCGGGCAGCCCGGCCCGGCGCCAGAGCGCTCCTCGCAGGGCGCTCCAGCGCGGCGGATCGGCGAGCGCGTGACGCAGGCACGGACGATCCTCGCGCAGGCGCCGCGGGAGGCCGCCCGCGCCGTCAGAGTGGCCACGCAGCCCAGCGCCCAGAGGCCCGAGCGCGGGGAGCCTGCCCGCGCGGCTGCGCGCCGGCGCGGCGCTGCGGCCACGCCATCCCCGGAGGCAGGCACGGCCGCGCCTCGGGCGCCCGCGCCCGGGCCTCGATCGGCGAGCAGCTCGCGTCCGCGTACGCGGGTCACCCTGGCGGCAGTGCCACCGAGCAGCCCAGCGACGCCGGGCGCGGCGCAGTCGCACCCGGCCCCCTCTCCCGCCCCACCCCGCCCGCCGCTCATGCACGCCGTGCCCGACGGTGACGCGGCCCCGCAGAGCCGCGGGCGAGCGGGGCGCGAGCAGCGCACGAGCACGCCGGCGCCCAGTGCCCGGCGAGGCGAGCAGGCGGCTGAGGGCGCCGGCAAGCCGCTGCCCTCACCGCCCCCCGCGCCAGCCCCCGCACGCCCCGCCGCTGCGCCCCCGAAGCGACGCGTCAGCCGCGGCGCCGTACCGCGTCCCGGCAAGGGGAAGCGCACATGATCCACCGGACCTTCCGCTCCCTCGATCGCCCGCCGAAGCTCGTCGGGTTCACGATCGCGCAGTGGACAGGGTTGATCTGCGGCGCCGTCGCGCTGCTGGCGCTCGTTCACCTCACGGGGATGCCCGCGAAGGCCGCGATCACGCTGGCCGTGTTCACGCTCGGGCTGCCCGCCGCGCTGGCCTATGTCTCTGAGGCCGGCGGCGTACGGGTCGGCGGGCTGCTGTTGGACGCGCTGCGCTGGCGCCTGGCGGCGAAAACGCTCGCTGCGGGTGGCGCGAGGCCGCACGAGAGCGCCTGGTGGCGGAAGCTCACAGCTCGCGGCGAAGCGTCGGGGCTGCTGGAGCTCGAGTCGATCAGCGAGGACGGGCTGGCGCTGACACGGCACGGCAGCTACGTGCGCTGCCTGCAGACCGGCGCGGTGAACGCGATGGTGATGGACCCGGGCGAGGCCGAGCGCTTCTCGGCGGCCTTCGCGCAGATCGCCGCGCGGCTGCCCGACGGGCAGTCCCTCCAGCTCTACGCGCACGCGAGAGCGCTCGAGCTCGGCGGACTGCTCGAGGAGGAGCAAGCGCGCAGCGAGCGCGCGGCCCGCGACGCGGATGAGAGCGGACACTACGAGCGCGCCGACGCGCTGCGACGGCTGGGAGGGCTCCAACGCGAGTCCGTCAGCGAGACCGCGGGGCGCACGCGCCCGCTCGAGATGCGCTTCCTTGTGATCTGCCCGTGGCGGACGGGAGGGGGGCGCCTCGGTCGGCGAGGACGAGTCGATCCCGCGGCGCACGAGCGCGGCGTGAGGGACTCGCTGCGCCACAGCCAGGCGATCTGCGCCGAGCTCGAAGCGCTCGGCCTGCAGACACGCGCGCTCGGGGGCAGCGAGATGATCGAGCTGCTTCGCGAACGCTTCGCGCCCGAGCAGGCCACGTGCGAGACGGACGCGCCCGGCCCTCGCGCGCTGCGAGCGCCGGACCGCGAGCACTCAGGAGCAGGGGGTCTCGAGAGCGCGGATGCCCTGGAGCGCGCGATCTGCCGCTCGGCGGTCGAGCTCGGCGCGCCCGGGCACCTCCGGAGTCGGGGAGACGCTCGAGCGGGTGCTGCACGTGACCCTCGCCCCCGAGCAGACATGGCTCGGGTGGCTCGCGCACCTGACGCAGGCGCCGCGGCCGTTCACGCTCAGCGTGCACGTCCACGCCACCGAGCGCTACCGCGAGCGCCTCGCGCAGAAGCGCCGCTACAAGCGTCTGTTCGGGGTCAACCGCGGTGTCGAGCAGCGCGGGCGACCGCTCGACCCCGACGCTCGCCTCGCCGAGCAGGAGGCCGCCGAGCTGACCGCCGAGCTGAGCTCGAGCACCGCGGTCGGCATCTACCGGATGAGCATCTACCTCGCGCTGCGCGAACACGACGGCGACCCCGACGTCCTCGCCGAGCTCGCCCAGGCCTCTGCCCGGGAGCTCTCGATGGCAAGCGACGCGCGTATCTCCCAGGGCCCGTTCGCGCAGCGGGCGCTGTGGCGATCGACGCTGCCGCTCGGCGTGGACGCCGCGAGGCGAACACGCAAGTACGTGAGCGCCAACGTCGGCGACAGCTTCCCGCTGAGCGCCAACGGCTGCGGGAGCCCGGACGGGATCGCGCTCGGCTACGCGCTGCCGGGGCGCACGCTCGAGCGCCTGGACCCGTTCGACGCCGCGCACCCGAACCACCTGCTGCTGATCAACGGCATGTCGGGCGCCGGCAAGACGATGGCCGCGATCGTGCTGCTCTCCCGCGCGATCTCCCAGGGCGCGGGCGGCTTCATCATCGACCGCGCCGGGCACTTCGACTTCCTCGTCTCGCTGCTGCCGGGCGCCTGCAGCGTGCAGATCGGCGGCGAGGCGCACGCGATCAACTCGTGGGACGTGCCGGACCCGGCGCTCGTGAGCGCCGAGAAGGTCGACTATCTGCTGGCGCTTCACGCGCTGCTGCTCGGCGAGCATCACGCCGGACGCGACAGCTACGGGCTCACCGACCTCGAGTCGAACCTGCTCGGGCTCGCGATCGTCGAGGTGTACGAGCGCTGCGCGCTGACAGGAGAGGAACCTCGTGAGCTGCTGCTCCAGGAGGAGCTCGAGCGCCGCTATGAGACCGAGCGGGACGAGGGGTCGATCGGCATCGCCGAGGCGCTTCGCAACCTCTCGATGCGCCTGTCCAACTACCTGCGCGAGGGCCCCTACGGCTACCTCACGGACCGGCCGAGCACGATCCCGCCCGACAGCCCGCTGCGTCGTCTTCGACACGCGCATGATCCCCGAGGCGAAGGCCGCCGCCGCGCTGTTCGTGATCTGCGAGCACGTCAAGAGCCAGATCGAGCTCACGCGCTCGGCGCATCTCGCCGGCGCCGGGCCCGCGCACGAGTGGGCGGGACGGCAGCTTCCTGGCGATCGACGAGGCGTGGAAGCTGATCGAGCGACCCGCGACCGGCCGCTGGTTCAACGAGTTCTGCCGCCGCAGCCGCCACTACGCGCTGTGGCTCGTGGCGATCAGCCAGCAGCTCTCGGACTTCGAGACCGAGCACGGCAGGGCGCTGCTCGCGAACGCCGCGATGCGCCTGTTCCTGCGCCAGGAAGCCCGCGAGCTCGCCTACGCACGGGAGGCGCTCGCGCTCTCAGACGGCGCGATCGAAGCGATCTCGACGCTCCAGACCGTGCGCGGCTCGCACTCGACGGCCTACCTGATGAACGGCAGCCGCGGACAGGGCACGCTGCAGGTCGCCGTCGGCGCCGCGCGAGTACTGGATCGCGAGCTCTGACCCCGCGCGCGATGAGCCGCGCCGGCGTGCCGCGCTGCGGCGCACCGGCGGCGATCCGTGGGCGGCACTCGAGCTGCTGGCGGCCGAGGACCACGAGCGCGGGGCGCTCAGCGGATGAGCCAGGCTCCGGTGCTGCTCGCGCTCTCGCGCCGGCGGACGCTCAGGCGCTGGCTGATCCTCGGCGCGTGCGCGGTCGTGCTCGCGCCGATGCTCGCCGCGAGCGTCGTCGTCGGGGTATTCAGCGACGCCGAAGCCGAAGGCTGCGGCGCGCCCGGCGCCGTCGAGCTGACGCCGGGCAGCGGGCCGGTCGGCGAAGGCCTCTACGCCGAGCCGCTGCATCTGATCCCCGGCCGGCGCTATCAGGTCGGAGCGAGCGAGTACGGCGGGCCGGGCGACCCGGGCTCCGGCAGCTACGGCGCGATCGGCGATCCCGCACAGGACTACCTCCCCGACCACCCGGACACGTTCGCCGAGCTCTCGCTGCTGGACTCAAACCCCGCGAAGAGCGCCGGCTTCACCTTCGCGGACGCGAACGCGCTCGGAAACCTGCCGTACATGACGGCGCTGCGCGTCTCGCGCGCGGGGCGAAGCGCGATCCTCTACAAGCGCGACATCGGCTACGGGCAGGGACCCGGCCAGGAGATCGAGAACGGGCAGCCCTACCGCCTGGACCTGTGGTGGCAGGCCGCACAGGCGCTCGGCGTCTCAAAGAGCGCGGTCAGCATTTCGCTCGTCCCGGGCGGTGGCTCCGCCGCGACGCTCGAAGCGCTCCCTGAAGCGGGCGAGCAGCCGGCCGAAGAGCCAGCGAGCTGCGCGGCGCTGCCCGGCGGGGAATCGGTACCGCTGCCGCTCGTGCCCGGGGTGCGAAGCAGGATCCTCCCGAGCGGCCTCGCCGCGGCGGGGCAAGCCGCGCCGGCGGCGGTCAGGCAGATGGTGGCCGCGGGCAACCGCCTGTACGGCGCCTCCTACCTCTACGGCGCCGGACACGGCCCGTCGCTGCAGACGCTGCAAGCGGCCTACGACTGCTCCTCGGCGGTCTCCTACCTCCTTCACTGGGGCGGAGCGCTCGGCACGCAGGCGCTCGACTCCTCAGAGCTCGCCGCCTACGGGCTTCCCGGCCCGGGCCGCTACGTGACGATCTACGCGAACGCCGCGCACGCATTCATCTACGTCGCCGGGCTGCGGCTCGACACCGTCGAAGACGCCGCCTACGACAGCGGGCCGAACTCGGGCAGGCCCGGGCCGCGCTGGCGGGTCTCCCCCACGGTGCCCGGCTGGGCCGCGTGGACGGTCCGACACCCACCCGGGCTATGAGTCCTCGCCGCCCGATCGCAGCCTCGCTGATGCTCGCGGCGCTGGCGCTCGGCGGCTGCGCCAACCCCGACGCGGGCCGGCGCGCAGCCGGTGAACCGGGCTCGCCTGCCAGCCCCGGCGAGCCGCGGGCGCCCGCCCCCACCGCCGCCTCGACCGATGCGCCCGGCAGCTTGCGCGGCACGCCGCAGGCGGCGCTGCTGGCGTTCGCCACGCGCTACGTCAACTGGGGCTACCGGACGCTGAGCCAGACGCAGCGCTCACTCGCGGCGAGCGCGGTGGGGAGCGCCCGCAGCGCCGAGCTTCAGGCCGCGGCCTCGAGCGTAGGAGACCCGACGATCACGGCAGGGCGGATCCGCAACAGTGGGAGCGTGCTGAGCATCTCCCCGGAGCGCGCGAAGCCGGGCGCCTGGGTGATCGTGACGCGCGAGCAGACCTCCGGCGGGGAGGACTACCAAGGCCTGCCGGCCTCCGATCACGTCACGATCGCGCGCGTCGCGCGCGTCGGTCGGGGCTATGCGGTGAGCGAATGGCTGCCGCAGAGCTGAGGGTCAGCACCCGCCGCCGAGCGACGGGCTCGGCTTCGCGCGGGCGTTGGGCCGCTGCTACCTGGCCCTCTGGGGTCTGACGCTGCTTCTCGGCGGCGCGGTCGCGCTGATCGCGCCCGCGTCGGGCCGCTCGCTCATCGCGCTCAGACTGCAGGGTGCTCCCGCCGCTTCGCTCGGACGCGCCGGAGCGCTCGCGGCTCACAACCTGCCGCTCGCGGCATGGCCGCTCGGGCTCGCGAGCCTCGGCGTGCACGCGCGGCGGCTCACACGGCGGCTCGCCGACGGCCTGCTGCTCGCAAGCGCCGCCGCGAACACGCTGCCGGTCGCGATCGCGCTCGGCGGCTACGGCTGGGCGCTCGCGCCCTACGTTCCCCAGCTGCCGCTGGAGTGGGGCTCGCTCGCCGTCGGCTACGCCGGCTGGCTCGCCTGGCGCGAGCGGCCCCCGACCCGCACGCGAAGGCTCGCGATGCTCGCCACGATCGCGGCGCTCACGCTCGCAGCCGCCGCGATCGAGACGGTCGCGGTCCCCCAGAGCGCGACCGGCACCCCAGCACGCGAGCTAAACGTCGGCGGGCAGTTTCGAGCAGATGTGACCGGCTCGAGCGCCGGATCGTCCGAGCGTACGGAATCCCGGCAATTTGCGGAAGCCCGAGGTCGTGGTACAACATTCGTCCAAGTCACGGTTGACGAGGGAGATAAACGAGCATGGATGTTCGAGCACAGTCGCAGTCCAGTACCAGCCGCAGCGGCCTTCGCGTGCTGTCCGGCAGCCCCGCGAGCGAGCGCCCGCCGACCCGCAGCAGGGTCGGAGAGGCGCTCGGGGAATGGCAGGCCGCCGAGGTCGCCGCCGCCTGGCGCTACCCGCAGTGCCGCGGGCTCAGCCGCGCCCAGCTCGAGGACCTCTATCAGGAGACCGTTCTCGCGCTGCTGAACCGGCCCTTCGCCAACGAGGAGCATCTGCGAAACGCGCTGCGCGTCGGGCTGCGAAACCGGGCGCTTCACGTGCATCGCGACGAGCGCCGCCGGGGCGAGATCCTCTCCGCTCACGCTCGCGAAGCCCATCGCGCCGCACTCAGGCGCAGCGAAACCGAGCAGCCCGAGCACGCGGCGCTCGCGCGCGAGGACGGGCTCGTCGTGCTCGAGTTCGCATGCGGGCTCTCCGAGCTCGAGCAGCAGGTCTACGCCCTGGAAGCCGAGGGGCTTCGCTACCGGGCGATCGCGCCAATCATCGGCAGGAGCACCAACGAGACGCGCAAAGCCAGCCGCGAGCTGGCCGAGAAGTACGCGCGGTTTCGGCTGCTGCACGACACCGGGCGGCTGTGCGGCTACCGCGCCCCGACGATCCAGGCGCTGCTGGCCGGTGAAGAGACCTCAGAGCAGCTCGCCCGTGCCGCGTTCGCGCACCTTCGCTCCTGCGCGCAGTGCCGCGCCGAGCACAAGACCAACGCGGGGCGGCTGAAGCGAAGCTTCCACGAGCGCGCCGCGGCGCTGCTGCCGATAGGAGCTCTGCTTCATCCCGCCGGCGTGCAGGGCCTGTGGCTGCGCGCGCGGCTGTTGATACACCGTCTGGCCAGCAGCGGCGCGCCGAGCGGCGGCACAGGCGCGCGCGAACGCGCCCTGGCGCTCGTCGCCGGAGGCGGGGCCAGCGCGAAGGTCGCCGCCGGCGTCGCGACCGTCGTCGCCGTGGCCGGAGGCACCTTCACCGCCACGGGCGCCCTTCACGGCGCGCCTCAGCACCGTCATCGCGCGCGCGTGCGCTCCGCCGGCGCTCCGCGTAGCAGCACTCCGGCGCTCGGCGTGAGTGCTCCCGCGCCGGCCACGAGCGCGACGGCAGAGCCGCTCCACGAACACGCCAGCCCCAGCCACCTGGCGCGCCCCTCGCGCAGGGAACCGGGCGGGTTCGCGTTCCTCGGCGTCAGCCCGGCCGCCCACGGCAGCGCTCGCGCGAGCGCCGCGAGCACGCAGGAGCGCCCGACGGCGGCGCAGGCGCCGAGCACCTTCTCAGCAACGTCGCGGAGCGCTCCCGCGGCGCATCACGAATCCGCTGGCGGCTCGCAACATGGCGGAGGCCCGTTCAGCCCGTGAGCAAGTCGTTGGCCGTGACGGGCGCGCCAGGGCCAACACCTCCGAGCAGCACACCACGGCAAGGAGCCCGACATGGAACCTGTGAGCAGAACAAGAACGCCGCGCCGCGGCCTCGCCATCGCTGCGCTGGCGGCGATGATCGCCGCCGGCGGCTGGGCGGCCGCGAGCGCCCACGCCGGGGAATGGGTGCAGGTCTCCTGCGTGAACCCCGACGGCAGCGCGGCCGCCAGCGCGGGCTGGTCGGCGATGATCGCAGGCGGCGGGTACGGGTCCAACACGGACAGCTCCTGCGGACCGGGCAGCCCCGCGTTCGCCGAGCTCTCGAGCACCGTGGCGGTCGGTGTCGGCTCGGCCGAGACGCTCGTCTACTCGCCGCCGCCGGGCTCACAGCTGAACGGCGGTCAGCTCGGAGTCGCCCTCGCCGCCTACGGCGCCGGCCTGGACGCCTCCGGGACCGCGGTCGCCTACACACCGGAATTCGGCTACGACGCCGCCAACGTGTTCTTCCAGTGCGCCGCGGGCCTCAGCCCCTGCTCGCCTGCGGGTCCCGCCTACACCGGCACCCTCACGCTGCCCTCCGGGCGCGGCGGGCGCCTGTATCTGAGCGCGGGCTGCGGGGGATACGCCGGCGAGGCCTGCAATCAGGGCGCAAGCGAAGGCGCCTGGTCCTCGGCGCGGATGTACTGGGCGCACCTGCGACTCACGAACACCTCGACCCCTGCCGGGGAAGGGTTCTCGGGGCCGCTGCTCGCCTCCCCGGCGCGCGGCAGCGAGGACCTCGCGTTCACGGCGCTCGACCGTTTCGGTCCCGGGGTCTACGCCGTCGAAGTGAGCGCCGACGGCAGGGTCCTGTACTCGGGCACCCCGGATCTGAACGGCGGCTCGTGCGCTCCGGTCGGTAGCGAAGCCGGCGCGCTGATGTTCGACAGCGCCGAGCCGTGCCGGGAAAGCGTCTCGGTCGACCTCGCGCTCGACACGACCCAGCTTGCAGACGGCGCGCACACGCTGAAGGTCGCGGTGAGCGACGCCGCCGGCAACCGGGCGGTCGTCTACGACGAGCCGCTGAGCACGCTCAACGCGCCCGCGAGCCTCGCGCCGCCGAGCCTCGTGAAGGGCGCCGAAGGGCGCCTGGAAGCGAATCCCGGCTCGTGGAGCGCTCCCGCCGGTGCCGGGGCGCTCTCCTACGCGTATGAGTGGCAGGCGTGCGAACCGGACGGCGGCGGCTGTGTGAGCATCCCCGGCGCGAGCGGGCGCACCTACATGCCCTCCGCCGCCGAGCAGGGGCGCGTGCTGCGGGTGCTCGTGAGCGCCGCCGACGCCGACGGGCAGAGCACGCTCGCCTCCCCGACGAGCTCGCCGGTCGCCTCGCTGCTCGCAGACGTCGCGAACGGGCTCGGCGCCAGCGAGCACGCGAGCCTCACGCTCACCGGGCCCGCGAAGCTGACGCGATCCTACGCGCGCCGAGCGCTCAGCCTGCGCGGGCAGCTGCTCGGCGCCGGCGGCGCACCGATCGCCGACGCGACCCTCGAGCTGCTCTGCAAGAGCGAAGGGCAGAGCGCTCCGCGGGTCCTCGCGTTCGCGACCAGCGGCGCGGACGGGACGTTCACCGCGGCCGCGCCGCCCGGCCCCTCGCGCGAGCTGACCGTCGCCTACCGGGCGTTCTCGGCGGACGCCGCGCCCAGCGCGAGCGCGTCGATCGGAGAGTCCGTGCGCGCGTCGGTCGCGCTGCGGGTCAGCCCGCGGCGCATCGCGTCAACCGGGTCGATCGTGCTACGCGGAAAGGTCGCCGGGCCGCTGCCGCGCAGCGGGGTCAGCGTCCAGCTCCTGGTCCGCTACCGCGGTCACTGGGAGCCGTTTCGCTCGCCGCGCACCGACGCCGCCGGGCGCTTTCGTGTGCGCTACGGCTTCCAGGGGGCCGTCGGACGCTTCCCGTTCAGGGCACAGGTCCTCTCGGGCCAGGCCGGGTTCCCCTACCTCGGCGCCGCCAGCGTGCCGGCGATCGTGAGCAGCCGGTGAGCCGGGCGCCACGCAGAGGCTGCAGGCTGCTCGGCGCGCTGCTCGCGCTCGGCGCGCTCACAGCGTGCTTCGCGGGCCCCGCGCGGGCCAACAGGGTCGCGGTGCTCTCCTGCCACGGCCCCGCCGGGGAAGCGCTCGGCCACGACGGCTGGGTCAACGAACGCACCGGCGAGGGCGGCATGATCGCGCTCGACACCTGCACGGGGGAAGGCGCCGGGTCGCTGAGCCTCGAGCTGGGCGGTAACAGCAACGGCTATCCCGACGAGGCTCACACCTGGTGGGTCTTCAAGGCGCCGAGCTGGGGCGGCATCGTCTCCTATCGCCTCGCGATCGCGGACAGCGCCACCTCGCCCTACGCCGGCGGGCTCGGGCAGACGTTCGTGATCGCCTCGGACGAGTCAGACCCCAACTACGACTACCGCAACCTCGGCTACGGGGCGCTCGGGGCGAGCGTGATCGAACGCACGCCGCCCGCCCAGGACGACGCGCTGCTCCTGGACGCCTCCTGCGACGGGCTGAACGGACGCTGCCCGGCGAACGTGCTCGTCTCACGCCTTGACGTGAGCGCGACGCGCATCACGCTGAACGACGCGAGCACGCCGACGCTCACGGGGCTGACGGGCACGCTGCTCACGCCCGGCGCGCTGCGCGGCGGCGTGGCGCTGAACGTGGCCGCGGGCGATGAAGGGCCCGGGATCTACTCGGCGCAGCTGAGCGTGGACAGCGTCCCGGCCGCGCCCGTGATCTTCGACACCAACGGCGGCTGGTGTGAGAGCCTCGGCCCCTCGGGCGTTGCGCCCCGGTCCTTCGCGCACTCCGACCCGTGCCCGCAGCATGCGAGCACGACGCTGACGCTCGACACGAGCGCGCTCGCCGACGGCACCCACAGCGTCTCGCTGCGTCTCGATGACGCCTCCGGCAACGCCACGACGCCGCTTGAAGGCACGATCCGGACCGACAACGCGCCGCACGCCAGCGCCGCCCCGCAGATCGCGCCGGCCGCGGCCGCCGTCGGGGCCACGCTGAGCGCCTCGCCGGGCTCCTGGAGCGCTCCGGCGGGCGCGGGAGCGCTCGCCTACGGCTACTCGTGGCTCAGCTGCGACGCGGCCGGGCAGGCGTGCGCGCCGATCGCGGGCGCCGACGGGGCCTCGTTCGCGGTGAGCGGCGCGCAGGCGGGCCGTACGCTGCGCGTGGCGATCAGCGCCAGCGACCGCGATGGCGTGGCGAGCGCACAGAGCGAAGCGACCGCGCCGGTCTCCGGGGCGATCGGCGTGCCCAACGGCTTGGGAGCCGCCGAGGGCGCAAGGCTCCTGCTCGGAGGCCCCGGCTCCTTCACGCGCGCCTACAGCGCGAGCGCGCTGGCGCTGAGCGGACGGCTGCTCTCGCCCGCCGGGACACCGATCGCCGGCGCGGAGATCGACGTGCTCTGCTGCGGCTCGGGTCAGGCGGCGAGCGTGGTCGCTCGCGCCAACACCGGTGCCGACGGGACGTTCACCGCGCACGTCGCGCGCGGGTCATCGCGCACGATCACGCTCGCCTACCGGAGCTTCTCGCTGCAGGGCGGCTACACGGCGAGCGCGCACGTCAGTGAGCTGGTCAGAGCGGGCGTGGTGCTGCACGCCACCCCGTCGAGCAGCTCATCGCACGGACGGGTGACCTTCAGCGGGCGGGTGCTCGGCGCGCCGGCGCGCCCGGGAGTGATCGTCGAGCTGCTGGTGCGCTACCGCGGGAGCTGGGAGCCGATCCGCACGCCCCGCTCCGGGCCGGACGGGCGCTTTGAGATCCCCTACGTGTTCCAGGGGGCGCGCGGGCGCTTCCCGTTCAAGGTCACCGTGCCCGGCGGACAGGCGGGGTTCCCCTACGGTGCCGGCTCGAGCCGGGTGCTGGCGGTGCGGGCCGGCTGAGCGGCTCAGGCGGCGGCCACGTGGCCGGCCGCGCGGGCGCTCACCGGCGCGGGGTCAAGGGTGATCATCGCCGGGCCGCGACGGTTGTAGAGCACCTGCCCGAAGCGCTTGATCGCGGGGATCGCGAGCTCGCCGGGCAGCGTGGAGGCTCGCAGCGCGATCACGCTCAGGGCGGGGGTCCGATACCAGGCCAGCGTCGAGGCCGGCAGGCTCATGATCGCCGCGAGCATCTCGGCGCTCAGCGCGATCGCGCTGACGTCGTGTTCCTGCAGTGCCGCCAGGGCGTCGAGCGGGTCGAAGCGCTCGCTGAGCACGAGCGTCGAGTGAAGGCGCAGCGCGAGCGTCAGGTGCAGGTTCCCCCAGGGGCTCGACAGCGGCGCGCAGATCATCGTCGTCTGGCGTGGGCGCAGCGGGATCGCACAGCGCGCGGCGGGCGCGGTGAGCGTGGCGGGGCGCCGCGGGTGAACCCATCCGCCGTCGGGGCCGGGCTCGCTGAGGGTGAGCTGCGCGACGCGCTCACCCGTGACGGGCGGCGGCGGAGCGCCGGCCGAGCCGATCAGCTCCTCGAGGGTCTCTGCGGGGCCGTGCAGGCTGCCCCCGGCGGCGCCCAGCAGGACGGGGCCGCTGCTTGCCGCGGCGGGCTCGGGGTCGAGAACGCCAACCAGGGCATGCTCGCGACGTGCGATGCACGCCAGCTGCTGATCGCTCGTGCACGGGTCGAGCAGCAGCACGTCTGCGCGCAGGCGCGCGGCGGCGATCAGCGTCTCGATCAGCCAGTGGTGGTTCCCGGCGCGAACCGCGAGCGTCTTACCGGGACCGAGGCCGCGCTCGTGAAGCGCCCTCGACAGGGCGGCGCTTCGCTCGTGGAGATCGGCGAACGTGAAGGCGCCGTGATCGTCGAGGATCGCGGTCCGGGCGGGGTAGGCGATCCCGGCGGCCTGGCAGGCGGCGGCCGGCGTCGCTCCCCAGCGGCGAAGCGCGCGGCTCACCTGGAAGGACCGGTCCGGTCGGCAGCGCACGAGGGCCCCGCCGCGCAGGTCGCGCTTGACTGCGCTCGTGGAGCAGGGCCTGCTCCTCTTCATCGCGCGCCCTCTCTGGCCAACGGAGAGGGTGCTGGGCGCCACGGCCCGACACGGCGGCTGTGACGCCCAGCGGGAGGGTCCGGAGAGATGAGGTGCCTCCGGGCGGCGCGCCCGTGCGAGAGCCCGAGACCGGCCTTCGCCATGCCCCGCTTCCCCCGTGGATTCGCCCCGCTCGCTGACATCTCACCCCAGGACGCTCGCCGGCGCCCGTCAATGTGAAATAAACGTCACCGGGAAGTTTAGAGGCCGGGGCCGACGGATTCAAGTCTTCGGTTTTCCGGTCGCTGCGAGCTTCGCCGCGCCGGAGGGCGCCTAAACGTCGGCCGGAGCGTTTTCGAGCGGGCTCGGCCTAGCGCAGGCTGATGCTCGCGCAGAGCTCGTGGCCGCGGTCGGTCAGCCACCACGCGTTGCCGCTGTGATCGGTCGCGGTGTTCTCGATCAGCTCGCGCGCGGCGAGCCGCTTCAGGAGCTTTGAGGCCTGGCCCTGGTCGGTGATGCCCGACGCACGCGCGATCTCGCGATTTGAGCCTCCGGGACGCTCGGCGATCGCCTTCAGCACCCGCACGGTCCTGTAGGTCAGGCGCGGACCGGCGCCGCCCGGCCTTCGTGCGAGCGGCGGGGCCCAGTCGCGCACGCCCTGGGCGGGACCGATCGCGCGGGCGAGCTCCCTGGTGGCCGCCGCGGGCCCGAAGTAGGGCAGCACGATCATGCTCATGCACGGGCGCGAGAGCTCGCTCAGCGGAGTCCGATCGCCTTCCAGCAGACGGGCGTAGAGGAGCCCTGCGATGCCGCCGGCGAGGGCCTCGGCCGTGAACGGCGCGGGCGCTCGTGCGCCCGGCTGAAGCGCGGCGCGGTCGATCGCCTCCTGCGCGCGCGCGATCGCGCTCTGGCGCAGCGAGAGCAGCCTCGGGCCGGCACCGAGGCTCTCAACGACGCACACGCGCGCGAGCGCGCGGCGCTGCTCGGCGAGCGCCAGCAGGGTGTCCAGCGCCGCCCGTGTGCCCTCGCGCCAGCCCTGATGCGCCCCGAAGGCGGCGGTGAGCGTCTCGCCGGCGCTCTGGAAGACCTGCTCGAGGGCAGCGTGCAGACAGTCTTCGACGTCGCTGAAGGAGTCGTAGAAGACCTTGCGCGAGACCCGCGCGGCCGCGGTCACGCGTGCGACCGTGAGTGAGTGAAGGCCATCCGATTCTGCGCCGGCGAGCGCGGCGCCCGTCAGCCAGCGGCGGTAGAGCAGCGCCTGCTCGTGCGGGTCCTTCGCGTTGCGCGCGGTGCCAGCGGCGCTCATGCCGGGCAGCGCCGGGCCAGCCCGGGGCGAGACGATCGCGCGGCGGGCGGGCGAGCTTCGATAAACATGGCCGGGAGCCTAACCGGCGCCCGCGCGCAAGGGTCGCCAGACCGACCGCCGGGGGCGCCGGAACGGCACAGCGGCGGGCGGGCGCTTGTCCGTTCGGGGCCGATAAACGCCGGTATGTTCCCTGCGATACGGCCGGAGTCGATGCCTGGCGACGCACGTGGACACCAGACATAAGGGGGCAGAACATCTGTCAAGTCGGGTACGTTTCGCGCCTGGCGCGTGCACGGCACGAAGCGCCCGGACAGCGATGGCCCCACAGCTACGAAAGAGCACCCAACGAGCCCGGCTCTTGAACGGGATGATCCAGGCGAGCGTGCAGCGCGGGTATGAGGCCGCCAACGTCTCCGCGGTGATCGCGCTGGCACGGGTCTCCCGGCCGACGTTCTATGACTACTTCGCCGACCGTGAAGCGTGCTTTCTGGCGGCGCTCGCGGACGTCCAGGAGCGCCTGCTCGAGCGGGTCGCGGGTGCCCTCGAGGACGCGGGCCCGCGTCAGGCGCTGGCGGGCGCCCTCGCCGAGCTCGTGAGCTTCGCCGAAGAGGATCCGACAGCCGGGCGCTTCCTCACGGCCGAGGCGATGAGCGGCGGGGCGCGGGCGCTCGAGGTGCGCGAGCAGGGGATCGAGCGTCTGGCCGGGCTCGTCGAGGCCGCCCAGAGGGGCGCGGGCGCGAGCACGCCGCTGGGAGACCTCGATCCGCGTGTCGTGCTCGGAAGCGTCTACCGGATGCTCGCGATGCGCCTGCGCCGCGGCGACACGCGCCTGCAGACGCTCAGCGCGGCGCTCATCGACTGGGTGGCCGCATACGAGCGCCCTGCGGGCTCGCGGCGCTGGTCGGAGCTCACGCCCGGCAAGCGCCCGGCGCTCTCAGCGCACGTGCCTGCCGAGCCGGTCCAGCGGATGCCGGGCGTCTTCGGACCCGGGCGCCCGCGTCTCACCGAGGAGGAGGTGACCGAAAACCATCGGCTGCGGATCCTCTACGCGGTCGCGCGCCTGGCCGCCGAGAAGGGGTACGCCGCGATGACGATCACCGACATAAAGACGCTCGCGCGGATCGACGGTCACGTCTTCTACCGGCTGTTCGCCGACAAGCAGGAGGCCTTCGCGGCCGCGCACGAGCTCGGTTTCCAGCGGGTGATGGACGTGACCTCCAAGGCGTTCTTCTCCGCCGCCGCGTGGCCGGAGCGCTCCTGGGAGGCGGGGCGGGCGCTCACGCAGCTGCTGGACGCCAACCCGCTGGTGGGGACGGTGGGGTTCGTCGAGGCCTATGCCGCAGGGCCCGAGACCACGCAGCGCGTCGAGGACAGCCACGCCGCGTTCATGTTCTTCCTGCAGGACGGGCTGGTCCACTCAAAGCGCGAGCCGCCGCCCTCGCGCGAGGCGATGGAAGCGATCATCGCCGCGGTGTTCGAGATCATCTTCCTGCAGGCGCGAAAGCCCAGGCCGCAGACCTCGCGGATGCTCGCCTACATCGCGCACCTGTGGCTCGCGCCGTTCCTGGGCGCGGCCGCGAGCGATCGCTTCATCGACACTCGCCTCGCAGCCGATGCGAAGGCGCCGGGAACGAAGCAGCAGCCGGGCGCACGCGGCGCGAGACGCCGCCGAGCATCGGGGAGCTGACGCTGAGCGCCGGCTGCGCGCAGCGAGATGCTCTCTGAGAGAGCTCCTGGAGCAGGGCAGGCGGAGCCCGCGGAGGATCGGCTGCGCCACGCGCGCAACCTCGGGATCGGCGGTCCTCAGCCCCTCCGTCCCCGGCGAGACCCGAAGTGTCCGTGGCCGTGACCGAAATCGCACCGGCGCGAAACGGCCCTGGACACCGCGCGTGAGGAGGATGGGCGCCAGTCTGACCCGCCGGGGAGCGGGAGTCGTAGCGGCCCCGGCGTAAGGTCGCCCGCGGGCTGGCGCCCCCAGGCCGAGCCACCCGTGTGCGGTTACCCGGCGGCATCCCGATTGCTGCCGGGGAAGGCGACATCGGCTGCCGTAGTTGTGAGGCTTGCAGGGTTCCGGTTCGCGGCTCTCAACCCCGTGCGCCCGGGTTACCGCTGTCGTTTATCTGAGGTTGCCGCGGTGGTCGGCGGGCGATGAGGGGAGGTGAGGACGATGGTCGACACTCGAGCCCGGGTGGCCCGCACGTGGGGCTTCCTCTTCGCCGCGCCGGCCATGGCGCGCCATTCCCACGGCGGACGCCGGCACCGGCGCACGCGCGGCGCGGACGATCTCGATCGACAACAGCGCCAGCCTGCATCTCACAAGCCATCATGGCTTCACGCTCAACGAGGTCACGCCGCTCCTCGATCGCCTCGGCGTCGGGTTCCGCCGTTGAGCTACTGCGGTGGATTCGCGACCCGGCCGGGGACCCGCCCGGGCCGGACACAGGAAACACGGCCCACGCGGGGCCGGGTGGCATGGCCCGCGGTATATCGAGGTGGAAAGTCAAGGTTGCATCGCCGACAGTCAACGGGCTTCGAACATGCGCCCACCGGACCGGGTCGCCGGCCGGCGCGATGCTCGCAGGCTTTCGATCGCTGCCACCAGACGCCCACCAGCGCCGCCCGTCGGCAAACCCCTGAGCCAGCCGGCGAGGTGTGTGCACCCGGGATCCCGACGACGCCCGGGCCGGTGCCGTCGGCGAGCGGCCCGGCCAATCGTCCAGACATCCTCCCGCCACACACCGAAAACGTTTATGCTCGCGCGCATGGAGTGTCGCCGTGAGACTCGCACCGATGCCGCCCCGTGCACGCATCCGGCGAGCGCGCGAGCGTGCGGCGAGCGTCACTGCCCTCGGACAAGCCCGCTCGGCGTGTAGCTGTCGCGGCTGCTCACTGCCGGCCGCCGCTCGTGTTCGGGCCCGGGAGCGAGCGATCGGCATGAGCATCCGGCCAGCAGTCGCAAAGGTTTCTGTCGCGCTGTTGGGGTCAAAGCAGCACGGGTGGTGCTTCGCTGACGTTTACGACGAGCTCGCCCCGGCCGTGCTGCGGTTCTTCGCGGCGCGCAGCCGCGAGAGCGAACTCGCGTTCGACCTGACGGCCGAGACATTCGCGAAAGCCTTCGAGAAGCGCGAGGACTTCCGTGGCAGCACCGACGGCGAGGCCGCCGCGTGGATCTGGAGCATCGCCCGCAACGAGCTCGCGCGCTACCACCGCACCCGCAGCGTCGAGATGTCAGCCATCAACAGGCTCGGCCTCGAGCGCCCGCGGCCGACAGACGAGGAACTGCGCCATGTCGAGGAGCTGACGGCGAAGGAGCTCGCGCGCGAGCATGTGCGCCACGCCGTCGCGAACCTCCCCGATGAGCAACAGCAGGTCATGAAGCTCCGCTTCATCGACGATCTCACCTATCTCGACATCGCCGCCGCGCTCGGCGTGTCCCATGACGTCGTCAGGGCCCGAGCGTCGCGGGCGATGCGGACTCTCCGCGCCAGCGAGCATCTCCGAGCCGCGGTCAAGGTGCTCGAGACATGAGCCGCGGAGACGACCGGTGGCGCCTGCCGGCGCTCGAGCGGCTCGGGACACAGCTGCGAGAGCTAGAGGGGTCCCCCACGCCCGGCGCCGAGCCCACGCGACCGAGGCGGCGACGAGCGGTACGCGCCGTCCTCATCGCGGGCGTCGTGGCGGTGCTCGGCCTCTCGATCCCGATCGTCGAGCTCGTCAGCCCCGCAGGCGCACAGTCACCGGTCAACCGGGCGCCGCGCGAAGCCCGGCGTGCGAGCACGGTCGAATTCGTGTCGGTCGTCGAGGCGTCGCTGAACGGACGTGACTACACGCGCCTGACCGAGCACGGCGCGCTCGACTTCCGCCACGACCGGCTGGCCACGTCGCTCTCGATCCCCGGGTCGAGAGCGACCGTCGAGCGGCGAAAAGTCGCCGACACCCTATACCTTGCTCAACTGGCGCCACGGACGAACCCACGGCTCCCGAAGCCGTGGCTGACCTTCAAGACCACGCCAGCAGACGCCAGGCGCGGTCTTGGACAGGGCTACACCCTGATGGAACCGCAGGTCGTCTTCGGCGTTCTCGAACGCGCAGCCGCCGGCGTCCGCATTGGCGGAACGACGGTTCTCAGAGGCATGCGTGCCACGCGGTACTCGCTTGCGACGTCGCTCAGTGCTCTTCTGCGTCTCGAGTATGGGCCAAGCTATCGGCGGGGCTCCGGCGGCCCGGCGGCGCGCCTGAGCGTATGGCTCGATGGCGACGGGCGTCCGCTGCGCGTGTCGGTCACGTTCTCCGAGAGAACCCCAAAAGGCCGGGCGGCGTTGTCTCTGTCAATTGACTTTCGGCACTACGGTCAGCGGGTCTCGATCGCGGCGCCACCGCCCGAGCTGCAGCGGCGTGAGCCGTTGACCCGAGCGGACCCGCCCCTGCTGGATCCGACGCGAGTTCTCGAGCGCGTCCTGTTCGCGACGCCGACCGCGCCGAGGAGTCGATAGACCCCTCGGCGCTGCCGGCCGCCGGCTACGGTGCCGCCGGCGGTTCGGGAGGCTCGATACAGAACTGATCCCCCACGACGGGAAGCTCCGCGGCCCCAAGGTCCGCCCCGCCCGCTCCGAGCCACCGAACCCCATCGGGGTAGGGTGCCCCAGGCGTTGGATTGCTGCCCGCAAACAGGAATGCCCCGTCTTCGACGGGCGTCTCCTCAGAGCTCCCGTCGCTGTATCGCAGGCGCACCGTCTCGGTGCCTTCGGGCGCAAGACCCGCGATGTTCATCCTGTTCGAACCGCTTGAGCCACATTCGTCGGTCACGGCGATGATCGAGCCTTCATTGATTTCTGCGCGCGTTCCGCAGGCTTGGCCCTGGGCGTGCCGGGTGCCGAGCGTCAGACACCGGTAGGACGCCCGGGCAACGACGTGGGCATCCAGCGCAGAACCTGCGAACACGGGCGTCCCGGGCGAGTCCGTGAGCGCCGCGACTGAGACGGTCCGAGGCCGCGAGGATACGCCCCTCGCTCTGCTCTTGTGGGCAGGATGCACCCGGTGGAGGCCCGCTGCCCCCACGGCGCCTGCGGCGAAAACGGTCAACGCAGAGAGGATCACGGCGACCAGCGCAAGCGTGAGTCTACTTTGAGTGATCATTTGACTCCTTAGGATCGATTGGTCGATGGGCGGCGAGTCACGTGACGGCGAAACCGCTGATCGTCTCTGAAACACCCGACTCGTTGTAGACCCGCGCCCAAACGAACGCGCCGCCGCCATACGTGGCTATGCAGAACCCGTTCCCGTGTGCGACTTCGTTGACGCCTTTGCTGTTGAACAGCTGGCACGCAAGGCGCCCGCCGTTGCTCCCGCCCCCTTCGTTTTCGATGAACGTGTGAGCGCCGGCCGACTGGACCCAGCCTCCGTTTCCGACTGTCGCCGGCCCGTAGCCTTCTGAGAACGCCAACGCCGCGGGAGCGAGCGCCAGCAACACCGCGATGACGCCGGCCAGAGCAGCCGCCGTCCTTGATCCGTGCCTCGAGAGTGTCATTCCTCCCGTGTCCTTTCACTTGAACTGGGTTGCGATTGACACCCGGGTGGAGGGCCCCAAAACCTCGAGACCCCCTGCATGCGAACCCATAGACAGGCCGGCGCGCGAGATGTGACCGAATCGCCCGCAACCGGCCCCGGTCGGTCGAACGACCGCCGAACCTCGTCACAGTCCGCCCACGAGCGCATCTATCGAGGAGAGGAGCGCTCTCTGTGGACTCGATGACAAGCGACGACCCCGATCACAACCGGGCGCGATGCCAACCCCCGGCGAGGACCGAGCGGCAATGACCGGCACGGATCGACAGCTCGGAGCGCTGCGCCACCTCGCCGGCACCTGGAACGGGGCCGGCCTCCACGTCGGGTTCTGGCTTGACGAGACCGACGAGCAGCCCGGCGACGCGAGCGCGCGCCGGACATGCGAGACCGTCAGCTTCGCCCAGCTCGCGATCCCGTCGAGCGAACCGGACCCCGGCGAGGCGCCGTTCCCCGGCGTCTACTTCCTGCGCCGCGCCAACGACCCGCGAGACGGTGCTCGCGTCCACGCGGAATCCGGCACATGGCTGCCGGCCGCGGAGGACACCCGCCAACCCGATCCCTTTGAGATTCTCTGCCTGAGCAGAACAGCAGGCAACGAGCCGACCGCGGCGGTCGGGCGCTGCCGCATAGCGGCGGGCGAGCCCGCGCTGAGGCCGCACACGATCACGCCCCAAGGGGACGTGAAGCACCTCTCCGCCCCGCTCCACCGACGCCTCCAGAGTCTCGCGGACATGCCCACACCCTCCCGTGTCAGCCGTGCGGACGCGGAAGACCCCCACTCTCTGCTACGCCGCCATCTCGCTAGCATCGCAGTCACGCGGAGCGTCGAATTGTCGGCGTCCAGCACCGCCGCGGATGCGATGGGCGAGGCGCTACGCTCGAGCGGCCTCGCGCTCAAAGCGGCGAACACGCCGCACGTCGAGCTCGGCCTCTGGCTCCTGCGGACCGCAGACGCCACATCCGGCTATGACCAGCTGCTGCTTTCGCGCAGCTTCATGCGCGAAGCGGATGGAGTGCGCTGGCCTCAGGTTTCGGTCGCGGTCCTCCACCGCTCGGATGCCCCGTCACGGTAGGCCCCGGTGTCGCCCCGGCCGCGGGCCGGAGCAGACAGCGGCACGGTCCCCACCAGCCCTCCGGGCGTCGGCGCAGGCTTGTGCCGGCGCCGTGGCAACCAGCAGGCTTTCCGGCGAGACGGGTGAAGCGCGCAACGTCTCCGGGGAGCCACCCAACGGGAATGGCCGCACGCCTAACCGGTGGCGTGTCTCGGGAGGACCTCGGGGCGGCCGGGTGGCGAGGGCACCGTATCCCCCGCAGGCGCCGACACCGCGAGCTGAGCCGCGACTTCGGCTCCACGCATCGTGAGCGACCAGGCGTGAGCATGCCCGGGCGCGCCGGGGCATTTGAAGACCAGGCCTGCTGCCTCCAGCTCGGCGAGAAGCAGGCATATCTGCGATTGATGGGCGACGCCGGCACCGGCCGCGACCCGGCGATTGCTCGCACCGGCGTGCTGTGCGAGGAACTGCAGGCACGCGCGCGCACGGTGCGCGGCAGGGTTCAGCAGCTGCGGCGGAAGATCGGTGACGTCCCAGGGGCGTGGAGGCAGAGGCCAGGTCCGCTCGCCGGTCAGTATGACGCGCGCGAGCCGCTCCCCTGCCGCCATCTCCGCCCGGACCTCGGAGCGCTCGAGGTAGGGCCTTGTGACCGTGCCGAGCAGCTCCCCCAGCAGCGACACGCGAGGGGTCGGATCCTCGATCAGCGCCCGAGCCTGAAGCACACCCAATACACCGGCCACGGTGGCCTCCAACACCAGCGCGGAGCTCTCGACGCCGGCGAGGGCCGACGCGGCAGCGATTCGCTCGAGAAGCCCGGCGAGTTTCTGTTCGCGTCGCTCGATCGCCCAGACACCGGCCGCGAGCGTCTCGACAAGCCAGAGCCGCGCGAGCATGGGCTCCCGATCCAGGTAGACAAGCAAGGACGTCAATGCGCCTCGAAGCGTGGCGCGCCACGCCCCGCTGCCGTGGGACCCGTGCCGCAGCACCGAGCAGAGGTGTTCGGTGTCCTCGTCGATGACGGCGGCGAAGCAGCCCTGGGTGTCGCCGAAAAGCGACGAAAGGCTGCGCGAGGAGACCGAGGCTTGGCGGCACAGCCGTGTCCTCGTGACGCCGTGAAACGTGCGTTCGGCAACGAGCAGCCGCATCGAGGCCAGTATCCGAGCGCGACGCATCGCCTCACCGCTCTGGCGTGCGGGCGCAAGCGCGACGGTGGCGGGGGCGCACCCGGCCTGCTCGTTCTCCTCGCTGAGACTGTGATCGCTGGGGACCATGGGATTCGGGGTGCCCTCGCGCCGGAGCCGCAGCCGTCGCGGTCGGTCGCGGGTCCCCATTCGATATTCCATCGTAAACGTTTATTTGGACAGCCCCGAGGCCCCAAACTCGGCACGTCGGCGGTCTAATCTCAGCCATCACTTACTACACCTCCAACGTTTATCTGCATCTTCCTGCGACAGGCCTGCCCGGCGATCGCACGTCGCCCGAATCTGTCAGCCACCGCGTGGCGCCGCCAGCGCCGATCGATCGTCCAAGTCGCAGCGGCGCGTGAGAGCCGCGCGAGCGACCTGCAGCCTGTGCCGAGAAGCAGCCTGGGATCAGCCTTCCGTCCGGCCCCAGGTGACCGATCCACCGTCTCCCCACCGCAGCTCCGAGGGGACCACGCCTCTTCGGGGCTCAGGCGAGCTGGAGGCCACGTTGGCAGCGCGCCCTGAACGGCCCGCTGCCGGACGCAGGCAGGCAGGCAGGCAGGCAGGCAGGCGGGCCATCCTCCTCACCCATCCGGGACACCTCGGGGCCTCGCCCATGGCCGCCGGCAGGGGGGCATCGTCTCCCCACGCCCAGAACGGTACGTCCGCATCGGAGACGCACATCCCTTTCGGATGGCCGGCCCACACCTCACAAGACGCACACGAGTGTGGGATCAATCAGCTGGCCGGCGGGGTGCCGGATGCGGGCGGGTCGGCCCGGCGCTCGGCGTCGCGCAGTTCGAGACCGAGTCGGACGAGTGCCGGCACTCGCCACACCTCGCGAGCGTCGCCGATCGAAGATCCGTCGCGACGAGCCTCGGCCTTCTCGATGCGCGCGTGTCCGCTGCGCTCTGAGTAGGGGCGGTCGTCTGTCACGTCGTGCTCACCCGGTAGGCGTCGTTGTCCTGCGCGTCTCCGTGCCGGGGCCGGGTGCAGCGGGTGACGCGTCAAGCGCACCTTGCTTGGACGTCATGAGGGCTACTCTACTCGAATGTCATTGAGCCGGCCAGGTGCAGTCGTGAGGCTGGCCGGGTGCCCTCCGCCCCCACGGCCCAACGGGCGCTCGGTCTCGCCGTCGCAAACCGCCGCAGCGAGCTCGGGCTGACCCAGGAGCAGCTGGCCCTGCGAGCGGCACTGCATCAACGCTGGATCTCAAACGTCGAGACCGGAAAGCGGAACCCCAGCTACCACAGCATCAGGCGCCTCGCGGCAGGACTTGAGCTCACGGCCTCCGAGCTGATTGCGCGAGCCGAGGAGCTAGATGCGCGACCGGAGAAGGCGCGGACATCAGCACGAGCGTGACGAACACGTGAGAAGCCACGGCGTCCAGCGGGGCCGGATGCGTCAGCCGAGCGTAGAACCCGCGAGCCGACAGACGTCAGATGATGGCGGTCGGGCGCTTCGCCAAGGTCCTACGGACGGTGCCCGGCCGAACCGTGGCGTCTCACGCGGATGGCGCGTGCCCCAGCCGAGCCCGTGATCACGTGACCGGCAGCAGGACCTCGACGGACGCCCGGGCAGCGATCTGCATCCTCGCAGCATTACGCAGACGCTCCAGGGCAGCCGTGGGTGCCGTTAGGTCCCCGAATCGCGTCGGGCGCCGCCGGCAACGGGAGCAAGTAGCGCCTCGTCCCGCGTGCGCCTGCATGCCGCGCCCGCGAAACGGGTCGCGCTCGTCCCGTGCCGCTCTCGTTGGCATGGCAAGCGGCGGCTGAGCGAGCCTTAACGCGGCGGCCTGATGCCGTGCGCGGGCGTTAAGTCTTGACGCTCGCCTACGCGGCATACGCGGTCGCTCCCGAGCGCATCACGTTCACGAACGCGGGACGACGATACTCGATCCCCGTCCCCCCGTTCCGCCACGCGGGGGCCCCGACGACGTTCTCGCCGAGCGCCAGCCCTTAAGGACGATTTGAGGGGCCCCCGCGGAAGGCGTCTCGATGCGTGTCCGATCAGGTCCGTGCGGCCCTTCGGCCCCCGACAGGACGACCGAGCCGAGAGTCGGCTGCCTCGGCATGCCGGGAGCGGACGCGAGCCCGCAGACGCTCCGATAGTCCTCAGATTACGACTACTGCTTTCGCGGGCGGCGAGCGAGGTCTACGGCGAGATGCCTGCGATCGCGAGCGCGGCGAGCGCCGTCGGTTTGATGCCGGCACCACCGGCCATCGTCGAGGCGGCCAGCGGCCCCTGCGCCGGCGGGCCCCGCATCGCAGCTGTGACGCACGCCGCCCCGCTCGCGGGCCTCACAGCCGCGTGATGGAATGATAGATTCTATCTATCATCGCCCTCGAGGTTTACGTCCCACCGGAGTCTGGAGCGCTCGAGCGCAGCGTGCTCGAGATGATCTCCGACGCCCGCCACCAGCTGCGCCACCGGGTCGGTGAGCCGCGCCGGTGGGCGGGGAGCCTGCGCCGCATGGCCTTCGCCCGTGCGGTCCAGGGATCAAACAGCATCGAGGGGTACAACGCGAGCCTCGACGACGTGCTCGCCGCGGTCGAGGGCGAGCCTACGCTCGACGCCGACACCGAGACCCAGCTCGCGCTCGCCGGCTACCGGGACGCGATGACCTACGTGCTTCAGATCGCGCAGGACCCGGGTGCGTTCACCGTCGACGAGGGACTGCTGAAGGCCCTTCACTTCATGATGATCAAGCACGACCTCGACAAGAACCCGGGGCGCTGGCGCCCCGGCGAGATCCACGTGCGAAAAGAAGACACCGGCGAGATCGTCTACGAGGGCCCCGATGCCGAGATCGTTCCCGACCTCATCGCCGCGACGATCGCGCAGGTCGAGGACGACCGGGAGCCCGTGCTGATCCGCGCCGCGATGGCGCACCTGAACCTCGTGATGGTCCACCCCTACAGCGACGGCAACGGTCGCATGGCCCGGGCGCTCCAGACGCTGGTGCTCGCGCGAGAGCAGATCGTCGCGCCCGTGTTCTCGAGCATCGAGGAGCACCTCGGGCGAAACACCCAGGCCTACTACGCGGTGCTCGCGGAGGTCGGCCAGGGCTCCTGGCGCCCCGGCGGCGACGCCCGCCCGTGGGTGCGCTTCTGCCTCGCCGCGCACTACCACCAGGCGATGACCCACCTGCGCCGGATCGAGGAGGCCGAGGCGCTCTGGGGGCGCTGCGCACAGATCGCATCCGTGAACGGGCTTCCCGAGCGTGCCGCGAGCGCGATGTACGACGCCGCGTTCACCGTGCGGATCCGCAACTCGAGCTACCGGCGCCTGGTGAAGGACACCCTCGACGAGGAGATCTCCGATCTGACGGCCTCACGCGATCTGAAGGCGCTCGTCGACGCGCGGCTGCTCGAGCCGGTCGGCGAGCGACGCGGGCGCTACTACCTCGCCGGAAAACAGCTGCTCGAAGTGCGCGAGGAGATCCGCGCCGAGCGGCCCGCGCGTGTCACCGTAGACCCGTTCGAGGTCGCCGCCGGACAGCTCGAGCTGCCACTCGAGCTGAGCGCGCAGATGCGCCTCGGCGAGAGCTGAGCTCGAGACCGTGCTCTGGGGCAACGTTGACCGTCAGGCTTTACGGACTTGGGCGATGTGCACCTCGACGCCTGTGGCTGATCGCACGAGCCACAGGGCGCTGACCTAAGATATGTGCCGGTTTCAAGGACTTCGCGGGGGTGGCCGGGCGCCGCCGGCGCCCGGCGAAGCAAGGTGGGAGAGACGTGTCTGACGCAGCCGCCAACGCCTACCGAGGAGGCCTCACGTCGAGGAGATCCATGCTGACGCGGCGCGCGCGAACGGCGCGGCGGCTGCGGCTGCTCACCGGCGCCGGCGGGCTCGCGCTGGCACTCGTGCTGTGCGCGGTCATCCCCGGTGTGGCGCTCGCTCGCCAGACGACGAGGATCTCGGCGTCCTTCGCTCCCGAGCGTCTCGGTGCCCACACGACCGTGTCCTTCGGCTTCCAGGTGTCCTCGACGAGCGGGGCGACCTCGCCGCTGCGCGGTGTGACGCTCGGCTACCCCTCCCAGCTCGGGCTCGCCACGAGCGGCCTGGGGCTCGCGTCCTGCCAGCCCCAGGCGCTTGAACTGGTGGGCGCCGGGGCGTGCCCGGCGAACTCGCTGATGGGCCACGGCAGCGCCCTGGCCGAGGTCCCGTTCGGCCCTCAGCTCGTCCCCGAGCAGGTGCCGCTGACACTGTTCGCCGGGCCCTCGCCCGACGGCTACCTGCACCTGCTGATCTACGCCTCCGGGATGACCCCGGTGATCGCCCAGGTCGTGATCACCGGGGTGCTGCTGCCGGGGCGCATCGAGATCATCGTCCCGCCGATCCCGAGCCTGCCCGAAGCGCCGTACGTCGCGGTCACGAACATGCATCTGGTGCTCGGCGGCGCGCTCACCTACCTGGAAACGCACGGCCAGGCCGTGATCGCCTACCACCCGCAGGGCGTGAGCCTCCCCGAGCGCTGTCCGCACGGCGGCTTCGCCTTCAACGCGAGCTTCGGCTTCATGGACGGCACCCGCTCAACGGCCCACACGGCCGTCGCCTGCCCGCACCGGCGGCGCTGAGCGGCCTGGCCCGCCGGGAGCGGGGGCCCGCGGGGCGCGAAAGGGGCGTGCAGAGCGCGCGCCCGCGACTCAAGGCCGGGGTGGTGCACCCCGGGACGGATCGGATCACAGGCCACTTCGCGCAGCCGGCGAAGCACTACGGTGTCCAGGTCTGGGTGTGTCCGCCACGGCGCCCTCAGCGCAAGGGTGTTGTCGAGGCGGCGGTGAAGTACATCACCCGTTCGTGGTGGCGCACCGCGCCGGTGGCGAGTCTCGGGCAGGCGCAGGCCGACCTGGACCGTTGGGCGCTCGCGGGCTCTGACCGGCGCAAACGCCGGGACGGGACGATCGCCGAGCTGGCCGCCCAGGAGCCCCTGCTGGTGCTCCCTGCTGTCGCGTTCCCGGCTGTGCTTGAGGTCCAGCGTTACTTGCGGATCGTCTTGCGATCCCGGCCCGTGTGACGAGCGATCGCTGAAACCGACCAGCGACGGCGAGCAAGCGCGTGTATCTCCACATCGTCCTCCTCAGTCAACATCCCCAAACGGCTCCCTTCAGTGGCAGTGGCGTCGAACACCACGACCCTGGAGGGAGCCCCTGACAGAACAGTGCCCGCGGCAGCCCGCTGCGCCTCGCCTACGGCTCGGCTCCGCGGACTGCCGCCGCTACCCAGTCGAGGGTGGGGAATTTCCATGATCAGATCTGGGGAGAATTACGTGATCGCCGACACGAGGTCGGGTGGAGGCGGGGCGGGCGAGAAAGCTAGCTTGCCGTTCTCCCCGAAGTTCGGCATCTCGACGGTGCGGGCGATGTCTCGGACGAGGAACCGGGAGCGGGATCTGGAGCCAGCTGGCGCGATCTCTGACGGCGTCAGGCGACGGGAACCGAAACACCGCCGAGGCCACCCGCCGAGAGCATGCTCAGGCACGTTCACGGTCGGTCCCCATTCGCCGTCCCTCGGCCAGCTCACCAGGCCGCCCGCTCCATACGTGCTCAAGGCGTCGAGGAGACCCCTGCCGCGCTGTCCGCGCAGATCACCGAGACGCCTGACCGCGACATCGCTGTGTCCGAGGCGCCTCAGCAGACCGCCGACGCGTCGTCAGAGCGCACCGCTCAGAGCTCGGACACAGGCGCCGAGCGCATCCAGATCGAGATCGCGATCATGTGGGGCTGGGGTCCATGCAGCCGAGGCAGCGCCTCGGGCGGCGCCCCGGCCGCGATCGCGCCTCCCGGGCGCTCGCAGGGCTCCCGTCCCGAGCGCTCGTGGTCCCCGCCGGGACGGCCGGCCCGCCACGCGGTTTTCACCACACCTCGGCGCGCGGACCGTCCGGGCAGGCGCCGTCGTGGCGGCTGCCGGGGGGCCCGGGCCACTGCAGGCGGTGAGACCCAATGCTGGACGGTCTCGGCCGTGCGGGGCAGAGCCATCATGAGGAGGCGAGCATGGAGGCCAAGTTAGGTGGACGGCGAGCCATCTGACCCCAACGCGTAAGCGGCGGGGTGGCCTCAGAGCTCGGTCGGCCCGATGACGAACCCGAGGCGGCCGGCGCCGCGGCGGAGGCGGGCATCGACCGTCACGAGACGACAGTTGAGCAGCGAGGCCAGGGCGACGTACTCGGCGTCATAGGTTTTCGCCCAGCCGAGCTCATCGGCGAAGCGCCACGCCTCATCCGCGAGCCGTGGGTGGGTCCGCGGCCCCACGTCCGCGGCGGAGAGGCGGCGGCGGGCACGATCCGTCTCTCGCATGTCGAGCTCGCCGCGCCGCGCCTTCTCGTGCAGGACGGAGCGGGCCTCGCTCCACATCAGCGCCGGCGCGCAGCGGTCATCGGGCGCGAGCTCCGCGAGCTCCCCGGCGCCAAGGCACCACGTGACGATCACGCTCGCGTCGAGAACCAGCACCCGCCGCTCTCAGTGTCCGGCCCGTGATTCCCTGATCCAGGCCACCACGTTCGGCATCGGTTCGCCCGACGCCGTCTTCTGGAAGCCCTTCGGCAGCGGCAGCATCTCTGCGGGCTCAAAGGCCTCGAGGTCTCGCTCCTCGATCACGTGCTGGGTGCCGACCTTGCTGGCGCGAAGCTTGCCCGCGCGAATCCAGCGGCGGATGGTCTCCGGGTTACGGCCGGTCCGTTTGGCAGCCTGCGGGACGGTCAACAATGTTGTAGCATGATACAACACTTGAGGTTGGAGGTTGGGTGTGGGGTGCGCTGGAGGGAGGCCAGCGCACGGCGACGCGGGGCCTGAAAGGTCAGGCCGCGCCCGCCCGGCTCCCCCCGTCTCCGCCCGCGGGCGTGGTAGCATAACCAAATGATCGCTTGGTTAGCGGGAGGACGCATGGCGGTGGCCGGCAGCGGCGGCGTTCGCGCCAGGGATCGCACCGGCATGCTGATCCAGTTGGCCGCGATCGGCCACGCGGCCGTGGGAGCTCGGCTCTACCGTGAGGAGCTGCGTGCGATCGTGAACGAGGGCTGTCTCGGGGCGGTGCCCTACCGGGGCTCAAGGGCGACCGCCTTCTGGTTTCTCATGTCAGCGCCCGCGTGGTGGCTGATCGGCCGCCTCGTCAGCGCCGCGGAAGACGGACAGGAGGAGACCGTGCTGCGGGTCGCTCGGAGCACTTCTCTGGCGACCGCGACGGTCGGGGTCATCTGCGTCCCGGTGTCCGGGTTCTGGGCGCTGCTGCTGATTTCCCTGCGCAGCATCTCCCGGGCGCCGAGGATCCGCTCATGACACGGCGCGGAGCCGGGGTCAGCCCCACACGCGCAGTCTCGCCGGGACGGCCGCTGCGGCTGCTCAACGTGGGCCACGCGTTGATCGGGGTGATCGTCTACCGGCGCGAGCTGCGGTCGATAGCCGCCGAGGGCATCGTCGGGGCCGTCCCGAGTCGCGGTGAGCGGGCGGCCGCGCTGTGGTTCATCGGGTCGGCGGTACCCGGCTGGCTCGTCGGCCATCTCGTCGACGTCGCCGCGCAGGCCGGCGAGCGCCGGGCTGTGCGGCTGGCCGGGGCGCTCGGCCTGGCCGGGGGAGTCGCTCGCGCGATCCTCACGCCAAACGCCGCCGCGCTGGCGCAGATCGCGGTCTGTGCACGGCTCCTGAACAGCTCGCGCGCGCGGTGAGTGCATCGCTGCGCGATGCACTGTGCCCGGGCCCGCGAGCACGCTCTCCGCGGCGACGGGGCCCGCTCTGCCCGGTGAGCCGCGCTGCCCGAAGGTGAGCGCCTCACCAAAACGCTCCCGGTGCGGGCGCCCTCCAAAGACGCCCGTCCAGCATCCGGGACATACGATCGTGTCGTGCGCTCTGAACCGGGCCGCCTCGAGCGGTAGGGCAGAAAACCGACACGGCGGGGGCCCGTGATCTCGGCCGGCCGGCGCCGCCTGTCCCGTACGCCGAGGGCTCGCTGCTAGCGCGCTGCGCCCGCCACCCGCTCGAGGCCCACCCAGCAGAAGTCCAGCATCAGCTCCACGATCTCCTCGCGCGGCACCTCCCTGTGCTCATACCACCATGCCGCGAGCCCGTTCTGGGCCATCCTCAGCATCTCCGCGAACATCTCCGCCGCCTGCTCCCGGTTCGCATAGCCCGCCAGAGCCTCTTCGCCGCCCGCTTGGATGAATGCCGCGATCCCCGCCCGTCCCCGGTCGCTCAGGCGCCGGTAGGCCGCCGCCACCTCCGGGTCGCTCGGCGGATCGCGGAACAGCATTCGCCAGGCGAACCGATGCTCCTCGACGAAGCCGAAGAACGCCTCCACACCCGCCTGCAGCCGCTCCGCCGCCCCCGCCGGCGCTCGCGCCAACGCCGCGCCCACCACCGCGAGCAGCTCCTCCGTGGAGCGCTCCAGCAGCTCCACCTGCAACGCCGCCTTCGACGGGAAGTGGTCGTAGATCACAGCGACGGTGATCCCCGCCGCCCCCGCGATCTCGACCATCGAGGCCTCCTGGTAGCCCCGTCGCGCGAACACCACCATCGCCCCCGCCAGGATCCGCTCCCGACGCTGCTCGGCGCTCAGGCGCCCCCTGCCGCGGACACCGTCTGGCCCCCCGCCGCCGCCCTGTGCGCTCGTCGGCGGGTTGCGCGACGGAGCGCCGCTTCGCTGCTCGGTCGCCCCTGGCCTGCTCTCGGTCGTTCTCCTCGCCATCGCCTAGAGGGTGTATCAGACGCGGCCCCAGCCCTGCTAGCATAACCAAGCGCACGTTTGGTTAGGGTTCTCGGCCGGTGCCGGCCGCCAACGTCGGTCCCCGCTGATCCCATGAAGGCCCCTGACATCCCACCTCGCCCTGACTCCCCGGCTGCCGCCGCCACCGCGCAGTGGCGCACAGCCGCCGAAGCGGGCGACCTCGAGCGCTTCCTCGCGACCCTGGCCCCGAACGCCGTGTTCCAGTCTCCCCTCACCACCCGGACCCGCTTCGAAGGCCAGGAGGAGATCCGCGTCCTCATGCAGGCCATCTTCGCCACCATCGCCGATATCCGCTACACGGTCGACGTCGGCGACGAGCGCGTCCGTGCGCTGCGCTACAGCGCCCGCATCGGACGTCAAGAGGTCCACGAGGCCACCCTCATAAACCTCGACGACGACGCTCTCATCCTCGAAGCCACCTTCTGGTTTCGCCCTCTCCCCGGGCTGACCGCCCTCGCCGCCGCTCTCGGCCCCACGCTTGCCCGCCCCCGCAGCCGCCCACGCGCCCTGCTCCTCACGCTGCTCGCGCGCCCGCTGCACTGGCTGACGCGCGTCGGCGACCCCCTCGGCGTCTGGCTCGCCCGCTGAGCCTTCCCGCACCGTCCTGACGGCAGTGGCGCGCCCCGCCGCGACACACCGAGGCCGACCCGTCCCGGCCCAAGCGCGATAGACGACGCCGTGGGATCAAGGGCTCCCGGACGCCGCTGGCAGATGGTTGACTG
Source organism: uncultured Solirubrobacteraceae bacterium (assembly GCA_963820745.1). GTDB lineage: Bacteria > Actinomycetota > Thermoleophilia > Solirubrobacterales > Solirubrobacteraceae > Palsa-744. Next base: position 370,538 of record CAWGBB010000004.1, on the reverse strand, counting down.
CACGGCGATGTGCCGGGTTCTGGGGGTGCGGCTGGTCGACGTGATCAACCGAGCGTCCCGCAAACCCAACGCCGCGAGGCGCGAAACCGGGCCGCGCGTGCCAGGCCCGGTCGCGCAGAAGGCCACGGCGGCACGGCGTCCCCATCGGAGCTCGCGGGCAGAGCGGTGCCGGCGAGCCGCGGGCTGAGCGTCCACGCTGCGCAGCACCGCGCCTTCAGGCCGCGGGCCGACGACCCCACCCGTCCGCCCAATGGATGCACGCCAGGCGTGCGCGGGGAGCCGGCGTTGCGCTGCCAGGTGGCCACGAGCCCGATGCACGGCGGGGGCCCGGCGACGGCTGTCCGCGAGTCCGATGCAAACCCGGGGACGGGCCAAGGAGTCGTCCGCGAGTCTGATGCACGCCGCGCTTGTGCAGATGCTCGGGCGTCCGGAGTACTACCCGCCCGCCCTGACGCGATGCACTCGTGTGCGCGGACAGGGGCCACGGGGGCGTAGGGGCACGGCCGAGGCGTGCTTCATGGGGCAGCGGCGCCGAGGAGCGACGTCGGCGCGGGACGGGGCCGGCCGCAATCGTTGGGAGGAACGGTCGGCGGCCGGCGTCCTGGATGCACGGGGTGCGGGGGAGGAAGCTGCGGAATGGCGGGTGAGAGGCGACGCGGGGGCACGGACCCGGCGAAGAGCGCGAGGTTCGCACTCTCACCTCATCGCCGGCGCCAGCCGAGGGCGGGGCTGCATCTCGCCAGAGCGGACCCGAATTGGGGTGCTGGTGGCCACGCTGCCGGTGTTGTCGATCGCCGCCCAACAATGCTGGTCGATGAGATCCTCGCGGCCGCGATCCTCGACCAGCTCCTGCACGACGCAGAGGTAGTGAGGATCAACGGGCCCTCCTGGCAGCCACGCGGCCGCATCGACATCCTGGCCGAGGACTGCACCGGCCATCCGCAGCCCGCCGAGCCCACGCCACGACGCAAACCTTGACGGCCGCCCGACCTACACTTGTTCGACGCCGATACACCGACATTGTTGGGCGCCGATCACACGACATTTTTCAACGCCTATTGACAGTCGCCGTGGGAGCCGCCGATGCCGTGGCCGACAGGGCAAGGACCGCAAGGCCGAGTAAGGCAAACAGGTTGCCACTCTACGCATCCCTATCTCCTCTACCTAAAATCATTAACCGAATCCCAACGCTTTCGCTCGTGCTACCACGAATCGCTTGGTGCAGCGCTGATTCCCCACATGCGCTTCTGGCGTGCATTCATCGCCCCGAACCTGCCGCTGATCGAACGTCGCAGCGGCGATCTCGTCCTAACACGCATCATGGACCGCTGGAGCATGTTGCACGGGCACGCGATCGAGCCTATCGTGCTCACCAGCATCGAGCGCATGCTCCCCGACCACCAACACCGGCGTGAACGTCGTCGCCAGGCTCGACGACACCACCTACCCCCAAAAGATCAAAATCCCAAACAAGCAAATCGCCGCCGTCAACATCACCGGACACCAATTCCATCCCACGTGGAATTACAGAATCAGCCCATCACTCATTGATTCGTGAGCCCTAACGAGCAGCTGCACAAAATGCAGACTCAGCTGCGACTCCTGAAACAGGCCCCGGAGCCGACGGCGGCCGACCCGTTATCGGAGTGATCGTCCACCGCAAGCGCCGGCTGTAAGCCCCTTTGCAGCCGGCGGGACACATAAAAAAAATCCTGCGCTGTACGGGCTCAACGCCTTCCGGACCTCCTGCTCGCTAGGCGTTTGCCGGGGTAGCGCTGGAAGGTCCCCTCCATTTTGCCACCACCACCCCGCGTTCCCAACCGTCTGACCTCACCGCACCCATCACAAAGCAGATCGGACCCTGGTGCAATTTTTCGAGGATATTCAAGAGCAGTATCCTGGGCCGGAGTCACAACCTCTCTCAGAATTGCATACCTGGCAAACCCCAAATCCCGGCCTTCCCGCAATTATAGTAGGTTTTGTAAGCGTTTGGTCCGGACCAGCTTGATCCCCAGATCCCTTCAAACTTGCAATACCAGTCCCTAACTTCATAGATGATCTTAAAGGAGGTCTTGTCGGCTTCAATCACGTTGTCGAGATTCTTAATTTTTATATATTCCGTCTCAATCAAGTACCTACGGGTGTCCCGTTCGGTCAGATTGGCCAAGAATCGCAACCCTCCCGCGACCGTGTCAGCCCATGCCATATAAATGGATACCGCAGTCGCCGTCACGGCACCAACCGCAAAACCAGAGCTACCTGGAAGCAGTTCGAGCACGAAGGCGTTTTTTGCCACCAGATCAGCGTCTTCTTCAAGTTCATCGGCCAATGCTCGCAATTCGTTCCCAGCATCAAGATGGTATTCGTGTGGATCTTCCACACATGCTCCACTGCGTAGGCACTGTTCGCCCGACGCTTTTAGTCTCCCTGCTTCGCGCGCCGGCGCCTGCGCCCCGTACGCGGTCCCCTGACCGATCACTTCAGCCGAGACTGCGGTTATGTATGGCCCCGTTGGGCTCGGGAGAAAGGCCGGGGGGACGATCGGCTGGGTTTGCAGCACTGCGCCGAGCTGGGATACGTAGTCGCTGCCGCCGGACGCCGACGCTCCCGAAGATAGTTCGGTCGCCTGCCCAAAGGCCCCGAGCCAGGAGTACTTCGGCGGCGTTCCGTTGACGGGCACGCCGAACTCGGTGGGGTTGTAGCTGCCGGCTCGAAGTTTGGTTTCGGTTTCGCTCAGTTCCGCGGTCGCCACGACGTTGCCCTGCAGGTCGTGCAGCTGCAGGATCGGTTTGGTTTCTTCCCCGCTCTTCTCGATCGCGGTGAGGGTGCCGTCGATACCGGGGATGTCGCGCGTCCATTTCGCGCCTTCGCCGACCCACGAGATGCCTTCTCCGGGTCCGGAGAAGTGGTTGATCGCGGTCGATTCGGTGCCTTCTTTGGTCACGATTTCCCGCGTGCGTCCGTCGGGGTCGGTGAAGTAGGTCAGCGTCTTGGTGCCCTGGGTCTGGCTGCGCGTCTGGTTGTCGACGTAGAACGTGGCGGTGATTTCGGTTCCGCCGGCGTCGGCGGCAGGGACTTTCGTCTGGTTGCCGAATGCGTCGTAGCTCACGCCGGTATCGCTCAGCCGGTCGGCGGTGTCGTAGCTGTGGCTTTCCGTTGTCCCTCCCGACGTGGCGCACGTTTCGGTCGCCGATTCACGCGAGATCAGACTCGTACGGTCTGAGTCTTCGTTGTAGGCGTAAAGGCGGCTCTTGCAGCCTTTCCCCGTGAGGGTTTCGTTAGCCTGCGTCAGGCGCCCAACTTCGTCGTAGGTGTATTCCTCTTTGGCGAGGCTGCTCGTGCGGGCGCGTGCTTCGCCGTGCACCGAGGGCGCGACCGTTTCTTTGAACCATACTTCCGGGCACGTCCCCGCGCAGTGCGCGGTCTTTTCGTATTCGATCCCGGTCGTTTCCCCGGTAGCGTTGAACGTATACTTCGCCTTCATCGCGTTGGGATACGTCTCGCTCGTCATCTTGCCTTCAACGTCATAGGCCGCTTTGAACGTTTTGGCGTCGGAGTCCACCAATTCTTCGAGCTCGCCGGAGGTCGGGCTGTACGTGTACGTCTGTTTGGCTTCTTTGCCGGCCGATTCTTCGAGCCCGGCCTTCATTTCTTTCACGCGGCCGTCGATGTCATAGACGTAGGTGGATTTGTTGGCGTCGGCGTCGGTGTATTCGGTGATCTGGCCGAGCGTGTTGTACGTGCTTTTGATCGTCTTGGTCGTTTCGCCGACTTTTGTGCTCTGTTCGATCATCGCGCCGGTTTCGGAGCTGTATTTGTCAGTGACCGCCGGCAGCGACGTGTCTATCGTCGACGTCTCTTCGTTCGTTTCCAGTCGCCCGGCGCTGTCGTATTTCATTTTCTTGGTGCGGGTCGTCGCCGGATACGTGCCGATCGCTTCGAACTTTTCTTCCACCTTTTCCGGCTCATCCCAGATGTTGTACGTGTCGGTCACGACCGGCAGGTTCGGTAGTCCGGTCGTGCCGGGCTGAACGGCGGCCTTCGACTGGCATGGCAGCGCGGCCCACTCCGCGTGTTCCCCGCATGCCGGGACCGTGGCGTTTGCGGCCGTGGTGTAGTAGATCGTTTCGCTGTCGTGGGCGCCCCTCGTCGTGCCGGCCGCGCCGAACTTCTGGAGGGAGTTGTTCGTGCTGTCGGCCGCCCACACTTCGCCTTCGTTGCCGAGCGCGATACCCCCGGGCGTTTCAAACTGCCCTGCGGCTTTGCCTTTCGCGCCGACCTGCGTGACGTATTCGCCTTTGCTGTTGAACTCCTCGAGCCGGTCGTTCCCGGTGTCGGAGACCCAGACATCGCCCGCCGCGTCAGTGCTGGCGAGAGCGGACGGGCCTTTCAATTGCCCATTGCCCGAGCCTTCGGTGCCGTACTTGCGCACGAACACGCCCGCACGCGTGTATTCCTGAACGTTGTTCTTTTCCGCGTCCGCCACCAGCAGGTTGCCCTTCGCATCGATCGCGATGCCGCCCGCTCCTTTCAGTTCCGCATTGGTGACGGTCTTGATGGGAGTCCCTTCTCCGTTGTACTCTATGACTCCACCGCCGGTTGCCCCTAGAACCCAGACGTTGCCTTCCGCATCGGTGGTAACAGACCGCGGTGCTAGTGCGTAGGGGATTTCCAGTACCTCTTCGAGAACCTGGCGTGTATATGAGGCATAGAACTCGACCACGCCGTGTAGACTGGCGATCCACACATGGCCATTCCGGTCAATCGCGATGCTCGCCGGGTGAACAAAGTAGGCATATGGGTACGCGAAGTTGTAGATCAGCCGGCCCGCCGGTGAGTACACGTGCAGCGATTCTTCGTGTTTCGATTCTTCGCCTTTAGCTGCGCGGCTGAGAACCCAGGTGTTCCCCTTCGAATCGACCGTGACTCCCGTCGGTTCAACCAGCGCCGCTTCACCCGCCGTTTCCACCTGTTTGCGGTATTCCTTCGCCACGTATCCGCTCGGCGCGGTGAACTGCTCAAGCCTGTTATTCGACTGGTCCGCGGTCCACATGTTGCCTTTGGAGTCGAAGGCGATGCCGAAGGGCGCGCCGAACTGCCCGTTGCCGGATCCGTGACCGCCCACGCTGCTCAGGTATGCCCCCGTCGGGGAGAACTCCTGGACACGGTCGACGGTGGTTTCGTGGGCGTCGCTGACCCACAGGTCTCCGTTCGCGTCGATCGTGATGTAGCTCGGGCTTTCGAACTGCCCGCCCTGCGCGCCGGCGGATCCGACCTGACGTACATAGCTACCGTCGGGGCCCAGCTCCTCGATGCGATGGTTGCCAGTATCGACGACCCACACGTTGCCGAGCGCATCGACAGCGACGCCGACCGGGTTGGTGAACTCTCCGTTACCGGCGCCCGAGAGGCCGGCTTTGCAACTCGACGTGCACGTCTCCTCCTTGCTTTCGCCGTTCTGGACCCCAAAGCCGATGGCCTCGATGAACGTGCCGGCGGGGCTGAACTCCTCGATGCGGTTGTTGCCGGAGTCGGTGACCCAAATCGCCCCCCCAGCTCCGATCGCGATTGCGTCAGGAGTTTTGAACAGCCCGGCGCCTTCGCCGACCGAGCCGATCGTCTTCTGCCATTCGCCTTTTTCGTTCAGCTGCTGGACACGGTTGTTCGCGCTGTCGGCGACCCACACGGTCTTGCCCGCCCCGATCGCGATACCGCGTGGTTCTTTGTATTCGCCGTTGCCCGGCCCGCTTTTGCCGACGGAGAGAAGTTTCGTGCCCGTCGGACCGTACTGTTCGACCTTGTTTTCGCCCGTGACCCATAGGTTGCCGCTCGCGTCGAGCGCCAAGCCGGGTTTAGAAGCTTTTTCGAGCGCCGCGACCGTGAACTTTGAAAGGTAAGGGAGCGACAGGCTGGTTCCTGCGGGCGGGCGCGTTTCTAGCACTTTTCCGGTCGCTGGATCGTAGACCGTGGTCGTGGTCAAATGCAGCCCGGCGGGTTCGGTCGTCACCGACGTCGGTTTGCGGAGCATCCATCCCAAGCCTTCCTGACCAGAGTAGGAGCTGATCGTCGTGCGTTCTTCGTGATCGCTCCCTTCATACAGGGCGCTGTCGATGGTCTTTGTTGGCAGACCGAACATTTCGCCCCCTGGGGCACCTTCGTCGTAAGAGTAGCGCACGTGGTTTCGCGCCTGCTTTTCGGTGCTCGACCCCGCCAGCCTGATCTGATGTTCGGGACCGGTCGTTTCCACCAAGCGCGTGCCGGGCTCTTTCCAACCCGTGCCTTCGTTTTCGGCGGTTTCTTCCTGTTTCTTTTCCGCTTCCGTTTCGCCGTTGTAATGACTTTTCGTGTCAAGCCGTTCCGACTCTTCTTCCTTGGCCGTTTTAGTGCTTTCTTTCAAGGCCGTCGCGCGATTGTCCGCGCTGAGACTTCTGATGACCTCATTCGTTTCGTTGTATTCGCTCGTTGACACGCCGCCCGACGGGTTCGCAACGTTGACGTCGTGGCCGAGTTCGTCGAAGTAAAAGACCGTGGCGCGTTTGTAGTCTTTCGCGGGCCAGCCCATCGGCTCGTCGGGCGGGAACACCGCCGCCCCTTCCGTGGGGATGTCTCTTTTCTGACCCCACGTTTCGACTTCGGTTTTGGTCAGCTTCTGCAGTTCAGCGCCTTCCAATGGGATGTTGTAGTCGACCGTCGTGACCGCGCTGGAACCCGGAGCGGGAGGCGCGGGCAGCGGATTGTTTTTCGAGTATTTCGGTTCGAACTCCTCGATCTTGCTGCTGACGGTATCCACGACATACGCGTCGCCGGCGGAGTTGAACGTGACGCCTTCTGGTTCGATCAGTTCGCCGCCGTGTTCTGAGCCTTTGATCCCGAACTGCGTCAGGTACGTCCCCACGGAGTTGAACACGTCAAGCCGGTTGTTGCCGCTGTCCGCGACGTACACGTCGCCGGAGTTCGGGTCGATCCCGATTTCGCACGGGAACAGCATCTGCCCGCTGCCGGAGCCTTTGCTGCCGAACTGCCGTTCGTAGACGCCGCCGAGCGAGAACTCCTCGACCCGTCCGTTGTTCAGATCCGACACGTAGACATTACTGCCGGAGATCGCGATGCCCTCCGGCCCGCTGAACTGGCCTTCCCCGGACCCTTTCGTCCCGTACGCGCCGATGTAGGCGCCCGCGGAGGAGAACTTCTCAATACGGTTGTTGGCGTTGTCCGCGACCCACACGTTGCCGCTTGGGTCGATCGCGACGCCGGACGGGCTTTTGAGCTGGCCTTCGCCTTCTCCGGCCGAGCCGAATTCCGCGACGAACCCACCGGTTTCGTTCAGCTCTAGCACGCGGTCGTTGATCTCCGAGGCGACGTAGACGTTGCCGGTCGTCTCGTTGATCGCGATCCCGTCCGGCTGTTTGAACTGCACTTTGCCTTTTTCGTTGCCTGTGCTGCCGTACGTCGCGAGCAGCGTGCCGGTAGAAGAGAACTTCTGGACGTTGTTGCCATAGCTGTTCGTGACCCACACGTTCCCCGCGGCGTCCACGGCGTCCTGCGCCGGGTGGTTCAGGCTGGCTTCGCCGAACGTCCGTAGCCACGACGGCGCGGTGAGCGCGATCGTGCTGCTCGCCGCCGTGCTCGCGACGGTGGCCCCATCCGCGTTGACAGCCGTCACCTGCGCCTTAAGCGTATAGCCGGCGTCGCGGGCCTGCGGCGTGTAGCTCTTGTTCGCGGCGCCCGGGATCGGCGCGCACGTTTCTTTCGATTCGTGCGTGTAGCACTCTTCCCACGCGTAGTAGTACGCCAACGGCGAATTGGACCACGTGCCGTTGCCCGACACTTCGAGCGTCGTGCCGACCACAGGGCTGGTGCTCGACAACGTCGGGGCCGTTTCTTTTCCGGGGGCCGGCCTTTTGTCCTGTTCTTCCACGCTCGTCGTCGTCCCGGCGGGCAGTCGGGTCACCGACAGCAGCCGCCCGGCCCCCGGGTCGCTGGCGGTCGTGCCGTAGTGCACCAGCGCCGACTCCTGGCCGGGCGGGTTCACGGCGACAACGTGGCTTTCCGCGTCATAGCCGTACGTCGTCTTCAGCGCCGGTGAGAGCTGTGGATTCCACTCCGCGCGCAGACGGCCCTGTTTGTCGTAGGCGTATTCCGCCACCACCCTCGATTGCATCCCTTTGGCCACAGGTTCGTACGCCCAGAAAGTGATCTTTTCCAGGCGCCCTTTGTAGTTTTTCCATTCGGTAGGGGCTTCCCCTGTCGCGGTCGTGCTCGTGGCATATGCGAACTTCAAGGTGCGACAGCCCCTTACCGTTTCCGGACTGGAGGAGCAGTTGACGCCGCCCGGCGCTGACTCGATCTCGCGCTTTGGCCTCGTGACACCTTCAAGGAGTTCCCATTCGAATGTCTGCTTTCCTTCGTTCCCTTTCGAGAGCACGCCTTCACTGTTTTCCACCACCCATGGCCCTTCGCTTCCCAGCTGCGTGTACTTCACGGTCGTGCCCTCGACGGGGTTCTTCAACAGGTAGTGCGTGACTTTTGCGCCTTCCTTTTCGGCTTCGAGCACCAGGTTTTCGTCGCCCGGCGGGGAGACGAAGCCGCCTTTGCCGTTGCTTTCGAACGTCGTACGACTCTCGTTGGCGCCTATCAACGTCACGCTCCCCGTCGGTTCCGTTTGGACTTCCTGAGAGCCTGCGACGCTGAACTGCCACTGCGGGCCGAGCGGTCCGCTTTCGCCCTGCGTGAGCTGGCGCGAGTCATAGCTGCGCGAGACGCCCAGCATGCCGATGCCACCTCCGATCGACACATCGTTTGCGCCGAAAGTCACGGTGCCCGTAATCGGATTCACTGATCCCGGCCCAACCTGCAGCCCGCCGGCGTGGCGAACGGTGACACCAAATTCTTCGCTGGTTGCCTTGTTGCCTGCATTGTCGGTGGCGATTACCTGTAGGACGTGTTTGCCGGCGCCGAAGCGTTCTCCTCGGAGTGTCCATTCGCCGGTCGTCGCACATGGCCCCAATTGGCACGATCCAGAAGCTCCGCCGAGCACTTCACGACCATCCACCGTCAACTTGATCGACGCTATTCCAGAGCTGGGCGTCCCGCCCGAGCCATCGGTCGCTTCCGCCTTCAGCTTGTAAGCCTGTTCGTTGATCTGACCGTTGCTCGGCAGACCGGCGAGAGAGATTCCGTGTGGCGCGGTGGAGTCAACTTTGAGAATGTATGATCCGGAACCATATTGTTCATTCATCGTGTTACGAGCACTGGCAAGGACTTTATCTTCGCCATCCGGCAGTAGTTTGCTTTCTGGATAAAGGATGACTTCTTTGGCTTCAGAGTGACACCAAACCCCTTCACACAAACCTTCTCCGAAATAGTTATGATCGTCGCTCCACGCTTCTCCCGAAGACACATTGAGACTGCTGACCCCAACCCCGGGATCACTACCCGATACTTCGAACGCCCCGTTATATTTGCTGAGCCATTCGCCATTCCCATAGAGTACATTATGCCGGCCGGCAATTTCTTTGGAGGTGGTGTTGAAGCCAGCCGTCGGGAGATGTTCCTGAAAGATCTTGACTTGTGCTTTGGTAATCGTCGCGATATTGTCACCCGAACCGTTGGCAGTAGCGGCCTCCTGGAATTTGACAAAGTTTTTGGGCGCCGCTTCGCTTTCTTTGCCGAATAGAGGACAACCAGTTTCTTCACGATCGGTACAAACGGTATACGAGGCGTTGAATTCTCCGCCCGCAGCTGCAATGAGCTTTGTATCGGGCGCTTTTTCACCGTCGGTAAGTTGAAGGAAGGTTTCGATTTTCCCGAGGTTGTGGCCGGATGCTGTAACCGAGACATCCCAGATCCTTGCTTCGCCTTCAGCCTGGTAGCTGAGCCAGCCCGTTTCGCCGGAAGTGTAGCTGCCCGTTGACTCGAGGTACAAGCTGGATCCTTTCCATCCGCTGGCCTCAAAATGAGTTGAACCAGTACCGAGCGCGAATTTCCAATGTGTCGGCTTTTTGACACCCGTCAATTCTTCATCCCAGACCTGTGGATCGACCTCCACCGGATACTGCAGATCTGATGATCCACGAGCGGTATCCAAGACCAGTAGGTTCCCCGAAATACCCATCAACACCGGCACCGCGGTACCGGCGGAGTCCTGGGCGGTCGGAGTCGGGACAAGCGCAAGCGTCTTCCCACCCTCGACCACCCTCACGATCCCCGAGCGCCGGTCCCGCCGCAGGCGCGCCCCCGCGGGCATCCCGACCCTGAAGTAGAGCGTCGAGGGGCTGTCGACCGAGCGCAGCAGAGCGTCGATCTCAAACCCCGAGGTCGTCGGCTTGACGAGCGTATCGGTGTCGGTCTGAGTGTTGGCGTACAGGACGCCGGCGCCATCCTGCGCGCCTCGAGCCCCACCGAGCGCGGTGTTGCTGGAGTTGACGGGCGTCACGATCACGCCCGCGTCGGGCACCGCCACTCCCGTCGCCAGTTGCTTGGGGATGTGGACCGGAGCGGCAGAATTGACGGGCGTGAACGATCCGCCTGTATCGGTAAGAGCGAGGTTGACCGGGGTGAAGTGTCCGCTGGAGGTGCGCGCGGCGATCGGTCCGAGGGATTCGATCACGGCGTGCCTGCCGCCGGGGAGGGAGAGCTGGGCGGCAGTGTCGCTTATATAGCGGACGATCTTTTCGCCGCTGCGCATCGGCGGCGGGCCGCCGGCCGGCACGTCGATCACTGCGGGGAACGCTTCCCGCGCGAGCTTCGCCGCGCCCGTGGCGCCCAGGTGCTCGAACGCGGTGCGGGAGCGCTCGCGTGCCACGATCGCTTCGGGGTTCGCCAGGCGCGCACGGCGCGCGTTCGCCAGCTGCTGACCTTCTTCAGGGGAACCCGCGATCACCAGCGCTCCGCTGAACGGCGAGGACCCGCCGCCTTCGGATCCGGGTTCGGCGGTGTCGATGCCGGCAGCGCTGAACGACGGGGTACCGGTTGCGTGTGCGGGCGTCCCTGTCGCGCTGGATTTGGGCGCATTCGTGGCGCCGGCACCCGCGGCGGGCATGAGCCCCGACGCGCCTGTCACACAGCACAGCACGCAGACCATCAGCCACCGTACCGCCCAGCCGGCACGACCCCCTGAGCGTCTCATCGGCGGCACTCCCCTTCATGTCGGTCCGGCGCGCAAGCGCCGTCTCTTCGCAAAAGAGTGACGCCCCCACCCGGTTCTGTCGCGGACCCGCGGGCGATGATGGCTGTTCTCAGTCCACCTGGCCGGCCACCCGCTGGTCTGCCTATGTGCGGCAGAGTTCTATATGCATGCCCGGGCCGCAGTCAAGAGTTAACAGAGGAGAAACGCCGGTGCTCATACGTGTTAATAGCCCACCCCGGCAGGTGTTAACAAGGCCGGGAAACACCGTCTGCTCACCGGTGTTACCGGTCCCCTGGTTTCAATCGCCCGAAAACCGTGCCAGTTGAAAACAAACTGGTGTTCGAGCCATCGCAACGCCGACCGAGGACCTGCGTCGACGGCCCACTCACACCGTCCTGGGACACGCCAGCCGGAGGTTAGCCTCGTCGCTGTGACAGCGCCCGCGCCAGGGCGTCCCCGCGCTCGGTGAGGCGCCATGCGTTGCGCTTGCCCTTTCCCTCTGAGCGCTTGACCACCAGGGCCCCCTGGGAGAGGTACGCCAGCAACCTCGATATCTGCGACTGGTGGGCAACGCCGATTCCCGCCGTGATCTCGCGGTTGCTGGGGCTGAGTCCGCGCTCACCCTGCCCGGCGAGGAACAACAGGCATTCACGCGCACGACGCGCGTTCGGGTTCCTCAGCGCCGCGAGGACCCACACGCCGGAGCGCGGGGCTTCAGATCTGTAGTTTGCTCCCCCGTCTCTGGTTTCTCGCGTGTCGTGAGACCCATCAATTTCGGATGCTCTGCGGCCCGTATCTCTCTCGCGAGCTGCGCCCCCCCGCTCGATTTCCCTTTCCACCCCACCGATGTCCAGGTAGGGTGCTGTGACGAGGCCCATCAGCGGGCCGAGCATCTCGATCAGCGGCCTGGGCTCCCTCATGAGCACGTGCGTCTGGATCGGCCCGAGCACCGACGCCATCACGCCCGTCATCGCCACCGGCTCGGGCTGCTCCCGGCCCGGGGCGGACCAGTGCTCGACGATCATCGACCGTAGGCGCGCGACGTTGCGCTCGCGGTGCTCGAGCGCCCACGAGCCGGCCGTGAGCGCATCGAGGAGCCAGATCTGCGCGAGTGCCGGTTCGGATTCGAAGAACACCAGCAGCGCCGCCAGCGCGGCGCGCACCCCATCCCGCGAGATCCTCCCGCTCGAACGCCTGCGCAATCAGCCCACCGACACGCTCCAACCCCAGATCGAGCAGCGCCGTGAAGCAGTCCTCCAAGCCGTCAAACTGCTCTAAGAACGTACGGCTGGACACCCCCGCCCGCGACGTCACGAGTCCTCGACGCGCCCGCCACGGTGCTGACACCCGACGATGGAGCTTGCCGGGCACCGAAACAGTGAAGACGTCGAGCATCTCGGGTTCGTCGAAGCCGCGTGAAGCGGCGCGAGCTCGAAAGGCACCCACGAGAGAACGGCTGCCGCAGGGCCGGCGCAGCGAAGCACGCCAAGTGGCGCGGACCGCAACGGCAGGTATCGGCGCTGCCACGACACCGTGAGATCGGGCCGGGCTGACGCGTGCAGTCTGCAAACAGCTGGGAGTGCCGGCGCCACCGGGGCCGCGGTGGACGAGCGCCCGCCGGGCTCAGGCCGAGAAGTGGACACCCGCGCCCCGCAGGTGTGTCCGATCGCACCGACCTAAATTTTTCGACGCCGATCGGAGCCCGGCGCGGACGCCTCAACTGTCCAGGAGCCGGCGCCGTGGACGGCGGATGCGATGGTCGCGCCTGGAGCGGCCACGCTCCGCGGTCGAAGTTCATCGACCGCCCGCTGAGAGGCGCGGGCGAGCGGATGCCGGGGACTCGGCGTATCGGCAGCAGTCCAGCCACCCGGCGGCCGCCCTTCCCGGGAGCCGGGGGACTCAGGTGAAGGGGTCGCGGACGTCGATGCCGTCGTACAGGCGCAGGTCGCGGTCGCGGGTGTAGATCACGGCGACGCCGTGCTGTCGCATGAGCGCGGCGAGGTGAGCGTCCGGGACGGCGTTGGCGCGAGTGGCGGGGCCGGCGGTGGCCCGGTAGAGATCCCAGAACCCATCACGCTCTGAGGGAGTTCGAACGTTCGGGCGCGCAAGCAGCGCGATGAGAGCCTGCGTGGCCTGCTCGGGGGTGTAGGGGTCAGGGAACACCGCGGGATGCGTGGAGATCCGCAGGAACCCCATGATCGTGGGCCAGAACAGGTACAGCAGCTCCGGGCCGGCGGCCAGGCGCTCCAGCACCTCGCGGGCGGCGGGGTGCGCGTCGTCGTCGCTGTTGGCGGCGTACAGCAGGATGTTCGCGTCGACGGTGACGCTCACCGCGCTCAGACGGTCCGGGCGCCGTCGAGGATCCGGTGCAGCGCCTCCTTGTCGCGCAGGTCGACGGCGGGACTGCCCATCGGCTTTGCGGGCCACCGCAGCGGGGCGGTCTCCCCCGCCGGCTCGTGCAGGGCCACCGCGAGGCGCTCGGATGCGAGCTGCCCCATGCTCTTGCGCTCCAGATGAGCGCGGCGGCGCAGCTGCTCGAGCACGGACGCGTCCAGGTCGATCGTCGTACGCGGCATGATGCTTGATGATAGCAGTCAGCGCACCTGATGCTCGTGCACATGTCCTTGAGGTGAGGAGAGCCGATCGGGGCACTCGTGCACGCCGCACACCGTGCACATCGCGCCGGCGATCGAGGATCTCCGTGCGGGCAGCGCCGCCAGCGGCGCGAGGGGCGGGCTGAACGGCCCGGTGTCATGCCGGACCGTGGCCTGCGGATCGGGAGCTGTCGAGCCGCCGGCTCGAGCGACGCGGAGCACACATGCGGCGGCCCGGCCGCGGCGGGCCGGACCCACCCTGCCACCCTTCAGATGCACCGGGGTGCCCCTGTGCACTGCCCGGACACACGCAGACGCGGGCCGAGCGTCCACGCCGGGCGGCACCGCACCTGCGGCCGGTGGCCGACGACCCCACCCGTTCCCCCAATGGATGCACGCCAGGCGTGCGCAGGGAGCCGACGTCGCGCTGGCACGCGTCCGCTGGGCCTGCACGCCCGGGGCCTGCCGAGCGCCCTCCGGGAGCCCGCCGCACGCCGGGGGCGTGCAGGGCGTTTGGCGGGCGGCGGGCGGCGGGCGGCGGGCGGCGGAACGGTGCTCTATGCACGCCCGGTGGCGGTTATGCACCCCGTGCCCCGGTGGCTCTTATGCACCCTGGTTGCGGGGGTCTCTTACCCACCCCGTGCACCCGCTGCTCCTATGCACCCGCGGTAGCTCTCATGCACCCTGGTGCCGGGGCGGTGGGCCCTTATGCACCGCGGCGTGCGGCCCGTGGCTCCGATGCACTCCGGTGCCCCGGGCGCTGGTGCTCTAAGCAGTTCTGTGCAGAGGGTGCGCGGCGGCTGCCCTCCTCGCCGACGCGGCTCTCCTGGCCGCCGCGGACCGCCGGGCGGCGGCCGCCGCCGTGCAGCCGGTCGCCGCGATCAACGTCGTCCGTTTCAGGACCGCTCCGTTCTGAGCCGTGATGGTGGTGGGCATCTGCAGCGGTGCCGCGACTGTCTTCTTGACCCTGACGGTGGTGTGGATCGTGCGGCCATGCACACGGCGCGTGACGTGCCTGGTGACGGTGGCTTTGGTGGTGCGGCCGCAGAGGTTGCCGTAGGCGCCGAGGATGCTGTACGGGCCTTCAGGGAGGCGCAGTTCGAAGCTCTGCACCGGGGCGTCGGGGACCGTTTCAAAACGGCTGTAGGTGTGCCCCTTGGTGATTTCGGTGTGGCCGGTCAGGTCGATCCGGACACCGTCACCCTGCAGGATCACGACAAGATCCGGGAACGCCTCCCCACCATGGCTCACGAGGTAGGCGGGGCCCGTCAAGGGGACGGGCAGGACCGGGGTGCGCGCGGTCGCGTAGCCGACGGCGGAGGCGGCGGGGCAGCCCGCGGGGTTCGCCGCGAACTGCGTTTCCGTGCATGCCTTCTGCAGGGTGCTCAGGCGGGAGGGCAGGACGGTCGGGAGCTGCACCGCGACGCTACGGATGTTCGCTTCCGGCGCGGCTCCGGGTGTGGTGTTGGGTCCTTGATGCGTTGAGACACGAACGGTAAACGCCGCTCCGTTGCGTCTGCTGCCGTTCCCGCGGGTCGAGGCGGTGAAGACGGGTTTAAAGGGGAGGGTGGCGCAGTTGACGGCCTGGAAGGGACTCGAGAGCGCAGCGGTCGCGTTTTGGGTGGAGAGGACTGTGGCGTTGAGGGTCAATGGCGTGCAGTCGGTCGGGTTGAAGATGAAGCCTTCCCGGTCGATCGTGACGTTCACGCTCTTCAGCTGCAACGGGATGCCGCGCAGGATCTGCGGCAACGGGTCGCTCCTGACGGTGATCTGTGCGGTGTTCGGGTCGACGCTGATCGCCGCGCGCACCACGACCGGGCGGCCGCCTTTATCCAGGTTGAAGGGGCCCGCTTCAGCCGGGACGACGACGCTGAGGCCGAACGGTCCGCCCCCATAGGGTCCCGTCAGGTACACCGGGTCGGGCGGGCGGCCGGCCTGGGGCAGGAACACCGGGTCGGGGCCGGCGCCCGCGCCGACGGTCGTCGTGCCGATCCTGCTCGCCGCGGGGCACGTGCCCTGGCTCGCCTGCGGCTCTTCGCAGAGCGGCACCTTGGAGAGCATCCCGAGCAGCCCCGGCGGGGTGCGCACGCTGACGGCGCTGAGATCCTGGTCCCGGTCGCCGCGGGAGATCGTTGTGGTGAACGAGCTGTACGCTCCGGCCTGGTTGTTGGTGGTGCCGGCCGTCAAGGTGGGTGAGAACATGCCGCCACAGGGAGGTCCAACCGTGAACGGTTCGGAGAACGTGCTGGGGAGTTCGGTGCCATAGGGCGTCAGGGACCCGGTCGTCTGGTAGGAGCCGCATCCGGGCGGCGTGACGAGCGGGGCGCGCGGACCGCCGTAGAAGGTGGCCCGCAGGTCAGAGAACGGCTGCTGCGGGTTGTTGTCGAACGTCGCGGTCAGCTGCCCGGTGAGGGGGTCCGCTTCGACATGTCCTGCGACCTTGACGAGCACCCCGTCGCCTTCGGCCACGAGGTAGAGGGCGAGGAGCGAGCCGAACGGGTTCGCTTCCTGCTGGGCGAGGTAGATGGAGCCGGTGAGGGGCGATTCCAGGATCGGGGTGTCGATCTCGGCGGACCCGATCTTCGACGCGTCGGGACATGATGGCCCGTTTGCGTTTTCGATGCCGATCTGTTCGGGCGTGCAGGCTTGCAGGCCGTTGGCCGCCGAGGGTGAGACGGACATCCCTGCGGGCAGCGTCACCACGACCTTCTTGAGGTTCGCCTCGGCGAGGCCAACGGGGTCGGCGCTGAACGGCATGTGCACGTGCACGAGGAGCCCGCTAGGAGCATCCGCGGCGGAGGTGTCGGGCTGTACCGTGATGGTCGGGCTGAAGTCAAGGCGATCACAGCCCACGACCCCGAGCGGATCGCCCACGCTGTCGCGTGTCTGCGCGCTGGCGAGGACCGGGGGAGCTCCCGGTTCCTGCCAGGAATCGGCGGTGATCGTTGTTGTCAGCGGACCGGCTGTGCAACTGGTCGGAAGGCTCAGGAACGGACGCGGTTCGCCGCCGCCTGGGCACAGCCCGAGAGATTGCCCGAGCTGCCCCAAGCATTCACCACGCAACGCGTCGTGGCTGGGATCGGCGGGCACGCCCCACAGCGTCACGGTCGTACCTTCCACCCCGAGCAGCTGGCTGATGTTCTTCACATGGGCCGTCAGACCATAGTCACCACCGGTCCGAACCGCCGCTGTGAAGATGACCGGTATGCCGAGGACGGTGAACCCGAACTCTGCGGGCGCACTCGGGGGTGCGACCAGGTTGAAGACGGCCACGTGGTAGCGGTTCTGGCCGCCGGCGACCAGCAGTTCGACGTTGGCGACGCCCACTTGCGTGTTCAGCGGGCAGCTCGTTCTCGACAGGTAGTAGCTCGATTCGGAGTTCACAGGGGCCGGGCCCGCCGTCGCAAACTGCGCAGCGGTGCACTTGCGGGTGGCAGTCGGATCGCCGGTGAAGCCCGCAGGCAGGCTCACGGCGACGTCCTTGACGTCACCATCGACCGCAGCCCGGCCGGTCACCGGGTTCTTGACGGATTTGAAAGTGACGCCTGCGGTAAGCGACCACGGATGCGAGCCCGCCTGCAGGTCGGGCGGTCCCAGCGTATCCGCGGGCGACCCGGCGGGCGGCGCTTCGTTCGCCGAAAAGCGAACAGATGTGATGCTGAACGACGCGCCGGCAGAAGCCACACCAACCGCCAACTGTAGAGACGACACAAAGACCACCACGCTGAGAGCGCGCGAGAGCGAGCGGGCAGTCATCGCCTTGCCCCCCTGGTCCGCTTGGCATGCTTCGTCTTCGCCGTGGCGTGCTTGCCCTTGTACTTGACGCACTTGCCGTGAACACGCCGACGGCCTTTCGCGCACTTGACGGGTTTCCTCACGAGCGGAGACGGTCGTGGCGGCGGAAGGTTGCCGGCGCCGAAGAGTGTCGCGCTTGCCGGGATCGTTGGCGCTCCTGAGCCGACGTAGGGCGCGCGGCAGTCTTCGCCGCCGCAATGCGGAGGCGAAGACGGTACGGTGAACGCAACCTGTTCCCCGGGTTCGTGGGGCGCCCGTAGGTCGTAGAGATCGACGAGCTGGTCGGTGTCCTGCGGGACGAGCTGCGCGCGCGTGGTGAAGAAGACGTCGCTTCCGTTGGCGCTCGCGTCCACGAAGCTTGAGCCTTCGCTGCTGCGTCCACCGGAGAGAAGGTAGATGCAGCCGCCGGCTTGGCGGCAGCTGCCGACGCCGTCACGCTCCCACTCGTAAACATCCTGCTTGCCGTTGGTGTCCTGCGGTACGAGCGCGTCGGTGCTGTCGAAGAAGACACGGCTGCCGTCGGTCGAGAGCGCTCGCGACTGGTAGAGCGCGGCCGGCGCGGCGACAACCGGGGCGAGGAGTCCGGCGGTACCGTAGCCGGTGCCCGCTTCGATTCGCGCCGACCCGATTGGGCGCGCCCCGCTGGGGTTGCACGACACGCACACCAGCCCGCCGACGCTGGCGTCATACAGGTAGGTCTCCTCATCGGGGTGTCCTGTGCGCACATCGGTGTTGTCGTAGCCCGTGAGACTCGCGTCCGACATGAACAGTGCGTGCAGCCCGTCGGATGCGACCCTTGCAGTGCGCACGCCCACCGCCCGGGACCAGTCGTTCGTGGTGATGCCGGGCACTGGGTTGCCTTCGTCGTCGGGTGATAGTGTCGCGACGAACCGGCTTTCCCCGGCGTGCTCGACGTAGAGGTTCTCGGCACCGGATGTCGGCGTGCGGCCTTCGGCGTTCACGCCTGCCGTGAGCGCTCCGGTGGCGACGAAGTACACATACGACGCATCTTCGCTCGCTCCTAGCACTCCGAGCACGTTCGCGCCGTTCGGATCCGCCACGTTGTGGTCGGGCGTGAGGTCGGTGAGGGCTCCGGTTCGCGTGTCGAACGCATAGAGGTCATTGCCGCTGCGGCTACAGTTGCTTCCGCACGATGGCCCTGTATTGGCTTGCGACGTGAGCGGCGCGTTGCTGATGAAGAAGGCTGTGGACCCGTCGGCGCTCGCCGTCTGGAAGAGACTTGCCTGGTGTTCACCTGGGTTCAACGCAGGTCCTCCCTGCGATTCGTCCAGACGCACCGTGCGAGCGCCGTCTTCACGGACGTAGACGGCCGGTTCTCCTTCGAGGTTGGTCCAGAAGACCCGCGAGCCATCGGTTGAGATCGTGTTGCTCTCGTCGGCGCCGGAGCCGAGTGCAGACTGGGGCGTAGTGGCGCCGGTCGTGACGCCGGGCAGGATATTGACCGCCTGCAGTTCTCCGCCTGACCACTCGTACAGGTTCAGGGTGCTGGGAGTCGAACCTTCGGTTAGAGCCGCACTGCTTCCCACCACCACGTGGGCGAGGTCGGGAGTAGCGCCTTGCAGAGCCAGGAAGAACTTGGTGGCCGCTTCTTCCGGCACGCTGGTGAGTATCGCCTGGTTGCTGGCGCTGGCGAGGTCACGCCGGTAGAGGTTTTCGTAACCGGGGGGCGCTTTGGGGGCGAGAGGGGGATTTTCCACTGGTTTGTCTGCTTCGCCGTTCGGGAACAGGGCGCTCGAAAGACCAGTGGAGAATGCCTTGTATACGCTGCCGACGGGCGGGTAGTACGTGTCGGAGTTCAGCGGCGTCGTGATGTTGCTCGTCGCCCATTCGCCGGGGTGTCGGGTCGAAAGGTACTGGCTCCCGGGCGCGGCGCCCTGGGGTTCACCGAACGACGCCAGCGAGACATATGTGACTGCGCTGCCGTCGGGCCTGGCCTGGACTACTCCACCGCCGCCGATTTGATCGATAGCGGCGATGCCGCCGCCGTTCTTGTCAAGTGGTGAGACCATCTCGAAGGCCCGTCCGTCGGGCAGTGCCGGCTGACCGGCCGGCGCCGGGAACGTGGTGAAGGTGCGGTCGGGTCCGTAGGTGGTGCCGTGAGCGTTTTCGGCGACCACCCGGTAGTGGTAGGTGGTGCCCGGGAGCAGCACGCCGGGTACAGCCGAGACCGCGAGGTTGCCACTGGAGCCACCTGCGGCGCCGATGTCGATCCCAGGCAGTGCCGGCAAGCTGCCGGTCGGGTAAGAGGTATCGGTGCCGTACTGGAAGTAGAAGCGGGTGTCGGTGTAGTTGGGGTTCACCAGGGCATCGAGTTCCGCGGAGCTCGAGGTGACGTTCGTTGAGAACTCGCTTTCGCTCACCACCGTGGGCGGCAGGGGCGGTGGCGGCGCGAACACGTCGATCGCGGCGTTCGCGGTGTCTGAGACGTAGACGCGGCCGGTGGTGTCGTCCACGGCGATCCCGGCGGCCTGGCCGATCGGGCCCGCTTCGGTTTCGCCTTCGGGGCTGCCGGTGTAGCTGTACTGGGCGATCGTGCTCTTGTGCGCCACGTAGACGGTGTCGGTCGACCTGTCGACCGCGACACCGAACGAGGTGCCAACGTCGAGTTCGGTGGGGACCTCTTCCGCTGGGACTTCCCCGCCGGGGCCGGCGGCGAACCGGAGCACGGGTTCTTCTGGTTCGTACTGGGCGACGAACAGGTCGCCGTGGGAGTCCAGGGCGAGCGCGGCTGGATGGCGCAGGGGCACTTCGCTGCCGGCGCTGCGGATCTGGCGCAGATCGGCGCCTTCGGCGGTGAACTCGTCGACGACACCGTCGCTGTAGTCGGAGACGTAGAGATTCCCGTGACCGTCAACCGCCACACCCGTGACTTCCCCGAAAGATTCGGTCGCCAGGCCGCCAGCGGGCTGGCAGCCGCTGCCGTAGCCCGTGAACTCACACACCAGTTCGTATTCGCCGCCGCCGTTCAGCGTGAACTTCTCCACGAGCTTGTTGAGCGTGTCCGCCACGTAGACATCGCCCTGAGAGGGGCTGCCCGCCGCGTCGTCCACCGCGACCTGCGTCCGTTCCGGGCCGAACGAGAATGCGTGGGTCAGCTGGTTGGGCGCACCGCCCTTCGCAGGAGCGCCTTCGCCGTCGAAGAGATCGATCGTGTTCGCCGAGCCACCATCTGCGACCAGCACATTGCCGCGCCGTTCGGGGCCGGATTCGTCGACGGCAACACCGGTCGGATTGGAGAAGGTGACGCCGGTGCCGCTGCCATTGAAGGATTCAAGGAACAGCGGTGCGGCGGCGGCCCGCTGCGGGGTGCACAGCAACAGGCACACCGCCGCGAGCGCAGCACCCACAGCCAGAACAGCCCCCGAGCGCAACGACCGACCTCCCTGAGCCTCACCCGAGCGAACCCGAGCCCGTCCGGTGCCTCGCGGAATGAAGGCCGCCAGAACCCCGAGAACCACAGAACGCACCATCATCGACGGCTCCGTCGGAGTGAAGGGGCGTTACGGCCCCCAGTGGCGGTGCGAGCGGACCTGGCCGCCGTGCAGCCGGTCGCGGCGATCAACGTGGTCCGTTTCAGAACCGCGCCGTTCTGTGCGGTTATGGTCGTGGGCATCTGCAGCGGCGCGGGGACGGTCTTCTTGACCCTCACGGTGGTGTGGATCGTGCGGCCGTGCACACGGCGGGTGACGTGCTTGGTGACGGTGGTCTTGGTGGTGCGGCCGCAGAGGTTGCCGTACGCGCCGAGGATGCTGTACGGGCCTTCCGGGAGGCGCAGTTCGAAGGATTCGACGGGGGCGTCCGGGACCGTTTCAAAACGGCTGTAGGTGTGGCCCTTGGTGATCTCCGTGTGGCCGGTCAGGTCGATGCGGACACCGTCGCCCTGCAGGATCACGACAAGATCAGGGAACGCCTCCCCACCATGGCTCACGAGGTAGGCGGGGCCCGTCAACGGGACAGGAAGGACCGGGGTGCGCGCGGTCGCGTAGCCGACGGCGGACGCCGCGGGACAGCCCGCGGGGTCCGCCGCGAACTGCTTTTCCGTTGACGCCTTCTGCAACGTGCTCAGGCGGGAGGGCAGCACCGTGGGGAGCTGCACTTCGACCCTGCGGATGTTCGCTTCCGGCGCAGCTCCGCCAGATGAGCCCGGGCCCTGGTGGGTTGAGACCCGGACCGTGAACGCGGCACCGTTGCGCCTCGTCCCGTTGCCGCAGGTCGAGGCGGTGAACTTCGGGTGGAACGGGAAGGACGCACAGTCCGTGGCCTGGAAATGGTTAGAGATCGCGGCGGTCGCGTTCTGGGCCGAGACGAGCGTCGCGTTGAGCGTCAACGGGTTGCAACCGGTGGGGTTGAAGATGAATTCGCCCCGGTCGACGGTGACGTCGATGGTCTTCACGTGCAGAGGGATGCCCTTGAGGATCGTCCGGAACGGGTCGGAGGTGATCGTGATCTGCGTCGTGTTCGGGTTGACACGGATGGCGGAGCGCACGACGACGGGCGGGCCGAGGTTGAACGGGCCCGCTTCGGGCGGCACGACGATCGAGAGGCGGAACGGCGCGCCATGGTAGGGGCCCGTGAGGCACACGGCGTCCTGTGGGTTGCCTGCCTGCGGCACGAGGACAGGCTCCGCTCCGGGGCCTGCGGGCGCCACTGGATACATCGCCTCTCCCGCCTTGATCGGTGCGTTTCGCACAAGGCCCACAGCCCTGTCCCCAAATAGAGTCGCGGCCCCCCGCCACAAACCCGCGACATAAACGCTGGCGGGCACGCTACACGAACACGGCGAACATTGTCAAGCGAGAACCGTCGCAGCCGCATACTCCCCCGGAAACGCTCACGATCCGGGGATGAAGCGCGTCCCGTTCGGTCGGCGCATCCGTCATGCCGTGAGCCTGTCGCCGTCGCGACCGCCGTCGGAAAACACATGCGCGAGACGCGGCGATGCGCGTCACGTGCCGCGCACGAGAGCACGCCCAGCCGCATTCCACAGCGGCGAACACAGACACCACGACGAGCCCGCGCACCCCCGCTGCGATATGCCACCCCGGCCACGCGACAGATCGTGTCCCAAGGCGACACGCAGAACAAGTCAAGAGGTAGAAGGCCAGCAGCCGCGGTCGTCCCGCCACCGCACAGCGATCACACGCGGGAGCGGGGTTCAGAGCCGAGGCACGGGTGCGCTCACGCCGGCGCTGAAGCGAGTGGGATCTAGGGCCCCGTTGCCAGGCGAAGGGGTGTGTGACGTGCGATGGTCAGGAAGTCGGCGTCGGCGTGGAGCAGTTCGGCGTCGTTACGTATCGCGACCGCCGCGATCAGGCAGTCAGTGAGCTTGCGCGGCGTCTCGCCCGCTCGGCGGCACGTGCGGTAGAGCTCCGCGGCGTGCTCGAAGTCGAAGGGGCCCTCCACCGGGAGCGCCGTACACCCATAGAGCAGGCGTCGCAGCTCGTCGCGATCGCCGTCATCGCGAGCTCCGGCGAGGACCTCCATCATCACCACGTCGGTGCTCGCCAGCTCCTCGTTCTGCTCGAGCGCCGCTCGCAGGCGCAGGTGGACGGCACTGCCGGTGGAGCGCAGAAACTCCACCCACGCCGAGGTGTCGATCAAGATCACCGCTCGGAGGTCTCATCTGCAGCGCGGATCTCCGCGAGGTCGCCGGCCCACCCGCGTCCCTCCAGCGCGAGCGCCTCCCGCCGGCTCATCGGCTCGCCCACCAGCCTCCGCAGAGCGAAGTCCACCGCCTCGCGCTTGCTGCGCAGCCGGTACACCCGCATCGCCCGGCCGAGCAGCTCGTCGTCAATGTCAATGTTCGTCCGAGCCACAACGCCCACCACTATACACCACAAGGTGTATCGGAGCGTGCCGGGACGTCTACGCGGGACCTGTGAGGCGACACGCCCGGTCCGGTGACGAGGCAGGCCGCCGCTGCTACAAACGCGCGAACGGGAGAGCCGTCTGACGTTACAGCGAGCCGCGCGGTGCGCGCCAGACGCTCTGGAAGGTGTGGCTCGTGCGCTGCGCGATGAATGTCGAAGTCACCGTCGTGTGAAGGACCGCGCCGGCGCGATCATCCGCGCACGCGGCGACGATCAGCTCGCTCAGGGGGACCCTGTGATGGCGCGCGGGGTTGGCCGTGTGTGAAGGGTGCGTGTTTCGATGCCGGGCGTCGCTACGCCTCGAGGCTGAAGCTCTCCGGGCCACCGCACCACAAGACGCTCGAGGAGCTCGACGTCTCCTTCCAAACCCCAGGCTGGACCCATGTCGGCGATCACGCAATTCTCCCCGAGGCCACCGCGAACGGCGACGCTCACCCAGCGACCGCGCGACTCACAGACCCGACGGTGCTCCCCGCCGAGCCACTGATCTCGGCCGTGACGCTCGCCGAGCTCTCCGTCGGCCCGCTCGTCGCCGAAACACCCGGTGAGCGCGCAGCCCGACAGGCCCACCTCCAGCTCGCCGAGACGGACTTCGCATCGCTGCCCTTCGATGCCGCGGCAGCGCGCGCGTTCGGCCGCGTCGCGTCCTGCCTGCGCCGGGCCGGACGCAAGAGCGCCGCCCGCAGCCACGAGGCGATGATCGCCGCGACCGCGCTCGCCAACGACCTGCCCCTATACACGTGCAACCCGGACGACCTCCGCGGCATCGACGAGCTTCAGATCATCGGGATCCCAGTCCCCGAGACACCCTAGACAGTTGATTCCACGCTCCTGCACCGCTGGATGGCACGTTTGGCCGGCGCGGGCCTTTGTCCTTACCCCATTCGGGGCACTTCGCGGCCTCGCGCTTGCCCCCAGCACCCACTACACCCCATAAAGGGGCGCCCTCCACACCCCATAAAGGAGTGCATGCGAGGGAGGACCCTCCCGTTGGGAGGACACCCTAAAGGGCGCAGGCAGGCAGGCAGGCGGGGCACTGCGCGCTCCTTCGGAGCGCTCGCAAGGGTGGTACTTCGGAATGGGTACGTCCTTGGCAGACTCGCCTGTACCCGTCAGGGTGAGGACCCGCACCCCCAGAACCCGGCACGTCGCCCGTGTTGTCAAGGATCATCGGAATTCCTCAGATGATCCTTGCCAGAGCGAGCGCGTCGGGACGGTCCCATCGCTCGCGGAGCTGGTCGCCGGCGTCCATGTGCGCGGCGATGTAGCTGTCACGGAAGGGGTCCTCCTTGAGCGGCGTGTCCCATTCGACCTCACGCAGCAGGGCGCTCAGCTTGATCTCCCGGGTCTGGTAGTCCATGTCCTCGAGGCCGAGGTGAAGGAGGTCGCTGACGCGTTCGATGTCGGTGCCGAGCGCGCCGACCAGCCCGAACACGAGCTCGGTCTCGGCGATCTCATGGTCCAGGGCGAAGGACTCCGAGTCGGTCGCGTCCGGGCACTCGGCGGCCGCGTCTGCCGCGGGCGGTGGTGGGGCAGGTACGGGCCGAGCCGGCCGGCGGGGTTTCGGGCGTGAGCTCGGGCGCGGCATCGATCAGCTGCAGATCAGATCGACGGCGGGCACCACGGGATCCTACCTGGGGGGATGGACGCCGAGGCCGGTCTCACGAGCGGGCCGGGGAGCGGCGGCGGCGGACAGGGAGAGAGACCTGACGGACCGCGGTCATCTCCGTGCGAGCGGGCGCGGACGGCGACCGCGGCGCAGGGTTCAGCGTGACCGGGCCGCGCGGCGGGCGTTTCTGGTGCCGGCGTGCCGGGCCCGGTGGACATTCCTGGCGGTGTGGCAGCCGGTGACGTGGATCCGGGTGGATCGTTTGACGACGGCGGCGTTCTGGCCTTCGATCATCGTCGGCATCAGCAACGGTTTGGCGCACAGACTGCCGAATGAGCCGAGGACGCTGTGGGGGCCCTGCGGGAGCCGCAGCTCGAAGCTCGAGATGGGCGCGTCGGGGACCGTTTCGAAACGGCTGTACGTGACGCCTTTGGTGATTTCGGTGTGGCCGGTAAGGTCGATCCGGATCGGGCTGCCACGTTCATTCGTCTGCAGCGCGACGACGAGATCGGGGAACGCCGCACCGCCGTGGGAGACCAGGATCGCGGGGCCCGTCAGGGCGTTCTGGAGGACCGGGGTGGTCGCCTTCGCGATCCCGACATAGGAGCCGGCGGGGCAGCCCGCTGGGTTCTGGTCGAACTGTTTTTCCGTGCAGGCCTTCTGCAGTGTGCTGAGACGTGACGGCAGCGCCTTCGGCAGCTGCACATCAACCCGGTGAATGTTCGCTTCGCCCGGCGCCTGGGAGACCTTCACGTCGAGGGAGGCGCCGCCCGCCCGGCTGGTCTGAGCCGTCGTCGACACCGAGAACCGGGGTTTGAAAGCGAGGTTGCGGCAGCCCCCCGCGGCGAACGGCGAGCTGACATGGCTCGTCGCGCCCTGTGTCGCGGCGAGCGTGCCGGTCACGTGCAGAGCCGTGCAGCTCGTCGGGTTGAACATGAACTGCGGCCGATCGACCGTCACATTCACCGTCTGCACCCGCAACGGGACACCGTCGAGGATCTGCGGCAACGGGTCACTCGTGACCGTCAACGCGCTCGTGACAGCGTCGATCGTGATCGCCGAGCGCACAACGACCGTGCCCAGGTTGAACGGGCCGGCCTTCGCCGGGATCGCGATCGACAAACCGAACGGGGCGCCCTTATACGGGCCGGTCAGATACACGGGGCCCTTGACCCAGAACGGGTGGGAGCCCGCACCCGCCGCGGCGGACGCCGTGCCGAGCTTGGCGGATTCCGGGCAGGTGCCCTGCGCGGCCTGCGGTTCCTCACACAGCGTCACGTGGGAGAGCATCCCCAGCAGGCCGGGCGGCGTCGTGACCTGGATCGCGTCCAGGTTCTGCTGGCGGTCCGGACGGGTGAACGTCGCGGTGAACGGCGTGTAGGCGCCCGCGTTCGTGCTGGTGGTGCCCGCTTCGAAGCCGGGGTTGAAGGGGTAGCCTTCACAGCCCGTCACCGTGAACGTCGAGAGCGGGAACGCATCCGGTGTTTCCGGAGCGGACCACGGGGTGATGTCCGAGACGGTGGTCGCTTGGCCGCATGTCGGCGGGTTTGCGAGCGGAGCGCGGGGGCCGCCGGTGAAGCTCAACTTCAGGTCACTGAACGGCAGCTGCGGGTTGTTATCGAACGTCGCGGTCAGCTGGCCGTCGGTCGGGTCCGCGGAGACCCTGCCGTGGAGCTTCACGATGACCCCGGCGCCTTCGATTTCCAGGTACAGACCGTACAGTTCGCCGTTGGTCGCACTGGCCTGTGTGCATGCCGGCTGGGCTTCGCCGCCACACTTCGGCTGCGCCAGATATGCTCGGCCCGTCAGCGTGTGCGGCGGCAGCAGCGGCGTTTCCGCTTCGAGCGTCGCGACCTGAGAGGCCGGTGGACAGTGCCCCGGCACCGACGTCAGAACCCCATTCGCGTTCGGCGCCTCGGATTCCGGGCCTTCGAGGTTGATCCCCTGCGACCCGGTTTCCTGGCACCCCACCAAGCCCTCCGCCGCCGACGGATTAACCGAGACGCCGGCCGGGAGCCTGACCGTGACGTTCTTCACCGGCGGTGTCGCAAGGCCTTCCAGGCCGTTGGGCTGGGATTGCGGGACCCGCAGGTCGAAGGTGTAACCGGACGGCTCGTCGGCCTCGGCCGTTTCGGGGACCGCGGTGAACGACGGGTGGAACTGCAGTAGGTTGCAGCCGACGACGGGTGGGGTTGAGCTTTCCGCCCCGATCCAGGTTTCCGGCTGCTCCCAGCTGTCGGCCTTCACCGCCGTCGTCAGGGGTGAGCCGGAACAGTCGCTCGGATTTGTGAGGAACGGAACCGGTTCGTTGCCGGCGCCGTTGAAGCTCTCCGGATCACCGAAGAACGACGCAATCACACTTGTGATCTTACCGGTCGCAGGAATACTGGGAGCAGACACATGCACGTTATAGGTCGGCCCGGGCCCCACGCTCGCATAGAGAAAGGCCGGAAGATTAATACTGGTTAGGAACACACCGAACTCCGCAGGGAAGCCGTGCTCCGGGACGACGTTATATATCGGGAAGGCGCCGCTCCCTGCAAACAGGCCCTGAGCGAAGTTGACAAGCAGTGTGCCAACCCGACTGCTCGGCGGACATGCTTTGTCGTAGACATCGACGATCGTGCATCGTGTCACGGCCTGTGGATTCCCGACGAAGCCCGCCGGCAGATCGAACTCCACGTCCCTTGGCTTGCCAACAGGCGATAAAGGCGACCCAGGCAGTTCAAGTTCGCGCTGAGAGAAGTACAGCGCAGTTGTCAGCGCGAACGGATGTGCACCAGCCTGCAGGTCCGCGGCGCCGGTCATGTCGTCGAGGCTGCTGCTGAAACCAACGAATTCAAACTGAGGAGGCGGTGCGCCCAGCGATACCACTCGTGTGATCCGGCTGGCCACAGCAACGGGTGCTTCACCGCCGGACACCGATACAGAGGCCGTGACGATACCCTCAGTGGAAACCGCCACCGGGATGGTGAGTACAGTGGACTGGCTCAGCGGCCCGATCGCGCCACCTGCATAGGTACACGACACGATGGAGCTACCCTGCGTCGTCGGGCATTCCCACCCTTCGCTGCTGACCGATCCGCCCAGTGTCACGCCTGCGGGCAGCGCTACCGCGACCGAGACCGGAGGACCGCCAGAGCCCATGCTGCCGGTGTTCGTCAACATCAGTGAGTACTGGTCCACCGGTTCGCCACCGTTGTGCCCTGAAACAACGAAAACCGATGGCTGTGCCACGAATGACACCAGCCATCTCACGCCCGCGGTGGGTGCGGCTGCGGCAGTTTGACAAACCACCGCAAAGACGCCAACGACGGCGATCACGCACAGCACTGCGCCGCGGCGGGTTTCATTGGAAATGGGGATCACTACGGCCTGCTCCCGATGCGCAGGCTTGCAACGCTCTGCGTCTTTCTGCGCTTTTGCTTCAGACACCGCTTGTGCGACGTGTGTCGGGCTCCGTGTGCGGGTTTGCCGAGTCTGCTGCGGCATCTCGCGAGCTTTTTGGCAGGTTGCGTCCTGGGCGTGGACCGGAGCACCGGCGGCGAGGGCGCGCCTTCGAGCTGCGGCGTTCGATCGCTTTGAGGCGTATCCAGCTGCGGCCCGGGAGCGAGAGCGCCCTGGCAGGTCATCCCGGCACACGGGGTGGGCGCCGGCGGCAGAAAGCCCCCGTCCACACGGGCATCGTAGATGTCTGTCTGTGTGTCGCCATCCTGCGCCACGAGCGCTGCGGCCGTTTCGAAGAAGACGTCCTGGCCGGAGCCGTCGATACCCAGCAAGTGGGTGGTCGCCGGGCTTCCCGGCGGAGCAGTGACGTCCTGACCTGGAGAGAGGAGACTCACGGTTCCGCCCTCATACTGATAGACGTGCGGTGAACCTGGCGCGGCTTCGGGGGTCAACGCGTCGCTGCTTTCGAACACGACGGTCCCACCGTTGTCCGTTACGGAGCTCAGTTCGGGCGCGCCGTTCTGCCAGCCCCGGTAGGCGTGGGACACGATACTCGCAGCATATTCGCCGGTGTTACCGTCTTCGTTGAAACCATCCTGACCGGCCGAAACGCGTACGAGCGTCTGACCGAGCGCGTCGTAGTGGAATACCTGCGCGACGCTGCTCGTGTCGTCGGGGGTGAGCGCCGCGCTGCTCGCAAAGACCAGGTAGCGTCCGTCGGGTGTGGCGTCGGCGGGGCGCCCCGCGTCTTCAGCGGACCAGTCGATCGCGTCATTTTCGGAGAGTGTGGCGACAAACGCGATCGCGTCGCTGTGCGAGTCAAAGACGTAAAGGTTCTCGCCGCCAGCGACCGGATGAGCGCCGAGGGGGTTCGCCGCGTTCGTAAGCACCCCGCGTGCGACGAAATAGACGTGGGAGCCGTCCTCAGAGACGCGTACGACGCCCTGCACCTCGGGGCCGCTGCCGCTCAGGTCCCCCGCCGAGACGGCCGTGAGGTTGTGGCCCTCGGGGGCGTTCATGTCGTACTCGTAGAGGTTGCAGCCGTTGTTCGCTGCGGCGCCGGGGCAACCGGCCTGGCTCGTCGCGCTGTCTTCGGCCGCCGAGTCCTCGCTTGCGCGGTCGGTCAGCTGGCGGGTGCTCAGGAAGAACACTCTGGAGCCGTCGCGAGACGCGCCCTGGAAAGCAGCGTCTCCGGGTGGTGCTGTGAGGCATGCGCTCGTGGTGCATTCGGCGTTCGGCACGGGATCGGAGATCGGCCGTGTTTCGTGTCCGCTTCCAGAACGGGCCGAGACGCGGGCGAACAGCTCGTTGGCCGCCGGGCCGCGGCCGGTACCTTCGCCGGTGCAGGCATCGCCAGAGGGACCTTGGGTCGCCTTGGCAGCTGTGAAGAACACGCGTGAGCCATCTTCCGATATCGCGTTATAGACGTCCGCAGGATTGGGCAGCGCAAAACCACTTTCCGGAGGCGTAGTCCGACTCACTGCCGGTAGCCCCAGACTGGTGCCACACTGACTGATCTGATGACCGTTGGCATCGAGTCCAACGAGGGTCGGGGCGAGCTGGTTGACACCGTTGTATTCGTACAGGGACAGAAAGCCCTGGCCGTTATCCAGCGGGCCGGTGTTCGTGACGGTGCCGTCGCCGGGCCAGAGCACGTTGAGCCCGTTGTTCTCGGCGGGGGCTGGTCCCGCGATCTCGAACAGGACGGAGCCCAGGTTGCTCGAGACGCTGGGGAACGTTGCGCGGTCCGTGATACCGGGCCGTGCAGAAGCAAGGATGGCGGGTGGGAACTGGGGGCCGACCTCCAGTGGTACCCCGGACGGGAGCGTACGGCGATATATGTTGCGTTCGCCCGGAAGCGCTCCTTCGAGCTGCTGTGCCTCGAAGATCCCAGCGTCGAGTGCGCGGCTCTCGTCAATGAGGTTTTCGGTTGCTTCGCTAATTTCGAGGTCGGGAGCTTCGATGAACGGGCTGGTCCTCCATTCGCCTTCGGTGCCGGCGCCTAGGAGCCGGTCAGTGACGTAGACGCTCACGATGGTGCGCTGGTTGCTGCCTGCAAAGCCGCCAAGGCTCTTGAGCACGGCACGGGAGCCGTCGGCGCCGGCGAGTTTGGGCGCCCAGCCCTGCTTTGCGACCGGAGTGACGAGCTCGTACGCCCGACAGTCGGGAAGCTGAGCGGACGCGAGTTGCGCTCGGATGGCCTGGTTCGCACATCGCGATTCGGCGTCAGCTGGCTGCGTGGACGCCGCAAGCCCGACGGTGACGAAAGCGATTGCGATCCATGATCTTGCGACGACCGGAGCCGTCACGGCGGTGACTCGTTTCACTTTCGCCCCCTGTGACAGCGCCGGCGCTTGACGCAGCGCTTGTGGCGCCTGTGGCGTTTAGTCTTCTTGGCCTTGGGGTTCCCCCCATGCGGGCCACCCGCCGGGCCGACCGACGGCCAGGACACCATCGGCAGCAGCGTCGGCGTCAGCGGCTGGAGCAGGGTCGACGGAACTGAAAGCGGCGGCGGTTCTGCGCTTGCAAGGCCTTCCGCCGGAGGCATCGTGAGGGTGCTAAAGGTCCCGTCCGGGCCTGTCCCCGTACCCGAAGCGTTCGTCGCGACGAGGCGGAAGTGGTAGAGCGTCCCCGCCTGTAGGCCGGCTGCGATTTCTGCGACAGGGTCGGCCTGGTCGTTGAGTTGGGTGTAGGAGTCCGGGGTAGTGGAGCCGTAGGCGGCCGTGGGCCCGTATTCGAACTGGTAGGCGGTTACACCGTTGCCCGGGTTCACGGCGCCGCGGAGCGTGGCCACGTGAGGTCCGATGCCCGTCACGGGCGGGGTTTGGCTCGTGACTGCGGGCACGTTGGGGGGGGTTGTGAAAGTTTCGTCGGGGCCGGGCGTCGTGCCGAGCGCGTTTTGAGCCACCAGGCGGTAGTGGTAGCTGGTCCCAGGTTCGAGGTTGGCGGCGGCTGCGGTGTATTCGCCTTCGGCTTCGCCTTCCGTTTCGGCGGGTGACGTTTCGGCTTCGTATTCGACACTGCGGCCGTACTGGAAGTAGTAGGTCGTCGCGAGGCCTTCGGGAGCGATCAGGGCACAGAGCGTCGCATTGAGGGGTTCGACCGTCGGAGGCGTCGCACACGGTCTGAACGTCACCGCAGGGTGGGTCGTGAAGGTGTGGTCTTCCCCGAACGTGGTGCCGTTCGAGTTGACGGCGACGAGGCGATAGTGATAGGGGGTCTGTGCTTCCAGTTCGCCGAGTGGTGCCGTGACGGGCACGTCCGCGGTCCCCGAGCCGGCTTCGGTTTCGGGGGTCCTCGCCCCGTATTCTTCGCTGGTGCCGTATTCGAAGTAGTACTGCGCGCTGAGCGTTTCGTCTGCCGGGTTGACGACGCCGGAGACGGTGCCGCTCGTCTTGCCCGCAGTCACGACGGTGCCCGTGCGGGCGTCAGGGACGTTGACGGCCGGTCCGAACACGACGACGTCGCCGCGTTCTCGATTCGAGACATAGATGTCGCCGGTGGAACCGTTGACCGCGAGGCCTTCGGAGCATTGATTTTCGCCGCGCTGGCAGTCGCCGTTGCCGATGAGCCCTTGGCCGAACCTGCTGATTAGTTCGCCGGTCTGCGTGTACTCGGCGACATAGGTCCCGTCATCGACATACACGTCGTTCGTTTTCGGGTCGACGGCCACCGCGGTCGAGTTGTTCTGGTCAAGAAAGGATTCGGTGCCGTCGGTCGCGACCCTGACGACGCTGCGGTGGAAGTTGTTGACGTAGATGACGCCGGTGGTGTCGACGGCGACGCCCGTCGGGCCCTGGCCGGCCCCGATATCCCCGCCGGACAGCTGCCGCACATCGGCCGCGGCGGACGTGAATTCCGTGACCGATCCGGTGCCCGGCCCAAAGCTCGCCACCAGCACGTTTCCCGTTGCGCTGTTGACGGCGACGCCTGCCGGTTCGACCCATGTCGGCGAAGCGTTTTCGGAGACGCAGGCCTTGCCGACGCCGGCGAGCTGGCAGACGTACTGGTATTCATGGGTCAGTTCGTCCAGGCGAAATCGGTCGACGACATTGTGCGTCGTGTCGCTGACATAGAGGTTGCGGGCGGAGCCGCTGGATTCGTCGATGGCAACCTGAGCCGGTTCGTGTCCCAGGTGAAACGGCTGGGGAGCTCCGGCGCCGGTCAGCTGCGTCGTGGAGACTTCGACGGGCGGGCCTCCTTCGGCGCCGAAGATGTCGATCGCTCCTGCTTCCGCGTTGACGCTCGAGTCGGTCACGTAGACGTTGCCGTTTGCCTGGTCGATCGT
This sequence comes from uncultured Solirubrobacteraceae bacterium, assembly GCA_963820745.1. GTDB lineage: Bacteria > Actinomycetota > Thermoleophilia > Solirubrobacterales > Solirubrobacteraceae > Palsa-744. The sequence continues at coordinate 337,786 of CAWGBB010000004.1, read as the reverse complement.
CACGTCCGTGGCCTTGGTGAATTCACCGAAGCTGGACAGCTGCTTGTGGCCGATCGCGGCTCCCGCCGGCGCGGTCGAGGCCGTGAACAGGACTGCGAGCGCGACGGTGAAAGCAGCGATCACGCTCAGCGTGGGGCGACGGGCGCCGATCAGGAGCTGTGCTGCTCGTTGGGCCGCTCGACACCCGGCCTCAACGGAGCGCGACACCGCGGCGTGGCTCGCCTGCGTTGGCGGCGGCGCGAAGACGCTCGCCTTGGCTGTCTGAGGCGCAGACTCGGACGAAGCTTGGATCGGCGTGCGTGGGGCCAGACTGGCGCTGGTAGCGCCGTCGGTATTCAAAATGAACGGCTCTACTGGGCACTGCTTCCCGTCTCCTCGTCCTCGTGTCTGCTTGTGCTGCAGGCTGCTCGTAAACGCACCCGGTGGAGTATACGCGTTTTCCTTTACGGATGTCGAACCGCACAGCTGGGCGTGAGTGCGCTCCGACTGGAATTCGGGCGGGATTCTGATAAACGATACCGGTGCGACGGCGGGCGAGATCGCAGGGCGGAAGCGTGAGAGCACCGCCCGGTGACGGCCCATCTGCGAGAAACACCGACAACGCGTCCGGGGCCGAGATGGGGACGCTGCTGCGTGTGGCCGAACTCGCACGGCCAGTTGTGGGAGCGTGGAAGTGAGCGCGAAGGTGCCGTGCAGTGTGTAGGCAGGCTTCCGATCGGGGCGTCGCCGGTCGCCGGAGGCAGTCGGGGAGGCCGCCGGACAGTCACGAATCGCCTACGTCGTAGGGCCGCTCCGCGGACGGGAAGGGCGCCCGGCCCGCTTAGCGCGAGCGGACAGCGACGCGGGCGCTCCGAGTGCGGGCACGGTGGGCCTTCTTCTTCTTGGTGGGGCAGCCGGTGACGTGGATGCGGGTGGACTGTTTGACGATGGCGGCGTTCTGGCCTTCGATCATTGTCGGCATCAGCAACGGTTTGGCGCACAGGCTCCCGAACGAGCCGAGGACGCTGTGGGGGCCCTGCGGGAGCCGCAGCTCGAAGCTCGAGATGGGCGCGTCGGGGACCGTTTCGAAACGGCTGTACGTGATGCCCTTTGATGATTTCGGTGTGGCCGGTCAGGTCGATCCGGATCGGGCTGCCACGTTCCTTCGTCTGCAGCGCGACGACGAGGTCGGGGAACGCGGCGCCGCCGTGGGAGACGAGGATCGCGGGGCCCGTCAGGGCGCTCTGGAGGACCGGGGTGGTCGCCTTCGCGATCCCGACGTAGGAGCCGGCCGGGCAGCCCGCCGGGTTCGGGTCGAACTGTTTTTCGGTGCAGGCCTTCTGCAGCGTGCTGAGCCGTGACGGCAGCGCCTTCGGCAGCTGCACGTCGACCTTGCGGATGTTGGCTTCCTCGGCGGTCCCTGGGGGTTGGCCGGGCCCTTGGTGGGTTGAGATCTTCACGTCGAGCGACGCGCCGTTGTTGCGGCTGGTCGAGGCCTGTGTCGAGGCCTGGAAGGAGGGTTTGAACGGCAGATGGGCACAGCCGGCGGCCGCGAACGGGGAAGTGAGCGGCGCGAGTGCGCCCTGGGCGCCGAGCACGTTGACCGCGATCTGCTTGGCCTGGCAGTTGGTGGGGTTGACCATGAACCCGGGCCGGTTGACGGTCACGTTCACCGTCTGCACGCGCAACGGGATCCCGTCGATCACCTGCGGCAACGGGTCGCTGGTGATCGTGACGGCTGCGGTTTCGGGGTCGACGCTGATCGCGGTGCGCACGACCACGTTGCCGAGGTTGAACGGCCCGGCCTGGGCGGGCACCACGATCGTGAGCCCGAACGGCGCGCCCTTATAGCCGCCCGTCAAATAGACGTGGCCGGTGACCCAGAAGGGGTGCGAGCCCGGACCGGCGGCGACCGTCGCGGTCCCGATTTCACTGCTCGCCGGGCACGTTCCCTGCGCCGCCTGCGGTTCCTGGCAGAGCGTGACGTGGGAGAGCATGCCCAGCAGGCCCGGAGGTGTCGTGACCTGGATGGCGTCCAGGTTCTGCTGGCGGTCCGGGCGCGTGAACGTGGCCGTAAAGTTGGTGTAGGCGCCGGCGTTGGTGCTGGTGGTGCCCGCTTCGAAGCCGGGGCTGAACGGGTCCCCTTCACAGCCCGTCACCTGGAACGCGGAGACCGGGAACCCGTCGGGGGTTTCCGGCGCGCTCCACGGGGTGATGTCGCTGGTGGTCAGCGCCTGCCCGCAGGTGCGCGGGTTTGCGAGCGGCGCCCTCGGGCCACCGGTGGTGTGCAGCGTGATGTCGCTCACCGGCAGCTGCGGGTTGTTCTTGAACGTCACCGTCAGCTGCCCGTCGGTCGGGTTCGCCGCCGCGGTGCCGTGGAGCTTGACGAACACGCCTTCGCCTTCGAGCTGCAGGTCGAGGCCGAACAGTTTGCCGTCCTGCGCGTCCGTGTTCGTGCACCCGGGCTGGCCTCCGCCGCCGCACTGCGGCTGGGCGATATACAGGTGGCCCGTCAGGGCGTGAGGCGGCAACAGGGGCGTTTCCGCTTCCACCGTGCCGATCTGAGAGTCAAGGGGACAGTGCCCGGAGACCGGGGCGAGCGCACCGACGCTGTCGGGCGCCTGGGATTCCGGGCCTTCCATGTTGAAACCTTCCGGTCCCGTCGCCGGGCAGGCACCGAGGCCATCCGCCGCGGACGGGTTGATCGAGACACCACGCGGAAGCGTGACCTTCACGTCCTTCAACGGCGGGGTCGCGAGACCTTCCAGCCCCGTCGCCTGGGACTGCGGGACGTTCAGGTCGAACGTGTACCCGGAGGGCTCATCGGCCTGGGCGGATTCGGGGGTGAAGGCGACGGAAGGTTCGAACTGGAGGTGGTTACAGCCCGCCACGGGCGCCGCATCGGCGTGGTCTTCAGCTTCTGGGCTGTTCGGTTCTTCCCACGTGAACACCTTGATCTTGGTTTCCTGCGACGCGGCGGAGCAGTCGCTCGGGTTGGTGAAAAACGGAACCGACGCGTTCTGCATCACACCCGGCGGGTTATCCATACCCTCGGGGTCGCCGAAGAACGTCGCGATCGTGCCGTTCAGCTGCGCCAAGCTGGGGATATCGGGTGCCACGACACGCAGCCTGTACTGCGGGCCGGCACCAAGCGTCGCGTACAGGAATACGGGCTTGTTAACAGCCCCTTCGGCATAGAAACCGAACTCTGCCGGGTAGCCCTGCTCCGGGATCACGTTGTAGATCGGGAACGCTTCGTCTTCGGCGAAGAGACCCTGGGCGAGGTTGGCGAAGAACGTTCCGACGCGGGTACTCACAGGGCAGGTGTGTTCGATGACCCCGACGATCGGGCACCGCGGCGTCGCCTGGGGGTTGCCGATGAACCCTGCGGGCAGTTCGATTTCGAGCTCCTTGGTGACCCTCCCAGGCGAGAGATCCAGCGTCGTCGTGAACGCGTACGGGTGCCCGCCCGCCCGCGTGTCGGGCATACCCGACACACCACTCGCCAGACCGGCGAAATCAAGAAACCCGAATGTTGACGGGAGACCGTTTTCGGTCGTACGCGTCGCGGTCGCGGCCGGCGCACCGCCCCCCGAGACGGTCACAGTGTCTGTCGCCACGCCCGCCGGCGAACCGTTGACTTCGACCAGCAGCACGCTGGACTGCCCCAGCGCCCCCACTGCGGTGCTGTAGGTGCAGTTCTCGACCGTCCCGGCGTTGGTAGCTGCGCATTCCCAGTTGTTGCCTTCTTGGTTTGAGACGGTCTCGCCCGCAGGCAGGGACTCGCTGAGCGAGATCGGGCCGCTGGACGCAACGCTGCCTGTGTTCGTGAGCACCGCCAGGTACTCGTTCCTCTGCGATGCGCTCACGCTTGGCACCAGCGAGACCTGCCACGCCGGGCCGGGAGCGGGCGCTCCGTGCGCGGAAGCGGCCGTCGCCATCGCCGACACGAGGAGCGCCAGCGTGACCGCCGTCGCGAGCGCGGGCGTGTGCAGAAACCGGTTGCCGCGAGCTGGGCCGTGCACGTCAGTTGCCTCCGCGTCGATGGCTGGGCAGAAGCGACCGTTGGGCGTGTCGGCGCCTGGCACACCGGCTGTGCCTGAGGACGTAGCCCTTCTTGCATTTCTTTGTGGTGGGCCGCCGCGGTGGGGTCGTAAGAGCGGCCGTCGGTTCTCCGTGTTTTTCCTCAGCGAGCTGAGTCCCGCTCGCGGGGGCGCTCAGCACGGGAGGCGTCGCTTGCGAGCCTTGGCAGCCCTCGCCGGCGCATTCAAACGGTCCGGCGCCCGGTAGGGCTCCGCCGTCGATTCGGGCGTCGTACAGGTCCTGCTGAGTGTCTCCGTCCTGGGGCACGAGCCGATCGACGGTCGTGAAATAGAGGTTGTCACCGGACGGGTCGATCCCGAGCAGCGGTTCCTTGTCGGTGCGGTCCTGGCCGTCGCTGATCAGGCTCAGAGAACCGTTGTGGTACTCGTACACATTCGGGTAACCGGTCATTGCGCGCGGGACAAGCGCGTCGGCGCTCTGGAACGCCACAACGGAACCGTCGTCGGAGACGGCGCCGAGCTTGGGCGCGGGATTCTGAAACCGGCTGAAATTCGGTTCGGGGATTTCGGCGCCATAGACGTCCGGCCCACCGCCGGCCGAGACCCGGACGAGAGTGGGTCGGTTCGTCCCGGCGTGATACTCGAAGACCTGCCGCACACCGCCAGTTCCTTCCTGCGTCAAATCGGATGAGGAGTCAAACACCACAAACTGCCCAGCCGGGGTCGTCTCGACGGGCCGTTCGTCGTTCTGCCGCCAATCCACTGCGTCGGATTCGGACAGTGTCCCCACGAATGCCGTGTGTCCTCCTTGGGCGACATAGAGGTTGTCCGCTCCTGGTTGTGGTGCGTCCCCGATCGGGTTCGGGGCGCTCGGTAGCACGTCTTTGGAGACGAAGTACACGTGCGAGCCGTCCTCGGAGACGCGCGCGACACCGGGCACGTTGGGAGCTATCAACGTGACCCGCCGACCGGTGGGCGCGCCTTCGGCTTCCGCGTCGAAATTGTACTCATAGAGACTCTGGCCTTCCGCGCCTGCCAGGAGCTTCTGTTCGGAGAGAAAGTAGACCTTCGACCCGTCGTGCGAGGCGCCCTGGAAGACCGCGTCCGCCGGGTTGCTCGTGTCACACGCCGAGCATTCTTCGGGCGAGGGCTCTGAGATCGCGACCGTCGCGAAGCCTTGCGACCGCGCTTCGCGTGCGAACAGCTCATCGGCGGGCGGGCCGTAGCCCGTCCCTTCGCCGGTGCACGCATCTTCGGCCGGACCCTGTGTGGCCTTCGCCACCGTGAAGAAGACCCGCGAACCGTCGCCCGAGATCACGTTGTACGCATCGGCCGCTACGGTTTCGTCGAACTTACCTTCCTTTGGAAACCCCAAACTAACACCGCACTGACCGATCATCGCGCCGGATTCGAGCGTTTTGCCATTCACCACCGTTTTCCCGTCGCTCACGCCGACGAGCTGGGGCGCTGAATTGTCCGTGCCCCGATACTCGTACAGTGAAAGGAAGCCGAACACGCCGTACAAGGGACCCGTGTTCTTGACCGTCGTGTCGCCCGGCCGCCACAGGTAATCCTCGGGTTCTTCTTTAGAGGGGCCCTCAATTTCGAATACCACGGTCGCCAAGCCGTCGGACGCACTTGAAACGGACGTTTTTGCGGGACTCCCACCGGTGGGGTTGTTGATGAGCGCTTCGTGGGAGAACACCGGGCCAACCTCACGGGGCGGACCGCTGGGGAGGTCGTTGATGTAGAGGTTCTGTTCGTGCGGTGTTGGGTTCGACAATAGGTTGTATTCGAACAGGCCTTGACCCAGGTCCGCGCTCATATCCAACGCGGGTAGGAATGAATGGTCCCAGAGCCCGGGCGGTTCGATGAAGGGCGCGGTACTCCAGCCGTGCGGCGAGCGTTCAGTGAGATAGCCGTTCGCGGGCAGGTTGTTGATCCCGCGGATGCTGCGCGGATCGCTGCCGGCGAACGCACCGATGCTCGTGATGGCGACACGCGTGCCGTTTGCGCTCGCCACTTCGACGGGCCACCCGTTCTTAGCGGGAGGACTCACCATCTCATATGCGCGACAATCGGGCAGCCGTGCAGAGTGCAGCTCGGGACGAATCGCTTCGTTGGGGCAGCCCGCGGCGGATGCCGCGCCGAGGGGCATCGCGAGCGTGGCGGCTGCGGAAGCGAAGACGACGGCCAAGAGGAGGCTCGGGTGGCGGCCGCAGCGAATGGGGAGGCTCATTGTCGGGTTTCTCACTTTCGCTTCTTCTTGGTGGGGCCGTACTTCTTCCGGGCCTGCTTGATGCACGCCACCCGCTTCTTCTTGGGCTGTTTGGCGCATGCCTTCAAAGCCCTGGCGAGCTTCTGTGCTCGGGTTTCGGACCTCGGCGGGGGCGGCGTGACCGGCCCTTCGAGCGGGAAGACGGTCGACGGCAGCAGCGCCGGTGTGAGCGGCAGGGTGAGCGCGGCGGACAGCGCGGGCGTGGCGGGGGGCTGTTCAGTGCCGGCTTCCACGACGGGTTCCGGGAGTGTGGTGAACGTCTGGTCGGGCCCGGTTGTGGTGCCGGAGGAGTTGGTCGCGACGAGCGCGTAGTGGTAGGTCGTGTTCGGCGTCAGCTGGGTGACGAGCTGTTCGATCGCGTCCTGTTGGTAGTTCAGCTGGGTGTAGGCTTGCGTGGTGCTCGACCCGTAGGCGGCGGTCGGTCCGTAGAGGAATTGGTAGGTGGTGATGCCCTGGCCCGGGTTGATGGTTCCGTGGAGAGTCGCTTCGTGGGCCGCTATTTCTGTGGCGAACGGGGACTGGTCGTTGACGGTCGGCTGCACGGGTGGCGTGGTGAGGGTCTGGTCGGGGCCGAAGGTGGTGCCGAGCGTGTTGGTGGCGACGAGCCGGTAGTGGTAGGTGACGGTCGGTTGCAGGCCGGTGACCGGGAGCGGGAATTCCTGTGCGCCGACGCCGGTTCCGGTGGGTTCTTCGGTTCCTTCCGGGGTCCTGAATTCGTATTCGGTGCTTGAGCCGAACTGGTAGTAGTAGGTCGTTTCGAGGCCTTCGGGGTCAATCGAGCCGCACAGCGCCGCGCTCAAAGCCTGCGGAGGGTGCGGAGCCGGGCAGGGAGCGATGGTCACCGCGGGCGCGGTCGTGAATTCCCGTTCCCCGCCTTCTTCGTTCGAGCCATTCGCGTTCCTGGCGACGAGCCGGTACTGGTAGGTCGTCTGCGGCGCGAGTTCTGTGAGTTCCGCGCTCTCCGGTTCGCCGGTCGACCCGGACCCGGCGCTCGCTTCCGGGGTTTCCAGCCACGCTTCTTCACCGCTCCTGCGGTACTTGAAGGAATAGTGCGCTTCCCCGGCGCCGTCGGGATTAACGGTTCCTGAGACTGTCGCGGTGCTCTTCCGCACACTCGAGGCGCCTTCGGTGGTGGCGTCCGGGATCGTCACCGGCGCTCCGAACACCTTCACCGTGTCCGCTTCACGGTCGGAGACATAGATTTCCCCGGTGGAGTCGTTCACCGCAATGCCTTCGGAGCAGCTGGTTTCTTCACCGGCGCAGGAGCCGCTGCCGATCAAACCTTCGCCGAAGCGGCCGAGCAGGTGCCCCTGCGAGTCGTATTCAGCAATGTAGGTACCGTCATCGACGAACACGACGCCGGCCGAGTCGACGGCGACGCCCGTGGAGGTGTTGTGGTCGAGGACCGATTCGCTCCCACCCGGTTCGACCTTGACTACGCTCGCGTGATAGTTGTTCACATACCGCACGCCGCCTGCATCCACCGCCACACCGGCCGGTTCGCGTATCTGATTGGACCCTTCCACCAGCGCGCTGACGTTCCCGCCGCTGGGGTCGAACTCGAACACGCCACCGGGCACTTCGGCGCCCGTGAAGCCGATGGTGGCGACGTGCAGGTTCCCGGCGCTGTCCACCGCGACACCCGCGGGCTTGCGCCACGTCGGGGTTTCTCCGGTGGCGAGGCAGCCGCTGCCATACCCCACGATCTGGCAGACATATTCATATTCGCCTGTCGTGCCGTTAAGCGTGAACCTGTCCACGACGCGATGCCTGGGATCGGCGACGTACAGATCGCGACTCGAGGAGCCCCCCGATTCGTCGATCGCGACCGCCGCCGGCAGTCCTGTGAAGTTGAACGAGCCCGCCGGGGTGCCCGCCCCCGCCAGCGGGGAGAGCACCCCGCCGGCCGGGCTGCCGCCTTCGGCGCCGAACACATCGACGACGCTTGCGCCCGAGTCCGTCACGTAGACGTTGCCGTTGGACTGATCGACCGTCACATCCGTCGGGGCCGTGAAAGTACCTTCGCCGATCGTGCGTACCGGCTCACGGGTGACCGCAGCCAGCGCGCCGGCACCAGAAAACGCCAGGCCCCCACCCGAGACGAGCAGCCAAACCAGCCCGCCCAGTAGCACTCTGCGAACACCCATCATCGCCAAAGCCCCCACGAGTCTGGGGTCGCGTGGACGGAAGGAGCGGACTGCCCCTCCCCGCCCTGAAACGTGAAATCGCGGACGGCTGCTGACGCACGGCTCATCGGGCTGTCCTCCGAGGGGCGTTGCGGTGGCCTGCCGGACCGGCCTTCCCAGCCCTGATTGCCGTCGCCGTGCCCCCCGTGCGAGCAGCACAGCCGGTCGCCGCGATCAACGTCGTCCGTTTCAGGACCGCTCCGTTCTGTGCCGTGATGGTGGTCGGCATCTTCAGCGGTGCGGCGACGGTCTTCTTGACCCTGACGGTCGTGTGGATGACGCGGCCATGCACACGCCTGGTGAGATGCCTGGTAACGGTGGTTCTGGTGGTGCGGCCGCAGAGGTTGCCGAACGCGCCGAGGATGCTGTTGGGGCCTTCAGGGAGGCGCAGTTCGAAGCTTTCGACGGGGGCGTCAGGGACCGTTTCGAAACGGCTGTACGTGTGGCCCTTGGTGATTTCCGTGTGTCCGGTGAGCTGGATGGTGACACCGTCGCCCTGCAGGATCACGACGAGATCAGGGAACGCCTCCCCACCATGGGAGACGAGGTAGGCGGGGCCCGTCAAGGGGACGGGCAGGACGGGGGTGCGGGCCGTGGCGTAGCCGACGGCGGACGCGGCGGGGCAGCCCGCGGGGTTCGCCGCGAACTGCTCTTCCGTGCACGCCTTCTGCAGCGTGCTCAGGCGGGAGGGCAGCACGGTCGGGAGCTGCACTTCGACCTTACGGATGTTCGATTCCGGCGCGGCACCGCCAGATGAGCCCGGGCCCTGGTGGCTTGAGACCCGGACCGTGAACGCGGCACCGTTACCTCTGCTGCCGTTACCGTGGGTCGATGCGGTGAACGACGGTTTGAACGTCATCGCCGAGCAGTCCGCGGCCTGGAAGCGGCTGGAGACCGTCGCGGCCGCGCCGAGGCTGGACGCGATCGTCGCGGCCGAGGACAACGGATTGCAGCTCGTCGGGTTGAACGTGAAGCCCGGCCGGTCGACATTGACGTTGATCGTGCGGACATCGAGCGGGATGCCCTGCAGGATCGTCGGGAGCGGGTCGCTGACGATCGTGATCTGGCCGGTGGCGGGGTCCACGTGGATGGTGGCGCGGACGTTGACGGTGCCGAGGTTGAACGGGCCCGCCACGGCGGGGACGACGATCGTCGAGGCCGAACGGGGCGCCCTTGTACGGGCCGGTGAGGAACACCTGGCCGCCGGTGACCGTGACGGGGTCCGGGCCGGGGCCCGCCGTCGCTGTGGTGTGGCCGATCAGGCTCGCCGCCGGACACGTTTCCGTGGACGCCTGCGCTTCGGTGCAGAGCGGCACCTTCGAGAGCATGCCGAGCATGCCAGGCGGGGTCGTGACGGAGATCTGACCGAGCGGCTGGTCCGAGTCGCCGCGGGAGATGGTCGTGGAGAACACGCCGAAGGCGCCGGCGACGTTGCCGGTGGTGCCGGCGGTGAACGACGGGGCGAACCCCTGCGTGCAGCCGGTGGTGGTCCGGAACGGCGCGATCGTGGGGGTGACTTCGGCGCCGTTCCAGCCCGTCAACCGTGCGGTCGTCGTGTACGTCCCGCAGGTGGCGGGGGTCATGAGGGCGGCGCGGGGGCCGCCGGCCATGTTGACCGTCAGGTCGCTGAACGGCAGCTGCGGGTTTTCATCGAAGCTGACGGTCAGCTGGCCGGTGGCGGGGTTCGGCTGGACGTGCCCGGCGAGCTTCACGAGCGCCCCGTCCGCCTCCGCGGTCAGGTAGATCGCGAGGAGGGAGTGGAACGGGTTGTTGCCCTGCTGGGCGACATACACCGAGCCGGTCAGGGGGTCTGAGAGCAGGGGGCTGTGGACGGTGACCGTCCCGATCTTCGACGCGTCCGGGCAGGACGGCTCATGCCCGTTCGACAGGCCGATCTGTTCGGGGGTGCAGGCCTGCAGGCCGTTCGCGACCGACGGGGAGACCACGAGCCCCGCCGGGAGGGTGATCGTCGTGTCCTTCAGGTTCGCGGTCGCCAACCCTTCGGGGCTGGCGTTCTGGGGGACGGTGAGCTTCACCTCGAGGCCGGTCGGGGTGCTGGTCGCCGAGGTTTCCGGCTTCACTTCGATCCCGGGTTTGAACGCGAGCCTGGAGCAGCCCTGGATCGAGATCGGGTTGCCGCGGTTGTCGGTCACCGGGTAGGTGGCGGTGAACGGGTAGGAGAACGGCGGCGCGGGCTGCAGGGCGGGCTGGGTCCACGAGTCGGCGCTGACGATGCTGCGCAGCGGCGTGCCGCACGAGGTCGGGTTCGTCAGCAGCGGGACCGGTGGCGCGTCGCTGGCAACCGATTCCCCGGAGCCGTTGACCGCGAAGTAGCCGCGTTCGCCGTCGTGGCGATGGTCGGCGGGGACGCCCCAGATGGCGAGCGACAGTCGCAGGACGCCGAGTTGGACGATGTTTCCCGAGACGGCCCTGACGGCGTAGCCTTCGCCGGTGCGCACACCGAAGTCGATGAAGCCGACGCGGAACTGGTAGGCGAAACCGAACTGGGCGGGCTCGCCCGGCGGAGGTTCGAGATTGTAGACGGGCAGCACCAGCGCCCCGAACGGGTTGGCAATGGCCGCAGTCACGGTCCCGACCTGCGTGTCGGCTGGACACAAGGGGAGACCTTCGGAGGTGCGTCTGCCTTCGTCGAAGGCGGCTCGGCGGCATCTGGGTGTGGCGTCGGGGTTGCCGACGAGGCCGGGTGGCAGGCCGACTTCGAGATCCTTCGCTTCGCCGCCGGCGACGTGGACTTTCTGGAGGCCTTCACGGCCGGGGTTGTTCAGCACGAGGCTCGTGATCAGCTGATACGGGTGGGCGCCGGCCTGGACGGCGGGTGAACCTTCCGCGTTGAGCGAGAGCTGTTCGAAGCTCGCGAGACCGAACGGAGCGACGGCGGAGTCGATCGTGGCCGGGGTGCTGCTCGCCGCCGGGCCGGCGCCTCCGCCAGCGACGGTGACCCTGTTGGCGCAGCTCGGCGCGGTGCCGCATTGTTCGGCCGCGCCCGGGGCGACTGCGACATCGATCGCGATGAGCGGCGCTTTGGGGCCGTATTCCAAAATCTGTTCGAAGCCGACAGCAATCACGTTCTTGGTCGTGCACGTAACGAGCGAGGTGCCGACCCCTTCGCAGTTCCAGTATTCGTTGCTGGGTGGTTCGAATTCGTCGAGGGTGCCCCCTACCGCCGTCGCGGTCACGCCTGCCGGCAGATGGTCGACCACGGTGATCTGCGATCCGTCCGTGGTGGCGGTGCCGATGTTCCTGACCCGGAGGAGGTATTCACCGCTCCCGCCCGGCGGGAGGTTCGTCGGGACGGTTTCCGAGGTGACCTGCCATACGGGGCCGACGGCCGCGACAGCGGGGCCGGTCGTGAGTGCCAGTGCGAGGACGGTGGCGAGTACGAGCGTACATGCAGCCAGCGATGCTCTCGAGGTCGCGGTGCTCATCGGTGGCTCCTGTGGGCGCTTTTGCGTGCGGTTGCGCCGTAGCGGTGGCGGGCGCGTGTGTCGCAGGCCGCGCGTGCGCGGCGGTTGTGGATGCGCCGGCAGGCACGGAGCGCGCGGGCGAGCAGCTGCGCTCGCGTGAGCGTCTTGCGCGGAGGCCGTGAGCCGGCCGGCGGCGGCGGCGCAGCTGGATTGCCCGCGCCGAGGTAACCGGTGCTGGCCGGAGCGCCGAACGCGGGCGGGGAGGCCAGTGTCCGGCACTGTTCGCCGGCGCACGGAGCGAGCGGGGCTTCTTCGGGGTGCCCTCCGACGCGGGCGTCATAGAGGTCGATGATCTGGTCCCGATCCTTCCCCACGAGCTGTTGGCGGGTGGTGAAGAAGACGTCGTTCCCGGTCGTGCTCGCGTCGGCGAAGACCGCCTCGGTCGCCTGGGTGCCCGGTGAGATCAGATAAACGTTGCCGTCCTCGTACTCATAGACGTCCAGGAGCCCGTTGGTGTCCTGAGGGAGCACGGCGTCCGCGGTGGTGAAGAAGAAGCGGCCGGCGTCGTCGAGGTAGCGCTGCTGATAGGTGCCGTTCACGGGGGAGGGCAGGACGGTGTCCGCGGTCGGTGGCGTGCCATCCGAATTGCACGAGGCGCAGGCGAGCGTCTGAGTGGCGGCGTCGTAGAGGAAAGCCTCGGCAGCGCAACTGGTAAACTCTACAGCTCCGCACGAGTGGTCTGCGCCGACGAGCGTGTTGTTGTATCCGGTCAGGCTCTGTCGTGCCGTGAAGGCGAGGTATCGGCCGCTCGGGGAGACCTCTGCGGTGCGGCCCGCGAATGTCTGCCACCAGTCGCCAAGGTGTTCTTGGCCGCCGCTTCCGGTATGGCTCGGTGTTTTATTGTCAGCAGCCGTGAGGGTTGCAAGGAACGTCAGGGTGCCGGCACGCGAGAGGTAGAGATTTGGCTGCCCCGCGGTGGCGGCGACGGTGAGCGCACTCGTCGATGTGAAGTACAGGTATGTTCCGTCGTCGCTGGCGCCGAGGATGCCGAGCACGCCGCCGGCGATGTCGGTGGTCGTGCGGTCGGGCACGTCGTATTCGTAGAGGTGTTCTTCCTTGGTGAAGAACACCCGGGAGCCGTCGGTGCTTGCGGTCTGGAAGGCTCCGTGGCCGCCGACCGCTTCGTCGACCTGGACGGTCGTTTCGCCGTTTTCGCGCAGGTACAGGTTTCCGTTGTTTTCGTCGGTCCAGAAGATGCGGGCGCCGTCATCTGAGATCACGTGGTTGAGGTTGGGGAAGTAGGGGTTGCCGTAGGCATCGTTGTAGTCGACGCCGAACGTCGCGTTCGGTTCAGAGATCGTCTGGCCCGGCAGGACGTTGACGGCGCGCAGACGGCCGTCGAAGGACTCATAGAGGTTGTTCTGAAGTTCGCCACCGTCCTTGGCGTTCGCCGCCAGCGAGTCGTTGGCTTCGAACAGCAGGTGGGTGAACGGCGCAGCGGAAGGCGTACCGCTGTTCGCGCCGTCGAACAGCAGCTCCTGCAATTCGGGTTGTGGGCCGTTGTGATACACGGTCCGGAACTGCCTTGGGCCGCGGTTGGGCGGGAGAGCCGTGATCAGGGGCTGGAAGATTTCGTCCTGGGTCAGGTAGATGTTCTCGAACCCGGCGGGTACGCCGGCGGCCGGTTGGAAGTTCGCGTAGAAGATGCCGCGGGAGAGATCCGGTGACATGGCGGCGTAGGTGTCCCGGCCCTTATCGGCGGGCGTCATGTTGGTCGTGACCCAGGTGTCGCCGGTGCGGCGGGAGAGATACTGGTCGATGTTGCCGAGCCGCGGCTGGTAGAAGGGTTCGCCCTCGTAGACGACCGCGTTGCCGTCCGCGGAGGCCTGCATCGGCTGGCCGTACTGTTCGGAGCGGGTGAGCGTGCCGAGCGGGAACACGCCGCCGCCGGTCTTTTCGATCGGGGAGACGAGCTCATAGGCACGGCCGTCGGGCAGCGACGTGGCGCCCGCCGCAGCCGGGACGAGGACCGCGACCAGCAGCGCCAGCAGGCCCATCAGGAGAGGTCGGGTTCTCATCGGTGGGCTCCTCGCGTGTTGGCCTTCCGCGCGCCGTAAAGGCGGTGCGCACGGCGGACACACGCCGTGCGGTGGCGGCCATGCAGCCGCCGGCACGCTCTCAGTGCCCTGGCGAGCTTCTGCGCGCGGGTCAACGGCCGGGACAGGACCGGTGTTTCCTTCGGCTGGACGGGCAACGTGAACGGGAGCAGCGGGAACGAGGCGGCACCCGGTGCGATCTGGCTCGGGAACGCCGGTGTCGTGAACGTCTCGTCGGCCCCCGTGCTGGTCCCGTCGGGGTTGCTGGCGACGAGCCGGTAGTGGTAGGTGGTGCCGGGCAGCAGACCCGTCAACGTGAGGCGCAGCGGCTGCCCGGCGGGCTGGGGGGCCGTTTCGCCGAAGATACGGGTGCCGTAGGTGGTGTCGGCGCCGAGTTCGAAGACATAACCGCCCGGGAGGCCGTTCGGGGTGAGCGTGCCGGTGATCGTCGCGGAGGTCGCCGTCACTTCGATCGCTTCGCCGGTGATCGCGGACGGCGGCTGGGGGGCCGCGGTCGTGAACGTGCCTTCCGGCCCGTCCGTCCTGCCGGCTTCGTTGACCGCGACGACCCGGTAGCGGTAGACGGTGCCCGGCTGCAGTTCTTCAACGGCGATCGGCGGGATCGCCTGCGGCCCGGCAGGTTCAGCGCCGAGCGAGACCGTCGCGGTCGGGGAGCCCAACGCGCCGTGCGGCACACCCGGGCCGTATTCGAGGAAGTATTCGCTCGCCGCGCCGTGGGCGTCGACTTCAGCGTCGATCAGGGCGGTGGTGCGGGTGACGCTGTGCGCTTCGCCGAGAGCGACCGTCGGCGGACCGGCCGTCGTGAACTGCTGGACAGGACCTTCGGTCCTTTCCGCGGCCGTGTTTTCGGCGAGCGCCCGGTAGAAGTAGGTGGTGCCCGGCGCGAGAGCATGCCCCGTTTCGCCGGTCGCGCCACGGTCACCGAATTCGGGGCCGAGACCGTTCGCCGGGACCGTCGTGACTTCGCCTTCCAGGGTTTCACCCGTGGCCTGGGTCGAGTACTGGAAGGAGACGCTCGTTTCCTGGTTGTTCGCGTTGACCTGCGCTTCCAAGGTCGCCGAGAACGCCGTCAGCGCGGAGACGCTCTCTGCGTCCACGGCCGGCGAGAGCGCCGCCGTTTTGAACGTGACGGGTTCGCCGGAGGTGGTTTCGTTCGTTTCGCCTTCCAGATGGGTCGCGAGCAGGCAGAACGTGTATTCGCGGGACGGTTCGAGGCCCGTCACCGGGGCTTCGACGTGGATCGCTTCGCCGGTGGCTTCGGGTTCCTGGGGGGTGGCCGGGCCTTCGGTGCAGGTGCCGTTCGTGTTGAACGTGAACAGGTAGCCGGCGGCGGCGGACGCGTTCGGGTTCAGCGTCCCGTTCAACGTGGCGGTCGTGCCGGTGACCGCGCTCGCGGCTTCCGTGACCGGGGGTTCCGGGGCGGCCGCGGACGCCGCGGCCGGTGAACACACCAACGCGAGGACGGTCAGCGCGCCGGCGAGCAGCCAGACGCGGGCACCAGCCCGCCCGGTGGCTCGCGGAACGAAGACCGCGAGGAGCCCGCGGGTCGCAGAACGCAGCGTCATCGCCGGCCCCGCCGGGCCCGGTTGGCGTTACCGGCCCGCCCTGCCGTCGCCCTGCCCGCCGTGCGCGCCGTGCAGCCCGTCGCGGCGATCAGGGTGGTCTGTTTCAGAACCGCACCGTTCTGTGCGGTGATCGTGGTCGGCATCTGCAAAGGCGCCGGGACGGTCTTCTTGACCCTGACGGTGCTGTGGACGGTGCGGCCGTGCACACGCCGGGTCACGTGCCTGGTGACGGTGGTCTTGGTGGTGCGGCCGCAGAGGTTGCCGAACGCGCCGAGGATGCTGTACGGGCCTTCGGGTAGTTTGAGTTCGAAGCTGGAGATCGGGGCGTCAGGGGCCGTTTCAAAACGGCTATACGTGTGGCCTTTCGTGATTTCGGTGTGGCCCGTCAGGTCGATCCTGACGCCGTCGCCCTGCAGGATGATCACAAGGTCCGGGAACGCCTCCCCACCGTGGGAGACGAGATACGCGGGGCCTTCCAGAGGCACCGGCAGGACCGGGGTGTGCGCCACGGCGCTCCCGACAGCAGATTCCCGCGGGCAGCCCGCAGGGTTCGCCGCGAACTGTTTTTCGGTGCACGCCCTCTGCAGGGTGCTCAGACGGGAGGGCAGCACGGTCGGGAGCTGCACTTCGACCTTACGGATGTTCGCTTCGCCCAGGACGGAGGGGTTGGCGCCCGGGCCCTGGTGGGAGGCGATACGGACCGTGAACGCGGCACCGTTACCTCTACTCCCGTTACCGTGGGTCGATGCGGTGAACGACGGTTTGAACGTCATCGCCGAGCAGTCCGCGGCCTGGAAGCGACTCGAGAGAGCGGTGCTCGCGCCCTGGCTGCTCGCGATCGTCGCGGTCGAGGACAACGGATTGCAGCTCGTGGGGTTGAACGTGAAGCCCGGCCGGTCGATGCTCACGTTGATGGTGCGAACATCGAGCGGTATCCCCTGGAGGATCGTGGGGAGCGGGTCGCTGACGATCGTGATCTGACCCGTGGCAGGGTCGACGTGGATGGTGGCGCGGACCCGGACGTTGCCGAGGTTGAACGGGCCCGCGACCGCCGGCACCACGATCGACAGGCCGAACGGGGCGCCCCTGTAGGGGCCGGTGAGGAAAACCTGGCCGCCGGTGACGGTCACCGGGTCCGGTCCGGGGCCCGCCGTCGCGGTGGTGTGGCCGATCAGGCTCGCCGCCGGACACGTTTCCGTGGAGGCCTGCGCTTCGGTGCAGAGCGGGACCTTCGAGAGCATGCCCAGCATCCCGGGCGGGGTCGTGACGGAGATCTGGCCGAGCGGCTGGTCGGAGTCCGCACGGGAGATGGTGGTGGAGAACGGAGCGTAGGATCCGGCGACGTTGGCGGTAGTACCGGCGGTGAACGACGGAGCGAACCCCTGCGTGCAACCGGTGGTCGTCCGGAACGGTGCGATCGTCGGTGTGACTTCCGCGCCGTTCCACCCCGTCAACCGTGCGGTCGTCGTGTACGTCCCGCAGGTGGCGGGGGTCATGAGGGCGGCGCGGGGGCCACCGGCCATGTTGACCGTCAGGTCGCTGAACGGCAGCTGCGGGTTTTCATCGAAGGAGACGGTCAGCTGGCCGGTCGCGGGGTTCGCCTGCACGTGCCCGGCGAGCTTCACGAGCGCGCCGTCCGCCTCGGCCGTCAGGTAGATCGCGAGCAGCGAGTGAAACGGGTTGTTGCCCTGCTCGGCGACATACACCGAGCCGGTCAACGGGTCGGGCAGGAGGGGGCTGTGGACGGTGACCGTCCCGATCTTCGACGCGTCCGGGCAGGACGGCTCATGTCCGTTCGACAGGCCGATCTGTTCGGGGGTGCAGGCCTGCAGGCCGTTCGCGACCGACGGGGACACCGTCAGGCCGGCGGGGAGGGTGATCGTCGTGTCCTTCAGGTTCGCTGTCGCCAACCCTTCGGGGCTGGCGTTCTGGGGGACGGTGAGCTTCACCTCGAGGCCGGTCGGGGTGCTGGTCGCCGAGGTTTCCGGCTTCACTTCGATCCCGGGTTTGAACGCGAGCCTGGAGCAGCCCTGGATCGAGATCGGGTTGCCGCGGTTGTCGGTCACCGGGTAGGTGGCGGTGAACGGGTAGGAGAACGGAGGCGCAGGCTGCAGGGCGGGCTGGGTCCACGAGTCCATGCTGACCAGATCGCTCAACGGAGAGCCGCATGACGTGGGCAACGTCATCAGCGGCACCGACGAAGGCGCTACCGACGCTTCCCGTTCCGCGTCGTGGGAGGGGTCCGAGGGCTGGCCCCACAACACCAGCGAACTGCGCAGGACGCGGTCCTGCTGCAGATTTCGAAGGACGGCCTTCACCGCGTAGCCTTCACCGGTACGCACACCGAAATCGATGAATCCAAGCAGGCTCTGCAAGGCGAACGCGAACTGGGCGACCACGCCGGGCGGCGGTTCGAGATTGTACACCGGAAACGCCGTAACGAAATTGGCCGTGCCCCCCTCGCCCTCGCTGACAAGCAGCGTGCCGACCTGGGTATCCGCCGGACATGGGTGGAGCAATACGCGTTCCCTGCCGGCATCGAAGGTCGCCTTCGGACACACCGGTGTCGCACTCGGATTGCCCACAAGACCAGGCGGCAGACTGACTTCAAGATCCTTTATTTCTTCTGGCAGCGTGCGCGCTTCGCCGACCTGACCGTGACTGTCTACCACGAAGTTCACGATCGCCTCGTAGGGATGCGAGCCGGCCTGCGTGTCTGGAGACCCATCGCGATTGAGCACGAGCTGTTCGAAGCTCGCCAGCCCGAACTTCGCCGACGACGAACCGATCTCGGTCTGCGTGGTGTTCCTGGCTTCGCTGGCGCCGCCGCCGGCGACGCTCACGACGTTTTCAGCCGCTCGTTCAGCGGCGTGGCTATCGATCCCGACGTGGATGACTATGTTCGGAGCAGTCTGCGTTTCGGCGACACTCTCCGGCGCTACCGCGATCACAGGAAGGCCAACAGGATTGTTGGTGCACGTCACGACCGAGGTCCCCGTGCAGCGCCAGTATTCTTCGCCTGTAGGTTCGGTTTCGATGAACTCGCCATCGGCCGATGTCGCTTCCACACCCGGCGGCAACCGATCCACCACCGTGACCGTCGACCCATCGGTCGTGGCCGTACCGACATTCCTCACGTGCAACACGTAGGAGCCGACGCCACCCGGGGCGAAGTTCGTCGGAAAGCTTTCCGAAGTGACCTCCCACACCGGGCCTTCGGCCGCCAACGTGGGAGCCGCCGCCGGGCCCATCCCCAGTGCGAGCGCCGCGAGTGCGACCGTTGTCGTGAACAATGCTTTGACCGGCCTTGCGGACATCACTTGCCCCTCCCTCGGTCGCTCTTGCGGGGCTTCGCGCCAAAACGTCTGCGGGCCTGCGCTTCGCAGGCGGCTCGCCTGTGCCCGTTCCGTTTGCCTCGGCATGCCCGCAGCGCTTTGGCGAGCAGTTGCGCCCGCGTCAACAACTTGACCTTGAGTTTGGGTAGTGATGGCGGCGCCGGAAGCGCGGCGTTGCCCGCTCCCACGAAGGCGCTGCTGACGGGCGCTTGAAAGGGGGGCGGCGCGCTTGCTTGCCGGCACCCTTCGCCCGCGCACCCGGCGAGCGCGGCCGCTTCTTCGCGCCCGCCCACGCGCGCGTCATACAGATCGACATTCTGGTCCCGATCGGCGGGTACGAGCTGCTCTCGCGTCGTGAAGAACACGTCGCTCCCGCTTTCGCTGGCATCGGCGAACACCGCATCGTCGCCCGCCGTTCCGGGGGAGATCAGATAGACATGGCCTTCCCGGTACTCGTACACGTCCGAGGCCCCATTGAAGTCCTGCGGAAGCACGGGATCGCCCGTGCTGAAGAACAGGCGCCCACCGTCGTTGAGGTATCGCTGCTGGTAGGTGGCGTTCTGAGGCGCCGGCACCCCCGTTTCGCCGGTGGGCCGCGTCCCGTCGGTGTTGCACGAGGCGCACGCAAGCGCCGCCGTTGCAGAGTCATACAGGAAGAGCTCGAGGTCGGCGCGGCCGCTGACGGTAGCGTCTGTGTTGTCGTATCCGGTGAGGGGCCTATGCGACACGAACGCTACGTAGCGCCCATCCGGCGAGACCTCCGCGGTGCGCCCGGCGAAGGTGCGGTACCAGTCGCCTTCCACGACGTTGCTCCCTTCTCCCTTCACTTCGTTGTCTTCAGGCGAAAGCGTGGCGATGAATCGCGTTTCGCCTTCATGGGCGAGATAGAGGTTCGGCTGCCCGGCTTCCCCATGTCCGTTCAAGACGCTTGAGGAGATGAAATAGACGTAGGCGCCGCTGTCGCTCGCGCCGAGCAGGCCCTGCACGCCGCTCGCGAGATCGTTCGTCATTTTGCCGGCGGCGCTGTATTCGTAAAGGTGTTCTTCCTTTGTGAAGAACACCTTCGTTCCGTCGACGGTCGCCGTCTGGAACTGAGCGCCCGTCGCGATCAGCGTGGTCCGTTCACCGCTTTCACGGACGTAGAGGTTGCCGCTGTTCCTGTCGGTCCAGAATACCTTCGCGCCGTCGGCGGAGATCACATGACTCAGGTTTGGCAATGCCAGAGAGCCCGGGTATATGTCGCTGTATTCGACACCAAATGAAGCCCCGGGGTCGGTCTGCCCATTCGGAAGGACGTTCACCAGCTTCAGGCCTTCACCCGTCCATTCGTAGAGATTGTTCGCCAGTGCGCCTCCGTCGACAGCCGCGGGGGCGGTCGCCGTAGCCGGAGTCAACGCGTCGTTCGCCTCGAAGAACAGGTGGCGGAACGCCGGCACCGATTCGGTTCCCTGGTTTCCACCCGCGAAAAGCAGTTCGGTCCTTACCTGATGCCGCACTGCAAATCCAAACCTTTCCTGACTAATCCCAGAATCAGTAGCTCGATTGGGCGGGGGCGCGGTCAACAACGGCTGGAGACTGGATCCCCTGGCGAGATAGAGGTTGACATAATCGGGCGGGGCCCCCGCGGTCAGCGAACCGAGGCTGCTGACAACACTTTCGGACAGATCGGGAGAGAACCCAACGTTCAGGTTCTCACTGTTCACGCTTTCAGCGGGCAGACCCGCGGTCAGATTCTGCGTTGACCAACCCTCGGGACCGCGCAGCGAGAGATAATGGTTTCCGATGCTGCCGAGACGCGGTTCGTAGAAGTCTTCGCCCTCGTAGACGACCCCTTCCCCGCCCGGGGCACTCTGCAACGACAGGCCGCGCTGGGGCGAGGCAACGAGCCCACCCAGCGGGAAGACGTTTCCGACGCCGCCTTCCTTTTCAGCCGGCGAGACGAGTTCGTAGACGCGGCCGTCAGGCAGCGAGGTGGCCGCGCCTGCGCCGGGTGCCAGGGAGAGCGCGGCGAGGGCCGTGGCGAGAAGAACCGTGGAGAGGTGTCGGGGGGTCATTGCTGGGTGTCTCACTTTCGGGTCTTCTTGGCTGGGCCGTAGCGCTTACGTGCGTGTTTGATGCATGCGTTGCGTTTGCGTCTGGGCTGTCTGGCGCACGTCTTCAGGGCTTTGGCGAGCTTCTGGGCACGGGTAGGCGACTTGGGGGGCGGCGTGTTCCCGGCGCCCGGTGTTTCGCTCGGCGCGGTGAAGGGGAGGAGCGCGGGGGTCGCCGGTTGGATGAGCAGGGTCGGGAGGCCGGGGGTGGTGAATGTGCGGTCCGGCCCCGGGGCTGTGCCGTCCGGGTTGGTGGCGAGCAGCCGGTAGTGGTAGGTGGTGCCGGGCAGCAGACCGGTGAGCGCGAGCTGCTCGGGTTCGTCGGCGGTTTCCACACCGGCTTCGCCGAAGATGCTGGTTCCGTAGTTCGTGTCGGTGCCGATTTCGAACACGTAGCTGGTCGGCAGGCCGTTCGGGTTGACCGTGCCGGTGATCGTGGCCGTGGTCAGGGTGACTTCGAGCGCTTCCCCTGTCGTGGCGGCCGGGGGTTGCGCGGCGGCGGTCGTGAACGTGCCTTCGGGTCCGTCGGTGGTGCCGGCTTCGTTTATGGCGACGACCCGGTAGCGGTAGACGGTGGCGGGCCTCAGTTCTTCAAGGGCGATCGGCGGGATCGCCTGTGGCCCGGCGGGTTCCGCGCCTAGTTTTGCGAGCGCTGTCGGGGAGCCCGGCGCACCGTACGGTTCCGCCTGCCCGTATTCGAGGAAGTATTCGGTGGCTGCGCCGTGCGCGTCGATTTCCGCGTCGATCAGCGCGGTGGTACGGGTGACACTGTGCGCTTCGCCGAGAGCGATTGTCGGCGCACCGGGGGTCGTGAACTGCTGGACAGGACCTTCGGTCCTTTCCGCGGCCGTGTTTTCGGCGATCGCCCGGTAGAAGTAGGTGGTGCCCGGCGAGAGAGCATGCCCCGTTTCGCCGGTCGCGGTGCGGTCACCGAATTCGGCGCCGAGGCCGTTCGCCGGGACGGTCGTGACTTCCCCTTCCAGGGTTTCACCCGTCGCCTGGGTCGAGTACTGGAAGCTGACGCTGGTTTCCTGGTTGTTCGCGTTGACCTGCGCTTCGAGGGTCGCCGAGAACGCCGTGAGCGCTGAGACGCTCTGCGCGTCGACGGCGGGCGGCGACGCCAGGGTTTTGAACGTGACGGGTTCGCCGGAGGCGGTTTCTGTCGTTTCGCCTTCCAGGTGGGTCGCGAGCAGGCAGACCGTGTATTCGCGGGACGGTTCAAGGCCCGTCAGGGCCGTTTCGACGTGCACCGCTTCACCGGTCACTTCCGGTTCCTGCTGGGTGGCCGGGCCTTCGGTGCAGGTGCCGTTCGTGTTGAACGTGAACAGGTAGCCGGCGGCGGCGGACGCGTTCGGGTTCAGCGTCCCGTTCAACGTGGCGGTCGTCGCGGTCACCGCCGTGGCCGGTTCCGTCCCCGGGGGTTCGGGTGCGGCCGCGGACGCCGCGGCAGGTGAACAGGCCAACGCGAGGACGCCCAGCACGGTGGCGAGCAGCCACACGCGGGCACCAGCCCGCCCGGTGGCTCGCGGAACGAAGACCCGCGGTGTATCTATCCGCGACGGGGTGAGCGCTCCCCTGAGCGGCGCATCGCTTTGTCCTCGCTCGCTCATGTGCTGCTCGCACACTTCGCTCGCTGCGTCCGCGTGCTGCTTGCTCAGGGGGGCGCTCACGGGCGAGTCGGAGAGATGGACGGTCGAGGACGTATGCACGCTCTGCGTGCGGCGGCCGATGGCGGACGCGGCCTGAGCGGCAGTCGGCCTGCGGGGCAGGCTCGGATGCACGCTTCGCGTGCCGACGGGCATGGGCAGCGCGCGCGAGGCACGGCCCATGCCCGCCGGTGACGCGACCGGAGAGCCGGCTTGACGGGGGCGCGGACACGCACAGCGGATCTGGTCGGGTTGCCCGCCGGCGGGGACGCTCGGTGCCGGTCGGCGCGAGGGCGAGATCGACGGGGGCCGGTGGACAGCCGGCGGGTTCGCGGCACTCCCGGCGGCGCTCGGGAGCTCGACGGGCGGACAGGGCCGGGCCGCCGCCCCCACCCCCCGCCGTCCTATGCAGCTGCGCCAGCTCGAGCAGATCCGGGCGGGGGCCGAGCGGAGAGGGTGCCTGACCGCGGACAGCAGCAGCTCGCCCCGCGTTGAGCGCGATCGCTGCGAGAGCATCGGCGCTCCCGCGCCGGGCCCGGCGGTTGACATCCCCATTCCCTGCTCCTCCAAGACGATCGGCACGTGTCCGCTTGTGGGGGCTGCCCTCCGCGACCGACGTGCCAGATAAACGTTGGCGGGCAAGCTACACCGCGCCGCGGCACGCTGTCAAGCGAGAACCGTGTCGGTCGATAGGTGAGCGGTGTGAAAAGCCCGTGAACAGTGAGGATCGCCGAGATCCAAGACTTGCAAGGCCAATTGCCGTGACCGGCGCGCCGGAGGGGTCCCGGGCCTCGCGGGAGAGCGCGGACGGGCAGAAAGGCCGCGCAGAGGCCGGCAGTCGGGCAGGGCCCGTCGGCCTGGCCGGTGAGGTCAACCGGACGGGCCACGCCGATGCCGCGACGGGAGCGGGCCTCTCCACACGGTTGATGGTTGCGCGCCGGAGGACTCTTGGATAGTCAAGGGTTGGAAGGTTTGTGCGGGACGTGGACGCGCCGGCAGGACATGTCGCGGTCCCCGAGGGCCCCTCGGGGACCGCCCTCTCCGCGTGGAACAGGCGCCCACCGGCGCGCACGCAGCTGGAGAGGTCGAAGGCTCTTGAGGATGCCCTGCGCAGCCTGCGCGAGCACGCCGCCGGGAGATAAACGCGCACGGTGGATCGCCACGCGGGGAGAGGGGGACCTGCTCGCGTGGACACCCACGCCCCCACGATGCGTTACTGTCCACCCATGGGAGCAGGGAGGTTGCGTGCAGGTCGAGGCGCGATGCACTCGCCCGTCAACTGGGCGCTGCTCGGCCTGATCATCGAACGGCCCAGCTACGCGTTCGAGCTCGCCACCCGCTTCAAGCGCAACTACGACGGCGCGATCGCGATCTCGAGCCCCTCGCACATCTACACGGCGCTCGGCGCGCTGCGCGAACGCGGGCTCGTCGAGGTCGACGAGGACAGCCCGCAGCGCCAGCGCCGGCGCTTTCGCGCGACCGCTGAGGGCATCGCACAGCACGCCGAGTGGGTGACCGGACAGGTCGCCGAGGAACGCCGCCGCCAGCGCGTGCTGATGGCCCAGCTCGGCGCGCTCGCGCACACCCCCGAGCAGGCGCTCGCCGCGCTCGACGCCTACGAGCAGGCGTGCATCGAGGAGATGGCCGCAGCGCCCGCACCCGGCAGCGACGAGGGCCCCGGCACGACCCGCCTGGTCGCGCGCCTCGCCGGCGAGGAGGCGCGGCTGTCGATCGCCGCGCGCCTGCGCTGGGTCGCCTACGCCCGCGCGCAGCTCGGCGCGATGGCACCCGAGCGCCCGAGTCTCTCCTAAGGTCTGGGTCGATGAGCCTGCTGGCACTCGATCACGTCAGCAAGCGCTACCGCGAGGGCCGGCGCGAGCAGACCGTGCTCGGCGAAGTCTGCCTCGAGGTCCGGGAGGGCGAACTGGTCGTGCTCTACGGGGCACGACGGTCGGGCAAGAGCACCCTGCTGCGCATCGCCGCCGGGATCGAGCGTCCCGACAGCGGGACCGTGTGCGTTCGAGGGCAGGAGACCTCGCCGCCGGCCAGGGGGCGCTCGGCGAGGGCATCGGCTACGTCGCAAAGCGCCTGCGCGCGGGCGAAGAGCAGGACGTGCTCGCCCAGGTCGCCGCTCCCCTGCTCGCCCGCGGCGCCACGATCGCGCGAGCGCGCGAGCAGGCGCGCTCGGCGCTCGCCCGCGCCGGCGCCGAGCGAGCCGCGCAGGCCCTGCTGAGCGAGCTCTCGGCCGGTGAGACGCTGCGTGTCGCGCTCGCGCGAACGCTGATCCTCTCCCCCGCGCTGGTCGTGATCGACGAGCCCGTCGCCGCGGTCGAGCTGGCAGAGCGCGACGGGATCCTCGCGCAGCTGCGCACCCTGGCCGGGGAAGGGACGGCCGTGCTCGCCAGCACCGCGGAGCCGAGCGAGCTGGCCGGAGCGCACCGCGCGCTGACGCTCGCGGACGGGCGGCTGCGCGGCCCCGCGGCGCCCGAGCTGGCACCCGTGGTTGCGCTGCGCCGCAGCATCTAGCAGCATCGCCTCAGATGCTCGAGCTAAACGAAGTGGTCAAGCGCTACCGCAGCGCCAGCGAGGAGACCCTCGCCGTCGACCGCGTCAGCCTGCGCCTGCAGGCCGGTGAGATGCTCGCGCTGCGAGGGCCGAGCGGCTCGGGCAAGACCACGCTGCTGCTGCTCGCCGCCGCAGCGCTGCGAGGCCGACGCCGGCCTCGTGAGCTTCGAAGGCCGCGACCTCGCGACGCTCGCCGAGCGCGAAAGCGCGCAGTACCGGCTCGCGGACGTCGGGCTGATCTCCCAGAACGCGCACCTGATGGCGCGCGTCAGCGCCCTTGAGAACGCCGTCACGAAGCTGCTGCTCGGGCGGCGTCGAGCTGCACGCGGCACGACGCCAGGGCCTCGAGTGGCTCGGGCGGGTCGGGCTCGGCGAGCGCGCGGGGCGCACGCCCGAGGAGCTCTCCGGCGGCGAGCGCCAGCGCGTGGCGATCGCGCGGGCGCTGGCAGGTGCGCCGAAGCTGATCCTCGCCGACGAGCCGACCGCGAACCTCGACAGCGAGCGCTCCGCGGAAGTGATCGCGCTGCTCGCAGAGCTCGCACACGAGCACGGCAAGGCGGTGCTGCTCGTCACCCACGACGCCGAGGCGGCGCAGAGCGCCGACAGGGTGCTCGCGCTGCGCGACGGACGGCTCGCCGGCGAGAGCGCCGGGGCGCGCCAGCACGCATGAGCGAGCCGGCCGCAGCGCTTGCGCACGCGCAGGCTGCTCGGGCCGCGGACGCTGATCTACTTCTACAGGCGCCGGCTGCGCGCGCACGCCACGCAGGAGCTGCTCGCCGGTGTCGGGATCGCGGCCGGGGTCGCGCTCGTGCTCGCCGCCGGGATCGCGCAGGGGTCGCATCGACGAGCTCGACGCCGCCAGGTGCTGCGCGCCGTGATCGGCCCGGCGAACCTGCAGCTGCGCGCCCGCGGGCCGCGACGGGTTCCCCGAAGCGCGCCTTGCGCCAGGTCGAAGCGCTCGCGGGCGTCAAGCAGGCCGCCCCGCTGCTGGAGCGCAACATGCGGATCGAAGGTGCCGGCGGGGCGGCAGCGAGCGTGTATGTCGCGGGCACCGACGTGAGCCTCGGCGTGCTCGACGGGCTCGGGCGCACCCTGCCGCTGAGCGCATACGACCCGCACACGATCGCGCTGAGCGCCTCGAGCGCACGGGCGCTCGGCGTGAGCCGGGCCTCGCTCGCCGCGCATCCGAGCGTGACGCTCGCGGTCGGCGGGCTCGCGCACACGCTCGCGTGTCAGCGCGATCCTCGGGCAGGAATCGGTCGGAGGGCTCGCGGACGCGCGCCTGGCGGTGATGCCGCTCGCAAGCATGCAGCAGCTGCTCGGCGAACCCGGGCGGGTCAGCCGGATCCTCGTGCACGCCGCTCCCGGCAAGGCCGCGCAGGTCGCCGCGGGGATGCGGCGGATCGCGGCCGGCAAGCTGAACGTCGGCAGGCGCCGAACAGGACATCACCCAGCTCGAAGAGGCGCTCCGACCCGCCGGGCAGGCCAGCGCGCTGTTCGCGATCATCGGCGCGCTGCTCGGGTTCCTGCTCGCGTTCAACGCGATCCTGCTGACCGTGCCCGAGCGCCGTCAGGCGATCGCCGACCTGCGGCTGTCCGGCACACGGCGCAGCGCGATCGTCCAGCTCGTCCTGCTTCCAGGCGCTGTGCCTCGGGCCTTGCGGCGAGCGCCGTCGGCATCGGCGTCGGCGAGCTGCTCTCACGCTCGGTCTTCCAGCAGTCGACCGGCTATCTCGCCGCGGCGTTCGCGCTCTCCGGCGCGACCGTCACGCCGCCCGGGGTGATCGCGCTCGCCGCGCTCGGCGGGGTGCGCGGTCACGTGCCTTGCCTCGAGCGTGCCGCTGCGCGACCTGCGCCGCGCACGTCCCGCGGACCTCGTCTATCAGGCACACGGGAGGGCCGGCAACACGCTCGGGCGCGGCGAACCGGCGGCTGCTCACGGGCGCCTCGCTCGCGCTGCTCGCGCTGGCCAGCGTGCTCTACGCGAGCGTTCCCTCCGCGGCGCTCGCGGCGAGCGTCGCGCTGGCGCTCGCGACGGTGCTGGCGCTGCCGGTCGTGTTCGCGGCCGTGCTCGCCGGGCGCGCACGCCCTCAGCGAGCGACGCGGCACGCTGAGCACGCTCGCGGTCGCGCTCGGCGGCGTGCGGGCGACGACCGTGCGCTCGCTCGCGCTCGCCGCGACCGGCGCGGTCGCGCTGTTCGGGAGCGTCGCGCTCGGCGGGGCGCGCAGCGACCTGCTCGCCGGGATCCACTCCTTCGCGCACGACTACGCCGCCGACGCGCCGGTGTGGGTCAGCGAACCCGGCGACAACCAGGCGACCGGGCGCCTGCAGGAGCCCGGTCTCGCCCGCCGGATCGCGCGCCTGCCGGGCGTCGCGTCGGTGAGCGAGCTTCAGGGGAGCTTCCTGACGGTCGGGCAACGGCGGGTGTGGGTGATCGCCCGCCCGCCGGGCGGCGCTCGCCGGGTGCTGGCGGGACAGACACTCGGCGGAGCGGCTGCGAGCGCAGCGCGCGCAAGCCGCGCCTCGCCCACGGCGGCTCGGTCGTCGTCTCCGAACAGATCGCGCGCGAACTGCACACGCACGTCGGCGGGACGCTGACGCTGCCGACGCCCGAGGGCGCAGGGAACTACCGGGTCGCGGCGCTGAGCACCAACCTCGCGTGGAGCCCGGGCGTCGTGTTCATGTCAAGCGGCGACTACAGCCGCGCGTGGGGAGAGCAGACCCCGAGCGCGCTCGCCGTGCGCCCCGCCGCCGGCGTCAGCGCGGGGAGGCTCCGCACGGAGCTCGCGAGGGCCGCGGGCCCCGGCGCGAAGCTCGAAGTGGCGAGCGCGAGCGAACGCGCAGGCGAGCATCGACAAGCTCACGAGCGAAGGCCTCTCCCAGCTCGGGATCGTCTCGACGCTGCTCGTGATCACGGCGATCACGGCGCTCGCCGCGGCGCTCGCGTCGAGCATCAGCCAGCGCCGGGGCGCGCTCGCCGGGCTGCGGCTGGCCGGCGCGCCGCCCGTCGCGGCTGCGGCGGATCCTGCTCGTCGAAGGCTCGCTGATGCTCGGCGCCGGCTGCGTGACCGGCGCGCTCGCCGGGTTCTACGGGCAGTTCGTGATCGACGCCTACCTGCGCCACGTGACCGGGCTTCCCGGTCGCGAGCGCCGGGGCGAGCGTGCGTCCGCTCGAGATGCTCGTGCTGGTGCTGGCGGCCGCGCTCGCGGCGGTCGCGCTGCCGGCGTGGTCGGCCTCGACGGTCTCCCCCGCGCTCGCGCTGGCCGAGGAGTGAGCGGTGTGGGCGGCCCGGCGGAGGGAGGAGCAGCGGCGCGGGCAGCCGCCGGCGGGCCGGGGAGGGGCGATGTTCGAGACGAACGAGCGAAGGACCTGGCGCGGCGCCTGCGGCCGCTGTGGGCGCTCGTGATCGCCAACGCACGGTACTGGCCGACGGTCGCGCCGGTCACCGGGCGCGAGCTCGCCCGCTGGCGGGCACCGGCAGCGGCGATCGGCGAGACGAAGCTGCAGCGCGCTCGCGCTCGAGAAGCTCGAGCGCGAGGACTTCAACGCGCAGGTCGCGGCCACGCTCGCAACGCTCGCACCGGCGGGGCGGCGCAGGCAGAGCGTGGAGGCGATCGTCGCGCTCGAGCTGCTGTTCGACTACCTGGACGGGCGCACCGAGCAGCTCGGCGAGCGACGTGCTCGCAGACGCTGCGGTGCTGTTCGCGCCATTCACCGAAGCTCTCGAGCTGCGCGAGCAGCCGCGGGCAGGCGAGCAGCAGCGCGACCGCGGCGGCGAGCCGGCGGACTGGGGTTACCTCAGCGCGCTCGGCGTGTTCGCCGGGGAGCGCTTCCGGGCGTTGCCCGGTGCGGTGGCGGTGAGCGCCGTAGCGAGCGCGGCGCTGAGGCGGTGCGCGAAGGCGCAGACACGGATCCACGCGGTCGAGGCACTCGGCGTCGGGCAGCTGCGCGAGTGGTCGGCGGCCGCAGCGCAGGGGTCGGGGCTCGGCTGGCGCGAGTACGCCGCCGGATGCGCCTCCTCGGTGCTCGCCGTGCACGCCCTGATCGCCGCCGCTGCAGAGCCGGGTGCGAGCGAGGCGGACGCGCGAGGGATCGACAGCGCCTATCTCGCGATCGGGGCGGCGATCACGATCCTCGACAGCCTCGTCGACGCGAGCGAGGACCGCGAGCAGGGCCGGCGCGGCTTCATCAGCCTCTACGAGCCCGGCGAGCTCGCATCGACGCTCCCGTGCCTCGTGCGAGCGGCGCTCGCGAAGACGAGCGAGGCGCCGAACGCGGCGCATCACGCGATGACGCTCGCCGGCGTCGTCGCCTACTACACGAGCCACCCGGGCGCCCGCCACGGCGAGGCGCGCGAGATCGCGCGGGCGCTGCGCGCCGAGCTCTCCCCCACCGTCTGGCCGGCGCTGGCGGTTATGTGCCTGTGGCGCAGCGCCAAGCGTGCGAGCGCCTCGCGCGCGACGGGCAGGAAACGCAGCCGGGCGGGCAACCGCGGCGCGGGGAGCGCGCCGAGCATAGAATGAGCACGTGGAGAGGAGCGTCTGAGATGCGTGCGCGAGGGCAGTGGGGCTCGCCCGGTGGGCGGGCCGGCTCGTGGCTTCTGGGCGGGTGCGTGCTCGCCCTCGTGCTCGGTTCCAGCGCAAGGGCCACTCGCCCGCAAGCGCCCCTCGCCCGCTCGGCGAGGAGCACGAGCGTCAAGGACGAAGGAAAGCTCCATCTCGTGAGAAGCTCAGGCTCGACGCTGTATGACGAAGGCCCCGCGCACGGGAGCCTCCCCGGGACGGTCAAGATCCGCTTCGTCTACGACGGGAACCCGCAGGTCAGCGCGCAGATCACGATCTACGCGCACGCCGGCACGATCGTCGCGCACGCAAGCGCTCGCCTGTCGAACCCGAACAGCACGGCGCCGAGCTTCAAGGGCACGCTCACGATCAGCTCCGGGAGCGGTCGCTACGCACACGCTCACGGCACGGCAAAGCTCTACGGCGTCTTCTACAGGCGCACTACGCGATCACGGTGCAGACCGAAGGAACGCTTCACTACTGAGGCGCTGCGAGCCGGCCTGCGCCGCGGCGCTGCTCGCCGGATGCGTGTTCGCGCCCGGCGCCCGTGGCGCCCAGACGGAGGCGATCAGCGCGGCCCCCCGACCGCGCTGATCGCGAGCTTCGCGCCCAAGCGCCTCGGCGCCGGCACCACGATCCGCCTGGCGATCAAGACCGACCCGCCGGGCGAAGCGTGCCCGCGCCGGTCTCGCAGGTACAGGTGGCGTTCCCGAGCGACCTCGGGCTCGCGACGAGCGGGCTCGGCCTGGCCGAATGCGACCCAGCGGCACTCCAGCGCGAAGGCGAATCGGCGTGCCCGGCCGACCCACGCCTCGGCGACGGCTCGGCGACGGTCGGCGACGCGTTCGGACCCTCTGTGGTCGATGAGCACGTCACGCTCGGCCTGTTCGCCGCGCCCTCCGACGACGGGTACATCCACATGGCGATCGCGGCCTCGGGGCTCGAACCGATCGACGCGCGGATCGTGATGGCCGGCGTGCTGCTGCCCGGGCGCCTACAGGTCACCGTGCCGGCCGTCGCGAGCCTGCCCGGGGAGCCCGATGTCGCCGTGCTCTCGCTGCAGGCGAGGCTTGGGGGCGCGCTGAGCTACTACGAACACGCGCACGGGAAGACGGTTGCCTACCGGCCGCGGGGGATCGGCTGCCCGCACACCCTCCGCGCGGGGGCTGGCGCCTGTCGGCTCGGCTGGCGTTCGCGGACGGGAGCGTCAGCCGGGCGGGTACGGTGGTGGGGTGCCCGCCCGGAGGCGCCGGGCGCTGACTAGCGGCCAACCGACCGCAACCACGCCCGTCGGTTGAAGTCCGACTGGCTCCTTGTGCTCGAGGGGCTCGAAGCACGACACACCGCGAAGCCCGCAAGGCCCTCGACCTCGCCACCGCCACAAGATGCCTGCAGGAGCGTCCGGGTCCTCCAGGTAGCGCGCTCTCGCGCACGCATCGCAGGTATCTGGAACGGTGAGTCCTACCAGGATGTTGGGGAAGGATCGGCCCGCGAGCTTCGGTGCTCAGAGCCAGCTCTCGCCATCGGCGAGGTCCTCGTCGTTCGGGTGGGCCTCGAGCTTCGCTTCGAGCGCCTTCGAGATTCGTCGCACGTCGCGCCTGGTGAGGCGATAGCTGGTAGGCACGAAGATCATGCCGGCGTGTCCGGCGCCGCCGGGCGCGATCAGCTCGGCGTGCAGCGGGCGGAAGTCGCGCAGGTTGTTCGTCACGATCACCCGCTGCTGCTCACGCGCAAGCGCCACGAGCTCGGGGTCGGGCAGAGCTTCCCATTCCGGGTGCTCCTTGATCGCCTCGACGTCGTGTCCGTGTGATCGCAGCGCGGCCGCGATCGCCGGCGAGAGCATCTCGTCGAGCAGCAGCTTCAACGCTTGAGCGCTGCCTGCCCGGCGAGCCACGCGGCGTGGGCGGCGTCGCTCTCACGCTCGTTGAGCGCGATCCACTCGTCGATCTCCTCGCGATATGCGCCGTAGTAGCTGACCGCCGCCTGAACCAGACCGAGCGGGAGCTGCAGGTACTCCGCGGCGGCGCGGAGGTCGCCCGAGTTGTCGCGAACGACCCCGATCACCTCCCACACGTCGATGCCCGTTCCCACCAGTCGGGGACGCCGGCCGGCAGGACCCTCGAGGAACCGCACGAGGGGATGCTCGTCCATGCGCAGGCCCTCCTCGACGTAGCGCTGCGCAAGCGTTCGCGGAGGGATCCGACGCCCACGGGCGCGCGCGGCGAGACGCCGGACGGTCGCATCCGGCAAGCGAAGGCTCAGAGGCTGACCCATGTAGCGCATTGTAGCGCAATACACTACCGGAGACACGCCAACCGCGCCGTAGCTATGAGCGACGGCCACCCCGCGGGCACTGCGAGAGCGATCGGGACTCCGCTCGGTCGCTCGCGCGTCTGCCCGACGCCGATGCTGTCGTGGCCCGGCACGGATGGGATAACCGCTTCGGCGCACCGGGGGCATCCGGAGCCTTACCACAAGCGTTTATGGATCGGAAGACCAGGATGACTGGCGCTGCCCTCAGCACGAGCGCGGCAGCCAACCGACTCGACTTTGGCGAGCGGAAATCACCTGAGGAGGGCCCCTTCAATAGACGTCCAGGTGACGTCTGCGGTGCTCAAGGATCGGTCGGTGATGAACGACACCGTGAGCGTTTATTTCGGAAAGAGTCGCTGCCAAAGGCATACCCGTCGCGAGGCGGGGACGCAAAGCCAGAGGTCTGCGCAGAGAGATAGCTCGGCCGCCAGCACGAGGCCCAAGGAGGCTTTCGTGTTCACCACCATCACCCGAGGAAGCCCTCGCCGAGCAGTGATCGCGTTCGCGAGCCTTGCCGGGATCATGACGTCCCTGACCGTCGGGGCCGACAGCGCCGGCGCCGCGCTCATCGAGAGCGGCAGTTGTCCCGCGGCCGCGCCCTCCCAGCCGTTCGCCCGCTGGGGCGATCAGAGCTCCTATGAGCTCGTGCCGGGCGGGGACTTCGAGGGCAGCCTCGCCGGCTGGACGCTGTCGGCAGGCGCCGCCCAGACCGCGGGCAGCGAGCCTTACGCGGCGAGCGGGACGGCCGGCAAGTACTCGCTGCTGCTCGGAGCCGGGTCCTCCGCGCTCTCGCCGGCGGTGTGCGTCGATGCCTCGGAGCCGACGTTCCGGCTCCTCGCGCGCAACAACGGGCTGCTCTCGACGGTCGCCGTGCAGGTCGTCTACCCGACCCTGCTGGGGCCGGTGGCGCTGCCGCTCGGGGCTGTTGCGCTCAGTCCGTCGTGGAAGCCGACGCTGTCGATGCTCACCGGCTCGGTCGCGGGCGCGCTCGTGAGCAACGGGACGACACAGATGTCGCTGCGCTTCACCGCCGTGACCGGGACCTCGCAGATCGACGACGTGTACGTCGACCCGCGCGGGACGAGATGAGAAACCGGGAGGCGAGGACGTGTCCGGCGATCCCGTGATCGAGACCGAGCGGCTGCGGGTGTCGCTGGCGCGGCGCGCCGAGCGGCTGCGCTCCGCCGAGCGGCGCGCCGAGCTGAGCGTCGGCGGCGGGTTTGTGCTGTGCGCCGGGGCGCTCGCGCTGCTCGCGCCCGGCACCGGGCATCTCGAGGTGGCGCTCGCCGCCGCGTATGTCATCTGCGCGGCGGCGGCCACGCAGGTGCGCTTCGACATCGCGGGCGGGATCACCGTGCCGATCCAGGTGGTGTTCGTGCCGATGCTGTTCGCGCTGCCGGCCGCGCTGGTACCGGTGCTGATGATGGCGGCCTGGGCGCTCGGCATGCTCCCGGCTGTGGCGAGCGGGCGCCTTGAGCGGAGCCGGCTGCTGACCGCCCCGGGAAACAGCTGGTTCGCGCTCGGCCCGGCCGTCGTGCTCGTGCTCGCCGGCGATCACCACCCCGGCGGGCGGCCGCTCGTGCTGGCGCTGGCGCTGGCGGCTCAGTTCGCCGGGGACTTCGGCTCGAACGTGGCGCGCGAGCGGCTGCGGGGAGGACCGGGCGTGCGGGAGCTCGTGGGCGAGGTGTCACGGATCTATCTGATGGACCTGGCGCTCTCCCCGGTCGGGCTGGCCGTCGCGTTCGCCGCCATCGAGCACCGCTGGATCGTGCTCAGCGTGCTGCCGCTGTTCGGGGTGATGAGCTTCTTCTCCCGCGAGCGCGAGGCCCGCATGGAGCAGCTCGTCGAGCTCAACGACGCCTACCGGGGGACGGCGCTCGTGCTCGGTGACGTGGTGGAGGCCGACGACGCCTACACCGGCGAGCACTGCCGCGGGGTGGTGGCACTCGCCGTCGAGGTGGCCCGCACGCTCGGGCTGGACGGCGCCCGTTGCCGGAACGTCGAGTTCAGCGCGCTGCTACACGACGTCGGCAAGATCGCGGTCCCGAAGGAGATCATCAACAAGCCCGGCAAGCTCGACGCCGAGGAGTGGGCGACCGTGAAGATGCACACGATCGAGGGACAGCGGATGCTCGAGACCGTCGGCGGGCTGATGCGCACCGTCGGGCAGATCGTCCGCTCCTCGCACGAGCGCTGGGACGGCGGCGGCTACCCGGACGGGCTCAGAGAAACGGAAATCCCGCTCGAGGCGCGGATCGTAAGCGCCTGCGACGCGTTCAACGCGATGACCACCACCCGCTCCTACCGCAAGGCGATGTCGCTCGACGTCGCCGTCGCGGAGCTGAGCGCGAGCGCGGGGACCCAGTTCGACCCGGCGGTCGTGCAAGCGGTGCTGCAGCTGACCGGACGACCCTCCGGCGGGCGCCCAGAAGCAACGCCAGTAGCCTCGCCGAGCAGCCCTCCGGCCGACGCCGCCTGCGCTCGCGGACCGTCACTTCGCCTCGTCGGCCGCGTACGGTGATGACCGGCGGAGCGCGGGCGATTCACATCGGCCTCATGACAGCGGGCGCCGCCGGGCTGACGGTTTCGGGCCGATCAGCCGACGCGGCTTCTCAGCGGCGCGAGACTCACCTCGTTGGTTGCCGCTTGGCGAGCACGGCAGCGCCCCGCGCGGTCAGCCGCCAGGCTTTGCCCACCGGCCGTCCGCTGGAGGCGTGCTCGCACTCGATCAGACCGCCCTCACGCAGGCGCGCGAGGAGTCTCGAGGCCTGGCCAGGATCGGAGATCCCCGAAGCGCGGGCGAGCTGCGCGTTGCCGAGGCCCGGACGATCGGCGATCGCGCGCAGCATGCCGAGCGTCCGCGGCGTCAGCCGCTGCGGGGCGCGCGGGGCCGGGCGCGGCGCCCGCGCGGGCGGCGGCTCAGCGGCGGGCGCAGAGCCGGTGCGGGCGATCTCGGCGCGGGCGGCATCCGCCCCCAGGTAGGGCAGCACGATCATCGCCGTCAGGCCGCCGGCCAGGTCTGAGAGCGCCGGCACGGGATCCTCCATCAGCCGGGCGTGCAGGATCGAGGCGACGGCTCCGATCAGCGCGCGGGCGCCGAACGGCGGGTCGCTCGAGCCGGCCTCCAGGGCAGGGCGATCACGCTCCAGCGCGGCCGCGAAGTCATCGAGCATCTGAGCGCGGCGCGCCGGCAGCGGGCTCTCGTCGATCGCGCAGTCGAGCAGCATGAAGCGCGCCAGCGGGACGTTGCGCTCGAGCGTCACGAGCAGGTCGGCGATCGCCGCGCGCACGCCCTGCAGCCAGGAGCCCTGCGCGAGATAGGCGCGACCCATCGAGGCGCTCACGCGCGCGGCGAGCTCGTCGTGCAGCGCGAGCAGCATGTCGGCCCGCCCCGTGAAGCTGCGTCGAAAACCGGCACGCGAGACGCCGCTGAGCGCACAGACCGACTCGATGCTCAGTGCGCTCGCACCCTGCTCGGAGACGATCCGTTCCGCCGCGGCGAGCAACCGCGCGCGCTCCCCCGGGGAGCGCGTGATCAGCACGGGGCGCTTCCGGGCGCCCGGGCGGGTGCCTCGCCTGCGGTGGCTGCTCGGGGTCTCAGGGGCCATGTCGCGTTCGCCGGGCGATGCGGGCGGCTACCCTTGCCCGCGCGACCCGGCTTCTCCGATGCTCGCTTGCCGGAAGGCGCCTGGCAAGTCAAGCGTTAGAAAGTGATTTCGCTGCGATCGAGGGGGCTGCTGGTGGCTGGGCCGGAGCGGTGCGCTCGCGCGGCGTCAAGGCTATCGATAAACGGGAGCGGGAGGATTGCGATGACGCACCCCGCGTTCGCAGAGGGCCGCGGTGCGCTCGCGCAAGCCGGGCTTGGGGGCGCGGAGCCTCCTGGGCATCGGCGAACCCGAGCTCGCGCCGCGAGTGGAGGCGCGAGGCGCGCGCGGCGACGCTGCGCGCGCCGCTGAGCTAAACAGTCACGGGTTAGAAAGTTCGTGGCGGGAAAAGCCGGGGCGTGCGCGATCATGACGAGGCCCATGAAGTCGCCCACCGTGATCGAGACCGGCGCCGGCGCCGGCGCGAGCAACGGGACCTGGAGAGCCCGGCACGTGGCGATCGTCAGCGACGGCAGCGCCCGCTGGGCGCACGCGCGGGGCCTCGCGATCGCCGACGGGCACACGGCCGCGGCTGAGAACGTGCTGGCCCGGATCTCCGACGCGATCGAGCTGGGGATCGCACAGCTGAGCTTCTATGCCTTCTCGACCGAGAACTGGTCGCGCCCGGCAGAAGAGGTCGACGCGCTGCTGGGGATGCTCGCGCAGCGGATCGTCGCCGACACGCCCTGGCTTGCCGAGCGCGGGGTGCGGGTGTCCTTCATCGGCCGGCGCGACCGTGCCGGAGAGCCGCTGTGCGC
Source organism: uncultured Solirubrobacteraceae bacterium (assembly GCA_963820745.1). GTDB lineage: Bacteria > Actinomycetota > Thermoleophilia > Solirubrobacterales > Solirubrobacteraceae > Palsa-744. Next base: position 301,278 of record CAWGBB010000004.1, on the reverse strand, counting down.
CGCGATCGAGTCGGCCGAGCGGATCACCGCCGCGGGCGAGGTGATTCGCGTGTTCGTGGCCTTCGACTACGGCGGACGCGATGAGATCGTCAAAGCTGCGGCGCGCTATCACGGCGGCGGCGAGGAGGCCTTCGCGGCGCTGCTTGGAAGCGCCGGCATGCAGGACCCCGATCTCGTGATCCGCACCAGCGGCGAGCAGCGGCTGTCGAACTTCCTGCTGTGGCAGTGCGCCTACGCGGAGCTCGTCTTCCGGGCGGAGATGTGGCCCGAGTTCGGGCGCGAGGCGTTCGAGGAGTGCCTGGCGGAGTACTCGCTCAGGCAACGGCGCTTCGGGGCGCGCAGCGCGCTCCCGGCGCCCGGCAGCGTCGTTTCTCGCGTCGCGAGCGCCTGAGCTCTCCTCGCACCACACCAGGCGGCTCCTCGGCGGGGGCGTGGCGCGATCGGCGGCACGATCGCCCGCGCCCAGAAAGAGGGGCGCGGGCGCCGCGACGAGGGGGGTCACGGCGCCCGCTTGAGTGCGTCTGAAGAGGGATAGATCAGTTCGCACCCCGGATGAGGCGACTCAGGTCCGCCAAAGGAGTAGGACGCCCCCGAGCTGAGATAAACGTTATCAGGTGGGCAAGGGGATGCGCAAAAACACCCTGCCGGATGCAAGCCGTCCGCTGTGGGCTTGGCGCCCGGAGCAAGCGCGGGCGTGCCGGCGGCGGGACGGTGCTCAGCCGCTATGCGGGCAACGAGGCGCTCTGAACAGGCGCCACCGGCCCGGCCGGGCTCGGCAGGCGATCCTGTACATAGGTGCCGAGCAGTTGGCCGACGTGTGCGGCCGTCGATGGGCCGGCGGGGACGCGCGCGAGACTGAGTGCGAATCGAAACAGCCACTCGACGATCTGCTCACAGTCCTCACGCTCAAGCCGCGGCCAGGCCTCCTTCACCGCCTCGGAGAGCCGCTCGAGTGTCGCGCCCCGGCGCGTGCTCGCAATGGCCCGCAGCTCGGTTTCGCCGCGGCGCAGCAGCGCCGCGATCAGGCCGTTCTGGCAGGAGGCATCCAGAAAGCACTCGAAGGTCTGCTGCAGCGCGTACGCGGGCGCCTCAGAGCAAGCCAGCAGCGGCGCGCTCAGCGCGGCGGGCAGACGGTCGGCTTCGCGGGCGATCAGCGCTCGGATCAGATTGCGGCGGGTGCCGAACTCGTTGTAAAGCGAGCTGCGATGGACCCCCGCGCCGCGGGCGATGTCCCCCATGCTGAGCGCTTCCCAGGGCTGCTCGAGCAGTTGCGTACAGGCGGAGTCGAGCAGCATCGCGCGCAGCAGCTCGCGAGAACGGTCGCGGTGGCTGGCGCCGCGGGCGAGCGCCGTGCCCCGGCCTGTAAGCTCGTGGCTGGTTGTGCTGCTCTTCGCGCCGATGGCGCTCACCGCCCCCTTGACTGCTCAGTAAACGTTTACGGGAAGGCTAGCGTAGAGCGTCCCCGCGTCCAGTTCCCCGCCCGCGAACGGGTCGCGGCGGGGCCTACTGGGCGGGCGGGGCAGCAGGGTCGGGCACAACCGCCGCCACCGGTGAGGGGAGCAACGCGAGATCGCGCAGGAAGCCCGGCACCCGGCCCACCTCAAGGGGTTTTGCGAACAGGAACCCCTGCCCGCAGTCGCATTGCTCATCGCGCAGCACCGACAGCTCGCGCTCGCGCTCGATGCCCTCCGCGAAGGTCTCGATCGCGAGCGTCTTGCCGAGCTGGACCAGGGTGCGGATCAGGGACTCCCCCTCCTCGTTGTTCTCGAGCCCGGAGATGAAGGAGCGGTCGATCTTCAGCGCGTCGACGGGGAAGCGCTGCAGATGGGCGAGCGAGGAGTAGCCGGTGCCGAAGTCGTCGATCGCGATTCGCACGCCGAGCTCCTTCAGAGCGGCGAGGCGCCTTGCGGTGTCCTCGACGTTTCGCATCAGCGTCGTCTCGGTGATCTCGATCGTCAGCGCACAGGGGTCAAGCCCCGAGGCCGTCAGCGCCTCGCTGACGTCGCAGAGCACCTGGTCGGAGTCGAGCTGGCGTCCGGACACGTTGACCGCGATCGCGATCTCGTGCCCGGCCGCGCGCCACTCGGCGCCCTGCGCGCAGGCCTCGCCGCAGCACCCAGCGCCCGACGTCGCAGATCAGGCCCGTCTCCTCCAGCAGCGGCACGAAGTCATCGGGCTGGACCAGGCCGCGCTCGGGGTGGCGCCAGCGGATCAGCGCCTCGACGCCGTTCGGGCGCATCGTCGCGAGGTCGAGCGTCGGCTGGTAGACGAGGAAGAACTCGCTCTTGCTGCGAGCGCGTCGCGCAGGTCCATCTCGAGCTCCATGCGCGCCTGCATGCGGTCCTGCATGTCGGTCTCGAACATCGCGTAGCGGCACTTGCCGTCCCACTTGGCGGCGTACATCGCGATGTCGGCGTTGCGCACCAGGTCCTCGGCGGTGTGCCCCGCGGAGACCGCGATGCCGATGCTCGCGGTGACGGTGATCGCGCGTCTGCTTCTCGGGGCCGAGCTTGAACGGGTGGCGCAGCGCCTGGACGAGGCGGTCGGCGATCAGCTCGGCGCCGTCCTCCATCGAGAGTCCTCGGAGATCACGATGAACTCATCGCCGCCGAGACGCCCGAGCGTGTCCGCGCCGCGGATCGCGCCGTCCAGGCGCTTGGCGACCGCGCGCAGCAGCTCGTCGCCGATCGCGTGCCCGAGCGTGTCGTTGATGCCCTTGAAGTTGTCGAGGTCGACGAACAGCGCGGCGACCGGCACGGTCGGTGCGGGCCGCGCGGGCCAGCATCTGCTCGACACGGTCGAGGATCAGCGTGCGGTTCGGAAGCCCGGTCAGAGCGTCGTGGGTGGCCATGAACGCGAGCTCCTCCTCGCGGCGGCCGAGCTCCTCGTCGGTGCGCCTTCGCTCGAGCTCGAAGCACTCGGCCATCCGCACGAGGCTGAACTCGAGGCTGAGCTGCAGGATCTGGGTCGCCTCGAACCGGACCTCCTGCGCGAATGGGTCGGGCGGCCGCACTCGTGGTCGATCACCTCAACCATCGCGTCTCGCCACCACAGGCAGCGGCGGATCACATCGTCGAGCGAGGAGGCGCGCTGGGCGGCGAGCTCGCCGAAGATCAGCCACATCTCGCTGCCGGCCTCGCGGGCGACCTGCAGGCCTTCGCCTGAGATCCAGCGTGCGACCGCGATCGTCGAGCTGCGGCTGATCCGCTCGAAGCTCTCCTGGACGACCGCGTCGACGTGCTGCTCGCTCGCCCTCGAGCGCTCGAGCGTCAGACTCAGCACGTCCTCGGCGCGGTCCATCAGCGTCAGGCCGAGTGCGTGAAGCTCGGATGTCGGCTCCCCGGCGCCCGGCGCGGGTGCGCCGGCAACGGGCGGCTCGGGTATGGTCGGGTCCTCGGGAGACATGGGTCTTCAGTTGCCCGCGGACCTCTTCCTCAAGGTCACCGCTCGGTGTTTATTGTGAAGGGCATGTGGAAGGCACCGCGGGGCTTTATGGGTGGCATATCGCCCCGGAAACGCCCAGGCTTTAGCTTCGTCTTACGAATTCCACCCGGATGCCGGTGGCGCCGCCGGGGCTCCGGACCGAAACCGCCCGTTTACGTTTATCTGAGCGGTGTGCGCTCTAGCGTGACGAACCTCAGAGACCGGAGCGGGAGACGGCATGCGCACGCGGCGTGTGCGCCTTGAGCTCCGCCTGAAAGGGGGCACGGCGATGATCGACCGGAGCGAACGCGAGCAAAGGCTCACGCCCAGCAGCGAAGCGACCCCCCGCCCGTCGGCGCGGATGGGCACGCTCGCGCGGGAGCACCCAGAGCTCTCGAGCTTCACCGCGGACGCGACGCTGCTCGAGATCCACGGGCTCGCCAGCCTCGAGGAAGTGCGTCGGCTCGCACGCCACCGTGCCGAGACCGGGCGGAAGGCAGCGAACAGGCAGGCCCCGGGACACGGACCCCGGGGCGCACGGGAAGCCCTCACCGCACCGCCAGCGCGAAGCACCGGCAGGTAACTGAAGGTGGGGACGCGGTTAGCGGTGCGCGAGAGGAAGCTGCCAAGACAGATCACGCTCGCGGTCGAAGGGGAGCTTGACATCAACACGTCCACGCGCCTCGACGAGGCCGTTCAGCGGGCGTGCGCCGGCGCCTGCGAAGAGCTTGTGATCGACCTCGACGAGCTGACGTTCATCGACTCAAGCGGCGTGCGCGCACTGTTGAATGCCGTCAGGATTTGCGCCGAGGCCCACTGTCGGCTCGAGATCGTGCCCTCGCGCCATCCTGCGCCGGGGAAGGCGCTCCACGCGCTCGGGCTCGAGCGTAGGCTGCCGTGGCGCGGGGGAGCACCGGCACCCGGCGAGGTGCGCGGTGGCGATGAGCGGGAGCGGGCAGGGGAATAGGCCTCGCCTCATGCGTTGCCGGGTCAAGGCCCGGGCCGCCGGAGGAGGGCTTCGTTTGGTCCGCTCCCTCGCTTCTCTGCGTCAACAGACCGAAAAAAAACGAGCCCTCCGCTACTCGGACCGAGAAGAACGAAGGGCTCGCACGCCTGAGGCCTATTGGGGGGCCGCAGACAGGAGGGGTGTCACGCCGACCGTTAGCCGAATCGACAGTAACGACCCGCAGTATGAGTCGTCCCACCGGAGCGCACAAGTTGACTCGTTTGCCGTTCGGTGGGTGAAAGGTGTCAAGGAAGCGACGCGGCCTTTCGCCTCTGCGACCCACCGTGCGCCGTCCGCGATCGGGAGTTTGGAGAAGGACCGCTCGCGGCCGGTCCCGAGCGGAGTCACCGAACTTCCGAAGCGCGGTGGGGAAGCGAATTGCTGAACTATTGAGCACGGGGCCGGGCCCTATGGAGGACGGGTTCAGGCAGCGGGTTGCCGAGGGGTGGCCCGGGCCGCTGCCGATGCGCGTCGGGTCGCACGGTTTCCCACGCGTCCTCGAGGGCTGGGTGGCGATCGCCTCGGCCAAAGCAGCACGGGTCGCTCAGCGGCGCGGCCCTGCGCGCCGGGCCCTCGGGGGGAACAGGTACAGGGTCGCGAGCGCCGCGGCATAAGGAGGGGACAGCCGCGGCGCCCACTTGACGTGTGCGAGACGAGGGATGTGCCTGCCCACGCCCGAGAGGGTGAAACGCCGAGAACCGACCAAGAAGCAGAGTCGACCCAGCGCCATAAACGCTATCAGGCAGCCTATGGTTTGTCCAGGGCTGGTGGTGCCAGCTCGTGCGCGACTCGCTCACAGCCCATGGCTACGGGCCGAACACCCGGGACTGCCCGCCCCCGGCGGGGCATGAGGGGAGGTCCGGGCGGTGAGGGTAAACCATGGTGTAGGCTTTTCTGAGAGGCCCCGCGCAGCGCTTCACGCGGAAGGCCCGCCGGGGATATGGGAGCCATCAGCGAGACACAGTCGCACGTGAGCGGCACGTTCACCGCCCCCGAGATGCAGGTGATCGGCGAGCTCGCGGCACTGCGCGCAACGAGCCCGGCCGTGCTCCTGTGTGAGGCGCCCGGCTTCGCCGCCCGCCACGCAGGCGCAGGGCGCCCCGGTAAACGGCGCGCGCGCACCCGACCGGCCGGCCCGAGGCCCACAGAGAGCAGCAGGAGCGCCGCGTCGGGCAGGCAGACAGCCCCGCGTGCCTCGCTCAGCGCTGCTCGTCACGCTCACCGAGGGACCGCACGGTGCGCACGCGCTCCCAGCCGCGCTCGCGAACTCGTCGAGCAGACTGAATACGGCCGCTGCCGTCTGCAGCCTGCGGGAGTCATCACGGCAAGCGAGCGCGACGGCCCGCGGGTCCTACCGGCTCACCGAGCCCTACGCGAAAGGTAGCTGGCGTGCCGGGCGATCACAGCGAGGTGCAGCGCCCCGTCGGAGACACACGCCGGGACCCTACCGGCAAGCTGACCTTCGCCCTGGGCACGCTGATCGAGGAAGGCGAGCGGCTGCGCGAGAGCCTGGATCTGCACGACGGCGCCGGCGAGCAGGCGATCGAGCTCGAGAGCCAGGCGATCGAGCGCTGGCGCGTTCAGTGCCTTCACATCCTCGCGGGGGGCTTTGAGCGCGAGGCGGTGCAGGAGTTCGTGCGCGCCACCGCGCGCAGCGGTGCCTATGCCCGCGCCGGGGCGCTCGCGCGCCTGCACCGCTGCCGGGTGGAAAATGCCCTGGCGCTGCTGCTGGCGCTGAAGGCGACGTTGGACGCCCCCGGCGTGGTCGGCCGCCGCGGCGGGGCACACCGCACGCACGCGCTTGCCGGCGAGCCCCACGCCTAGGAGGGCCAGCGAGCCCTTACCGGCTGGCCGGGCCGCGGAAGGACGAGCGCGCGTGTGCCCGTCGCTGAACCCGTCGTCGAGGCGTGCATCGGACGCTCAGGCGCGCGCAGGGCCCCACCGGCGTGATGGTCGCGCCCGCATCGCCAGCGCTCGCAGGGCGCCCTGGGGCCCGCCCGTGGCGCGGCAGGCGACGCTGCGCTCGGGACGGCGGGCCGGGGCGCTGTCGGCGCCGGGCGCAAGGAACGGGCCTGTCCGATCGTTGAGCGAGCGGTGAGAACACGCGAGATCGCACCCGTCGACAGGGGGACTCGGTCCGAGCGTCAGGGTGACGCCACGCGTCCTGGAGGGGGCGGGCCCTCGTGAGCGGCGAAGCCCGAATCGCCCACGGCCGTGGAGGGGTGCTGCTCGGCAGCGCGGTCGTGCTCGCATCCGACGCGAGCGTGGGATGGCACGTGGTGATTCACGACGACACGGTGGTCGAGGCCGGCTGTCGGATCGAGGATCTCGCGGTGCTCGGCAAGCGCCCGCACCTGGCGGCCCACAGCCGCGCCGCGGGCACGATCGGAGGGCTGCTGATCGCGCGCGGCACCAGCGTCGGCACCGGCGCGATCGTGTTCGCCGGAAGCAGGATCGGCCCTGGCGTGATCCTCGGCGACAACACGTTCGTCCGCGAGCGGGTGAACGTGGGCGAAGGCACGGTCGTCGGCCGGGGCAGCGTGATCGACAACGACGTTCAGGTCGGCGCGCGGGTACGGATCCAGACCGGCGTCTACATCACCGGCCAGTCGGTGATCGAGGACGAAGTGTTCGTCGGGCCGGGCGTGGTGAGCACCAACGACAACGGGATGGGCCGCGATCTCGCCGGCGAGAATCAGGGTGCGATCCTGAGACGCGCCTGCCGGATCGGCGGCGGCGCGATCCTCACGCCGGGGGTCGAGGTCGGAGCGGAGGCCTACGTGGCCGCCGGCACCGTCGTCACGCGGGATGTGCCGGCCAGGGCGCTCGTGATGGGGGTGCCGGGCAGGGTGGTCGGGGAGGTGCCCGACGCCGAGCTGCTCCAGCCCGCCTGCTAGCCGGAGCTGCCCTGCGTCTGCTCGCGTGGGGGCAGGGTCGCGGGCGAGGCGCCGCGCAGCAGCAGCTCGGCCTTGAGCGCTTTGCGACCGCGGTGATGCAACCCGTGCACCGAGCTCTCGGTTCTGGAGGTGCGCGCGGCGATCTCGCTCGGTGACAGGCCGACGAGATGACGCATCAGCAGCACCTCGCGCTGGGCGGGAGGGAGCGTCGCGAGCGCCTCCGCCAGCTGCGTGGAGCCGGCGAGCGGCGCGGCCTGCGCGGCGTCGACGCCGCGTACCTCGGCGACGGGGATCGGCCGGCGGCGGCGCATGTGGTCGAGCGCGACGTTGCGCGTGACGCGCAGCATCCAGGCCAGGAACGGAACCTCGCGCTCCTCGTATTTGCCGATCGCCCCGGTCAGCTTCGCGAACACCTGCTGGGTGATGTCCTGCGCGTCGTGGGGATCGCGCACGATGCTCGCGGCGTAGGCGCAGACGTCCTCGGCAAAGCGCGCATAGAGAAACCCGAGCGCGTCGCGGTCACCTGCCTGTGCGTGGCGCACCGCGGCGCGCACCCTGGCGCTCTCGCGGGCTGCGTGCTCCGGCGCTGGCGCCGGACGGGCAACGTCCTGTTGACCCTCCATATCTCCCCTTCCACCATCGCTCCGAAGCTGCCCGACCCTCCGGCACCCCGCCGGGCAGCAGACGCCAACCTGCGTCCTTCATAAACGTCATCGGGCACGCTACTGCAGGCCTGCAACGCTGTCAAGATGTCGGACGCGGCACGTGATAGACGCCGCCTGGCAGCGCATGGCCGTTTTGGCTCGAACTTGCGGCTCATCCTGACGGGGGTGGCTGCGGCGCAGAGATGCGCCGCGCGATGCGCCCGCTGTCGACGTCGGCGAGGTAATACATGACCGCGAAGCGCAGGAGCTCCTCGACAGAGACCCCCAAGCGGGCGCTCTCCTGCGTGACCGCCTCCCAGGCGAACTGCTCAAGGCGCACCTGCAGCGAGTGCTCAGCGGCCGCCTTCCCGTCGCCGGCGGCCCTCGTACCGCTCATGCCTGGACGTGATCGGATGACGGCACACTCCCACTCAACGCGACGCATGCGCCGCTGCTCGCGGCTGCGACCGCTGGGAGGGGAGGAAAAACGGCTGATCTGCGACGCGGAGTTGCGCCGCACGGGCCTGCGAACGCGAGTCCCTGATCCGAGCCGAGCCAACGAACCATCGCTCCGAACATCGTAGAGGGCCGCTCCCGCGAGCGCGAGGAGTGACCGCGCAACTTGCGGGCATCTCCACTTCAGGCGACTTCAGCAGAGCGCGCTAGCAGGACCCAGGATCCCCAGGAGCGGATTCGCGCCGTCGCTGCGGAAACGACGGCGGACACCCCGAGCGGGGTCCGAGAGACGAAATCGAGTCGAGAAGATAACGAAGCGTTCTGCCGTGATGGGAGACGATTGCCGGGTTCGGAGGCATCGTGAACATTTCTCGCCGGTACTACCGAGAGGACAGGTGCGGGAGCCGCGGCTCAGCGGTCTGACCCCTCCACATGGATCCGCCGCGAATCCCGCACGAGATGACTTGACAGTTACATCACGCGCGCTCAGCTCTTGCGGTCACCCTCAGTCCGCGGTAGAAATAAACGTCCACGGTGTGACACGCGCAGGCCAGCGGGCGAGCGCAACAACCGATGACTACTGCGTGTTGCTAGGGACGAATGCACCCGGCGGCGATACCCGGAGGCCCGCGCGTATGAGAAAGAGACCATTGGCAGCGGGCTTGGCGGCCGTCGTGTTGCTGCTGGCGCCGTGGGGGCTCACCACGAGCGGGGCCGCGCGCGCCAACGGCGCACGGTCTGCCCGTGCCGTCCACGCCCCGCGCGCCCGGCGCGAGCGCTGCGGAGGACCCACCCGCACGGGGCCCACAGCTACTCGCCCCAGGGCACACCGGCTCGGCGGACACTGCATGCCCAGGAGGAGACGGCGACGCCGTGGCAGGGCCGGCGCCCCTGGCAACCCCGCGCTCGGTGGATCGGACCCACAGCCCGCCTCCCCCAGCGCGAGCACCGCACCGCTGGTCGCGGAAGACCAACCGGGCTTTCCCCCGCCGACGCTCGAAGCGCCGCCCGCGGGCGGAGAAGAAGCGGCGTCGTTTCGCTTCTTCTCCGCTTCGAGCGTATGGAACCAGCCGTTGGCGGCAAACGCGCCGCTTGATCCGGACTCCTCGCAGATGATCGCCGGGTTCCAGCGCCTCCTCGCCGCCGAGGTATCCGAAGCGCGGGGGCCGTGGATCAACACGAGCAGCTCGAGCGTCCCGATCTACTCGGTGGCAGCGGACCAGCCAACGGTGGCGGTGACGCTGGCGAACTCGCCTCACGCGTCGCTCTCTGAAGCGTGGGCGAGGGTGCCGTTGCCGGCGGGTGCGCGTCCGGGGCAGGGCAGCGACGCAGAGCTCGTGCTCTACCAGCCCTCCAGCGACCGCATGTGGGAGTTCTGGCGCCTGGCGCACACCGAAACCGGCTGGCGGGCAGCCTGGGGCGGAGCGATCGCCCACACCAGCCAGAACCCCGGCGTCTACGGCCCGCAAGCCTGGCCCGGAGCCGAAACGAGCTGGGGCGCATCCGCCAGCTCACTCTCGATCGCAGGCGGGCTGATCACCCTCAAAGACCTCCAAGAACACCAGATCGACCACGCCCTCGCAGCCGCCATCCCAGACGCCGCCGCCGGCATCTACACCAGCCCCGCGCAACGCACCGACGGACGCTCCACCGCCCCCGACGCGATCCCCGAGGGAGCACACCTGCGCCTGGACCCAACCCTGCAACTCACAAGCCTGCACCTCCCCCCACTCACCCTGATGATCGCCCAAGCCGCACAACGCTACGGCATCATCATCCGCGACTACGCCCCCAACATCACCCTCTACGCCCAAGACCCCACCCCCAACGGCACCAACCCCTACACCGGACCCACCGGCTACCTCGAAAACAAAACCCCCATCCAACTCCTCGAAAACTTCCCCTGGAAGCACCTCCAACTACTCAAAATGAGCACGCGGAGCACCTAGCGAGGTGCACCTTCACTCCCCGCCCGGAGCCACCATGGGGTGCGCTCGCCCGGTGGGCTGGGGCTGCGCGCCGGTCGGACCCTCCGCGCCGCGCGATCCGCCGCGTCTGGCGAGCGCGACGGAGAGGATCTGCGCGAGGCGCTGGCGGTCGCGGCGATTGACCGCCCCCGCGGCGAGCAGGGCAGCCACGTAGCAGAACGAGCCCGCGCCCAGCGCGAGCAGCAGCCCGCCCGTCGAGGGCAGCAGCCACTGCACCAGGTGCGCGCCGGCGAAGCCGGCGAGGTAGCAGGCCGGCAGCGCGAGGCGCTCGCGATGGGGCCAGGTGTGCCGAGCGGGGCGATGCAGGTGCGCGCGCAGCGCGAGCGTGTTGCAGATCCCGACGAGCAGGAATCCGCAGAGCAGCGCGAGAGCCGGGCCGGTGATCCCCAAGGCGGGAGTCAACAGCAGCGTCAGGGCGATCGTCACGGCGAGGCGTGTCAGCTGGATGGTGCTCGTGAGACCCGGGCGCTCCACCGCCCATAGGGCCTGGGTCTGCGTGGTGGTGACCGCCGCCGCGACGGGGAAGAGCAACAGCAGCACGAGCGCCGGCGTCGCGCGTGCGAAGCCCGGCCCGAACAGCTCAAGCAGCGAGCGCGCGGCGCCGCCGCAGACCGCCGCGATCAGCAGCATCCCGATCATCGCGTAGCGGATCGAGTCGACCAGCGCCCGGTCGAAGCCTTCGCCGTCGTCGCTCGCCCGCCGTCCGACGAGCGTCGGGTAGAGCACCTCGACAACCCTCATGTTCACCTGTTGGAGCTTGTTGGGTATCTGTTCGGCGCGGCTGTATGCCCCGACGAGCGAGACCGGGGAGACCGCGGCGATCGCCCAGATGCCGGCCTGCTGGCTCACTCCCTGGGCGACCCCGCCCGGGGTGATCTTCAGCCCGAAGCGCAGCAGCCCCGGCAGCGCCTTCAGCCCATTGCGGTATTCGGCGACGCTCAGGCGAAGGCGCGCGAAGGCGCGGACCAGCACGATCCGGTGCGCGAGCGAGGTCAGCGAGCTGAGGATGGTCGCCAGGATGAGGCCCCACAGGTCCGAGAGCACGGCGCTGGCGAGCACGGCGAAGACCAGGAAGCTGACGGCTTCATGGAGCCTGACCCAGAACAGCTGCCGTCCGGCGACGAACGCGGAGAACACCGAGTCGAGGTTCCACGCGGTGTTGGTGATCAGCGCGTAGGCGGCGAGCAACACGAGCGCCGGCGTGACGAGGTCCGGGTGGTGCAGCGGACCGCTGAGCACGAGCCATGTGATCGGCGCCGCCAGCAGCGCCATCGTGCACGTCAACAGACTCGAGAACGTGAACACGGCGGCGAACAGTTCGCTGACGCGTGGGTGGCGGGGCTCGAGCGCGGTGATCTCCTTGACCAGTGCGGCCTGCTCTTTGGCGGTCGAGAGCACCCACAGGGCCGCGGCCGGGGCCGCCGCGAGCGCGAACTGTCCGATCACCCGCACGCCGTAGATGCGCGCGGTGACGATCGTGGAGAGGAACGTGACGACGGCGACGCTCAGGAAGCTGAGGACCCCGAAAGCGAAGCCGTGCCTGTAGCTGGCGGAGTGGCGGCGGGACGGTCGCTCTGTGGAGCGCGCGGGCCGCGGCGGATACTGGGGCTCGCTCATATGTGGTGAACGTTTGCGCCGTCCCCGTGTTTGCGCCGGGACTGCGGATGGCGAGGATTTTGGCTCGGTGCTCGAAAGGCGCGAGGGTGCCCAGGCGTTTATTTGTCGCGCAGCTCGTCGAATCGCCCGCGAGCTGGGTCAACGAGCCATGGCACTGCCCACGTTCTTCATCATCGGCGCCGCGAAGGCCGGCACCACGAGCCTGCATCACTACCTGGGGCATCACCCGCAGATCCAGATGTCCTCGGTGAAGGAGCCGAACTTCTTTGGAGGGGCACCCGGCACGATCCCCTACTCCAGCGGTCGGATCGCAAGTCGCAGGGAGTACGAGCGCCTGTTCGACCCGGCGTTCGCCGTGCGCGGCGAGGCCTCACCGGGCTACACGAGCTTTCCGCGCCGGCGCGGGGTGCCCGAGCGCATACGGGCCATCGTCCCCGAGGCGCGCTTCATCTACCTCCTGCGCGACCCTCTCGCACGAACCGTCTCCCATTACCAGCACCGGTTCGCGGTCGGCCAGGAGCGACGCCCCCTCGCACAGGCGCTGGGGGACCTCGAGGATCCGTGCAACCCGTTGATCTGCCACAGCCTGTACGCCCGTCAGCTGGAGCGCTACCTGCGCTGCTTCGCCCCGGAGCGGATCCTGCTGGTCGAGCAGGGCGAGCTGATGTGCGAGCGGGCCGCGACGCTGCGGCGGATCTTCGCATTCCTGTCCGTCGATGAGCAGTTCACCTGCGCCGGGTTTGGGCGCGAGCTGTTCCGGAGCAGCGAGCGGCGTGTCTACCCCCACGGCTACGCGGCCGTCCTTGAGCGCCTGCTCGTGCCCGCGGGCCGGCGCCTGCCGCGGACGCTACGCCGCAGGCTGCGCGGCGGCTTTGAGCGTGCCGTGATGCCGGCGCTCGAGCCGGTCGAGCTCGACGAGACGCTGCGCGAGGCGCTGCGTGCGCGCTACGCCTCGGATGTGGAACGACTGCGCGCTCTGAGCGGCTTGAGCTTCGCGAGCTGGAGCGTTTGACGGTGAGCCTGCTGCACGAGACCGGCCCTCGGGCGCTGGCGGGCGTTGCGCTGCTGGGCTGGGCGCTCGCGGGCTGCGGTGCGGTGCTGCCCCGTCAGGCACTGGCCCCGGCCCCGCTCCCGCTCCACCGGACGCCGGCCCCTGCGCGGGTGGCCGGGCAGCGCTTCTTCTCAGCGGCCAGCATTTGGAACCGCTCCCTCGCACCCGCCGCCGCCCTTGACTCCTCTTCGCCGGCGCTCAGCGGCGCTCTGGCCGACGAGGTCGCGGCGGAGGAGAGCGCGGGGGTGGGCCCGTGGATCAACACGAGCAGCTCGAGCGTCCCGATCTACTCGGTGGCAGCCGCGCAGCCAAGGGTGCGGGTGCGCCTCGCGGGCGGACCCAGCCGCGCGCTGGTCAGGGCGTGGGCGAGGGTGCCGTTGCCGGCGGGTGCGCGTCCGGGGCAGGGCAGCGACGCAGAGCTCGTGCTCTACCAGCCCTCCAGCGACCGCATGTGGGAGTTCTGGCGCCTGGCGCACACCGAAACCGGCTGGCGGGCAGCCTGGGGCGGAGCGATCGCCCACACCAGCCAGAACCCCGGCGTCTACGGCCCGCAAGCCTGGCCCGGAGCCGAAACGAGCTGGGGCGCATCCGCCAGCTCACTCTCGATCGCAGGCGGGCTGATCACCCTCAAAGACCTCCAAGAACACCAGATCGACCACGCCCTCGCAGCCGCCATCCCAGACGCCGCCGCCGGCATCTACACCAGCCCCGCGCAACGCACCGACGGACGCTCCACCGCCCCCGACGCGATCCCCGAGGGAGCACACCTGCGCCTGGACCCAACCCTGCAACTCACAAGCCTGCACCTCCCCCCACTCACCCTGATGATCGCCCAAGCCGCACAACGCTACGGCATCATCATCCGCGACTACGCCCCCAACATCACCCTCTACGCCCAAGACCCCACCCCCAACGGCACCAACCCCTACACCGGACCCACCGGCTACCTCGAAAACAAAACCCCCATCCAACTCCTCGAAAACTTCCCCTGGAAGCACCTCCAACTACTCAAAATGAGCCTGCACCGAAGCCGGCGCCCGGCGCCCGGAGGCGCGGCGCGGCGGCGATGATGGCAGCCGAACGGCTGCTGATCCTGCTGAGCGCGGGCACGGCCGAACGCAGATCGGCGACGGGCCCGCGAGCGCAGGCGCTCGCCGGCGCCGTCGACTGGCAGCGGCTCGCGGCAACGCTGCGCGCGCGCAGGCTGCTCGGCGCCCTGGGCCCGCGAATCCTGGAGATGGCCGACTCGCAGGACAGCGAGGCGTTCGCCGCGGCGGTGGCGGTCGCGCTCGCGACCGGGCGCCGCCAGGGAGCGCTGATGGGGCTGATCTCGCTGCGCGTCATCGACGCGCTCCACGACGCCGGGATCCCGTGCAGCCCACTGAAGGGGGCCCTATTGGGCGAGAGCATCTACGGCGATCCCGGGCGCCGCGCGAGCGGCGACATCGACCTGCTGGTCGCCCCCGAGCATCTCCACGCCGCCGTGAAGGTCGTCCGCGGGCTTGGCTACGGAGCTCCAAGGGATCATGTCGACCGGCGCGGTCTACCGCTGCTGCATTTCGCGCTTGTGCACGAACGCGACGAGCTGCCACCGGTCGAGCTTCACTGGCGCGTGCACTGGTACGAGTGCGACTTCGCGCGTGAGCGGCTGCTCGCCCCCTCGCTCGCCCGCGGGAGCGACTGGCGTCCTGCACCCGCGGATGAGCTCGCCGCACTGATGCTGTTCTACGCCAGGGATGGCTTCATCGGGCTGCGCCTGGCAGTCGACCTGAGCGCTTGGTGGGACGCCTTCGGCACCGCGCTTGAGCCCGGGGCGCTCGAACGGGTGGCGGGCGCCTACCCCGCGCTCTCGCGGGCGCTGGCCGTCGCGGCACTCGTCGCCGAGCGGGTGATCGGCGTCCCGCTCGCCCGCTCCTGGGGTGATCCGCCGGCGCTTGGGCTCAGCGGGCGCGCGGCGGCGCGCCTGGCCAACCCGAACCCCGACGCCGGCCAGGCGCAGCTGTATGCCGAGATGGGGGTGATCGACGCGCTGCTGATGCCTCCCGGTGATCTGCGCGCGTTCGTGCGCCGCCAGCTGCTGCCGCCTCGGGAGGTGCTAGCCGAGCGCGCCCGACGGGCGGGACGCACACGCGCGGCCTCGCCCGTCGGGCACGGCGCGCGCGTGCTCGCCAGGTATGGGCTGGCGATGGGGCGCCTGGCGCGAGGGCCCGAAGCGCAGGGCGTGCCCTGACAGAGACCTGATCTGCTCGCACAACGGCCGGGCATCGCCCTCATGGGGCGCGCGCCAGCGCCCGGTAGGCGTCGATCAGCCCCTTGGCCTGCATCGGCCACTGCAGCTGGCTGCCGCGTAGCCGTGCCTCCGCGGCTCGGCGCCTCCAGGCATCCTCGCTGCTGATCAGCTCGATCAGCGGCGCGATGAACGCGGCCGCCGAGTCCTCCTCGATGCTGAGCACGGCCTCGCCGCCGGTCACCTTGGTCTCGCGCAGTGCGCTTGCGATCACAGGGAGCCCGACCACGAGGTACTCGATGATCTTGACCATCGTCGAACCGTGGTTGACCTCTGTCATCGGCGCCGTGTCGAGCCCCACGTGAGCGGAGGCGAGCAGCGCCGGTACCTGCTCATAGGGCACCCAGCCGGTGACGCGGACGCGATCGGCGACGCCCAGTCGCTGCGCGCGTGCTTGCACCGCGTCGCGCGCCGGCCCGTCGCCGATGATCAGGAGCTCCGCATCGCGCTCGTGGCGGCCGACGAGCAGCGCGAGGATCTCGACGGCGCGCTCGACGCGGTCCTGGACGCCGATCTCTCCGAGGAATGCCAGCGTCACGCGATCCCCCGGCGGCGTGGGGCTCGACGCGGCAAACCACGCCGGTGGGTCGTTTCGCACCACGATCGTCCGGCGTGCGGCCCGCTCCACGAGCGCGCGCTGCGTCTCGTTCGTGGTGATCGTCAGGTCGCTCGCGCGCGCCGAGCGCTCGCGTGTCCACACCAGCACCCGCTCAAGCGCCGTCTGCCTGCCGAGCTTCGCGCGCAGCATTCCCGCGGCGTCGTCGTGATGGTCGAACACGGTCGACCAGCCTCGCCGGCGAGCCAGGAAGAGCAGTGGGAAGAACAGGTCGGGCGGGTTGTGGACATGCAGCGTGCCCTCTCGCGAACGGGCGAGCCGGGCGAGCACGTGAGCGCTAACCCAGCAGAGCGCCGCGAGATACTCGATCGCGGTGCCCGTGAGCTCGCCACGACCGTCGGGCAGCGGGAAACGGCAGACGCGGACCCCGCGGATCAGCTCGCGGGCAGGACGCCCGCGCTCGCGCGGTGCGAGCACCTCCACGGCAAAGCCGGCCTGCACGAGGCTCTCCGCCTCGTTGCGGACACGTGCGTCGAGCGGGTAGCCGCAGTTCTCGAGCACCATCAGCACCTGCGGCTGCGTACGGGCGTCCTCGCGCAGCGGGCGTGAGCGCCCGGTGCGGGGAGACCTCCTCGGCGCATTGCGCAAGGCGAATCTCACCCGCCGTGCTCCCGGCCCTCGCAGGGACGCAGCGTGATGCCCGACCCGCTCCAGCTGCCCGAGCCGTTCTGCTGGGGCGTAAGGCCCTGTGCGCGGCGCCGCCACCAGGCGGCGACATCGCGCGGCAGTGCGACCCACACCTCGCTGCGGGACGCAAGGGTCGCGAGCACCTCGCGGTAGGCACCGCCGGCAACCGTTCCGCCGAGGTACTCGCCGTCGGGATGGGTCAAAAGCTGAAAGAGGCCATTGCAGTCGACGATCCGCTCCAGTTGCTCCTGCCAGAGCGAGCCGTCGCGGTGGCCGAGCAGATTGAACAATGTGTGGTCCTGAGGCGCCGTGTAGGGGAGCTCGACGACGTCGCCGTGAAAGAAGGGCCACGCGGTGGCGGTGCCACCCGGAACCGGCTCCCACGGGTCCGAGTGCGGCATCGTGCAGTCGTAGGCGAACGGCAGCTCGCCGAGCCACTCAACGACGCGGTGCGTGGCGGGCGAGCGAAATCCGACCGCGCCAAGCGTCACGGCGGCCTCGCGCAGGAGCGGCAGCTGGACCTCGAAGCTCTCACGTGAGGCGAACAGCGAGCGATCGTGGTGGATCGCATGCGAGCCGATCTCATGGCCGCGTCGCCGCAGTTCGCGGACCCGGTCAAAGTCGATCGGATACCAGTCACTGACGATGTTGAACGAGGAACGAAAGCCGTGCTCCTCCTCCCAGCCGGCGATCACAGAGCTGTGCTCGAGGCCACCCGCGGACTCGACGTCGTGCGAGAGCGTCGCCGCCCCCCTAGCGCGATGCGGCCAGAACCACGGGAACCTCATCGCGTCCACCCCACGCGCAAGGAGCTCGTCGGCGATCGCGATCTGCAGGAGCTCGGCACCCGCGCTCTCAAAGGGCCAGGCCGGGAACAGCGGGGCGCCCTGCAGGCTTATCAGCGTGCGACGCAGACGGAGCTGCACCGCGCGCGGGATCAGACGCTTGACCGCGTAGAACGCCGACAGCAGCGCCGGGGGCAGTCCGCCCGTTCGGGTGTGCTCGCGCCAGTGCTCATACACCAGATGCTCGTAGCAGCACGCGGCGTCGCGGACCCCGCGCCAGCCGGTCCGCCGCTCGAGGCCCTCCCAGCGAGCGTCGCGCCAATGCGCGATGTCGCGACGCTCGCTGGCACTCAGCGTGTTGGCCTCCGGCGCCACCGCGAGCGCTCCGATCGTGCTCGGGAGAGCCCCCACGGGCGGCGCCGCCACGGTGATCGCGGCCGAGCTCACGCCGCGAACGGGTAGGCCAGCGAGCCGATCGCGCGTCCCACCCCGACCGGGAGGTGCTGGATCGTGCGCGTGAGGGCGCGACCCGGCTCAAGCGTTTCGGGGAGCAGCCGCGGATCGGTGGCCGAGAAGTGAGCCTGCAGCTCCTCCCCGCCCCAGCGCGCCTTGTACTCGCGAAGCGAACGATTGTGCACGTCGGTGATACCGAAGTCCATGCTCTGCATGCCACTCGCGGCGAGATGCTCGAGCGCCGTGGCGAGCATCAGGTAGTTGGTGCGCAGCTTCCAGGTTGCCGAGTCCGAGGCGCTGTACTTGAACACCGCGTGCCGGCCGGCAACCAGGAACACGCCGTTGGCCAGCAGCCGCTCGCCCAGGTAGACCCCGATGCTGAGGGCACGTCCCTGCACGTGCAGCTCCCAGATCTGAGACCAGTAGCGCCGCGGCTGGGTTGGCGCGCCGAGCCGCCTGCGCGAGGCCGCCATGAGCTGCAGGCTGGCCCCGAGGAACTCGCGGCGGCAGTTGATGGGCCTCGCGACGAGCCCTGCCTTCTCGGCCAGCCTGATGTTCTGGCGGGTCTTTCGCTTGGCCGAACGCAGGACCGCCTCGGCGCCGTCTGAGAGATCGACGATCTGCACGGTGCCGACCTGTCGCGAGAACCAGCCGGGCAGCGGCGTGTGCGTGCGGATCAGCAGCGGCTGGGTATCGGCTCGCTCGGCCGTGGCGCCGAGCAGCTCCTCGCGATCGGCGGTGGTGAGGGCCACCGGCTCAAGGGTGTCGGTGAAGGGCAGCGAGGTCCAGCGCCTTCGCCACGGCAGCCTGCTCGCGATCGCCGGGATCGCGGCGAGTATCTCCTCCTCGCCGTCCACGAGCGCGATGATCTGCGCGCTCAGCCCGTAGGCGTTCGTGAGCACGTCAAGCCACTGGGGCATCTGCACGGGCGAGGTGGCGCCCATGGCCGCGAACGCGCGCCAGCGCTGATCCTGCGGGGAGAGGGTCGCGAGGCGCGTCAATTGGCCCCCTTGCGGCTGAGCACGACGGGCAGCGTGCGCAGGATCAGCCGCACGTCACCCCAGAGCGACCAGTTCGTCACGTAGAGGTAGTCGAGCTTGACCATCTCCTCAAACGGGATGCTGGTGCGGCCGAGCACCTGCCATAGGCCAGTGATGCCGGGGGTCAGGTCGAGGCGCCCGCGCGCCCAGTCATCGACCATGCGGTCCTCCTCAGCGACGAGAGGGCGAGGCCCGACAAGGCTCATCTGGGCGCCCAGCACGTTCAGCAGCTGCGGCAGCTCGTCGATGCTTGCGAGGCGGAGCAGACGACCGACCCTGGTGACGCGCGGGTCCCGATCCAGGTGCAGCCACGAGCCGTGTTTGCTCTGTGCGAGCAGCTCGGAGCGGCGGGCTTCGGCGTCGACACTCATCGTCCGCAGCTTCACCATTCGGAAGCGCCTGCCGGCGCGCCCGACGCGCTCCTGGGTGAACAGGACGGGACCGCGGGAGTCCAGCTTGATCGCCACCGCGCACACGGCCAGCAGCGGGGTCGCGAGCGCGAGCAGGAGCCCCGCGCCGGTCAGGTCGAGGATCCGCTTGGCCAGTCGCGAGGAACGCGAGAGCACGGGCGGGTTGATACCGAGGACGGTGACCCCCTGCACGTCGTCGATCTGGACTGACGGTCCCAGCGCGCTGTAGCCGGCGGGCATCAGGCTCACCTTCACCGACGTGCTCTTGCAGTCGCGCAGTACCCGCAGCAGCCGCTCGCCGTCGATCTCGGCCTCGGCGAGCACCACCCGCCCGACGCGATGCTCACGAATCAGCGCGGGGAGGTCGGTCTGATCGAGGCAGCCCAGGTGCGGCAGCGGCACGCTCTGACGATCGTCGGCCGCGCAGGTCACGGCCCCGACCGCTCGCAACCGCAGGCTGGCGCGGCCGGTCATCTTCGCGATCAGGGTGCCGCTCAGTCGCCCCGTCCCGATCAGCAGAAGCCGCTCCGGGGGCGCCAGCGCCAGGAACGCGCGGCGCGCCAGCGAGCGTGCCCCGAGCAGCCCGAGCATCGCGAAGGTCGCGAACGTGAGCAGCGCGGAGTAGACGAGCTTCTGCGGGGCGGCCAGCAGGAACCAGCACCAGCTGAGAAGGCAGCCGACCAGTAGCCCGTGAAACAGCGCCGGCACATCGTCGAGCGTCGAGTGCCCGAGGCGCTTGCAGTCCCCGTCATAGAGTCCGTAGAGCTTGAACAGGACCACCCATGCCGGCAGGGTCACCACCGCGCAGATGAGCATCGTGTGCGATGCGCGCTGCGCCTGGCCGACGGCAAGCGAGCCGGTGAGCGCAATCGCGCCGGCGAGCGCGGCCACGTCGCTGAGCGCGAGCAGCCGGCGCAGCAGCCAGTCGCGTCGCGCATAGCCGTGCGCGACCAATGGGACGGGGGCGGGTGCACACGTGGTCGTGGCGTCGAGGAGCGCCAGAGCACTCGGAGCGGTGAATGGTGCCGGGCCGGTCATATGGGACTCCTGGGCGCGATCGACGACTGTCTAGACGGTGAGCGTGTCGCCGAGCTCTCCCAGGCGCTCACCGACCAGCGGGCCTCGCCCGCGCTCGCGGCCGCCGGCCGAAAGCCCGGCGAGCGCCACGGGCTCGCCGGCGTTCCGGATCGAACGGTGTGCTCCCTCCAGGGCGCGCACGATCTCGAGCCCGAGCGCGGCGCTCGAGCGGGGCGTCTGGCGTGTGCGGATGGCACGGGCGAAGTCGGCGAGCTCGAGGCTCAAAGGCTCAGCCGCTTCGATTCGCGGCACGACGATGTCGCCGCTGCGGTAGGTGAGCTGGTACTCGCCGAACGTGGCGGGTGTGCGAGCCGCGGTGACATCCATACCCCGGTCATAGATCCGCACCGACTCATCCGATGAGGTGTCCTCGTAGAGGACCATGCGTTTGGAGCCGACGACGACCATCTGGCGCATCTTGCGTGGGGCCAGCCAGGAGATCTGGACGTTGGCGGTGGTACCGCCTTCGAAGCTGACCGTGAGGAACGCTGTCTCCGGCACCCCGTCCTGGAAGATGCTCTGCCCGGCTGCGGCGATGTGCGTGATCGGACGGTCGAGCCAGTAGAGGAGGATCGAGAGGTCGTGGGGGGCGAGGTCGCTGATCACACCGTCGGGCTGGTAGAGGCCGAGGTTCATCCTCGAAGAGGTGACGAAGTAGATGTCGCCGAGCTCGCCGGAGGTGATCAGGTCCCGGACCTTGTTCACCGGGGGGCTGTAGAGGAACGTGTGACCGGGCATCAGGATCAGCCCACTGGCTCGGGCGAGGTTGATCAGATCCTGGGCGTGGGCGACACTCGTAGCGAGCGGCTTCTCGACCATCACGTGCTTTCCGGCCTGCAGGCAACGAAGCGCGAGCTGATAGTGACTGTTGGGCGGCGTCGCGATCGAGACGGCGTGCACCCGCGGGTCGCACAGCAGCTCGTCGAGCTCCCGCGCCACCGAGCAGTCCGGGTAGCTGCGGGTGAAGTCGGCGGCCCGCTGGCGGTCACGCTCGCACACGCCGATCAGGCGCAGCTCGCCGCACTCGGCGATGTTGCGGACCAGGTTCGGTCCCCAGTAGCCGAAGCCTACGACCGCTATCCCTATCGGTGTGGTGATCATCAGTCCGTTGTGTTCTGTTTCGCCCTACCAACGTCGCGCGGGGGCGAGGGCTTGCGTGCCCCCGCTCGCAGGCGCGAGTTCATGCCCCGACCGGCTCACCCGCACGGAGCGTGGTCTTGCGGATCTCAAGCACGCCTGCTCGCACTGCGCAGAGAACCCGTTCGATCTGGGCGTCCGTGATCGACGGGAAGATCGGCAGCGAGAGAATCTCCCGGGCGAGCGCGCTCGCGACGGGCGCTGGGTCATCGCTTCCTACGAGCGGCGCGTAGGCCGGGGTTCTGTGGATCGGCGTTGGGTAATGGATCGCGCTGGCGACGCCGTGCTCATCGAGGAGCGCCCTGAGCCTGTCGCGTTGGGGAGTGCGCACGACGAACTGGTGGTAGACATGGTCCGCGCCGCTCTGCAGCGCTGCGGGCGCGATCAACGGCTCGAGGTCCAGCAGCGCAGCTCGCATCGTGGCGGCCGCGCGTCGGCGGGCGCTGTTGAGATGCTCCAGACGGGGAAGCTTCACACGCAGCACGGCCGCGTGGATCGCGTCCAGGCGCCCGGTGGTGCCGATCACGCGGTGGTGATAGCGGGGGCGCTCGCCGTGCGAGCGCAGCAGTCGCACGCGTTCGGCGATCTGCGCGTCGGCGCTCACCACCACACCGGCGTCACCCCAAGCCCCCAGGTTCTTGGCGGGGTAGAGCGAGAACGCTCCGGCGTCCCCGATCGTGCCGACGCGTCTTCCTCGGTATCTGGCCCCGTGCGCTTGGGAGGCGTCCTCGAGCACATGGATCCCGCGGGTGCGCGTCAGATCCATGATCGGCGCCAGCTCGACGGTCCTGCCGAACAGATGGACGGGAATCACGCAGCGCACTGCCGGGCCCAAGAGCGGCTCGAGCGTCTGCGCGCTGAGAAGCTGCGTGTCACGCTCGACATCGGCGAAGCGCGGCCGGCCCCCGACGATGCTGACCGCCTCGGCGGTCGCGATGAACGAGTTGGCTGGCAGGACGACCTCGTCCCCGGGGCCCACGCCGAGCGCGCGAAGCGCAAACGCGAGCGCGTCGGTGCCGGAGGATACGCCGACGGCGTGGGGCGTCTCACACCAGGCGGCGTAGTCCTGCTCGAATGCCTCCACGGCCGCTCCCCCGGTGAACGCTCCGGTCGCGGCGACCTGCCCGACCGCGTCGAGCAGGCGGCTCATCAGCTCCGGGTCGTGGTGGTCCATCACCGTGAGAGGAACCTCGATCGCGGCGCCGCTCACGTGCGCAGTGACTCCTTCTGCAGCGGCTCGCCGCCGAGGGCGAGGATTCCGGCGCCGAGCCCATGCTCGGGGTTGACGATCAACTCGACCGCGTCGTGGCGGGAGCGCACGCCGAGCTTGGCGAACGCCGACTGCAGGTGGCTCTTGACGGTGCTTTCGGCCAGGAACAAACGATCGGCGATCTGGCCGTTCATGTAGCCCATCACGACCAGGCCGAGGATCTGCTTCTCGCGGGCGGAGAGCGCGTGCGGCTGGATCTGGCGGGCGTGGCTGGCGGGGACGCAGGCCTGTCCGGCCCGCACCGCCGCGACGCAGGCGGGCAGGGCCCGCTCGAGCTCCTCGTAGAGCACGATTCCGCTTGCGCCCGCGGCGAGCAGCGCCCGCACATCGCGACCGTCGCCACGCTCGATGACGGCGATCACCGGCGTGTCGGGTGCTCGGCGCTTGAGCGCCTCCAGCTGCTCGGTCGGCCGCGCTCCGTCCCGGAGGCCGATGACCGCGGGCGCGCTGGACGGTGTGTCAGTCTTGACGGGCCGCCCGCTGCGGCGTGAGGCGTGAGGGCGGTAGCCGCCGTCGAGCAGCGCCCGCGCTATCCGCTTGCGGGCCTGCCCGGTTGCGATCACGGATACGAGAAGGTCCGCGCCGCGATCGGACTCCTCTGCGGCATGAGCGTGTGCGGCGCTGGCTGACACACCGATCTAACGAGCGGCCGGGGAAGGTACTTCCGCCTGCGCGCAATTTGCCTACGTGGCGAACGCGACCTGCTCGAGAGGCGAGGCCTGAAGGGTTAAATGCGACAGCCGCCACGAGGGCGGCTGTCTGCACTGCTGCGTGGTGCTCGGGATCTCAGGAGTTCGAGAGGGACGTCAGGGAGTCGATTTGCAGCCGGCCGCCGGGTTGCTCGCACCGACCGAGAATTCGCCCGCTTTCCCGGACGGGTCGAAGGCGTCACCGCCGGATCCACCCAGGCACGCGGCGGTCAGATCCCGCAGGTCACCGTAGTCGACGACCCGCGGCACCTCGTAGGCTAGTGGTTTGGTGTGATCATCCATGGAGCGTTCCTTGTCTTATGGGATCTGCCTCGCCACCGGCGAGCCAGCCGAACTTCGAAACTCACCCTAAAGGACCGGGGCCCAGGGTCAAGGCGGAAAAAAGTAGGAGGGCTCGCTCATCCCTGCCGGGTGACGGGATGGAGCCTGATGTCTGGTTGGCTGGCAGCGACGCCCGTGGGGAGAATCGACAGGCCCGGCGCGCGTTGTGCTCTCAGCCAGCACTCGGCGGTCGTCAGTCGCCACACCTGGGACATCCAGGTGAACGGCGAGTGCGTGCGCAGGGAGTCACTGTCAAGCAGCTCGCGCCGGACATGTTCGATGTCTACGTAGGCGCGGATCTCGCTCCCACGGTCGCAGAGCAGGCTGCGAATCGCCTCCCGGTCGCTGACCGCCAGGCAGTCCACCACCAGCGAGTCGAACAGGGCCTTTCCGCCTCGCAGCCGCACCGTGTCGGGAAGCAACCCGGCAGTCGCTGCGCGCAGCAGGGGGCGGCTGCGCCAGCGGTCGAAGCTGGCAAGCGGCGGTATCCGCAGGCTCAGCTCCACGAGCTCCAGGTCGAGCATCGGCTGGCGGGCCTCGATGCCTGCGCTCGCCGCGCGTCGACGCTGGGCGTCCAGCACACCGAGGTCCTCGATGCCCTGCGTGAGGCCGTGCGCGGCGGCCGCCCACCAGCGCGGCCCGTCCAGGCGCTTCCACGCGTGCGGATCGCTCGTGCGCGCAAGGTCGCGGGCGGCCTCGCGCCGCAGCCACCGCGGAGCCGCGGCCGCCTCGGCGCGCGCCAGCAGGCAGTGGAGCCTCCGCGGCAGCGCGCCGCCCACAGCGACCTCACCGAGGATACTCGCCAGCTCGCGCCGGGGGGGAGAGTCCCCTGCGCCGGGCAGCTCGCGCGCGAGCGCGAGCGCCTGTGCGGGACGGCCTGCTCGCAGGGCGTCGGCGAGCAGATATGCGCGCACGCCGAACACCTCGTCGCCGCCCTCTCCGCCGAGCATCACCGTGACGCCCGATGCCGCGGCGGCCCGCAGCAACGCCAGTGCCCAGAAGTCCCCCCAGCTTCGCAATGGCAGCTGCCATTGCGCGGTCGCCAGGGCGGCACTGTGGAGCAGCCCGCCGGGGCGTACCTCGCCCGTCACGCCCGGTAGGGTGAGCGCGCCGCGCAGGGTCTCGATCAACTGGGACTCGTCGACGGCTGGATGCTCTGGGAAAACGGCGGCGTAGGCCTGTACTCGGCCCGGGGCGTGCGCTGCGGCGAACGCCGCGACTGTGGAGGAGTCCAGCCCGCCGCTCATCAGGACGCCGGTATCGGTGTCGGGGTCGACCCGTCGGGCGACTGCCCGCTCCAGCGCGCCGCGCACCCGTTCGACCAGCTCCGGCTGAGGGCAGGCCAGCGGCTCGCGGAAGCGAGGTGTCCAGTAGGGCAGCTCGCGCACTCCCGCGTGTCCGAGCGCCAGCGCCACGCCGGGCTTCAGCCGCTCAACGCCGCTGTACATCGTCGCTGTCCCGGGGCGCGTGCTCATCGCCAGCCAGTGCGCCACGCCCGGACCATCGGGTGTCGGGCGCGCGGGCATCAGCGAAATCAGATCTCCGATCTCGCTGGCAAAGAGCAGCCCGCGCCCGCGCCGACTCATGAACAGTGATCGGCCACCGAGCGGGTCGCGAGCTAGCATCCCCTCGCCGCGGTGCGGGTCCCAGACGAGCAGCAGAAAGTCGCCGAGCATGCGTGCCGGCAGCTGGGTACGCCAGCGCTTCCAGCCAGCGGCGAGCAGGGTCTCGGCGGGGAGTCCGCCCGGCAGTGTCAACGCGGCGGCGAGCTCGGCATGGTTATCGAGGTGGCCGTCGAGAAGGCACAGGAGATCGTCGGTGGGCGCCGGGCGCCCGGTGTAGGCGAGCTCGAGCGGCCCGTCGGTGAAGGTCCTCGCCGACTGGGGATCGAGTGCCGAGCCGACAAGCGCCCGAGCGGCCGACCCGGGCAGGAACGCTCCGGCCAGCCGGCGCATCACGACAGGGTCTGAAGGCGCTGTTCGACGATCTCCGCGAGCGCACCGGCGTCGACCCGCCCTCCGGCGATCACACGCTCGACGGGCCCCGCTGCGAGCAGCGCGCAGAGCTCCAGCAGGCGCCGTAGGCGGTTTCGGTCGCGCAGCACGGAGTTGAAGGTGGCTCCGAGCAGCAGACGCGGGTCCTCGACGGGCTCGAAGCGCACCTCGCTGTTCTCGTCGTCCCGGCGCTCGAGGAGGAAGAGCGCGCGCACCCGGGCGGGCGCCGAGGCGGCCGGGACCCGGATTACGCGCTCGCGCGGATTGACAGCTAGCGTTTCGCAAGGCCGCCAGTCGCCCTGCTGCTTCAGGCGTCGCGTCTCGCTGTGAGCGACGCCCGCGACGGGTGTGCCGGGGTGGGCCAGCAGACCGCACGGAAGATGCTCCAGGGCCAGCACGTCATCGGCGAAGAACTCCATCCCGTTGCGGCACAGGGCCAGCGCGAGTGAGGTCTTCCCGGACCTTGACGGCCCCGTGAGCGCGAGCACGCCCTCGGGCGTCATCACGGCGCTGGCATGCAGCACGTCGAGGCCCTGCAGCAGCGAGGCGAAGGGCAGGACCTGGGCGATCAGCAGACGCTGCCATTGCCGACTCTTCTCGGGCATGCATGTCACGCGGGTACCGTCGGGGGACAGGAGATGGCTGCCGTAGGCGGTGCCGGCGATCAGGTACCCCGCGCGCGGCTTGGCTTCGATCCGAAAGCTTTGGCTGCCGTCCGACTCGCGCTGGTCGCACACCAGCTCGCCTGGGCCCTCCCAGCCGAGCATGGCCGGACTTGTGTCCTCGGCGATCCTCAGGTGCAGGCGGCGTCCGGTGTGCGCCGCGCGAGCGCCCTCAAGCGAAGGCAGCGGCCGCGCGCTGCGCACGTCGAGCCCGAAGACCGTCGCCAGAGCTGAAGCGCGCGGGGTCCGAGGCGCCGCGGAGTCGCGCGGTTGCGGCGGGCACATGCTCTACAGCTCGATCAGGCGGGCGAAGGAGCCATCGCCGGGCGAGAGCACAGGGTGCCCGCCGCACTCGACCCAAGCATGCGCGAGGAACACGGGCTCGAGCCGGGTGCCGATGACGAGCTTCGCGGGGATGCCACGGCGCGCGAGGAGCCGCGTGAGCACAAGCGAGCGCGCGAGGCAGCGACTGTCGCCGGGGATCACGCGCAAGGTCCGCGCGACCGCTCGTCCAAGGCGCAGAGCCTCGCGCAGCGTCGCGACGGAGACCGCGTCTTCTTCCGGAGGTGATTTTGAGCGCAGACCGCGCACCGCTGCGTCGATGGGACGTGCCCGGAGCGCCACCCGCGCTCGCACGCATGCGGTCAGGATCTCGCCGGCCAGACGGACGCGCGCGAGCGTACTTGGGGTCGCAGGTGCGGGTGTCCCCGCGCGGGCCGCGCCGCGAACCTCACACAGCGGGGGGCTCATCCACGTCGATCAGGCCACGGTCGAGCAGCAGGTTGCACAGCATGCACAAGTCGAGCTCGACCTCGGTTTGCGGCTGGCCGTAGCGGTCGGAGATCGCGGCTGCCGCGTCACGAATGCAGGACGCGCGCTCGAGTGATTCCAGCATCTCTCCCGCGGTGGCGTTCAGCCCGTGGTAGCGCCCGGTGTTGAGGTTCAGCACCACCGTCTCAGAGGGGAAGCTTCGGTAGACGACGTGGTTGGGCACCGTCACGTTGTTCGCCAGGAGCGTTCGCGTGTCGGGCGGTGCGTCGCTTGGCATCCTCTGGTCCTCCGATGGTTAGTACTCGATGATCGTGCCGGTCCGCTGACCGACCCGGATTGCTGTCGAAAGGAGCACGAGCGAGACCGGCAGCAGCACGGTCGCGAACCCGATCAGCTTGAGCAGCGAATCCCCGATCGGCGAGGTGACTGGGCTGTCGACGAGCAGGTGGCGGAGCAGGCTGGTGGCGGGGGTGAACGGTTGCAGGCTGCTGATCGTCTGAAGCCAGCCGGGCAGGACGCTGACGGGGAAGTACACGCCGCCCGTCAGCGCGAGCATCGCGATCACCCAGCTTGTGCCGACGTTGCCCTGCTTGATCACGACTGTCAGAGCCGCGAACAAGAGCCCGAAGGGCAGGAACGCGGCGAGCGCGAGCACCATCGCGGGGATCGCGAGTGGCACCGTAGACCAGTGCAGGCGCATGCCGAACAGGGCACATCCGAGCAGCAGGGTCAGCGTGGCCAGAGCGAACGACAGGATCAGCGGGAACAGACTCATCGCAATTACGCTGCGGACGGCGCCGAACGGGGAGAGGACCAGACGGTCGAAGGTGCCGGCGATCAGCTCCTGGCGTATGTATTCGGGGATCAAAAAGCACGAATACATGACACTGACGAGCGTGAGGCCTACGACCACGAACGCGAAGTAGCTGGCGTGCGAGGTGAAGCTCCGCAGGTGGACGAGCTGTGAGATGAAGTAGAAGAGGCTGAGGCTGAAGACGGCGCTCATCACCTGGCTGACCAGCCGTGTGCGGTAGGAGAGGTAGACGTGCAGGTCGCGGCGGAGCACCGCGTTGAAGGCGCGAAGAGTGCTCATCGCCTCGCTCATGCGCTCGTGAGCGCGCCGTGCTCCAGAAGCCAGCGGGCGTCGAAGTCGATGTCGGCGGGTTCACTGTCGGGGGAGCACCAGAGGACGGTGCCTTCGCGGGAGATCAGCTCGGAGATCGCGCCTCGCAGCAGCTCGCCACCCTCCTGGTCGATGCTGGTGAGCGGCTCGTCGAGGAGGACCACCTCGGGCTCGGGAAGGAACGTCATCGCGATGCGCAGTCGCTGTCGCTGTCCCATCGACATCCGATCCACGCGCCGCGCCTGCAGCTCGCTGAGGTCGAACCTCTCGAGCGCCCGCTCGATGCGGGCCTGAAAGCCGGCGTGGGGCAGCATCGCGATGCGCGCGCAGAACTCAAGCTGGCTGCGGACGGTGAGCCTGGCGTAGAGGCCGCGGTCGCCGGCCGGCAGCAGCGAGACCAGCTGCTGGTAGCGGGCTCGGCTGCGACGCGGCGTGAGGCCCCAGACGTCCACTGTGCCGGACTCCGGGTCGATCAGGCCGGCTGCAATGCGAAGCAGCGTGGTCTTGCCCACACCGTTGCGGCCTCCGATCCAGGTCGTGGAGCCCGAGTCGAGGGTCAGGTCCAGCCGGTCGAGCACGGCGGGCTGACGCTTTCCCCATCGCTTGGTGACTGCGCTTAGGGTCAAGGGAGCCCTACCGGTCTCCTGGGCGGCCACTACGGCCTCGCCAAGCGTTGGTTGCGAAACGGCGGGGGAACTGGCATGCCGGACTGACACGTCTCTCATCCACAGGCCAGCGTCGCTGTGGGCGCGTGCTCGAGTGCACGCACGATCGTTTCGGCGACGGCCACGGGCGGATCGTCCTGCCCAAACCTGAGGGCCACGAGTGCCGTCGAGGCGGTGAGCTCACCGTAGAGTTTGAACCGGCCTCGCTGCCGGGTGGGGCTGTCGAACACGCCAAGGTGGTAGGGCACGAGCACGAGCGGGCTCGGCGAGAGCTGCCGGCAGGCGAGCGACTCGCGGCGGCGGCGCTCGATGATGCAGATGAGCCGCACGGGTCGAGGGCCGCTGGTGTGCGAGCGCAGCGCCAGCCAACGCTCGCCGGCGAGCCATCCGAGCTCCTGTGCTTGTTGCTCGGGCGTGATCGCGTCTCGGGCGCTCTGAATGACGTTCATGTGCGGCGTGCCCGGGTAGGCGAGCACTCTGCCGTCGCGCACCTTGAGCGTCAGGATGTCGTCCGTGAACAACGGCCATCCGTGTCTCATCAGCTCGAGGGCGGTCGTGGTCTTGCCTGCTCCGCTCGGAGCGAGGATCGCGACAACGCCGGAGGGCGAGTCGACGGCGGCCGCGTGCAGCGCCTCGTGGCCGCGGATCACACTCACGATCGCCAGTACCTTGCTGAGCAGGATGCGCTGCCAGTGCAGGCCGCTGCGCAGTGGCCTGCAGATCAACGAGCAAAGGTCGCTGCTGAGGACGTAGCGGGCCCGATCTCCATAGACGAACACGAGCTGCCCGTCGCTGCCGCGTCGCAGGGCCAGACAGCAGCCGTCGCCGAGGCGGCCCTCCCAGAGCGGCGGGTAGTCGGGTCCGGCTGTGGACGTTGGGTCGCTGCCTTGGGAGAGTGCGACCGACAGGCGTGGCAGATCCGGCTGTGTGCAGGGGGTCATCCCGGGGAAGCGGAACGCGGAGTCGATCTGGAGCCCGTAGGCAACGTAGGGTGTCGCCATCGCCTAGATCAACGCCGCCCGGTGGGGGCGGGGCGGGGCGCGCGCCCACCAGCGGCCCGCCTGGCACACGTGTGATAGGTCCGGCTTCCACGCAGGCGGTGTCCGAGGACGGTCCGCTCTTGGACCTTCACGGTGAACGTGCCGCGCGGCAGCCCCCTGAGGCTGATCGTTGCGGCGAACCGGTTGCCGTGGCGAGTCACCTTGACTCGCCGCTGTCCGAGAGTGACCAGGACGCTCTGCAGCGGATCGAAGCTCGGGTCTTTGAGATGGATCTTGAAGATCCTGGCGCTGAAGCAGCGGCGGTTGCTCGGGAGTGTTACCGAGTGCGCGAACCTTGCCTGCCCGACGCGGGTGCTCGTAGGCTGTGTGGGCGTCGCGGCGATCGGGGCGGACTGCCTGCAGCCGTAGGTGACGTTCCCCTCAGTCCCGTCCGGCGCGATGGTCGGCTGGGGCCCGCCCGGAGGGCTGAAGCAGACCAGCAGATAGCGGGAGCTGCCCGCCGCCATCACGCGCCACGCCGTCGGACCGAGCGCCGGGTTGTGCACGCAGGAAGTGGTTTCGAAGAACCACTGGTGAAGGCCCCAGTAGGAGCCGTCCGGCTGCACGCGCAGCCCGGACCACATTTCTTCGCCGACCGGGTGAGAGCATTGCGCGAAGCTCGTGGCCTGCACGACTGTGCCGATAAATGTTCCGGCTGGGCCCGGGTGGATCGCGACCTGCCCGCCATTGAACGACCAGACCGCTTCGATCGGTTGCGCTGCCTGCGCGGACGGGCTCAGGCCGGCAGCCAGGCAGACACAGACCAGTGCCGTCGCCATCGAGAGCCGCCTGCATGGCCGCATTCGGGAGCGAAGAGCTGCGCTTGGTCTCCGCGGAGCCGCATGTCTTGAGCAAGTCCGGAGTGCGCCCATCGCCCGACATAACGACGGCCCGCACCGGGTTCTTTTGGAGTTCGACGCGCCGGGTAGCGGAAATTCGCGCTTCGCCGGCACGTTTGATGGGAGTGTCCGCGAGAGTGAGCCCACGCGGCGGTGGAGTTGCTCCGAGCACGCCGACGGGATCGCGTGGGAGCCAAGGTCGTCCTGAGTCGGGTCGCGGCGTCCATCATTTCGGACCCGACCCGGCCTACGTCGGGGGGATCGGCAGCGTGATCCGGCTACTGAGCGAGCACAGCGTCGCGGGCGCGAGCGTGCGTGCCCATCCGACCTGGCGCCCAGGGTCGCGAATGGCAAGCTGTGTCCTTGCGGCGCGGGCGGCACTCGCGCTGGGTGCGGTACGGCGGCAGGACATCGTGCACGTGCATCTCGCCGAAAACGGAGCGTTCCTGCGCGAGGGCGCGATCGTCTGGGCCGCGGCGCTGCTGGGAAAGACGACTGTGGTCACGATCCACGGCTCGGGGTTTATCGAGTTCTCCAGGCGCCATCCCGGGCTCGCCGGGCACGTGCTTGCGCGTGCCGATCTCATCACCTGCCTGGACTCCGGGGTTCTCGCCCGGGTGCGCGAGCTCGTGCCCCGCACGCACGTTGAGCTGCTCGCGAACCCCGTTGCGATACCCGAGGACACGCTGGACGCCGCGAGCACCGAGGAAATCGTCCTGTTCGCGGGTGAGATCGGCAAGCGCAAGGGAGCCGACGTGCTGGCCCGAGCGTGGCCGACGGTCCTCGCGGCGAGGCCGCAGGCCCGCTGCGTGATGGTCGGTCCCGTCGGTGACCTGCAGATACCGGGACTCCCGGGCCTCGAGACGCGGGAGGCGGTCCCTCCTGATCAGCTGCACGAGCTGATCCGATCCTCGCGTGTCATCGCGCTCCCCTCACGAGCCGAGGGGCTCCCGATGATCCTGACCGAGGCGATGAGCCACGCGCGCCCGTTTGTGAGCACCCCGGTTGGCGGGATCCCGGAGCTGGCCACCGCCGGAGGCATGCTCGTGCCGGTCGGGGACGAGCGGACGCTGGCGGAGTGCCTTCTGAGAGTCCTCGGCGACCGGGAGCTCGCGAGCGCTGTCGGTCGGCGAGGCCGGGCGTTCTGCGTGGGGACGCGCAGCCTGCCGGTGATCTCGTGTCGGCTCGAGGAGCTCTACATGACCGCGCAAAGGCTCGCCACAGGCGGGCGCTGAGAGTTTTGGGAGCACCCTCCCCCAGAGCCCCTGCAGAGCCGGCGCAGAAAGGGCGGGCACTGCGGATCGCGCTCGTGCTCTGGAGCGGGTCAGTCGGAGGCGCGGAGGTTCTCACCCTGTCTCTCGCAAGAGAGCTTCGGCGCCTGGGTGTGGATGCGACGCTCGTCTTCATCGGGGCATCGATGCCGCTCGCGGCAAGGATTCAGCGAGACGACGTCCCGTGGAGGTCATGCGGCTACCGCCGCGGGCGCGACGTGCTGCGACATCCGCGCCGCTACGCGCAGGAGATCGAACGAGCCGGACCCGACGGGGCGATGCTGGTCGAGTGCGGGTTCATCGGCGGGGCGCTGCGAGCGGGCGGCTACCGGGCGCCGATAATCGCCGTCGAGCACGGTTCGGTACTGGAGCAGCACCCGTTGCGCTCGCTTCGCGGGGTTGCGTGGCATGCTGCGCGGGCGAGCGGGGCGTGGGCGGACGACGTTGAGGTCGCCGTCTCGGACTTCGTGCTCGAACGGATGCGGAGTGTGCCTCACGCGGGGAGTCTCAGCCGGATCTACAACGGCATCGAGCCGGGCGCATGCCCGCCGGCCCGCAGCCGGGAGCGCCCAGGCAGCGGATGCACGATCCTCTTCGCCGCCCGTCTGATTCCTGGAAAGGGGGCCGACCATGCGATCGAAGCGCTCGCGCGGCTTCGCAGCGCGGGGTCGGTGCGGCTGCTGATCGCCGGGGAGGGCCCCGAGCGGGGCCCGCTCGAATCGTTAGCTCGCGGCTGCGGCGTCGAGGCACGCGTCGAGTTCCTGGGGTTGACGCATGAGATGGCCGCTCTGTGGAGCGCGGCCGACGTCGCGCTGGTCCCGTCCGCAGAGTTCATCGAGGCGTGCCCGATGACCCCGCTGGAGGCGATGGCGGCCGGCAGGCCCGTGGTCGCGACGAGCAACGGCGGCTTGCCCGAGATCGTTCTCGACGGGCAGACAGGTCTGCTCGTGCCACCGGCCGACCCTGACGCGCTGGCAGCGGCGCTGGACTGCTACGTGGGGGATCAGTCGCTGAGGGATGCTCACGGCGCGAGCGGACGCGCAAGGGTCGAGGAGCACTTCGCGATCGAGCGGTGCGCCGTGGCCTACCTCACGCTCTTCGCGGCGATCGCAGCCTGACTGATCTCAGAGGGTCAGCAGCCGGCGCGCTGCCACTCCGCGAGCCACGGCACGTCGCGCCCCAGAATCTCCGCGAGCGCCTGGCTGTCGGGGCGGAAGTGCTCGATCAAGCGTCTGCGAGTCGTGGGCGCCATCACCACTTGCGTCTCCCCGCGCCAAGCGTTCCACAGTTCCACACGGTAGTTGGCGACGCTGTAGGCATGGTCGATCCGGTGACGGACCGGGTCGGGCAGCGCATGCCAGGCTGCGCGAGCGGGCCGCAGGCCTGCTGCCGCTCGCTGCCACGTGATCAGATTCAGGCCCGGAAGGCGCTGTCGGGAAGCAGCCTGCCGGTAGCGGGTGCCCACGTTGTCGGGCTTGAAGTCTGCGGATACTCCGGCGAACGCGAAGATCCGCGCGAGGGTGGCCGTCGGTGCGCCGGCGAGCTCATCGGAGAATACGACCATCATCTGATCGCGCGAAAACACTCGCAGATAGCCGGACAGCAGCCGCGCGTACTCGCCGTTGATCACGTAGCCGTTCTCGCGCGTACGCACGGCTCTCGTGAGCTGCAGGGTAGTCGGGCTGAGCAGCTCGTCGATGACGTCTCCGAAGGCGCGGGAATCGACCCCGCCGAGGGCCATCATCTGATGGTGCGAGTAGGCGCGCTCGACCGGGTCACGCAGGACACAGATCAGCTTCACGTCGGGCAGCGCCCGCTTTATGCGACGAGGTATGAGCTCCTCCAGACGACGCAGGTCGTGAGGTGCGTGCGGGACGTCGGGCTCGGCCTCGGTGGCTTCTGTGTACGGTGCGCCGCTGAGGTACTCGGTCGTCGCCTCGCCGCACACGACCGTCCCCGCCGGTGCCCCGCGGCGCACCGCGCGCGAGTACCAATCCCATCCGCGACGGTAGTTTCGGTCGACGTTGAAGAAGTAGACCTCCTTCTCGGCGGGCATGTGTATCTCCGGGTGCGCGCGCATGTACTCGAACAGCGACGTGGTGCCTGCCTTGGGCGCGCCGATGACGAGAAACCCGATCGGAGGCGTGCCCGCAGGGTGCTGCGCGTCGCCGATCAGGCCGGGAGGCTCGCCGTGAACGCTTCGAGGTAGGACGCTCACACTCTCACCGGCCCAATCGCCGCCACTGCGTGACGCGGAGCGACGTTCCCGGGGACGCTCATAGCGCTGCGGGTCGTGGCGGCTGCGCGGCGAGCCTGTGCCGCGAGCGACTCGCTACCAAACGCCACCCCGGCCCATGTCCACAGCAGCAACAGCGGAAATGCGTGCTCGTGCGGATCGACGAGCGCGATTACGAGATAGAACAGAGCGATCGCGAGCAGGCCCTGCTTCCACGGCGTCAGCCCGACTGGGCCACGGGAGAAGATTGCCTGACCGACACCCCACAGCAGACACGTAAGCCACAGCAGCGCGCCGAGGAGACCCAGTTCTACGGCGAAGGCGAGATAGGTGTCGTGCAGCGGGAGCGGCGGGGCGTGCGTTCCAACGCGTTCTTGAAGCATGTAGCCGTCCTGTGGGTAACTCCGCGGCTGTCTGAAGTACGCGAGGCTGTGCGTCGTGTAGCCGGCCCAGCCGAATCCGAACAGCGGCCGTGCAGCGAGCATCCGCAGCCCGGCGGATGTCTGGTTTTCCCGCGACCAGACGCTGATCTGGTCGTTGGCGCGCGCCGAGGTGCTGTGGCTCAGCGCGGAGGAGAGGGCCAGCACGCTCGCGATGATCACCGCGCAGGCGCCCGCTCCCGGCACTAGCCACCGACGACCTGTGTGCGTCAGCAGCGCCGCGCCGATCGTGGCGAGCACCGCGGCTATCCAAACGCCACGCTCCAGCGTCAGGAAGCACCCGAACGCGCACACGGCCGCGACGGCCGCCGCGAGGTGGCGCCACGGTGACGCTCTCCATTGGCGGAACGCCATGACGGCCGCGACGGCGCACGCGTAGTTGGCGAACCCCTCGAC
This sequence comes from uncultured Solirubrobacteraceae bacterium, assembly GCA_963820745.1. GTDB lineage: Bacteria > Actinomycetota > Thermoleophilia > Solirubrobacterales > Solirubrobacteraceae > Palsa-744. Next base: position 266,026 of record CAWGBB010000004.1, on the reverse strand, counting down.
GACCGAGCTCTGGAACGGGCCGTTGACGCGTTCGCCTGAGAGTTCCATGTCGACTCGGGCGATGTATCGCGGGAACACGAGGGCGTGAGGACCGACGGACTCGAAGATCGCGGTGACACCCAGATACGCACCCACACCGACGAGCGTCGCGAGCAGCATGTTTCGCTCTCGGGCCCCTGAGAAGACGGCCGGGCTGATGAGAAACATCAGGAAGGGCGCGAAGCCAAACATGTCGACCATCGAGAGGAAGCCGCTTTCCGTGGTCAGGGTGCTCGCAGCGGCCGCGGAAGCCAGCACATAGACGGCGGTCAGCGCGAGCAGCAGGTGGACGTTGCGTATCTGGATGCGAGGTGTACCGGCGGCGCCTGGGGCTCGCAGCAGCAGCTGCAGCAGCACGAGGGCCATGAGGAAGCGGTCGAGCGGCAGGCCGCCGATTCCGATCTGCGACCAAGCCCCGCCGAACAGTCCGGTCACGATCGCGCCGCACATGTTCAGCGCCGGGTTCTGCTGCCACAGCCAACGGATTAGGAGCACGGCTGCGGCCACGATCAGCGGCGTCAGGACGATTCGCTGTCCGGCGAGTCGGCCGGGAGCGAGCGCCGCCATCGCGATCAGCGCGAGGAGACCGAGCAGGATCCACAACAGCCACGGTGGCCGCCATACTGCGCGCGCGACCGGGACGTCTGCTGGGCTCACGGGGCGCGGCGGCCCAGACTCGTACTCTGCTCGAGAGGCGCTACGCGCAGACCAAGGAGGATCGCCGCCACGCAGCCGAGCACCCCGCCCAGGAGCAGGCCGATGAACCCGAACATCTCGACTTTCGCCTTTCGGTCGTCGCTCGCGGTGGCTGCGTCCGCCACGAGTGAGACGAGCCCGCGACTGGGTGCTCGACTTGCGATGGCGTTCGTGTAGGCGACCCCCAACGCCTGCAGCCTCTCGCGCGCCGCGCTTTGCTGCGCTTCGGCGGCCGCAAGAGGGGAGGAATACCCGTGGTGAGCGCGACTGAGGTGGGCGAGGCTCGCCTGCGCCCGTCGCAGCGCCAGCGATGCGTGCTGGTATTCGCCCAGCAAGGACTGGGCCTCGGGATTGGTGCTGTTGCTCTGTGACTCGTAATTGACGAGGGCACCGGCGGCCACGTTTGCGAGCTGCAGCGCCGCGCGTTCGGACGGGCCGGTGGCGATCACGCGGAATGCAGGGCTGACCGGGATCGGTGCAGCGGACAGGCGTCTGGCGGCTTGCGTCGGGGTCAGGCCCAGCTTGCGGTTGACCGCTTGCAGGACCGATTGGGCTTCGATGCCGCGGCTGAAGGCGGTGGCGAGGGACGCAGCGGACTGCGCGTAGCCGTAGAACCCGGGCGAGTTCGGGTTCACCTGCCCGACCTGCAAGGTTGCGGATGTGGTGTAGACGGTTGGCCGTGATGTCCCATACGCGGCTCCCGCCACCGCGAAGAGGACTGCGCCGAGCAGAATGAGCCGCTTGTGTCGCGCCAGCGCCGACAGCGTCGGGCTTGTCGGAGGCTCGAAGGCACCAGCGATCGGCTCATGGCCGTTTTCCACCGGGTGCTCGGATGGGGTGACGGTCGGGGCGGTTTGCATCGGAGGAGTCGGTCTGCGGGTGGTTATGAGTCGCAGAGCTAACGGTTGCGCCGACTTTGAACTTGCGCACCGCGTGCTGCGTGGCGAGTCGTACCTGACGCTCGCTGGCGCTGCCCGGCGGTGGGCTTCACCGGAGCAGGATCGGCTCGCTGTGCCCGGATTCGCGGCTGCCGTCGGCCGCGACGAGCGCCCGGTAGAGCGCCGGTCGGTGGGGCACGGTGCGTTGGAACCACGGCGATGCGCCGGCCCTGCGCTCGATCACGGCGGTCGCGACGGTGTGCGGCCGGGCACCCGGACCCAGGCGCTGCAGACGCACGGTGCCACCGATCGGACCTGGAGATACGGTGCCGTAGAAGCGCACCACACCGGGTCGCCGGGTGGCTCGCACGTGCAGCGTGACTCGCAGTGCGACATGCTCGATGATCTCGGGGCTCAGCACCGGTGGCGCCGTGGTCGTGGCAACGCGCAGCTTGGTCGAGACGAGCAGGCGGGACGCCAAGGCGAACGAGCCGTTCGCGTCCGTCGAGACAGGCGGTGTGATGTCTCGGAAGCCGGTCACGTACGGGAAGGGGTCCGCTTGAAGCACGACGTTGCGGCCCGCCGCTGCCGTACCCGTGACGGTTCCGGCGATCGAGACGAAGCTGCCGAAGAGAACACTTGCCGACGGTGCCTGCAGCGTGATGGCGAGCGGAATGGGCTTGGTCAGGAATGCGCTGTCCTGACCCACCAGCGGGCCCGATGGAGCTATCACGACGAGCCGAAAGTGGTAGGCCGTGGCGGGCGAGAGGCCAGCGATGGCCGCGGTGACGTGGAGCGTCTGGGTGCTTGGCGGCAGGGGCGTGGCAGCTGTCTGCGCGCCGTAACTGGGTGTAGGGCCGTATTCGAAGTAGTACGTGCCCGACTCTTCGCCCATGTGCAGCGAGCCTTTTATGGTCGCCGAGGACTGCGTGATCGAGCTCGCACCGCCCGTATAGATGGTCGGCGGTGTACTCGCGTGCGCCACGGGGATGACCGTCGCGAGAAACAACGCCAGTGCCGAGAGCGAGGAGCGGCGGCTCCGGCGTGCGACGGCAGAGCAACTCATTTAACAGAGAACGCACCCAAGCCAGACATTCTTGTGTCGTGCCCGGAGGGCGCGGGCGTTGGAAGGCGCTCTGGCTCGCGCAGCTACACCTGACGCCGGATTTGGGCTCGCGGTCCTTACGACAGACGGTCCGCGAGACGGCCGAGCCGCGGGCGCTCGATCTGTCCTTGATGACGGGGCCCGGCGGTCGTTGCTGTGCCATGAGCTCGCGGCGTGCTCCTTCGCTTGCGCGGAGCAAAGTTGCGGGTGCTTGGAGATCAGGCCGCCGCGAGTGCGGGCAGCACCTAGCCGCCGAGCTCCCAACAGCCGCTGGCGAGCGTCACGGGGCTCGCCAGGGTCTCTCTAGGGATAGGCCTAGGGATCGAAACCCTGGACTCGAGGCGGATTCAGGCGGATTCGGGCGGAGAACGCGGGCTTGCCGGAGATCTCTGGACTTCGCTCTGCATAGCCAAAAAACGGCATCAATAAGCCAAGTTTCGGAGCGGGGGACCCAGGAATCGAACCTGGCGTTGCGGTTTTGGAGACCACCGTGTTACCGATACACCAGTCCCCCGGGGCTCAGGATTGTAGGGGCTGGCACCTCACAAGCGACAACTTCCAGACCTTCCGCTAGGTAGATCCGGCGGTAAGCTCGGCGTCCCCGGGACGGCCAGGTCCCGCATTCATCCGAGCAGCCACGGAGGGGCTCGAGCGAGATGACGATCCCACGGACCGGAACGACCCTTGCTGCGTTGCTGACGGCGCTGCTGCTGGCAGCGGCGCCGGCGTTCGCCTCGGGGATCACGAACTCCTCCGAAGACCTGCGCACGGGCTGGTACGAGAACGAATCGGCGATCACGCCCGAACTGGTGAGCGGCGGCACGTTCGGCCAGGAGTGGGAAGCGGACGTCGAAGGCCAGGTCTACGCGCAGCCGCTGCTCGACGAAGACACGCTGCTCGTCGCGACCGAGCGCAACCGGGTCTACGGGCTCGACCCGGCGAGCGGTGCGAAGCAATGGTCCACGGTGCTGAACGGGACGCCCTGGAACCCAGGTGAAATCAGCTGCGCGGACCTCACGCCGGAAATCGGCGTCACGGGAACACCCGTGATCGACCCGGCGACCGACGTCGCCTACATGACCCACAAGGCCTACGCCTCGGGCGGCTCGGTCAAGTACTGGCTGGACGCGATCGAACTGGCGAACGGGCACGAGAAGGCAGGCTTCCCGGTCGAACTGGCCGGCAACGCGCAGAACGAACCGGGCACGACGTTCACCCCTCGCACCCAGCTACAGCGCCCCGGCCTGCTGCTGCTCGAAGGTACCGTCTACGCGGCATTCGGCTCGGACTGCGACGCCGACCCGTTCCAAGGGTGGGTGTTCGGCGTCACGGAGAGCGGCACCGTCAAGGCACGGTGGACGACGGAGACGGACTACAGCGGCGCCGGCATCTGGCAGTCGGGCGCGGGTCTCACCTCCGACGGCCCCCGGACCTTCATGTTCAGCACCGGCAACGGCCCGACGCCGCTGGCCCCGACGCCGGGCAACGAACCGCCGGGGACGCTCGGCGAGTCCGTCGTGCGCGTGCGCGTCCAGAGCAACGGCGAACTGAAGGCGACTGACTTCTTCGCCCCCTACGACGCCTCCACGCTCGCCTCCTGGGACGCCGACTTCGCCTCCGGAGGGGTGACGGGCCTGCCCGAAGACTGGTTCGGCACAGCGTCGGCCCCCCACCTCGCCGTGGCGGTCGGCAAGGACGGCTACGTGTACCTGCTCAACCGCGACAACCTCGGCGGCATCGGCGAGGGGCAGGGCGAAGGCGACAAGGTCGTGCAGCGCATCGGGCCGAACGGCGGCGTGTGGTCCCGCCCGGGCGTCTGGCCCGGCCAGGGCGGGTGGGTCTACATCCCGACCGCCTCGAACGGCAAATCCGCGGGCGGCGGCTCAGGCAAGCTCGACGTCTACAAGTACGGCGTCTCCGGCGGCAATCAGCCCACGCTCTCCCTGGTGGGCGAATCGGCGGACGCCTTCGGCTTCGGCTCGGGCGCGCCCGTCATCACATCCTCGGGCACCACCCCGGGCTCGGCGCTCGTCTGGACCGAGTGGATGCCGAACGGCAACGGCGAAGGCGCCCAGCTGCGCGCGTACGACCCGGTGCCGGTCGGCGGCCAGCCGACGCTGCGCTTTAGCGCTGCGATCGGCACCGCGCCCAAGTTCGGCACCCCGGGCGTGGGCGCCGGCAGGCTCTACGTGGGCACGCGCGACGGACGTGTGCTCGGGTTCGGCTCCCCGGTCAAACAGCCCCTCAGCGGCGCCCCCGTCGAATTCCCGGCGACCACGCTCGGCTCGAGCTCGGAAACGACGCTCACGCTGACGGCCGACGAAGAAGTCGAGATCGACAGCATCCTCAGCAGCGCGCCCAGCGAGTTCGAAGTCCTCTCGCCGCCGCTCCCGGCCCAGCTGAACACCGGCCAGAAGCTGTCGATCCCGATCCGCTTCAAGCCCGCGAGCACCGGCCCGCGCGCGGCAACCCTGACCGCGACCACGAGCACCGGCGCCAAAGTCCAGTTCTCGCTCTCGGGCACCGGCCAGACCGGGGCCGCCAAACTCGAAGCCTCCCCCACGGTCCTCAGCTTCGGCGGCACCGCCGTCGGCAGCTCTGTCTCCGGCACGGCGACCTTCACCAACGTGGGCGCCAGCGCACTGGAAGTGCTCGACGCCACCGGGCCCGCGGCGCCGTTCCACGTCGAAGCGGCGTCGATGCCGAAACCGGGCTCGCACCTCGGCCCCGGACAGTCGATCACGGTCCCGGTCAGCTTCGAACCGGGCCAGGTCGGCAGCTACGCGGGCACCATCGAAGTGCAGACGACCGCCGGCGCCGCATCGGTGCAGCTGACCGGCGCGGCCGCGACACCCGGAGTGCTTCGGATCACGCCCGAAGCGCTCGGCTTCGGTGGCGTCGCCATCGGCCGGCAGGCGCAACGGTCCTTCACGGTCTCGAACACGGGCGGCGTGGCGATCACGATCTTCAAGTCGAAGCCTCCGGTCGGCGGCGAGTTCACCGCCACGACCGCGCTGCCCGAGGACACCGAGATCGCCCCTGGGGAAACGCTCACGGAGTCCGTCGGCTTCACGCCCACCGCGGTCGGCTCCGCTTCGGGCACCTGGGTCTTGAACGGCGAAGGCTCCTCGAGCGTCCACGAAGTGCAGCTCACAGGCAACGGCGAAACGATGCCCGCCGGCCCGCTCGCGCCCCCGCTCGGCAGCGGCGGCACGGCGCCCGCGAAGAGCGCCGGCTTCGCCGCGGTGTTGAGCGGCGCGCCGCTGCGCGCCCTCCCCGGGGGCATCGTCCCGATGCGGGTCCTCTGCCCGGAGCAGCCGGGCGTGTGCACGGGCACGATCACGCTTCGCACCCACGGTGCCGTCCGGCTCTCGCCTCACCAGCGCAAGCCCCTCGTGATGACCCTCGCGAGCGGCTCCTTCAGGGTCCTCGCCGGGCACACCGCGACCGCGAAGCTGCGGCTGACGCTGCACGGGCGCCAGCTGCTCGACTCGGGACCGCAGCATGCACGTCGCGGTGTTCGTCGTCTCGCTCGACGGCAGCGGCACGCACCACTTCGCACATCGGCTGGCGCTCCTGCGCGCGCCGCTTGCCCTGCGCCGCTCCTGAGACCCTCCGACAGCGCCCGTCCCGCGCCACCGCTGAGCTCCGGACGCGCCGCGCGCGGCTGACGCCGCGAGACAGCGGTGTTCAGGGCTCTCACCGCTCGCCTACAGACCGCCGCCGCTGCTCAAGCAGCGTCCGGCGAGTGCCGAAACGACCCTGAGTACGGAAGCTCTTGTGTCAATGTGCACTTTTCCTGAGACGACGCCCGCCCGGCGCAGCCGGCTGAACCGCCTGCGCTCAGCGCTGCGCGCCCGTCTCACCGAGGCACGGGGACAGGACGGCTTCCTGCTGGTCGAGGTGATGGTCAGCGCGATGCTCGTGGCGATGATCGTCGTCGCGACCTTCAACGGCCTCGACGTCGCCACCCGCCTCTCCACCGACCAGCGCCGCCACGACCAGGCCGCGATCCTCGCCGCGCAGTCCCAGGAACAGCTCCGCAGCGAGCCCGCGAGCGCGCTCAACGCCCTCGTCGGCTCGTCGCACACGTACACCAAGACGGTCGGCAACACCAAGTACACGATCGTCCAGGAAGCGAAGAACATCGGCTCCTCGGGGAAAACGACCGGCTGCAGCATCAGCGAAAAAACCGCCAACACCGGGACCAACTTCCAGATCAGCTCGAGGGTCGGCTGGGCCGCGCAGGCCAAAGCCAAACGGCCGGAAGTCAAGGAGAGCGGCGTCGTCACGCCTCCGACAGGCTCGGCGATCGAGGTCGACGTCACGAACGGCCGCAACGAAGGCGTCTCCGGCGTGACCGCCAAGGCCACCTTCATCCCGGTCGAATCCGGCAGCTACAACACCGTGGAAGGAACGACCGGAACCGCCGGCTGCGTCGTGCTCACCGGCATCCAGTCCACGAAAGCAACCGTCGAAATCGTCGAAAAGACCGGCTACGTCACGCCGTCGGGCGCGCTGAAAGTTCCGAGCAAAGAACTCACGATCGCGCCGAACCTCACGACCCACTACCCCGTCCAGTACGCGCAGGCGGGCCGGATCGAAGCACGGTTCACCTACAAAGGCGCGACGAGCTTCGAAGGCAAAGAAGTGGTCGGCGACACCTTCATCGCCGCCCAGAACGGCGGCATCGGCCTGAAACCGGAATACGAGCCGGGCGCGACCTTCTTCAAATACGCCGCGACCGGCGAAGAAAACTACCTGCCGTACGCGGCCAAAGCGCTGGAATCCGCGACGCCGTCCCAGACGCCCTACCTCTACAAGACGAAAGCCTCGACGGCCGCGAGCTCCAAGTACCCCTACGGCGACCTCTTCCCGTTCAAAGCCTCCTGGGAAGTGTTCGCCGGCGACTGCTCGGCGAACAACACCGGCGCCGAAGCGCTGCCCGAAACCGCTCCGGTCGTCAAAGAGGGCGAAGCCTCGACCGTCAACGTCCCCCTCTCGTTCACCCAGCTCAGCATCTGGACCGGTACGGGGCCGAAAGAAAAGAAAGCACTGACGTCGAAACGCTACGGCCCGGTGAAGATCACCAACACCGAATGCGAATCGGCCGTGCACCCCGCCGAACGCGACCGGCACCGTCTACGTCCACGAACAGAAAGAAACGCTGCCCGGCCGGCCGGCTCGAAGAGCCCGTTCCAGCCCTTCGGCAAAAACTTCACCCTCTGCGTCGTGACAACGAAGACGAAACAGACCTACTCGGTCCCCTTCTCGAACACGACCGCGGCGGGGTCGACCCCGAACATCTACATCGGCGCGCGCCCGACGGCCCAGAGTCAGCTCGGAAAAGGAACCGCGGAAGCCGACAGTCAAAGCCAAGGAACCGTACAAAGAAAAGAGCGGCTACGTAAACAAGAAAAAAGAAGCCGAAACCGAAAAAGGCAAATACGAAGCCGAAAAAACGAACTACGAAACCGCGAAAGGCAAATACACGACGGCTTTCAACAACTACACAACGGCGAAAAACAACTACACGACCGCAAAAACAACTACACGAACGACTACGAGCAAATACACGACACGAAAAATCGAAATACGAAACGAAGAAAAAAGAATACGAAAAAAAGAAAAAAGAATACGAAGAAAAAAAAAAGCCAGCTACAAAACGGAATACGAAAACCTGAAAAAAGAATACGAAAAAGCCGAAACCGAATACAAAAAATACGAAACGAAATACAAAGAAGACGAAACTGAATACAAAAAATACGAAGCTGAATACAAAGCCTTTGAAACGGAATACAAAGGCTTCGAAACCGAATACAAAAAATACGAAACCGAATACAAAAAATACGAAACGGCCTACAAAACCGACGAAACGCAGGCCACCGAATACCAGTACTACCTCGAATACAACGCCGCGATAACCGCGCGCGAAAAACTGAAAACCGAAGAAACAGAAGCCACCGAATCGGGCGTGACCACGGAAGCGGGGACGACATGCTGATCCTCGCCGGCCTGCTCGCCCGTATCCGCGACCGCAGCGGCTTCACGCTGATCGAGACCATCGTCGCGATGGTCACCGGCATCATCGTCACGGGCGCCCTCTTCGCCATCCTCGAGATCTCCGTGCGCCAGTCCTCGCGCCTCTCGGGCGTTGCCCAGGCCACGCAGGTCAGCCGCACCGCGATGACCCACATCACCGACGAGCTGCGTTCGGCGTGCCTCTCCAGCGGCTTCAGCCCGGTGATCTCGACGGGCACCGAAGCGACCAGCTCCAGCGAAAAGAAACTCGTCTTCATCAACGGCTACGACGAAAAAACGGAAAAAGGCCAAGAACCCCCCGCGGAACTGCCGGCGAGCGGCATCCACAAGGACGTCATCGAATACAACGAAGCCAAACAGCAGCTGATCGACAAGACGTACGTCGCGACGATCAACACGCCGACGGAAACGGCCGAAAAATACTCGTTCAGCGCCAACCCGGCGAGCACCGTGATCCTCGCCGAAAAGGTCCAGCCGCCGGTCGCAGGGAAACCGATGTTCGAATACTTCGGCTACGCCAAAGAATCGAAAATCGGCGGGTCGGAAGCCGGAAGCAGCACGCTCGAAGAAAAAACGCTCGGCGAAAAAAAATCGCTCCTGACCGAAGCGGAAGCGGCGAAGGCCGCCTCGGTCCTCGTGCGCTTCATCACCGCCCCGCAGACGAAAGAAACGCGGCTGAACGCGACGCCCGAAAAAAACACCTTCGCCGAACAGACCTCCCAGACGATCTTCACGCTGGGATCGCCCAACTCTGAAAGCACGATCGTGGCGGAGCCGTGCGAATGAGGCTCATTCACAGGTTGCGCGCGCAGGACGGCTTCACGATGATCATCGCCCTCGGCGTGATGTTCGTGACCGGGCTGATCCTGGTCGCGGCCTTCACGGTGGCCAACGGGGACGTCCACAGCTCGCACCGCTCGACGCTCGAGAAGCAGGCCTACTACGCGGCGCTCGCCGGCATCCAGCAGTACGAGGCCACGCTCCAGTCCGAACCGAACTACTGGCAGACCTGCAAGACGCTGAAAAGCCGCGTGCCCGAAGGCAAAACGGCAGCGGAAGAAAAACTCTTGGAAGAAGAAGAACGCGGCGAGCGCTACGTCGTCAAACCCGTTCCCGCAACGGGGCAGTCCGCCTGCAGCACAGAACTGCCCTTCACGTCGATGATCGAGTCCAAAGGCGCCGTGGCGAACACGTTCCGGATCCGCTCCACCGGCACAGCGGGGCGCCAAGGAAGCAAGTCCGAAAGCGCCGAACGCTCGGTCATCGCGAGCTTCGGGGTGAGCGGCTTCCTCCAGTACGTCTACTACACGAACTTCGAAACGATCGACCCGGCGCTGTACGAAAAGAACGAAGAAACACTCGCCAACGAATGCCGCGGCAAATACTACAAGGAATGGTCGAAAACGAACAAAAACTGTGAAAAAAAGGTCATCAACTGGGTCAGCGGCGACCACACCGAAGGCCCTATGCACACCAACGACTCCGCTCTCGTGAGCGGCGGCGCGACGTTCGGTCGCGAAAAAGCGGAACCGAAAGACCAAGTGGAAATCAACGGCGGCACGTACGGCTCGTCCGCCGGATGCGCGAGCACTGCGAAATATTACACCACCACGAAATGCTACAACGAAAAGGGTCCGACGCTGACGCCGCCGCCGAGCGACGAAAGCCTTGAATTCTATGTCGAAGAATCGAACCGGCTGAAAGGCGTGTCGAAGCTGGTACTCAAAGGCAACGAAATCGTCGACACCTACTTCACCCTTTCTGCAGGTAAATACACGGAAGCGAAAAAGACGATCCCATGGCCCACGAACGGGCTCATCTACGTCGAAAACAACGGGACCTGTTCTTACGAATACGAATACGAAAATGCAGACACCTCCACGGAGGTCGAAAAAGAGAAGGGCTGCGCGAATGTCTACGTGGAAGGCGTCTACGAAAAATCGCTGACGATCGCCTCGTATGACGACGTGATCATCAACGGTTCGGTCTATCCCTCGAGCGTCTCGGGCAAACTCGCCTCCTCCGGCTCGGAAGCGACCAAGCCCTCGGGGACGCCGGTCCTCGGTCTGATCGCCAACAACTTCGTCCGCGTCTACCACCCGTGCGTCAGCACCTCCAACGAACAAGGCATCAAAGATCCGTGGATCTACGCCGGGATCCTCGCCACCCAGCACTCCTTCGTCGTGGACAACCCGGGCTGCGGGAACCAGCTCGGCAAACTCAACATCTACGGGGCGATCGGCCAGAACTACCGCGGTGTCGTCGGCACCAGCGGCTCGCCCGGGACCGGCTACCTGAAGCACTACGAATACGACGGCCGCCTCGCGACCGACGAGCCCCCCTACTTCCTGGCACCGCTGAAGGCCGGCTGGAAAGTCGTCCGCGAGACGGCCCAGGGTCCGGGCTAGGAGCGGCTCCACGACGCACGCGGCGTACGACTCGATCCCCCCGATGTCAGTCCTCGTCCACCTCCACGCCCACGACCACGAGCCGCGCCGCACGCGCGAGTGCCTCGGCCTGCTGCTGAAGGTGCTGAACGAGCACGACCCGGGCGTGCTCGAGGACCTCAACCGCATGGGCCACCTCGCCGCGGACACCGCCCGCGCGATCGGGCTCGACGAGCGCGAGATCGAGCGCGTCGAGCTCGCCGCACGGCTGCACGACGTCGGCAAGCTCGCGATCCCCGACTCGATCCTCTCCAAGCCGTCGCTCGCTCGACGCGGATGAGTGGGAGGTGATGCGCACGCACCCGGAAGTCGGCGCGCGCATCGTCGCCTCCGCCCCTTCGCTCGCCCACACCGCCGACCTGATCCGCTCCCACCACGAGCGGCACGACGGCACCGGCTACCCGGACGGGCTGAAGGGCGAGGAGATCCCGATCTCCGCGGCGGTCATCGCGGTCTGTGCCGCGTTCGTGGCGATGATGCGCCACCGCCCCTACAGCGACGCGATCACCGTCGAGGAGGCGGTCGCCGAGCTGGGCCGTTGCGCCGGCACGCAGTTCCACCCGGGCGTGGTCGCTGCCTTCTCGCGCATGTTCTCTTGACGGGCGCCGTGACCGTCACGAGCGCCGCCGAGGAAGGCGCCACCCTCAGTGTCACGACGCCGGCGTGGACGGGCACCGATTCCCCGGCGGGTTCGCCGAAGCTGCCGGCGGCGGCGACCGCGCGCCCGCCGAGCCGCACCCCGTCGTCGCCGACGGCGAGGCGGCCGTGAGCCGAAGCGCCTTCGCCACGCCGTACCCGGTACCGGCGCCGACGCTGAGAGCGAGCGGGGCCGAGCCGGGCGGGTCGTCGTCCGAGACCAGCAGCTTGAGCGTGTGGTTCGCCCCGGTGAAGCCGGCGGCGGCGATGTCGGGCGTGCCGGCGGAGGTGATCGTCGTCGGCACCGGCCGGTAGCCGATCAGCGTGCGCGTGAGCAGCAGCGCGTACCAGTCCGGCTGGGCACGCAGGCGCCCGCTCGTCAGCGCCGCCGGGTCGGGCGCGCAGAGGGGCGAGTAGCCGCTGCAGCTGGTCGGATGCCCGTGCAGGTTCAGCCCCGCGGTGCCCGCGGCCATCGCCTGCGCCACGTAGCCCGTCGCCCACAGAGCCGAGGCGAACGTGTCGCTGACACCCGAGACGCCTCCGCACGAGACCGAGTTCGCCTCGTCGATGCGCAGCGGAATGCCCGGCGGCCGGGCGATCGACAGGTACGTTTCGAGCGACTGCGCCTCGCGCCCGCGCATCGCCGGTTCCAGCAGCCTCTGGATCGTCGGTTTCTGCGAGCAACCGAGCGGATAGTGGTGCCCGGTCAGCAGCGCCGGTTCCTGCGAGAGGACCTCGTCCCTGCCCCATTCGGGGAACGCCCCCGAGCCGGAGACGTCGGGACCGGCGAGCGGGACCCCCGGTACGAGCGTGGCGATCGCTTCGCGGTAGGCAGTGACATCTTCCTCGTATCCCTGCGCGAGCCAGGGCATCGGCCGGTACCCGTGGCGGCCCAGCGAATCCGGCTCGTTGCCGATCTCGACGCCTGTCAGGTAGGACCCCAGCGCGGCCTTGGCGGAGGCGACCTCACGCGCGGCGGCCTCGGGTTCGAAGTGCGCGAGGCCGACGGTCAGCAGCACCGTCCAGCCGCTGCGGCGCGCGAGCCGCCCGAGCGAGCGCATCTGCGCCGGGCCGATCGTGGCGCTCGCCCACGCGGGCCGCGGCGTGCCCGGGTCGCTCCAGGCGACGTTCTGGTCGGCGGTGATGCCGCCGAAGCGCAGCACGCCCAGGGCCCAGCGAGCGCAGCAGGGCGACGAGGTTGCCGTGTTCGCCCATCTCGCCGATCAGCGCGAGCGATCCGACCTCGAAGGAGAGGCCCAGGAAGCGCGCCGGCACCGGCCGCCCGGCCAGGGCGGGGTTCAGGCCGATCGTCACGGCTTCGACAGGCGCCGGCTTCGGGCGCCGGCGCCGGTGAAGGAACCGGCGGAGCCACAGCGGGCGCGGTCGCTAGGCGCCGCTTCACCCGTCCCCCCCGTCGCCGCGACGGCGCTCGGCGCCGCGGCAAGGCTGAGCAGAAGGCACGCGGCCGCGAGGCCTCGATGCAGGGCAGTGGAGGGATCTCGGCGTGAAGGAGAGCATGGGTCGACGGCGTGCGCCGAGGGCGCACGCTCCAATCAAACCCGAACAGACGCCGAAGTCGCGCCGCTTCGAGGCGGAGTGCTCAGGCCTCGGCGGATCCTTCGTATACGGCATCGCTCACGTGCTCGCCCCACGACGCATCGGTGCCGTCCTCGTCGGCCACCTGGAAGGCCAGATGCGTCATGAAGCTCGTGGGCCCGGCACCGTGCCAGTGTTCCTCTCCGGGCTCGAATCGCACGGTGTCACCCGGTCCGATCTCCTGGACCTCGCCGCCGCGGCTCTGGGCACGGCCGATGCCCTCGGTCACGTGCAGGACCTGGCCATGGGGATGCGTGTGCCATGCGGTGCGCGCACCCGGCGTGAAATGCACTCTGTAGGCACGCAGCGACGAAGGCATGTCCTCCGTGGCGATGCCGTCGATGTAGGCCCTGCCGGTGAACCACTCCGCCGGCGCGGTCGCGGTCTGGGGTCGGCTGCGGATGATGTCCATGCGGGCTCGCCTCTTTCTTCCGATCGTCAGCTGCCCAGTCATGATCGCCGACACGCGCTCGCTACGTCCGGCACGCGGAGTCCAGGCCAGGAAGTGCTCCTCATGCGGGCGAAGGGACTCGAACCCCCAAGGGCCTAAGGCCCACCGGCTCCTAAGGCCGGCGTGTCTACCAGTTCCACCACACCCGCGTGGCTCGCTGAGAGCGTAGCCGCGCTTGCCCACCGCGGCGCGCTGAGCAGGTATCTTCATCCTCGATGGCATTCGACGCGGAGCCGCAGCGGGACCCTGGCGTGATCGTCACGCACCCCAATCGCGACAAGCCTGTCGTCCAGGCCACGCGCGCGACCGTGATCGTGCTGCTGCTCGTCAGCGCCGCGCTGGTCGCGATCGTGACGATCGGCGGCTGGAGCGCGCTGTCGGGGATGATCCCCGTGCAGATCGCCTACGTCATCATCTACGTGACGCTCGCCTACTACGCGTTGCGCTGGAACCGCGGCGTGCTTCCCGTCGCCGCCGCGCTCGCGGTGCTTCTGATGATCTTCGCCGCCGTTGCCGGCCCCGGCTGGTTCAACCGCGACTCGGCGGGCTATGAAGCGACGGCGATCGGCGCGGATCTCCTCGGGCTGCTGACGCTGCTGCTCGTGCCGGTGCAGATCCTGCTCGTCGCGTTCGCGATGCGCGGCTTCCAGCAGGGCTGGAACGTCGAGCTCGAGCGGCGCGATCCGGCGGCCGTGCCGCCGGACGCGGGCGGCGGCTACGCGGCGCCCCCGCCCCACCCCGCCTGAGCGGAGGCTATCCTCGCTGTCGCGAGACGCGGCGGTGGCGGAACGGTAGACGCGGGGCCCTCAAAAGGCCCTGTCCGAAAGGGCGTGTGGGTTCGATTCCCACCCGCCGCATCCATCGCGATCGCTCGCGAGGTTTGTCAGCGGACAAACCGGGCAATATTGTTCCTCTGAGGGACGAGGAGGCTCTCCGATGTCAATGGCGCGCCGGCTGGTGCGTCGACCACTGGAGAGGAGGGGGAGGAGCATCACGAGATGAGACGAGTTGGGATCGTGGGCCTGGCCCTCGCCGCGTTGATCGTGCTCGGCGGCGCCGCGAGCGCCTCGGCGAACCCGCACTGGTACGAATGCGCGAAGGCCGAAGGCGGCAAATACGAAAAGGGCTGCGCGACCGAAGCCGGTCCGGGCGGCAGGGGCGGCTACGAACTCAAAGAAGGCCTCGGCAAAGACAAGCCGTTCAAGGGCAAGGGCGGCGTCGCCACCCTGCACACCGTGATCCCCGGCAAAGGCGACATCACGGTCCAATGCCAGGCGTTCAAGGACTCCGGCCAGCTCGCGCTGCCGGACAAGGAGTTCAACGTCATCGCCGAATTCAAGAAGTGCAAATCGCTCGGCTTCCCGTGCAAAACCGAAGGCGGGAAAAAGGAAACGATCCGCACCGAAAAACTGGCCGGCAACCTCGGCTGGCTCAACAAAGCGGCGAACGAAGCGGGCGCGTCGCTGTTCGCCGAATCCAACCCCGGCCCGGGGCTGCTGGCGCAGTTCGAATGCGAAGGCGTGGCAAAAATCCGGGTCCACGGCGGGGTCATCGGGCAGGTCGAACCTGTCGGTGTCGTGAGCAAGATCGCCAACGTCACCTACGCGGTGGGCCACTACCTCGGCGGTGAAGCGGTCACCAACCCGCCGGCCTTCGAAGAAGAAGAAGTCGGCGTCCTGAAGACCGAACTGAACGGCGAAGAAACCAACAACGAATGGTCACCCGGCGGGCGGCCTGCCCTCCGGGCAGGAAACGAGTGCCGTCAACAAGGGCGAAAAGCTGCTGATCAAGTAGCGGCCCCACCTCCGACGGTGCGCCGCGGCGCCCGGGCCCACGCGGCCCGGGCGCCGGGGCCCGTTCCTAGCCGACGAGCTCGGCCAGCGCCCCGACCAGGTGCGCCGGGGCGACGAGGATGCCCCACGGGAGCCCGTCCTTCTCGGGCAGCTCGCGCACCTCGAGTCCCGCGCGGCGGCAGATCAGCTCGCCGGCGGCTATGTCCCAGGGCTTGACCGAGCGCTCGTAGTAGGCGTCGAAGCGTCCCGCCGCCGTCCACACGAGGTCGAGCGCGGCGCTGCCGAAGCGGCGGATGTCGCGGACCTGCCCGGCGAGCCGGGCCAGCACGCGCGCCTGCCCCTCCCGGACGCCGGCGTCATAGGCGAGGCCGGTCGCGACCATCGCCGTGGCGAGCCCCTCCCCCGCGTTCCCCGGATCGGCGCGGCGGCCGTGCAGCTCCCTCGTCGCCGGCGAGCACGGCCGCTCCCGAGCGGGTGGCCGTGAACAGCTCGCCCCTGTTCGGGTCATGGACGGCGCCGGCCAGCGTCCCCTCGCCGTCGGCGACCGCGACGCTCACCGACCACTGCGGGATCCCGAACAGGTAGTTGACCGTGCCGTCGAGCGGGTCGACGATCCAGCGCAGCCCGCTCGACCCGGCCTCGTCTCCCCCCTCCTCGCCCAGGAAGCCGTCCTGCGGGCGACGGTCGGAGAGCAGCTCGCGGATCGCGCGCTGCGCCGCCAGGTCGGCCTCGCTCACGAGGTCCGTCGGGGTGCTCTTGCTCGCAACGTCGCGCTCGGCTCCGCGCTGGGCTCGCTCCAGCAGCAGCGCGCCCGCGAGCTGGGCCGCCTCGGATGCGAGAGCGAGCAGCTCCTCGCTCACTCGAAGCCGGGCGGCCGGCGCTCCGGCCAGGGGCGCGCCGCTTCGATCTGCGCGGCGAGCGCCAGCAACGGACCCTCCCGGCCGGGCGGGGAGACGATCTGCACCGACAGCGGCAGCCCCTCGGCCGAGACGCCGGCGGGGACCGCGAGGGCCGGCTGGCCGGTCACGTTCCAGACGCCGTTGTAGGGCACCCAGCCGGCGACCGTGTTCAGCGTGAGCAGCGCGCCGCGGCCCTGGAGCGCGCCGATCGGCGGCGCGAGCGCGGCGACCGTGGGGGTGATCAGGAAGTCGAAGTCGTCGAAGATGCGGTTGATCCGCGCGCTCAGCGCCGCCTCGCCGCCCAGCGAGCGTGCGAGCAGCCCGTCGGTGACGAGCCCGCCGAGCCGCGCGAACGTCCGCGTGCGACGTTCCAGGCGCTCGGGGTGCTCGAGCTCGGCGACGTCGTCGTGGCAGCCGCGCATGTAGCGGGCGATCACGCTCGGGATCGCGTCGTTGCCGTAGTCCGGGTCGCGCTCCTTCAGATCGTGGCCGAGCGAGCCCAGCAGCTCGACGGTCTCGTCCAGCGCGCGCCGCACCTGCGGGTCGAGCTTCGCGAGCACGATGCCGGGGAACTTCACCGACCAGGCGATGCGCAGCGGCCCCGGAGGCGTGGCGGCCGCCTGGGAGTAGGGCACCGGCGGCGGCTCGGGGCGATCCGCGTCGATCTCGGTGGACCCGGAGGCGACGTCGTGGAAGAAGGCGGTGTCCGCGACGCGACGGGTGAGCACGCCGTCCACGGAGAGGCCGTGCCAGGCCCGCGCGCGCGGCGCGAGCGAGACGCGCCCGCGCTGGGGCTTCAGCCCCACGAGGCCGCACCACGCTGCGGGGATGCGGATCGAGCCGGCGCCGTCGGAGCCGAGCGCGGCGCCGACGAGCCCGGCCGCGACCGCCGCGGCGCTGCCGCCGCTCGAGCCCCCGGGGGTGCGCTGCATGTCCCACGGGTTGCGGGTGACGCCGAAGGTCGCCGTCTCGGTGAACGGCCACAGCGTCATCTCGGGCACGTGCGTCTTGCCGATGATCACGGCGCCGGCCTCGCGCAGGCGGCGCACGACCTCTGCGTCGGCGGCCGCGGGTGTCTCACGGGCGTTCGTGCCCCACGCCGTCACCTCGCCGCCCACGTCGATGTCGTCCTTCACCGCGATCGGCACGCCCAGCAGCGGCCGCGTGCGCGCCGGCCGCGCGGCGGCTGTCGGCCTGGCCGGCTTCCAGCAGCGCGCGTTCGGCGAACACGACCCTGAAGGCGTTGAGCGTCGGGTCGTGGCGGGCGATCCGTGCGAGGTAGAGCTCGACCAGCTCGAGCGAGGAGACCTCGCCGGCAGCGATCAGCTGGGACTGCCTGGCGATGCCCGCGTATGCCAGCTCTACCGCCTGCATCGCGCCCAATCTAGCGTCAGACGGGAGTGACGGGGTTGTGCTTCGCCGGCCAGCGCCGCTGCTTGGCGGCGGCGTGCTCGAAGCGGCGGATCAGCTCACCGCGCAGGAGCTCGGGCGCGATCACCGCGTCGATCACCATCTCGGAGGCCAGGTGCAGGATGTCGATGTCGGCGGCGTACTCGGCGCGCAGCCGCTCCGTCTCGGCCGCCCGCTCGTCCTCGTCGGCGATCGCCTGCAGCTGGTTGAAGTAGACGGCGTTGATCGCGGCCTGTGGTCCCATCACGGCGATCGAGGCGCTGGGCAGCGCGATGCAGCAGTCGGGCTCGAACGCCGGCCCGGCCATCGCGTACAGCCCCGCGCCGTAGGCCTTGCGCACGATCACCGAGATCTTCGGCACGGTCGCCTCGCTGACGGCGCTGATCATCTTCGCGCCGTGGCGGATGATGCCCTCGCGCTCCACCTGCGTGCCGATCATGAAGCCGGGGACGTCGGCCAGGAACAGCAGCGGAACGTTGAACGCGTTGCAGCACCAGATGAAGCGCGCGGCCTTGTCGGCGGAGTCGGAGAACAGCACGCCGCCCTTGTGCTTCGGCTGGTTCGCGACGATCCCCACGGCGCGGCCGTCGAGCCGCGCGAAGCCCACCACCAGCTCCTTCGCCCACCGCGGATGGATCTCGAGGAAGGAGTCGGCGTCGAGGAGGCCCTCGATCAGCTCCTTGATGTCGAAGGGCTTGTTCTCGTCGGCGGGGATCAGCTCGCCGAGCGGCGCGTCGGCCGCGGGCTCGGCGCCCGGCGCGGCGGGTGCCTCGGCGCGCCAGCTGCCGGGCAGGTAGGAGAGGTAGCGGCGGGCCGTCTCGATCCCCTCCTCGTCGCTGCGGACGAGCTGGTGGCCACAGCCTGAGACGCCCGTGTGCATCTTCGCGCCGCCCATCTCCTCGAGCGTCACCTTCTCCCCGATCACCATCTCGGCCATCCGCGGCGAGCCGAGGTACATCGAGGCGTTGCCCTCGCGCATGATCACGATGTCGCAGAACGCCGGGATGTACGCGCCGCCCGCGGCGCTCGGCCCGAACAGCACGCAGACCTGCGGCACAACGCCGGAGAGCTTGACCTGGTTGTGGAAGATCCTCCCGGCGCCGCGGCGCCCCGGGAACATCTGGACCTGCTCGGTGATGCGCGCCCCCGCGGAGTCCACGAGGTAGACCATCGGGATCTCGAGCTCCATCGCCCGTTCCTGGATGCGCAGGATCTTCTCGACCGTCTTCGGTCCCCAGGAGCCGGCCTTGACCGTCGGGTCGTTGGCCATCAGCGCGACCGGGCGGCCGTCGACCGTGCCGACGCCGGTCACGACGCCGTCGGCGCCGAGCCCGTCCTCCTGCCAGTTGGCCAGCAGCGCCTCCTCGGAGAACGAGCCTCGCCGCCCCTTGTTATCCAGCAGCAGCGCGACGCGCTCGCGGACCGGCAGCTTGCCCTGCTCGATCGACTTCTCCCGGTGGCGCTCGGGTCCGCCCTGGAGCGCGCGCTCGACCGCGCCCTCCAGGCCGGCCTCGGTTCCGCTGGCGCTCATCGCGCCTGCCCGCGGTGGTGGCGGCGGCCGTGGCGCCCCTCGCGCGGGCCGCGGCCGAGCTCCAGCTGGACGCGGTCGAGGTCGGGCGCCGGCCCATAGAGGCGCCAGGCGTTCCGGAACAGGAACAGCGCCGGGAAGATCAACAGGAACGCCGGCCAGAACCCGCCGGACGCCCCCGAGGCGGCCCATACGACGGTGCAGATCACGAACGGCGTCAGCGAGCCGCCCGCCTGTTGCAGCAGGTGGCGGCGCAGCTCAGCCCGGCGCGCGGCCAGCTCGGCGCGGCTGGCAGCAGCGGTGGCCGGCAGCGCCGGCAGGTCGTGCACGACCGCGTCGAGCTCGGCGACGGTGCGCGCGGCGTAGACGGCATCCAGGCGCTCTGCCAGCTCGTCCTCGCCGATGCGCCCGGCGGCGAAGTGCTCGCGCAGGCTCTGCGCGTAGCGCTCGCGATCCTCGTCGGATGCCCGCAGCTGGGACGCATCGCTCATGGTGAGCAATGTAGCTCTCAGATCCCGGGGTTCTGCTGCGGCGCCTCGCCGGAGTAGTCGTAGAAGCCCATCCCCGACTTGCGTCCGTACCAGCCCGCGGCGAGCATCTTGCGCAGGGTGGGCGGCCGCGCGAAGCGCCGCTCGCGGAACTCGTCGAACAGCACGTCGCAGATCGAGCCGAGCGTGTCGAGCCCGACGAAGTCCGCGAGCGTGAGCGGTCCCATCGGATGCCCGGCTCCGGCCTTCATGGCCTCGTCGATCTCCGAGACGGAGCCGACGTTCTCTTCGTAGGCGCGCATCGCGTCGAGCATGTACGGGACCAGCAGGCGGTTGACGATGAAGCCCGCTTTGTCGCGCGTCGGGATCGCGAGCTTGCCCTCCGAGCGGGCGAAGGCCAGCGCGGCCTCGAGCGTCTCGTCGCTCGTGGTCACGCAACGCACGACCTCGACGAGCTTCATCACCTGCGCCGGGTTGAAGTAGTGAAGGCCGACGAACTGGGCCGGGCGCGAGGTGGAGGCGGCCTGGTCGATGACCGCGAGCGAGGAGGTGTTGGTCGCGAACAGCGCCTCCGGCTTGACGATGCCGTCGACGGCGCGCCACATCTCGAGCTTCAGCGGCAGGCTCTCGGTGATCGCCTCGATCACGAGATCGCAGCCGGCCAGGTCCTTGTAGTCGACCGTGCCCGCGATCCGCCCGCGCACGGCGTCGGCGTCCTCCTGGCTGGCCTTGCCCTTCTCGACCGCGCGTGCGAGCTGCTTCTCGATCTTGCCGATGCCCTTCTGCAGGGTCTCCTCGTCGACCTCGCGCAGGACCACCTCATAACCGGCCTCGGCCGCCACCTGGGCGATCCCGTGGCCCATGAGGCCCGCTCCCAGCACTCCCACCTGCTTGATCTCCGCCATCAACCCTCCGGTCGCACTCGCCGCCAGTTCCGGCCCTGGAGCCTATCTGCCGGGCCGTTCGCGGCCACTCGAGCCGCAGGCCCGGCAGGCATGGGAGAACCCTCACGAAGGTCTCGCCACGCGCGGCGTCTGGCGGTTGTAGGCCGCACGCGCTGCGACCGGCTGGCCGGAGCCCGTGCGGCGACACCACCGCGTCCAAGGATTGGAGACTTCCATGGCCCACCCCGTTCTGCGGCTGAACCGGCTGGTGGTGGCGCTGCTCGCCACCGTGGCCGTCTGCGCAGCGGTGCCGGCGGGCGCCAGCGCGTTCGGCCCGCCCTTCACCGGCCCGTTCACGACCGTGACCGAAATCGGCTCCACGGTGCCCTCCAACGGCGATCTGAACCCGTACGGCATCGCGAACGTCAACCAGAGCGTCGGCGCGCTGGTGCGCGGCGACACGCTGATCAGCAACTTCAACGACAAAGAAAACGAACAGGGCACCGGCACCACGCTGGTGCAGGTCTCCCCGAGCGGACAGCTTCATCTGTTCGCCGAAATCAAGCCTGGCGCGCTGCTCGGATCCTGCCCCGGCGGCGTCGGGCTCACGACCGCGCTGGCGATCCTGCCCGGCGGCTATGTCGTCGTGGGCAGCCTCCCCACCTCCGACGGCAGCGCCAAAACGGCGAAGGCCGGCTGCCTGATCGTGCTCGACAGCTCGGGCCATTTCGTCAAGACGATCGCCGGCGGCCCGATCAACGGGCCGTGGGACGCGACCGCCGTCTCGGCGGGGCCGTTCACGGCGCTGTTCGTGACCAACGTGCTCAACGGCACGGTCGCGAAAGGCGAAGAAGTCACCGACGAAGGCACGGTCGTGCGGCTGGGCATCTTCAGCAACCCCGCGCACGCCCCCACCGTGTTCTCCGAGCAGGTGATCGCGACCGGCTTCCCCGAGCGCACCGACCCCGAAGCGCTCGTGGTCGGGCCGACCGGCGTCGGGCTCGGCCGGTTCGGGACGCTGTACGTGGCCGACACGCAGGGCAACCGCATCGCGGCGGTGCCGGATGCGCTGTTCCGGCAGCACCCGCTGGGCGGCGGCGGCTTCACCGTCACCTCGGGCGGCTCCCTCAACAGCCCTCTCGGGCTCACGATCGCCCCCGGCGGCGACATCGTCACGGCCAACGCCGGTGACGGCAGCCTGGTGGAGACGACGCCGTTTGGGATGCAGTTCGCGCCGTTCGACACGGGCGCCGGAGGAGGCGGGCTCTTCGGGCTCACGCCCGCGCCGGCCGGGCACGCGATGCTGTTCGTCAACGACGCTGAAAACGCGCTCGACGTCGCGCACTGAGTTGCTCCTGCCCGGGGGCGACCCGTCCGGGTCGCCCCCGGGTCCTCGCTCGCATACGCTTGAGGGCCCACGAGCACTACAGGAGGCCCGTCGTGAGCATCGTCGAGAGAGAGGACCGGGGCGCCGTGCGCCACATCGTCCTCAACCGCCCCGAGAAGCGAAACGCGATGAACCAGGAGCTGCTGCGCGCGCTCGGCGTCCGAGCTGCGCGAGGCGGCCGCCGATCCGTCGGTTCACTGCGTGCTGCTGCGCGGGAACGGGCCGGTCTTCTCGGCGGGCGTCGACCTCAACGAGCTGATGTCCTCGACGGGTCAGGTGGGGATGCTGCGCCCGTTCCGGAACGTGTTCCTGGAGTGCGCGAACCTGTGCGAAGAGATGGCCAAGCCGGTCGTCTGCCAGATCCATCGCACCTGCGTCGGCGGGGCGCTCGAGGTGGCGCTCGGCTGCGACCTGCGCATCGCCTCCAGCGACGCGCAGCTGGGCCTGCCCGAGGTCAAATTCGGGATCATCCCCGACGTCGGCGGCTCGACGCGGCTGCCGGCCGTGGTCGGCCTCGGACGCGCCAAGGAGCTGATCATGACCGCGCGCCTGATCGGCGCCGAGGAGGGGCTGCGCATCGGTCTCGTCAACCGCGTGGTCGAGCCCGATGAGCTCGAGCAGGCGACGCAGGACCTCGTCGAGGAACTGCTGGCCAACTCGCCGGTCGCGGTCGGACGGGCCAAGCGGGTGCTCGACGCCTCGGCGAGGCCGGCGCTCGCGCAGACGCTCGAGATGGAGGTCGCCGTGCAGGAGTACTGCGTCGCCGCGGCGCGCGAGAGCGCGCGCGAGGTCGAGCAGGCCCTCGCGGGGTAGCTAGCGGCGCGAGCGCCGCCGCCGGCTCAGCGGTGCCACTCGATCGGGCCCGCCACCAGCGTGTGGCTGCCGAGCGGGCGGCCGAGCACTTCCTGCACGCGCGCCGAGCACTCCAGAAGCGCCGGCAGGTCGACGCCGGTCGCGATGTCCATCTCGTGCAGCATCGAGACCAGGTCCTCGGTAGCGATGTTGCCTGTCGCTCCGGCCGGCACCGGGCAGCCGCCGAGCTCGCCGAAGCTCGACTCGAACGAGTCCACGCCGGCCTCCAGCGCGGCGAGCACGTTCGCGAGCCCCTGCCCGCGCGTGTTGTGGAAGTGCGCGGTCAGCTCGACACCCGGCAGCTCATCGCGCGCCAGCTCGAAGAACTCGCGCACCTGCCGCGGGTTGGCCATGCCGGTCGTGTCGCCGAAGCCGACCTCCTCGGCCCCCGCATCGCGAAGCGCCGCGGCGATCTCGAGCACGCGTGCGGCCGGCACATCGCCCTCGTAGGGGCAGCCGAACGAGGTCGAGATCACGCCCTCGCAGCGCAGACCAGCCTCGCGCGCGCGGGCGAGCACACGCTCCAGGCCGGCCAGCGAGTCGGCGATCGGGCGGTTGACGTTGTGCCGGTTGTGGGTCTCCGACGCCGAGAGGAAGACGTTGACCTCGTCGAAG
Source organism: uncultured Solirubrobacteraceae bacterium (assembly GCA_963820745.1). Lineage (GTDB taxonomy): Bacteria > Actinomycetota > Thermoleophilia > Solirubrobacterales > Solirubrobacteraceae > Palsa-744. The sequence goes on along the minus strand of CAWGBB010000004.1, from coordinate 242,280 downwards.
ACGGGCCGCTCGCGGCGCGCGGACTCCCGCAGGGCCAGCGCCCGGTCAAGGCCCCGCTCGTTGGGGATCAGCACCGTCACGCTCACCTCGGCCGGCACGTCGATCGCGGCCAGCACCTGCTCGGCGTCCGCGAGCTGCGGGATCACGTCGGGCCGCACGAAGCTCGTCACCTCCAGGCGCCGCAGCCCGGTCGCAGCGAGCGACTCGATCAGCTCCACCTTCTGCGCGGTCGGGATCACCTCCGGCTCGTTCTGGAAGCCGTCGCGAGGGCCGACCTCGCGGATCCGCACGCTCTGCGGAAGCCCGCTCACCACATGGACAGGCCGCCGCTGACGTTCAGCGTCTGCCCCGTCACGTAGGAGGACTGATCGGAGGCCAGGAAGGCGATCGCGTCGGCGACCTCCTCCGGCTGCCCGCTGCGACCGAGCGCGGTCGCGCCGACCATCGCCTGCTTGAGGCGCTCGCCGAGCTCCCCGAGCATCGCCGGCGCGGCGTTCAGCAGCGGCGTCTCGATCGGGCCGGGAGCGACCGCGTTGCAGCGCACGCGGTAACGCGCCGCCTCGCGGGCGATCGCCTTGGTGAAGCCGATCACGCCGGCCTTGGCCGCCGAGTAGACCGCCGACCCCTGCGAGCCGACGCGGCCCGCCTCGCTGGCGACGTTCACGATCGCCCCCGCGCGGCGCTCCTGCATGCCCGGCAGGACGGCGTGCGTCACGGCGATCACACCGCGGAGGTTCACGCCCAGCACGAGGTCCCAGAGGGCCTCGTCCGTGTTCACGAAGAAGGAGAAGCGGTCCGTGCCGGCGTTGTTGACGAGCACCTCGACGGGCCCCAGCTCGCGCTCGACGAGCGCGACGCCGTCGCGCACCGAGGACGCGTCTGCGACGTCCACCACACACGCCAGCCCGTCCAGCTCGCCGGCGATCGCGCGCGCCCCGTCCTCGTTCACATCCGCCACGGCGACCCGCGCGCCCTCGGCCGCCAGGCGCCTCGCGGTCGCCGCGCCGATCCCCGATCCGCCGCCCGTCACGAGCGCGACCTTGTCTTCGAGCATCATCGCGTGAAGCCTATACTCGCCGCCGTGCCGCCCAGCCGCCACGACCCCGTAGCGATCATCGGCGCGTCCGGCGCGCTCGGTTTCGGCCTCGCGCTGCGTCTCGGCCGTGCCGGGGTGCCCATCGAGATCGGCTCGCGCGACGCGGACCGGGCCCGCGACACGGCGCTCAAAGCCGCCGCGCTGGTGCCCGACGGCGAGTTCAGCGGGCGCGAGAACGCCGAGGCGGTCGCGGCGGCGCCGACGGTCGTGCTGAGCGTCCCGCTGCGCAGCCAGGCCGAGACGATCGACGTGATCAAACACGCGCTCACCCCGGGCAAGCTGCTGATCGACGCGACCGTGCCGCTGGCGGCGGCCGTCGGCGGCAAGGCCACGCGCATGCTCGGCGTGTGGCAGGGCTCGGCCGCACAGCAGGCCGCGGAGCTGGTGCCGGAGGGCGTCCGGGTCGTCTCCGCGCTGCACACGATCTCCGCCACGATCCTCGCCGACCTCGACCACCCGCTCGACCAGGACGTGCTGGTCTGCGGCGACTCGCGTGCGGACAAGCGCGAGGCGGCGCAGCTGATCGAGCGCGTCGAGGGGCTGCGCTGCGTGGACTGCGGGAAGCTCGAGAACTCGCGCACGACCGAGTCGCTGACCGCGCTGTTGATCGGGGTCAACGTGCGCTACAAGGTCCACGCCGGCGTCCGGCTGAGCGGCCTGCCCGACGCACTCTGGGAGTGAGCGGCCCGGCTGCGCCGATCGTGCTGCTCTCCGGCGGCACCGGCGGCGCCAAGCTCGCGCGGGGGATGCTCGAGGCGTTCGGCCCCGACCGCCTGACGGTGATCGCGAACACGGGCGACGACGTCGAGATCTACGGCGCGCTCGTCTCCCCGGACCCCGACCTCGTGTCGTTCTGGCTGGCCGGAGTGATCGACGAGCGCGGCTGGGGCCTGCGCGGCGACTCGTTCGCCGTGATGGACGAGCTGCGGGCCCTCGGCGAGGAGGTGTGGTTCAACCTCGGCGACCGCGACCTGGCGTGGTGCGTGCGCCGCTCGGCGCTCATGACGGCGGGGCGACACCGACCCAGGCGCTCGCGGCACTGAACGAGTCGATCTCCCAGCCCGTGCCCGTGCTCCCGATGACCGACGACCCCGTTCGCACCTGGGTCTCGACCCCCGCCGAGGGCTGGTGCTCCTTCCAGGAGTTCATGATCCGGATGCGCGCGCAGGGACCCGTCGACGGGATCGAGTTCCGCGGCGCGGAGGGCGCGCGCCCGAGCGAGGCGGTGCTCGCGGCGATCGCGGGCGCCGGGACGATCGTGATCGGACCGTCCAACCCGCTCGCCTCGATCGCGCCGATCCTCGCGGTCCCCGGCATCGAAGCCGCGCTGCGCGACGCCGCTGCGCCGGTCGTGGCCGTCAGCCCGATCGTCGGCGGCGAGGTGCTGAAGGGGCCGACCGCGGCCTTCATGGCGCTCGCCGGCCGAGAGTGCAGCGGGCGCGGCGTGCGCGAGCACTACGGCGATCTGCTCGACGGCATCGTCGCCGACGAGGAGCTCGACGGTCCGCTGCCGGCTCTGCGCACCGCGACGCTCATGGGCGACGAAGCCCAGCGCAAGGCCCTCGCCGAGCAGGTGGTCGAGTTCGCCGGGAAGCTGCGCGGCGGCGGCTAGGCTCAGCGCAGCCGTGCGCACCGCCGCGATCCTCCCCGTCAAGAGCTTCGGCCGCGCCAAGCAGCGCCTCGGCGCGGGCGTCGCCGAGGAGCTGCGTCTGGCGCTCGCGCGCGCGATGGTCGCCGACGTGCTGGCGGCGCTGGCCGCGACGGAGGGCGTCGAGCTGACGGTCGTCGTGACGCGCGAGCAAGAGGCGGCACGGGCCGCCGCCGCGAACGGCGCCACCGTGGTCGAGGACCGCAGCGAGGCCGGGCAATCGGCGGCCGCATCGCTCGGCGTGACCCACGCGATCGACGCCGGCTTCGAGCGCGTGCTGCTCGTCCCCGGCGACTGCCCCGCGCTGGACCCGGCCGAGCTCGCGCCGCTGCTCGCCGAGCACGGTCGCGGCGGACCCGAGGTCGCGATCCTGCCCGACAGGCACGGCACCGGCACCAACGGCCTGCTGCTCGCGCCCCCGCGCGCGATCGAGCCGAGCTTCGGGGAAGGCAGCTGCGCGCGCCATCTCGAGCTGGCGCGCGAGGCCGGCGTCGCCTGCCGCGTGGTGGCCCTGCGCTCGCTCTCGCTCGACGTGGACACGGTCGAGGATCTCGCCGCCCTGCGCGCCGCGCTCGAGGAGCTCGCCGCGGCGGCCCCGCACACGCGCGCCGTGCTCGCCGCGCAGGACCCGGCCGCGGCCGTCGCGCTCGGCTCGCGGGCCTAGCGCGCGGATGCCGGCCTTCAGCGCCCGGGCGCTCCCCGGCATCCCCGAGATCGGCCCGGGCGACGACCTCGGCGGCATCCTCGCGGACGCGCTCGCCCAGGCGGAGCCGCAGCCCGGCGCGGTCGTGGCGGTCGCGCACACGGCGGTCTCGAAGGCCGAGGGCGCGGTCGTCGATCTCGCAACCGTCCGGCCGAGCGCCCGCGCCCGGAGCCTGGCCGAGGAGCAGGGCAAGGATCCGCGCGTCGTGCAGGTGGTGCTCGACCAATCGGCTGAGGTGCTGCGAGCCGAGCGCGGCGTGCTGATCGCACGCACACGTCACGGCTTCGTCTGCGCGAACGCCGGCGTCGACGTCTCGAACGCGGGCGCGAGCGACCGCGCCATCGTGCTTCCGGCCGACGCGGATGCCTCGGCGCGCGCGCTGCGCGCGCGACTCGGAGCACCCGCGCCCGCGGTCCTCATCACCGACAGCTTCGGGCGCGCCTGGCGTCACGGGCAGGTCGACGTCGCGATCGGCCTGGCGGGCCTCGTGCCGCTCGACGACTGGCGCGGGCGCACCGACGCGGAGGGCGTGGAGCTTCAGGCGACGTGGCTGGCGGTCGCCGACGCGATCGCGGCGGCGGCCGACCTGACGCGCGCGAAGGACTCGCGCGAGCCGGTCGTCCTGATCGAGGGGCTGGAGCGCTTCGTCACCGGCGAGGACGGGCCCGGGCGCGAGGGCGCTGCTGCGCCCCCTCGACGAGGACCTCTTCACCTGAGCGAGGACCAGAAGCGGATGAACTCGCGCTCGTGGCCGATGCCGAGCTCGAGCGCGAGGCGCCAGCCCTCCGGGGCCTCCGCGAGCCCGGCGAGCAGCTCCTCGTACTCGGCGAGCCGGGCTTCGTGCGCCCCGACCTGCTCGGTCGCGAGCTTGGCGGGGTCGGCGCCGAAGAACAGCTTCAGCGTGGCGACGTCGCGCAGTTCGTAGAGGCCTCCGGTCGCATCCTCGCGCCAGCGCGCGAGCGCGGCCCGGCCCTCGCCGGTCAGCGTGTAGATCCGCCGCCGGCGTCCCGACTCCTCGCGGCGTTCTGAGAGCAGCCCCTCCTCGGCGAGGCGCCCGCACTCCGTGTAGATCTGGGTGTGGGGCACGGTCCAGAAGTTGACGGTGCTGACCTGCGCGAGCTGCTTCAGGTCGTACGGCGTCGCCGGCTCGATCCGCTCGAGCAGGCCGAGCACGATGTAGGAGGTCTCGGTGAGGCGCGGCTCGCTTGACATGGGCCGGAGCCTATACTACGGTACGGATCGTTCGATTCGAACCATGCAAGGAGAATGATCATGTCCGCTCCCGCTGTGACCCGATCCGCCCCCACGCTCGGCTTCGCGACACTCGAGCACGAGACCACCCTCGACGAGCTTCCCGTCGCGGGCGAGCTGCCCACCTGGCTCACCGGCTCGCTGCTGCGCACCGGTCCCGCCAAGTTCGAGCTCGAAGGCGGGCCGCAGATGCGCCACTGGTTCGACGGCCTTGCGATGCTCCACCGCTTCACGATCGACGGCGGGCGCGTGTCCTACGGCAACCGCTACCTGGAGGGCCGCGCCTACCGCGCCACGCGCGAGCGCGGACGGATCGCGTACCGAGAGTTCGCCACCGATCCCTGCCGCTCGCTGTTCAAGCGCGTGCAGACGATGTTCGCGCCCGGGAACGCGATCTCCGACAACGCGAACGTCAACGTGATGAAGCTCGGCGAGCGCTTCATCGCGATGACCGAGACGCCGCTGCCGGTGCAGTTCGACCCGAGCACGCTCGAGACGGCCGAGGTCGCGCCGTACGTGGCGCCGGGCGAGCTGACGACGGCCCACCCGCACCTGGACCGCGCGACCGGCGGGGCGATCAACTACGCGGCCAAGCTCGGCCCGCGCAGCAGCTACCGCTTCTTCGGCCTCGACCCCGCGGCCACGAAGCCGCGGATGCTCGCGAGCCTGCCGGTCTCCGAGCCGGCGTACATGCACTCCTTCGGCCTCACGGAGCACTGGATCGTGCTGGCCGAGTTCCCGTTCGTCGTGAACCCGCTCGCGCTGGCCCTCTCCGGCCGGCCCTACATCGAGAACTACCGCTGGAAGCCCGAGCGCGGCACGCGCTTCACGCTGATCGACCGCAAGACCGGGCGTGCCGAGAAGACGATCACCGGCGAGCCCTGCTTCGCCTTCCATCACGTCAACGCGTTCGAGCGCGGCGAAGAGGTGGTCGTCGACCTCTGCGCATACGAGGACCCCGGCATCGTCGAGGACCTCTACCTCGAGCGCCTGCGCGCCGGCAAGCCCGTGCACGGGGCGACGCTGACCCGCTTCGTCCTCGATGCCGGCAACGGCACGGTCGAGCGGCGCGCGCTGGCCGATCAGGACCTCGAGCTGCCGCGGATCGCCTACGCAAGCCACAACGAACGCCCGTACCGGTACGTGTGGGGCAACGGCACCGGACCGGGCGGCTGGCTCGAACGCATCTCGAAGGTGGACGTCGAGTCCGGCCACACGTCGAGCTGGTCGCAGCCGGGCTGCTACCCGGGCGAGCCCGTGTTCGTCGCGGCGCCGGGCGGCGAGGACGAGGACGCCGGGGTGCTGCTCTCGGTCGTGCTCGACGCGGACGCGCAGAGCTCGTTCCTGCTCGTGCTCGACGCCGCCGACCTGTCAGAGCTGGCGCGGGCGTCCGTGCCGCACCACATCCCGTTCAGCTTCCACGGGCAGTTCGCGCGCGGGGACCCTCTAGGCGCCGAGCTGCTCGCGCAGGAACGGCAGCACGGCCTCGGCGGTCGCCGCCGGGTCGTCCTGGAAGGGCCAGTGGCCGCTCTCGGGCAGGATCACCACACGACGCACCTCGAAGTACTCGCGCTGGCGCTCGGCGAAGTCGCTCGACGCGTAGGGGTCGCTCCCGCCCCAGACCACAAGCGCGGGCTTGTGAAGCGCCGCGATCTGCGGCCCGAGCTCCGCGGCCGCGACCGCGGGGTCGGGAGTGGCCCTGTAGAGCGCGAGCACCGTTCGCCGCGTCTCGCGGTCGTACTCGTTGTGCATCTTGTCGACGAACTCCAGCGGCATCGGCTTGGGGCCGGCGGCGGCCATCGCGCGCCGCCACGCGAAGCGGGGGACCCACGCCTGGGAGATCTCGCCGAGCACGGGAGTGCGCCAGCGGCGGGCCATCGAGTGCCAGCGGTAGCCGGGCAGCACGCCGATGTCGAGCAGCACCACCGACCGCCAGGCGTCCGGGTGGGCGAGCCCCCACGAGAACCCGAACGGCCCGCCGAAGTCGTGCAGCACCAGGTGCGCCCGCTCGACGCCGAGCGCATCGAGCGCCTCGCCGAGGAAAGCGCCGTAGGAGTCGACGGAGTAGTCGAACCCGGACGGTGTGTGGGTCGACACCGAAGCCCGGCATGTCGAAGGCGATCGCTCGTGCGAACCCGCCGACCGCCTGGACCAGGGAGGTCCAGTCCGAGGCGGAGCCCGGGTTTCCGTGCACGAAGACGACGGCCTCGGAGGAGCCGTCGGGTCCGGCTTTCGATCAGCCGAGACGCGACGCCCCCCGCCTGGAATCTCCTCCCGCGCGTCTCGCTCATACCGCGACGGCCGCCTCCACCCCCCACTCGCCCGGAGCGGGCAGCGCGATAGCGGCGGCGGATCTCGTACAGCGTCGTGCGCTCGGCCGCCGGGCGCCCGGCGGCGTGCGCCGCGGCGACGAGCTGCTCGGGATCGAGCTTGACGCCGTGGTAGCTGCCGGCGAGGCGGCTGATCGACTCCTCCATCAGCGTGCCGCCGAGGTCGTTGACGCCCCAGCTGAGCGCCTCGGTGGCGGCGTCGAGCCCCATCTTCACCCAGCTCGCCTGGACGTTGGCGATCGTGCGCCCGAGCGCGAGGCGGAACACGGCGGTGTGCTTGAGGTTCTCCTCGCGCGAGATCTCCTGGACGCCATGAGTGCGGCCGAGCAGGGTTTGGAAGGGGATGAAGGAGAGGGGGACGAACTCCGTGATCCCTCCGGTGCGCTCCTGCAGCTCGCGCACGACCCGCATGTGCTCGGCGAGCTCCCAGGGCTCCTCGATGTGGCCGAACATCACGGTCGAGGTCGAGCGCAGCCCGGCCGCGTGCGAGGCCTCGATGATCTCCACCCAGCGCGCGACCGGGAGCTTGTTCGGCGAGATCCGCTGGCGCACGCCGTCGTGGAGCACCTCCGCGGCCGTGCCGGGCGTCGAGTCGAGGCCGGCGTCGCGCAGGCGCGCGAAGACCTCCGCCGGCGGCAGCCCCGAGATGTCGCACATGTGCGCGATCTCCATCGGCGAGTAGGCGTGCAGGTGCAGCTCCGGCGACCCGGCGGCGCGCGCCGTGTCCTTCGCCAGGCGCAGCCAGCCGAGGTAGTCCTCGAGCTGCCAGTCCGGATGGATGCCCGACTGGATGCATATCTCCGTCGCGCCGAAGTCGAGCGCATCGTGGATGCGCCCGACGAAGTCCGCCGCGTCGTGCTCGTAGGCGTCAGGGGAGCGCTTGCCCTGGCCGAAGCCGCAGAAGGCGCAGCCGACCGTGCAGACGTTGGAGATGTTGATGTTGCGGTTGACGACGAAGGTGACGGTCTCACCCGCCAGCTCGGCGCGCAGCGCATCGGCCGCCTGGCGCATCTCCTCGATCGCCTCAGGACGCGTCTCGGCGAACATCGCGGTCAGCTCCTGCGGCGTCAGGGCGCGCCCGTCACGGGCGCCTTCGATCGCGCCCGGGACGAGGCTCGGCGCGATCGGCGTGGGCGGCTCGGTACGGCCCGAGCCGCGGCGCGGGATGAACGACCAGTAGCGCGCCTTGATCGTGTCGAGCACGCCCTGCGCGATCCACTCCTGGTCGATGTACTCGGGATAGACGCAGAGCCGCTCGGTGAGCGCGTAGCCGTCGCGCTGCAGCTCCTTTCGCACCTGGTGCGGCGAGGGGAACGGGTGCTCCGGGGAGATGTGATCGCCGTTGGCCGACAGGCCGCCCAGGTCGGTCGCCCCCGCGGCGACCAGCTCGCCCCACCAGTCGGCGAGGTTCGGAGGGATCTGGATGCCGACGCCCGGCATCAACCGCCGCGCCTCGGCGATCAGCCGCTTCATGTCCTCGATGTCGACCGGACAGGCCCACTCGGGCAGAGGCAGCTCGGGCCGTCCGTCGGCGAGGCCCGTGCGCCAGTACTCCTGCGCGGCCGCGTCTGCGATCTCCGCGGGCTCTTCGCCGTAGTAGCGCTGGTGCGGCACGAAGTTCTGGAGGATCACCTCCTGGATGTGGCCGTGTCTGGCGTGCAGCGCGGCGAGCGTCTCCAGCGAGGCCATCCTCTCCTCTTCATCCTCCCCGATCCCGACCAGGATGCCGCTGGTGAACGGGACTTTCAGCTCGCCGGCGGCCTCGATGGTCTCGATCCGCCGCGCCGGGTGCTTCGTCGGCGAGCCCGCGTGCACCGTCTGCATCAGGCGCTCGGAGGCCGACTCGAGCATCAGCCCCTGCGACGCCGTCACCTCGCGCAGGCGCGCGATGTCCTCGCGCGCCAGCACGCCCAGGTTCGTGTGCGGGAGCAGGCCGCGCTCGAGCGCCCGCTCGCACGCCCACACCACATACGAGGTGAAGTCCTCGTGACCGTAGGAGGACAGCCGCGCGCGCACCTCCGCGTTGACCTCGGGGCGCTCGCCCGTCAGGACCAGCAGCTCCTTCACACGCCGCCTCGCCGCCCCGTCGAGAAGCTCGATGACCTCCTCGGGGGAGTGCAGGTGCGCCTGGTGGGTCGCGAACGCGCAGTACTTGCAGTAGCAGCGGCAGGTCCGGGACAGCGAGAGCGTCAGGTTGCGCGAGAAGGTCACCCGGCGACGCATGCGTCGGAGTCTATGACGCAAAGAGCGGAGTCAGGGCTCGAAGTCGTCCTGCCGAGCAGCAATACTCGCTCGAATGGAGCGAGGGGTACCGCTGCGAGGGCACGAGGGTGCGGAGCTCGATGAGCGCGTCCACCGCGAGCTGCGCGAGCGCCAGAAGCGCGAGCTACGACGCGAACGCGACCGGATCGTGCTCGACCTCGCCCGGCAGCTCGGCACCGACGGCCTCGCCCGAAGCCTTGGCACGAGCGCCGGCACGGCCGAGACCCTCGTGCTCCGTGCGCGCGGGCGCATCTCCGCCGGCCCGCGACGGATCACGGCACGGCGCACCACGCGCGATCCCGACCGCTGGGGCGAGGCCGACCGCCACTACGAGGCGCTCGGGCGCAGCGTCAGGCTGCCGCAGGACTACTAGCCCGCGGCGACCCAGGCCTTGGCGTCGTCGAGGGCGCCGAGCGCGAAGACCTTCTGCTCGCCCGGGATCAGCCAGCCGAACAGGCCGAAGGCTTTCGCCATCCATTCGACGTCGGTTACGACAGCGACCCGCTTCCACGCGTCCCGGTGCTTGAACTCAAGGGCCGGTGCGCTCTTGAGGTCCTCCTTGAGCGCGTCCATGTTGAAGCCCTCGTAGTCCTCGATCACGAACAGCGCGCGCACCTCGCCGCCCTCGACGGCGGTGCGCAGCGCAGGGACCAGCACGTCGCGGTAGTCCGCTCCGGTGACGCGGCCGGAGATCCTGAAGCCGATCGTCCCGGTGGGCATCTCGGGGACCGTCTCGACCATGGCGTCACGGTAGCCCGCGCCGCCGCCGCGTGCAAGAAATCCTCACGTCGCAGGAGGTGCCGAGCGAATAGGCTCGCCGTCACTACGAAGACAAGGGGAAAAGCGATGGCAGTCGGTCTGAGGCTCAAGTTCGAAGGCGGTACCCAAGAGCAGTACGACGCGATCCACAGCCACATGAACGTCGACGGCAACCCGCCGCCGGGGCTGATCTTCCACTCGGCCGGCCCGATCGACGGCGGCTGGGGCATCATCGACGTCTGGGAGTCGCGCGAGGCGTTCGACGCCTTCGCCGGCGGGCGCCTGCAGCCGGCGATCGGCGAGCTCGGCGAGCGCGCGTTCCAAGGACCGCCGGACATCAAGCAGTTCCCGGTCCACCACTACACGAAGCCGTGAGGTACTAGAGCAGGAGCTCCCGCTCGCGCATCGCCGCGAGCACCGCGTGCGCGGCGTCCTCGGCGTCCCGTTCCTCTGTGTCCAGCGTGAGGTCGATGCCGTCGAGCGCGGGGACCACGCCCGCAAGCGCGCGGGCGTGTGCGATCAGCGCGGCCTTGCCGGGCCAACGGTCCGGCTCGCGCCCGTGCAGGCGCGCGGCGAGCACATCTGGGGCCGCGCGCAGGCAGACGACGAGGGCGCGTGCAGCGCCGGTGGCGGCGAGGACCGCACGTAGCTCGGCTCCCGATTCGGCCGTGAACGCAACGAGGAACAGCCGCCGGCCCGCATCGCGCTGAACGCCGAGCGCGGCAGCGAGCTGCTCGACGAGCACAGCGTTCGCGAGCGGCGGGAACCCGCGCGTCAGCTCCTCGCTCTCGATCGCGCCGTGCTCGATCCCCTCCCGCTCGAGCAGCGTCGCGAGCGCGTCGAGCACGCTCGACTTGCCCGCGCCGGGCGCTCCGATCAGGACGGCGGCGGCGATCACGAGATGAGAATCGCATGCCGCTGAGCGCTAGCTAGTGTTGCGAGCACAGCCACGATCACGAGGACGGCGCCGCCCCCGGCGCCCGGAGAGCAGAAAGGTCGGCGAGAGCAATGAGCCAGAGCGTCAGCGAGAGCGAGAACCCCGCGATTCCGAGCCCCACGCCCACGGCGCGCGCTCCGCGGACCAACCAGGACTGGTGGCCCGACCAGCTCGACCTCAGCGTCCTGCACCGCCGCTCCCCTCTCTCGAACCCGATGGGCGAGGACTTCGACTACGCGCGCGAGCTCGCGACGCTCGACGTGCAGGCACTGCGGCGCGACCTCGTCGAGCTGATGACGAGCTCACAGGACTGGTGGCCCTCCGACTACGGCCACTACGGACCGCTCTTCATCCGCATGAGCTGGCACGCGGCCGGCACCTATCGCATCGCCGACGGGCGCGGCGGCGGCGGCGAGGGCGCCCAGCGCTTCGCGCCGCTGAACAGCTGGCCCGACAACGCGAGCCTCGACAAGGCGCGGCGGCTGCTCTGGCCGATCAAGCAGAAGTACGGCAACAAGATCTCCTGGGCCGACCTGCTCGTCTACACGGGCAACGTGGCGATGGAGACGATGGGCTTTCAGACCTTCGGCTTCGGCTTCGGCCGGCCCGACATCTGGGAGCCCGACGAGATCTTCTGGGGGCCCGAGGACGAATGGCTGGGCGACGCGCGATACAGCGGCAAACGCGAGCTCGCGCGGCCGCTCGGCGCGGTGCAGATGGGCCTCATCTACGTCAACCCGGAGGGGCCCAACGGGAACCCAGACCCGCTCGCCGCCGCCGTCGACGTTCGCGAGACCTTCGCCCGCATGGCGATGAACGACGAGGAGACCGTGGCGCTGATCGTCGGCGGGCACACGTTCGGGAAGACCCACGGCGCGGTCTCGCCCGATGACGTCGGCCCCGAGCCCGAGGGCGCGCCGCTCGAGCAGCAGGGGCTCGGCTGGAAGGGCAGCCTGCAGCGCAACGGCAACGGCGTGCGGATGCTCACCGGCGGCCCGGAGGGCGCCTGGACGAAGGACCCGATCAAATGGGACAACGGCTTCCTCGAGAACCTCTTCTCCTACGAGTGGGAGCTGACCGAGAGCCCGGCGGGCGCCAAGCAGTGGAAGCCCAAGAACGCGGAGGCGGAGGGCACCGTCCCCGACGCGCACGACCCGTCCAAGCGCGTCGCGCCGATGATGCTGACCACCGACCTGGCGCTGCGCGTGGACCCGGAGTACGAGAGGATCACCCGGCGCTTCTACGAGCACCCGGACGAGCTCGCCGTGGCGTTCGCGAAGGCCTGGTACAAGCTCCTGCACCGCGACATGGGCCCCCTGTCGCGCTACCGCGGCCCGTTCGTCGCCGAGCCGCAGATCTGGCAGGACCCGGTTCCGGCGGCCGAGGGCGAGCCGATCGACGCGGCCGACGCAGCGGCCTTGAAGGAGCAGATCCTCGCCTCCGGCCTCTCGGTCGCGCGCCTCGTCGCGACCGCCTGGTCCTCCGCCGCGTCGTTCCGCGGCACCGACAAGCGCGGCGGTGCCAACGGCGCGCGCCTGCGGCTCGAGCCGCAGAAGGACTGGGAGTGGAACGAGCCCGCCGAGCTCGCCGGTGCGCTGCAGACGCTGGAGGGCATCCAGCAGCAGTTCAATGCGGCGGGCGGCCGGCAGGTCTCGCTCGCCGACGTGATCGTGCTCGGCGGCTGCGCCGCTGTCGAGAAGGCGGCTGCCGATGCAGGACACGCGGTCACCGTGGGCTTCGCGCCCGGCCGCACCGACGCCTCACAGGAGCAGACCGACGCCGGCTCCTTCGCGGTGCTCGAGCCGACGGTCGACGCGTTCCGCAACTACGTTCGCCCGGGCGAGCCGCTGCCGCTGGAGCACGGCCTCCTGGAGCGCGCGTTCATGCTGCGGCTGACCGCGCCCGAGATGACCGCCCTCGTCGGCGGGATGCGGGCGCTCGGCGCCAACCACGGCGGCTCCGGGCACGGCGTCCTGACCGACCGTCCCGGCACGTTGAGCAACGACTTCTTCGTCAACCTGCTCGACATGCGCACCGAGTGGAAGCCGGACTCAGCCGACGGCGTCTACGTGGGCAGCGATCGCGCGAGCGGCGAGACGCGCTGGACCGCGACCTCCGCCGACCTCGTGTTCGGCGCCAACTCGCAGCTGCGGGCGCTGGCCGAGGTGTACGCGAGCGACGACGGCGGCGAGAAGCTGGCTGCCGACTTCGCCGCCGCCTGGGAGAAGGTCATGAACCTCGACCGCTTCGACCTCTCCTGAGCGTGGAGCTGGACACCCAGGTCTTCCTCGCGCGCCACGGGCAGACCGCCTACAACCACGAGGGCCGCTTCCAGGGCCAGCAGGCCATCCCGCTCGACGAGACGGGGCGCGAGCAGGCTGCGGAGCTCGCCGAGCGGGCCGTCCCCTACGGCTTCGCCGCGCTGTGGTGCAGCCCGCTGCTCCGCGCGCGCGAAACGGCCGACGCGGTCGCGGCGCGCATCGGGCTCGAGCCGATCGAGGACGCACGGCTGATGGAGACCGACGCCGGCGACTGGACCGACCGCAGCTTCGCCGACGTGCGCGCGGAAGCGCCCGAGCTGTTCGACGCGTTCGCGGCGGCCGAGCCCGGCTTCGCGTTCCCGGGCGGCGAGTCCTTCGCCGAGCAGGACGTGCGGGTCGAGGCCGCGCTCGAGGACATCGAGCGCGGCGCCCTGCCCGCGCTCGTCGTATGCCACGGGATGGTGATCCGCGCGGCGCTCTACCGCCGCAGCGGCGGGGACGGCGCGATGTTCAAGCGCGTGCCGAACGCGGCGATCGTGCCACTGGACCCCCGCGAGGCCGAGCAGGCGGACCTGGGCGGCGGCGCGGCGACGATGCCGAGCTAGGAGGAGCCGGACACTAGATCCCCAGGAAGCGGCGCAGCGAGCGCCGCGCCGCCGGCAGCTTGCGCCGCGCGTCGAGCTCGCGGATCGCGATCTCGGAGTTCATCGCGGCCAGGAGCTGCGACGCCGCCCTCGCGTCCGGCCAGCCCATCGCCTTGAACGCCGGCACGGCCAGGGCGGCGAAGCGCTCCTGCCGGTCGGCCATCTCGGCCGTGAGCGCGCCCTCCGTCCGCGCCTCCAGCGCGAGCGCCTTGATCGCCCGTTCGCGCAACGACACGTCGAGGTAGGCCTCGGAGGCGTGCCAGAGCTGCTCGGCGCCGGGCGGGACGCCGTCGGTCGCCTTCGCGACGGCGGCGAGCACGCGCTCGTGGAAGCGCCGGTGGAGCGCGTCCACGAACGCCTCGCGATCGGCGAAGTGGACGTAGAAGGTGCCCTTCGCGACCCCGGCCTCGGCGACCACGCGGTTGACGCTCAGCCCGGCGAGACCCTCGCGGCCGGCGACCGTCACCCCCGCCTCCAGGAGCAGCTCGCGGGTGCGTGCGCCGGAGCGCCCCGATCCCGCCGCTGTCGTCGTCTTCGCCATCCGGAGATCCTAGATGACCACTCGGTCGGTTCCAGTATGACCGACCGGTCAGTCATATGCTACGGTCCCCGCCATGACCTCCTTCCTCGACACATCCACCGGGCCCGTCGCCTACGACGAACGCGGCCCCTCCCGGCTCGCCGCAGCACCGAGCGAGACGGTCCTGATGCTCCCCAGCGGCGCGCACGAGCGAAGCGACTACGACGAGCTGCGCGCGGCGCTTCCCTCCTACCTGCGGACGATCGCCCTCGACTGGCCGGCTCACGGCGAGCTCGCCCGCGGGCAGCGGCGACGGGGGCGTGGTCCGGCTCGCGACCGTCGCGGAAGAGTCGCTGGCGGCGCTGGCGCCCGGCGGCGCCGTCGTGCTCGGCAACTCGGTCGGTGGGTTTGCGGCCACGCGGCTCGCGATCCGCCGGCCCGAGCTGGTGCGTGGCCTGGTGATCGTCGACGGCGGCGGCTTCCAGGCACACACAGCGCAGGTGCGCCTGTTCTGCTCGTTGATGGCGCGCCCGCGCTTCCTGCGCGCGATCTACCCGGTCTTCAGCGCGAGCTACATGCGCAGCCGCACCGACGCCGACCGCCGCGCGCGGGCGCTGAGCGTCGCCACGACCCGCCGCGAGGACGGGGCGCGCGCGGTCTCCGAGCTCTGGCGCAGCTTCGTCTCGCCCGAGCACGACCTGCGCGCCGCGGCTCCGTCGATCGCGGCTCCGACGCTGATCGTCTGGGGTCGCAGAGACCCCGTCATCCCGCTGAGGACCGGACGCGAGATCGAGCGGCTCATCCCCGGCTCCCGGCTGGCCGCGCTCGACACCGGCCACGTCCCGCACACGAGCGACCCCGAGGGGTTCGCGCAGGAGCTGCTCGGGTTCCTCGCCTCGCTGCCCGCGCACGACCGCGAGGTGGCGGCATGACCCCCTCCTAGCGCCCTCAACCCAGAATCGCGCAGCCCGTGCTGGCGTGGGCGAAGAGCACCTCGGGGTCCTCCTCGAGGTACAGACGGCCCTCGGCCGTCGCCGTGCGGCGCCCGGCGTGGACGACGCGGCCCTCGGCGAGCACGCGCCCGATTCCGGCCCGGATGCCGCGCAGATAGCGGACCTGCAGGTCAGTCGTCGTGTAGCCGACGCCGGCGCCGAGGGTGGTGTGCACCGCGCAGCCCATGCAGGAGTCCAGCAGCGTCGCGGCGATGCCGCCGTGCACCGAGCCGAGCGGGTTGTACATCCACTCGGCCGGCTCGATCGCGAACACCGCCCGCCCCGGGCCGGCCTCGGTGACCTCGATGCCCAGCGCGCTCGCGAACGGCGGCGGCGGCAGCCTGCCGTCGAGGATCGCCTGCATCGTCTGCAGCCCGGACAGGCCCGCGGAGCCCTCGGCGAGCAGCGCAGGGTCTGCCCACTCGAAGCTCCTGACGCGTGCCTGCTCGATCGCGCTCACTTGTGACCCTTCATGGGCTATGCCGTTCCCTCCACCAGCTCGCCGGCCGGGATCTCGGGCACGTCGATCGGGTCGAGAGAGAGGACGGGGTCGCTCGCCTCGCCCGTCACCTCGGTCCGTCCGATGGCGAGGAACGCACCCGCGGTGAGCAGCGCGCAGATCACGGTGATCATCCAGCTCGAGTGGAAGTCCGCGGCGCTGCTCGCGGCGTCGCCGAGGACGGCGACCAGCAGCGCCACGCCGAGGGCGACGCCGATCTGGCGCCCCATCGTCAGCACCGCGGCGCCGGTGGCGAAGCGCTCGGGCGCCAGCGAGGAGACCCCCGCACCGGTCAGCGTCGGGATCACGAGGCCGACCCCGGCGCCCGTGATCACGTTGCCGGGCAGGAAGTCCGCGACGTAGTGCGGGGTGTTCCCCGTCCGTGCGATGTACCAGAGCGATCCGGCCCCGAACAGCAGCGAACCGACGACGCCGACGAGCCGGAACCCGAACTTCGCGCCCAGGCGAGCGCCCGGGATCGCGAACGCGGCGGCGGTGGCGGGCCCCGGGAACAGCATCAGCCCGGCGGTCAGCACTTCCTCGTGCCAGACGCCGGTGAGGAAGAGCACGCCGCCGAGCAGCATCGCGCCGAAGCCGGCGAAGAAGAAGAGCGATGCGCCGACGGCGAGCGCGAAGCGCGGGACGCGCAGCATCGCCGGCTCGACGACCGGCGTCGGGTGATGCTCGGAGCGCCGCCAGAGCAGCGGCAGGAGGATCGCCGGCACCGCCAGCAGCGCGATGACCGCGGGTGAGCCCCAGCCCCACGACTGGCCCTGGACGATGGCCACCACGAGCGCGCCGACGGCGACCATCAGCGTCGCCGCGCCGAGCAGGTCGGGGCGCCCGGCGCCCTCTTCGCGGTGCTCGCGCAGCACCCGGGCTCCGGCGACCAGAGCGGCCAGGCCGATCGGGATGTTGACGAGGAAGACGAGCCGCCAGTCGGCCTTGACGAGCAGGCCGCCGAGCGGCGGGCCGGCGGCCGCTGCGATGCCGCCGCTCGCGGCCCAGATCCCGATCGCGACGTGGCGCTTCTCCGGCTCGAACTCCGGCAGCATCAACCCGAGCGAGGTCGGCAGCATCAGCGCGCCGCCCACGGCCTGCACCACCCGGGCGGCGACGAGCCCGTCGACGGACGGCGCCGCGGCACACGCTGCGCTGGCGGCGACGAAGATCGCCAGGCCCAGCAGGAAGGCGCGCTTGCGGCCGAACGCGTCCGCCCAGCGACCCGCGGGGACCAGCAGCGCCGCGAACACGATCGCGTAGGCGCTCAGCACCCAGGACAGCGTGCTCACCGACGTGCCTCCGAAGTGCTTGGAGATCGCCGGGAAGGCGATGTTGACGATGAACAGGTCGAGGCTCGACATGAACACCCCGGCCACGACGACGATCGAGACCTTCCACTTACGTTGCATGATGAAACGGACCGTATCAGATTGGGGTTGCATGATGCAACCCAACCCGGCTACAATGCCCGGGAGATGCTTCGCAACGACTACGAGAACCAGTCCTGCTCGATCGCCGGTGCGCTGGAGATCGTCGGCGAGCGCTGGTCGCTGCTGATCGTGCGCGACATCCTGCTCGGGCTGCGCCGCTTCGACGAGCTCCAGTCGCACCTGGGGATCGCGCGCAACGTGCTGCAGACACGGCTGACGCGCTTGCAGGACGAGGGCGTGATCGAGCGCGTCCCCTACCAGGAGCGCCCGCTGCGCCACGAGTACCGGCTGACCGAGAAGGGACTCGACCTGTGGCCGATGATCGTCGCGCTGATGAAGTGGGGCGACCGCTATGCCCCGCCCGAGGGTGGTCCCGCGGTCCTGATCGAGCACCGCGGCTGCGGCGGCACGATCGACGAGCACAGGATCTGCGAGCGGTGCGGCGAGCGACTGAAGGCGCGGGACGCGATCGGACGTGCCGGCCCCGGGGCGGCGCCCGACCACCCGCTCCTGCGCCGCGCCGAGCGCGCGGCCTGAGCGGCGCTCAGCCGCGGGCCAGACCGCTGACCAGCTCGGCTCCTTCGCGCGCCATCCGCGAGCGCGGCACGACCAGGTCGAAGCCGTCGCCTTCCGCCAGGTCGCGCACGCCCGGCTCGACATGGGAGTAGTAGCCGAGCACGCGCGTGTCGCCGATCAACCCTTCCTCGCGCAGCTCGCGCACCGACTGCACCCGCTCGAGCTCCTCGGTGGTGAGGTCGGCGACGAGCACGTCGGCCGGCGAGCGGATCAGCGCGTCGCGAAGCGCGTCCTCTCCCCCGGCCATCTCGACCTCGTGGCCGGCGGCGGCAAGCATCCCCTGCACGTTCGAGCCGAACAGCAGGTCGGCCGTGAGGACGAGCACGCGTGCCACGGGCTGGCGCGGCCGCCGCTACTGCGCTCGCAGGCGGCGGAACTCGTCGCGCGCCGACTGCGGGCGTCCCCACATCTGCGTGACCTCGACGCGCCCGGCGCGCTCCTCGCGGAGCGCCATCTCCCCCTCGATCCCGGCTTGGTCGAGCAGCTTCAGCGCGCCGTGGACGGTCTCGGCCGAGGCCGCGTGGCCGAACGAGTGCGCGATCACCAGCCGCCAGTGCCAGTCGCTGCGCGAGTAGGGCCGGGCGTTGACGGTCGCGAGGTACAGCGCGGCCTCGACGTAGCGCTCCTCGTCGGCGAGCCGGAGGTCGAGCTCGAGGTCGGTCCAGTCGTCGGGGAGCGCGTCGACGAGCTGCTGGAAGGTGTCGGCGAGGCCCATGGCGGCCAAGCCTAGCGCGGCTATTCTCGAACCATGGCCTCGATCGAGACCGGCGCTCACGCGATTGACGAGGACCGCACCCTGCGCGAGGCCTGCGGGATGCTCGACCGCTCCGAGCGGGGCAAGCTCGCGCTGAGCGGCCCCGACGCGGTCGAGTTCCTCAACGGACAGGTGACGAACGAGCTCGCGACGCTCGCCCCGGGCGAAGGCCGCTACGCCGCGTTCCTCACCCACAAGGGCAAGATGCTCGGCGACCTGCGGGTGCTGGCCGTCGACGGCGACGACGGCGCCCTGGAACTGCTGCTGGACACCGAGCGAGCAACGCTGCAGGGCCTGTTCGACATGATCCGCCGCTTCAAGGTCGGCTACCGCGTGGAGCTCCACAAGCGCACGCTCGAGCGCGGCCTCATCTCCTTGATCGGGCCGCGCGCGGGCGCCGTCGCCGGCGGCGAGCCCGGCGCCGCCGAGCACGACAACGCAGCGGTCGCGATCGACGGCATCGATGCGCTCGCGATCCGCACCGACGCCGGCGTCGACCTCCTGTGCCGTGCCGAGGACACCGACCGGCTCGCCGCGGCGCTGCGCGAGCGCGGCGCGGCCGATGTGAGCGAGGCGGCGGCCGAGTGCCTGCGCGTGGAGAGCGGACGGCCCCGCTACGGGCTCGATCTGGACGAGTCGGTGATCCCGCAGGAGGCCGGCCTCAACGAGCGCGCCGTCAGCTTCACGAAGGGCTGCTACGTCGGCCAGGAGACGGTGGCGCGCCTGTTCTACAAGGGCAAGCCGAACCGCCATCTGCGCGGCCTGCGGCTGTCCGCGCCCGCGGGCGCCGGCGAGCCGCTGCTGCTCGGCGACCGCGAGGTCGGCCGGATCTCCAGCGTCGCGGACTCCCCCCGGCTCGGGCCGATCGCGCTTGCGCTCGTGCGCCGCGAGGCCGAGCCGGGCACCGAGCTGAGGGTCGGCGGCGGCGCCACCACCGGCGAGGTGGTCGAGCTGCCGTTCCCCTCTTAGGCGCGCAGGCCGCCCGCGCCGCCCCCGACGCGAGCGGCTACTCCTCTTCGCCGCCGCTGATCTGGTGGATGATGCTCTGTTCGGCGGCCCGCAGGTAGCCGATCGCAGCGTAGGGGTCGGGGATGTTGTGACGGATGCGGACGGTCGAGGAGTAGTCCTCGCCGTCGCCGTCGAGCCGTTTGAGGACCTGGACGATCGTGAGCACCGCGCCGATCTCCGCCGCGTCGTCGTCGCCGTAGGCTTCGTCGAGCGCCTCCATCTGTTCAGAGGCGCAGTTCCCGAGCACCGTTCCGTCAAGTGGCATCTGCCCTCGTCCTTTCGATCGCCTCCGTCCGCCCGCGGAGCCGGCGGTCCAGCCGGAACCGTAACAACAGCGAACGGACGCCCGAGCGCGGGCACATAATTCACCGATGGCATCGGCGCACGAGTTCTTCGCGGCCACCGCGGGGGTCGCGGGCGCGCTGATCGGCTTGCTGTTCGTCGCGATCTCGGTCGCGCCCGAGCGCGTCCTCGGCCCCGAAGCGTCGGATCTCCACGCGGTACGCGCGGCGCAGGCCCTGACCGCGTTCACCAACGCGCTGACCGTGTCGCTGTTCGGGCTGATCCCCGGCTTCAGTCCCGCCGTGGCGGCGATCGTCGTCTCGATCGTGGGCTTCAGCTTCATCGGCGGCGCGCTGCTGCGCCTCGCCCCGCTGGCGCGCGCAGGCGAGATCCGTGTCGGTGAGCTCGGCTTCCTGCTCGGCCTGCTGGCGGTATTCGTGATCCAGCTCGTCGCCGCGCTCGCCCTCGCCCGGCACGAGGGGAACCGCGAAGCGCTCCAGATCATCTGCGTGCTGGTGGCCGTGTG
Source organism: uncultured Solirubrobacteraceae bacterium (assembly GCA_963820745.1). GTDB lineage: Bacteria > Actinomycetota > Thermoleophilia > Solirubrobacterales > Solirubrobacteraceae > Palsa-744. The sequence continues at coordinate 221,799 of CAWGBB010000004.1, read as the reverse complement.
CTTCCTGATCGGGATCGCAAGGTCCTGGGAGCTCGTCGGGGGGCCGAACGTGGGCGTGGTGACCATGCTCGGCAGACGCGGTCGGCAAGCACGCGAAGGCGACGATCGGTGAGCGCGGGCTACTCCGGCACGCCTCTGGCCAGGAAGCTCGGCTGCAAGCCCGGCGGGCGGCTGCTCACGTGGGAGGCGCCCGCGCCGTCGCGATCTGCCGACGGCTGCACGCGCGGCGAGCTCGTCTCGGCGCGGGCCGGGAGCCCGGCGAGGTCGTGTCTTCCTCTCCGCGCGGGCCTCGCCGAGCCGTTGCGGGCCTCGCCGAGACGATCTTCCCGGCAGGCGCGCTGTGGATCGCCTGGCCGCGCCGAGCGCGGGCCACGAAAGCGACATCCGCGAGCAGGACGTGCGCGATCTGGCACTGCCGCTCGGGCTCGTCGACGTCAAGGTCGCAGCGCTCGGCGAGGACTGGTCGGGACTCCGCCTCGTCTGGCGAACCGAGCGTCGCGGCGGCTGAGCCCTGGATAGCATTGGGCGCGCCGTCGGCGAGCACGGAGCGCTCGCCGGCCCACCGATCACACGAAAGACGAGGTTCAGAGCAAGTGGCAATCGATCTCCAGCAAGTCTCCGCCGTCGACACCGAGCCCGGCGAGCTGCCCAGCACGATGGCGGCCTGGGTGATCCGCGAGGAGCGCTACGGCGAACCGAAGGACGCCTTCCAGATCGAGGAGGTCGAGGTGCCCGAGCCGGGCGCGTTCGAGGTGATCGTGCGGGTGATGGCCGCAGGCGTGAACTACAACAACGTGTGGGCCGCGCTCGGCAAGCCCGTGTCGGTGATGAAGTACGGCGACCACCCGGAGTACGGCCACCACATCGGCGGCTCGGACGCCTCCGGGATCGTGTGGAAGGTCGGCGCCGGCGTGACCCGCTGGAAGCCGGGCGACGAGGTCGTCGTGCACTGCAACCAGGCCTCCTACGAGGACCCCGAGGTCCACGGCCTCGACCCGATGGCGGCGCCCTCGCAGAAGATCTGGGGCTACGAGACGACCTGGGGCTCGTTCGCGCAGTTCACGAAGGTCCAGGCCCAGCAGCTGCTGCCGAAGCCGCACGCGCTGACCTGGGAGGAGGCCGCCTCCTACGGCCTCGTCTACTTCACCGCCTACCGGATGCTGATCACGCGCTGCAAACTGCAGGCGGGCGCGAACGTCCTGATCTGGGGCGCCGCCGGCGGCCTGGGCGTGTTCGCCACGCAGATCTGCAAGGCGGCGGGCGCCAACTGCGTCGGCGTCGTCTCCTCGGCGGAGAAGGGCGAGCTCGTCAAGCGGCTGGGCGCCGTCGACTACATCGACCGTGGCGAGTTCGCGGGCATGATGCGCAAGGGCGGCGAGACGGCCGAGGAGGAGAAGGAACGCTCGAAGGTCGCGCTGGCGTTCGCCAAGCGGGTCAAAGAGATCCTCGGCGACGCCCCCGACATCGTGTTCGAGCACGTCGGCAAAGCGACGCTGCCGACCTCGGTCTTCACCGCCAAGACCTTCGGGAAAATCGTGATCTGCGCCGGCACGACCGGGATCGACGTCGACTTCAACGTCGCGATCCTGTGGATGAAACAGAAGGAGATCCTCGGCTCGCACTTCGCGAACGCGTACGAGTGCATGAAGGCCAACGAGCTGATCGAGAGCGGCCTGATCCGCCCGGTGCTGTGGCGCACGCTCGGCTTCGAGGGCGTCGCAGAAGCCCACCAGCTGATGCTCGAAAACAAGCACCTCGGCAAGATCGCGATCCTCGTCGGCGCCGACAGCGAGGGCCAGGGCAAGACCGCCGAGGGCCCGGGCGCGATCCACGCCGAGGTCGGAGCCTGATGGCCGGCATCGTCGTCGTCCCCTGGTACGCGACGGGTTTCCGCGCCGACGGGTTCGACGCCGCGCTGAGCGAGGTCGCCGCGGTGGCACTGCGCTACGGCGCGAGGACCTACGACGTGTACCGGTCGCGCGACGACAAATACAAGTTCCAGCAGTTCGCGACCTTCGATGACAAAGTGGACTGGGAGCGCTACTGGGAAGGGCCGGAGATGATCGACTTCCGCACCCGCTACTCCAGCTGGTACCAGGTGCCCGTGCTCTACGGCTGGTGGGACCGGACGGCGGGCGGCGCGGTCGCGTCCGGGCACCTCGCCAACGGCGCGGGCGGCAACGGAGTCGGCGTCGGCGAGAGCGCCTAGGCGCCCGCGAGACCACGCACGGCCCGCGCATCAGCCCTGCTCGAGCGGCGCCATCGTCAGACCCGCGCCCTTGAGCTGCTCCCAGTAGTGCTCGGCGGCCTCCTGATGGCCGCTGTAGACGATCGCCTTGCCGGTGGTGTGGATCACGTTGGCGATCTCCATCCCGCGCTCCACGGTGACGCCGGGGATGAAGCGCGCGAGCGTGCGGGCGACGTGGTCGAAGGTGTTGTGATCGTCGTTGCGGACGATCACCCTCCAGGAGCCCCCGAGCCCGGTTCCGGGGTCGCCGGTGCGTGGCAGCTCGACCGTCTGGTCCATTGCGAGCAGGATAGAGGGAGCGGCCCAACCGTACAATTGGCCCCATGAGCGACGATCACGCGCCCCGCCTGCCCGAGCCGCGACAGGCCCTGGATGATGCGCACGTACGCGGGCCACTCGACCGCGAAGGCGTCCAACGAGCTGTACCGGCGCAACCTCGAAAAGGGCCAGACGGGCCTCTCGGTCGCCTTCGACCTGCCGACCCAGACCGGCTACGACCCCGACGACGAGCTCGCCCGCGGCGAGGTCGGCAAGGTCGGCGTCCCCGTCTCCCATCGCGGCGACATGGCGACGCTGATGGAGGGCATCCCGCTCAGCGAGATGAACACCTCGATGACGATCAACGCCACGGCCGCGTGGCTGCTGGCGCTCTACATCGTCACCGCCGAGGAGCAGGGCGTCGCCTCCGAGCAGCTGCAGGGCACGACGCAGAACGACATCATCAAGGAGTTCCTCGCGCGCGGGACCTACGCGTTCCCGCCGGGCGCCTCGATGCGGCTGATCGCCGACATGATCGCCTACACGGTCGAGCACGTGCCGAAGTGGAACCCGATCAACATCTGCTCCTACCACCTGCAGGAGGCGGGTGCGACCCCCGAGCAGGAGATCGCCTACGCGATGAGCAACGCGATCGCCGTGCTCGACGCGGCCCGCGAGCGCGTGCCGGAGGAGCGGATGGGAGCCGTCTTCGGGCGCATCTCCTTCTTCGTCAACGCCGGCGTGCGCTTCATCGAGGAGCACGCGAAGCTGCGCGCGATGTCGATCCTGTGGGAGGAGATCGGCCGTGAGCGCTACGGCGTCGAGGACGAGCGCCACCTGCGCTTCCGCTACGGGGTGCAGGTCAACTCGCTGGGCCTGACCGAGGCCCAGCCGGAGAACAACGTCCAGCGGATCGTGCTCGAGGCGCTGGCCGTGACGCTCGGCCGCGACGCGCGCGCCCGCGCGATCCAGCTGCCCGCCTGGAACGAGGCCCTGGGCCTGCCGCGGCCGTGGGACCAGCAGTGGTCGCTGCGCATCCAGCAGGTGCTGGCCTACGAAACCGACATCCTCGAGTACCCGGACATCTTCGAGGGCTCGAAGGTCATGGACGGGCTCGTCGCCGAGCTGCTGGAGAAGGCGCGCGCCGAGATGGCCGTGGTCGCCGAGCACGGCGGCGCGGTCGAGGCCGTGCCGTACATGAAGGCCGCGCTGGTGGACTCCCACCGCGAGCGCCTCCGCCGCATCGAGTCCGGCGAGCAGGTGGTGGTGGGACAGAACCGCTTCACCGAGACGGAGGAGTCTCCGCTCACCGCCGACGCCGAGGGCGGCATCCTCGTGGTCGACCCCGCGGTCGAAGCGGAGCAGATCGAGGACGTCAAGCGCTGGCGAGCGGAGCGCGACCAGAAGGCGGTCGACGCCGCGCTCGCCGCGCTGGCAGCTGCGGCGCGGGAGCCGGCCGACGCCGCGAACCTGATGGAGCCGACGATCGCCGCCGCGCGGGCGGGCGCGACGACCGGCGAGTGGGCTGCGACCCTGCGCGAGGTCTTCGGCAGCTACCGCGCCCCGACGGGTGTCGGCGAGGCCGCCGCTGTCGCGGCTGACGCGGACCTCACAGAGCTGCAGGCGGAGGTCGCGCGGCTGCAGGAGAAGCTCGGGCGCCGCCCCAAGATCCTCGTCGGCAAGCCCGGCCTCGACGGGCACTCCAACGGCGCCGAGCAGATCGCCGTGCGGGCACGCGACGCGGGCATGGACGTCGTCTACGAGGGCATCCGGCTGACGCCGTCCCAGATCGCCGCCTCGGCGCTGCAGGAGGGCGTGCACGTGATCGGGCTTTCGATCCTCTCGGGCTCGCACCGCGAGCTGATCCCGGCGGTGATCGACGCGCTGCACGAGCGCGGGCGTCGAGGCACCCGTGGTGGTGGGCGGGATCATCCCCGAGCAGGACGTGGCGCCGCTGCGGGCGGCGGGCGTGGCCGCCGTCTACACGCCGAAGGACTTCGACATCACCCGCATCATGCGGGACATCGTCGCGCTGCTCGACGGCGCCGCCGCACCGAACGGCGCGTCGGGCGCAGCCGTCGCCGTCGCCGACACCGGGGCGTGAGCGCCGACGGCGCCGCGCTCGGCGCGCGCCTGCGCGAGCGGGACCTGAGCGCCGCGCCCGCGGCGCTGAACCTGCTCGAGAGCACCGCGCCCGGCGACCGCGACGAGGCGGCGGAGCTGATGCGGGCGCTCGCGCCGGCGCAGCTCGGCGCCGAGGGCGCCGGGCACATCGTCGGCGTCACGGGCCCGCCGGGGGCGGGCAAGTCGACGCTGCTCTCAGCGCTGATCGCGGCCTGGCGGGCCCAGGAGCGCAGCGTCGCGCTGCTCGCCGTGGACCCCAGCTCGCGACGCTCGGGCGGCTCGCTGCTCGGCGACCGCGCGCGGATCGACTTCGACCCTTCCGACCGCAGCGTTCTGATCCGCTCGACGGCCGCGGGCGAGCGCCTCGGCGGCATCGCCCGCGCCGACCCGCGCCGCGGCCGAAGCGCTCGCGGCCGCCTTCGACGTGGTCGTGATCGAGACGGTGGGCGTCGGCCAGGCCGAGACCGAGGTCGCAGATGTCGCCGACACCGTCGCCGTCGTCGTTCAGCCCGGCAGCGGCGACGTGCTGCAGTTCCTGAAGTCGGGGATCATGGAGATCCCCGACGTGCTCGTCGTCACCAAGGCCGACCTCGGCGAGCTGGCGATGCGGACCCGGCGCGACCTCGCCGCCGCGCTGCGCTCGCTCGGCTCGCGCTCGACGTCCGTCGTCGCGGTGTCCTCGCTCCCGCCGCCGCGCGGCGTCGACGAGCTCGTGGCGGCGCTCGACGAGCACCGCGCCGGCATCGACCTCGCCGAGACCCGGCTGCACGCACGGCGCGCCGGCGCGCTGGCCGAGTTCGCAGCCGAGCACGGCGAGCGCGGCCTGCGCGCGCTCGGCGGGCGCGCCGGCGTCGCGCGGTTGCTCGCCGAGCAGGACCCCGGGCTTTCCTCCGCCGCGCTCGTGGACTCGCTGGAGCGCGCGCTCGGGGAGGCGGGGCGATGAGGGGCGCGAGGGGTGACCTGGTGATCATGTTCGGCTCGCTCGTGCTCGCGAGCGCGCTGGCCGGCGCGCTCGGAGCGGCCAACCTCGGCACGGCGCTCGCGTTCGGGCAGATCGCCTTCGCGGTCGCGACCGTGTACGTGCTGCTGCGACGCTAGGCCGTATGCTGCCCGGCGTGGCGACCGGCTGCTTCATATCGACGGGCCGCTCGCTGCAGGACGCCGTCGAGCGCGTGAAGCTGGCCGAGTCGCTCGGCTACGAGGCCGTGTACATCACGCACGTCGCCGGGCGCGAGTCGCTGACCGTGCTGACGGTCTACGCGCAGCAGACCGAGCGCATCAGGATCGGCACCGGGGTTGTGCCGATCTACACCCGCACACCGGCGACGATGGCGCAGACGGCGGCGACGATCGACGAGCTCTCCGGTGGCCGCCTGAACCTCGGCCTCGGCGTCTCGCACCGGCCTGTCGTCGAGGGATGGCACGGGCAGACGATCGACCGGCCGGTCGCGGAGATGCGCGAGTACGTCGCGATCGTGCGCGCGATCCTCCGCGGCGAGAGCCCTCCGCAGGGCGAGAAGTGGCAGACCGGCTTCCACCTGGTCGGTCTCGCGCCCCGGCCAGAGCTCCCGATCTACGTCGCCGCCCTCTCCCCCGCGATGCTACGCCTCGCGGGCGAGGTGGCCGACGGCGTCGTGCTGTGGCTGTGCAACCCGCGCTACATCGCCGACGTCGTCGTGCCGGAGGTGACGGCCGGCCTGGAGCGCGCGGGGCGCAGCCCCGCGAGCTTCGACGTCGTGGCCGCGGTGCCCGGGGCCTACACCGACGACCCTGGTGCGGCCTACGCGGCGATGCGCAAAGACCTCATCCCCTACTTCGGTCTGCCGTTCTACCGCGCGATGATCGAGCGCTCGGGCTTCGGCGAGGACATCTCCGCCTACGACGCCGCCGCCGGCGACCTGGAGGCGATGCAGGCGGCGGTCTCCGACGGCTTCCTCGAAGAGCTGACCGCGGTCGGCGACGATGCCGCTGTGCAGGCCGGCCTCGAGCGCTATCGCGCTGCGGGAGCGATCTCCCCCTGCATCGGGCCGATCTCCGGCACGGACTTCCCCGCGACGCTGAGGGCGGCCGCGCCCTAGCGCCGCCGGACCGCCGCGAAAGCTCGCGGCGGCGTGTAACGCTTCTCGAACCGCCAGGACCTGAGACACATGCTCGTCCTCCTCTCCTTCGCCTTCCTCGCCGGAGCCGGCACGGCACTCTCGCCGTGCGTGCTGCCCGTGCTCCCGGCGTTGCTCTCCGCGGGTGCCGCGGGCGGGCGGCGCCGCCCGCTCGGGGTCGTGCTCGGGCTCTCGATCACGTTCACGGTGACCATCGTCGGCGTGGCCAGCGTCGTCGACGGCGTCGGGCTCGGCAGCGACCCGCTGCGAATCCTGGCGGTGGCGGTGCTGCTCGTGTTCGGCATCGTGCTGCTCGTGCCACGGGTCAGCGCGCGGCTCGAGGCGCCGCTCTCGCGGCTCGCGCGCTTCGGGCCGAGGAGCGCCGGACAGGGCTTCTGGTCCGGGCTGCTCGTCGGAGGCGCGCTCGGTTTCGTCTACACCCCGTGCGCGAGCCCGATCCTCGCGGCGGTGATCTCGGTCAGCGCCGCATCGGGCAGGACGCTCGTCCTGGCGATCGCCTACGCGGCGGGCTCGGCGCTCATCCTGCTCGGCCTCACGCTCGGCGGGCGCTCGCTCTTCGAGCGCGTGCGCAGGGCGGGACGCGGTGACGTGCTGCAGCGCGCGATGGGCGCTGTGATGATCCTGACGGCGGTCGCGATCCTCACGAACCTCGACGTCAACTTCGACCAGCTGATCGCGGAAAAGATCCCGGATGTCAACCTGACCGCGGGCATCGAGTGCTCGCACGCGGTCACGAGCAGGCTGCACGAAGTAACGGGTCACCGCCAGAAGTTCGCCCCGGCCAACGGCTCCTCCGCGTGCGGCGGCTCGGCCGGCTCGGTCGCGGTGGCCTCCCGCGGCGCCTCGGCCGCCTCCCTGCTCGCGGCCGCCCGCAAGCTCCCGGAGCTCGGCATGGCGCCGGGCTTCACCGAAACCGAGCAGTGGTTCAACACGCCGGGCGGGCGGGCGCTCGGCCTGCCCGCGCTGCGCGGGCGCGTCGTCCTCGTGGACTTCTGGACCTACACGTGCATCAACTGCATCCGCACCCTCCCCTACCTGAAGGCGTGGGACGCGGCATACCGCTCGAAGGGGCTGACGATCGTCGGCGTCGAGACCCCCGAGTTCGCCTTCGAGCACGATGCGGGCAACGTTCACAACGCGATCGACCAGTTCGGGCTGCACTACCCCGTCGTCCAGGACAACCGCATGGGCACCTGGAACGCGTACGGCAACCAGGCCTGGCCGGCGGACTACCTGATCGATGCACACGGGCAGGTCCGCTACGTCTCGATCGGCGAGGGCGACTACGGACAGACCGAAACCGCGATCCGCGCGCTGCTGGCCGAACGCGGCAGCAGCCCGGGCGCGCGCGGACGCCCGCAGGGCGTCGTCGTGCCCTCGCGCCAGGCGACCCCGGAGACCTACCTCGGCACCGCACGCGCGGAAGGTTGGCTGCACCAGCCGCACGCCGGGCTGCACGACTACGGTGGCCCGGTCAGCGGACCCCTCGCGCTGAACGAGTTCGCCTACAGCGGGAGCTGGCGGATCGCCGAACAGCCGGCGACCGCCCAGTCGGGGGCCGGCATCGACGTCGAGTTCGAGGCGCGCCACGTCTACCTGGTGCTGAGCTCGCCGGGCGAAAGCCCGCGGCGCGTGCAGGTGATGCTCGACGGGCGCCCGATCCCGGCCCGCGACGCCGGCGCCGACGTGCACGACGGCATCGTCACGGTCCGCGGGCAGCGCCTGTACTCGCTCGTCTCGCTGCCCGCTGACGCGCGCGGCCACCTCTCCCTGCGTTTCGCGCCGGGCATCAGCGGCTACGCGTTCACGTTCGGGTAGAGCACGGCACGACAGCTGTCGAGCGCCCTCCGCGGCCGTCTGACCACCCGGTAGCCTGTGAGCCTCCTTCAACGCGACCGGGGGGTCATCAGACGATGAAGCGCCACAGAAACCTGCTCTCAGGACTCACCGCAGCGTTCGCGATCGCTGCCGTGGCCGTGCCGGCCGGCAGCGCCGGGGCACCCGGCGCCGCGCCGGCGGCGGCCTGCACGCCGGCAACGGACATCGAGGGGATCATCGACGACTCGGGGTCGATGTCGCTGACCGATCCGGGGACGCTGCGAGTAAAGGCCATGAAGCTGCTGATCAACACGCTTCCCGCCACCACCTCGCTCGGCGCGCTCGAGTTCGGGGGCAGCTTCTTCGAAGGAGGTCCGCCGGCAGCCGATCAGCTGTTCCCGCCCGAGGCGGTCGGCGCGAACGCCGCGGCGATGGCGAGCGCGATGGAAGCCAAGATCAAGGCCGACAACGGCACCACCGACTACAACGCCGCCTTCGCTCTGTCAGACACGGAAAACCCGGGCGCGCAGGCGCGGGTCTTCCTGACCGACGGCGGCCACGATGTCGGCACCTACAACAACGGTCACCTCGTACACAAGGTTCCGACCTACGTGGTGGGCTTCAGCGCGGGCGTCGGACTGCCCGAAGATCAGGCGCGCCTGCTGGCGATCGCCAATGAAACGGGCGGGAAGTTCTTCCCCCAGACGGACTCGAGCCAGCTGCAGTCGATCATGGACGAAATCGACGCCGCGCTCACCTGCCAGACGCCGCCGCAGAAGTTCGTCGACCAGCTGAAAGCGGGGGCCGTCAAGGTTCACACGATCCCTGTCGGCGGCAGCACGAAATCGCTGCAGATCGCGCTCACGTGGGCGAGCCCGCTCGACAAGTTCACGATCTCGGGGCTGAAGATCACGAGCCACGGCCGCACGCTCGCGCGGGCGTCCCGGCACGTCCGGAGACTGACGGTCAAAACGACGACCAGCGAAACGTTCACGATCCTTCAGGTGACGGGGCTCGTGAAGGGGAAGCTGAGCTTCAAGGTCAAAGCGGCGACGCATCGGCTCCGGCCAGCCGCGGGTGACGCTGACGACGCAGGTCGGCAGAGGTCACTGATCCGGAGCTCGGGGCGCCGTCCCGGTGGGCGGCGCCCCTGGGCGCGCGTCGGCGCGCGCCTACAATGGTCCGATGGAGTCACCAGCGCCTGACACGAGCGCCCGCAGCTGGCTGCGCTGCTACCGCTGCTGGTCACAGGACCTGGAGGTGCAGGTCCACTACGAGGGCATCCACAAGATCGACCCCGACACGGGCGAGCGCGCGGAAGTCGTCGACGAGCTGCAGGAGGCCGTCGTGCAGTGCCTTGACTGCATGCACGACCAGCCGCACCTGGGCTTCAACAACGGCCGCGTCGAGCCGATCGAAGACCGCTGGGAGCGGATGATCGCGGGCACCCCTTGGGTCGCCTCGTGCACCGTGACCGTCGACTCCGAAGACGTCGAGAGCTGCTCGGGGCCGGAGGCCGGCGACGCGCTCTCCTACGCCGCCTTCGGCGACTACGGCGTGCGCGAGTTCTTCACGCATGTCCGCTTCCACAAGCACGAGGACGACGCGCGCATCATCGTCCATCTCCTCGTCGAGCTGTACGCCCGCTCGCTCGAGGAGGCCACCGACGTGCTGGAGTCCTCCGCGCGCGGGTCGCTCACGATCACTTCGCTCGCCGAGGAGTCACGCCCGCCGGCGGCCGCCGGCGAGACGCACCACGACTGACGTTCAGGTTCTCGGCGTCGCCCGCCGATGCATCACTGTCGACATGGAGCAGAGCGCGCAGCCGGTGCTGAAGGTCCTGGTCGCGGATGATCATCCGCTGATCCTGCACGGCCTGCGGCGGACGCTCGAGGCGTGCGACGACATCGACGTGGTCGGCGAGGCGCGCACCGGCGACGAGGTGGTGCCGCTCGTCGAACGACGGCGCCCGGACGTGGTGCTGCTCGACATGCGCATGCCCGGGCTCGACAGCGCGGAGTGCATCCGTCTCATCGCCGCCTCCCAGCCGGACGTCAAGACCATCGTCCTCTCGGCGAGCGAGGACCGCGCGACGATCGACTCCGCCGTGGAGGCCGGCGCCAGCGCGTACGTGCTGAAGAGCGTGAGCGCGCTGGACATCCCGTCCCTGGTGCGGCAGGTCGCCGCCGGCTACACGCTCTTCCACAGCCCCGCCGAGCCCGTCGCCCGGAACGGCAAGGGCCCTGAGCTGACCGCGCGCGAGGCGACGATCCTCGCTGCGGTGGCGGGCGGCAAGACGACCAAGGCGATCAGCGCCGAGCTGTGGGTGACCGAGCACACGGTCAAGTTCCACCTCACGAACATCTACCGCAAGCTCGGCGTCAGCAACCGCAGCAGCGCCGTCCGTTACGCGTTCGAGCACGGCCTCCTCGGCGACGGCGCCTGAGCGCCGCCTTCAGGCGCTGGCGGCGGTGCGTTCGGTCGCCGGCACCTGCCAGCGGGGAAGGGCGATCGCGATCTCGCTCGGCCCGCCGGGCCGGCTCTCGATGCGGCAGTGTCCGCCGAGGAGCCGCACCCGCTCGTAGACCCCCGCCAGCCCCATGTGGCCGCGGCGCGCAGCGCGCAGCAGCTCCTCCTCGACGTCGAAGCCGCGGCCGTCGTCGAGCACGCGCCCCCGCACGCCCGACTCGTCGCTGACGATCGAGATCGTCACGCTCGTGGCGCCGCTGTGCTCACGGATGTTGTTGAGCGCCTCGCCGAAGACGCTCAGCAGCGCCATGCGCTGCGACTGCGAGATCTCGTCCAGCTCGCCCTTCAGCTCCACCTCGGGCTCGATCCCGGTCCGGGTGCGAAACGGCGTCAGCATGTCCGCGAACGCGTCGCCGAAGCGGCGGCTCACCATCACGCCCGCGTGGACCGAGGTCGAGATCCGGCGCAGGCCCCGCTCGAGGCTTTCCAGCCGCGCGTCGAGATCGTCGAGCCGGCCGCCGAGCAGGTCCTTGCCGCGGCGTCCCTCGAGGACCACGCCGAGCTGCTCCCGGAACAGCGCCAGGTCCTCGCCGAGGAGGACGAGCTCCTGCAGCGGACCGTCGTGCAGGTCGAAGCCGAGGCGCGTCAACCGCCGCTCGGTGGCCTGCACGAGGGCGCGCTCGCTCGAAGCGTTGCGCGTGAGCAGGGTCTCGCGCTCGAGGACCGCGGCGAGCGTGCAGGCGGCCTCTTCCAGCAGCGCCCGTGTGAGGCGGACTCCCCCTTCGCGGGGGATCGCGACGAGCGCCGCCGCCGGCAGGCCGGCTCTGCGCACCGGCACGCCGACCGCCTCGCGCCGCGCGGGCACGTCCGCGCCGGCGATGAGCTTGCGCGCGAGCCGAGCCGGGAGTGCGCGGGTGCGAACCGCACCTGCACAGCCGATCTCCGCCAGCTGCCCCGTCGGCCCGGCCGCCCAGAGCGAGACCGTGCGCGGCCCGCCGCTGGCGATCAGCACCCGAAGCACGCTGTCGATCGCGCGCGCCGGCTCGAGCGCCAGCAGCGACGGGGAGCGGAGCGCCTCGCGCCCGGCGGCGGCGGGAGAGGCGAGGCCCGCCTGCACCAGCCGTGCGAGCGCCGCGCCGGGCAGCTCGGGCGAGGACGCCGGGTCGCTGACGATGCAGACCAGCAGCGTTCCGGCGAAGCCGTTCAGGACGGTCTCGGCGGCGGGGTCGCCGGTCGCGAACGCCGCGAGCGAGCGCTCGGCACGCTCACGGGCGTGGGCGACGGCGCACAGCAGCTCCTCCGGGTCCGCTTCGAGACCCAGCAGGGCGTCACAGCCGCGCTCGAGCGCAGCGCCGGCGGCAGCCTTCGGGTTATGTCGTGCTGGGTTCGGCAAGTCGCACGTGCCGCTCGGGGATGGGTCCTTATCGGCACCGCGCCGAAAGGACTCAATCGAGCTGCGCGCGGCGAAGCGAGGCCGGCCACGGCAGGAAGCGGCGCTCGCGAGGAAGACGCCGTGCCCGGTCCGCGCGGGCGACCGCGCTGAAGAGCTCCTCGAACGTCCCCCACTTGTCGAGCTCCAGGGCCTGCGGCGAGCCGGGCCGGTGCGCGGGCTCGGAGACCACGACGACGCCCACGGGCGCCACGCGTGCGCCCTGCCGCGCCATCGCGAGCCCGATCGAGGCCACGAGGCCGTGTACGAACGTGTCCCACGTGCGCGGTCCCTCGGCTCGCGGGCGCTCGATCACGACGACGTCGACGCGCTCGCGGCCGGCGATCTCGATCGCCTCCTGCTCGCCGGCGGCCGTCAGAGCGGGTCTGTCGCGCCGCCCGATCAACATCGCGACGGTGGAACGCCAGCAGCGATCCTGCGAGACGACCAGCACGCTGATCGGCCAGAGCCTCACGACCTGCGCGCCCTCGCGCGAGTCCTCGAGGTCTGCGCCGCCCTTCTCGATCCGCTCCATGCTCCGCTTCCGTTCCCTCGGTTGCCTGATGGGCGTGATCTTGCGGCCGCGAGGTCCGCGGCGGTACTGGCCCTTGGTCTAGATCGTGCGTCCCGGCCCGCTGTCGCGGGGGCTCCTGACGGAAGGTCTAGGAACGACTAGCCGAAGGTCCGGCGTGCAGGGCGCGCCCCGGGTTCACCATGCGCCGCACATGGAGCACCTCGCTCCAATCGAACCCGACTCACAGGAGGAGTTGCTCTGTGTTCAGCAAGCCGAACACTTCTAGGCGATGAGGGGCCGGCGCTGTGAGTGGGCGCGGATCAGGCCGGGGACAGGCGCATCACCGGGATGCGCCGGATCCCCTCCGTGCGGCGCTCGTAGTCGGTGTAGCCCCGATAGATCTTCCGGGCCTCGTCGAACAGGCGGTCACGGTCAGGACCCTCGACCTCCTGCGCGCGGTAGGAGCCGCTGCGGCCCTTGGCCTCGAGAGTCACGTCCGGATTGGCCTTGAGGTTGAAGTACCAGGACGGTGTTTTCGGGCGCCCGTAGCTCGAGGCGATCAGGATCACGTCCTCGCCGACGTTGAAGTAGAGCAGCGGCACCTTGCGCTCCACGCCGCTGCGAGCGCCGCGCACGTGCAGCACCGCCGACCGGGATCGTCCCCAGCGCGCTGTCGAGCCGCCCGCCGGAGACACGAACCAGCCACGGGTCGATTTTCGCCCCGAGCTTGGAGGAGTACCAGGTGCCGACGGGCGTGAGCGCGAACGAGAACATGCCCCGGCGGAAAGCCGAGTTCGCGAACGAGTCGGGATCGACCCGCGGAACGCCCCCCGTCGCGGCCATCTGCGGGCTCTAGCCCAGGCGCTCTTCGAGCGCCTTCAGCTGGTCGTGCAGCTCCTCCGGGACGCTCTCGAACTTCGCGTAGTGCTCGTGGAACTGGGGCAGCTGCTGGCAGCCACTGCGCCCTGTCGACCGTCAGGAGCTCGCGCATGTCCTCTTCGGATACGTCGACGCCACGGACGTCGATGCCCTCCTCGCCGACCGGCGGCACAAGCCCGATCGGCGTCTCTTCGGCCGCGCCGTGGCCGGCGCAGCGGGCGAACACCCACGCCAGGACGCGCGAGTTCTCCCCGTAGCCGGGCCACAGGAAGCGGCCGTCCTGGTCCTTGCGGAACCAGTTCACGTAGAAGATCTTCGGCAGCTTCGCGCCGTCGGTGCGGCCGATCTTCAGCCAGTGCGCGAAGTAGTCCGCCATGTTGTAGCCGCAGAAGGGCAGCATCGCGAAGGGATCGAAGCGCAGTTCGCCGACCGTGCCCGCGGCGGCGGCCGTCTTCTCCGAGCTCATCACCGAGCCGAGGAAGACACCGTGCTCCCACCCGAGGGCCTCGGTCACGAGCGGCACCACCGTCGAGCGCCGCCCGCCGAAGAGCATCGCATCGATCGGGACGCCAGCCGGGTCCTCCCACTCCGCCGCGATCGCCGGCGTCTGGTCGGCGCGCACGGTGAAGCGCGCGTTGGGGTGCGCAGCCGAGGAGTCCGAGTCCGGCGTCCAGTCGTTGCCGTGCCAGTCGATCAGGTGGGCGGGCGGCTCCTCGGTCATCCCCTCCCACCAGATGTCGCCGTCGTCGGTCTTCGCGCAGTTCGTGAACACGAGTGTCGTGCGCGACCATCCGGATCGCGTTGGGGTTGGTCTTCTCGCCGGTTCCCGGAGCGACACCGAAGAACCCGGCCTCCGGGTTGATGGCGTACAGGCGTCCGTCGGCGCCGAACTTCATCCAGGCGATGTCGTCGCCGATCGTCTCGACGGTCCAACCCTCGAGCGTCGGGATCAGCATCGCGAGGTTGGTCTTGCCGCACGCGCTCGGGAAGGCCCCGGTGACGTACTTGACCTCGCCCTCCGGCGAGGTCAGCTTGAGGATCAGCATGTGCTCGGCCATCCAGCCCTCGTCGCGGGCCATCACCGAGGCGATCCGCAGCGCGAAGCACTTCTTGCCGAGCAGCGCGTTGCCGCCGTAGCCGGAGCCGTAGGAGATGATCTCGCGGGTCTCGGGGAAGTGCACGATGTACTTGTTCTCCGCGTTACAGGGCCACGGCACGTCCTGTTGGCCGTCGGACAGCGGCATGCCGACCGAGTGCAGGCAGGGCACGAACTCGCCGTCGCCGAGCTGGTCGAGCGCCGCTTGGCCCATGCGGGTCATGATCCGCATGCTCACCGCGACGTAGGGCGAGTCGGTCAGCTGGACGCCGACATAGCTCTTGTCGGAGCCGAGCGGGCCCATCCAGAACGGGACCACGTACATCGTGCGGCCGCGCATCGCGCCGGCGAACAGCTCGTTCAGCGCCTCACGCATCTCCTCCGGCTCGCGCCAGTTGTTCGTCGGGCCCGCATCCGCCTCACTCGCCGAGCAGATGAACGTCCGGTCCTCGACGCGCGCGACGTCACCGGGATCGGACAGCGCCAGGTAGGAGTTGGGCCGCTTGGCATCGGAGAGCCGCTCGAAGGTCCCCGCCTCGACGAGCTGCGCGCAGAGCCGGTCGTACTCCTCGGCGCTGCCGTCGCACCAGTGGATCGCGTCGGGTTCGGTCATCGCCGCAACCTCCTGAACCCACGCCAGCAGTCGCTCGTTCTTGGTCGGTGCGGGAACTGTGGCGTTCATGGGGTGCTGGCGGCTCCTTCGATTCGCTGTCTTGGGCGACCGGCTGTGCGCCTCCTGTATGCGGCCCGACGTGCCCGGGAAAGCAGAAAACGCCCTGTGGGCGCGGTCTCGAGGAAGCGTACCGTACGCATCCAGGGCGCTTGTGGCTTTTCCTACAAGTAGTGCGGGCGGCGCGCGGGGCCGCGGCAGCGCTACTCGACGTTGCCCTCGGGGGGCTCGGTGCCGGGCTCGCGTCGCGGCACCAGCACGAGCCGCTTGAACTCGGCGACCAGCACGCCGTCCTGGTTGAGCACCCGTGTGTGGACCTTCACCGTGCCACGGTCCGGCTTGGATTTCGACTCTTTCTTCTCCAGCACCTCGGACTCGCAGAACAGCGTGTCGCCGTGGAACACGGGCGCCGGATGCTTGAGCTCTTCGGTGGCCAGGTTGGCGATCGCCTTGCCGCTGACGTCGCTGACCGACATGCCCAGCGCCAGCGAGTAGACCAGCGGCCCCACGACGACGTTGCGCCCCTGCTGGGATTTGGCGGCGTAGACGTCGTTGATGTGCAGCGGGTGGTGGTTCATCGTGATCAGGCAGAACAGGTGGTCGTCGGCCTCGGTCACGGTCTTGGCCGGCCAGTGCTTGTAGACGTCGCCGACTTCGAACTCCTCCAGGTAGCGGCCGTAGGGGTGCGCGCCGCTGGCCTCGCGCGCGGCCTGCTCGGTCTCGACGGTCTGGGTCTCGCTCATGGCTCTCTCGTGGTCTCCTTGGTCTCTTGCCGGCGGGGAACTCTAGTGCGCGCCCGTCTGCTCGCGCCTGGCCACGCAGTACGCCGGCCTGGCGGCCAGCGGGCAGGCGTATCCGGGCCGCGGGTTGCACGGGGCGCATTCCGGCCGTTCGGGGGCGGGCGGCGCCGGTTCGGCCGGCCGGGTGCGCGGGGCCAGCGCCGCCTTCAGCTGCGGCCCGGCGGGCAGGCCGCAGGCGATCTCGAAGGCCTGCGCGACGGCGCCGGCGGTGTTGAGCCCCGCGAGTCGGGCGGCCGTGGGCGCCGAGCGCGCGGAGCGCCGGGGCGCGGCCGTGGGAGGCGAGCCCGCACAGCCAGCCCGGCGGCGTCCGGTGGCGACCGATCGGGTCCTCGAGGCTCTTGAGCCGGACCGGCCCGAGGCCGGCGCCGGCCAGCGCGGAGCACCTTCACCGAGATCGGCGCGGCGAGGTTCGTGGGCCGGTCGGCGACGAGCAGCAGAGCGACGCGAGCGCCCCCGCGAGGGCTCGCCGGGCGTGGCCAGCGCGATCGCGTCGTCGGCGGCGAAGCTCGGCGCGAGCAGGCGCAGCGAGCTCCTGGTCAGCGCCCTGCCGTGAGCTGCCGGGAAGCTCAGCCGGGTGAGCGCGAAGTCGCCCTCCGCCGGAGACACGACCACGCTGACGCGCCGCGGAGAGGGCTGCGCGCCGGCCGGCGCCGGCAAGGCGAAGAGCGCGCAGCAGGCGGCCGCCAGCAGGGCCAGAACGCGGAAACGACGTGCCATCACCGATACTTCCTAACGCGAAGAAACGATAGAGGCCGTACCCGGCCGGACCAGGAGACCCCCCTTGCGCAGCCCCCGAGACTTCTTCAAGCCGCTCGCGATCGACGCCCCCGAGCCGGTCCGCGAGATCCCCTTCAAGCCCTCCCGGATGATCCACTTCCTCGACTTCTCGAACGAGAAGATGGTCGCGAAGGTCCCCGACATCGCGCCGACCGTGGACATCCTGCTCGGCAACCTGGAGGACGCGGTCCCGCTCGACCGCAAGGAGGCTGCGCGCGCCGGGCTGATTCGGGTCGGCAAGGAGATGGACCTCGGCGAAACGGCCCTCTGGACGCGGGTGAACGAGCTCGCCTCCCCCTACTTCCTGCCCGACATGACCGAAGTCGTCGCCGCGATCGGCGACAAGATCGAGGTCGTGATGATCCCCAAGGTCGAGGGGCCGTGGGACATCCACTACGTCGATCGCCTGCTCGCCCAGCTCGAGGCGAAAGCGGGCCTCGACCGGCCGATCCTGATCCACGCGATCCTCGAGACCGCCCAGGGCGTCGCGAACCTCGAGGAGATCGCCTGCGCCTCGCCGCGCATCCAGGGCATGAGCTTCGGCCCCGCCGACCTCGCCGCCTCGCGGCGCATGAAGACCACGCGCGTCGGCGGCGGGCACCCCGGCTACCGCACGATCGCCGACCCGGACCCCAACATCCCCGACGCGCCGCGCCCGAGCTACCAGCAGGACCCCTGGCACTACTCGATCGCCCGCATGGTCGACGCCTGCACCTCCGTCGGCGCGCTGCCGTTCTACGGCCCCTACGGCGACATCCGCGACGAGGAGGGCTGCGAGACGCAGTTCCGCGCCTCGTTCCTGCTCGGCTGTGTCGGCGCCTGGTCGCTGCACCCGGCGCAGATCGCGATCGCCAAGCGCGTCTACTCGCCGGACCCGGACGAGGTCGCGTTCGCCAAGAAGGTGATCGAGGCGATCCCCGACGGCCGCGGCGTGCACATGATCGACGGCAAGATGCAGGACGACGCGACCTGGAAGCAGTGCAAGGTGATGGTGAACCTCGCCGAAATGCTCGCCAAGAAGGACCCGGAGCTGGCCGAGGCCTACGGGTTCGAGCCGGCCGCCGTCTGACGCCGCGCTCGTTGTAGGCTTCCGCGCCGCATGCGCTTCTTCGAGTTCGAGGCCCGCGAGATCGTCAAGCGGGCCGGGATCCCCGTGACGGACTACGGCTTCACGACCGACGCCGACGAGGCCAAGGCCGTCGCCGAACGGATCGGCGGCGCGACCGTGATCAAGTCGCAGGTGCTGACGGGCGGGCGCATGAAGGCCGGCGGCGTCAAGTTCGCCGACACGCCGGAGGAAGCCGAGGCGTACGCGCGCGACATCCTGGCCCTGGAGATCAACGGCCACGTGCCGCGCGGGGTGCTGGTCGACCCGAAGGCCGAGGTCGAGCAGGAGTACTACGCGGGCGTCGTCTGGGACGGCACCGCCAAGAAGCCCTTGATGCTCTTCAGCGACATGGGCGGCATCGACATCGAGCAGGTCGCCGAGGAGCACCCCGATCACGTCGGGCGCGGCCACTTCTCCACGATCGAGCCGTTCTCGGACTTCCAGGCCAAGCAGGTGATCGCCGCCGCCGGCGTCACCGGCAGGGCCCTGCAGCGCGCGACCCCCGTGCTCGCCCGCCTCGCGCGGCTGTTTCTCGACAACGACATGACGCTCGCCGAGATCAACCCGCTGGCGGAGCTGAAGGACGGCTCGTTCGTCGCGCTCGACGCTCACATGGAGATGGAGGACGAGGGCATGCCGCGCCAGAAGGCGCTGCTGAAGGCCCTCGGCATCGGCGAGGAGGAGGGCACGCGCGAGGGCCACACGCCGTCCCCCTTCGAAGAGGCCGTCAAGGCGATCGACGCCGCCGACCATCGCGGCGTGATCCAGGGCAAGGACAGCAGGCTTCAACGGCAACATCGGCCTCGTCATCGGTGCCGGCGGTGGCTCGCTGACGCTCACCGACGCGGTCCGCCAGCAGGGCGGGAAGCCGGCCAACTACTCGGAGATCGGCGGCAACCCCTCGGTCGCCAAGGCCTGCGGGCTCGCAAAGCAGGTGCTGGAGAAAGAGGGCGTCGAGAAGATCGCGGTGATGATGTCGATCGTCTCGAACACGCGCGTGGACATCGTCGCCCGCGGCGTGATCAAAGCCTGCCTGGAGCTCGGCAGGGACCCGGGCGAGACGGTCGCGATCTTCCGCATCCCGGGCGCCTGGGAGGAGGAGGGCTTCAAGATCCTCGATGCCTACGGGATCGAGTACTGCGACCGCTCCGTGTCGCTGTGGGAGGCCGCCGGACGCGCGGTCGCGAAAATTGAATCCCACCCAGCCACCCCCCACCCCCGCGGCGGCCTAGACATGTCGATCCTGATCGACCGCGACACGACCTTCATCATCCAGGGCATCACGGGCCGCGAGGCCGTCAACCTCACCCGCGAGTGCCTCGACTACGGCTCGAAGATCGTCGGCGGCGTGACCCCGGGCCGCAAGGGCCGCGAGGTCCACGGCGTGCCGGTGTTCGACACGGTCGAGCAGGTCGTCGAGCACAACGGCGGCGTCGTGCCGGACGGCTCGGTCGTCACGGTCCCCCCTGCCGGCACGCGCGACGCCGTGTTCGAGGCGCTGCACGCCGGCATCCGGACGATCGTCGTCGTCACCGAGCGGATCCCGCGCCGCGACGTCGCGATGATGGTCGAGCTCGCCGACGCCAAGGGCGCGCGGATCATCGGCCCGAACTGCCTCGGCGTGATCGTTCCGGGCGTGGCCAAGATGGGCGGCATCGGCGGGCCCGGCGCGCAACGCGGCCGTCGCCTACCAGCCCGGCTCGGTCGGCGTGATGAGCCGCTCGGGCGGCATGACCACCGAGATCTCCTCCACGCTGACCGCGGCGGGCCTCGGCGTCTCGACCGCCGTCTCGATCGGCGGCGACGCGATCATCGGCTCGACCTACGCCGAGCTGATGCCGTACTTCGAGGCCGACGAGCAGACGCAGGCGATCGTGATCTACACCGAGCCCGGCGGCCGCATGGAGGCGCAGCTCGCGCAGTGGGTGGCCGACAACGACTCGCGCCTGCCGATCATCGCCTTCATGGCGGGCAAGTTCATGGACGACGAGGAGATGCAGGGCATGTCCTTCGGCCACGCCGGCACGATCGTCGAGGGCAAGGAGGACAGCGCGACCGAGAAGATCGCCCGGCTCGAAGCTGCCGGCATCCCGGTCGTGCAGCGGATCGACGAGATCCCCGACCTCGTCAAGGCCAAGCTCGCCGAACGGACGGGCACGGCGGCATGAGGGCCGACGGGACTTTCATCGCCGTCGAAGTCGACGACGAGGTCGCAGCGGACGCCGAGCTCGCGCGCAAGCTGACCGAAGCCTGCCCGGTCGACATCTTCGCCCAGCAGGACGTCCGGCAGCGCTCGTACTCGTCGAGGACAACCTCGACGAGTGCGTCCTGTGCCGGCTGTGCCTCGACGCGACGCCCGCCGGCTCGGTCAAGGTGATCAAGCTCTACGACAACAGCGCGGTGCTCGCCGTAGGGCGCCGGCGCCGGCGACCTCGCGCCGCCGCTTCGGCGCGTCCAGCGCACTCGACCGGCGCCCCGGTGGACTATCCTCCCGCTCAGAGCGAAGCATGAACGAGAACTTCTCGCTGATCATCATGTGCGTGTTCCTGCTGGGGTCGCTGGCGTTCCTGGCTCAGCAGCTGACGTCCTACCACTGAGCCCGAGTCGCTCCCGCGCGGCACGGTCGCGGCCCGGGCGGGCACGAAACAGTCAGCGTCATGACAGGTCCGATTGCTGTCATTCGTTCATGCGTCCAGCGCGCGGAAGATGCCGCATATTCGAACGCGCCCGGGGCGAGGACCGGGTTATGGGGTTTCTCCCTCACCCCCCGGAGGCCACCGGCGGCCCGCGCCGGAGGCGCGGGCGGCGCGCGGCGCTCATCGCTGAAAAGGAGATCGGCCGCTACTTCGACGAGTCACTCGAGCTCCTCTGGACCGCCGACGCCACCGGCCGGCTCCAGCGGGTCAACCCCGCGTGGCGTCGCTGCCTCGGCCATCCGGCGGAGGCGATGTGCGGCCGCCCGCTGACTGACTTCATCCACGACTCCGACCGTGACGCCGCCGCGGCGGAGATCCTCTCGCTCGCCGACGGCTCGTCGGCGAGCGCGACCGCGCGCAGCCGCTTCAAGACGCTCGAGGGCGGCGTCGTCTGGCTGGAATGGCGGGCTCGTTCCTCGACCACGGACGGCTGCATCCGCGGTTCCGCGCACGACGTGACCGCGCAGCGCCGGGCCGAGGCCCAGCTCGCCGACGAAGCGCGGCGCCTTCAGGCGATGGTCGACGAGCGCACGCGCGATCTCAACGAGGCGCGCGCCGAGACGCTGCAGCTGCTCGCCGTCGCGAGCGAGTTCCGCGACGACGAGACCGCCCAGCACACCGAACGGATCGGCGAGCTGGCCGCCGCGATCGGCACGCGCATGGGGCTGAGCGCCGAGAGTGTCCTGCTGCTCCGCGAAGCCGCGCCGCTCCACGACATCGGCAAGCTCGCGATCCCCGACAGCGTCCTCTTGAAGCCGAGCCGCCTGACCCCGTCGGAGCAGGAGCTGATGCAGACCCACACGACGCTCGGGGCGAAGCTCTTGTTCGGTAGCCGCTCCCCCACGCTGCAGCTCGCGGGAGTGGTCGCCGAATCCCACCACGAGTGGTTCGACGGCGGCGGCTACCCGCAGGGCCTGGTCGGCGACGACATCCCGCTTGTCGGCCGCATCGTCGCAGTCGCCGACGTCTTCGACGCGCTCACCCACGAGCGGCCCTACAAGCCCGCTTGGCCGGTCGAGCAGGCCGTCGCGTTGATCCGCAAGGCGGCCGGGACGCAGTTCGACCCCCGCGTCGTCGAGGCGTTCCTCGAGATCCTCGCGGCCGGCGGCGATCCTCAGGGCGGCGTCGTGCCCGGCCGCAGCGCCGGCGGCGTGCGCAGGCCCGGCGACGAGCTCCAGGACACCGAGCCCAAGGGCGGCCTCACAGCCGGCGCCTCCCCCGCTCCGGCGGAGTGAGCTTCAGGAGGCGTGGCGGCGCGCCTTCGGCGTCCGTTCGCGCTCCTGCTGGCGCTCGACAACGTTGACGATCAGCTTGATGATCTGGTCGGGGCCGGAGGCCTTGGCCTGGCCGTAGGTGAAGGCCTCGACCCAGTCGGGCACCTTCGCCTCGCGCGCCATCACGTTGAAGAACTCCCGGCGCATGTCGACGCGCACGCGCGCGTCTGCGGCGGGGCCCTTGGTGACCTTGAGCTCGGGCATCTCGACCCGGAACTGCTGCACGTCGCCGCGGCCACGCAGCTCGACGCCCACCACCAGCTTCACCGGTGCGAGCGCTGGGACCTCCTCGATGAACCTGCGTACGGCGAGTTCGATCAGAGCCTTGGCGTCATCGGCCACGCCACATCACTCCCTCCGGGCGGTTGTCAGATCTTGTGACGCTGCAGCACCTTGCGGCCGATCACCATGCGCTGGATCTCGGAGGTGCCCTCGCCGATCAGCAGCAACGGCGCATCCCTGTAGATCCGCTCGATCTCGTACTCCTTGGAGTAGCCGTAGCCACCGTGGATGCGCAGGCTCTCCTCGGCGCAGAAGCGCCCCGCCTCGGAGGCGAAGAGCTTCGCCATGCCGGCCTCGAGATCCGAGCGCTCCCCGGCATCCTTCATCGCGGCGGCGCGGCGCACGAGCAGCCGCGCGGCATCGACCTGCGTCGCCATGTCGGCGAGCTTGAACTGGATCGCCTGGTGCTCGGCGATCGCCTTGCCGAACGTCTTGCGCTCCTGGGCGTATTTCACAGCAAGCTCGAAGGCGCGCTGCGCGAGCCCCACGCCGCGGGCAGCGACGTTGACCCGGCCGAGGTCGAGCGCGTCCATCATCTGCACGAAGCCCTTGTTCAGCCCCTCCTCTTCCCCGCCCAGGATGTTCTCTGCCGGGCAGCGGTAGCCGTCGAAGACGAGCTCGGTGGACTCGACGCCCTTGTAGCCCATCTTCTTGATCTTGGGGGGGACGTTGAAGCCCTCGAGCGCGCCGGTGTTCTTTTCGACCCCCGGCTCTTTCTCGCAGATGAAGCAGGTCATGCCCTTGTAGCGCGGGTCTGCGTCGGGGTCGGTCTTCACGAGCGTGAAGACGAGAGAGGAGAGCAGGCCGTTGGTCACCCACATCTTCTGGCCGTTGATCTCCCAGGTGCCGTCGTCCTGCTTCTTGGCGGAGGTCTTGATCGCCTGGACGTCGGAGCCGAGCTCGGGCTCGGACAGCGAGAAGGCGGCGCGCAGCTCGCCGGTGGCCATCCGCGGCAGGTACTTCTGCTTCTGCTCATCGGTGCCGAAGTTCATCAGCAGGTAGGAGCCGATGAAGTGCGTGTTGACGACGCCGGAGATCGAGATCCAGCCGCGCGAGAGCTCTTCGACGATCATCGCGTAGGTCGTCAGGTCGAGCCCCATCCCGCCGTACTCCTCGGGGATCGTGACGCCGAAGAGGCCGAGCTCCTTCATCTGCTCGACGATCGGCCCGGGGAACTCGTCCTCGTGGTCGTAGTGCTCGGCCTGCGGGAGGATCTGCTCGTCGACGAACTGGTGCACCATTTCGGCGATCGCACGCTGCTCGTCGGTGATGTCGGAATAAGAGGTTGCTACGGCCATCGGGTCTCGGCGCTCTCTCCAGGGTCGGTTGGTCTCGTGCCAGGGAGAATACCGGCATGAACTTCACCGCCGAGGTAGTCGACGCCGCGCCGCCGGAGCGCCTCGCCCTCGTCGAGCTCGCCCGCGACGGCACGCGGCGCGAATGGCGCTTCGGTGAGCTGTCCGACCGCGCCGCCCGGCTCGCCGGCGCCCTTGCGGCCCGCGGCGTCGGCCGAGGAGACGTCGTGATGACGGTGATCGGCAACCGCCCGGAGTGGGTGATCGCCATGCTCGCCTGCTTTCGCATCGGCGCCGTGGTGCTGCCGTGCACCGAGCAGCTGCGGGCCAAGGACCTGCGGCTGCGCATCGAGCACGCCGCCCCGAGCCTCGTCCTCGCCGACGAGCGCGACCTCGCGCAGCTCGCGGACGCCCAGGTGACCGTGCTCGCCGTGCCCGACGAGGACCTCTACCGTGCCGACCCCGCCCCGGCCGCCGAGCTCGCTGAGAGCGAGCCCTGCCTGATCACGTTCACGAGCGGCACCGCGGGTGAGCCGAAGGGCGTGCTCCACGCGCAGCGCTATCTCTACGGGCAGCGGCTGCAGGCCGAGCGCTGGCTGGCGCCGGCGCCGGGCGAGCTCGTGTGGTGCACCGCGGCCAGCGGCTGGTCGAAGTCGGCCCGCAACGTCTTCATCGCGCCGTGGCTGCGCGGCGCCCCGGCGCTGCTGCACGACGCTCGCTTCGACCCCGATGAGCGCCTCGAGCTGCTGGCGCGCGAGCGCGTCGGCGTGCTCTGCATGGCCCCCACCGAGTACCGCGTGATCGCGAAGCGCGCGACGCTGCGCCCGCTGCCGGAGCTGCGGGCGATGGTCGCGGCGGGCGAGGCGCTGAACCCGGAGGTGCTCGACGCGTTCCGCGAGGCCACGGGCCTGGAGATCCGCGACGGCTACGGCCAGACCGAGACCGGCCAGCTCACCGGCGCGCCGCGGGGAGGCGAGACACGCCCCGGCTCGATGGGCCCGGCGCTGCCCGGCGTCGAGGTGGCGATCGAGAACGGCGAGCTGACGGTCGCCCCCGCGAGCGTGCCGACGTTCTTCCTGGGCTACCTGGGCGAGGAGGCGGTGCGCGGGGAGGACGGCCGCTGGCAGGTACGCGATCGCCGCGCCGCCGGCACCTGGCGGACCGGCGACCGCGTCACGCGCGACGACGACGGCTGGCTCTACTTCGAGGGCCGCGGCGATGACGTGATCGTCTCAGCCGGCTACCGGATCGGCCCGTTCGAGGTCGAGTCCGCGCTCGTGGCGCACCCCTCGGTCGCCGAAGCCGCCGCGGTCGCCGCGCCGGATGAGGAGCGCGGCGCGGTGGTGCGGGCGGTGGTGGTGCTCCGTGACGGCCACGCCCCCAGCCCGGCACTGGCCGCCGAGCTGCAGGAGCACGTCAAGAACGTGACCGCCCCGTACAAGTACCCGCGCATCGTCGACTTCGCCGAGGAGCTGCCCAAGACCACCTCAGGGAAGATCAAGCGAGCGGAGCTGCGGGGAGGCTGAGGCGTTTCAGCGCGAGCCCCGGAGGCGGCGGGGAGACCGCCTCCGGGGCCAGGACTCAGGAGAGCGACGCAGCGCGAACCCGTGCGCCCGGACGCGTGGTTGCCGTGCGCCTGAAACGCTGCGCGGCGTGCCGGACGCATTCGGTCTGCGCCGCGGTCGACCGGCCGGCGGAGGCGTCTTCCGCCGGCCGGTCCCCGCGTAGCAAGGAGCGCGCCATTTCGGTCAGCACGGCGTCGCTCGCGCGCCGCACCCTGGTGTCGTGCCTGTCTGTCGTCGCCATCGCGATCACGCTGCCTGGGCGACCGGCTCGCCCGCCTGGACGGTCTCGATCAGCTCGAGCTCGGGGTCCTGCGCCTCCTGCATCGTGGGCGCAGCCGGCCCGCGCAGGAACAGCAGCGCTGCCAGGATCCCGACCGCGACGGCGCCCGCCGCGACGACGTAGGCCAGGTGGTAGCCGCCGGTCAGTGCGGCCAGGGCCCCTTCGCCCTGCGACGCGAGCGCTTTGGTGTGGTCGGTTGCGATCGTGCCGAGCGTCGCCAGCCCGATCGCGCCGAAGAGCTGCACCGAGACGTTGACGATCCCCGACGCGAGCCCCGCGTCCCGCGCCGGCGCGTCGGACATGCCGATCGTCAGCAGCGGCAGGAACGATGCCCCCGCACCGAGGCCGAGCAGCACGAACGCGACGAACAGGCCGGGGAAGTAGCTCGCGCCGAGCCCCTGGCCGGCGAGCAGCGACAGCCCGACGATGATCGAGGCCAGGCCGCTGATCAGCACCGGCACCGAGCCGAAGCGCTCGACCAGGCGCGCAGAGACGCCCAGCGACATGGTCGCGATCCCGATCGTGAGCGGCATGAACGCGAGCCCGGTCTGGATCGCGTCGTAGCCGAGCACGCGCTCGAGATACAGGGAGCCCAGGAAGAAGGACGAGAACATGCCCGTCACCAGGAACCCGCGCACGAGGCTCGAGCCCATCAGCATCCGCAGCCGCAGCACGCGCAGCGGCATGATCGGGTTCTCGATCCGCGACTCCAGCCGGAGGAACGCGGCGAGCAGCGCCAGCGAGCCGCCGGCGGCCGCCAGCGTGCGCGGGTCGCCGAGGCCGTAGTCACTGGACTTCACGATCGCGAAGGCCCCGAGCATCGTCGCAACGGTGATGAGGATCGAGCCGAACCAGTCGACGCCGCCCTTCAGGCCGATGCCCTCGTTCTCCTCGATCAGCAGCCACCCGAGCACGAACGTCAGCACGCCGATCGGGACGTTCACGAAGAAGATCCAGTGCCAGCTGAGCGACTGCGTGAGCGCGCCGCCCGCGAGCAGGCCGATCGAACCGCCGCCCGCGGACACGAAGGCGTAGAGGCCCATCGCTTTCGCCTGCTCACGCCGCTCCGGGAACTCCGTGACGATGATCGCGAGGATCACGGCCGAGGCGACAGCGCCGCCGGCGCCCTGGAGGAGCCGGAAGCCGATCAGCATCGCCTGGCTCGTCGCCAGGCCGCACAGCACCGAGGCCGCGGTGAACAGCACGAGCCCGGTCAGGAAGACGCGCTTGCGCCCGACGAGGTCGCCCATGCGCCCGGCGAGAAGGAGCAGGCCGCCGAAGGTGATCAAGTAGCCGTTCAGGACCCAGGTCAGGTTGCCCTGCGTGAAGTGCAGGTCCCGCTGGATCGACGGCAGCGCGACGTTCACGATCGTCGCGTCGAGGACCATCATCAGCTGGCCCAGGCAGAGGACCGCCAGCGCGATCCAGCGCCGGCGCTCGTTGCGGCCGCTCTCCAGGGCCGCGCTCAGTCTCGTTGGGGTCTCGATCGTCGTGCTCATACCGCTCCCTTCAGTTGCTCGTGGGAGCACCATACCATGGATAATCCATGCTTCAAGGATTATCGATTGGAAATTTATGGTCTATGCAAAGTCGGTGATCTTTGGTAACATGACGGCCGATGAGATGATGACCACAGACGCTTCGACAACAGGTACACTCGATCCCGTGGGCGAGGAGAGGGCCTGTATCCCAGGTTCGATGGTGTTGATGTCGCGCCTGGCCAAGCAGTTCTACCGGCGCAGCGACGAGGACCAGCTCGGCATGCAGCTGCGCCATCTGGTCGCGCTGTCCTACGTCTCCGACCACGACTGCTGCCCCCAGCAGGAGCTCGCCGACGCGTTCTGCATGGACGCCAACAACGTCGTGCTGCTGCTCAACGAGCTCGAGGAGCTCGGCTACGTGACGCGGCTGCGCGACCCCCACGACCGTCGCCGCCACCTCGTCCAGATCACGAAGAGCGGTTGCCGCGCGCTCGCGCGCGCCGAGAAAGCGACCGAAGCGATCGAGGACGAAGTGCTGCACTCGCTCGCAGCCGGAGGAGCGCAAGACGCTGCTGCGGCTGCTCGGCCGCGCGCTGCGGGCCTCAGAGCCCCTGCAGCCCGAGGACGAGCCGGCACCGGAGCCGGCAACCGTCTCCGCCTAGCCGGTCAGCGGTCCCTCAGAGGGCGACGATCGCGTCGATCTCGACTTGCGCCCCGCGCGGCAGCGCGGCGACGCCGATCGCGACGCGTGCGGGCGGTTCTCCGCCCTCGAAGAACGATCCGTAGACCTCGTTGACGGCGCCGAACTCGCCCAGGTCGGTCATGTAGACCGTCAGGCGCGCCGCCCGCGCGAGCGAGGTGCCGGCCTCGACGCACACCGCGCCGAGATTCAGCAGGCACTGCCGCGCCTGCTCGGCTGCGGTCTCGCCCGCGAGCTCGCCGGTGCCCGGGTCGAGCGGGATCTGCCCGGAGCAGAACAGGAGCTCTCCGACGCGCACGGCGTGGCTGTAGGGGCCGATCGCGGCGGGCGCCCCCGCAGCCTCGATCGCCTGGCGCTCGACGCTCATGTGAACGGACATTACCTACCGGCTCCCCTCGGCCGCCGCGGGCAATAGATTTCAAGCAATGGGACGACGGCTCGGAGGGGTGCCGGCGGTGGTGCTCGCAGCGCTCGCGCTCGGGGCTCCGCAGGCACATGCGCAGATCTCCTACTCCCCGTGTCCGCGGGGCAACAACTTCGCCTGCGCGCACCTCGTCGTGCCGCTCGATCCCTCGGGTGCGACGCCGGGAACCCTGAGCCTCGCGATCCGCCGCCACCGTGCGCCCGTCGGCGATGCGCGCAGCGCGATCATCGCCCTCGCCGGCGGCCCCGGGCAGGCCGCGATCCCGTTCGCCGAAGAGTTCGACGAACTGCTGGGCCCGATCGCCGCGACGCGGGACCTGATCGTCTTCGACCAGCGCGGGATCGGGCTCTCGCACCCGCTCTCCTGCCATGCCTTCGAACACGGGCCGACGCTCAGCCCGTCGCCCGGCGCCGTGGCGGCCTGCGCCACGCAGCTCGGTCCCGGCCGGGCGTTCTACTCGACGGAGGACAGCGTCGCGGACATCGAGGCGATCAGGCGCGCGGGCGGCTACGAGAAGCTCGTCCTCTACGGGACGAGCTACGGCACGAAGCTCGCCGAGCTCTACGCCCAGGCCTACCCGCAGCACGTCGAAGCGCTGATCCTCGATTCCGTCGTGCCGCCCGCCGGCCCCGATCCGCTGAACCTGCCGACGTTCGCGGCGCTGCACAGGGTGCTGCGCTCGACCTGCGCGCGACACGCGTGCCGCGGCGTCACGCGCAGCCCCTTCGCCGACCTCGCGAAGGTCGTGAGGCGCATGCGCGACCGCCGCCTCGAGATCCGTGCGATCGGCCCGCGCGGGCACCCGCGCCGCGTCGCCGCGACGCCGGAAGCGCTGCTGAACACCTTGCTGGCCGGTGACTTCTCGGGCCCGCTTCGAGCGGCGCTCGTGACGGCCGATCGCGCGGCGGCCGCCGGCGACGATGCGCCGCTCGGGCGGCTGCTCGCAACGATCCCGGCCGAAGAAAGCGGCGGCGAAGAATTCGATGCGCCGCTGTACTTCGCGACGAGCTGCGAAGACCAGGCCTTCCCCTGGAGTCGCACGGCGGCGCCGGCGGCGCGGCTCGCGCAGGCCGGCGCCGCCGCGCGGGCGCTGGGCGCACGCGCCTTCGCGCCGTTCAGCGCACGCGACGCGATCGCGTTCAGCGACGAGCGCCAGTGCGCGGCCTGGCCCTACTCGACGCCGTTCGCGCCGCCCGCCCCCACGCAGCTGCCGCCGGTCCCGACCCTGATCCTGAGCGGCGAAGTGGACCTGCGCACGCCCACGTCGGGCGCACGCGAAGTGCAGGCGATGATCCCCGGCTCGCACCTGCTGGTGGTGCCGATGGTCGGCCACTCGGTGCTCGGCAGCGACCCCACCTCCTGCGCCGAACACGCTCTGCAGGCGATCTTCCGCGGGAAGGCGATCGCCGCCTGCCGGCGCGGCCCGACGCCGGCGCGGCTGCGCCCGGCGCCGCCGCCGCCGCGATCGCTCGCCCGCATCTCCCCGGCCCGCCACTACAGCGGCCTGACCGGGCGCACGGTCCACGCCGTGCAGCTGACGATGCAGGATCTGGCTTCTCAGCTCGCGCTGACGCTCGAAACGAGCGTCTCCGCGGAAGATCTCTTCTCGCTCCCGTCGCTGCGCACCGGCGGGCTGCGATCGGGCTGGGCCCAGCTCAACGCCAGCGCCGTGAGCTTCCACGACTACTCGTTCGTCCCGGGCGTGACGGTCAGCGGCGCGCTCCGCGTCGAAACCGGCGATCTGCGGATCGGCGGCGCGGCGGCGGCGCATGGCACGCTGCGGCTCGGCGCGCATCACATGCTCGTCGGGATCATCGGCGGGCGAAGCGTCCGCCTACCGGCGTCGGGGGATCGTTCGGCGGCTATTGTCGCGGTGCATGCCGCGGCGAGCTCGACTCCTCACGACGGCAGCGGCGCTGGCCGTGCTGGCGCTCGGCGGCTCGCCGTCGCAATCGCACGCCTCCTCGGTTCTTAGCTTCACCCCCTGCGCCGGCGAGCCGAAGCTCTCCTGCAGCGACCTGCCGGTGCCGCTCGACCGCTCCGGCGCGGTCCCCGGCACGATCGCGCTGTCGGTCGGGCGCAAACTGGCCGGCAGCTCCCAGAGTGCGAGCGCGGTGCTCGCCCTCGCGGGCGGGCCCGGCCAGCCCGCACTGCCGTTCGCGGAATTCAACGCCCAGACGCTGGCGCCGGCCCTGCACGGGCGCGACCTGCTCGTCTTCGACCAGCGCGGGACGGGCTCCTCGGACCCGCTGAGCTGCCCCGCGCTCGAAGGCCCGGGACGCTCGCTCGAACGCATCTTCCAGCGTTGCGCGGAACAGATCGGCGCGGCCCGCGGGGCGTTCACGACGCAGGAATCGGTTCAGGACATCGAGGCGCTGCGTCGCGCCGCCGGCTACTCGAAGCTCGTGCTGTACGGCACCTCCTACGGCACCAAGGTGGCCCTCGAGTACGCCGAACGCTACCCGGAGCACGTGGAAGCGATGGTGCTGGACTCGGTCGTCCCCACCGACGGCCCGGAACCGTTCGCGATCCCGACCTTCGAGGCCCTTCCCGGCGTGCTGCGCGAGCTCTGCGCGCAGAACGTCTGCCGGGGCATCACGCCGGAACCCGTCGCGGACCTGGCCGCGCTGATCGCGCACCTGCGCCGCCACCCGCTGGCCGGCTCGGTCTACGACGGGCTCGGTCATCGCCACAACGCGCGCCTCACCGAGCAGCGCCTGCTCGACGTGCTTCTGGCGGGCGACCTGAACCCAGCGCTGCGCGCGCTGCTGCCGGCGGCGATCCGTTCCGCGCTCGCGAACGACCCCGACCCGCTGCTGCGCCTGCAGGCGCTCGCGGAGGGCCTCGTCCCGAACGTGCCCACGAGCCGCGGCGAGAAGCTGCCGGTCGTGGCCGACGCCGGCGGGGAAACCGATGAAGCGCTGTTCGTCGTCACGACCTGCGAGGAGGCTCCGTTCCCGTGGCAGCGCGCGTCGCCCCCGGCCACGCGGCTCGCCGAAGCGATCAACTTCCTGCACGCGCAGCCCGCGAGCGACTTCGCCCCCTTCGACCAGACGACCGCGCTGGACAGCAGCCTCGTCGCCGCGTGCGCAGGGTGGCCGTACGCATCGGCGCCGCCGCCCGCCGTCGTGCCGCTGCCAGACGTGCCGACGCTGATCCTCTCCGGCGCCCAGGACCTGCGCACGCCCACCTCGAACGCGCTGAAGGTCGCCGCGCGGATCCCCGGCGCCTCGATCGTCGTGGTGCCGTTCACCGGCCACTCGGTGATCGGCAGCGATCTGACCGGCTGCGCCGAGAAAGCGCTCGCGAGCTTCTTCGCCGGCACCCAGCCGGCGCAGTGCACCGGCGCGAAGGACGTGCTCGCGCCGACACCTGTGACCCCGCGCCGGCTCTCGGCGATCCGCGCGCCGGCGAGCCTCCCCGGCCGGCCCGGGCAGACGCTCGTCGCAGCGCTCGACACGGTGCTCGACTTGAACCGCCAGGTGATCGCGGCCACCATCCAGGCCGAGGCGACGCTGCCGAGCGGGGCGAGCTTCGGCGGGCTCCACGGCGGCTACGCGCGGCTGAACGCCTCCTCGGCGGTGCTGCACGACCTGTCCTTCGTCGCCGGCGTGCGCCTCTCGGGCGCTTTCCGGATCAAGCACGGCCGGCTACAGCCCGCCACGATCCGGATCAGCGGCGCGAGCGCAGCAACGGGCAGTGTGCGGCTGGGCCTGAGCTCGCACCGCGTCGCCGGGACGCTCGGCGGGCGGCGCTTCGACATGCCGATCGCGCGCGTGCGGCTCTCCAGCGCCGGCCCGGGCGAATGGCCCACGGCGGCGCCGGCGCTCTCGGCCTTCGGGCGCACTGCGCTCGACGGGACGACGCCGGGCGCGCTGCTTCGCCGCGGCTAGTCTTTCTCGCGATGGCCAACGCCCTCGCGCGGGAGACCTCGCCCTACCTGCTCCAGCACGCCGAGAACCCGGTCGACTGGCGGCCGTGGAGCGAGCAGGCGTTCGCCGACGCCGCCGCGCGCGACGTGCCGGTGCTCGTGTCGATCGGCTACTCCTCCTGCCACTGGTGCCACGTGATGGAGCGGGAGTCCTTCGAGGACGCGGCGACGGCGGCGGTGATGAACGAGCACTTCGTCTGCGTGAAGGTCGACCGCGAGGAGCGCCCGGACGTCGACGCGCTCTACATGGAGGCCGTGCAGGGGATGACGGGTCGCGGCGGCTGGCCGCTCAACGTCTTCCTCACGCCCGAGCAGATCCCGTTCTACGGCGGCACCTACTTCCCCCCGGAGCCGCGTCATGGCATGCCGGCCTGGACCCAGGTCCTGCAGGCGATCTCGGAGTCCTGGCAGCAGAACGGCGAGGAGATCCGCGAGGGCGCCGACCGCCTGCGCGAACAGCTCACCGGCGCCGGCCGGCTCGAGCCGAGCGAGCAGCCCGTCAGCGAGGCGGATCTGGACCGCGCCGTCGAGAACCTGCGCGCGATCAACGACGAGCGCTTCGGCGGCTTCGGGCCGGCGCCGAAGTTCCCGCAGGCCTCGGTGATCGAGTTCCTGCTGCTGCGCGGCGAGCGCGACATCGCGGGCGCGACGCTCGATGAGATCGCCTCGGGCGGCATCCACGACCAGCTCGCGGGCGGCTTCGCGCGCTACAGCGTCGACGCGACCTGGACGGTGCCCCACTTCGAGAAGATGCTCTATGACAACGCGCTGCTCGCGCGGGCCTACCTGCACGCCTGGCAGGCGAGCGGCGAGGCGCGCCACCTGGAGACGAGCCTGCGCACGCTGCGCTGGGCGCTCAGCGAGATGCGCGGGCCCGAGGGCGGCTTCTACTCGGCGCTCGACGCCGACTCGGAGGGCGTCGAGGGCCGCTACTACGTGTGGCGGGAGAGCGAGCTGCGTGAGCTGCTCGGCGCCGACGCCGACGCGGCGATCGCCTGGCTCGGCGTGAGCGCGCAGGGGAACTTCGAGGACCCGCACCATCCGGAGCCGGGACTGAACGTGCTGACCGCGCGCGGGCCCCAGCCCGACGCGCCCGACGCGCGCACGCATCCGCGAGCGGCTGCTCCAGGAGCGGCGCCTGCGCGTGCCGCCGGGGCTCGACGAGAAGCGGCTGACCTCGTGGAACGCGCTGATGATCTCCGCCCTCGCCGACGCCGGCGCGGCGCTCGCCGACCCGGCCGCACAGGAGCTCGCGCGCGCGAGCTCAGAGACGCTGCCAACAGGCGAGCAGCTGCTCGCCGCGGCCGTCGGGTGCGCCGAGTTCGTGTCGCGCGAGATGCGCGACGAGCACGGACGGCTGCTGCGCAGCTACAACGGCGGCGAGGCGAAGATCGAGGCCTTCCTCGAGGACCACGCGTTCCTGCTCGAGGCGACGATCGCGCTGTTCGAAGCGAGCTGCGAGGAGCGCTGGCTCGATCAGGCGATCGCGCTCGCCGACGAGACGATCGCGCGCTTCGCGGACCCCGAGCGCGGCGGCTTCTTCTCCACGCCGGCCGACAGCGAGCTGATCGCCCGGCGCAAGGACATCGAGGACAGCCCGATCCCGTCCGGCAACTCCTCCGCCGCCGCCGGCCTGCTGCGCCTGCACCAGCTCACCGGCGATGAGCGCTACGAGCGCGCCGCCGACTCGGTGCTGGCGCTCCTCGGGGAGCTCGCGCCGCGCCATCCGGCGGCCTTCGGGCACCTGCTGCAGGCGATGCACTGGCGCCTGGCTCCCGCGCGGCCGATCGCCTGCGATGTCAGGGGCCCCGCCCCCCTGGGCTAGGTCGGCGCGTGACCGCAGAACGCGACCCCCATCCCCTCAAAGAATGAATCAGAGGATCGCCAGGTAGCGATCGAGCTCCCACTGCGAGACCTGCACCCGGTAGTCGTCCCACTCCTGGCGCTTGATCTCGACGTAGCGGTTGAACATGTGCTCGCCCAGCGTGCGCAGCACCAGCTCGGACTCGGCCGTGATCTCGATCGCCTCGCCGAGGCTCTCGGGGAGCTGCTCGATGCCGAGCCGCCTGCGGTCCTCGCTCGAGAGGTGGTACAGGTTCTTCTCCATCGGCTCGGGCAGCTCGTAGCCCTTCTCGATCCCTTCCAGGCCCGCCTGCAGCAGCACCGCGAACGTCAGGTAGGGATTGCAGGCCGGGTCCGGGCAGCGCAGCTCCATTCGCGTCGCCTTCTCGCGGCCCGGGTGGTAGAGCGGCACCCGCACGAGCGCCGAGCGGTTGCGCCGCGACCAGGCGACGTAGACGGGCGCCTCGAAGCCCGGCACGAGCCGCTTGTAGGAGTTCACCCACTGCGCGAAGATCGAGCAGATCTCGCGCGCGTGCTTCAGCTGCCCCGCGATGAAGGCCTTGCCGACGTCGGAGAGGAAGTACTGGTCGTCGGCGTCGTAGAACGCGTTCTTGCCCCCCGCGAACAGCGACTGGTGGGTGTGCATGCCCGACCCGTTCTCGCCGAACAGCGGCTTCGGCATGAACGTCGCGTGCCACCCGTACTTCATCGCGATCTCCTTGACCGTGATGCGGTAGGTCATGCAGTCGTCGGCCATCTTCAGCGCGTCGGCGTAGCGCATGTCGATCTCGTGCTGGGAGGGGCCGACCTCGTGGTGGGTGTACTCCACGTGGATGCCGAGCTGCTCGAGCGCCAGCACCGTCTCGCGGCGCACGTCGGAGCCCGCGTCGAGCGTCGTCAGGTCGAAGTAGCCGCCCTCGTCGAGGACCTCGGTCGACTTCGAGTCTTTGAACAGGAAGTACTCCAGCTCGGGGCCGACGTTGAAGGTGTCGAAGCCCATCGAGCTCGCGCGCTCCAGCGCCCGCCTGAGCACATGCCGCGGGTCGCCCTCGTACGGGGTCTTCTCGGGCGTGATCACGTCGCAGAACATCCGCGCCACACCCTGCTCGCCCGGCCGCCACGGAAGCACCGCGAAGGTGCTCGCGTCGGGCATCGCGATCATGTCGGACTCCTCGATCGCGTTGAAGCCGGTGATCGATGAGCCGTCGAAGCCCATCCCCGCCTCGAACGCGTCGTCGAGCTCCGCGGCGTTGATCGAGAACGACTTCAGCTGGCCGAGGATGTCCGTGAACCAGAAGCGGATGAAGCGGATGTTCGCGCTCCTCGACGAGCGCCTTGACGTCCTCCGCTGTCGTCGGCCGGTCAGCCATCACGGCGTGACCCTAGCCGATGGCCCCGCGCGCTCCTATCGACGGGTGTAGAAAGATGCGGCTCGGGCTACTGCAGGTAGTTCTCGACGGTCCCGGCGTCGCGAGCCTCGGCCTGGTCGGGGTTCCCCCCGTCTCCCGCAACGCCCGGCGCTGACGCAGCAGATCCCAGCAGCGGTCGAGCTCGACCTCGACCGCGCTCAGCCGGCTGCGATCCTCCGCGAGCCGCTCCTCGTCCACGCTGTCCTGCTGCTCGGAGCTCCGCAGCTCGCGCTCCTCGGCGACGAGCCGCTCGATGCGGGCAGCGATGCTCTCGTCGGACATGAGCGGTGATGCTAGCCGGTCCCTGCCACGTCGGCATCAGGGCGTCGTAGGCCAAGCAGATCAAGGACGCAGGGAGCGAAGTGTGCTCCGCACACGAGCGACCGAGGACGCCGATATGCGCCGGCCTACGACGCCCTGATCAGTGGCCGGCTACGGCCGCTACGAATTCCGCGATGTCTTCGGCTTCCTTGCCCTGGTAGAGCAGCGCCGGCATCTGGCCGAGCCCGCGGGCGCGGCCTTCCTTGATCGCGTCGAGAACGAGCGCCTTGCGGCCGGCCGGGGTCGAGATCTGGTCGCCGACGCGGATGTCGAGGTCGGGGCCGATGCGGCCGACCGACTTCGTCGCCGCGAGCGTGTGGCAGTAGCCGCACGAGCGGGCGAACAGTTCGCGGCCCTTCTGCTCGTTGGGCGTGAGGTGCACGCCGCCCACGCCGACGCTCGCCTTGTGGTTGCCGTTGAACGCCAGCACGAGGGCCGGCACCGACAGCCCGAACGCGAACAGCACGACCACGCCGACGATCACGAAGCGGCGGCTGACCGTCGATTCGGTGTGCAGCGCCGCCCGCGCGCCGCGCGGCCCCCCGCGGATCGCGAGGAAGAAGACCCCGAGGCCGACGAGCACCCAGAAGAGCACGAAGACGATGAGCATGCGGCCGGGAACATATCGGGTGCGAGCCCTGGAAGCACGCCGGGAAGGGCCCCCGGGCGACGCCGGGTGAGAGCGCTCTCAGCTTTAGAAGCCCTGAAGGCGCGCCGCTAAGGTGATGTGGAAGGCAAGCGCCCAGGCAAGGAGCCCCCGCCGATGAACATCCTCCGCCGTCTCCCCCTCTCCAGGCTCCTACTGCTGTGCGCGCTCGTGGTCGCGATCGGCGTGTCGATCACCGCGATCGCCCTCGCCCTCGGCACCGGTCAGAAGCCCCCGGCGAAGCCGCTTGCGCAGGCGGTCCACGACGCGCTCGCCGCGCCCCCGGTCGAAGGGCTCAGCGCGAACATCAAGCTGACCAACAACCTGCTGGAAGGCGCGAGCCTCGCCGGTGAACACGGCTCGGGCGTGACCTCGAACCCGCTGATCACGGGCGCCTCGGGCCGGCTCTGGATCGCGAAGGACGGCCGGGCCCGGCTCGAGCTCGAGAACGAAAAGGGCGACACGAACGTCGATGTGGGACGGAACGACCATCACCGTCTACGACGCGGCCGAAAACAAGGTCTACCGCTACACGCCGAAGCAGAGCAGCTCCACCGCCGGCTCCGGCGAGCATGGCGAAACGCCCTCGGTCGCCAAGGTCGAAGAAGGGATCTCGAAGCTCCGCGAGCACGCCACCGTCTCCGAAGCGACCCCGGCGAACGTGGCGGGCCAGCCGGCCTACACCGTCCGGGTCGGCCCGACGGAAAGCGGCAGCCTCATCGGTGGCGCCGAGCTGTCCTTCGACGCCAACACGGGCGTGCCGCTGCGCGCCGGCGTGTACAGCTCGAAGAGCTCGGCTCCGGTCATCGAACTCGCCGCAACCGCGCTCTCCTACGAACCCGTCTCTGACTCCGTGTTCCAGATCTCGCCGCCCCCCGGCGCGAAGGTCGAAACGCTCGAATTCGAAAAGCCCAGCGGCGGCGACCACACCGCCGGCGGCGAAGCGCCGGAAGTGACGACCCACGGCCACGGCATCACCGCTGTGCAGGTCCTGAAGGCCAAGAGCACCAACGGCTCCTCGACCTCCTCGCTCGAAGGCATGCCGAAGGTGAAGCTCGCCAACGGCGTCAGCGCGAGCGAGCTCCGTACCGCGCTCGGCACCGTCCTCACGTTCGAGCGGGCGGGCGCGCGCTACGTCGTGGCAGGGGCGCTCGACCCCTCCGCTGTCGAGGAAGTCGCAGGGAGCCTCTGACCGTGGGCGCCGACGCGCCGGACGGGCTGGCTCCCGTCCGGGCCAGGGGGCTGGTCAAGCGTTACAAGGAGGTTCTCGCGGTCGACCACGTCGACCTCAACGTCGAGACCGGCGACGTGTACGGGTTCCTCGGGCCCAACGGCGCCGGCAAGACGACGACGCTGCGGATGGCGCTCGGTCTGATCATGCCCACCGCGGGCAAGGTCGAGCTGTTCGGCCGCGACCCGATGCGGGAGGGCGCCCGCGCGCTCGAGGGCGTCGCCGGCTTCGTCGAGGCGCCCCGCTTCTACCCCTACCTGCCGGCGCGCAAGAACCTCGAAATGCTCGCCGCGCTCGACGGCGACGGCGCGTCCTCGCGCATCGACGAGGTGCTGGAGATCGTCGAGCTCGCGCCACGCGCGAAGCACAAGGTCGGCGGCTTCTCACACGGCATGCGCCAGCGGCTCGGCATCGCGGCTGCGTTGCTGCGTCGCCCGCGACTGCTGATCCTCGACGAGCCCGCGACCGGCCTCGACCCGGCCGGGATGCGCGACATGCGCACGCTGATAAGGCGCCTCGCGGACGACGGCATCACCGTGCTGCTCTCGAGCCACCAGCTGCCCGAGGTCCAGGAACTGTGCGATCGCGTGGCGATCGTGGACTCGGGACGCGTCGTGTACGAGGGCGCCCTCTCGGAGCTGCGCCGCCAGGGCGGCGCGGGCTACAGGATGCGCACGACCGACGAACGCCGCGCGCTCGAGATCGCGCGCGCGCAGCCCGGCATCGAGGCCGCCGCGCCCGGCGAGCAGGGTCTCGGCTTCCAGGCCGAGGAGGCGGGGGTCGGCGAGCTCACGCTCGCGCTCGGGCGCGCCGGCGTCGGGATTCTCGCGCTCACGCCGGAGCTCGCCACGCTCGAGGACCTGTTCTTCCGCCTGACCGACCCCGGCGCCGACGCCGAGTCCGCGGCCTCGGCCGACGCCCTGCGCGAGCTCGTGGAGACGCCGTGAGCAGCGTCTCGGCAGCACCCGCGGCCGTCGCGGCACCGCGCCGTGCGCACAGGCCCTCGACGTTCACCGTCTACCGCTGGGAGCTGCGCAAGCTCGTCTCCCAGAAGCGCACCTACCTCGGCCTCGGCCTCGCGACGATCCTGCCGCTGATCTTCGTGATCGTCGAGCTGGCGCGCAACCAGCCGGCCCACGGCGACACGATCTTCGCCCAGGAGATCCTGCAGTCGGGGCTTGCGACGCCCGTTTTCATGCTCACGTTCCTGGTGGCGTTCTTCCTGCCGCTGATCTCGAGCCTGGTCGCGGGCGACATCGTCGCCAACGAGGACGGCAACGGCACCCTGAAGACGATCCTCACGCGCTCGGTGGACCGCGGGCAGGTGTTCGCCGCGAAGACCGCGGCAGCGATCACCTACGCCGCTCTGGCCGTCTACACGGCGGGGATCGTCGGCACCGTCGCGGGCGTCGCTGCCTGGGGCTTCCACGGGCTGCGGACGCTCTCGGACACCTACGTCTCGGCCTCGAAGGCGCTGCTGCTCGTCTTCGCAGCGCACACCTTCTTCCTGATCCCGTTGATCGCGGTGACCGCGATCGGCGTGCTGCTCTCGACCGTCACGCGCAACAGCGCCGCCGCGATCGTGGGCACGATCGGCTTCACGATCGTGATCGCGATCCTCTCGGCGATCCCGGGCCTGGAAGGGCTGCACCCCTACGAGCTGACCCAGCAGTACTTCGCGTGGCAGGGGCTGCTGCGCACGCCGACCGACTGGGCGCCGATCACCCACTCGCTGTGGGTGTGCGCGCTCTACGCGGTCCCCGCGCTCGTCGCGGGGTACCTCGTGTTCCTGCGCCGCGACGTCGCCGGGGGCTGAGGCGCCCGCCGCCGCCGGCGGCCGTGCTCAGGTGACCTCGGCCGGGGTCTCGACGAGCGAGATCTCGACGTCGCCCATCAGCCGGCGCGCCTCGCGCGGATCGAGCTGACCGGCGCCGAAGCGGCCGGTCGACTCGGCGCCGCAGGCGACGCCGAAGCGCACGCACTGGTCGGGCGGACGGCCTTCGTAGCGCGCCGCGAGGTAGCCGGCCAGGAAGGCGTCGCCGGAGCCGCGTTTGGCGATCGGCTCGCGCGGCTCGATGCGGGCGCGCTTCAGCCGCCGCTGGCCGTCGACCATCATCTGGGCGAGACAGCCGTCGGGCAGGGTCATGATCACTTCGCGCGGGACCGAGCGCGCCGATCTCGCCCATCGCCGCGGTGCGCTCCTCTTCGCCGGAGAACTCGTGCCCCACGAGCTCCTCGGCCTCCAGCACGTTCGGCGAGACGAGGTCGGGTTCGGCTTTGACCGCTTGGCGCAGCGGTTCCCCGTCGGTGTCGACGACGGTCGTCACCTCGGAGCGCTCGAGATCGCGGATCAACGACGCGTACAGCTCGGGCTCCACCCCTCGCGGGAGCGAGCCGGCGAAGACGACGATCGCGGCACCTCGCGC
Source organism: uncultured Solirubrobacteraceae bacterium (assembly GCA_963820745.1). GTDB lineage: Bacteria > Actinomycetota > Thermoleophilia > Solirubrobacterales > Solirubrobacteraceae > Palsa-744. The sequence goes on along the minus strand of CAWGBB010000004.1, from coordinate 181,689 downwards.
GAGGTAGAGGAGCTTGTCGCGGAACAGCTCGACCTCGCGCGCGGTGACGGCGGGGCCACGTTCGTTGATCTCGGTCTGCACGCCGCTCGTCGGGTCGAGCACCGAGGTGTTGGTGCGGGACTCCTCACGAATGCGGACGAAGTCGTTGAGGATCGACTCCTCGGTGAGCTGCTCGACGATGTGCGTACCGGTCGCGCCGCCGGCGAAGCCGGTCGCGATCACGGGCTGACCGAGCGCCTTCAGCGTGCGGGCGATGTTGACGCCCTTGCCGCCGGCCATCGTCCGCTGTTCGACGGTGCGGTGGCGCCGCCCGAGACGGAAGTTCGGGACCGCGAGCGACTTGTCGATCGCCGCGTTCAGCGTGACCGTGATGATCATCCTGGCCGGCCGCCCCCGAAGGGGGCCGCCTGGGCGAACAGCCGTCCCCTGCGATGCACGACACACAGGCTAGCGAACGGCCCAACCCTCCCCGGACGGGCTCGGAGCGCCGCGCTCAGCCGGTGCCGACGGTGCGCTCGGACAGCCGCCAGGCCGCCTCGCGGAGCCGCTCGGCCTCGGCGCGCGCCGCCTGCGCGGGCGTGCCGCCGTCCTTCAGATGCGCGCCGGCGATGCTTCGTGACGCCGACACCAGGCCGCCTGCCGGGCCCGGCGCGAAGGCGGCGCCGAGGTCCTCGACGCGCCCGCCCTGCGCCCCGATCCCGGGGAGCAGGAACGGCGCCGAGGGCATCAGCTCGCGGGCACGCGCGACGCTGCCCGGCGCGGTCGCGCCGACCACCGCGCCGACGTCCGCGATCCCCGAGCTGCCGGTCTCGCCGAGCTCGTCGACGAGCGCCGCGAGGCGCTCCCACACCGGACCGCCCGCGGCCAGCTCGAGCTCCTGCACGTCAGCTGCGCCGGGGTTGGAGGTGCGCACGAGCGCGAGCACGCCTGCGCCGCATGCGCGCGCCGCGCGCACGAAGGGCGCGACCGCGTCGCGTCCCATCAGCGGGTTGACGGTCACGAGGTCGGCGCCGAGGCCTGCGACGTCGCCGTAGGCCGTCTCGACGCCGCCGAACAGCGACGCCGCGTACGCCTCGGCGGTGACGTCGATGTCGCCGCGCTTGCCGTCCGCGATCACGAGCAGGCCGGCCGCGCGGGCGTGCGCGACGACCGCGCCGAGCGCCCCGCGCCCCGGCGCGCCGAGGAGCTCGAAGCGCGCGAGCTGCGGCTTGACGGCCACGCACGCCTCACCGGCCGCGTCGATCAGCGCGAGGCAGTGCGCGAGCACGGCGCCGGCGGCGGCCTCAGCAGCAGGCTCTCCAGATGCAGCCGCTGCCGCCGCTGCCTCCGGCCACAGCGCGGCGGGATCGGGGTCGAGGCCGAGGACGAGCTGCGAGCTCCGCTCGGCGACCCGCGCGGCCAGGGTGTCGCCGAGCAGCAGCGCCGTCTCAGCGCCCCTTGACTGCGCTCTTCAGGCCGCTGCCGGCGGTGAACCGCGGCACGCGCGACGCCGCGATCTCGATCCGCTCGCCGGTGCGGGGGTTGACGCCCATGCGGGCACCGCGCTCGCCGACGTGGAACTTGCCGAACCCGGACACCGACACCTCGCTGCCACGTCGCAGCGCATCCTCGACCGTCGCGATGACCGCGTCCACGGCGCGCGATGCGTCCTGCTTCGTCAGCTGGGCCCGGTCGGCGACCTGGTCGACCAGCTCGGACTTCGTCACTTGACCCCTCCTGTTCGCTCAGTCTTGGCTCTCGACGCTAACACCGCATTCGGACAGGCGCTTGCGCGAGAATCGGGGCGTGGCAATCGAGCGTATCGCGTGGATCGCGACCGTCCTGGTGGCGCTCCTGACGGCTCTCCTCCTGCTCCTGTCGGGCTACAACGGCTACGCAGGGCTGGGGCTCGCGGTGGCGATCTCCGCGGCCGTCAACCTGCTCTGAACGAGGCCAGCAGCTCGCGAGCGGCCCGCCCGCGGTGGCTGATCGCGTCCTTCTGCGCGTCGCTCAGCTCCGCCATCGTGCGCTCCGGCGGGCCGTCGTCGGGCAGGAAGGCCGGGTCGTAGCCGAAGCCGCCGTCGCCGCGCGGCTGCTCGGCCATACGCCCGGCGCAGCGGCCCTCGAACACCTGCTCCACGCCCGCCTGCGGGTCGACCAGGGCGATCGCGCAGACGTACTCGAGGCGGCTTCCGGCCGGTGCCTCGCGCACGAGCTTCGCGAGGTTCTCCTCGTCGCCGGCATCCGCGCCGGCATAGCGGGCGGAGCGCACGCCCGGCGCGCCCCCGAGCGCCTCCGAGGCGATGCCCGAGTCGTCGGCGATCGCGACCCTTCCTGTCTGCGCCGCCGCGGCCCGCGCCTTGCCGAGCGCGTTCTCGGCGAAGGTCTCGCCGTCCTCGGGCGGCAGCTCGACCTCCGGGCCGAGCGCGTCGACGCCGATGTCGCCACCGAGCAGGCGCTCGAACTCGCGCCGCTTGTGCTCGTTGCGCGTCGCGAGCAGGAGCCGCATCGACTAGGCGATCGCCTCCGCCTGCACGTCGCGCAGCTCGGCTATACCGGCCTCGGCGAGCGCCAGCAGCTCGTCGAGGTGCGTCCGGGAGAGCGGGGTGCGCTCGCCCGTCGTCTGCAGCTCCACCAGGCCGCCCTCGCCGGTCATGACGACGTTGGCGTCGACCTCGGCGCGCGAGTCCTCGCTGTAGTCGAGATCGAGCAGGGGCACGCCGTCGATCACCCCGCAGGAGACCGCGGCGACGGAGCCGGTCAGCGGGCTGCGCTCGAGCAGCCCCTCCTCCTGCAGCTTCGCGCAGGCCAGCGCGAGCGCGACGTACGCGCCCGTGATCGAGGCGCAGCGGGTGCCGCCGTCGGCCTGCAGGACGTCGCAGTCGAGGTAGACGGTGCGTTCGCCCAGCGCCTCGAAGTCGATGATCACCCGCAGCGAGCGCCCGATCAGCCGCTGGATCTCCACGGTGCGCCCGTCCTGGCGCCCGCGGCTGACGTCGCGCTGCTTGCGCTCGCCGGTCGAGGCAGGGAGCATCCCGTACTCCGCCGTGACCCAGCCGCGGCCCTTCCCGGCCATCCAGCGCGGCACGCTCTCCTGAGCCGAGGCGGTGCAGATCACGCGCGTCTCGCCCATCGAGATGAGCGCCGAGCCCGTCGCGGTGCGCATGAAGCCCGGCTCGATCGACGCCGGCCGCAGCTGCGCGGCGTCGCGACCGTAGCTGCGGGTGTCCGCCGTGGGGGCCTCCATCGCGGGCCATCATTCCAGAGCGCTACGGTCGGGGGATCGTGCGCGCGCTCGTGGTGTCGAACATGCGGCCCGATCGCGACCACCCGGAGCGTGGCAGCTTCGTGCGCGACCAGGTTGCCGCGCTGCGCGCGCTTCCGGACGTCGAGGTCGAGCTCTACGAGTTCCCGCCGGGACCGCGCGCGCTCGCCGCCGCGGCCGCGGATCTGCGCCGCGGCTACCGCCGCCGCGGCACGCGCTTCGACGTCGTCCACGCGCACTTCGGCCTGAGCGCCTGGCCCGCGCTCGCCGTGCCGGCAAGGGTACGCGCGCTGACGATGCACGGCACCGACCTGGCGGACCCCCGCACACGGCTGGCGACGCGCGCCGTGCTCCCGCTGATCGACCTGCCGGCAGCGGTCTCGGCGGCACTGGCCGAACGCATCCCGGGCCGCGCGCGAGCGCACGCGCAGGTTCTCCCCTGCGGCGTGGACACCGCGCGCTTCGCCCCCATCGAGCGCCGGACGGCTCGAACCCGGCTCGGGCTCGACCCGGAGCGCCCGTTCGCTCTCTTCCCTGCCGACCCCTCGCGCCCGGAGAAGCGTCACGAGGACGCTGTCGCGCTTGCAGCGGCGGCTGGGATCGAGCTGCGCTCGCTGGGCGGCGTCGAGCCGGCCCGTGTGCCGCTGTGGGTCAACGCCGCCAGCGTCGTGCTCGTGCCGTCCGAGCGCGAGGGCTTCGGGCTCGCGGTGCTCGAGGCGCTCGCGTGCGACGTGCCCGTGCTCGCGACGCCGGTCGGGATCCACCCGGAGGCCCTCGCGGGCGTCGAGGGCACCCTGTGCGCGCCGTTCGAGCTGAGCGCCTGGCGGGCGGCGCTCGAACCGCTGCTCGCCGGCGAGGGGCGCCGCGTCGGGGGCCGCGCCGCCGCCTCGCGTTTCTCCACGGGCGCGATGGCCGAGAGGGTCCGCGCGGCCTGGAACGGAGCGCTCGCGCGACGCGGTTAGGGCCCGCCGCGCCGGGCTCGGCCGGGACACCCGTCCAGGACGAACCGTTCAACCTCTCCGGTCCGTGTCGGCGGTGGGTAGTGTTAATCGAGCGTGGACGAGACATCCGGCACGAATCCCACGGACGCGTCAGCGGAGCGGGGTCCGGACGGCGGCCAGCCAGCCGAGTCGCCACCCGTCGAGCAGCAGGGCTTCCGCTCGCGGGGGCGCGCGCGGCGGCGTGCCCGCTTCCTGCGCCGCGCCCGCGAGCTGGCCTACCGCGACCTCGGCGGGCTCGTCTACAACCTGCACCGCTTCGGAGCAGCGCAACGACCCGCTCGTGATGGCGAAGCTCAACACGCTGGGCCTGATCGACGGAGAGCTGCGCACGCTCGAGGCCGCGCTGCACGAACGCCGCTCGGTGACCGTGCTGCGCGAGGCCGGGATCACCGCTTGCCCGCGCTGCGCGGCGATCCACGGCAGCGAGGACCGCTACTGCCCGAACTGCGGCCTGCCGATGTCGCGCCACGCCGACCTGCCGATCGCGGGGGCGCCTGCTGGGAGCCCGCCGGGAGCCGACGGCGCCGCAGCGGTGCCGGTACAGCCTTCGCTCGCCCCCGACCCCGCGCCGGCCAGACGCCGGCTCCCCAGCCGGCGGGAGTCGCACCCGCGGCCGCGAGCGCCGCGGCGCCGCAGCCCGCTTCGCCGTCGCCCGCCCCGCGCGAACGCGTCACCGGGTGGCGACGCTCCGGGCGCGCCGCCCACCCAGCGTCATCAGACGATCCCGCCGGCGAACGACGCGCCGGGCCGCTCGCCTTCGCCTCCGTCGCGTCCCGCGGAGGGCGAGCCCACGGTCAGCGCGGGCCGGCGCGCCACGACGGAGGAAGCCACAGAGATCATCCGGCCCTCCGGCTCGTGAGCGCGCAGGCAGGCGTCTCCCAGCAGCCCGCGGCGCCGGCGTCCCTGCACGCAGCCACCGCAGCCGATGCCTGCCCCCTCTGCGGGGCCGGCCTCGCCCCCGACCAGGAGTGGTGCCTGCGCTGCGGCGCCGCCGCTCGCACGCGGCTCGCGGCCGCGCCCAACTGGCGGGCGCCGCTGGTCGTGCTGGCAGTGGTGGCGGCGATCGCGCTCGCCGTGCTCGCGATCGCCCTCGTCAAGCTCGCCGGAGACTCCGGGCCCGCGCCTGCAGCGATCACGCGGACCATCACCGCCCCGGCGGCCGCGACGCCCGCACCGACGACGCCGGGCGCGACGACGACACCCGGAGCGACCACCACGCCGGGCGCCACCACGACACCCGGCAGCGACCACCACGCCGGGGACGACCACGACACCCGGCGCCACCACCACGCCCGGCGCGACCACCACGACGCCGGGGGCCGCGACCACAGGCACGGACACCGGCCCCACGCATGGGCTGCTGCGCTCCCTGACGACGAAGTAGCGCGCCTCGCAGGCGGCATTCGCGAGGGCGGTGCGGATACGGTTCCCGCGATGGCCGTCACACCCACGGCGAGCACGTACGACGCCGACGTGGCGGTCGTCGGCGCGGGCGCGGCGGGGCTCTACGGGGCGCTCTGCGCAGCGCGCGCGGGAGCTGAGGTCGTGCTGGTCTCGGCGACCCCGCTGGCGCAGACGGCGAGCTACTGGGCGCAGGGCGGGCTCGCGGCGGCGCTCGCCGCCGACGACAGCTTCGAGCTGCACCTGGCGGACACCGAGCGCGCCGGGCGCGGTCTGGTGCGCCGCTCGGCCGCCGAGGTGCTGGTGCACGAAGCCCCGGCGCGCGTCGCCGACCTGCAGGCGCTGGGCGTGCGCTTCGACGCGGACCGCTTCGGCCGGCTGGCGCTCGGCCTCGAGGGCGGGCACTCGGTGCGGCGCGTCGTGCACGCCGGGGGCAGCGCCACCGGCCGCCGCGTCGTCAGGCAGCTCTCGGCGCTGGCGGCCGCCGACCCGCGCATCACGGTTCTGGAGGGCGCCAAGGCACGAGCGCTGTGGGTCTCCGACGGCCGCTGCCGAGGGCTCGTCTGCGACGGCCGCGTGGTGCTCGCGCGGCGCGCGGTGCTGCTCACCACGGGCGGCGCGGCCGCGCTCTGGGAGCGCACGACGAACCCGCCGGGCTCGCAGGGGTTCGGACTGCTGCTCGCGCACGCCGCAGGCGCGGCCCTGGCCGACCTCGAGTTGATGCAGTTCCACCCCACAGCGGTGATCGGCGTGCCGGGGCGCGAGGGCTTCCTCGTCACCGAGGCGATCCGCGGCGAGGGCGCCACCCTCCACGACGCCGCAGGCGAGCGCTTCGTGGATGAGCTCGCCCCACGCGACGAGGTCGCCCGGGCGATCCAGGAGCTGCTCGACCGCACGGGCGCGCGCTCGGTGGGCCTCGACATGCGCGCGCATCGATCCCGCGCACTTCCCGAACGTCTTCTCCGCGCTGCGCGAGGCCGGCGTCGATCCGAGCTCCGAGCTCGTGCCGGTGGCGCCCGCCGCGCACTACATGATGGGCGGCATCGTCACCGACCTCGACGCGCACTCGACGGTCCCCGGCCTGTTCGCCGTGGGCGAGTCGTCGTGCACCGGGCCTGCACGGTGCCAACAGGCTCGCGTCGAACTCGCTCAGCGAGTGCTTCGTGTTCGCCGCACGGGCGGCGGCGAGCGCGCTGTCGGCGCCGGCGAGCGAGCCTGCGATGCCGAGCGAGGCCGAGCTGCAGGCGCTGGCCTCGGCGCCCGAGCCGATGAGCGCGGGCGCGGAGACGCGCGCAGCGCTCTGGCGCGAGGCCGGCGTCTTCCGGACCGGCGAGAGCCTCGAGCGGCTCGCCGCCGATCCCCACCCGCTCGCGCGGCTGATCGCCCGTTGCGCGCTCGCGCGCACCGAGAGCCGCGGAGCGCACCTGCGCACCGACCACCCCGCCACAGAGCCCGAGTTCGACCTGCGCCACGCGGTCGTCTCGGGCGAGGACGGGCTGGACTGGCAGACCTGGCGCTGAGCGCCTCCCACAGCGCGGATCGCCAATCGTCAGCTGGCATTTAGGTCGGCGCGCGAACCTAAAACATCGGCCGATCGGCCTTTATCTCGATCCTTTGCTGCGGCTTTCGTGTTGGCGCATCTTGGAAGGAGTTTCAGGCGATCGGAGTCTGAGGGAACGGCGGGCGTGCTCCAACGACAGTTCGATCCAGAGAGGTTCAGGAGCAGTAGCCATGTATCAATTCAGTCGGGCCATCTACAGGGAGCTTGCGCCCCAGATCGTGGCGGCGGCCCCCGGGGCCCCGGCCGCCAGCAACCATGCCGCCGTCCTCGCCGCGTGCGAGGCGGTCATCACCCGCATGGCGATCGACAGGCATTACTTCGCGCGCCCCGAGCGCACGTTGTTCGCAGACATCCGCGGGTTCTTCCCGATGTCCTCGCAGGCACGCGTCCACATGGTGGTCACGCGCTACCTCAGCCTCGCCGAGCAGTACCTCGAAGAGCACCCGCACGAGGGCTACACAGCCGTGAGCGGCGCGCCCCCGCGCTGCCGCGCCACCACCCGCAAAGGCTCGGCATGCCAGCGCACGCCGCTCGCGCGGAACGGCTACTGCCCCTCCCACCAGCATCTCGCTGACACCGAGGACCGCGAGCTCGCCGCGGCGTAGCCGGCGGCACCGCCGCCGCGGATCTCGACATCGGAAGGCGCTGCCCGCCGCCGTCGGGCGGCGCGCCGGCGGGCCGGCCTTGAAGGAGCTCTCGTAGGCTCCGGGGATGCTCCTCGGCGTCGACGTCGGCGGCACCTTCACCGACGCGGTGCTGGTCGGCCCCGACGGCACCGTCCACACGGCCAAGGCGCCCTCGACCCCGTCCGAGGAGCAGCGCGGCGTGCTGCGCGCCGTCCGCGCCGTGCTCGAGCGGGCGGGCGCCACCCCCGCGCAGGTCGAGCGCTTCGCGCACGGGATGACAGTCGCCACGAACGCGCTGCTCGAGGGGCGGACGGCGCGCACGGCCCTCGTCGCCACCGAGGGCTTCACCGACGTGATCGAGCTCGGGCGGCAGAACCGTCCGCACCTCTACAGGCTGTGCGAGTCGGCGCCGCGCGCCGCTCGTGCCGCAGGAGCTGCGCTTCGCCGCCCGTGAGCGCGTCGGCCCGGAGGGAACCCTCCGAGCGCTCGACCCCGATGACGCCGAGGCGCTCGCTGAGCTCCTCGCCGCAGCCGCGCCCGAAGCGGTCGCGGTGTCCCTCCTTCACTCCTACCGCGACGGCCGGCACGAGCACCTCGTCGGGGCCGCGCTGCGAGAGCGCGCCCCGGCGCTCGGCGTCTCGCTCTCGAGCGAGCTCGTGGGGACCTTCCGCGAGTACGAGCGCACAGCGACGACCGCCCTCGACGCCGCGCTCTCGCCGCCGCTCGGCTCCTACCTCGCGAGCCTGTGCGACGAGGCGTCGCGGCTCGGGCTCGCAGAGCCGCAGATCATGCAGTCGAGCGGCGGCCTCACGGGCGCGGCGCGAGCCGGCGAGCACGCCGCGCTGACGGTGCTCTCGGGGCCGGCGGGCGGCGTCGCCGGCGCGCTGCTGATCGCCGCGGCCGCCGGCGAGCCCGACGTCGCCTGCTTCGACATGGGCGGGACCTCCTGCGACGTCTGCCTCGTGGAGCACGGCCGTGTGCCGGAGACGGCCGAGCGCGTGATCGCCGGCCGTCCGGTGGCGCTACCCGCGCTCGACATCCACACGGTCGGCGCGGGCGGGGGCTCGATCGCGTGGCGCGACGCCGGCGGCGCGCTGCGCGTGGGGCCCGCCTCCGCGGGCGCAGAGCCCGGCCCTGCCTGCTACGGGCGCGGCGGCGCCGAGCCGACCGTGACCGACGCCAACCTGGTGCTCGGGCGCCTGCCGGGGGATGCGCCGCTCGCCGGCGAGGTGAGCCTCGACCGGGCGGCCGCAGAGAGCGCGATCGCGGGCCTCGCGGCGGCGCTCGGTCTCGACACGCTCGCCTGCGCCGAGGGGATCGTGCGGGTCGCCGAGGCGGAGATGCTCGCGGCGCTGCGCGTGGTGACGGTCGAGCGCGGCATCGATCCACGGCCGTTCGCGCTGATGCCGTTCGGCGGCGCGGGGCCGCTTGCATGCGGCCGCGCTGGCGGACGGGCTGGGGATCTCGCGCGTGCTGTGCCCGCGGGCCTCCGGCGTGCTCTCGGCGCTCGGCCTCGCCGCAGCGCCGCCGCGGCGGGATGCGGCGCGGACGGTGATGCTGATCTCCGGCGAGCTCGACGGGCCGGAGCTCGAGGCGGCGCGCGATGAGCTGCTCGCTGAGGCGAGTGGGGCGCTCGGCGCCGAGCCAAGCCGCGCGCGTGTCCGCCACGAGCTGCGCTACCGGGGCCAGTCCTTCGAGCTGCCGGTGGACGAACAGCGAAGCGGCGCCCCGCTGACCGGGCCCCAGCTGCGCGCGGCGTTCGCCGAGGCTCACGAGGCGCGCTACGGCTACCGGGACGAGCGCGCGGAGGTCGAGCTGGTCAACCTCCGCGCGTCGGTGTGGGGCCCGGCACCGAGCCTTCAGCTGCGCGGTGCCGGCAAGGGCGCCGGGCGCGCCGAGGCGGAGGAGACGCAGATCGTCTTCTGCGGACGGCTGCTCGCCGCGCGGATGCTGCGCGGCGAGCCGGCGCCCGGGACGGTCCTGGACGGCCCGGCGCTGTTCGCGCTGCCCTCCTCGACGCTGCTCGTGCCCCCGCGGTGGTCGGCGCAGGTCGACGAGCAGGGCACGATCGTGATGCGGAGAGCCGGGGCATGAGCCTCGACCCGATCGAGCTCCAGGTCCTCACCGGCGCGCTGCGCGCGGCCTGCGAGGAGATGGGCGTCGTGCTGATCCGCTCGGCGCACTCCTCGAACATCAAGGAGCGCCGCGACGCCTCCACGGGGCTGTTCGACGCCGACGGGCAGATGGTGATGCAGGCCGAGCACATCCCGGTGCACCTCGGCGCGATGCCGGCGGCGGTGCGGGCGGTGCTCGCAGAGCGTCACGAACCGGGCGTCTCCTGGATTCTGAACGACCCCTTCGCCGGCGGCACCCACCTGCCCGACATCACCGTGATCACGCCCGTCTTCCACGCCGGCGCCCTGATCGGCTTCGCGGCGAGCCGCGCCCACCACGCCGACGTCGGCGGGGAACGTCCCGGCTCGATGCCCGCCGACAGCACCGCGCTCGAGGAGGAGGGCGTGGTGATCTCGCCGCGCCGGCTGACGGCCCAGGCGCTCGCCGAGCTGACCGCGGCGATGCGCCAGCCGCGCGAGCGCGAGGCCGACCTCCGCGCGCAGCTGGCCGCGAACCGAGTCGGGGCCGAGCGCCTGGAGGAGTGGGCACAGCGGCTCGGGGCCGCGCGCCTGCGCGAGGGGACCGAGGAGGTCCTCGACTACTGCGAGCGGCGCACGCGCGCCTGCCTGGCCGCGCTCGGCGACGGCGTGCGCTCCACGCGCGACGTGCTGGAGGCGCCGCGGGAGGATCTCGAGCTGCGCGTGCGCGCCGAGGTCCGCGGCGAGCGCCTCACGCTCGACTTCGCCGGCAGCGCGCCGCAGCACTCGGGCAACCTCAACTGCCCTCTGGCGGTGACGGAATCGGCGTGCCTGTTCGCGGTGCGCGTGCTGACCGACCCGGACATCCCGCCGACGGCGGGCGCCTACCGCCCGGTAGAGGTGCGCGCGCCCGAGGGCAGCGTGCTCAACGCACGCCCGGGAGCGGCGGTCGCGGCGGGCAACGTCGAGACCTCCTCGCGGGTCGCCGACCTCGTGCTGAGCGCGTTCGGCCAGGCGCAGGGCCAGGGCACGATGAACAACCTGTCGCTCGGCAACGAGCGCTTCTCCTACTACGAGACGCTCGGCGGCGGGCAGGGCGCGTGCGCGGACGCGGACGGCCCGAGCGCGGTGCACGTGGCGATGAGCAACACGCTGAACACGCCGGTCGAGGCGCTCGAGCGCGAGTTCCCGCTACGGGTGATCGAGTACTCGCTGCGGCGTGGCTCGGGCGGTGCCGGGCGCAGGCGCGGCGGCGACGGCGTCGTGCGCGAGCTCGAAGCACGCGAGGAGATGAGCTTCTCGCTGATCGCGGAGCGCCGCCGTCACGGCCCGCGCGGCGCGAGCGGCGGCGGCGACGGGCTCCCGGGCCGTGACCTGCTCGACGGCGCCGCGCTGCCCGGCAAGGCGACGGGAACGCTCGCTGCCGGCTCGCGGCTGCGCATCGAGACCCCCGGTGGGGGAGGATTCGGCGATGGCGCGTGAGCGAATCGGCTTCCTGGGGCTCGGGATCATGGGCTCGCGGATGGCCGCCAACCTGGCGCGGGCCGGCTATGGGACTGGCGGTATGGACGCACACGCCGGGCAAGGCACAGGCGTGGGCGGAGGGATTCGCCGGCGCCACGGCCTTCGACAGCCCGGCGGAGGTGGCGGCCGCAAGCGATGTGGTGTTCAGCATGGTCGTCGACGGCGAGCAGGTGGCGGCGGTCCTCACCGGTGAGGGGGGCGCGATCGAGGCGGCTCGCGAGGGCCTGCTGTGCGTGGACTGCTCGACGATCGCGCCCGGCCAGACACGCGCGATCGGCGCGGCGCTCGCCGAACGCGGAGCCCGCATGCTCGACGCGCCCGTCACGGGGTCCTCGCCGCGAGCCGAGGACGGCACTCTCACGATCATGGTCGGCGGCGAGGAGGGGGACTTCGCGCGGGCCCGGCCGATGTTCGAAGCGATGGGGAAGCTGATCGTGCACGTCGGCGCGCTCGGGCAGGGCGAGATGCTGAAGCTGATCAACAACTCGCTGGGCGCCGCGAACGCGGCCGCGGTCGCAGAGGCCCTGCTGCTGGCGCAGGCGACGGGCGTCGACCTGGACGCGCTCGTCGAGGTCGTCTCGGCGGGGTCCGGCGCCTCGGCGCAGCTGGCGCTGAAGTCGCAGGCCATGCGCACGCACGACTACACGACGCTGTTCAAGACCGCGCACATGCTCAAGGACGTGCGGCTGTGCCTGGAGGAGGCACAACGGACCGGCGTGCCGTTCCCGTCCGCTGCCCACGCGCGCGACCTTCTGAGCGCGGCTGAGGGAAGGGGATATGGAGAGGAGGACTACGCGTCGCTGATCGAGGGCGTCGAGGGGCTCGCGGCAAGACGCCTGGAGGGGTAGGAAACCGAACAACGCTCGACCGGTTGACTGGCCAGTCAGCTAGGAAAGCGCGAAAAACCCCCTGATTTGCAGGAGATTTGGGATTTTCGCCCAGGTTTCGTATCTTTAACACCGCGTGCACGTCGTCGAAAGCGGCGTTTGCAGGCCAAAGTCGGTCGTCCCTCAGGAGTCTGTCGTCCCCATGCCAATTGCTTTCAAAGAATGGGCCGTTACGGTCCGCGCCCTGGCCGAAGGTGAGCAGCTCCTGACGATTCGCAAGGGCGCCGCCCCCCAGCCGGGCCGCCCGTTCCGCCTCGCCCACGAGCGCTTCTTCCTCTACCCGACGTTCGACCACCAGGCCGGTGACCTCGTTCGCGAGTCCCACCAGCCGGAGCTGCGCCGCGCGCTGGAGGAGGGCGTGTGGAGCGACGGCGAGCCGCCGCTGCACACGTTCGTCTCGGGCGCACCCGTTCAGCAGCCCGACCGCGTGCGCATCCGTGCGTGGGCCGAAGTCACCGACCACTTCACGATCGTCGACCCCCGCTGCGTCGACGCCCTCTCCCCCTTCTACGTGTGGACGCCCGACTACGCCGAAAAGCGCCTGGGCTGGCGCGCGAGCCAGCCGCTCCACGTGCTGCTGCTGCGGACCTACCGCATCCCGCGCCCGGTGACGGTCAAGGTCAAGGACGAGTACATGGGCCCCCACGCGTGGGTCGAACTGCAGCGCGAACTCCCCTTCGAGGGCACCCCGGTGCTCTCCGACGCCGAGTTCGAGCGCGCGTCGGAGGAGATCCGTTCGATCGCCTCCGAAGCCCGCGCGTTCACCTCGGAAGCCGGCCAGCCGGTCCTCGCCTAAGAGCCGGCGGGCTCCTCGACTTCGCGCGGCGCGAGCGCTTCGCGCGCAGGCTCAGCGGCCGACTCGGGCACGAAGATGTCGCGCGGCCCGGCCGCGAGGAAGTCCGGCACGTCCGCCCCGCGCGCCCGCCGCTGCAAGCTCGGGATGCCCTCTTCGAGCAGCAGGCCCTCGATCAGCTCGGCCTCGGGCTGGTTGGCGGCGCGGGCGACTTTCACGAGCGCGCCTTCGGTGTACTGCGGCTTCACCTTCCTCGCGCGCTGCTGGCGCTCGGTGGCTTCTTTCTCCGGCCCGGGCATGAACACGAGCAGCATGCCGCAGTCCGAGCAGAAGCGCTCGCTGCGCTCGTGCGTCAGCCCGCAGCCCGGGCAGACGAGGGGCCTCTCGCTCACGTCTCCGCGGCGGCGATCGCGACCTCCTCGATCGCGCCGCCGTCGATCAGGTAGGAGCGCACCTCGGGCTCGGCGTCCTCGGAGAGACCGACGATGATCCACTCGACGCCGGGCCAGCTGGCGGCGAAGTTGACGTCCGTCTGGGAGGGGTAGGGCGCGCTGCGAACGTGCGAGTGGTAGATCGCCCCCAGCTCGGCGCCCTCGTCCTCGATCGCGTTGTGCAGATCCAGCAGTTCCTTCGGATCGATCTCGAACTTCATCGGGCTTTCGTGGACGTTGCGCGCACGGTAGACGCGCGTGGCGAGACGCTCGCCGTCCGCGGTCACGGCGACGAGGCCGCAGACCTCGTTGCCGGGGTCCTCGAGCGCGTGGCCGACGATCTCGTCCAGCAGGGGCCTGGAGATCCTCATCGTGGCGGCGCCGGGCGCCTCGCGACCGCTACCACCAGACGGTCGACTCGAGGTTCTCGATCTCGTCGACCGGCAGCGTGTAGATGCCGCTGGAGAGGTACTTCCAGCCGTCGTCGGCGACCACGAACACGACGTTCCCCTCGTCGAGCTCGCCTGCGATCCGCACTGCGATGCTGGCGATCGCGCCCGTCGACACGCCCGCGAACAGCGCCTCCTCGTCCAGCAGCTTGCGCGTCCAGACGATCGCGTCGCGGTTGGTCACGAAGATCTTCCGGTCGAGCAGGCCGATGTCGATGATCGGCGGGATGAAGCCGTCGTCGAGCGAGCGCAGCCCCTGCACGGGCTCGCCCTGCATCGGCTCGGCGGCGACGATCTTGACGGAGTCGCCCAGCTCCTCCTTCAGGCGCCGGCCGTTGCCCATCAGCGTGCCCCCGGTGCCGAGGCCCGCGACGAACGCGGACACCTCGTCGAGCTCTTCGAGGATCTCCAGAGCGGTGCCGTTGTAGTGAGCGCCGGGGTTGGCCTCGTTGCCGTACTGGTAGGGCATGTAGACGGAGCGGTCCGCGTCGGCCAGTTCGAGCGCCATCGCCACGGCGCCGTTGGAGCCCTGGTCACCCGGCGAGTAGACGATCTCGGCGCCGTACATCGACAGCAGCTGCGTGCGCTCGGGCGTCACGTTCTCGGGCATCACGACCCGCAGCTTGTAGCCCTTGCGCGAGCAGATCATCGCCAGCGAGATGCCGGTGTTGCCCGGAGGTCGGTTCGAGGATCGTCGAGCCCGGCGCGACGGCTCCCTTGGCCTCGGCGTCCTCGATCAGCGCGCGGGCGACGCGGTCCTTGACCGAGCCCGTCGGGTTGCGCGACTCGAGCTTGGCCCAGATGTGCACGCCCGGCTTCGGCGACAGGCCCGGCAGCTCGACCAGCGGCGTGTTGCCGATCGACTGCACGACGTCGCCGTAGCGTCCCCCGCAAGGCCGGTTTCGGAGCCTCTCCACCGCCATTACTTCACGGAATATAGCGGCCCTGTTGCGGCGTGGCGGTGGGTGGCAACTGGTTCTCAGCCTCGTCCGTGAGCGCCTCCGCCACCGGCACCCACGGCCTCGAGAGCCTCGGCCTTCGCCCGAAACAGCCGCCACAGGACGATGCGCCCGTCGCGCAGCTCCACGACCGCGGCGCTGCGGGCCTCGACCTCGATCCCCTGTCGCCCCCGCACGTGTGCCGTGTTGGGAACGATCACGTAGTCCCGATGCTCGATGAACTCCTCGGGCACCGCCACGATCTGCTCGAACCCATCGAAGAAAGTGGCCCAGAAGCGTCGCGCAGCCGCGACGCCGCGGTAGGTCCCCGCCTCCACCCCTGTGGATCGCGACCAGTCGACCTCGACGTCGGGATCGGCCTCACACATCAGGGCGTCGAGGTCGCGCCGGTTGAATGCGTCAACCGCTCTTCGCACTACCTCCACGTTGTCCTTCGGCATCGACCTGCTCCTCGAGGCCTGCGCCCGCGGCGAACCCGGTTCAGCTCGCCGAGGTGCGCACGCATCAGCCCCTGCAGGAACTCCTCGTCCGCGGGCCAGTGCATCTTCTGGCCGATCTCGGGCATCACGCTCTGCAACGAGACGAAGCCGTGCAGCCCGGTCCAGAGCTGCAACGCGACGCCGAGCGGGTCCGGGTGGTCCGGGGCCGCGCTCGCGGTCACCTCCACGAGCGCGCCGAGCGCGCGCTTGCCCGGATCCTCCTCGGGCGGGCGCTCGCCGCCGCCGTAGCGGCCCTGCGTCGCGAACAGGACGCGGTAGAGAGCCGGGCGCTGGTGGGCGAAGTCGAGGTAGGCCGCGCCCATCGCCGCGAGCTGCCCGCGCGCGTCGTCGTCCCGGCTCGCGGCGGCCTGCGCGAGGAACGCGATCAGTTCTTCGAAGGCCTCGTCGCACACGGCGCGGAGCAGCTCCTGCTTGTCCGCGAAATGCAGGTACAGCGCGGTCGGCGACACGCCCGCGCGTGACGTCACCGCCCTGATCGAGAGCTGGTCGGAGCTGCCCCGTTTCGAGCAGCAGCTCCACCGTCGCCTCCATCAGCGCGGCGCGCAGACGCTCGCCCTCGCCGCGTGGATTGCGCTTCCTGGGGCGGGTGGCGGACGCCATCGACCGAGATCGTAACAAATGACTTGACACTCGTACATCTACAGGTGTATATGTACGAGCCTCACACATCCCCTCTCATCCCTCTCGAGGAGGACGCCATGTTGCAGCGGATCGCAGACCTCGCCCTCGCCCATCCCAGACGCCTCGGCGCCACGATCCTTCTCGTCCTCCTCGCAGTCGTGTTCATCGGCGGCGCCGCGAGCCGCGTGCTCAACGCGCGCCACGACTTCGCCGACCCCGGCTCGCAGTCCACGGCGGCGCGCGACGAAGATCGAACGCGCGACGGGAGCCCAGCCGGCTCCCGGGGTGCTGGCGCTCGTGCGTGGCGGCCCGCACAGCGCCGCCGCCGTGCACGCCGCGGCCACGTCTGCGCGCCGACGCCGACGTCGCGGTCGTCGGTGGCCCGCTGCCCTCGCGTGACGGGAGCAGCTCGATGGTGACGGCGACGCTCCGCGCCTCGAGCGATGAACGCGCCGCGGTCGATCGGATCAAACCGCCTTCGCCGGTGAACCGCGCGGTGACTCTCGGCGGGGCGTCGGTCGCCGGGCGCGAGGTCAACCAGCAGGCGACGCGCGACCTCGGTCTCGCCGAGGCGCTCGCCTTCCCGCTGCTCGCGATCCTCGCGTTCCTGATCTTCCGCGGCGTGGCGGCGCTGCTGCCGCTCGCCGTCGGCGCGAGCGGCGTCTTCGCCGCCTTCGCCGCGCTGCGCGCGGTCAACGTCGCGCTGCCGCTGTCGGTGTTCGCGCTGAACCTCGTGATCGGGCTGGGGCTCGGGCTCGCCATCGACTACAGCCTGTTCATGGTCTCGCGATTCCGAGAGGAGCTCGGGGCCGGCCGCGACGTGCCCGAAGCGGTCAGGACGACGATGGCCAGCGCCGGTCGCACGATCCTCTACAGCGCCGTGACCGTCGCCGTCGCGATGAGCTCGCTGACCGTGTTCCCGCTCCGCTTCCTGCAGTCGATGGGGATCGGCGGGGTGCTCGTCGCCCTGACCGCCGCCGCCTCGGCGCTGACGATCCTGCCGGTGCTGTTCGTGCTCATGGGCAAGCGCCTCGGCCGGGTCACGCCCGGCGAGCCGCGCGAGGGCCGCTGGTACGCCCACGCCCACCGCGTGCTCCGCCGGCCGGGCCTCGTCGCCGCGATCACGTCCGGAGCGCTGCTGCTGCTGGCTCTGCCCGCGCTGCGAACGCACTGGAGCGGCGTCGACGCGCGCGTGCTGCCGGCCTCCGCGAGCGCGCGCGTCGTCGAAGAGGCGACGGCGCGGGAGTTCCCGCAGATCGCGGCCAGCCCCGGCTACGTCGCGATCAGCGCGGGGCCGCAGGCCGGCGCCGGCCTCGCCGCCTACGCCAACCGCCTGCGCGCGATCCCCGGCGTGGCCGCCGTGACCGCGCCGCGCTACGTGGGCGCCGGGACCTGGGAGCTGAACGTCACGGCCGCGGGCGAGGCGATCGGCCCGCCGGCGCAGCGGGCGATCGCCTCGATTCGCGCCGTGCCGCGCCCCGTTCGCCGCCGCCGTCGGAGGCTCAGGCGCCGAATTCGCCGACCAGCGCGCCGCGATCAGCTCGTCGCTGCCCGCGGCGCTCGCGATCCTGATCGTGGGCACGCTGCTCGTGCTGTGGCTGATGACCGATTCCGTCGTGCTGCCCATCAAGGCGCTCGCGATGAACGCGCTCACGGTCGCCGCCGCGACGGGGCTTCTCGTCCTGATCTTCCAGGACGGCCATCTGCGCGGGCCGCTGTCGTTCTCGACCCAGACCGGAATCTCGCAGAGCAACTACCTCGTGCTCGCCGCGATCGCCTTCGCGCTCTCGACCGACTACGGCGTGTTCCTGCTGACCCGCATCAAAGAGGCGCGCGACGAAGGGGCACCGGACGACGAGGCGGTTGCGCTCGGGCTGCAGCGGACCGGGCGGATCGTCACGGCCGCGGCGATCCTGCTCGCGGTCGCGATCGGCGCGTTCGCGACCTCACACGTCGTGTTCCTGAAGGAGATCGGGCTCGGCGCCGTCGCTGCTGTGCTGATCGACGCGTTCATCGTCCGGACCCTGCTCGTGCCGGCGCTGATGGGCCTGCTCGGGCGCTGGAACTGGTGGTCGCCCGCGTGGCTGCACCGCCTGCACGAGCGCATCGGGCTGAGCGAGAGCGGGCGCCCGGCGCCGTTGCTCGGGCGCCAAGCCGTCTGACGCGGGCGGCTAGAGATCTCCGACGCCGGCGAGCAGGTTCGCGGGGGCCGGCTTCAGCGCCTTGGCGTTCACCGAGCGCAGATCTGCGGGCGTGACGCCCTTGGCCGCGGCCGCGCGCTCGGCCGCGCACGAGGTGGCGATCATACCGCCGGATCGGCGGTGACGAGCAGTAGGAATCGTTCCGATTCGGCTGTCTCTCAACTCCTCAGCACCCCACGGCACCGTCGCCGTCGACGCCGCGCAGTCCCCCCCGCGCTATGCCGCCCGTGGGCGGCGCGGAACACGCCGGCGTGGAGCTGCGATCGTGGCCGGCGAACGCTCGTGCCCGCCGACCACGAAGATCTAGGCCGTCTCGAGGTTGTGGACCTCGAACTCCTTGACGTCGGGCGGGTTCGGGAAGCCACGGTCGCCGAGGCTCTGCAGGCGTGGCATGAGCCGCTCCTGCACGAAGCTGTCGAACGCCTCTCGGGACTCCCAGAAGTCGATGATGCCCCAGCCGCCGTCGACCGGGCCGGCCGAGTGGACCAGCATCCCGCGAGGGGGATCTGTGTCCACTTCCATGATCGCGTGCGCCGCGTCGTAGTTCGCCTGCGTGCCACCGCTGAACTTCTGTCTGATTCCAACCGCCATCGCGGTTCCTTTCCTTGTATGTGTACGCCGACACTACTCTCGTGACGGATCGCACATGCACCGGGGGCAAAACGGACAGCTCACCGGCGCGCCTGGACCGGCCGCTCCCGCCCAACCGCTCGCCCGCAGCCGAGACTTGGCCGGGCAGCCAGCCGATCACTAAGATTGGCAGCGCCCAAGAGGAGGGGCGCGACGCGAATGGCACCCGCAGAGCAGCGTTACGACTACGACTGGCTGGTGATCGGCTCCGGCTTCGGCGGCAGCGTCTCCACGCTGCGCCTGGCGGAAAAGGGCTACTCGGTCGGCGTGCTCGAGTGCGGGCGGCGCTTCGCCGATCACGAGTTCCCGAAGAACACGGGCGACGTGCGGCGCTACTTCTGGAGCCCCAAGCTGGGGATGAAGGGGATCTTCCGGCTGACCCCGTTCAAGGACGTCTCGGTCGTCTCGGGCTGCGGCGTCGGCGGCGGCAGCCTCGGCTACGCCTGCACGCTGTACGTGCCGCCGAAGCAGTTCTTCGAGGACCGCCAGTGGTCGGGGCTGCGTGACTGGGAGCGCGAGCTGGCGCCCCACTACGCCGAGGCACAACGGATGCTCGGCGTCGTCGAGAACCCGCACGACGACCCGGCCGATCAGCTGCTGCGCGAGCTCGGCGAGGAGCTCGGGGTCGCCGACACCTACAAACACACCCCGGTCGGCATCTACTTCGGCGCGCCCGGCAAGACGGTTCCGGACCCGTTCTTCGGCGGCGACGGACCGGAGCGCACGGGCTGCCTGATGTGCGGGCGCTGCATGGTCGGGTGCGTGCACGGCGCCAAGAACACGCTCGTCAAGAACTACCTGTGGCTCGCCGAGCGCCTGGGCGCGGTCATCACGCCCGAACGGACCGTGATCGACATCCGCCCGATCGGCGCCGCCGATGGCAGCGGGGGCTACGAAGTCGAATCCGAGCGTTCCGGCGCCTGGCTGCGCAAGGACCGCCGCGTGCAGAGAGCGCGCGGCGTCGTCGTCGCTGCGGGACCGCTCGGCACCAACCGGCTGCTCCAGCAATGCCGCCTCGGCGGCTCGCTGCCGGCGATCTCCTCGCGCCTGGGCGAGCTCGTGCGCACGAACTCGGAGTCGATCCTGACCGTGACCGTGCCCGAGGACTACCACGACGACCTCGTCAAACGGGTCGCGATCACCTCCTCCATCTATCCCGACCCCAACACCCACATCGAGACCGTCACCTACGGCGACGACGGCGACTCGATGCGCATGCTCTACACGCTGATGACCGGCGACGGCACACGCCTGACCCGCCCGCTGAAGCTGCTCGCGCAGATCCTGCGCCACCCCGGACGGCTCCGGAAGGTGCTGTTCGCCAAGCGCTGGTCGCGGCGCACGATCATCATCCTCGTGATGCAGACGCTCGACAACGCGATCGCACTGCGCCCGCGCAAAGGGCCGTTCGGATCCTTCTGGCTGCAGACCGAACAGGACCCCGAGCGACCCAACCCGACGTTCATCCCGGTCGCGAACCAGGCGGCGGACTGGTTCGCCAAACGGACGGGCGGGATCGCGCAGAGCTCGTTCATGGAGGCGATGTTCAACATCCCCTCGACCGCGCACATCCTCGGCGGCGCCGTGATCGCCGCCGACCCGAGCGAGGGCGTCGTCGACGCCGACCAGCGCGTGTTCGGCTACCAGAACCTGCTCGTCTGCGACGGTGCGGCAGTGCCGGCCAACGTCGGCGTGAACCCCTCGCTCACGATCACCGCGCTCGCCGAGCACGCGATGAGCCGGATCCCGGCGAACCCCGACGCCCTGCTCGCCTCCGAAGCAGCACCGTCCGGCGGCGTCCCGGCCGAACCGGCGGCCTGAAGCGCGCCGCTAGAAGGCGCGCCGCGCTCCGACCGCCGCCTGCGCCGACAGCGTGCCTCCGGCGCGCAGGCGCAGCTGCCACGAGCCGTACAGCGCGACGAGGGTGTTCAGCACGCCGGCGCCGTCAGGCGCGGTAACGCACCAGCACGACGTGCCGGCAGCCGACGAGCCGGAAGTGGCGGTTCTGGGGCAGGTAGCGCACGACCAGCGTCTTGACCCCGGGCCCGTCGCAGTGCACCGTGCCGTGTCCGTAGACGAGCGCGACGTGGTCGTTGCCGGCGCCGGTCCAGATGTCGTTGAGGCCGTGGCTGGCGTAGAGCCAGTCCGGCCCGGGCCCGCCGTGGAGCCAGTCGTGCTGGCTTTCGGGCTGGCCGCCGGGGTGCGAGTCGCCCCAGATCACGTCGCCGACGTTCCCGGCGAAGATGCGATCGTCGCCGTCCCCGCCGAGGAGCATGTTGTGGACGCCGGCGATGCCCCGCATCGTGCCGCTTTCGTTGTGGGGATGGCCGACGTGGTGGCTGGTCTGCGGCCAGCCCTCGTGGCTCGCCATCGCGTACGCGGTCCCGGTGCCGAGCGCGACCGCAACCGCACAGCCCACCACCGTCACGCCCAGCGCTCGAATCGCCCTCCGAACAGTCATCCCGCCCATCAGTACCCCATCGGCGGCGCGTCGCCGACGCGCGCGGACGGGCGTTCGATGCTCGGACGAGCGTCCAGCGAGGAGCGGGAGAGCGGCGGCGGCCGCGACGTGAGGCGCTCAGCGGAAGCTCAGCGCCCGCCGGCCATCGCCGGCAGGATCTGCAGCGTGTCGCCCGCGCCCACGGCCGTGTCGAGGCCGTCGAGCACGCGCACGTCCTCGTCGTTCAGGTAGACGTTGACGTAGCGGTTCAGCGCGCCGTCGGCGCCGAACAGCTGGCTCTCGGTGGCTGGGTGCGACGAGGCCAGGTCGCGAAGCACCTCGCCGACGCTCGAGCCGTTGGCCTCGACCTCCTTCTCGCCGCCGACGGAGGCGCGCAGCACGGGTGGGATCTTGATCGTGGCCATGACTCGCGGCAGGTTATCGCTCAATCGGCGTTCTTAGCGGTTCGGCAGCCAAGTCAGGCAAGGACGCAGGGAGCGAAATGTGCGAGAGCACATGAGCGACCGAGGACCACCCCTTCGGGGCGGTGCCCACGCCGGCTGCCGGACCGCTAACCCGCGGCTGCGCAGAACGCCTCGTAGTCGGGGAAGACGCCCATCTCCTCATCGGAGATCTCGGTCGGCTCGCGGGAGCAGATCGGGCACTCGGGGTCGCGGTGGACCTTGACCTCGGTGAGCGTCGCGCCGAGGGCGTCGTAGAGCAGCAGCCGCCCGATCGCCGGTTCGCCGATCTCGAGGATCAGCTTCACGACCTCGGTCGCCTGCAGCAGGCCCATCGTCCCGGGCAGCACACCCAGCACGCCGTTGGCGCCGCACGACGGCGCGAGCTCGGCCGGGGGCGGCTCGCGGAACAGGCAGCGGTAGCACGGGCCCTCGTAGGGCTTGAAGACGGACAGCTGTCCGTCGAAGCCGAGGATCGAGGCGGATACCACCGGGATCTTGAGCCGCACCGTCGCGTCGTTGAGCAGGTAGCGCGTCGGGAAGTTGTCGACGCCGTCGACGATCACGTCGTAGCCCTCGATGATCTCCATGATGTTGGAGGCGTCGATGCGGGTCTGGTACTTGACGACGTTGACGTCGGGGTTCAGGGCGTGGATCGACTCCTCTGCGGAGTCGACCTTCGGGATGCCGACCCGCTGCGTGGAGTGGATCACCTGGCGCTGCAGGTTCGAGAGGTCGACCTCGTCGTCGTCGACGATGCCGAGCGTGCCGACGCCCGCCGCGGCCAGGTAGAGCGCGGTCGGCGAGCCGAGCCCGCCGGCGCCCAGCAGCAGCACCTTGGCGTCGAGCAGCTTCTGCTGTCCCTCGGCGCCGATCTCGGGGATCAGCAGGTGGCGCGAGTAGCGGTCCCGCTGCTCGGCGCTGAGCGCGCGCGGGACCTCGACCTCGTAGCCGCGGTCCTTCCACAGCGTGATGCCGCCGGTCATCGAGCGCACGTGCTCGTAGCCCATGTCCTCGCTGAGCGTGCGCGCGGCGTAGGCCGAGCGCTGGCCCGAGGCGCAGTAGACGATCAGCTGCGTGGAGCGGTCGGGCACGACGCCCTCGATCCGCGACTCCAGATGGCCGCGCGGCACGTTCTTGGCGCCCGGCAGATGGCCGGTCGCGAACTCGTCGCTGCCGCGCACGTCGACGATCGTCACGCCCTCGTGGGCGAGCTCGGAGACCTCGGAGGGGTCGACCTCCTCGATCTGGCTCTTGATGCGGCGGAGCAGCTCGGATCCGGACGTGCTCATCGCGAAACTCCTAAACCAAGGTCTGGATTCATTGACTTCAGAAAGTATAGCGCCCTCTGAAGGCCGTGGCAGTGCGGATCGTCAGGTTCTGACGCTCGACGTAGCTGGTCGAGATCCGCGCCGGGTCGGGGTTGCCCCGATCGACGCGAACGCGGGCACCGGTGCAGACAGCCGGGCTGTAACGGGCCTGCCCCTCGCGCGACGGCGACGCGTATTGCTTGACGAGTTGCGCGAAGTCGATGTTGTGGCGGAATGCGAGCCCGACCGCGTTCGGGTAGGCCGTGAGGCCGTCGGTGGTGAGCTGGATGCGGCCGGCCACACGCTCGGAAAGGTCGAGCATGAAGGCCTCGGCGTCCTCTACCTGGCGGCCGCCGACGAACCAGCAGACGATCATCTTGGAGTCGGCGTCGAGCGCGGTCCACGTCCATACGTCGCCGACGCCGAACTGCCCCTTCAGGTCCTCAGGGACGTTCTTCTGCTTGCTGTAGACGAACGACCAGATCTCGTCTGCCTCGATCGCCTTGCAGTCCAGGTCGCGCAGGTTGGCGTCCTGGAAGGCGGCGCACGCCTCGCCGACAACCGTCAGGCCCAGCTCGCGCGGCTTGCGGTCAAGGCGTGGCCAAGCCCATGACCGACCGCGACGAAGACCCGAACGAGGCCGCTTTCCGGGTCGTGCGTGAAGCCACCAAGCGCGACCCGCAAGAGCCAGCCCCCCAGGAGCCTAAGAAGTGTGGCAAACGGGTCATGCTCGGCGCAGAGGTCACGCGCTGCTTCTTAGAGAGGGACCACATGGGTCCCTGCAAAGGCGCCTAACGAGCCGCTCCGTCCGCGCGAGCGCTGATGATCCGGTGTTGCGCCCGTGGCGGAACTGGTAGACGCGCCGGTCTTTCAAGCCGGTGGCACCAATGCCAGAAGGGTCCGATCCGTGAGAAGTGAGGTCCCCCTGGCCGCCTTGTGGGTTCGAGTCCCACCGGGCGCACATCCCTTCTTCGGGGTTGTATACCCGATTCCTCGGTCACGTCGCGCCGGGCGCCTCAAACTGAGACACCACCCTGAAGGCCGTGCCAGGGTTTCAGAAGCGTCGCGCGAGAGGGCGGCAGAGGCCGCTAGGAGACGAGCAAATACGCGAAGCCGGCGCCGCTCGGGCTTGCCGTGCGGGAGCCGCCGAAGCGCCCGTGGACGCGCCAGCGCCCGACGGCCGGCGGCACGAACGGCAGCGTGGCGACGCCGCCGGAGGCGAAGCCGTTCTCCTGGCGGTAGAACTGCCATCCGAACACGGGGTCGAAGCGCTCGATGTCGACCGTCACCGGCCCTGAGACCGACGGAGAGACGTGGACGTCCACGCCGACGGACTGCCCCGGTCCCGCCTTCGCAGAGCCGAACGAGATGTGGGTCTGCGTGATCGTTCGCGACTGGCGCACGAGCGTGTAGTTGCCGGCCGTCGCATCCCGCACCGACACGACCGCGTAGTAGCGGCCGGGCTGCAGCTGGTGGGTGAGCGTCTGCGGGCCGCTGCCTCCGCATGCGCATTCGATCACCCGGCCGTTGATGTTCCGCAGCTGCAGGTTGAAGTCCGCCGACTGCGGCGCGCTCAGCCGCAGCGCCAGGTTCGAGTGCGTGTGCACGTCGATGCGGTACAAGCGCAGGACGTGGACGCCGTTGCCGTCGAGGCGGCCGCGTGCGCGGCCGTAGTTGCCGAGCTGGATGCCAGGCGCGGTTTCGGCGGGCCCCGCGACGGCGACCTGCAGCCGGAAGCGCTGGACGCGCTTGAAAGAGGCCCGCGGGGTCAGCTCGATCGAGTACACACCGCCCTGCCCGGGGCCGGGCGTGAACAGGCCGAAGCCGCCGCAGCGAATGTGCATCACCGGGCTGCCTTCTTCGAACGAGCGCGTGCCGGGGCCGAACATCTGAGCGGTCACGCACGCTCCGGGCGTCTTGTTCGCGAGGTTGACCAGGTAGCTCACGCCCGAGCGCAGCACGACCGAGTAGGCGGCGTTGATGTCCTGGATGCGATCGACGTGCCCGGACGCGCCGCCCGCCGGCAGGCGCGGGCCCGGGGGGTTGACGGGCGGCGTCGGCAGGAACACCTCGAGCGTGAAGCCCGCGAGCTGGGAGGCTCCCAGCGCGGCAACGCGGATCTCATAGACCCCGTTCTTGGAGGCCTTGAAGCTCAGCGACGCGCGGCCGTGCGAGTCCGTGCGCTCGCAGCCGACCCGCTGGAGTTCGGAGCGGACGGCATGGAAGACGTCGACGGTCGCGTCGAGCGCGCCCGCCGCCGCGAGGTTCACCGCGACGCGCTCCTTGGCGGCGGCGCGGACCGAGTACCAGACCGAGTGTTCGGTCGCGGCCCCGCAGGCGGAGCCTTCTTCCTGGGGCTGGACGGTGGCTCCGACGACGGTCCCGGAGAGCGTGGCCGGCAGGCGTGTGGATCTGCTGCGCGGCCGCCACGTCGTCGTTGGGCGGCCCGGGCGGGGCCGTCGGCGCAGCGCCCGCGATCGGGACGCTCGCGGCGAGCGTCGCCGCGATGATCGCCGTCCATGGCACGATTCGTCGCATCGGAACGGTTCCCACTTTCCCCGTGATACGCGAGGGCCAATCGTTCTCCTGCCGGGCGTCCTCCCCTACGCTGACCGCGATGACGAGTCGCCGCCGCTGGATCCTGCCTGCCGTGATGGGGGTGCTGGCGCTGCTCGCGCTCCTGTTCGCGATCGTCGCGACGCGCGAATCGCACAGCGGCACAGGGACCTCATCCGGGCCGCGGAGCACCGAAGTTCCCCTGACGTCCGGCGGCTTCGCAGGCGCGGAGATCCCGGTCGCGAAGCCGGCGCCGCCGATCGCGCTGCGCGACCAGTACGGGCAACCGGTGTCGCTGGCGGCGCTGCGCGGCAAGCCGGTGGTCATCGCCTTCCTCTACACGCACTGCGGCGCGCCCTGCACGCTGATCGCCCAGCAGATCCGCGGCGCCCTGGACGAACTGGAGCAGCCCGTCCCCGTCCTGATCGTGAGCGCCGACCCGGCCGGCGACACCCCGCAGGCGGTGAGGCGCTTCCTCGCGGAGACCTCGCTGAGCGGCCGCGTGCACTACCTCACCGGCTCGCAGGCTGAGCTCGCCGGGATCTGGCGCTCCTACCGGGTGAAGCCGGCCTCCGCGGGCACCCGCGCCTTCGCGAGGAATGCAGCCGTCCTGCTGGTCGACCCGCAGGGGCGCGAGCGGGTTCTCTACGGCACCGAACAGCTCACACCCGAAGCGCTCGCCCATGACATCGGGAGATTTATGTGAAGCCCGAGCGCCCGTTGATACCCTAGCCCGCAGGTAGGAAATAGCTCATGATGTTCTCGACAAAGGCCGAGTACGGCGTTCGCGTGATGGTGGAGCTGGCCCGCAGGGGCGGCGACGACACGGACGGCCTCGGCGCCAATCCGGTCCCGCTGGCCGAGATCGCCGCAGGCGACGGGTTGCCGCTCGCCTACCTCGAGCACCTCGTTGCGCGCCTGCGCAAGGCGGGCCTCGTGGACTCCCGTCGCGGCTCGCGCGGTGGCTACATGCTCGCGCGCCCGGCGTCGCAGATCACGATGGCGGAGGTGGTCGAGGCGCTCGAGGGCTCGATCGCGCCGATCGAGTGCATCTCGCAGTCCCCGGACGGCTCGATCGTGTGCGCCCGCGAGTCCGAGCGCGACCACGTGTGCCCGACGAAGCTGCTGTGGACGCGCGTGCGCATGTCGATCATCGGCACCCTGCGCGAGACCACGCTCGCCGACCTGCTCATCACCCCACCGCTCGCCGCCGGCGCGACGCCCGGCCTGCAAATCGAACCGCTTCCGAACCGAGGCTGAGAAGGAGACCATGGCCGACCTGGAGATCAGAGACCTGCACGTGCGCACCGACGAGCGCGAGATCCTGAGAGGTGTCGACCTCGACATCAGCCGCGGTGAGATCCACGCGCTGATGGGGCCGAACGGCTCGGGCAAGTCCACGCTCGCCAACACGCTCCTCGGCCACCCCTCCTACGAGATCACCGAGGGCACGATCACCTTCATGGGCGAGGACATCACCGAGGCCGAGCCGCACGACCGCGCGAAGGCGGGGCTGTTCCTCGCCTTCCAGTACCCGGTGTCGATCCCCGGCGTCTCGGTCGCGAACTTCCTGCGCATGGCGATCAACGCCAAGCGCGAGGACCCGATCCAGGTCAAGGAGTTCCGTACCCAGCTGCAGCACGCGATCGAGCTGCTCGACGTCGACCGCTCGTTCACCTCGCGCCACCTCAACGACGGCTTCTCCGGCGGTGAGAAGAAGCGGGCGGAGATCCTCCAGATGGCGATGCTCCAGCCGGACATCGCGATCCTCGACGAGACCGACTCCGGGCTCGACATCGACGCGCTGCGCACCGTCGCCGAGGGGGTGCAGCGACTGCACGACGAGCAGGGGCTCGGCGCGCTGATCATCACCCACTACCAGCGCATCCTCCACTACGTCGAACCGCAGTTCGTCCACATCCTGATGGACGGGCGCATCGTGCTGGAGGGCGGCGTCGAGCTGGTCGAGCGCCTCGAGCGCGAGGGCTACGACCAGATCCGCCAGGAGTACGGCGGGCAGGGCGAGCTCGCAGCATGAGCGGCCCCGCCGCTTCCGAAACCAACGGCGACGCGCCCGTGAAAGTCAAGGCCGGGCGCCACCGCGAGGCGACGCTCTACACGGCCCTCGATGGCGCCGGCGCCGGCGAGGGCCGCTCGCTCACGGAGCTGCGCGAGCTGGCGCTGAAAGCCTTCGAGGCGACCGAGCTGCCGGTGTGGCGCCGCTCGGGCTTCTGGACGACGAGCCTCCAGGCGCTCGAGCTCGACGCGCTCGAGAACGTGATCGACGAGCGCGAGGTGCCCGAGGTCGTCACGCAGACCATCCCGGACCGGCCGCATGCCGGGCGGATCGTGCAGAGCGCCGGCGCCGTCGTCGCCGTGGAGCTCGACCCTGCGCTGGCCGAGAAGGGCGTGATCCTCTGCTCGCTGGAGGACGCGCTCGAGCGTCATCGCGAGCTGGCGGAGCCCTGGTACTCAAAGCGCCTCGCGATCGACCGCAACAAGCTCGAGGCGGCCAACGCCGCCTTCTGGACCGGCGGCGTCTTCCTCTACGTGCCCGACGGGGTGGTGGTGGAGGACCCGTTCGAGATCGTCTACGCGATCGCGCGGCCCGGGATCGCCCAGTACGGGCGCACGCTCGTCGTCGGGGCGCCCATGAGCGACTTCAAGGTGCACGAGTACGAGCTCGCCGAGGAGTTCGGGGCCGAGCCGGACGCACCGGCCGCGGAGCGCCAGGCCCTCCACGCGGGCGCCTTCGAGCTCTACCTGCAGGACGGCGCCCGCTGCCGTCTCGCCCAGGTCCAGGACTGGGGCTCGGGCAACGAGATCTACGACGTCTCCACCCGGTTCGTGCAGGTCGGGCGCGACGCCTACTGCCACTGGCTGCCTGCGCTGCTCGGCGGCCATCTCGTCCGGCCGCACATGGAGCTCGCGGTCTCCGGGGCCGGCGGCGACATGGCTTTCCGCGGCGTCTTCTTCGCGGAGGAGAGCGAGCACCTCGACGCCTTCGCGGTCGATCTGCACGAGACCGGGCCGTCGGGAGGCGACGTGCACTGGCGCGGCGCCGCCACCGGCGCGGCGCGGGCCAGCTTCGAGGGCCTGATCAAAATCGACCCCGGCGCGCAGCGGACCCACACCTACCTGCAGATCCACACGATGATGCTGTCGCCGAAGGCCCGCGTGGACGCGATCCCCTCGGTGCTCGTGTCCTCCGACGACGTCTCGGCGTCGCACGGCGGCACCGTCGGCGAGCTCGACGAGTCGTCGATCTTCTACATGCAGACACGCGGGCTCGACCGCGCGGCCGCGGTGCGGGTCATCGTCGAAGGGTTCTTCGAGCCGCTGATCTCGGAGCTGGCCGACGAGCCGCTGGAGGAGCTCGTGCGCGAGAAGGTCGCGGCGAAGCTGGCGGCGGCGCGCGAGGACATCGAAACGTATGCCGTCAGTCGCTGAGAGCAGCCTGGCGGTCCGCGCCGACTTCCCGATCTTCGAGCGCCGGTTCGACGGCAAGCCGCTCGTCTACCTCGACTCGGGCGCGACCTCGCAGAAGCCGCGGGTGGTGATCGACGCGCTCGCCGCCCACCTGGCCGAGCACAACGCCAACATCCACCGCAGCGTCTACCCGCTCGCCCAGGAGGCCGACGCCGCGTTCGAATCGGCCCGCTCGCGCATCGCCGCGTTCACCGGCGCCGACGAGAAGACGACGATCTTCACCAAGAACGCGACCGAGGCGATCAACCTCGTCGCCCGCTCGTGGGGAGCCGCCCATCTCGGCCCCGGCGACGCGGTGCTGATCACGCAGATGGAGCACCACGCGAACCTCGTGCCGTGGCAGCAGATCTGCCGCGAGCGCGGCGCCGAGCTGCGCTATCTGGAGGTCGACGAGAACGGCGAGCTCTCGCTCGCACAGCTCGACGCCGAGCTGGCGCGCGGCGATGTGAGGATGGTCGCCTTCGCCCACGTCTCGAACGTGCTCGGCACGATCAACCCCGTCGCCGAGATCGCCGCCCGGGCGCGGGCCGCGGGCGCGGCCACGCTCGTCGACGGCGCGCAGGCCGTGCCGCAGATGCCCGTCGACGTGGAGGCCCTCGGCGTGGACTTCTACGCCTGGACCGGTCACAAGGTGCTCGGCCCGACCGGCATCGGCGTGCTGCACGGCCGCCGCGAGCTGCTGGAGGCGATGGACCCGTTCCTCACCGGCGGCGACATGATCGCCTCCGTCTCCCAGCAGGAGACGACGTGGAACGAGCTGCCGTTCAAGTTCGAAGCCGGCACGCCGCCGATCGCCGAGGCCGTCGGCCTGGCCGCGGCTGTCTCCTACCTCGACAAGCTGGGCATGGAGAACGTCCGCGCGCACGAGCGCGAGCTGACCGAGCTGATGCTGGCGCGGCTCGCCGAGATCCCCGGCGTGCGCGCCGTCGGACCTCCGGCCGGACGCGAGCGCGGCGCGCTCGTCTCCTTCACCGTCGAGGGCATGCACCCCCATGACGTCGCCGAGCTGCTCGGCCGCGAGGGCGTGTGCGTCCGCGCCGGCCACCACTGTGCGCAGCCGCTGATGCGCTGCCTGGGCGTGGCCGCCACGGCGCGCGCGAGCCTCGGCGTCTACAACGACGAGTCGGACATCGACGCCTTCGTCGCAGCGCTCGCGAAGGGGCGGGAGGTCTTCGGCCTCTGATGGACGACCTCTACCGCGACTACATCCTGGAGCACTACAAGCGCCCGCAGAACTTCGGCGAGCTGGAGCCGCACGACCTCGAGGGGCTCGAGCACAACCCGCTCTGCGGCGACGAGCTGGGCGTGCACATCCGCGTCGCCGACAACCGCATCGAGGACATCCGCTTCCACGGCCACGGCTGCGCGATCTCCCAGGCAGCGGCCTCGATCGCCTCCGAGGAGCTCAAGGGCATGGCGCTGTCGGACGTCGGCGAGCTCGACGCCGACTGGATGATCGAGCTGCTCGGAATCCCCGTCTCGGCCACCCGCCGGAAGTGCGCGCTGCTGAATCTGAAGGTCGTGCGCGGCGCCGTGACCGGCGACAACGACTGGCCGACCTGAGCGCGGTAGGCTCGCAGCCGAGCGGGAGTCCCCGCTCGGAGACCCAAGGGGGACGATATGGCGGTCGAGGTTGTCGGAGCCGGCGTGGGCCGAACGGGGACGCACTCGCTGAAGCTGGCGCTCGAGCAGCTCCTGGGCGGGCGCTGCCACCACATGGTCGAGATCATCGCCGACCCGCCACAGGCAGCCGCGTGGACGGACGCAATCGAGGGACGCGATGTCGACTGGCAGCAGGTGCTGGACGGCTATGTCGCGGTGGTGGACTGGCCGGGCGCGTCCTTCTGGAAGGAGATCTCCGACGCGAATCCCGAGGCGCTCGTGCTGCTTTCGACGCGCGATCCCGAGTCCTGGTATCGCAGCGCCTCCAACACGATCTTCAATCCGATCGAGGATTCCCCCCGGGGCTCGAGGAGTGGTTCGGCACCACGGTGCCGGAGCTGTTCGAGACGCGCTTCTCGGCCGATCTCGGCGATGCCGGCGCGATGATCGACGCCTTCGAGGCCCACAACGCGGCGGTGCGCGCCGGCGTGGCGCCGGAGAGGCTTCTGGAGTGGACCGTCGTCGGACGGATGGGAGCCGATCTGCGCGCGGCTCGGCGTGGCGGTGCCCGACGAGCCCTTCCCGTTGACGAACACCACCGCTGAGACGCGCGAGATGCTGGGGATGCCCGCGCTGAGCTAGACGCGAGCCGGCCTCGCGCCGCTGACCCCTCCCGGGCGCGTGTCAGGGTCGCGACTCGCCGCTGCCGGCTCATCCGGCCCGTTCCGCCGCGCGCTTCCTCACTTCCGCCTTCTCTCCGAGCGTCATCGCGCCCGGATGCCCCGCGCCCGGCCAGGGGCTGAGCACAAGCAGCAGGCGAGCGTCGCGTGAGCGCCCTCACCTCCGTGCGCTCGGCGGCCGAGACGTGCAGGAGCACCCCCGGCGCCAGCTCGACCGTCTCGCCGCCCGGGCCGGTCACGCTGAGCTCTCCGTCGACGACCGTGATCCAGGCGCCCTCGTGTACCTGGTGGTCCTGAAGCTCCTCACCGCCGGGCAGGTCGAGCAGGATCGCGCGCCCCTCCTCGTTCGAGAACAGGATCTCGGGGCTGTGCGGTTTCGCGGCGGCCGCTCTCAGGTCCCATCGCTCCATCCACCGGCAGTCTTGCACCTGGCGCCGCTCAGGGCCGGGGCGCTTGCCGGCGGAGGCGCGGGCCGGGCGCTTGGGCTCGCGCCGGACGGCGCCTGCCGTTCCTGCCGGCGGCGCTCGCCGCCGGGGCCGCACCGGCCGCGCCGGCGTCGTCGTCCGCCGACGGGCCCGCCGCCGTCGAGCTCCGATCCCTCCTCGGCCGGCACCTCCGAAGGACAGCTCGTCGAGCTCGTCCTCGTCCGCCGGCGCCTCATGGCGACGAGGGCCCTCGTCGTCGGGCAGCTCGCCGATCGTCACGCGGTCGCGGCCGGCCACCTTCGCCGCGTAGAGCCCTTCGTCGGCGATCCGGAACAGCAGCGAGGCCGCCTGGGCCTGCTGCGTGTCGCTGACGCCGAAGCTGACCGTGAAGCGGGGCGTTTCGCCCGGGTGGGCACGCCCGAGCGCCGCCCGCAGACGCTCGAGCACCTCGGTCGCGCCGAAGCGGTCGAGGTCGGGCAGGATCACGACGAACTCCTCACCGCCCCAGCGGGCGATCGTGTCGAGGTCCCGGATCGAGCGCCGCGCGATGTCGGCGAACAGGCGCAGCGCGCGGTCGCCCGCCTCGTGCCCATGGGTGTCGTTGAGCTGCTTGAAGCGGTCGAGGTCGCCGAGGGCGAGTGCGAAGGGCCGTTTGCTGCGCAGCAGCGAGCGCATCCGCTCCTCGGCGCTGCGCCGGTTGACGAGCCCCGTGAGCGAGTCGGTCGAGGCCTGCAGCTGGGTCTTCTGGAAGGCGCGCACCGTGCCGATCCGCGCCCCGGCCTGCGCGGCGAGAGTCCGCAGCCGCTCGACGCGCTCGGCGTTGGGCACCTCGCCGTCGGGACCGGTCGTGTGGAGCACGCCGAGCGAGCGGCCCATGAAGGACACCGGTACGCACACGGCCGAGCAGGCCCCGGTGGGGCGCCCGCGCAGGTGCGGGCAGGCGTTGAGGTGCTCGCTGGACTCGAACGTGACCGCGCTGCCGCGGCGGACCGCGACGCAGGAGAACGGTGAGCGCACGGGGCAACCCGGCGGCTCGGCGCCGTCGTTCGCCGCCACGCGGCGCAGGCTCGCGCGGCTCGAGTCCGACAACAGGAGCTCCATCGGCGTCGCCTCGGACACGTCGGCCATCGCGTGCTCGACGACCTCGCAGACATCCGGTTCCTCGTCGGCCATCTCGAGCGCCTCCGAGAGCTGCGTCGCGAAGCCGTCGCGGCTGGCCTTCTCGCGCAGCTCGGCCTCGAGACGCACCCGCTCGGTGATGTCGCGCGCGTTGACGACGACGCCCCGCAGATGGCGCTCGGAGCGCAGGTCGGTGACGTGTGCCTCGAGCGTACGCGGCTCGCCCGCCGCGTCGATCAGGACGAAGGTAAGGGTGCCGGGCGCGCCGTTTGCGGCGACGCTGCGCAGCAGCTCGCGGTCGTCCTCCGGGACCTGCGCGAGCAGCCCGTCGCCCAACAGCTGCGGCGCGGGCCTGCCCGCCTTGGCGGCGAGCGAGTCGCTGACGTAGCGGCAGCCGTGCGTGTCGATCACGGCGACGAGATCGGTCGAGGACTTCGCGAGCGCCCGGAAGTGCGCCGTCTGGCGGCTCAGGATCAGGATCAAGAGGCCCGCGAGCAGCAGCGAGACGATCAGCCCGCCGACCGACAGCCCGATCTCGGCGTCGAGCAGCCGCTGCACGCTGTCGTCGGCCCGCGCCGCGATCGTGCGGGCGGAGTTCAGGGCGGTCGCGGACGTGAGCGCCACGAGGATGCGCTCGCGCATCAACGGGTTGCCGGCCGGCAGCGTCTCCCCTCCCGTCGGTTCCGGCGGCTGGCCGCCGCTCAGCAGCGCCTGCCCCGAACCCCGCAGGTCGGCGATCAGCTTGACCTGCTCTTCGAGCTGGCGGCGCAGGACGGTGCCGGTCGCAGCGGCCACCGTGGTGTCGTCGTCGTCGCCGTTGACGGCGGGCACCGTGCCGCCTTCGAGCAGCGCGTGCGCGCTTTCGTTCAAGTCGGCGCCGATCGTCTGCGGGTCGGCCTGCTGCCCGGCCTTCGCGAGCAGCAGCTCGTTGAGGTAGCGCTCGGCCAGCATCCGCTGCCGCGCGGCCACCTGGACCACGGCCGAGCGGTCCTTGGCGCGGGCCGAGAGGGTCAGCGTGACGACGATCCCGACGGCCGCCGTGACGAGGAAGGTCAGCGGGATCGCGGCGAGCAGCCAGCGCCCGCGGGCATGGAACGGCCTCAGGATGCCCGACCCGAGATCCATCAGCGGACCTCCACTTCGGCGTGCATCCCGGCCATGTAGTGGCCCTCCATGTTGCAGAAGAAGACGTAGTGGCCCGGCTTGAGCTGGACCGTCAGATCGCGCGTGCTGCCGGGCTCGCCGGGCTCGAGCGATCCCGGCTCGGACGCTTCGAGCGCTTCCTCGTTGACCGTCATGCCGTCTGGGCGCAGCGGCAGCGCGGCGACCGTGCCGGGGACGATGATCAGCTCGTGCTGGTCGGGTCCTTCGTTGTGCACGCGGAGCGTGACGGTCCCGCTGCTCAGAACCGACGGAGCGGTGATGTGGAAGTCACGCTCATGCACCGCCACGGGGTGCTCGGAGGCAGCGCTCGCGCGCGTGGACCCGCACCCGCTCAGCGCGAGAGCGATTGGGGCGCATGCGGCGGCGAGGGTGAGCGATGTTACGACCCCCCCTGGCCGCCCACGCTTGCGCGGGGACGTCCGGATCGTCACACCTCACCATCGGACCCTTCCAAAGGGTGCTTTAGACCCGCGGGCCGATCATCCCGTGAACTGCCGCGGCCCGGATGCCCGTGAGGGTCTCGATACAATTCCTACCTCGGAGCACAGGATTTCTGGCCCCCACCCCCCGCGAGGAACGCAATGGCAACTGTTGACCGCATCACAAAGCCCAGCCCGATCGTCGAGGACGAGCAGGGACAGCTGATCGCGCGCAAGGGCATCTCCCGCGAGGTCGTGCAGGAGCTCTCGAAGATCAAGGGCGAGCCGGACTGGATGGCAGAGAAACGGCTGAAGTCGCTCGAGATCTTCGAACGCAAGCCGATGCCGACCTGGGGCCCCGACCTCAGCGGCCTGAACCTCGACGACCTCGTGCTGTACTCGCCCCCGACGGCGGGCCGCTTCAACAGCTGGGACGAAGTCCCCGAGGAGATGAAGCAGACCTACGAGGACCTCGGCATCCCCCAGGCCGAGCGCGAGCACCTCGCCGGCGTCGTCGGCGTGTGGCGCCAGGAGCCCGTCTACGAGGGGCTGAAGGAGGAGTACGCGAAGCTCGGCATCCTGTTCTGCTCGATGGACACCGCGATCAGCGAGTACCCGGAGCTGGTCCAGAAGTACTTCATGAACAAGTGCGTGCCGCCGCAGGACAACAAGTTCTCGGCGCTGCACGGCGCCGTCTGGTCCGGCGGCTCGTTCCTCTACGTGCCCAAGGGCGTGAAGGTCGATCTGCCCCTGCAGGCCTACTTCCGCATGGAGGGCGCCGGCGAGGGCACCTTCGAGCACACGCTGATCGTGGCCGACGAGGGCTCGGATGTGAACTACATCGAGGGCTGCACGGCGCAGACCTACAGCGTCAACTCGATGCACTCCGCCGTGGTCGAGATCTTCGTCCACGACGGCGCCAAGGCCCGCTACACGACCGTGCAGAACTGGTCCAAGGACGTCTACAACCTCAACACCAAGCGGGCGATCGTCGACGCCGAGGGGACCGTCGAGTGGGTCGGTGGCTCCATGGGCGCCAAGTACGTGATGCTCTACCCGGGCTCCTACCTGATGGGCGAGGGAGCGCGCGCCGACCACCTGAACGTCGGCGTGGCCGGCAAGGGCGTGCACAAGGACACCGGCGCGAAGGTCCTGCACCACGCTCCCAACACGACCTCGAACATCCTCGCCAAGTCGATCTCCAAGGACGGGGGGATCATGGGCTACCGCGGCCTGGTCAAGATGGCTGCCAACTCGGCCGGCTCGAAAGCGCGCGTCCAGTGCGACGGGCTGATGATGGACGGCGAATCGCGCAGCGACACGTGGCCGGACATCCAGATCCAGAACCCGCACGTGACGGTCGCCCACGAGGCGACGGTCGGGCGCATCTCCGACGACCAGCTCTTCTACATGGGCTCGCGCGGCTTCACCGAGGACGAGGCTGCGGCGATGATCGTCAACGGTTTCATCGAGCCGGTGACGAAGGAGCTGCCGATGGAGTACGCGGTCGAGCTGAACCGGCTGATCCAGCTGGAGATGGTGGGTTCCATCGGCTAGACGACGGCTGTCGAGCTGTCGCGGGCGGCGATCGAAGAGGACGCCGGGTGGGCTGCGAGATCGCGACGATGCGCTCGACTCCTTCGCCACGGTGCGCGTCGCGCATGGCCGCCTCGTCACGCGCGACGGACGGATCCTCGCCTTCTCGCCTGAGGAGACGGTCTGGTGACGCGCGCGCCCGCGGACAACATCGCCGCCCCGCTGTTCCCGCGCGGCCTCCCCTGGGCCAACGTCCCCGAGGGCAGCCAGGTCAGCATCATCCAGCGCGACCGTCCGCTGCTGGTCGAGTTCTGGGACTTCTGCCGCCCCAACTCGATCCGGACGCTGCCCTATCTGAAGGCGTGGCACGAGCGCTACGCGGACGAGGGCCTGCGGATCGTCGGCGTGCACTCGCCGGGGTTCGAGCCTTCGCGTGACGAGAGCGCGGTGCGGGCCGCCGTCGAGCGCCTCGGCATCTCCTACCCGGTCCTGATCGACACGGAGTTCCTGCTGTGGCAGGACTACGAGAACGAAGGCTGGCCCGCCCGCTACCTGTTCGACGGGCGCGCGCGGCTGTTCGAGTACCACTACGGCGAGGGCGCCTACAACGAGACGGAGCTTGCGATCCAAGAGCTGCTCGGGACCGAGCGCGAACCGCTCACCCCGCTGCGCCCCGAGGACGAGCCGGGCGCCCGGCTCGCGGCGCCCAGCACCGATCGCGAGGGCGCCTACAGCGGGCCGTACGAGGCCGGCGGCGTGTGGGTCGTGACCGAAGGAGCGGGCACCATCGCCGCAGCCTCAGACGCCGGGACCGCCACGCTCGCGCTCGACGCCCCGGGGGCCTACCCGCTGTTCGAGCACGGCCGCCACACGCGGGGCGAGCTGCGGATCGATCCGGGGCGCGGCGTGCGGGTGCTCGCGACGTGCTTCACGCCGGGCGTGGTCGCGGGCTGACGGCGCCCTCGCGCTACCGTCGTGACATGCGCTCTGCGCGCCTTCTCGCGGGGCTGCTCGCCGCAGCCGCCGCCGCGCTCGCGGCGCTCGCCGGGCCGCTCGGCAACCTGGCGCCGGCAGCGGCCCCGCCCGCGCCGGCCGCCGAACCCTGGCTCGGACTCAACGGCAACAGCGCCGACGGAGCGCCCGAGGAGTTCGTCGAACACCACATCGTGTACGACCGCGGCGGCTCCGTCGAGCTACAGGCGGGCAACACGCTCGCGCAGGTCGGCGCAGGCTTGGAACGGTCGCTCGAGGCGGGGATGATCCCCGTGGTCACGATCGAGTTCGACGGCTACTCGAAGTGCACGTTCGGCAAGGCCTGCATGCCCACCGATCCGAAGGCGATCAGCGAATACGCGCGCGGCTTCGTCGCGACCGCCGAAGCGATCCTCGCGCGGTGGCCGGCGGCGCCGATCCGCTTCGAGGCGATCAACGAGCCGTGGGGATACGGGACCGCCTCCCAGTACGCGGCCTTCCTGGCGCTGCTGCTGCCGGAGGTGGCGAAATCGCGCGTGCCTCTCAGCGACGTCTACGTCGGCGCCACGGGCAACAGCTGGATCGCCGGCCTCTACCAGGCCGAACCGCAACTGCGCACCGAGATCAAGGCCTGGTACCTGCACCCGTATGCGAAGGAGCGCAAACCCGGGGAGGGCATGGCGGAAGTGGCCGCGATCCGAGCCGAGATGGCCTCGGGCAGCGACAACATCATCGTCTCGGAGCTCGGCTTCTGCGACGTCGCCGTGAGCCGGAAGTGCCTCGAATCAGCGGCTCCCGCGAAGGACCCGAGCGATGCGGCCGAAGCACTGCGAAGCGAACTCACGCTCGGGCTCGGCTACCACCGGGAAGGCTGGCTGCGGGCCCTGCTCGTCTACGCGCGCAGCGACGGCGGCTGGGCGATGCAGGATCCGAAGGGGCGGCTGACGGCGCCCGGGCGGACGCTCGAGGCCTTCGGCGACCGCTACGGCTGAGCGCTCGCCGGTGCGAGCTCCTCCAGCGGGCGGTCGGCCAGCAGCCGCAGCAGGCGCGGCGGTGTTGCAACCGGATTGCCGCCCTCGACGAGCACAGCGCCGCCGGGCCAGTAGGGGTTTGCGGGGCCGCTCGTCCCGAGGAAGATGTCGGCGAAGGCCCAGCTGCCGCAGTTGACGAGCCGCGCGCCGCCGGGGCCCCGCCACTCGTTCTCCTCGTCGCCTTCCAGCGGCCCTGCGCGGTGCGTGTGGCCGAAGACCACATACGCGTCGCCCATACCGAGGCGGTCCGCGACCTCCCCCATCGCGGCCAGCCCGGCGCGGCGAAGCTCACCACCGGAGATGTCGGCACGGAGCGGGCCGATGCCCGCACGATTGAGCGCGCCGACCGCGAGCGGGAAGCCCGCGACGAGCGCCCGGCGGCGCAGCTCGCGGAGGAGGCGAACCGTCGGCGCGTGGCGTCGGGACGGCACCTCCGCCGCGTCGGCGTCGGTGCTGCCGCCGCCCAGCGCCCGCCAGGCCGCAACCGTAGCCATGCCGTTGAGCGCGGCGCCCGTCCGCGCGTCGCGCGCCACCGCGTCGCGCCAGGCGAAGACCGGCGCCCCCATCGCCTCGTAGTCGTCGACCGCCTCGAAGCCCGATGCCGCGCGGCCCAGGAGCCTGCTCATCGCCCCCACGGTGAGGCGCTCCAGCGTCGGTACCGTGAGGTGGCAGTCGAGGTAGTGACCGTGCATCGCGTAGACGTCCTCGCGGATCCACAGCCCGGGGTAAGCGACGCGAGTGCGCGCCGGGGCGGCCCATTCGGCGATCTGGCCGAGCGCCGGCGACGCGGCTGCGGGCTCGATCAGCTGCTCGAGGCCGAGCGGGCCCGGGTCGTCGCCCGCCCCGCGCGCGACCAGCCAGGGTTCGACGAGCGCATGGTCGTGGTTGCCGGCGGTGAGGATCAGCTCGCGCCCCGCCAGCGCCCGGCCGATGTCCTCGAACACGGGGCGGGCGGCGGCCATCGCCTCGCGCATGGGCCCGTGACGAAGCTCGAGCACGTCGCCGAGCAGGACGAGGCGATCGATGCCGTCGAGGCTCTCGATCAGCGCCGCCCGCAGCCGCTTGCGGCGGAGGACGTCGACGCCCGAGTTGCTGCCCAGGTGCAGATCGGAGACGATCAGCGTCCGCATAGAGTGCGGTGAAGCTCAGCCGGCGGTTGGCGGCGTGGCCGCCGCCGCTGCCGCGGGCGGTCGCGATCAGCCCGCTCCGGGTGCGCGCTGCGCCCCGCCCGCGGCAGCTGCCGCCACGCGGATCTGCTTGGGCAGCATGAAGCGGACGTCCTCCTTGACCACGTCGAACTCCGAGACGTCGGTCACGCCGCGGCTGCGGAACAGGTCGACGAGCTCCTGGACCAGGTGCTCGGGCGCGCTGGCGCCGGAGGAGATGCCGACGACCCGGCGGCCCTCCAGCCACTCCTCCTTCACCTCGCGGGCGTTGTCGATCAGATGACCCTCGGTGCCGCAGTCGCGCGCCACCTCGACCAGGCGTTTCGAGTTCGACGAGTTCTTCGAGCCGATCACGAGCATCAGGTCGCATTCGGAGGCCATCTGGCGGACCGCCGCCTGGCGGTTGGTGGTGGCGTAGCAGATGTCGTCGGTGCGAGGACCGACGATCTTGGGGAACCGCTCGCGCAGACGCGCGATGATCGACGTCGTTTCGTCCACGGCGAGAGTGGTCTGGGTGATGTAGGCCATCCGCTCGGGATCCTCGACCTCGAGCTCCTCGACGTCCTGCTCGTCCTGGACGAGCACGATCTTCTCGGGCGCCTCGCCCATCGTGCCTTCGACCTCCTCGTGGCCGGCGTGGCCGACCAGCACGATCGTGTAGCCGTCCTGCGCGAACTTGACCGCCTCCCGGTGGACCTTCGTGACGAGCGGGCAGGTCGCGTCGATCGTCTGCAGGCTGCGCTGCTCGGCGCCCTCCCGCACGCTCGGCGCCACGCCGTGCGCGGAGAACACGCAGACGGCGCCCTCGGGTACTTCCGTCTCCTCTTCGACGAAGATCGCGCCGCGCTGCTCGAGCGCCTCGACGACGTGCTTGTTGTGCACGATCTCCTTGCGGACGTACACGGGTTCGCCGTGGAGCTGCAGGGCCTGTTCGACCGTCTGCACGGCTCGGTCGACCCCCGCGCAGTAGCCGCGCGGAGCCGCCAGGATCAGCTTCTCGACCGTGTTCGCCACGGCCGACATTGTATTCGCCGAGCCGCCTGCCCCCGGCGATCGCCGCAAGGTACGCTAAGCCGTCATGGCCCAGCGTCACCTCGACCGCCTGACGCCCGTCGACGCCTCGTTCCTGCATCAGGAGGGACCGAGCTCGCACATGCACATCGGGGGTCTGACGCTGGTCGAGGGGCCGCCGCCGGGCATGGACGAGTTCCTCGAACAGATCCGGCGGCGCCTGCACCTCGTGCCGCGCTACCGCCACAAGCTCGCCTACACGGCGATCGACAGCGGCCGCCCCGTGTGGGTCGACGACCCCAGCTTCAACCTCGAGTACCACGTCCGCCATACGGCCCTGCCGGCGCCCGGGACCTTCGAGCAGCTCCAGGAGCTGACCGCGCGGATCTTCTCCCAGCAGCTCGACCGCTCCAAGCCGCTGTGGGAGATGTGGCTGATCGAGGGTCTGGAGGACGACCGCTTCGCCCTGATCACGAAGACCCACCACTCGCTCATCGACGGCATCGCGGGCGTCGACCTGGCCACCGTGCTGTTCGACATCTCGCCGAACCCCCCGCAGATCCCCAACTCGGGCCGCGCCTGGAAGCCCCACACGGAGCCGGGTGCGACGCAGCTGCTCGCGGCGGGCATCGCCGGCGCCGCCCGCGCCGGGCTGGCGCTCGCCGAGGGCGCGCTCGACGCGCTTGCGCACCCGGAGCGGGCGATGGCCCGCGTCCGCGAGGCTGCAGAGGGCATCGGCGAGATCGCGTGGGCGGGGCTGAACCCCGCGCCGCAGACGCCGCTGAACGTGCCGATCGGCCCCCACCGGCGCTTCGTCGCCGTGACGGCGAGCCTCGACGACTTCAAGACCGTCAAGAACGCGTTCGGCGGTACCGTCAACGACGTCGTGCTCGCTGTCGTTGCCGGCGCTCTGCGGGAGTTCCTGATCGGCGCGCGGGCGCCGCACCGAGGGCGTCGAGATGCGAGCGCTGGTGCCCGTCTCGGTCCGCACCGAGGACGACCACGGAACGGCCGGCAACCGCATCGTCGTGATGCGCGGGCCGCTCCCGATCTACATCAGCGACCCGCTCAACCGGCTGCGCTTCGTCTCGCAGGCGATGGACGGCCTGAAGGAGTCCAAGCAGGCCCTCGGCGCCGAGGTGATCTCTGGAGCCCAGAACTTCGCGCCGCCGACGATCCTCGCCCAGGCCTCGCGGCTGAACTTCTCGACCCGCCTGTTCAACCTGATCGTCACCAACGTGCCGGGCCCGCAGTTCCCGCTCTACGTCCTCGGCAGGGAGATGGTGACCGCGATCCCGGTGGCGTTCCTGCCGGAAAACCACGCGATGGCGATCGCGATCATGTCCTACAACGGCCAGATGAACTTCGGCCTGCTCGGCGACTTCGACGCCCTGCCCGACCTCGACAGGATCGGCGAGAGCATCCGCTCCGGACTTGCGAAGCTCGTCTCGATGGCGCGCGAGACGGCCGCCACGCCGGCCTGACCACGCGGGCGTGGAGTCGAGCGCGCCGCGGCGGGCGCAGCCGGAGGACCTCGAAGCGGTCACCGAGACGCTGTGGCTCGCGTTCGGCGAAGACCCGTTGTGGCGGTGGGCGTTCCCCGACCACGCGCAGCTGCGCGCACTCTGGCGCCTGTACGTCTCATCCGCGCTCAAGTACGAATGGGTGTGGACGCTCGGCGACTACGCCGCCGCGACCGTCTGGATCCCGCCTGGCCGTCCGGAGCTGACGGCCGAGGAGGAGGCGCTGGTCCCGGAGCTCGTCGGGCCACGCGCCGACGCGGTGCTGGGCCTCTTCGACGCCTTCGAGCGGGCGCACCCGCACGAGCCACCCCACTACTACCTGACCCTGATCGGGACCCATCCCGACCAGCGTGGTCACGGCGTCGGCATGCAGCTGCTCGCCGCCAACCTCGAGCTCATCGACGCCGAAGGCACGGCCGCCTACCTGGAGTCGAGCAACTCCCGCAACGAGCCGCGCTACGAATCCGTCGGCTTCCGGCGGCGCGGCACCTTCACGACGCCCGACGGTGCCCGGGAGATCGTGACGATGTGGCGCGAGCCGGGCGGGCCGAGCTAGTAGCCGAGCGCGAACTTCGCGTCTTCGCTCATCATCTCCGGCGTCCAAGGCGGGGTGAAGACCATCTCCGACTCCACCGTCTTGACGCCGTCGAGCTCGCCCACGAACTCTTCGATCTGTTCGTTGACCTGGGGGCCGATGGGGCAGCCCGGGGTCGTGAGCGTGAACGTCACCTTGACGCTGCCCTCGGCCACTTCGACGCCGTAGATCAGGCCCAGCTCGACGAAATCGAGCCCCAGCTCCGGGTCGATCACGTTCGACAGGGCGTCCATCACGTCGTCCTCGGTCGGCATGGTTTCGAGCTCGGACATGAGGACAGTCTAACCGTGGCCGTGAAGGCTCACCGGCCGCCGCTCAGACGGGGCGCCAGCCGGCCAGGACCGCGAAGTAGAACTGCGTGAAGAAGCATTCGCAGTCCTCCAGACCCGCCGCCTCCAGCCAGCCGAGGCAATCCGCGGTTGTCGCGCAGCGGTTGAGCGCCATCCGCTCGTCGGACGCGTCGAGCTCCTCCTGGGACGCGCCCGCCGCCGCGGCCGCCGCGCGCCACCGCGCCCGGCCGATCCGCTCGAGCCACGGCGTGCGCTCAGCGACGTGCTCGGCGTTCACGAACACGCCACCCGGCCGCAGCCGCTGCGCCGCCGCCGCATAGACGAGCCGCTGCTCGCTGTGCTCGAGGTGATGGATCGCAAGCGATGAGACCACCGCGTCGAACGGACCGCCCGGGAGCGCGTCGCGCATGTCCTGCTCGATGAGCTCCACCCTCCGACCCTGCAGACGCGACGCGGCCCGCGAGAGCATCTCGCCCGAGCCGTCGAGGATCACGACCTCGGCCTCCGGATGCGCCGCGAGCACCGCTTCGCTCATCAGCCCTGTGCCCCCACCGATGTCGAGGACACGCTCGACCGGCCCACCCCGCAGCGACAGGACCTCCACCGCTGTGCCGTAGAACGTGTCGAAGCAAGGCACGATCGCCCGCCGCGTGGCGTCGTACTCAGGGGCGTGGGCGGAGAAGGCTCCGATCGCGTCGGACACGCGACCAAACTAGCGCCCGGGAGCCTGCCAAGGACGCAGGCTGCGCCGCGTGCTCCGCACGCAAGCAGCCGAGGACGCCGGCAGGCGCCGGCATGCGGGCCGCTAGTTGTCGGCGCGTGATCCGGCAACTAGCGGTTCGCAGGCCAAGCCTGCCAAGGACGCAGGCTGCGCCGCGTGCTCCGCACGCAAGCAGCCGAGGACGCCGGCAGGCGCCGGCATGCGGGCCGCTAGTTGTCGGATCCCAGGCGGTCCCACATGTACAGCTGAATGCACTCGTTGGCCAGTTCCACCGCCCGCTCGTGAGAGAGCCGCGGCAGCACCGTTTCGAGCGCCTGCTCCTCGGCGACTCCGGCCTGGAAGGCCTCCTCGCCGCGGAAGCCGGCCGCGATCTTCAGCGCCTCGCGCCGGTTCTCGCCGAGGCTCGGGAAGACGCCGACCAGGAACTCGGTGTTCGGGATCGGCTGGCCGACCTCCAGCGAGGCATGCCAGGCGGCGAGCAGGTGGAGATCGTCCTCGTCCAGGTCTGCGATCGCCTTGGCGTAGTGCACCGACAGTTCCTGATCGGGGATGTCGTCGACCCACGCGCGCACCACCTCGCCAACGAGCTGGCGGCGAGCCTCGCGGCCGAGCGAGTCGGCGATCACGCGAATCGCGTCCTGGGGCTGGATGAAACAGAGGGGCATTGCGCCTCCGGGGGGTCCGAGTGGAGCTGTCCAGATGGACTGTAGGTGGCCGTGTGGACGGCAAATCGCGCGATTCGAGCGCCTGTCGACACCGCGCCCTCGGGGCCGGGGCGCAGACGTACGCGGCGGCCTGATCAGAGGCCGAGCGCGAAGGCGACGCGGCCGGCGTCCGGGTCGTCCGCCGGCCTGAAGCCGAG
Organism: uncultured Solirubrobacteraceae bacterium; assembly: GCA_963820745.1. Taxonomy (GTDB): domain Bacteria; phylum Actinomycetota; class Thermoleophilia; order Solirubrobacterales; family Solirubrobacteraceae; genus Palsa-744. The sequence continues at coordinate 137,396 of CAWGBB010000004.1, read as the reverse complement.
CGTCGCGCGTTCGCCGGAGGACCAGTTGAAGAGCGCGAGGTCGAGGGCTTCGAGCGGCACTCCCGCCGCCTCCGCCAGCGCGGCCGCGCGCCGGTCGAGGAGCAGCGGATCACCGATCCCGAAGACGCGCTTGGCGGCGAGTGCCGTCTCGTCCTCGCCCGTGCCCGGAACGCGGCGGGCGCCGAGGTGCAGAGAGTCGGCGCGCAGGTCGAAGACTCCCAGGCGGCCCAGCGAGACGAGCAGCTCGTAGCGTGCGGCGCGGCCGAGGCCGGGCAGCGCGAGGCGTTCGAACACCCGCGCGAAGCGGCGCTCGGGCGTCCAGCCCTCGTCGCCGGAGAAGGCCGCGGCCTGGCCGCCGGCCCGCTCCGCCCACTGTGCATAGGCGAGCAGCGTTCGAGAGCCGCTGCCGGGCTCGTGCGAGCTGCGCGGCCCGCGCGGGACCCCGTCGATCAGCACGCCGAGCTCGGGAGCGAGCTCCTGCAGGGCCCGGCGCCGCGGCCAGCACCGTCTCGACCCCCGCGAAGGGCTGCTCGTCCTCGGACGGCGAGAGGTAGGCGAGCAGGAACGCGATCCAGGCGGCGCGATCGGGCTCGCCGCCCGCGGCCGCATCGACGGCGCGCTCGTAGGTGCCCGGCGGCGAGACGGCGAGCGCGGCCAAGCGCGCGCTCGAGAACGCGATCTCCGTCGCCAGGCGCTGCGCGTCGGCGGAGGCGCGCAGCCCCGGGACGAGCTGGGAGGCGTAGCCGTCGTCTGCCGCGCGGCCCTCGCGGCGCACGGTCACGCTGCTCCGCCCTCGGCGCGCGCGCGGCGCGTTTCGCCCCGCCGCTCCGCTGGACGGTGCTGCGCGGGCTCGCGCGCCGCCCGTCGCCTGCCGGCTCGTTTCCCGGCAGCGTCTTGCTGCAGATCGGGCAGCGCTCGATGAAGCGGTTGTGGCGGCAGAACGTCGGCATCCGGGGAGGCCGCGTCGCCCGCGGCCCCGCCAGAGTAGCTACCCGGCGGGAACGCCCGGGCCGACGTGCTGCGGCGGGCCCTCGGGCCCCTCGTCGGCGTCGGCGTGGCCGGCGAGCCCCTCGTCGCGGCTGCGGCTCGCTGTCCAGCCCCGAGAGGTAGCGGTCGACCATGCGGGCGCACTGGCGCCCCTCGTTGATCGCCCACACGATCAGTGACTGCCCGCGACGCGCGTCGCCGGCGGCGAAGACGCCCCTCACCGAGCTCGTGTACGGCTTGACGGCCTTGACGTTGCCGCGGCGGTCGCGTTCCACGCCGAGCTGGTCGAGCAGCCCCTGCTCGGGGTGCAGGAAGCCCATCGCGAGCAGCACGAGCTGCGCCGGCAGCCGCCGCTCGGTTCCGGCGACCGGGGCGAAGGGCGGCTCCGGCGCGGCGCCGGCCACCGTCAGCGCCTCCACCCGGCCCTCGCGGCCGCTGAGCTCGGTCGTCGCGACGGAGTAATCCTGCTCGCCGACGCGCAGCTCGCGCGCCTCCTCCATCGCGTAGCTGAGGCGGTACTTCAGCGGCCACTCCGGCCACGGCGTGCGGTCGTCGGGCCTCTGCGGCGGCGGCTCGGAGAGGAGCTCGAGCTGGACGATCGAGCGGGCGCCCTCGCGCAGCGAGTTGCCGACGCAGTCGGCGCCGGTGTCGCCGCCGCCGATCACGACCACGTCCTTGCCCTCGGCGGTGATCGGCCGCTCGGGCCGGCCGGGCGCCGCGACCGTGGGAACCGGGCCGAACTCGCGCGCGACCCAGCGGTTGCGGCCGTAGAGGTAGTCCATCGCGAAGTGAACCCCGTCGAGCTCCCGCCCCGGCACGTCGAGGTCGCGCGGCACGCGCGAGCCGGTCGCGAGCACGACCGCGTCGAAGCTCGCGAGCAGCTCCTCCGCCGAGACGTCGACGCCGACGTCCACTCCGCAGCGCAGCTCGACGCCCTCGGCGCGCAGCTGCTCGGCGCGCCGCTCGACGACGGTCTTCTCGATCTTGAAGTCGGGGACGCCGAAGCGCACGAGTCCGCCGATGGCCTCATCGCGCTCGAACAGGGTCACCGCGTGGCCCACGCGCCGCAGCTGCTGGGCGGCCGCCATCCCCGCGGGGCCGGAACCGACGACGGCCACCGAGCGCCCGCTCTCGCGGCGCGGCGGCTGGGGCACGACCCAGCCCTCCTCCCACGCACGGTTGATGATCGCGTTCTCGATCTGTTTGATCGTGACGGCATCGCCCTCGCGGATCTCGAGCACGCACGAGGCCTCGCACGGCGCCGGGCACAGCCGCCCGGTGAACTCCGGGAAGTTGTTGGTGGCGTGCAGCTGGCGGATCGCGTCGGCGAAGCGGTCGCGATAGACGAGGTCGTTCCAGTCGGGGATCAAGTTGCCGAGCGGGCAGCCGTTGTGGCAGAAGGGCACGCCGCAGTCCATGCAGCGCGCGCCCTGCTCCTGGAGCTCGGGCACCGGCCGCTGGAGCTGGAACTCGTGGTAGTCGTGCGCGCGTTCGGCGCTGTCCCGGTAGGGCACGCCGTGACGCTCGATCCTCAGGAAGCCGCCCAGTTCGCCCATCAGGTGCCCGCCTCGCCGCCGACCGCATCCAGCGGCCGCGCGCCATCGGGGAGCTCGCCTGTCACGGGCGGACCGCCGCCGGTGTCGATGGCCTCTTCCTCTTCCTCGGCCCGTTCGCGCAGCACCCGCTTGTAGTCGTGGGGCATCACCTTCACGAAGGCCTTCGCGGCGAGCAGCTCGTCCCAGCGTGCGAGCACGCCTGCCGCGACCGGGCTGTCCGTGCGCTCGGCGTGCTCTTCGACCATCGCGCGCAGCTCGATCGCGTCGGCCTCGGAGAGGTCTTCGAACCCGACCATGCCCATGTTGCAGCGCGCCGGGAACTCTCCGAGCTCGTCGAGCACGTACGCGACGCCGCCGCTCATGCCGGCGGCGAAGTTGCGCCCCGTCGGCCCGAGCACGACGACGCGCCCGCCGGTCATGTACTCGCAGCCGTGGTCGCCGACGCCCTCGACGACCGCCCACGCACCGGAGTTGCGGACGGCGAAACGCTCGCCCGCGAGGCCGCGGAAGAACGCCCGGCCGGCCGTGGCGCCGTACAGCACGGTGTTCCCGACGACCACGTTCTCCTCGGCGCGGAAGTGCTCGCCCATGCCGTCGCGCGGGCGGATCGCGAACACGCCGCCCGACAGACCCTTGCCGGCGTAGTCCTGCGCGTCGCCGCGCAGCGTGAACGTGACGCCCGGGGCCAGCCAGCCGCCGAAGCTCTGACCCGCGGAGCCCTCGAGCTCGACCTCGATCGTGGCCTCGGGGAGGCCCTCGGCGCCGTGGCGCGAGGCGATGTGGCTGGAGAGGATGCCGCCGACGCAGCGGTTGCGGTTGCGCACCGGCACCTGGATCCGCACGTTCTCGGAGCGCTCGAGCGCGGGCTCGGCGGCGCGAACGAGCTCCCAGTCGAGCGCGTCGTCGAGCACCGGCGGCGGCGGTTCGACGCGGTGGCGCGGAGCGCCGTCGCGAAGCCTCGATGTGGGTGAGCAGGTGCGTGAGGTCGACGCCGCGTGCCTTCCAGTGCTCGATCGCCGGCCCCACGCCGAGCAGGTCGACGCGGCCGATCGCCTCGTCGAGCGTCCGCAGCCCGAGCGAGGCGAGGATCTCGCGGACTTCCTCGGCCACGAAGAAGAAGAAGTTGACGACGTGCTCGGGGGTGCCCTTGAAGCGCTTGCGCAGCTCCGGGTCCTGCGTGGCGATGCCCACGGGGCACGTGTTCAGGTGGCAGGCGCGCATCATGATGCAGCCGGTGGCGATCAGCGGCGCCGTCGAGAAGCCCATCTCGTCCGCGCCGAGCATCGCGGCGACGACGACGTCGCGCCCGGTCTTCAGCTGACCGTCGGTCTGCACGACGATCCGCGAGCGCAGGTCGTTCAGCAGCAGCGTCTGCTGGGTCTCGGCGAGGCCGATCTCCCAAGGCACGCCGGCGGACTGGATCGAGGACAGCGGCGAGGCGCCGGTGCCGCCGTCGTGGCCCGCGATCAGGACTCGATCGGCGTTGGCCTTCGAGACCCCGGCCGCGACCGTCCCGACGCCCACCTCGGCGACGAGCTTGACCGACACCTGGGCCTGCGGGTTCGCGCACCGCAGGTCGTAGATCAGCTGCTTGAGGTCCTCGATCGAGTAGATGTCGTGGTGCGGCGGCGGCGAGATCAGCCCGACGCCGGGCGTCGTGTGGCGGATCGAGCCGATGTAGGAGTCGACCTTGTGCCCGGGCAGCTGGCCGCCCTCGCCCGGCTTGGCGCCCTGGGCCATCTTGATCTGCAGCTCGTCGGCGTTGACCAGGTAGTGGATCGTCACCCCGAAGCGCCCCGAGGCGACCTGCTTGATCGCCGAGCGGCGACGGTCGCCGTTGGGGTCCGGCGTGAAGCGGACCGGGTCCTCCCCGCCCTCGCCCGTGTTCGAGCGCCCGCCGAGGCGGTTCATCGCGATCGCGAGCGTCTCGTGCGCCTCGCGCGAGATCGAGCCGAGGCTCATGGCGCCGGTGCAGAAGCGCCGCACGATCTCCGTCGCCGGCTCGACCTCCTCGAGCGGGATCGGCTCCCGGCCGCCGGCGCCCGGTCCCGCGCCCACCTCGAGCAGCCCCCGGAGCGTCGCCTTGCGCGCGGCGTCGTCGTTGACGGCCCGGGCGTACTCGCGGTACTTCTCCATCGCCGGGCTCTCGCGGACGGCGCCGAGCGCCGCCGCGTCCCCGCCGAGCGCGGCGTTGACGTCGCCGTTGGCCGAGCGCACGGCGTGCTGGACCAGCGCGATCGTCTCGGGGTTCCACATGTGGTGCTCGCCATCGCGCCGCCACGCGTACACGCCGCCCACCGGCAGCAGCTCGTCGGGCGTGACCGGATAGGCGCGGGCGTGACGCTCGAGCGCCTCTTCGGCGAGGACCTGCAGGCCGACGCCGCCGATCCGTGAGGCGGTGCCCGTGAAGTAGGTGTCGATCAGCCCGCGCTCGAGACCCACCGCCTCGAAGATCTGGGCGCTGCGGTAGGACTGGATCGTCGAGATGCCCATCTTCGAGATCGTCTTGAGCAGGCCTTTGCCGATCGCTTTGACGAGGTTCTGGGCGGCGTCCTCGGCGCTGATCTCGACCGTCTCGCCGTCGCTCCCGCGCCGGACGACCCGTTTTTCGATCACGAGCTCATCGAGCGTCTCCAGCAGCAGGTAGGGGTTGATCGCGCTGGCGCCGTAGCCGATCAGCGTCGCGAAGTGGTGCACCTCGCGGGGCTCGCCGGACTCGACGATGATCCCGGCGCGCAGGCGGGTGCCCTCGAGCACGAGGTGGTGGTGCACGGCGGCGACGGCGAGCAGCGAGGGGATCGGCACGCGCCTGGGACCGAGCAGGCGGTCGTTGAGGATCAGGATGTTGGCGCCTTCCGCGATCGCCTCGGTCGCCGTTCGGCACAGCCGCTCCAGCGCCTCGACCATCCCCTCCGGGCCCTTCTGGACCAGCCAGGTGGCGTCGATCGTGCGCGCTTTGTAGACCTCGTGGTCGACCTCGCGAAGCGTCTCCAGCTCGCGGTTGAGGAGGATCGGCTGGTCGAGCAGGAGCTTGTGCGCGTGCTCGGGCGTCTCTTCGAACAGGTTGCGCTCGTTGCCCAGCGACGTGGCGAGGCTCATCACGATCTCCTCGCGGATCGGGTCGATCGGCGGGTTCGTGACCTGAGCGAACAACTGCTTGAAATAAGAGAAGAGAGGGGGTGCCTGGTCCGACAAGACGGCGAGCGAGAGGTCGTTGCCCATCGAGCCCACCGGCTCCTGGGCCTCGATCGCCATCGGCGCCAGCAGCACGCGCAGGTCCTCCTGCGTGTAGCCGAAGGCCCGCTGGCGCAGCCGCAGGGGCTGGTCGGAGAGCGTCACTTCGCTGGAGGGCGGGAGCTGCTTGAACGGGATCGCGTTGCGCTCGTACCACTCGCCGTACGGCTGTGCCGTCGCGACCTCGCGCTTGACCTCCTCGTCCTCGACGATGCGGCCGCGCTCGAGGTCGACGAGGAACAGCTTGCCCGGCTGCAGGCGCCCGAGCCTGCGCACCTGCTCCGGCGGGATGTCGAGCAGGCCCGACTCGGAGCCGAGCACGACGTAGCCGTCGGTCGTCTCGACCCAGCGCCCGGGGCGCAGGCCGTTGCGGTCGAGCGTCGCACCGACGACGCGCCCATCCGTGAAGGCGACCGAGGCCGGCCCGTCCCAAGGCTCCATCAGGCAGGAGTGGAAGGCGTAGAAGCCCTTGAGGTAGTCGGGCAGGTCGTCCCGGTTCCTGTAGGCCTCGGGGATCATCATCATCGCCGCGTGGGGCAGCGAGCGCCCGGCGAGCATCAGCAGCTCGAGCACGTTGTCGAACGTCGCCGAGTCGGAGTTGCCGGCGCGGACGACCGGCAGGATCTTCTCCAGGTCCTCCCCGAACAGCTCGCTGCGCAGCTCGCTCTCGCGGGCACGCATCCAGTTGACGTTGCCCATCACGGTGTTGATCTCGCCGTTGTGGCAGATCACCCGGTAGGGGTGGGCGAGCTCCCAGCTCGGGAAGGTGTTGGTCGAGAACCGCGAGTGCACGAGCGCCATCGCGCTCTTGCAGCGCTCGTCGCGCAGGTCGGTGTAGAACGCCGCCAGCTGGAAGCTGATCAGCATCCCCTTGTAGTTGATCGTGCGCGAAGAGCTCGACGCCACGTAGAGGTGGGTGGGTGGGCCTCCATTCAATGCCGCGAGCTCGCAGACGCGGCGGATCACGTACAGCTTGCGCTCGAAGGCGTCTTGGTCGAGCCCCGCCGCGGCGCCCACGAACAGCTGGCGGATCGCGGGCCGGCAGGCGCCGGCGACGGTGCCGGTGTGCTCGGGGTCGACCGGCACGTCGCGCCAGCCGAGCAGCTCTGGCCCTCGGCCACGACGGTCCGCTCGAGCAGCCCCTCGAGCTCGGCGCGCCTGTCCTCGTCGGTGGGCAGGAAGCACATCAGCACGCCGTAGGCGCCCGGCGGCGGCAGCTCGAAGCCGCAGGTCGCCCGGAGCAGCTCGTCGGGCATCTGCATCAGGATCCCGGCGCCGTCGCCGGTCCTCGGGTCGGCACCCGAGGCCCCGCGGTGCTCCAGGTTCTCCAGCGCCGTGATCGCACGCGTGACAACCTCGTGCGTGGGCTGGTTGTCGAGCCGCGCCACCATGCCGACGCCGCACGCGTCGTGCTCGAAGCGGGGGTCGTAGAGGCCGACGGCCCCGGGGGGGTTTGTGCTGTGCTTGGACATGGAAGTGCTCGAAGGAAGGTGCTTCCCCGCGCGTCCTCACACGTGCGGGCAGGCGGGCACCTGAGGCGGAGCAGAAAAGGGTATCAGCGCGGACCGCCCCGAAATAGGCGCGGTGGCCCTATTTTTTCAGCGCGCCGGTGGCTCCGAGCCTGTGTTCTCGGGGTTCTCGCGCATCGTCTCCTCCTCGCTCCAGGAGCACATACCGCCGCGTCCCGGGCACGTCAGGCAGAGGGCCCGATGCGGGCGCGGGCTGACCGCGAACGGGTCCTGCCAGTCCGCCCGCAGGCGGGCTGCGAGCTCGGATTCGAGTGCCGGGCGCTCAGCGGCCGTGTAGCGCACCGTCGCGGGCTCCAGCGGGCGCTCGAGGAACCAGTGCGCCACCTCCACCACGAGCGCGCCCTCCCGCAGCACGGCAAGCGCGTAGAGCAGGCGCTGCACCGCGTAGTCGCGTTCGACGATGGCCTGCGGGTCGCTCCCCGGCTCCAGGCGGTCGCTCTTGTAGTCGACGACCAGCGCGGTCCCGTCGTCCTCCGCGCAGAGGGCGTCGATGACGCCGGTGACCAGCGGCGCGTCGGCCCCGAGGCCGAACGCGAAGGGGTGCTCCAGGCGCACCCGTGGCGAGGCGGCGATGCGCTCCGCCAGCGGGCTCTCGAGCGCGCCGGCGAGCAGCGTGGCGATCCCCTCGAGCTCCTCGGCGCTCGCGGCCAGTCCGAGCTCGGCGGCCACCGCCCCGATGCGCTCCGCGTCCGGCGGCGCGGGCGAGTCGAACGCCCTCATCTCCAGCACGCGATGCACGAGGATGCCGCGCTCGCGCGCCGGCAGGCCTCCGCCGGCGGGCGCCCCGGCCGCGCGCTGCTCCTCGGGCATGCGCAGCACCCGTTCGAGGTAGTAGCGGTAGCCGCAGCGCTCGAGCAGGGTGAGCGAGCTGTAGCTGAGCGTCGGCGGCAACGGCGCGCGCGCCGGCTCCGGTTCCTCCGCCCGCGCCGCCGGGGCGGGGACAGGCGCAGGCGGGGCGCCGTTCGCGCCCGCTCCGTGGCGGACCGGCGGACGGCGGCGAGGGAACGGCCCGCAGGACCTGCCCGTAGGCGGCGGGCGCGCTCAGCGTCACCCGCAGCGCCGGAGCGCCGCCCTCCGGGGCGACCGCGTGCACGCCGGGACCCGTGCGGCCGAGCTCCGCCAACCCCTCGCACAGCGCCGGTCCGAGCCAGTTGATCGGCGGCGTGCCGCTTTTCTCCTCCGGCCAGCTCGCGAAGTCGGCCACGCCGCTCAACAGCAGCCGGTCGCGAGCGCGGGTCAGCCCGACGTAGAAGACGCGGTCCTCCTCCTCGCGTTCGCGGGCGCGCTGCTCTGAGCGCAGCTCCTCGTAGTCGAGCGTCTTCGTGCCCTCGCCCTCTCCCGGCCGGCGCAGCCGCAGCCCGACCCGCTCGCCGTCGACGAACAGGCGGTCGGCCGGGTTCGGCGGGCGCCGCCCGAGGTCGGCGACGCACACGACCGGGAACTCCAGCCCCTTGGCGGTGTGGATCGTCATCAGCTGGACGGTGTCCGGCTCGACCCCTTCGACCGGCGCCTCCGGCTCGCTCGCGCCGCTGTCTTTCAGCTGCGCGACGAGGTCCACGAAGGCGCGCAGGTCGCGTCCCTCCTCCTCCTCGAAGCGCCGTGCCAGACGCAGCAGCTTGTGGACGTTGGCGAGCCGTCGCTCGGCCCAGTCGAGGGCGAGCACGTAGCGGTCGTAGCCGCGCTGGGCGATCGCCCGCTCGAGCAGCTCGGAGATGCCGCGCCCACCGGCTCGCGCGCGCTCGGCGGCGAACCACTCCAGGAACTCGGCGAGCAGCGCCCGATCGCGCTCTCCGAGTCCCTCGCCCCCCTCCTCGCGGATCGCCGCCAATGTCTCCCACAGCGTGCTGGAGGCGGCGCGCTTCGCTTCGGCGATCAGGGCCAGGGCGTCGCGCGAGCAGCCCGCCAGCGGTGAGGCGAGGGTCGCGTAGAGGGCCTCCTCGTCGCGGGGGTTGGCGAGCGCGCGCAGGTAGCTGTGCAGATCCTCGATCTGCTGGCGGCTCCAGAAGGTGCCGACGCTCGCGAGCGTGCGCAGCCCCTCGAGCTGCAGCGCCCGCTCGAAGGTCTCGATGTCTCCGGTCGCCCGCAGCAGCACCGCGATCTCATCCGGCCGCGCCGCGCCGCTGTCGACGAGCTCGCGCACGCGCTGGGCGAGCAGCCGTGCCTCGGCCTGGCGGCCGAGCGGCGCGTACGGCAGACCCGCGGCGATCGCCTCGGCCGCAGCGTGCCCCTTCCACTCCTCGGTCGGGCTCGTCACCAGCAGCTCCACGAACGGGCCCTGGGCGGCGGTGCCCGGGTCCTCCTCCCGCGCGTGGACGAGCGGCGTGAAGTGCTCGAAGCGGCGCTCGAACACGGTGTTGACCGCCTCGATCACCTCCACGCGGCTACGGAAGTTGCTGCGCAGCGACAGCGCTCGCCCGGCGGGCGCGAGCAGCCCGCGGCGCTCGCGGAAGAGGCGCACGTCGGCGTGGCGAAAGCCGTAGATCGACTGCAGCTCGTCGCCGACGGTGAAGAGGTTGCCGCGGTCCAGCGCGCCCAGGATCGCGAGCTGGCGCGGGTTCGTGTCCTGGAACTCGTCGACCATCAGCAGCTCGAACCGCTCGGCCCATGTCTCGCGCAGCATCGGATTCGCCGCCAGCAGAGCGCCGGCGAGCAGCTCCAGGTCGTCGAAGTCGACCGCGGCGTCGCGCTGCTTGAGACGCTCGTAGCGATCCCCGAAGCGCGCGAGCAGGTCGTCGTAGAGCGCCACGGTCCGCAGCGCCTCGGCCTCCTCCGCGGCGGCGGGGTCGCGCACGGGCAGCCGCGGGTGCAGCCGGCCGCGGCTGCGCAGCTGGGCGTACAGCGCATCGATCGTCGACCGCACGAGATCGACGTTGTAGGCGGCGAGGAGATCCACAGCGGCCGCACCGCCGGCGGCGACGAACTCCACCAGCGCGTCCTCGAACGCGCTGCGGCGCAGCCGCGCCGAGGCCGTCGCATCGAGCACGCGGAAGTCGGGATCGAGACCGGCCGGAAGCGGGTGCGAGCGCAGGAGCCGCCCGCAGAAGGCGTGGAACGTGCCCACCGACGCGGCCTCCGTGTCGCGCGCCGCCCCGCGCTCGCCCAGCTCGAGCAGTCGCGCCCGCACGCGCTCGCGCAGCTCGCCGGCGGCCCGGTCCGTGAACGTGATCGCGAGCACCGCCGCCGGCGCGATGCCGTCCTCGCGGACGGCCGCCACGAAGCGCTCCACGAGCACGGAGGTCTTGCCGCTGCCCGCCGCGGCGGAGAGCAGGATCTCCTCGCCGCGCCGGCTCACCGCCTCGCGCTGCTCGTCGGTCAGGCGCAGGCCCGGCGGCGGCGCGACCGGCGCCTGCTCGTATTCGAGGCTCAGCTGCTCCACGACGCTCAGCGCGCGCAGCGACAGATCGTCGGATACTGGCAGCCGCCGCCGTAGGCGCAGGTCGCGGGCCGCGCCTCGAGCGCGCCGCGCGCTGCCTCGCCCGCCGCCTCGCGGGCGGCGTCGAGCGCCGCCGCCAGCAGCTCGCCGAGCGCCTCAGCCTCGTAACGGTCGGTTCTCACGCAGTCCTCCGCGAGCTCGTGCCCTGCCAGCACGGCGCCGCGAGCCTTGATGTCCTCGCCGCGCAGCGGCTGGTAGAGCCCGCCCACGACCGGCGTCCCGAGCAGCTGTTCGGCGGCCTGCATGTACAGCGCGACCTGCAGCTTGCCGTCCGCGAGCCAGCGCTCTCCACGCGTCACGTTCGCCCCCTTGTAGTCCAGCACGACCGCCTCGCCGCCCGCGCCGACGTCGATGCGGTCGATGCGCCCGCGCAGCCTGAAGCCGCCGCCCAGCTCGAAGGCGGGGAGCCGGCTCGGCTCACCGTGCTGCTCGTCCTCGCCGAACTCGCCGAAGGCGAGCTCGAACTCCCGGGGCTCCAGCGAGCAGCTCAGGCCGGCGGTGTGCTCCAGATAGCGCTCGAGGTCCGCGCCGAGCGAGCGGGAGATCGCAGCGGCGCGCTCGGGCGAGGTCGAGAGCACATACCGTGGCGCCGCCTCGGCGAGCGCTCCGCGCAACAGCGTCCGCGCCCGCTCCAGCGTGGCCGGCGTCACCCGCGTCGAGCCGGTCTCCGCCCCCAGGGCGACGAACGTCGCATTGAGCGCCTCGTGCGCGAGGCTGCCGCGCGCGAAGGGCTCCGGGTCGGGATCGAGACGCCCTGGATCGAGCAGCCGCTCCACGAACCACGCGACCGGGCAGCCGACCCAGCGCTCCAGCGCCGTGGCGGACCACACCCGGCCCTGCAGGCCCGCGAGCACGCGCTCGTCGCGGAGCTCGCGCGCGGGGGGCACCGGAGCGGGGGGCGGCGCCGCGGTGACGGCCGCAGCCAGCTCGCCGAGGGCACGGCGCGCGCGCCCGTCGCTGAGGCTCTCGTCGAACAGGTCGCACACGTCGTCCACGAAGAGCGAACGCGAGGAGGGGCCCGCGTCGTCGTCGGTCTCGTGCCAGCTCAGGACGAGCAGCTCCTCGGGTCGCGAGAGCACCGCGTAGAGCAGGTAGCGCTCGGCCGCGAGCACATCCGCCTGCTCGCCGAGCAGCAGCCCCGAGGCATGCGCCAGGCGCGAGCGCTCCGCCTCGCCGAGCAGAGGGTGCGGGCTTGCCCGCAACGGGAACGCGCCCTCCTGCATCCCCGCGAGGAACAGGGCGCGCACCCGGCGCGCGCGCAGCTGCAGGGGATCGAGCACCGACACGAGGCCGCGACCGGGCAGCTCGCCGCTGTTGACCTCCACGCGCGCGAGCACGGCGGCCAGCTCCCCCGCCGAGCCGGGGGCGGTGTCGGGCGCGACGCGCGCCAGGTCGCGCAGCTCCGCGAGCGCGGCTCGCCCTCCGGCGAGGGCGCGGGCCTCGTCCATCTCGGCGTCTGCAAGCAGGGCCGCGCGACCGCGGCGCGGCGCGGTGAACAGCCACAGCAGCTCTCGCGAGACGCGCTCGGCCAGGGCCGCCGGCCCACGCCGCTGCGCCTCGGCGAGCCGGTCGATGGTGTCGAGCTCGAACACGTGCTCCTCCCAGCGCGCCCGGGCCTGCTCAACGGTCTTCAGGCCCAGCCTGCGGACGTCCAGCTCGAGCCGGTCGGCCAGCTCGGGACGGTCCAGCCGGCCCGGCGCGCGCAGCCACGCCAGCAGGTCGGCGGGGGTGCCAGGCGCCGTCCCTCCGGGGACGGCGACGCAGCGCAGCAGCCCGATCAGCGCGCGCCCGGTGCTCGTGTCGGAGAACGGGCGCTTGACCGGCATCGCGATCGGCACGCCGGCGGACGCGAAGACCTCGGCGGCGAGGCCGGCGGAGCGGCCGGGGTTGCGCAGGACGACCGCGATCTCCTCCGCCTGCCAGCCCTGGGCGAGGAGCTGGGCCACCCGCTCGGCGAGGAGCTCCAGCTCGGCGCGCTCGCCGCCGCCCTGCATCAGCGCCACTGCCGCGCCGGGAGCGACGCGCGCGGCCCCGGCCTCGAACAGCGAGCGCTCGAGATGCGCGAGCGCCCGCCGCGAGTGGGGCGCGTAGTGGTCCTCCCGTGGCGGCAGGCTGCGGTGGTCGTCGGCGAGCGGACGCAGCTTCTCGAAGGTGCCCGCGCGGCCGGCGAAGGCCGTGCGCCCCGCCTCGTAGGCGAGGGACACGGTCACCTCGGCATCCACCACACGCCCGAGGGTCTCGATCGCGTCGAGCTGCAGCCGCGTCAGGTCGTCGAACCCGTAGAAGAGGACCGGGATCGGGGGCTCGCCCCAGAGGAACGGCTGCTCGCGCAGCCCGTCGAGCGCCCGCATCGCCCGCTGCTGCTCGTCGATCCGCCCGATCCGTGCCAGCCGCTCCTCATAGGCGCCGTACGCGCCGGCGAGATCGAAGCCGAGCGCCGCGGCAGCATCGCCCAGCGAGGCCTCGAGGGCTGCCGCCAGGCGCCGCGGCGGCACGCGCGCGAGCCGCAGTTCCTCGAACAGCTGGCCGAGCGCGCGCACGAAGCCCGGCTGCGTGGCCGCCGCTCCGCCTGCGACGGCCCCGATCAGCCGCTCGCGCGCGAGCGCGCCGAGGACCGGCTCGCGAACTCCCGCACGCCGCACCATCTCGTCGAGCAGCCCCTCGAAGCGGAGCACGCGGACACCGGCGGCGGCCTCCGTCCCGGCCAGCTCCCGCAGGTAGTACTCGACGTCGGCGGCCGTCGGCACGACGAGCGCCGGCTCGCGCGCCTGCGCCAGGTGGCGCCGGACCTCGGCCATCACGACCTCTGCCTTGCCGGCGTTCGCGGGCCCCGTGACGAGGGTGATGCTCATCGGCGGCGCGCTCGAGTGGGATCGACCATCCATCCCATCCTGGCGCACGGGCCCGACGCGGCCCGTCGGGCGCGGGGCCTACGCAGCGCTGCCGGCCACCGCGGCCGTGCTCTCGCCGCCGGCGGCGCCGCGTCGGCGTCAGCCTCGGCCTCGGGCGGCTTGGCGCCCTCGCGGGCCCACGGCTCGTCGAACTCGACGCGCCATTTGCCCTCGTCGGTCTGCTGCAGCGCCAGCCGCGCCCGGAAGCTGCGGCCGCTGCGGCCGCGGAAGCCGGTCACCTGCTGCGCGGTGTAGCCGCGCCGGATCAGTTCGCGCGCGGTCGCGACCGGCAGCTGCTTGCCCGCTTTCGCCTTCCAGATCACGAAGCCGCAGCCGGGGTCGTCGCGCGACCAGCACGAGTAGCCCTTGCGGTTCTCGACGATCTCGTGCCCGCAGACCGGGCACGGCCCGAGCCGCGCGCGCGGGATGCGCACGTCTTTGAGCGTCTCGTCCAGCGTCTTGACCGTCTCGGTTGCGAAGCCCGCGATGTCGCCCATGAACTGCTTGCGGGAGTCTTCGCCGCGCTCGATCTTGCCGAGGCGCTGCTCCCAGCTCCCCGTCAGCCCCGGCGAGGTGAGCGCGTGCTCGCCGAGCAGCCGGATCACGTTCAGCCCCTTCTCGGTCGCCACGAGCGCACGGCCGTCGCGCTCCACGTAGCCGACGGTGATCAGGCGCTCGATGATCGCCGCGCGGGTCGCCGGCGTGCCGATCCCCGAGTCCTTCATCGCCTCGCGCAGCTCGTCGTCGTCGACCAGCTTGCCCGCCGTCTCCATCGCGCCGAGCAGCGAGGCGTCGCTGTAGCGCCGCGGCGGTTTCGTCTCCTTGCGCGCGCTGTCCACCGCCGCGGTCTCGACCTCCTCCTCGGCGACCAGCCGCGGAAGCTGCTGGTCGGCGCCCTCGTCCTCCTCGCCGCGGCCCTCCTCCGCGCGGGCGTCCGCGGCGACCTCGTCGTAGACCCCGCGCCAGCCGGGGACGAGCAGCAGCTTGCCGCGCGTGCGGAAGACGTGGCCACTGCCGTCCTCCCCGGCGACGGTCGTCTCCACACGGGTGTTCTCGAACACCGCCTCGGGGTGGAAGACGGCGAGGAAGCGCCGCACCGCCATGTCGTAGATGCGGCGGTCGTCGTCGTTCATCTTCTCCACCGGGTGCCCGCCCTCGGAGCGCGTCGGGATGATCGCGTGGTGGTCGGTGACCTTCTCGTCGTTGACGACGCGCGCCAGCGGCAGCACGTCGAGGCCGGTCACGTACTCCGCGCCGCGCCGGTACTCCGGGCGCCCGCTGAGGAGCTCCGCGATCGGCTTGATCTCCTCGACCATGTCGGTCGTCAGGTAGCGGGAGTTGGTGCGGGGGTAGGTCAGCGCCTTGTGCTCCTCGTAGAGGCGCTGCGCCGCGGCCAGCGTGCGTTTGGCCGAGAAGCCGAAGCGGGTGTTGGCCTCGCGCTGCAGCGTCGTGAGGTCGTAGAGCATCGGCGCTTTCTCGCGCTGCTCTTTCTTCTCGAGCTTGGTGATCGTGCCCGTCCGCCCGCGCACGGCCGCGACGATCGTCTCGGCCTCCTCCTCGGTGCCGAGACGCGGCCCCTTCGTGTTCCCCGGACTGCCCGGCGGCGCCTGGTAGTGGCCGACGTAGACGCGCTCACCTCCGTCGCCGTCGAGCGGCGGCGCCTTGAAGGTCGCGTCGACGAGCCAGTAGGGCTCGGGCACGAAGGCTTTGATCTCCTCCTCGCGGCGGGCCACGATCGCGAGCGTCGGCGTCTGCACGCGGCCGAGGGAGACCGCGCCGTCGAAGGAGCTGCGCAGCCTGATCGTCGCGGCGCGTGTCGCGTTCATGCCGACGATCCAGTCGGCCTCCGAGCGCGAGCGGGCGGCTTCCTCCAGCTGCGCGAACTCGTCGCCCGGTCGCAGCGAGGCGAGCGCGGCCTTCATCGCCGCGCTCGTCATCGAGTTGAGCCAGAGCCGGCGAACCGGCTTCTTGGCTTTCGCCTTCTCGTAGAGGTAGGCGAAGATCAGCTCGCCCTCGCGCCCGGCGTCGCAGGCGTTGACGACCTCCTCGATGTCCTCGCGCCCCAGCTGCTTGGTGACCACGGACATCTGCTTGCGCGAGCGCTCGTCGCGCACGACGAGCTTGAAGCGGCTCCGGCACGATCGGCAGGTCCGCCATGCGCCAGCTCTTGTACTTGGCGTCATAGGCTTCGGGTTCGGCGAGCTGCACGAGGTGCCCGACGGCCCAGGTGATCACGTGGTCCGGACCCTCGAGGAAGCCCTCGCCCTTCTTGAACGGCCCCGGCAGCGCGCGCGCCAGGTCCTGCCCCACGGAGGGCTTCTCGGCGACCAGGAGCGTCTTGGACATGGCGGTCAGCGTAGCGGCCACCGGCGGCGGGGAAGCGCGACGGGCCGCTCACCGCGCGTGACGGCGCGCCCTAGCCGGCCGTGCAGGGACCCGTGCTCACCTCGGGCCCGGTGCCCGCGCCGACGCGACTCAGCAAGCCGGCGACCGTCGAGTTCGCGACGCCGTAGCCGCCGCGCCCGCCGGCTTCCCTCGGTCGCGGCGAAGACGGTCGTCAGCACGTGGCCGGAGGCGTCCACGACAGGCCCACCTGAGTTCCCCGGCCGCACGAGCCCGCGCAGCGGCGTCAGCAGCCGGGTCACCGGACCTTCCCCGTAGGCGTTCTGCGTCTCCACCGGCTGCGTGTGCCCGATGCGGGCGGGCTCGGCGTCGAAGGCGCCGTTCTCCGGGTAGCCGAGGATCGCGCCGCTCGTCCCGGAGGGGGTCGAGCTCGCGAGCGTGAGCGCCGGGACTTCGAGCGTTTGCACGCGCAGGATCGCGATGTCGACCTGCGGGTCGTAGAGGATCGGTTCGGCCCGCAGCTCGAGGTCCCCGCCGCCCGCCTCGACGGTCGTGTCTCCCTCGCCGGCGACCACGTGGGCGTTGGTGACGATCAGGCCCGGCGCCGCCGCCCACCCCGAGCCCTCGATCGCGAGGCCGCACGCGGTCCCGAGCACGCGCACGACGCTGCGTGAGGCCGCCCTCACCCCCGGCAGCCGGGTCGAGCCCGGCGAGGGGGCCGCGACGTCGGGGGAGGGCCCGGTGATCGAGGGCAGCGGGTCGAGCCGCGCGAGCGCGTCGAGGACCGGGCCCGAAGGCGGCAGGATCGAGTTGAGCTCGCGCAGGATCGCCGAGCGCTGGATGTCGGCGCGCAGCTGCTGGGCGCCCGGCGTCTGGGCGGCCACCGCCGCCGCGATCCACACCACGCCGAGCGCCAGGACGGCGCCGAGCGCGGCGCCCAGCATCCCGTCGGCGAGCCCGAGGCCAGGCAGGACGAGCGTCCGGCGCAGCCTGAAGGCGATGCCCTCGAGCCCGGTGGCGAGGATCGCGCCGCCGAGCAGCGCGCCGACCAGGCCGAAGGCCGGGGCGTACGGCGAGGCCGACCCCTTGGGCAGCAGCAGCGGCCCGATGCGGGTGCCCAGGAACGCACCGAGGACGAAGCCGGCGAACGACAGGGCGCCGACGATGAACCCCTGTCGGAAGCCGAGGAGGGCGAGGACCGCCGCGAACGCGACAATTAGCCAGTCCAGCCCTGTCACCAGTGATGTTCTACAAGCTCCTTGCCCGATAGCCGCCACCAGCGCCTGCGGCGCGCGCGTCCCGTGCTCGCGCTCGCAGCCGTCGCCTTCGTGACCGGCGCCATCGTCGGGGCCCACCGCGGCTCCTCCCCCGACGTCGGGCTGGCCGAAAGCTACGCGCGCTCGTGGGTCCACCGCGACTACGCCCGGATGTACGGGGACATCTCGCCCGCCGCGAAGCAGCAGACCTCGCCCGCCGCCTTCGCAGCCGTGCACCGCGAAGCGCTCCGCACGGCCACTGCGACCGGTGGTGTGCTCGCGGGGAAGGCGCGCTCGCACGGCGGCGGCCGCGTGACCGTGCCGGTGCGCGTGCACACGCGGCTGTGGGGGACGCTGACGCTGCCGCTGACGCTCGAGATCGTCTCGATCGAAGGCTCGCCGAAGGTCGAATGGTCGCGCTCGCAGGCGTTCCCGGGCGTGCCCGAAGGAGCGACGCTGACGCGCCACACGACCCTGCCCCGGCGTGCGACGCTGCTCGCGCGCGACGGCAAGGTCGTCGCCGTGAGCCCGCCCGAAGGGCAGCCGGGCCCGCGCAGCTACCCGCTGGGCGAAGCGGCGAGCGCGGTCGTGGGCGAAGTCGGCGCGATCCCGGCGGCGCGGCGCTCGGCGCTGGAGGCCGAAGGCGTGCCCTCAGACGCCGAGGTCGGCACCAGCGGGCTCGAGCTGGCTCTCGACGGACGGTTGCGCGGACGCCCCGGCGGCGAGCTGCAGGCGGGCGACAAGCTGCTCGCGTCCGTGCCCGCGAAGGGCGCGCGGGCGATCCGCACCACGATCTCGCCCTCGATCCAGGAAGCGGCGGTGAGCGCGCTCGGAGGACAGCTCGGCGGGATCGTCGCGATGCAGCCCTCCTCCGGACAGGTCCTCGCCGTCGCCGGCATCGGGCTCGACGGCCAGCAGCCCCCCGGCTCCACGTTCAAGATCATCACGCTCTCGGGCGCGCTGAGCGCCCACATCGCGACGCCGCACAGCGAGTTCCCGTACGCGAGCTACGCCACCCTCGACGGCGTGCGACTGAACAACGCCAACGGCGAGAACTGCGGCGGCTCGCTCGAACTCGCCTTCGCGGTCTCGTGCAACTCGGTCTTCACCCCGCTCGGCGTCAAGCTCGGGGCGCAGCGCCTGGTGGCGATGGCGGAAGCATTCGGCTTCAACCACGACCCGGGCCTGCCGGGGGCCGAGCGCAGCAGCCTGCCGGCGGCCGGCTCGATCCAGGGTGAACTCGACGTCGGCTCGACCGCGATCGGGCAGGGCGAGGTGCTGGCGACGCCGCTGCAGATGGTCACGGTCGCCTCGGCGATCGCCGACGCCGGGCACCGCCCGGCGCCCACGTTCGAAATGGACGCCCCGCGCGGGGGCGCCCGGGCCGTCACCCCCGAGGTCGCGCGCACGGTGCGCCACCTGATGACAGAGGTCGTCCGCGAGGGCACGGGGACCTCCGCGGCGATCCCGGGCGTCGTCGTCGCCGGCAAGACCGGCACCGCCGAACTGAAGTCGTGCAGCGACAGCTCGCCCGAAGGCGAAGCCGGCGAAACGAGCTCAGGCTCGGAAAGCGGCGAAAGCTGCTCGAGCGCCAGCAACACCGACGCCTGGTTCACCGCGTTCGCCCCGGCGGTGCATCCGCGGATCGCCGTGTGCGTGCTGCTCGTCAAAGACGGCGCCGGCGGCGATACGGCGGCGCCGGTCGCGAGGGAGGTGCTGGAAGCCGGCCTGCGCTAGACGTCGAGCTCGGCCGAGACCGACGCCAGCAGCCCTTCGGGCTCGGCGATCTTGATCTCGAGCGGCCGGTTGTCCAGCGAGACGGTTCTTGATCTTGAACAGCAGCAGCGCGCCCTGGGTGGGGCCGAAGGACGCCGTGGTGTCGGGGTTCGGCAGCACGCTTTTCGGAGGCAGGACGCCGCCGCGGTAGATGTAGTGGTTCGTCCCCAGCACGGTGAGCGGGCGGTAGACGTTGCCCTCGGTGTCGCTGACCGTGATCACCTGCGAGGCGGGGTGGGCGTGTTCGGTGTTGTTGTAGACCTGGATGAAGACCCCGAACCACTCCTCGCCCGGTTTCAGCCTGCCTTCCGAGTACGGCACCCCCTGCAGGTAGCCCGCGTCCTCGCTGTTGGCCGGGTTCAGCTGGCGCGAGAGCTGGACCTGGTAGACGAGCGGGCCGAGGTTCAGGTACGGCGCGTTGGCGCCGGACTCCCCCGCGTAGGTGCCGGTGCTGACCTTCGTGTGGGATGACCCGCACGCGCCCAGGAGGAGCGCTGCGAGCAGCGCGAAAGCGAGCACGAATGACTTGCGCAGGGGGCTTCTCATGCGCGCGGCAGTCTACCCACCGGCGACCGTCACGCGCGGCCCCCGCCGGGCCGCGCGGGCGCTCGTCCCCGGATCCTGCTCGAGGATCGCGCGCAGTCGCCGCAGCGCCCGCTGATGCTTGCGCCGGAGCCATCCGCGGGCGCCGAAGCTCTCCATCAGGCGGTCCGAGAGCTTCGCGGGCCACGTCTGCAGCGTGAAGGTGACGCGGGTGGCGCCGCTCGGCCCCGGGTCGAGCTGCCAGACGCCGAGCGTGCGGATGCGGTTGTTCTTGCCGCTGCGCCCCACCTCGACGATCCGCGCGGGGCGCTCGACCTCGGCGAAGGTCACCTCGGCCCAGCCGAAGCGGTTGAACGGCGCCGCGACCCGGAAGCGCGCGCCGGCTCCTCGTCCCACCGAGTCGATCCGGGTGAGGCGCCAGTCCCGCAGGAAGTGGTCGGTGAACTCCGCGTGGTTGGCGATGTCCTGCAGGTACTCGAAGACGGCCTCGCGAGGGGCCGAGATGACTGTCGAGACGCTGAGGGGATCCACGCCGCGCGCAAGTCTATTGCCCGCCCTGCCGGGCGAGCGCTCCTCGCGCAGACGAGGGCCGCTCAGATCGCGCGCGCGGTGAGCCGCACGGTCTGCCCTGCGCAGGCGTGCCGCACCGTCTCGCGCGCCACGGGCGCGTCTCGCCGCAGCTGGCTGCAGAGCTCGCAGACGAGCCGCGGCGGGCGCCCCGGCCGGTCCTCGTAGAGGTCCACCTGCTCGCCGATCAGCGGCGTGCGGCCACAGTCGGCGCAGGCGCTGCGATCCGCCTCCAGCGCGTCGAGGCTGCGCATCATGAGCTCCCGCTCGAGCTGGTCGATGTCGTCCTGGATCGATGCCATGGGCATCCATTCGGCAGCCGCGGCCGTGCTCCTGCCGCTGGGGTTTCGCGCCCGCGCCGTGCGGGGTAGATCCCAGTCGCGCCGCGGTCGCGCTGCTGGGATCGAGGAGAGGATTCGGATATGGAGAATGGGGACGGGGTAGGGAGAGTCTTGTTAGAATCGGCACGAGATTTCCCGGGCGAGGGAGCGCCGTGTTGGCAGCGCATCCACAGAGGGAGGACTTGATGGAGTCACTCAGCGCAGGCACGTTCGTGGGCTCCGGCTCGTTCCGATGCCAGCGCTGTGGCTATGCCCTCACCCTCGAGGGATCGGACGTCCTGCCGGCCTGTCCCAGCTGTGGCGGACAGAGCTTTCTGCGTGCGTCGCTGTTCAGCACGGAGCGCATCTCCAACGCCGACAGCCAGCCGACCGAAGCGACGCTCGTCCAGGAGGCCGCGCCGGACCTCGGCGAGCGACTGGACAAGGCGCGTGCGGAGATCGACGAGCCGGGCGAGTACCTCGTCTACGAGGAGAGCGACGAGCTGCGGACGGTTCCGCTCTCGCGCGAGTGGACGCGGATCGGGCGCAGCCTCGCGGCCGACCTGCGCTTCGACGACCCCACGGTCTCGCGGCGTCACGCGTTGATCGTGCGCCACCCGGACGGCGTCCGGCTGCTCGACGACCGCAGCCTGAACGGCGTGTTCGTCAACGGCGCGCGGATCGACGGCCGCCTGCTCCAGGACGGCGACGAGATCATCGTCGGGCGCTACCGGCTGAGCTTCATGCGCGTCGGCTCGGAGGCGCCGGTCGCGCCTCCGTCGGGCTCCGGCGAGATCTCCTCGGCCGGCTGAGCGCTCACGAGCCGCCGAGGACTCGCAGCAGCGTAGTATCGCGCCGATGGCCAAGACGATCGCGGTGCTCTCGCAGAAGGGCGGGACCGGCAAGACGACAGCCGTCCGCACGCTCACCGACGTGCTGCGGCGCGCCGGCCTGCGCACGCTCGCGGTCGACCTCGATCCACAGGGCAACCTCTCGGACTACTTCGACCTGCCCCCCGACGCCGAGCCGACGATCGCGGACGTGCTCTCCGGGCGCTCGGCCCTCGACGAGGCGATCCTCCAGGACATCGTCCCCGCCAACCTGTCCCTGGCCGAGGCGGAGCTGATGCTCGGCGGCCGGATGGGCCGCGAGCTGACGTTGCGCAAGGCGCTCGCCCAGGCAGGCGCGAACTACGAGCTGATCCTGATCGACTGCCCGCCGTCGCTCGGGCTCCTGACCGTGAACGCGCTCGTCGCGGCCGACTACGCCCTGATCACCGCCGAGGCGCAGTACTTCGCACTGCAGGGCGTCGAGCAGGCCATGGAGGTGGTCGAGCTCGCGCGCGAGAGCCTCAACCCTTCCCTCTCCCTCCTCGGCGTGCTGCTGAACCTCGCCGACATGCGCACCGTGCACTCTCGCGAGGCGCTCGCGTCGCTGCAGGAGCGCTTCGGCGAGCAGGTCTTCGACACCGTGATCCGCTCGTCGATCGCCTACGCCGAGTCGGCCGAGCGGGCGCGTTCGATCCTCGACCACCGTCCCGACCTGGGCGCGGACTACATGGCGCTGGCCGGCGAGCTCGTCGAGCGCATCGGCGGCCTGAACGGGGCCGGCGAGCGCGTCCGCGCGCTCGCTCAGAGCTCCTCGACGTAGGCCCCTTGCGGCTCGAAGGGGGCGCGCAGCACGCGCGCCCAGCCCTCGGTCTCGCGGCCGAGCGCCTCGGCGACGGTTCCTGTCTGCTCGTAGAAGCACCAGACGAGCACCGTCGGGCCGGCGCCGGAGATCGTCGCCCCGAGCGCGCCGAGCTCGCGCGCCCGCGCGGCGAGCTCGAACGAGCGCGGGAACAGGTGCGCGCGCTGCTGCTGGTGCAGCCGGTCCTGGAGCCCGCGGGAGAGCAGGTCCCAGTCGCCGCGCGCGAGCCCGAGCGTGAGCAGCGCCCCGTGCGCGACGTTGAAGACCGCGTCGCCGAGGGCAACTTCGACGGGCAGCGCGGCACGCGCGGCGCGCGTGCGCACGGCCTCCTCGGGGACGACGGCCAGCGCCTCGAGGCCAGTCGGCGGCTCGAAACGCGTCGCGGCACCGTCGGCGCAGATCACGAAGCCCCCGCGCAGCGCGGCGGCGACGTTGTCCGGGTGGCCCTCGAGCTCGCACGCCAGCTCGAGCAGGTCGGCGTCGAGCTCGAAGATGTGGTCGGCAGCCATCAGCCCGGCGACGATCGCCGCCGCGCTCGACCCGAGCCCGCCCGAGAGCGGGATCTCCGAGGAGATGCGGAACGTGAAGCGGTCGGCGGGATGCAGGCGCTCGAAGGCCCGCACGCAGAGGTTCTCGCGCCCGCGCGCGATCGGCAGCGTCGAGGAGACGCGGAACTCGCCGGTCTCCTCCACTTCGAGCGCCAGCGTCATCGAGATCGCCGCCGCCATGCAGTCGAAGCCGGGCCCGAGGTTCGCGGAGGACGCCGGCGCGCGCACGAGGCGCCTACGGGTCACCCAACACCGCTTCCTCGATCGCACCGAGCTCGACGGGCGCGGTCATCATGCGCCCGTCGTTGTTGGCGATCGCGGTCTCCGGGTCCTTCAGGCCGCGGCCCGTGAGCACGCAGACGATCTGCTCGGCGCCGTCGGCGCCGTACTTCAACAGGCCCGCGACCGAAGCCGCCGAGGCGGGCTCGCAGAACATCCCTTCGCGGTAGGCAAGCAGCCGGTAGGCCTCGAGGATCTCCTCGTCGGTGACGACGCGGATCGAGCCCCGGGAGTCGGTTGCGGCCGCCATCGCGTCCTCCCAGCGCACGGGGTTGCCGATGCGGATCGCGCTCGCGATCGTTTCCGGGTGCTCGATCGGGTGCCCTTCGACGAGCGGCGCGGCGCCGGCCGCCTGGTAGCCGAAGATCCGCGGCGCGGCGCCGACCTCGCGGAACCCGCGCCAGTAGGAGGTGATGTTGCCGCCGTTGCCGACCGGGATGCAGAGCGCATCCAGCGCGCCCTCGAGCGCCTCGTGGATCTCGAAGGCGGCCGTCTTCTGCCCTTCGATCCGGTACTCGTTGACCGAGTTGACGAGCACGATCGGGTTCGTCGCCGTCAGCTCACGCACGAGCGTCAGCGCCTGGTCGAAGTTGCCCTGCAGCGAGATCACGCGCGCGCCGTGCATGAGCGTCTGTGCCATCTTGCCCTGAGCGATCTTGCCCTCCGGGACGATCACGGCGCAGGTGATGCCCGCTCTGGCGGCGTAGGCGGCCGCGCTGGCGGCGGTGTTCCCCGTGGAGGCGCAGATCACGGCCTTCGCCCCGTCGCGCACCGCGGCCGACAGCGCGCACGTCATGCCGCGGTCCTTGAAGGAGCCGGTCGGGTTGCCGCCCTCGAGCTTCAGGCGGACGTTCGCTCCCACCATCGCCGAGAGCACCGGCGCCTGCAGCAGCGGCGTGGACCCCTCCTGCAGGGAGACGAGCTTGTCCGCAGCCTCGAACGGCAGGCGGTCGAGGTAGCGTTCGATCAGCGGCACGTGCGTGCCGGTGGGGGCGCTGCCCTGGATGCGCGGCAGCGGGACTGGGGCGTAGCTCAGGCTCACAGGAACTCCTCTTCGATAACCCGGATCGTCCGGGGAGGAGAGCGTACGAAGTCGAAGGCGGCGAGACGGTCGACGGCCGCGCGCAGCGCCGACTCGAGCACCGGGTGGGTGACCATCACGAGCCGGGCGTGCTCGCCCATGCCGCGCTGCACGACCGACTTGATCGAGACGCTCTGCTCGCCGAGCACCTGGGTGACGGTCGCGAGCACGCCGGGCCGGTCGGCGACGTCGAGGTGCAGGTAGTAGGCGCTTTCGACGTCCTCGATCAGGGGCAGCGGGAGCGGGGGCGCGGGCGGCCGCGCACCGCCGGTCATGACGCTGACGACATCGCCGAGCACCGCGCTCGCCGTCTGCCGCCCGCCGGCGCCGGGACCCGAGAGCGTGATCTCGGTGATCGTCTCCGACTCGACGGTGACCGCGTTGAAGGACCCCGAGATCGACGCCAGCGGGTGCCCCGGGTACAGGAACGTCGGGTGGACGGACACGGACAGACCGCCCTGGCGGCGCTCGGCGGTACCGACGAGCTTGAGCGCGAGATCGAGCTCGCGCGCGTAGGCGAGGTCGTCGGAGTGCAGGTTCTCGATGCCCTCGTAGCGCACCTCGTCGAGGTGGACGGGCGCCCCGAACGCCAGCCGCGCGAGGATCGCCATCTTGGCGGCCGCATCGCGCCCCGTCACATCGTCGCCGGGGTCGGCCTCGGCGTATCCGTTGCGCTGGGCCTCGGCGAGCGCCTCGGCGTAGCTGGCGCCGCGGCTCATCTCGGTGAGGATGTAGTTGGTCGTGCCGTTGACGATCCCGTGGATGCGGTCGATCGGTGTCGCCGAGAGCGATTCCTCGAGCGTGCGCACGACCGGCACCACGCCGCCGACCGCGGCCTCGAAGCGGAGCCTCACGTCGTGCTCGCGGGCGGTCTCATACAGCTCCTCGCCGTGCTCGGCGAGGAGCTGCTTGTTCGCGGTCACGACACCCTTGCCGGAGCGCATCGCCCGCAGCAGGTGCTCGCGGGCGGGTTCGATCCCCCCCATCACCTCGACGATCAGATCCGCGCCGACGAGGATCTCCTCGAAGTCGCCACGCGAGCGGGTCAGCACGCCGCCGAGCACGGGCCGGCGACCGTTGAAGCGCTCGATCTCATCGGCGCGCTCGTCGAGCAGCTGCGCGAACGCCGCGCCGACCGTGCCGTGGCCGAGCAGCCCGACCGTGAAGTCGCCCGCCATCCTCAGGCCCCGGCGGTCTCCGCGCGCGGCGGGTCCTGATCGCGCGCGACCAGGTCCTCGAAGCTCTCGCGGCGGACCACGGCGCGCGCCTCGCCCCCGGCGCAGAAGATCACAGGGGGGCGGGGCACGCCGTTGTAGTTGTTGGCCATCGCGTAGCCGTAGGCGCCGGTGACCGGCGTGACGATCACATCACCGCGACGCGGGTCGTCGAGCACCACGCCGCGCGCGATCACGTCGCCGGACTCGCAGTGCTTGCCCGCGAGCACGCACTCCACGGCACCGCCGAAGCGATCGACCACCTGGGCCTCGTAGCGGGCGCCGTAGAGCATCGGGCGCAGGTTGTCGGACATGCCGCCGTCGACGGCCACCCACCGGGAGACGTTCTGGGAGACGCTCTCGACGGTGTAGAGGGTGACGCCCGCGTTCGCCGTCAGCGCGCGGCCCGGCTCGACCAGCAGGCGCCCGGTGTGGCGGGTGGGCGGGCCCAACTCCTCGACGGCGACGGCGAGGTAGTCCTCGATCGCGGGCGGCGCCGGCTGGTCCTCGAGGTACTGCACGCCGAGACCGCCGCCGACGTCGAGCACCTTGAAATCGCCCAGGCTCGCCAGCTCGGCGCAGGCCCGCCGGAATGGGTCGAGATCCAGCAGCTGCGAGCCGATGTGCGCGTGCAGGCCGTCCAGGGCGAGCCCGGCGGTGGCGCGCACGCGGTCGATCGCCTCGGGCACCTCCTCCATCGAGAAGCCGAACTTCGAGTCCGCCTGGCCGGTCGAGATCTTCTCGTGCGTCGCTCCGCGCACATCGGGCGTGACGCGCACGAGCACCGGCTGCCCGCCCTCGCGGTCCCCGAGGGCGCCGTCGCCGATCAGCTCGCCCAGCCGCTCGATCTCGTCGAAGTTGTCGATCACGATCAGGCCGACGCGATGGCGCAGCGCCATCCGCAGCTCGGCCTCGGACTTGGCGTTGCCGTGCATCACGATCCGCTCGGGCGCGAAGCCTGCGTTCAGCGCGAGGTACAGCTCGCCGCCGGTGGCGACGTCGCACCACAGCCCCTCCGCCGCGAACAGCGAGAGCACGGCTGTGCAGGGGAACGCCTTCGACGCGAACACCACGTGCATGTCGGGGTGCAGCTCGCGGGCGGCGCCGACGAAGGCGCGCGCACGGGCGCGCAGATCCTCTTCGGCGACCACGTAGGCGGGGGTGCCGAACTCGCGGGCCAGCTCGAGCGTGTCGCAGCCGCCGATCTCGAGCACGCCGCGCTCGTTGAGGCGGCTCCCCAGCGGGAAGACGGCTGAAAGGGTCGTTCCGGTTGCCATGTCGGCGGTGATTATCGCCGTCCGGCCAAGGCCGCGCATGGAGCGCGCGGCCGTTCTCCCATTGCGCGCATGGAGCGCGCGGCCGTTCTCCCAAGGCGCGCCCGCCCCTGCCGCGCCTGGAGCGCGTCAGGCCGTGACAGCACGCTTCGCGGGCTGCCCGCGCGCCGGGGCGTCCGCGCGCAGCGACTCCAAGCCCCCACGGCGCACGAGCACCCCGAGCCAGATCAGCCCCGCGGCCATGGCGATCAGGCTCTCCAGCTGCGGCGCTGTCAGCCCGACGGCGACCTCGCTGTTGCGCCTGATGAACTCGATCATGAAGCGCTCGAACCCCGAGCCCACGAGATAGAGAGCGAACACGACGCCCGGCCGCACCCGATCCCGGAGCTGCCAGAGCCCCCAGGCGAGCAGGCACATCAGGACCGTCTCGTAGATCGGTGTCGGTAGCACCGTGACGCCGGGCGGTGTGGGGACGGTGCCGTGCGGATAGCCCATCGAGGTCGGCAGCGTCGAGCGGATGCCGTAGTCCCCGTCCCCGGACACCTGGCAGCCGATGCGCCCGATCGCGTAGCCGAGCGCGAGCGCGGTGGCGCACATGTCCAGCATCCGGAGTTCGAGCACGTGCCGCCAGCGCATCCAGCCGACCACCCCGATCGCGCCCCCGATGGCGCCGCCGTACCAGACCAGGCCCGAGCCGGAGAAGATGTTGCCGACAACCGAGCCGTGCAGTTTCGAGGCGTTCTGGATCAGGTAGTAGACGCGCGCGCCGACGACGCCACCGATCAGCGCCGCGAAAGTGATCTCATACGCCCAGTCGACCGGCCGGCCCAGCTCGCGCAGGCGCCTGGCGACGAGCGCGCCGCACGCCAGGAAGCCGAGTGCGAAGGCCACGCCGAAGGTCTTGATCGAGATGCCCAGGAGTTCGACTTCGGGCTTCATGGGCTGGGGCGTCGCATCATCGGGGAACCGCCAGGGACTTTAGGGGAACTGAAAGGTATGTCTGCCAGAATTGCGGTGATGGCAACTCGAGCTCATACAAGCTTCGGGCGCGACTCCGGCCTGCAGGCGCGGATGGTGCTGACGTTGTTCCTGCTCGGCCTGCTCTACGTGGTGTTCATCGGCGTGCTGTTCGCCGCCGGCGCCGGCGCGGGCTTCATCGTGGCGATCGCGGTCGTCCTGCTGCTCGTCCAGGTCTTCGCCTCGGACAAGATCGCCCTCGCAACGCAGGGCGTCAAAGAGGTCTCGGCCGCCGAGGAGCCGGAGCTGCACGGGATCGTGGAACGTCTGTGCGTGCAGGCGGACCTGCCCAAGCCGCGCATCTGCGTGATGGAGACGCCGATGCCGAACGCCTTCGCGATGGGCCGGTCGCGCAAGACGACCACCGTCTGCGCGACGCGCGGCATCCTCGACATGCTCGACTCGGCCGAGCTGGAAGGTGTGATGGCGCACGAGATCACGCACGTGATCAACCGCGACGTGATGGTGATGACGCTGGCGGGGTTCTTCGCCTCGCTGGCTGCCCTGATCCTGCAGTTCGCCTTCTTCTTCGGCGGCGGCTACGGGCGCGACAACGAAGAGGAGCAGGACATCATGATCGTCGTCCTCGTCTCGGCGCTCGTCTACGCGCTCTCGTTCCTGCTCCTGCGGGCGCTCTCGCGCTACCGCGAGTTCGCCGCCGACCGCGGCTCGGCGGTGCTGACCGGAAGGCCGAGCGCGCTGGCCTCGGCGCTGATCAAGATCTCGGGAACGATCGAACGCGAGCCGCGTGAAGACCTGCGCAAGGCCGAAGGGCTGAGCGCCTTCTTCATCATCCCGCCGAAGGCGAAGGAATCGCTGCTCAACATCTTCTCCGACCACCCGCCGCTCGAGCAGCGCCTGGCCGCCCTGCAGCGGCTGGAGGCCCAGCTGCAACAGGGCACCGCTGCCGCTTGATCTAGTGGGCCTGCGCGACGTCCTCTGGGGCCGCCACGAGGTCAAGGGCCCGGCGCCCGACAAGCTGTTCGCGATCACCACGGCGTGGGTGACGCTGGAGAGCGGGCACTCGATCTCCCCGGCCGGGAAGGCCGCGATCGTCTTCCAGGCGCTCGCCAACAGCGAGTTCGAAGCGACCGTGAAGGAAATGGAGGAAGTCGTGAAGGCGACCGGTGGCGAGAGCGGCACCGCCGTCGCCACGCAGGACGACAGCTACGGCTACCGCTGGATGGTGCTGAGCAACCCGGCGGGCGCGCCGAGCGTCGAAGACCTCGCCGTCGGCATCAACGCGGTCGCCGGCTCGATCGAGACCGCCGGGTACGGCGAGCGGCTGCTGTGCGCCGTGTTCGCGTTCACCGACGCGAAGGGCGCCGCGATCTACTTCATCTACAACTACAAGCGCGGACACTGGTACCCGTTCGTCCCCAAGCAGGACGCGAAGCAGGAACGCGACACCGAGCGCGAGCTGCAGATCAAGGCCCAGGTCGGCGAAGAACTCCCGATCGAGCCCGAGATCGAGCGCTGGTTCCCCCTCTGGGGGATCCCGATCTGAGGCCGACGGCTGCCTCGCCGGTGGCGAGCGCCGGCCGAGCCCCGGAGGCTAGTCCGGGATCAATCCCTCGCCCGTGAACTCCGACGCCGCCTCGTTCAGAGAGATGTCGGAGGGCGGGAGGATCACGTCGGACCCCTCGAGCGTGTCCTCGGCGACGGCGCTGCCGGTAGAGCGGACGTAGTCGAGGAGCGCGGGGAAGGCCGCCCCGTAGGCGGCCTCGTCACACGCTTCGACCGCGGCGATCACGGCAGCCTCGAGCTCGTTGAGCCGGCCCGACTCGCTGTCGGCGAGCTCGAACTGCCCCTCGCCGGATATCCGCACGATCATTGCTGGCTGCTCTCGCCGGCGGGAGCGCTCTCGCCCGCGGGGATCTGTGCGGCATCGCCCGCCGGCGCGCCGCCGATTTCCCCCTTCATCTTGGCGAGCTCGTCGTCCACCGCGCTCTGGCTGGAGAGCGACTTGAGCTGTTTGTCGATGTCGTCTTCGCCGGAGCCGAGCTGGGTGACGTCGTCGAAGGTGCCCGCGGCTTCCAGCTCCTGGACCGCGTCGGCGCGCGCGCGCATGTTTTCGGTCTTGTCGACCGCGCGCTGCATCGCCAGGCCGACGTCGGCCATCTGCTCTCCCACGCCGGTCGCGGCCTCGGAGATCCGCACCTGCGCCTCGGCGGCCGAGTACTGCGCCTTGATGACCTCCTTCTTGGTGCGGAAGGCTTCGATCTTCGCGCGCAGCTGTTTCTCGGAGTCGGTGAGCTTCTGCTGCTGGGTTTCGAGTTCGGTGACCTGCGTGTCGAGCGACTGCAGCTCGGTCTGGGCGACGTTCTTGCGCTCGAGCGCGGCGCGGGCGAGCTCTTCGTTGCCCTGCGAGAGCGCCTGGCGGGCCTGGGTGTCGAGCTTGACGAGGCTCTGCTGCAGGCTGCTCTCCTGCATCTGCAGGCGCTTCTTGGCCGTGACGACGTCCGCGATGCCCTTCTTGACGTTCTGCAGCTGTTCGACCTGCTTCTGGTAGCTGTAGTCGAGGGTCTCGGCGGGGTCTTCGGCCCGGTCGAGCAGCTTCGAGACCTTCGCCTTCACTACGGTGGACATGCGCCCGGTCAAGCCGGCCATCCGATCCTCCTATGGGTTGCCACGGGCGGCCGGCGGGGGGGCCGGCCAGACTCCCATCAGCCTAGCCGACCCGCGGTGCCGTCGAACCGGTGCCTAGAGCCCCAGCGGGTGCCGGACCCGGAAGCCGCTGTTCGCCGGGCGAAGCGGCCGCCAGCGCGGTCCCTGCTGGTTGGACGGGTCGTCCGCCGAGCTCGTGTCGAGCCGCAGGCCGGCGACCGTCATGTAGGCGTGGCCGGGGTTGGAGAAGACTGCGATCCAGCGACCGGCGCCGTGCGAGCCGTAGCGTTCGAATTCAGAGGAGTCCTCGGGCGTCTTGAGCAGGCTCGCGCCGTGCAGCGCGAACGAGACCGTGCCCGAGCAGTCGTAGCCGCTCGAGGTGAACGATCCGTGCCCGCCGCCGAAGATGTAGGGCAGGCCGATCAGCTCGTTGCCGGCCCAGATGATCTCCTGGACGGCCGGCGGCGCCGACATGGGCGCGGCGGCGAGGCCGTTCACGTAGCGGGCCGTCGTGCCCGGCACGAGCAGCTGCGGGCGCGCCGTCGGCCCGTTGGCGGTGCCGATGCCGGCCGGCGGGACTTCGAGCGGCTGCTGTCCGGGCGAAGCCGGTTCGCTGCCTCCGGTCGCGCTCGCCGTGGTGCCGGTCGTGCCGGTGGCGGTCGCGGAGTACGGGATCACCTGGCCGCTCGAGGTCTTCACGTAGACCGGCGCCTTTGTAGGCGATGTTCGAGGAGCGGGCGGTGACAGGGAAGAGATGGATGGCGCTTTTCGTCGTCGTGGTCGGCGTGGGGGCGGCCGTTGTGCCGGCCGCTGCGCCTCCGGTGTTCGCCGCCTGTGCGGCGTCGGCACCGGAGCCCAGCAGCAAGATGCTGCAGACCATCGCGCTGACGTTGCGTACCTGCAAGTCGAAACCTCTTTCGTCGGCCTGCGGGGTTAGCTGACGGGCTAGCGCTGAAAGAGCCTGCGCTTCCTGCGGTCTCACCGCGGGATTCGCCCCAACAACTTGGGTCCCCCGTCCCCTGACTCCGTGTCAGGGGCTCGGCGTTCGGCGGCACGCTAGCAAACTGCAATGACGCTTGCATCGGTGCCGCCCGGAAACGCGTGTCCGGCAGTTGCGATCCTGCTCCGACCTCCCCGGTAGTGTTGCCCGGCGGATGCGCTTCCAGCCAGCTTCGACGCGACCGGCGCGATTCCTTCCTGCTCTCGCCGCATTCGCCGCGCTGGCGTTTGCGGGCTGCGGGAAGGGCAGCCAGACCGTGGGCCAGGCGGGCGGCGGGCCGCTGCCGAGCGTCGCCCCCATCGCCCAGGAGGGCGCCGTCACGGTCACCACGCGCAACACCACGCGGGTGGGCGGCAACGACGCGGTCGTGGACGCGGCGGCGGTGGCGCGCGTCGTCTACCCGGGGCTCACCCCGGGCACACGGCCCGACGCGGTCGTGCTCGTCGACCGCAACAACTGGACGGCCGCGCTCGCGGCCTCGGCCCTCGCCGCCGCGCCGCTGAACGCGCCGCTCCTCTACGCGGAAGGCAACTCGCTGCCGCAGGTCAGCCGCGAAGCGATCGAAGCGATGCACCCGCGCGGCTCCGCCGCGCTCGGCGGCGCGCAGGTGATCCGCGTGGGCACCGAAGCCGCGCTGCCCGCCGGCTACAAGCCGAGCACCCTGCCCGCCACGGATCCGGCCGGGGAGGTCGAGCAGCTGCTCGCCAAGACGACCGGCTCGACGCCCCACGACGCGATCGTGCTCGGCGTCGAAGGGCCACGCTCCCTGCAGATGGCCGCGCCGGGGCTTGCGGCCGAGAGCGCGGCGCCGCTGCTTCCCGTCGGCGGCGGACCGCTGCCGAGCGCGAGCGAAGCGCTGCTGCACTCGATGCACCATCCGGCGATCTACGTGATGAACGCCGCGCACCTGAGCCGCAGCGCGCTCGGCTCGCTCTCGCGCCTCGGCCGCGTCACCAGCATCCCCGCGAGCGAAGGCGGCGAAGCGATCACCCCCACGCGAGCGTCGATCGCGGCCGCGCGCTTCACCGACGGCAGCTTCGGCTGGGGGGTCAAAGACCCCGGCCACGGGCTCGTGTTCGCCCGCTCCTCACGCGCGCTGGACGCGCCCGCAGCCGCGCTGCTCTCCGCGACCGGCGACTACGGCCCGATGCTCCTGGTCGAATCGGCCGTCGGGATCCCCCCGGAACTCGCCGCCTACCTCGGCGACATCGAGCCGGCGTACGGCTCCTCGCCGGAATTCGCGCCGGTGCGCGGTGTCTACAATCACGGCTGGCTGATCGGCGACGAAGCTGCGATCTCGCTGGCCACGCAAGCGGAGCTCGACTCGTTGCTCGAGATCAAGCCCACCAAACAGGGCGCCGCCGAAGAAGCGGCAGTGCAGCAGGCCGAATAGCCAAAGGAGATCTCGCTTTGAGCGAAGCCGAAGACCCACGCCGCCTGCAGCGCACCGAGCGCGAGCACGAGGTGACCGTCGAGGACGTCCGTCAGCTGATGGGGGCCTCGACGCCCCACTTCGCGCTGCAGCTCCGCAATCGCATCGCCAAGCTGATCGCCGGCCTGCCCGCCGATCACCCCGCCCGCCTCGAAGGCGAGCGCGAGATCGCGCGGCTCCAGAGCCTCGGGCTGACCGGCGAGATCCGCGGCGAGGGGCCGGCCGAGGGCGAGCGCCCCCTGCCGTCGGTGCGCCTCGCGGACGAGTCCGGCTAGCGCCGGCGCAGCTCGAACAGCCGCTCGCGGCGCGCGTCCTCGAAGCTGGCGCGCAGGTGCCTGTAGAGCAGCCAGAACAGCGGCACGTCGACGACCAGCGGTGCGATCACGAGCACAGCGCCCGCGCGCCCAGCGCGAAGAGCCCCAGCGCGACGCCTCCGTGCACGAGCGCGGTCGGCACGGCGGCGAGCAGTGCGGCATGCGAGCGGTAGCCGGTGCGGTGCTCGCGGATCGTGAACTCGAGCGTGCCGATCAGCACCGCGCCGAGGCCGGCGAACAGGGTCGATGTCGCGCCCGTGGCGAAGCCGACGAGCGAGCCGATCGCGCCCACGAGGATCAGCAGCTCGGAGAAGGGCCAGGGGTGCCACGGTGCCTGCGGGCGCTCGCCGACCCCGCCGGGATCGCGCCGGGCCCGGTCGGGCGTGGCGATGCTCGCGTCGCGGGCGCCACGGCCGGCGCGCCCTCCGCCGGGCCCGCCTGCGCCCCGTGCACGGCTCGGCGCGAGCTGCGCCGCGGCGGGCTCGGGCGCCGTGTCGGTGCCTGCGCCCGCCGCCGCGCCGGCCGAGCGGCGCTTGCGCGGACGGCCGCGCTTGCCAGCGTTCCGCTTGGACACGGGTCAGCCCGGCGGCATCGGCTCGCGGCGCGGCATGGCCGTCGATCGTAGCGCCTATGCTCAGCGCAGATGTCGCTGCAAAGCCGCGCTGACGAGGCCCGCCCGGCGGGCATTCCCGACAACCCGCTCCCCGGCCCGTACGCCGTCGGCAGCTACGCCGCGATGCTGCGCCGGGAACTGCGGGCACGCGCCCGCGTGCAGCTGCTCGGCGAGCTCGTCAACCTGCGTCCCGGCCGTACGCAGATGTACTTCGAGCTGCGCGACGCGGCGGGCGCGGTGCCGTGCTCGGCCTGGCTGAACGACTGGGAGAAGATGCTCGCGGCGAACGGGCAGACGCCGGCCGAGGGCATGCAGGTGGTCGTGGCGGGCGGTTGCGACTACTACCCGGGCAGCGCATCGGCCTCGCCCGCGTTCTCCTTCAGGGTCAGCGACCTGCGCATCGCCGGCGAGGGCGACCTGCTCGCCCAGATCGACCGGCTGCGCAAGCTGCTCGACGCCGAGGGGCAGCTCGCGCGCCAGAAGGAGCTGACGCTCCCCGCGCTCCCGCGCACGATCGGCGTCGTCACGGGCGAGTCGGGGAAGGCCCGCGACGACGTGCTCGCCGCGCTCGGCCGGCGCGGCTGGGCCGGACGGCTGATCTGGGGATTCGCGCCGGTGCAGGACCGTCATGCGGCGCCGGCGATCGCCCGGGCGCTCGGGGACCTCGCGGCGCTGGGCGACGTGGATGTCGTGATCGTCGCGCGCGGCGGGGGCTCGCTCGCCGATCTCCTCTGCTTCTGCGACGAGACGCTCTGCCGGACGGTCGCCATGCTGCCGGTGCCCGTGATCGCGTCCGTCGGCCATCACACCGACCGGACCCTGCTCGACGACGTGGCCGCGGTGAGCTGCTCGACGCCCACCCACGCCGCAGAGGCGGCGGTGGCGGTCGACTGCGCGGCCGCGCGCCGCGCGCAGGCCGAGCTGGGCATGCGCCTGCGCGAGCACAGCCGCAGGGTGCTGAGCGAGCGGGAGCGGGGGCTGCGCTCCGCCGAGCGCCTGCGCGACCACGGCCGGCGCGCGATCCTCGAACGGGCACGGCGGCTGGCGCTCCTCTCGCGCGCGCCTGGCACGCACATCGAGCGCCAGCGCTCCCAGCTGCACCAGAAGCTCCGGGAGATCCGCGCCGGCTCGCGGCGCCGGATGCGCGCCGAGCTCGAGCGCACGGGCACGCGCGCGCTCGTGCTCTCGCGCAAGTCCTCCTCGACCCTTGCCGACTGCCGCGGGCGCCGCGCGCGCGAGCTGGAGCGGCTCGCGCTCGCGCTCGGCGGGCACGACCCGCAGCGCACGCTCGAACGCGGCTACGCGCTCGTCCAGGACAGCGGGGGCGGCCCGGTCACGAGCGCCGACGCGGCCCGCGCGCGGCACGCGCTCCGGCTGCGCTTCGCCGACGGCAGCGTCGACGCCGAGGTCACGGAGCGGTGAGCGCACCGAGCAACGAGACCGGCGCACAGCCCGAGCGCCTCCCCTACGAGGCGGCGACGGCACGCGTCGAGGAGATCATCCGGCGCCTGGACTCGGGCGAGGCCAGCCTCGACGAGACGCTCGCGCTCGTCAGCGAGGGCAAGCGCCTGATCGAGCAGTGCGCGGGCGAGCTCGCGGCCGTCGGCGCGGCGCTCGAGGAGCTGCGGCTGGACGAGCTCGTCGCACGACTGGAACAGGAGGCCGCCGGATGAGCACGTGGGCGCGGGTGGCGGAGCTGCCGGTCGAGATCGAGGAGTACGGGCTCGACGGCCTCGTGCAGTCGGTCTCCAGCGACTTCGAGCGCAAGTCGACGCTGATCGCGCTGCGCGGAGAAGGCGAGGAGGGCGTCGGCGAGGACGTCACCTACGAGGCCGAGGATCACGACATCCTCCAGGCTGCCGGCCCGGCACTGCCCCTCGCCGGGAGCTTCACCCTCGCCGGCTTCTGCGAGCACCTCGCAGGCCTCGAGCTGTTTCCCGAGCCGCCCCAGCGCGAGGTCTCCCGGCGCTACCGGACGTGGGCGTACGAGTCGGCGGCGCTCGACCTCGCGCTCCGCCAAGCCGGCGTAGCGCTGCACGAGGCGCTCGGGCGCGAGCCGGCGCCCGTGACGTTCGTGGTCTCGCTGCGCCTCGGCGAGCCGCCGACGCTCGAGCCGATGCAGAAGCGCCTCGAGATCTGCCCCGAGCTGGCCTTCAAGCTCGACCCGACGAGCTCCTGGGACGACGAGCTGATCGCCTCGCTCGTCGCGACCGGCGCCGTGGACTCGGTCGACTTCAAGGGCTTCTACAAAGGCACGGTCGTCGACCAGCCCGCCGACCCGGCGCTGTACGAGCGGGTCGTGACCGCGTTCCCGGAAGCGTGGATCGAGGACCCGGCGCTCACGCCCGAGACCGACGCCGTGCTCGCCGCACACCGCGAGCGCTTCTCCTGGGATGCGCCGATCCACTCCATCGAGGACATCGAGGCGCTGCCCTACCCGCCGCGGATGGTCAACATCAAGCCCTCGCGCCTGGGCGGGCTGCGCAACCTGCTCGACGCCTACGACTACTGCGCCGAGCGTGGCATCGGCAACTACGGCGGCGGCCAGTTCGAGCTCGGCGTGGGTCGCGGCCAGAACCAGTACCTGGCCTCGCTCTTCCACGCCGACGCCCCCAACGACGTGGCCCCGAGCGGCTTCAACCTGCCCTCGCCGGCGCCGGGTCTGCCGTGCAGCCCGCTGGCGCCGGCACCGGACGCGACCGGCTTCCGCTGGCGCTAGGCGCAACTTCCGTCGCGTCGCGACGTTTGCAGGCGCAGAGCCGGTAACTTGGCTCGATCCCCCGAAAGGGTCGCGGCAGACCTGCGGCCGGCGAGGGACAGGCCTACGACACCAGAGGGTTTCGTGGACGCAGGGAGCGCAGGACTCACACGACGAGTGATCGCGCCGGCCGGCGCGTTGATCGTGATCGCACTTGCGATCGTCTGCTGCTGCCCGCTCGCGGCGCTGGCGGCCGGCTCGGGAGGGACCGCGCCTCCGGGCACGTCCAAGAGCGACGGCAGCTCGGCGACGAGCGGCGGCGAGCGCGCACGTCACGACGGTGCGCATCACCGGCATCGCCTGCACGCCCTCGGCGCACTGCAGCGCCAACCCGCGCCAGGTCTCGACCCACGGCCAGCTGCTCGTCAAGGGCGTCGGCCTGCAGCCGGGGATGGTGGTGGGCTTCCCGAAGACGGCGGGCGCGAGCGTGAACACCCGCTCACCGGTCGCGCGGCTGCGGCGCACGACCGCCGGGTTGATGGCGACAGTGCCGAAGGCGGCGCACTCCGGGCACGTGAAGGTCCTGCTGAGCAGGGGCCGCTACACCAGCTCGTTCGGGCCGATCTACGTCTTCACCCACGCGCTGCACCCGCCGCTGCCCAAGCCGACCTCGCCGGTGAAGGCCGGTGGCGTCGGCGCCGGCGCGTTCGAAGGGCAGGGCATGTGGATCTGGTACGTGAGCAAGTCCAGCGGCGGCTCGCTGCCGGCGATCATCTCCCAGGCCCAGGCCGCCGGCGTGACGACCGTGTTCGTCAAGAGCTCCGACGGCTCGAGCAACTACTGGAGCCAGTTCTCGCCCCAGCTCGTCCAGACGCTGCACGCGGGCGGGCTGAAGGTGTGCGCGTGGCAGTACGTGTACGGCTCGAACCCCGCGGGGGAGGCCGCGCTCGGCGCCCAGGCCGTGGCGAACGGTGCCGACTGCCTGGTGATCGACGCCGAGGCGGAGTACGAAGGCAAGTACTCGGCGGCGCAGACCTACATCTCGGCGCTGCGCGGCAAGATCGGCGCCGCCTTCCCGCTCGCGCTGGCCGGCTTCCCCTACGTCTCCTACCACGGCACCTTCCCCTACTCGGTGTTCCTCGGTCCGGGCGGCGCGCAGTTCAACCTGCCGCAGATGTACTGGCACGACATCGGCGTCTCGGTCGACACGGTCTACGCGAACACCTACATCGGCAACCGCATCTACCAGCGGCCGATCTTCCCGCTGGGGCAGACCTACGGGGGCGTCTCGAACGCGGACGTGCTGCGCTTCCGCGAGGAGGCGGTGGACTACGGCGCGCCCGGCTGGTCCTTCTGGGACTGGCAGGAGACCACCTCCTCGGGCTGGTCGACGCTGGCGGCGCCGATGACCCCGCTGACGAGCGTGACGCCGAACACCACCTGGCCGGAACTCCACAACGGCAGCAAGGGCGATCAGGTGCTCTGGCTCCAGGAGCACCTGGCCACGGCGATCCCCACCCAGGAAACGACCGGTAGCTTCGGCTCGCAGACGACGGCGAACCTGAAGACCTTCCAGAGCGCGCACGGGATCGAACCGAACGGCGTCGCGACCGCGGCGACGTGGGCGGCCCTGCTCTCGCTCGAACCCGTCGCAGTGGACTGGACGGGGACCAAACCGAGCGCCTAGGCCGGGCGCGCTCGGCCTTTCGCCGGCGATCAGACCCGCTGGATCAGCGTGCCGGTTCCGAGCCCGCCGCCGCAGCACATCGTCACGAAGCCGATCTCCTTGTCGGAGCGCTCGAGCTCGTGCAGCAGCGTCGTGATCAGCCGCGCGCCCGTCGAGCCGAGCGGGTGGCCGAGTGCCATCGCGCCGCCGTTGACGTTCACGCGGTCCATGTCGGGGTCGAGCTCGCGGCGCCACGCCGCGACCACCGGCGCGAACGCCTCGTTGATCTCGATCAGGTCGATGTCGTTGATCGACATCGAGTTGCGGTCGAGGATCTTGCGTGTGGCCGGGATCGGGCCCTCGAGCATTTTCACCGGGTCGCAGCCGACCGTCGTCTGGTCGACGATGCGCGCCCGCGGCGTCAGGCCGAGCGCCTTCGCCTTGTCGCCTGACATCAACAGCACGGCGGCGGCGCCGTCCGAGATCTGCGAGGCGTTGCCGGCGGTGATCTTGCCGTCCGGCTTGAACGCGGGCTTCAGCTGCGAGAGCGCCTCGAGGTTCGTTTCGGGGCGGATGCCCTGGTCGGTGACGAGCGACTGCCCGTCGATGACCATCGGCACGATCTCCCGCTCGAACCGGCCCTCCTCGGTCGCCTGGTGGGCGAGCTTGTGCGAGCGCACGGCCAGCTCGTCGAGCTCCGAGCGGGGGATCTCCCACTGGTCGGCGATCATCTCGGCGCCGAGCCCCTGGCCGACGATGTTGTGCTTGGCCATCAGCTCCGGTGTGAAGGCGTAGCCGAAGTCCTCCTGCGTCTTCATGCCGGCGGCGAACGGGAGGTGGCCCATGTGCTCCACGCCCGAGCCGATCATCGCGTCGTGAACGCCGGCGGCGATCAGCGCCGCCGAGAAGTTGACCGCCTGCTGCGCGGAGCCGCACTGGCGGTCCACGGTGGTGCCGGGGGCCTCGATCGGCAGGCCGGCTTCCAGCCAGGCGTTGCGCGCGATGTTGAAGCCCTGCTCGCCGAACTGCTGCACGCAGCCCGCGATCACGTCCTCCACCTCTGAGGCGTCGGCGCCCGAGCGCTCGATGACCTCCGTGTAGCACTTGGCCAGCAGCTTGTTCGGGTGCGTGTCCTTGTAGTAGCCCTTCTCGCGGTGCCCGCGGCCGATCGGCGTGCGCACGGCCTCGACGATCACGACTTCGCGGCCCTCTGGTTGCCTCATCAGTGAAGTCCTCTCAGGTGGTCGGTTTCCGGCGGCTCGACGGTCGGATTGGTGTCCCGCCCACCCGCCGCAGAGCCGAATGCGCGCTTCTGAAAGGATGCGCGGACCCTGCAGCGCTTACTGTACCGCCTGCCCGCGGGCTCCTGGCTGACCGGCCAGCCGCGCAGGGAAGCGCAGATCCCCAAGCAAAGGAGCGACGTGAGCACTCATCTGGCAGTGGCGGGAAGCGGCGCGATCGCCTGCGGTTTGGCGGCGACCGCGGCGCACCACGGCCCCGTGCTGCTGCTCGCGCGCTCGGAGGAGTCTGCCGACCGTGCGCGGGCGACCGTCGAGAAGACGCTTGCGCGCCTCGGCGCCGAGGTGGACCCGGATCACGTGCTCATCGTCACCGAACCGGCCGAGCTGGCGGACGCGACGTTCGTCGTCGAGGCGGTGGTCGAGGACCACGACGTGAAGGCAGGGCTGCTGGCCGAGCTGGGCACGATCGTCGGCCCCGAGGCGATCCTCGCGAGCACGACCTCATCCCTGTCGGTGCAGGCCCTGGCCGAGGAGTGCGGGCGCCCCGAGCGCTTCGTCGGGCTGCACGTCTTCAACCCCGTCACGAAGATGCAGCTCGTCGAGCTCGTGTTCCCGCGCGAGGCGACCGAGGAGACCCGCGCGCGGGCGTTCGCGCTCTGCGAGACGTTCGAGAAGACTCCGGTCGAGGTCCCCGACATCCCGGGCTTCGTGGTCAACCGCCTGCTGTTCCCGTACCTCTTCAGCGCGGTGCGGCTGATGGAAGAGACGGGCCTCGCTCCCGGGGACATCGACACCTGCATGAAGCTCGGCGCGGGTCACCCGATGGGCCCGCTGTCGCTGCTCGATCTCGTCGGCTTGGACGTCTCGATCGCGATCGGCGAGACGATCGGCGAGCCCGTGCCGGAGCGCCTGAAGGAGCTCGCAGCCGAGGGCGCGCTGGGCCGCAAGAGCGGCCGCGGACTGCTCGACTATTGAGCCCCCGGCGGCGCTCTCAGAACATTCAACGCCGCCTAATCGGACTTTTACCTAGCGTTGATGCTGGCGCGGATACTGGGTGCTGCGGCGTGATTCGTCGCAACGCACACCCGCCTCCTCCCAGTGCGCACGATCCGGTCCGCTCCCCCCGCGGGCCGGACGTGTTTAACGGGCCGTCGGCGCGCCTAACCGGCCTCGCGCTCG
Organism: uncultured Solirubrobacteraceae bacterium; assembly: GCA_963820745.1. Lineage (GTDB taxonomy): Bacteria > Actinomycetota > Thermoleophilia > Solirubrobacterales > Solirubrobacteraceae > Palsa-744. The sequence goes on along the minus strand of CAWGBB010000004.1, from coordinate 97,109 downwards.
CGTTCGGCGCGCGGCGCGACCGCCCGGCGCTCGCGGATCCGCACCGCCTCGATGCGGTTGTCGCGAACCGACTCGACGCGGATCGAGTAGCCGTCGGCCGTGACGGTGTCGCCGCGCTTCGGCAGCCGTCCCGAGCTGCGCGAAGACGAAGCCGCCGATCGAGTTGTAGGCGTCGCTGTCCGCGGGCAGCTCGATGCCGTAGTCGGCCAGGTCGGTGACGGCGACGTGGCCGCGCACGAACCAGTCGCCGTTCGCGAGCCGGCGGATCTCGCCGGCGGTCGGGTCGGTCTCGTCTGCGATCTCGCCGACGACCTCCTCGATGATGTCCTCCACGCTGATCACGCCGACCACGCGGCCGTACTCGTCGACGACGACCGCGAGCGAGGTGCGGCTGCGCTGGAGGTCGGCGAGCAGGTCGTCGAGCGGCTTGGTCTCGGGCACGATCATCGCGTCGTGGACGACCGACTCGATCCGCGCGTGCGGACCGTCGGACATCAACAGCGCGGCGAGCTCCGAGACGTGGACGATGCCCTTGACGCGGTCGCGGTCTTCGTTCTCGGTGATCACGAGCCGTGTGTGGCCGCTCGAGACGCACAGGCGCAGCGCCGTTTCGACGTCCGCGGAGGAATCGAGCGTCACGACCGCCGGAATCGGCGTCATCACCTGGCGGGCCTCCTGCTCGTGCAGGTGGAAGACGCCTGTGAGCATGCCCGCCTCGCCCGGGTCGATGTGCCGCCGGCGTAGGACTCGGCGATCAGCCGCTTGAGCTCGTCGGGCGTGCCCCCTTCGCCCTGCTTGGTCATGTCGACGCCCGAGCAGGCGCAGGATCCGGTTCGACACCGCCGTGACGCCGTAGATCAGCGGCTGGAAGAGGCCACCTTGAAGGTGCGCAGCGGCCGCGCGACGCGGCGAGCGACCGCCTCCGAGCGGTCGATCGCGTAGAACTTCGGCACGATCTCGCCGCCGATCAGCTGCGCGAACGAGATCACCGTGAAGGCGAAGATCGCGACGATCGCCGCCGCGATGCCGTGGCTCCAGCCGGCCGGGAGCCAGTTCTTGAGGAGGTCGGCGAGCGCGGGCTCGCCGAGCGCGCCGATCGCGATCGACGTCATCGTGACGCCGATCTGGACGGCGGAGATGTAGTCGTTGACGTGGTCGAGCTGGTCGAGCGCGAGGCCGGCGCCCTTCTGGCCGTCCTCCGCATCACTTCCAGGCGCGCGCGGCGCGAGCGGACGAGCGCGTACTCGGCGATCACGAAGAACGCGTTGATCGCCGACCAGGACGGCGGTGATGATCAGCTTCAGCCCGTTCACGAGCGCTGGGCGGTCCCAACGGCGCGCCCGTGAGCTGCTGAGTCGAGGCCCCGGCCGGAGCGGGTCAGGCCGCGCACCCGCGCGGTCCGCCCGGCGGGGCGACGCTACTTCGAGGAAGTTCTTCGTCGTCGATCATCAAGACGGTCGGCTGCTCAACGGTAGCAAGGGCGACAGGCGGAACGCAGGCGCGCTCAGGCGAGCTGCGACACCCGCGCGGCCTGCGCGAAGTCGGCCGCGGTGAGGCCGCCCTCGGAGTGCGTGGAGTAGGTCAGGCGGACCTTGTTCCAGCCGTGGAGCAGGATGTCGGGATGGTGGTTGGCGTCCTCGGCGGCCTCGCCGACGCGCTGCACGAACGCCATCGCGGCGGCGAAATCCGCGAACTGGAAGTCGCGCGCGATGCTCTCGGGCGGCTCGCGCCGCCAGCCGTCGAGCCCTTCCAGCTCGCGATCGATGTCGGCCTCGCCGAGAAGCGCCATCGAGACCAGCTTACCCGCGCCGAGGCCTTACATTCTCTCGGGTGAGGATCGTCAGCCTCGTACCCCACGCCACCGAGCTGCTGTTCGCGCTCGGCCTCGAAGACGAGGTCGTCGGCGTCACCCACGAGTGCGATCACCCGCTCGCGGCGCTGTCGCTGCCGCGGGTCACCCGCGATGCGCTCCCCCCGGGACTCAGCGCCGGTGAGATCGATGCCGCGGTGCGCGAGCGCACCCTCGCCGGCGAGTCGATCTACGAGCTGGACACGGCGATGCTGGCCGACCTCGAACCCGACCTGATCGTCACCCAGGCGCTGTGCCCCGTCTGCGCGGTCTCCTACGAGGACGTCGCGTCGCTGGCCGGCGAGCTGCCCTCCCACCCCCGCGTGATCGCGCTGGACCCGAAGACGCTCGGCGAGACGCTCGGAGACGTGCGCACGCTGGCCGAAGCGACCGGGCGCCGGCGCGAGGGCGTCGAGCTCGTCGCGCGGACCACCGGGCGGATCGATCGCGTGAGGCTCGCCGTGCGCGGCGCTCGCGCGTCCCCGCGTGGCCGCCATCGAGTGGCTCGACCCCGCGTTCGTCGCCGGCCACTGGACCCCGCAGCTGATCGAGCTCGCCGGCGGCGAGGACGTGCTCGGGATGCCGGGTGAGCCCTCGGAGACGGTGAGCTGGGAGATGCTCGCCCAGGCACGGCCCGAGGTCGTGGTCGTGATGCCGTGCGGCTACGACGCCCCACGCGCTCACGAAGAGGCGCTGGCCCATGCCGGGCGGCTGCGCGAGCTGGGCGCTGAGAGGCTGTTCGCGGTCGACGCCGCCGCCTACTTCTCGCGCCCGGGCCCGCGGCTCGTCGACGGGCTCGAGCTGCTCGGGCGGCTGCTGCACCCCGAGTTGCTGGATGGGGTCTCGATCGACGGCCGCGCCGTCGCGCTGGACCTGCTGGCGACCCCCCACTAGCGCAGCGCTCAGGCGAAGCCGCTGCCGCTGACTTTCGAGACCGCGATCGAGGCCGCCACCGCGATCGCGCTCAGCGCCAGGCACGCCAGGAAGCCGAGCGCCGGCAGTTTGCGGGCGTCCGCGGCGCGGATCGCGAATGCCGCGATCGCGCCGCCGATCAGACCGCCTATGTGAGCGCCCACGGAGATCCCCGCGAGCGTGAAGCTGAGCACCAGGTTCAAGATGATCAGCCCGCCGATCCCGGACTGCATGACGCTGAAGCCACGTGCGCGCAGCTCGACCGCGGCGGCTCCCATCAGGCCGAAGATGGCGCCGGAGGCTCCGAGCGTCGGCGCCGGGGTCGCGAGCAGCGCGCCGAAGGAGCCCGCCAGCAGCGCGGTGAAGTAGATCGCGGCGAAGCGCGCGCTGCCGATCGCGGGCTCGAGCATCAGGCCGAGGATGTAGAGCAGGTACATGTTGAAGCCGATGTGCAGGAAGTTCTCGTGCAGGAAGCCCGCTGTGACGAGCCGGTAGTACTGATGGGCGACGGCGATCGCTTCGCGATAGAGGATGCCTTCGGCGATCACCGTGCCGTGGATCGTGGTGCCGGTGAACGTGAGCTGGCCCTGCTCGGTCAGGAACACGATCACGTTGGCGGCGATCAGCCCGTAGGTGACGCGCGGGACGCTCGCAACGTCGCGCAGGCGCTTGACGGCCGTCTTCTGGCGCGAGCACTCCGGGCAGCGCATGCCGACGGGCGTGCTCGTCATGCAGTCGGGGCAGATCGGGCGCCCGCAGTTCGAGCAGGACACGCCGGTCTCGCGCGAGGGGTGGCGGTAGCAGGTGGCCATGCGGAGGGAGAGCGTAGCTGGGGGTGTCGCGTGCCCCCGCGGGTTGCGGCTAGCGCTCGCCGAGGAGCCTGCGCGTCTCGCGCTCGATGTCTTCGAGCGTCCGCCCCGCGGCCTTGCGTATCCCGGCCACGCTTCGCGGCGGCGTCGCCGCGGCGCGGCGCCGTGCGCGCAGCACCACCAGCGCCGTGCCCGCGGCCCCGCCCGCGACCAGCGCGGCGGCGGGGCGCACCCAGTTGCGGGGATCGCGCATCGCCGAGAGCTCCCATGCCTCGAGCTCGTCGGCGGCCATCTCCGTGATGCTCTGGAGGGCCCCCTCGAGGCGCTCGGCGAGGTCTGCCGGCGGCTCCACGGGCGTGAGCGCTTCGCGCAGGAGTGCCTCGAAGCTCGTCGCCGCCTCAGTCATCGGCCGCTTCCTTCTTCGCCGCCTTCGCGGGGCGTCCTGAGCCGTCCTCGCCCACGATCTCCTCGAGCTGCCTGATCGCGCGATGGATCAGCACCTTCGTGGCGCCGTCGGAGCGCCCGAGCGCGCGCGCGATCTCCCGGTTGTCCATGCCCAGGGCGAAGCGCATGATCAGCGCCTCGCGGCGGTCGTCGGGCAGCTTGCCCACGCCGTCGAGGATGCGGCTCAGCTCGTCGCGGCCCTCGACCAGCTGCTCGGTCGTGTGCGGAGCGGTGATCGTGGTCGTCTCGTCGATCGGCGAGGACGGCTTGCGAGAACGGTCGCGATAGAGATTCGCGGCCAGGTTGTGCGCGATCCTGATCAGCCACGGCCGCAGCGGGCGCCCGTCGGATTCCCGCTGCGCGCGCTCGAAGTGCCGGTAGGCCTGCAGGAAGGTCTGCTCGGTCAGGTCCTCGGCGTCGTGGTGGTTGCCGACCCGGTAGTACGCGTAGGAGTAGACGTCGCGCAGGTGGGCTCGGTAGAGATCCGAGAACTCCGCGTCCAGCTGCGCCTTGGACTTCGGGCTTACCTGCGCGGCCACTCATGCACCCTACCTCCGAAGCGCCGGTGAGCAGCACTCAGGCCGCTCGCGTGACCTCGCTCGGATGCCCCTCCGCGGGCGGCGCCGGGGCGGCGCTCTGCGGCGTGCCGCCGAGCCACTCCCACTGGAGGCTCACACAGGCCCAGATCCGTTCGGTCACGGCCCCCGCGAGGCTCGGCGAGCAGCGCTCGACCGTCGGGTAGTGCAGCGGGCGCCCGACGCGCAGGCGTACCTTGCGCGGGCGGATGCGCCAGCCGCGCCGCACGTCCTCGGTCCCGATCACGGCGACCGGGGCGACGGGTGCCCCCGTCTCCAGCGCGAGCCTCCCGATGCCGCGGCGAGGGCTGCCGAGCGGCCCCGGACGCACGCGCGTGCCCTCGGGGAACACGACCACGCAGTCGCCGCGTTCGAGGATCAGCCGAGCCGTGGCCATCGCATCGCCGTCGCCGGCGCCGCGGTCGACAGGGAACGCGCCGAGCGCGTTCAGAACCCACGCCTGCCAGCGCTTTTCGAAGAGCTCGCGCTTGGCCATGTAGTAGACGGGCCTTTTGACGAGCGTCCCGATCACGAACGGATCGAGGAAGCTGCGGTGGTTGGACGCCAGCAGCAACGGTCCCGTGCGCGGAAGATGCTCGCGGCCGATCCGCTGCATGCGGAAGTAGATGAGGAAGAAGGGGACGAGCAGCGCGCGCAGGCCCCAGTAGATGACCGGGTTGACGCCCTTCTGCAGCGAGCGCTCGCGGAAGCCGCCGAGGTCGACCTCGGGGCGCCGCGGCTGCTCCTCGCGGGGGTCTACGGCCTCGTGGAGGCGGCGCTTGACGGGCGTTGTCGACACGCCCTGAGTACACCGCGCGCGGTCGGGGCGTTACAGCTCTCAGGTGGTCGGCAGGACGGCCATCCGGGCGACGTCGCCCATCTCACCAGGAGGCTCGCCGCTCAGCACCCAGCCGGCGTCGGTCGAGCGCACGAGCCCGCGGCGCGACAGCCCGGTCAGGGCGCTCGTCACGGTCGGGCGCCTGGCTGCCGCGAGTTCGGACAGGACGGCGTGCGTCAACCGCAGCGGCACGGTCACGACGCCGCTGCCGACGCGTCCCCAGCGCGAGGCCAGGTGCCAGAAGAGCATGTGCAGGCGCACGTCCACACGCGCCTGATGGACGATCGCCATGTTGACCGCGATGTTCCGCGACCGCGCGACCGCCCGGCCGACCAGCCGCCCACCCAGCTGCGGGTAGTCGGCGAGGTGAGCCATGAAGGCCTCGTCGAGCACCGCGAGCCGTGAGCTCTCGAGCACGCGCCAAGCCGTGGTGAGGGGCAGCGTCGGCAGTTCCTCCTCGCCTTCCCACGGACGCAGCAGGTCGCCCTCACCGAGCAGCTCGGCGCCGAAGCGGCCCTCGATGCCGACGCGCCGGACAAGCAGGCCGTCGAGCGCGAGCAGCCCGATCCCGGCGCGTCCGGTGACAGCCGGCGCGTTGCGCCAGCGCCCGGTGGGCAGGGTGATGACGCGTGCCACGCACTCGGCGACTGCGCGATCGCGGCGCTCCGCCGGGATCGACTCGGCAAGCCCTGGATCCACTTCGAGGACGCGGCAAAGCTCCCCGTCAACGGCTGTCGGTCCTGTGCTCGTCAGCATCTCTCGTCGGTGGCCGCGCGGTCGATCTCGAACCTGCAAAACGCGGCTCCTGTCCGTCCCTTACCCAAAAACGCCGATGCTCAACGTCTGGGTGCGTTCGATCAGGCGTCGCCGGCGCCCTCCTGCAGGGGCAGGATCTCGATCAGGCCGGTCACCTCGAGCATCTTGCGCTGCCCCTCGCCGGCGATCACGGACAGCCGCGAGCCGTGCTCGGAGCACATGTCGCGCACCGTCAGCAGCGAGCGCATCCCCATCGAGTCCATGAACGTGACGCCGCGCAGGTCGAGCTCGATCTGCGCGCCTGCGTCGCACAGGCGGCTGAGCGCGGTCTCGAGGTCGTAGGCGGCGGCAAGGTCGAGCTCGCCGTTCAGCGCAAGGCGGTGGCCCTCGCCACGTCGCTCCTCCTCGATGCTGAATCCGGCGGTCATCCGCTCTCTCTCCCCGAGCTGCCCTTCCTTTGACCCTAGCGAATGAAACGCGCCGGTCCGGCCATGTCCGGCGGGCGTTCGACGCGATGCGGAGGCGCCCCCCGGCGTGCACCACGCGCTAGCTTGGAGGGCGCGCCGGAGTAGCTCAGCTGGTAGAGCGCCTGTCTTGTAAACAGGGGGTCAGGGGTTCGAGTCCCCTCTCCGGCTTGGTCATTCGATACCGGTGTTCCAAGCGTTCGCGTCGGCACGTGACAGCTGGTAGAAGACGAGCTCCTTGACGCCGGCGCGCCGCACGGCTTCCTCGACTTCGAGGTCCTTGGCGATCTGGTTCGGCACTCCGGCGCGGATGCCGTCCTCGCTCACGAGCAGCGGCACGGGCTGGATGAAGTTGACGAGGTTGCCGAGCGATTCCGTGAGTTCGTACGGGTGGACTCCCACGCCGTCGTTGGGGAGCGCGGAGACGTTGCTGAGCCACGCGTAGATGTCGCGCCCGGCGAGTTCGCCCGCGACCACTTGGGCGCTCGGGTCGGCTGCCTTCACGGCGTCGTACGCGACCCTGTAGGCGGAGTCGTATTTGGCCATGGCGCTGGACTCGCCGCCCGTATGGCCCATGAACTTCGTCCCGTTCGGCTCGTTTCCGACCGCGAAGCGCCCCACGCGGCCGGCGTAGCGCCCGGCGACTTCGCGGGCGAAGGCGCCGAGCAGCGCGAGGTTCATGTGTTCCGTCGAGAGTTCGCTGTTGAACTCGCCTTCCTGGAAGGGCGGCGTCCACGTGATCGTCATGTGGATCGCCCAGCAGTGTTCGCGCGCCATCTGCACCGCGCGATCGTATGGCGCCCACCCGTAACGCTTGAGTTCGCCCCAGACCACGTTCAGCCGCAGCAGGCGGGCGTGGAAGACCGACGTCGCGAGTTCGTAGCCGCGCGCCGGGCTCATCGCCGGCTGAAGCCCGAGGAAGACGGGATCGTCCTGCACGCCCACTTCGAAGGCCGGCAACGGCGCGCATCCCGGTGGCAGCGCGCCTGCCGAGGCCTTGCGCCTGGCGCCGCCTTCTTCGATCAGCTTTTTGAGCGCGGGCACGACGACGTCGACCGACGCCATCTGCCATCTGCGCGACCAGCTCGCGCCGCTTGCGCCCAGCACGTGCGAGGTCCGCGCTTCGGCCAGCTGGAGCCACCCGGCCGTCCGCTGGCGGCTCGCGAACACCCGGGCGATCACCCGCCGCTCTGAGGTGCTGGAGAGGAGCAATGCCCGGCGCTGACCCTGGCTGCTCCCCGCCGTCCACACCAGCGAGCCGGCCGTGGGCCTCAGCCTGATCCTCGGCGTCGAGGCGCTCCCTCTGACGGCGGCGTGCGCTGAGATGTGGGTCGAGGCGCCGCCGTAGGCCACGATCCGGATGCTCGCCGGGTACGCCGAAGCCGCGAGCGTTGCGGCGATCGGGCCCTTCAGCTTGTGGGTCGCGCGGGCGCGCCAGATCTCCGTCGCACCGCCCGGCCCGTCGCTGCGCGCGACGGGCCGCCACCGCAGGCCGTCGCCGGAGATGCTCCTGACGCGCTCGCGCGTCGCGGCCCCGCCGGCGATCACGAACGCGAGGAGCAGCACCTTCGCCTTCGGGGTGTGGAGCCGCGGGCTGATCAGCCGGCTCGTGGGCGCGTGCGCACTGGCTGCGGCCATCGCGTCGACGCCGGGGGGCAGCCGGGCGGATGCGCCGGCGGGCAGAGCGCCACCCGCGGTCGCCGCAAGCAGGACCACAACCGCCGCAAGTCGCCAGTGCCTCAGGTTCCTGCTCCCTTCGCGCTCGGTGCTGCGTGGCGCATCGTCCTTGGGCCCGGCGGCCCGATCGCGCAAGATCGCACACCGGCCGGCGGCGGACGTTCGCGTGTGGACGAACGTTCCAGCCCCGCGCACGAAGTGCTCCCGGAACGTTCCCGAGACGCCTGTGCCCCAAACCGGTCCGTGAGAAATCCCCCACCTCCCCAACCTCCGCGCCGGTGACGCGTTCAAACAGATGGTCTCGGCGCCGCAGGACGCCGCGCTGGGGCCGATTTGGACGATTTGAGGCGGTCGCATCGCGCGGGGGGAGGCCACCGCCGCCAACCGCCGAGAGCTCTCGCAGCCCCTCTGCGAGACGGGGGCCCCGCTTCGGCGGGGCCCCTATTTCTCGAGACCTGTCCGGCCACAGACCCGGCTGTGTGTCAAATGGGTTGACATCACAGGTACATCGTGTTAGACCTGGCGGCGTGAGGGGCCGGGCGAGCGCCCGGGTGCGCCTTGAGGAGGGGGCGCTCAGGAACACTCGGTACCGGCCCGCAGCGGACGACTCGTCGTACGCGACCCGTTCGCGAACCGGGAAAAGGAGACCGAGAGAGATGCAGACGTCTGCCAGCAAGGCGCGGAGGGGCCTCCTCGCCCGCGCGCGAACGCTCGTCGCAGCCGGCGCGCTCCTGTGCGCGGCGGCCCTGATCGCGGCACCGGCGGCGCCGGCCGCCAACACGCAGCTCAAGGAAGAATTCGCGGAGTTCCTCGACTGCCCGGAGGCGACCGCGGGCGTCTGCACCGTCGCCCACACCACATCCGGCGAATTCAAGATGGGCCTCAAGCAGGTGCCGATCGAAAAGACGATCACCCTCCAGGGCGGGCTCCCGTTCGCAGGCCTGGTGGACGAGAACCTGATCCCGGCCCGCGACGGCAACACGCTGATCAGCCCGCCGCAGAAGGTCCCGGGTGGGCTGCTGGGGATCGGCCTGCTCGAAGGGATCACCGGCGAAGTGACCGCCACCGCCACGCTCGCGGGCCCAGCCAGCGACATCGTCGTCAACCAGTTCTTCGTCGCGGAAGGCGGCGCGGGCGTCGCCGTCGTGCTGCCGCTGCAGATCAAACTCGACAACCCGCTGCTGGGCGAAACCTGCATGATCGGCTCCGAAGCCGAACCCATCGTGCTCCACCTCAAAACCACGAAACCGGGTGCGCTGACCACCCCGGGCAAGAAGAAAATCACGAAGCTCACGGACGTCGTGCTCGAAGACGACACGTTCGCCGTGCCCGCGGCCAAGAACTGCGGCCTGAGCACTCCGCTCGTGAACCTGCTGGCGGGGCTGCCCTCCGGAGCGGGCCACAACAAGGCCGTGATGATCGGGGACTTCGAGGAGACGCTCGACAAGTGGGCGTCCAAATTCGCGAAGCCGCCGAAGGAAAAACGGAAAAAATAGGGCCGGCAAGGCTCCGCGGGGCGGCGCGGCAGTGACGCGCCGCCCCGCCGCCGGCCCGTGGCGCCTCGGGCCGCCGGATCCCTCCCCGGCGGCCCGGAGCGCGCCCGCCTGGAAGCGGGTGCGCCGGCGGGCTTCGCTCGCTCCGCGGGCTAACCCGCGTACATCGACTCGATCGCCGGCTCGTACTTCTCGGCGATCGGCTTGCGCTTGAGCTTCATCGTCGGCGTCAGCTCGTCGCCACCGGGCAGCCAGTCGCCGGCGACGACCGTGAACTTCTTGACCTGTTCCACTTTGGCGAGCTTCTCGTTGGCCGCGTCGACCGCCTCTGACACGGCCGCGAGCATGCGCTCGTCGCTCGCCAGCGCCTCCAGCGAGGTGTCCTCGATGCCCTGCTGGCCCGCCCACATCGGCGCGAAGTCGGCGTCGAGCACGATCAGCGCCGTGTTGTAGGGGCGACGGTCGCCGATGCAGCACGCCTGCCCGATCAGCGGCGAGGCGGCCTTCAACGTCGCCTCGATGTTCGCCGGTGACATGTTCTTGCCCGCGGCGCTGATGATCAGCTCCTTCTTGCGGTCGACGATCTTCAGGTAGCCCGCCTCGTCGAACTCGCCGATGTCGCCGGTGCGCAGGAAGCCGTCCTCGGTGAACGACTCCGCCGTCTTCTCGGGCAGGTTGCGGTAGCCCTTCATCACGACGTCGGAGCGGATCAGCACCTCGCCGTCGGTGTCCAGCTTGATCTCGACGCCGGGGGCGGGCGGTCCGACGGTGCCGATGCGGATGCGGTCGGGCGGGTTGACGGTGCCGGCGCCGCAGGTCTCGCTCATCCCCCAGAGCTCGGCGAGCGGCAGGCCGATCGCGTGGAAGAACTCGAGCACCTCGACCGGCGTCGGCGCCGCGCCGACGTTGATCGCCTCGACCTGGTCGAGTCCGAGCATCGTGCGCAGCCCGGCGAAGATCTCCGCGTCGGCGCGCGTGACCTGCTCGGCGAGCTCCGGCGGGACCGGTTCGCCGGCCTGCTCCAGGCGCACCTTGCGCAGCGACGCCTCGAGCGCCTCCTCGACCTTCGCCCGCTGCTCCTCCGGCTGCGAGGCGAGCATCGTCTCCAGCCCCGCCTTCAGCTTCTCCCAGATGCGCGGCACCGCGAAGAACCAGCTCGGCCGCACTTCGGGCAGGTAGGAGAGCACCTGGCGCGGGTCCTCGCAGCAGGTGATCTGCAGGCCGTAGACGATCGGCAGGTAGTGGTGGGCGTTGCGCTCCGCCACGTGGGCGGAGGGCAGCCACGAGATCACGCGGCCGTCCTTCGGGAATTCGATCAGCTCGTCCAGGCCCTCACAGGCGGCCATCAGGTTGCGGTGGATCAGCTGCACGCCCTTGGGCGGGCCGGTGGTGCCGGAGGTGTAGATCAGGGTCAGGACGTCGCTCGACTCGAGCGCGGCGACCGACGCCTCCACGTCGAACTCGGCGTCGGAGCCCTCGACGTCGGCGAGCGCGAGCGTGCCGCCGGGAGCCTCGCCGTCGATGACGATCACGTGCTCGAGCCCCGGCAGGCTCTTGCGGGCCTCCAGCACGCGGTCGAGGTAGGCCTGCTCGCAGATCAGGATGCGGGCTTCGGCGTCCGCGACGAGGTAGGCGATCTGCTCGGCCGTGTAGGTGGAGTAGATCGAGAACGGGGCCGCGCCGACCATCATCCCCGCGAGGTCGCAGAGGTGGAACTCGGGCCGGTTCCCGATCATCAGCGCGAGCGTGTCGCCGCGGCGCAGACCGAGGGCGTGCAGGCCGGCGGCCAGCGAGTCGACGCGATCGCGCAGCTCTCCCCAGGTGATCGTGAACGCGTCGTCCTTGGTGCGAATCGCGACGTCGCCTTCGCGTTCGGCAGCGGTGATGCGGAACGCCTCGGCGATGGTCGAAGCGCCCGCGGCCGGGGGGGCTCCGTTAGTCGCCGGTCCTGAAACTGCGGCCTCCATCGATTCCTCCCTCTCTCCACCCCGCCCAAAGCCGGCGGACGGGTCGATGATAACCCCGATGCGCGGCCCGCACTAGGCTCGCAAAATGCGGATCGGCGAACTCGGCTTCTGGTGGCGTTCGCTCGGCGGCCCGCCCGCTCCGCGCCCAGTCCTGCCGGGACCGGCCGAGGCCGATGTCGCGATCGTCGGCGCGGGCTTCACCGGCCTGTGGACCGCCTACTACCTCAAGCGCGCGGAGCCCTCGCTCCGGGTGCTCGTGCTGGAGGCCGAGCAGGCCGGCTTCGGCGCCTCCGGACGCAACGGCGGCTGGCTCTCGGGCTTCTTCTCGGGCCCCGCCCGCACGTATGAGCGCGGCCGTCTCCGCGGCAGCTACCTCGCGCTCCAGCGCGAGATGTTCGCGACGGTCGAGGAGGTCGCGCGCGTGCTGGACGCCGAGGGCATCGACGCGGAGCTGAGACGGAGCGGCGTGCTGACGGTCGCGCTCGGGCGGGCCCAGCTCGCGCGCGTCCGCGAGCACGTGGCAGCGGCGCGGGCGCTCGGCCTCGGCGAGGAGGATCTGCGCGAGCTCGGCGCTGCTGAGCTGTCGGCGCGGGTCGCCGTCGCGGCGGCGCTCGGCGCGAGCTTCTCCCCGCACGTCGCGCGGGTGCACCCGGCGAAGCTGCTCGTCGGGCTGGCCGCGGCGGTGGAACGACAGGGCGTCGAGATCTACGAGGGCACGCCGGTGCATGCGATCGCTCCTCGCGCCGCCGAGACCGCACACGGACGGGTCAGCGCGCGCTGGGTCGTGCGAGCGACCGAGGGATACACGGCCAGCCTGCGAGGGCAGCGGCGCGCGCTGGCGCCGATCAACAGCTCGATGATCGTCACCGAGCCGCTGGGCGAGGAGATCTGGGAACGGATCGGCTGGCGGGGCCAGGAGCTCCTCGGCGACGGCGCCAACGTCTACGTCTACCTGCAGCGCACCGCCGACGGGCGGATCGCGATCGGCGGCCGCGGCACCCCCTACCGCTACGGCTCGCGCACCGACGGCCGTGGCGACACCGCCGCCTCGACGATCGCGAGCCTGCGCGCGAAGCTCGCGGCGATGTTCCCGGCCGCCGCGGGCGCGCCGATCGATCACGCGTGGTCGGGGGTGCTCGGCGCCCCACGCGACTGGTGCGTCTCGGTGGCCGCCGACCCCGCGACCGGCCTCGCCCGTGCCGGCGGCTACGTCGGCGAGGGCGTGGCGGCCGCGAACCTCGCCGGCCGCGCTCTCCGCGACCTGATCCTCGGGCAGGACACCGAGCTGGCCTGGGTCGGGCGCGAACCGCGCCGCTGGGAGCCCGAGCCGCTGCGCTGGGCGGGCATCCAGTCGGTCTACTGGCTGTACCGCCGCGCCGACGACGTCGAGCGCCGCAGCGGTCGACCCTCGCGGCTCGGCGCGCTCGTCGACCGGTTCTCAGGCCGTGAGTGACGGGTAGCATCGCCGCCGTCCACCCGAGGAGGCCCGAGATGCCATACGAGACGGTGCTCTACGACACCGACGGCGCGATCGCGACGATCACGCTCAACAGGCCCGAGCGTCTGAACACGATCGTCCCGCCGATGCCCGACGAGCTGCAGGACGCCGTCCACCGCGCCTCGCTGGACGGACGCGGTCAAGGTGATCGTGCTGCGCGGGGCGGGCCGCGTCGTTCTGCGCCGGCTTCGACTTCGCCGGCGGCTTTCACCACTGGGACGCGGGCATGACCACCGAGGGGCGCTGGGACCCGGGCAAGGACTTCGCGATGGCCACCTCCCCCGCCGCGGGCCCGATCCCCAAGTTCATGAGCATCTGGCGCACGCCGAAGCCGGTGATCGCCCAGATCCACGGCTGGTGCGTCGGCGGCGGCAGCGACATGGCGCTGTGCGCAGACCTCGTGATCGCCAGCGACGACGCTCGCATCGGCACCCCCTACTCGCGCATGTGGGGCGCCTACCTGACCGGCATGTGGCTGTACCGGCTCGGCTTGACGAAGGCCAAGGAATACGCCCTGACGGGACGGCCGCTCTCGGGAGCCGAAGCCGCGGAGGCCGGGCTGATCAACCGCTCGGTGCCCTTCGCCGAGCTCGAGGCGACGGTCGCCGCCGAGGCGGGCCGGCTCGCCGAGATCCCGCTCTCGCAGCTCAGCGCGATGAAGCTGATCGTCAACCAGGCCTACGAGAACATGGGCCTCGCCTCGACGCAGACGCTGGGACCGATCCTCGACGGGCTGATGCGCAACACGCCCGACGCCGCCGAGTTCATCGGGCTGGCCGAGTCGGAGGGCGTCGGCGCGGCCGTCGCGCGCCGCGATCGGCCGTTCGGCGACTACAGCCAGGCGCCGGCAGACGAGCAGCCGAATCCGGCGCAACGTGATCGAGCCGTAGTCGTGGGCGGATCTCCTCAGCCGGCGCGCTCCGGCTTCACCGCCCCGTACCGGCGCCAATGCCGCTCCGGGATGTCGTCCGGGTCCTTGTACCAGTGCCAGGTGCAGGGGTCCTTCGCGTAGTCCTGCGGCGGCTCGGATGGATACAGCGGATAGCCCGACCACTGGATCGGCAGCGACTCGTTCATGAACGAGCAGTGCGTGCAGTAGAGGGGAAACCCCTTGCGGTCGAACGACCAGTCGTGGGCCTCCTGGGTGACGCCGCCGCCCGGCAGGCCCTCGTAGGCGCCGTTGCGGACCAGCCGCTGCCCCGAGCCGCACGGGTTCATCGAGAACGTCACCTTCTCCTCGTCCTCGCTGATCGTGAAGGAGCCGGGGTTGGGACCGACGCCCGAGCACGAGTGCGCGCGCCACGTCGCGGCGAGCAGTTCGACGAGGTCGCGCCGCTCGAGGGCGACGATCGCGTCGTGGTGGCGTCGCCAGCCGCGGCCCATCGACTCGCTCCACGCTTCGGCGACGCCGTCCTCCCCCAGGCGCTGCTGGATGAACGAGACGAGGTCGAGCACGCCCGAGGCCATCAGGTCGTGCAGCATCTGCCACTCGTGCTTCATGTCCGAGCACAGCCGCCGCGCCTCGTCGAGATCGCCGGCGTCGATCGCCTCGATCGCCCTGTCCATCGTCGGCCGCGAGAGCTCCGCGAGCTGCTCGTCGGTGAACCAGCGGTCTGTCATGGTTCCCTCCCTCGATGATCGTCGGAGGCCAATTGTGACCGACCGGCCCCGTGCGCTCGTGACCGGTGCCGCACGCGGGATCGGTGCGGCGATCGCCGCGCGGCTGGCCGCCGACGGCATGGACGTCGTGACCCTCGACCTGCGCGAGGGCTGCGACATCGCGCTCGACGTCGCGCGCGACGAGTTCCCGCCGCTCGCGGACGTCGACGTGTGCGTCGCGAACGCCGGCGTGACGACGACGGTCGCGCCCGGCCATCGCATGAGCGCCGAGCAGTGGCAGCTCGACATCGACGTCAACCTCACGGGCGCGTTCCGCACGATCCAGGCCTGCCTCGGCGGGATGCGCGAGCGCGGCCACGGGCGGATCGTCGTGATCTCGAGCGTCGCGGCGCTCGGCGGGCTGCCCGGCCAGGTCGCCTACGCGGCCTCGAAGGCCGGCCAGCTCGGCATGGTGCGGACGCTCGCGGCCGAGAACGCGCGCCGCGGCATCACCGTCAACGCGGTCCTGCCGGGGCTGGTCGGCACCGAGCAGGTGCTCGCGATGCCGGCCGAGGTGCGCGAGCGCGCGCTCGCATCCGCCCCGGGCGGCCGCCTCGTCGAGCCGCACGAGATCGCGGCCGCAGTCTCGTTCCTCGTCGGTCCGGAGGCGGCCCAGGTGAACGGCCAGACGATCGCCGTCGACGGCGGCGCCTCGCTGACGCAGCTCACGCTCGGCAGCTCGCGCTAGCGGCCGCGCCCGCTACACCTCGGCCAGCGCTCTGCGCTTCCTCCTGCGCATGGCCCCGCATGCGCAGCCCCAGCGCCGGGAAGAACAGCAGCCCCAGGCCGAGCGCGGAGAAGAACGAGATGAACTGGCTCAGCTGCAGACCCAGCGCTTGCGGGCCGATCGCGATCCCGAGCAGCAGCTCGACGACCACCACGGGGAGCGCCAGCCCGCGCGCAGCGGCCGCCGCGGCGATCGTGGCCGCCAACGCCGAGCAGGCGACGATCGCGAGGAAGGTGCCGGGCGCGATCGTGACTGCGAGCGGCATCTTCAGACCCGCTTTTCCACTGCTGCCGCTGTGTTCGACGCCGCCCCCACCGCCGCCGAGGGTACAGCCGCCGGGCCCGCCGCGCGAGCGATCTTGCAGCGCCTGGACGGACGCTCCAGCGACCGCATCGAACGCCGGGCGAGAGGGTTAGGGCAGGCGGAGGAGCGATCCCCGTCCCCTACAAGGAGAAGGCACCGATGCGTTACCCGAAGCTGACGCGCGCGGCCACGGCCGTCGCTGCACTGGCGCTGGCCGCACCCGCTGCGGCGGCGGCGCGCGCCCACCACCATGGCGCCGCCAGGCACGGCTCGAAGTCAGGGCAGTGCCGCGTGACCCTCGACGTGGCACCGAGGCTCCTGACGAGTGGCGAAACCGCGCTCGCATTCGGCCAGGGCTCCTGCCCGGCCGCCGGCCCCGAAGCCGGCCAGACCGTCACCCTCTTCGAGCACGCCGCGGGCCCCGGCGGGTTCACCGTGGCGGGCACGGCGACCACCGACGCGCACGGCTTCTACCAGCTCACGACGCCGGCGCTGACGCAGAACTCGACCTTCTACGCGACCCTCTCGAGCGCGCGCAGCGCGTCTCGCAACGTGCGCGTGATGGCGCAGGTCACGCTCGAAGGGCCGCCCGAACAGAAATCGCTGTTCGCCGGCATCCGCACCGGCCGGCGCAACGCCGTCATGTTCAAAGGCAACGTCTCGCCCAACGACTCCGGAGCGGAGGTCGTGCTCCAGCGTCAGAACGAAGTCCGCGGCCGTGGCTGGCACTCGATCGGGCACACCGTCGTCGACGCCGGAGGGGCCTACGCGATCACCCACATCTTCCGCGTGCCGGGAGCCTCGGAGATCCGCGTCGTCGTGCGCTCCAACCAGCGCAACGTCGTGAGCCCCTCGAACACGCTCAGCTACGACATCTCCCAAGCGCAGAACCCGTCGCTGACGATCTTCACCTCCGCGGACCCGATCTCCTACGGGGGCTCGGTCGTGATCAGCGGCGTCGCGGCCGGAGCCGCGCACGCACCGCTGACGCTGCTCGCGCGGAACGCCCACGGCACCTTCGCGCCGGTGGCGACCACGACGACCGACGGCGAAGGCAAATACGCGTTCCCGGCCCAGACGACGCTCGCCAGCACCCTGTACCGGGTGAAGAGCGCGGACCGGAGCTCGGCGGCGCTCTACCAGGGCGTCAAATACGTGCTGACCGCCAACCCCGCGACGAGCACGGTGACCTCAGGTCAGCCCTTCTCCGTGAGCGGCACCGTCACGCCGGCCCGCGCCGGCCACGAGATCTACCTGCAGCGCCTGAACGCGGCGGGTACGAACTTCCACGTGGTCGCAGTCGGCACGGTCGCGCCCGACGGCAGCTACACGATCAGCCACGTGTTCTACGCACCGGGCACCGACGTGCTGCGCGTGAAGATCCCCGGCGACCCCGAAAACGGCGGCACCTGGAGCGCCCCGTTCGACCTCGCCGTCACCCCTGTGCCCTCGGCCGCGGCCCTGAAGCCCGAGCCGCAGGGCAACTCGAGCCAGCCGCCTCAGGGCCAGCTCTAGGACTCGCCGTCGGCGGCGCCGCGCGTTCGCGCACGCGCGGCGCCGTGGCGGTCGTGCCCGCGGGGACGGGCCGTCAGGCGGCCGGCGCCGGGTCGGGCCTGACCACGACCGTGTCGGCGACCGCGATCACCTCGTCCGCCGGCAGGTCCGCGCGCCGCGCGTGCTCGCGGATCGCCTCGGGGCTCGAGGCCTCGTAGATGCAGACGGTCCCGACGCGGCCGTCGCCCTCGTCGAGGACGTAGCTGCGGATCCAGCGGATGTCGTCGGACATCTCGTCGTCGCCGACCGCTTTCGATCGTTCCGCCGCCACGCCGAGCTCGTCGCCCGAGCCCCAACCGCCGCGTCGCAGGATCACGTACGTTTCCATCTGGGTTCCCCCTTTGGCTTGAAGATCCGGCCCTCCCCTCCGGCCCTGCAGGTCCGGCTGGCGGACCCACCGAGATCGTAAGCCCGGCCGGGAGCGCCGTGTGTGATCAGACGCACGCCGCGGCAGTCGCTTGCAGACGTCCCTAAGCTTCCAGGTGTCCGGCCGCACTAGGAGAGGCGCGAGTGACACCCATCCTGTTCGTCGTCCTGCCGCTCGTCGTGTTCCTGTGCGTGCTGATCGCCAGGATCAACAAGGCGGAGCACTACGCGCCGCAGGCCTACTACCGCCGCAAGCGCGGCGGCGCGCCGGTCACCTACGGCTTCGAGTCGCTGGGGCCGCGCCCCCGCAAGCGGCCCCCGGGCTGGGAGAGCCCCGAGGGCCCCGGTCTTCAGGAGCCCCCGCAAGCGCCTTAGGCGGCCACCGCGCGCGAGTCCAGGTGTGCGCCGACCTTGCGCTTGACGCGCTGGAGCGCGTTGTCGACGGTCTTCGTGTCGCAGCTCAGCCGCTCGCCGACCTGCTCGTAGGAGTAGCCGTCGAGATAGAGAGAGAGGACCCGGCTCTCCAGCTCCGAGAGGGCGGTCGAGAGGCAGCCGACGAGGGAGCGCAGCTCCTCGGAGCTGATCACCTGGTTGACCGGGTCGTGGACCGTGGGGCCCGGGAGCATCTGGTCGAGCGTCGGCACGTCGTCGCCGCTGCCCGCCGGCGTCGAGGAGAACGACACGTACTGGTTCAGCGGCGTGTGCTTGTTGCGGGTGGCGGTCTTGACCGCCGTGATGATCTGGCGGGTGATGCAGAGCTCGGCGAAGTTGCGGAAGCTCGACTCGCGGTCGGTGCGGAAGTCGCGGATCGCCTTGTAGAGGCCGACCAGGCCCTCCTGGATCAGGTCGTCGGAGTCGCCCCCGGCGAGGAAGTACGACGAGGCCTTCAACCGCACGAAGCCGTGGTAGCGGCGGACGAGACGGTCGTAAGCGTTGCGGTCTCCCTGCTTCGCCAGAGCGATCAGGAAGACATCCTCAACCTTAGGTTCAGAGTTAGAACTCTGGGAGATACGTGCCACGAGCAGTCCATCCTTTCTAAGCACCGCCTCGGTGGCGATGCCGGGTGTTTGCTCAGTGGCGCACTCCTCCCCTGGCGCCAAAGCTATTCAATTCCCGAGGTTTCTAAACCTCAGGTCAAGCGTTATGCGCGGCAGACTGACACAGTTATGAAGAGCTGTCAACCTTTCGTTGCAAGATCTCGTACAGGATCGCAGCGGCCGCGGCGGACACGTTCAGCGAGCCGATCCTGCCTCTCATCGGCAGGGCGATCAACTCGTCGCAGGCGCCCGCCACACGCGGGCGCAGGCCAGCTGCCCTCGCTGCCGAGCACGAGGATCACCCCGCCGCTGCGGTAGTCGGGGCTGTCGTAGGCCACCGGGGCGCGCGGGTGGGCGGGATCCAAGTCTCCGGTCGCGCTCGCGCCGTAGCTCCAGCAGCCCGCGTCGCGTGCTTCGA
This sequence comes from uncultured Solirubrobacteraceae bacterium, assembly GCA_963820745.1. Classification (GTDB taxonomy): domain Bacteria; phylum Actinomycetota; class Thermoleophilia; order Solirubrobacterales; family Solirubrobacteraceae; genus Palsa-744. Next base: position 77,763 of record CAWGBB010000004.1, on the reverse strand, counting down.
TCAGGAAGTCGGCGAGGTTGCGAACCCGTGCCACCGGCAGGTGCTCGACGGCTCCCGCCGAGGCCTTGCAGACCGCGGGCGTGACCTCGGCGGCGCGTCGCTCCGGGATCACGGCGCCCGCGGCGCCCGCGCACTCGGCCGTACGGCAGACCGAGCCGAGGTTCTGGGGGTCCTGGACCTGGTCGAGCGCGACGAGCACAGGCTCTTCCAGCGCGAGCAGCTCGGCCGCGTCCGCGTAGGGGTAGGGCCCGGCGACGGCGCAGACGCCCTGGTGGGCGCCGGAGCCGCAGCGTGCCTCGATCTCCTCGGCGCTCGCGATCTTCGGCGAGAGCCCGCTCAGCCACTCCTCGCGGGCGGCGGGCGCGGTCGCCCAGATGTCCTTGACGGTCTCCGAACGCCGCCCGCGCAGTGCCTCCCTGACGGGGTTGCGCCCGTAGAGGATCACGAGGGCAGCAGCTCGAAGCCCTGCGCGCCGTCGCGGACCTCCCAGCCGAGCGCGGCGATGCGATCGCGCAGCTCGTCGGCCGCGGCGAAGTCACGCTCCGAGCGCGCGCGCTCGCGCTGCTCGGCGAGCTCGACCACCTCGGCCGGCGCCTGCGCGTCGGGCGCCAGCAGGCTCTCGAGGCCCAGCACCGAGAGCATCTCACGCAGGTCGCCGTCGCCCGCCGAGCGCTGTGTGGCCTCGCGTAGCCACTCGTTCAGCGCCGCGAGCGCCTCCGCGGTGTTGAAATCGCGTCTGAGCGCGGCGAAGAAGCGCTCGCGAAGCGGCGCCAGCTCGGCGGGCGAGGGCTCCCCCGCCGCAAGCCGCCGCCCGGCCTCGCGGATGCGCCTGACGTTCGCGGCCGCCTGCTCGAGCGCCTCCTCGGAGAACGCGAGCGGCTGGCGGTAGTGCCCGGAGATCAGGTACATCACGACCGCCTCGGAGCCGTACTGCTCGATCACCGCATGCAGGGGCGCGATGTTGCCGACGGACTTGGCCATCTTCTCGCCCGTGGACTGGATCATGCCGTTGTGCATCCAGATCGTCGCCAGCTCGTGCCCGCGGGCCGAGCGCGTCTGCGAGGCCTCGTTCTCGTGGTGGGGGAACACGAGGTCGGAGCCGCCGCCGTGGATGTCCACGCCGTCCGGGAGCGCCTCCTCGGCCATCGCCGAGCACTCGATGTGCCAGCCCGGGCGGCCCTCGCCCCACGCGGCGGGCCAGGAGGTGTCCTCGTCCTCCTTGTGCGCCTTCCAGAGCGCGAAGTCGAGCGGGTCGCGCTTCAGGTCTGCGGGCGGGCGGGCACCCCCATCATCCTCCCCCTGGTCCATGCTGTCGGGGTCGCGGTGCGAGAGGGTGCCGTAGCGCGGGTCCGAGCGCACGCGGAAGTACACGTCGCCGTCGACGGCGTAGGCGTGGTCGGTGTCGAGCAGCGCCTGGATGTAGTCCTCGATCTCACCGATCGTCTGCGAGGCCAGTGGCTCGGCGTCGGGGCGGCCGAGCCCGAGCGCGTCGGTGTCGGCGAAGTAGGCCGCGGTCATCTCCTCGGCGAGCTGCTCGCTGGGCACCCCCCGTGCGCGCGCGGCGTCGTAGATCTTGTCGTTGACGTCCGTGACGTTGACCACGAGCTTCACCCCGTAGCCCTCGTGGCGCAGGAACCGCGCGAGCAGGCTGAACACGACGAACGGCCGCGCGTTGCCGATGTGGATGCGGCTGTAGACGGTGGGGCCGCAGGCGTAGATGCCGACCTCCCCCGGCCGGTGCGGGCGCAGCGCCAGCAGCTCGCCGCTGGCGGTGTCGTGGATCTCGATCTCGTCCATCGCCGCGCAACCCTAGCTGTCAGGGCCCCGCCGATCCACGGGGGCGCCCTTCAGTCCCCGGCGTCCTCGATCGCGGCGATCGCGAGCGCCGCGGCTCCCTCGCCGCGCCCGACGAAGCCCATCCTCTCCCCCGTGCTCGCCTTCACGTTCACCCGCTCGGTGCCGACGCCGAGCGCGGCGGCCAGACGGGCACGGATGGCCTCGCGGTGCGGCGCGAGCTTCGGCGCCTCCATCACCACCGTGCAGTCGACGTTGCCCACGCCGCGGCCACCATCGGAGAGCATCGCCACGACCGCTTCCAGCAGCACGATCGAGTCCGCATCGCGCCAGCGCTCGTCGGTGTCGGGGAAGTGCTGGCCGATGTCGCCGAGCGCCGCTGCTCCGAGCAGCGCGTCGATCACGGCGTGCGTGAGCACGTCGGCGTCGGAATGCCCGTCGAGCCCGCGCTCGTGGGGGATCTCGACCCCACCGAGGATCAGCCTGCGCCCGTCGGCGAAGCGGTGCGAGTCGTAGCCGGTGCCGACCCTCACGGGGCCGTCTCCGAGGCGCCGATCGGCTCCATGCGCCGCTTGCGGCGCTCGAACACGGCGAGCTCCCGCACGCCGAGCTCGTCGAGCAGCTCCAGCGCGACCTCGTAGCCGGCGCCGACGTCGGAGGGCCGGTGGGCGTCGCTCGAGAGCGCGAGCGGCAGCCCGGCTTCGACGCACATCTCCAGGAACGGCCGCGACGGGTAGATCTCGCCGACCGGCTTGCGCAGCCCGGCCGTCGAGATCTCGACCGCGACGCCGGCGTCGGCGAAGGCTTCGACGGCCGGCTCGTAGTAGAAACGAAGGTCGCGCTCGGGTATGCGCTCTGGGTGGGCGGGACCCCAGATCTTCACCAGATCCGGGTGGGCGATGATGTCGAACAGGCCGCTGAGCGCGCTCTCGGCGACCGTCTCGAAGTAGCGCGACCACACGCGGTCGGGGCTGCGCTCGGGCCGGTTCGGGTCCCAGACGGCGAAGTCGTCCATGTCGACGGCGCCCTCGGTGATGAAGTGGACCGAGCCGACCACGTAGTCGAAGTCGCGGGACTCCAGCAGCGCCGCCGTGCGGTCCTCCGCGCCCGCCACGAAGTCGGCCTCGATGCCGAGCCGCAGGTCGGTCTGCTCCAGCACGAACGAGCAGTACTCGTCGATGTCATCGACGGCGTAGCGCTCCCAGAACGGGTGGTTCCAGAGCTTGAGCGCCTGGCGGAAGCGGTAGATGTGTTCGGAGACGCCCAGCTCGGCGATGCCGTGCTCGGAGGCGGCGCAGACGGTAGCGCTCGGCGTTGCCGGGCGTGTAGAACTCCGCCGCGGTGGCGTCCTCGTCGTCGGGGCGCAGGTGCAGGTGGTAGTCGGTCAGCATCGGATGATCGCGGCAGGGCGATTCAAGCAGTCGAGCGTCCGCGGACGCGATCAGCAGGATCGCGCCGCCGCGTTCGGCGAGCAGGAGCTCGGCGACGCGAAGGTCGAGCGGGGTCGTCACCTTGATGTTCTCGGCGCGGAGCGGCACGACGATCACGCGGCCGCCGGCGCGCTCGATCAGCGAGGCGTCGTCTGTGGCTTGCGCCGAGCTCGTCGGCGTCGACGTCGAGCGCGCGCTCGAGCGCGGCGCGGCGGAACACCTGTGGCGTCTGGACCGCCCACAGCTGGCCGCGGTCGAGCGTCTCGCGGACCGCGCCGCCGTCGCGCGCCGGCACGCTTGATCGTGTCGGTCACGGGCGCGGCCGCGATCGCGGCATCCGCCTCGGGGTCAGCGGCCAGTGCGTCGATCACGGCCTCGCGCAAGCGCGGGCGTCAGCAGCGGGCGGGCGGCGTCATGGACGAGCACCAGCTCCGCGGGGCGGCGGCCTCGAGCGCGTGCAGGCGACCGACTGCGAGCGCGACGAGCCACCGCGACCCCGACGGTGCCCCTGGGGGGCGCTCTCGCCCGCCGGCATCGCGACGACGATCTGCTCGATGGCCTGCGTCGCGGCGAGCGCTTCCACGCTCCACGCGAGCAACGGCCGGCCGGCGAGCTCGACGAGCGCCTTCGGGCGGCCCGCGCCGAGGCGCTCGCCGCTGCCCGGCCGCGACGATCAGGGCGACAGCCATCGGCGGAGGGGCTGCCGCGCACGCGCCATGCAGATGGCTGGCGCGTGCGCGAGAGTCTCGCTACTTGCCCGCGGCCGCCAGCTGGCTGCTCGCGGAGTCGGCCAGCAGCTCGTCGAGGTAGTTCTCGGCCTCCTCCTCGTCCTTGTCGAGCGCGTACATGAGCTCGGAGGCGAGGATCTTCTTGGTGCGGGTGAACATCTGCTTCTCGCCGGTGGAGAGGCCCTTCTCGCTCTCGCGCAGTGAGAGGTTGCGGACGACCTCGGCCAGCTCGTAGATGTCACCTGTCTTGATCTTGTCGCGGTTGTGCTTGAACCGGCGGTTCCAGTTCTTGGGCATCTCCGAGACTTCGTCGCGCAGCACGTCGAGAACCTTGTTCACGGTTTCCTCGTCGATCACGCGACGGAGGCCCGCCAGGGCGGCGTTCTCGGTGGGCACGCGGACGGTCATGTCGTTGTGGAGGATCTTGATCGTGAGGTACTCACGGCGTTCGCCGAGGATCTCCATGTCCTCCTTCTTGAGGACCTTGCCTGCGCCGTGATGGGGGTACACGACGTGGTCTCCCAGCTCGAACTCGATGTACTCGACTTCGCGGGTGACCTCGATCTCCTCGCTCATCGTTCCTTCTTCAGATGCTTGTGCCGAAATGGTGTCCTCCTTCGTTTTCGGCCGGCCGCGCAGGGCCGACCCTTGTCAAGTCTGTAGGTAGCGATCCACGAGGTTCAGCTCCTGCAACCTGCGCAGGCCCTCGCGGATGTCCTTCGCGCGGATCTCGCCGACGCCCTCCACGCCCTCCAGCTCCGAGTCGCTCGCAGCCAGCAGCTCGTCGAGGCCGCCGAACTCGGCGACGATCTGCGAGACGACGAGCTTGGGCAGCCGCGGGATGCGGCCGAGCACGCGGTAGCCGCGCGAGGAGACGGGGTAGTCGAGCGTGTTGAGCTTGCGGTCGTAACCGAGCAGCTCGGCGAGGCGGCCGAAGTCGAGCAGGTCCTGGTGGCTGAGCCGCCCGATCTCCTCGAGCGCGGCGGCGAAGCCCTCGTCGGAGTAGCCGGAGAGGTAGTCGCGCACGAGCGCCGCCTTCTCGGCGGCCGCGCCGACCATCGTCTCCTCGAGCTGCATCTCGATCAGCCGGCCCTCGCTCCCGAGCTCGACGATGTAGCGCTCGATCTCGACGGCCATACGCGTCACCAGCTCGGAGCGCTGCAGCACCGTGAGCACGTCGTGGAGCGTCGTCGCGCCCTCGAACTCGAGCGCGGTCAGGCGCGTGGAGACCTGGTCGAGGCGGGTGCGGAACTTCTCGAGCGTCGCGAGCGCCTGGTTGGCCTTGGCGAGCACGATCGGGATGTCGGCGAGGATGTACTTGCCGCCGTCGGTGTAGATCGAGACGACCTCCCGCCGGGCCGAGATCGCGATCACCAGCGCATCGGTCTGCTTGGAGACGCGCTCGGCGGTGCGGTGGCGGGTGCCCGTCTCGTGCGAGAGGATCGTCGGATCGGGCATCAGCTGGACGTTCGCCATCGCGATCTTGGTCGCGTTCGCGTTGAGGATGATCGCGCCGTCCATCTTGGCCACCTGGTACAGGAACGCCGGCGTGTAGTCGATGTCGAGCTTGATCCCACCGGAGTTCAGGAAACTGAGGTCCTCGGGCTCGCCGATCACGATCAAACCGCCCGTGCGAGCGTGCAGGATGCTCTCGATGCCCTCCCTGAGCGCGGTGCCCGGGGCGATCATCTCCAGAGCCCTCATCAATCCCGGATCCGGCCGTACTGCGTTGTCTACATCTTCGCCGGATCTGGGTGCCACAACCCCAATTCTAGGGCATTTAGCGAATTTTCAGCTCCAGCTTCGGAGGCTGGAATCCGCTAGACAGCGCCGATCGCGGCCTCTGAGGGGGGCTCCGCGCCATGCGACGGCGTACCCCGTGAGGCGGCTATGCGCGGCCCGCGCCCGCCTCCGGGAAGGGCCAGCGCGAGCGCCTCGCGGAGGTTCCGCGCGGTCCGCGCCCGCGTGTCGCTGTCGGGCGGAGCGATCACCGCGCGCAGGCCGTGGCGCGCCGTCTCGTCCACCCGCCGCTCCGGGTGCCCGACCCATCGCAGCTCCCCGGTCAGCCCGAGCTCGCCGAAGCAGGCGAGCGGCCCATCGCCCGCGCCGTCGACGACGGCCAGCGCCTGGCCCCGTGCAGCGCTCGCGACCGCCAGCGCCACCGCGAGGTCACAGCCGGGCTCGTCCACCCTGACCCCGCCGACGACGTTCACGAACACGTCGCAGCCTCCGGTGCCGACGCCGCCGTGGCGCGCGAGGATCGCCAGCACCAGGGCCAGCCGGTTGCGGTCGAGGCCCGAGACGACGCGCCGCGGCTGCTCGAGCTCCGAGCGCGCGACGAGCGCCTGCACCTCCACCAGCAGGGGCCGCGAGCCCTCCATCGTCGCCAGCACCGCGCTGCCCGGGGCGCGCGTGGCCTCGGACACGAAGCGCGCGGAGGCGTCGAGCACCTCGACCAGTCCGCCCTGGCGCATCTCGAACAGGCCCGCCTCGTTGGTCGAGCCGAAGCGGTTCTTCAGCGCCCGCAGCTCGCGGTAGGGGCGCTCGCGCTCGCCCTCGAACTGCAGGACGCAGTCGACGAGGTGCTCGAGGACGCGTGGGCCCGCGAGCGCGCCGTCCTTGGTGACGTGGCCGACCAGGATCACCGCCGTACCCTGCTGCTTGGCCAGCTCCATGATCCGCGCGGCCACCTCGCGCACCTGCCCGACCGATCCCGGGGCGCCCGACAGGTCGCCGGAGCGCAGGGTCTGCACCGAGTCGATCACGCACACCTCCGGGCGCTCGGCGGCGAGCGTGTCGAGGACAGCCTCCAGCTCGGTCTCGGCGACGATCGGGACCTCGAGCGCGCTCGAGGGGCGCAGGGGGACGACGGTGCCGCCGGCACGAGCCTGCCCCTTCTCGCCGCCGCGCCGGCCCGCCGGCTGCGCGGCCGGGGCGGGTGGGCCTCCTGTCAACCGCTCCGCGCGCAGCCGCACCTGCTCGGCGGACTCCTCGCCGCTGACGTACAGCGTGCCGTGCCCCGCGCCGGCGAGATGGCCGAGCACCATGTTCGTGAGCGTCGACTTGCCGATCCCCGGCGAGCCGCCGAGCAGCGTCAGGGAGCCGGGGACGAGGCCCCCGCCGAGCACGCGGTCGAGCTCGCCGATGCCGGTCGGCAGGCGTGCGACGGGTGCAGCACCGACGTCGCGCAGGCGGCGGGGAGCCTGGCGCTCAGCCGCGCCCCGGCCTCCGGAGCGTCCCGCGCGCGCCCGCGACGATCCCGCGGCGGCCTCGGGGAGCACCTCCTCGACGAGCGTGTTCCAGGCCCCGCAGGTCGGGCACTGGCCGTGCCACTTGGCCTCCTGGGCGCCGCAGTCGGAGCAGACGTGGACGGTCTTGCGGGGCATCCGGCCAGGCTACGGGCCGGTGTGGACACCTCTCCCACCGCGCCTTTCACGTACGCGACCAAGCCGCTGAAACCGAGGCCGAGCAGGATGCGCCGGCGGCTCGCGAGTAGGTCGGCCGGGCTCACCCGGTCAACCTACTCGAAGCTCTCGGCGAGGCCTAGGACTCGCCCGCAGGCGCGTCCGGAGCGGGCTCGTCGCCGCCCTCGGCCAGCTCCGGCTCGTCTGCAGCGGAGCCGCCCTCGGCGCCGACGCCGACCGGCGTCTTCTGCTTCTTCGGCTGCACGATCGAGAGCTTGACCTCGTCCTCGCTGCCGTCTCCGCCGGGGTTGACCACGACGGTCGCACCGGGCGTCAGCTCCTCGCGCAGCACGAAGTCGGCCAGCGGATCCTCGATGTAGCGCTGGATCGCCCGGCGCAGGGGCCTTGCCCCCATCGACGGATCCCAGCCCTTGTCGACGAGCAGGTCCTTGGCGCCCTCGGTCAGCTCCAGCTGGAGCTCGCGCTCGGCCATCGACTCGCGGATCCGCAGCAGCAGCAGCTCGACGATCTGCTTGATCTCCTCCTTCTGCAGCTTGTGGAAGACGATCACGTCGTCGATGCGGTTGAGGAACTCGGGACGGAAGACTTTCTTCAGCTCGCCCATGATCCGGTTCTTCATGTCGTCGTAGGTGATCCCGGTCTCGTCGTCGGAGACGGCGAAGCCCAGCGGCGTGTTGCGCGCGATCTCCGCGGCGCCGATGTTCGAGGTCATGATCACGATCGCGTGCCGGAAGTCGACCGTGCGCCCCTGGGCGTCGGTCAGCCGGCCGTCCTCGAGGATCTGCAGCAGGATGTTGAAGACGTCGGGGTGGGCCTTCTCGATCTCGTCGAGCAGCAGCACGCTGTAGGGCTTGCGGCGCACGGCCTCGGTGAGCTGGCCGCCCTCGTCGTAGCCGATGTAGCCCGGAGGCGAGCCGACCAGCCGCGAGACCGCGTGCTTCTCCATGTACTCCGACATGTCGATGCGGATCAGCGCCTCGTCGTCGCCGAACAGGAACTCGGCCAGCGTGCGCGCCAGCTCGGTCTTGCCCACGCCCGAGGGGCCGAGGAAGATGAACGAGCCGGTCGGGCGCTTCGGGTCCTTCAGGCCCGCGCGCGAGCGCCGGATCGCCTTCGAGATGACCTCGATCGCCGGGTGCTGGCCGATCACGCGCTTGTGGAGTTCGTCCTCCATGCGCATCAGCTTCTGGGTCTCGGCCTCGGTCAGCTTGAAGACCGGGATGCCGGTCCACATCGAGACGATGTCGGCGATCTCCTCCTCGCCGATCGACGGGCGCTCGCCGGACTCGCCGGATTCCCACGCCTGCTCGAGCTCGCGTTTCTTGTTCGTCAGCTTGCGCTCCTTGTCGCGCAGCGACGCCGCCTTCTCGAACTCCTGCGCCTCGATCGCGGCCTCCTTCTCACGCCGCGTCTTCTCGACTTCGTCCTCCAGCTCGCGGTTCGCGGGCGGCGAGGTCATCGACTTGATGCGCATGCGCGAGGCGGCCTCGTCGATCAGGTCGATCGCCTTGTCGGGCAGGAAGCGGTCGGAGATGTAGCGGGAGGCCAGTTCGCCGGCGGCCTGCAGCGCCTCGTCGGTGATCTGCACCTTGTGGTGCTGCTCGTAGCGGTCGCGCAGGCCCGTCAGGATCTCGACGGTCTGGTCGATCGTCGGCTCGTCCACGCGGATCTGCTGGAAGCGGCGCTCCAGGGCGGAGTCGCGCTCCAGGTACTTGCGGTACTCGTCGAGCGTCGTCGCGCCGATCGTCTGCAGCTCGCCGCGCGCGAGCGCCGGCTTCAGGATCGAGGCCGCGTCGATCGCGCCCTCGGCGGCGCCGGCGCCGACGAGGTTGTGGAGCTCGTCGATGAACAGGATGATGTCGCCGCGCTGGGTGATCTCCTTCATCACCTTCTTCAGGCGCTCCTCGAACTCGCCGCGGTACTTCGAGCCGGCGACCAGGGCCGCCAGGTCGAGCGTGTAGATCTGCTTGTTCTTCAGCAGCTCGGGCACCTCGGAGCTCGTGATGCGCTGCGCCAGGCCCTCGACGACGGCCGTCTTGCCGACGCCCGGCTCGCCGACGAGCACGGGGTTGTTCTTGGTGCGCCGCGAGAGGATCTGCATGATGCGCTCGATCTCGGTCTCGCGCCCGACGCACGGGTCGAGCTTGCCGTCGGAGGCCAGCTTCGTCAGGTTGCGCCCGAACTGGTCGAGCAGCTTCGAGGACTTCTTGCCCTCGCCCGCGGGCGAGCCGGCGCCGGAGCCCGAGCCGCCCGAGGAGCCCTGGCGGCGGCCGCCGGGGCCGGACAGCATCCGGATCACCTCGTTGCGGATCTTCTCCGAGTCGGCGTCGAAGTCGAGCAGGATGCGCGCGGCGACGCCCTCGTTCTCGCGCACGAGGCCGAGGAGGATGTGCTCGGTGCCGATGTAGTTGTGGCCGAGGCTCAGCGCCTCGCGCAGCGCCAGCTCGAGCACCTTCTTGGCGCGCGGCGTGAACGGGATCTGCCCGGAGGTGACCTCCTCGCCGGAGCCGACGATGCGCACGACCTGCGCGCGCACGCGCTCGACGGTGATGTCCAGGCTCTCCAGCACCCGGGCGGCGAGACCCTCCTCCTCGCGCAGCAATCCCAGCAGGATGTGCTCGGTGCCGATGTAGTTGTGCTTCAGCGTCCGCGCCTCCTCCTGCGCGAGGACCACCACCTGTCTAGCCCTTTCTGTGAACCGCTCGAACATTTTGTGATTCCTTCCTGCCGGGGCGGTGCCCCAAATAGGGTCTTCTGGTGGTCCTTATGACGCCTAGAGGAGCAGTCTACCAACCGGTCGGGCCGCTCCTACAGGGTCCATCGGCACCCAGAACGAGTCCCTTGATCCAAGAAACGTCGAGCCGATCTCGTACGTTCGTCCAAGCCCGGGGCCGCACCCTAAACCGGGCCGCGGCGTACGCCTCCTCGAGCCTCGGCGCGCGCTCCACCGACTCTCCACAAGGGTAGCGAGGGACCTCGACTGCAGCCGGTCATCCGTCCGGGTGATCGCGCTCCGAGCGGACGGTCTCCGCGCGCCGGCGGGCCGGCCCACGTCGCCTGCGCCGAGCGTCAGTCCCGCATCGCCGGGAACAGCACGACCTCGCGGATCGAGTCGCGCCCGGTCAGCAGCATCACGAGGCGGTCGATGCCGAGCCCGACGCCGCCGGTCGGCGGCATGCCCTGCTCGAGCGCCTGCACGAACGCCTCGTCGTAGGGCATCGTCTCGGCCTCGCCGGTGTCGAGCGTCTCGATCTCGCTCCTGGGCGGCGAAGCGCTTGCGCTGCTCGTCGGCGTCGATCAGCTCGCTGAAGCCGTTGGCGATCTCCATCCCGCCCGCGAAGGCCTCGAAGCGCTCGACGATCTCGGGATCGTCGGGGCGTTCGCGGGCCAGCGGCGAGATCTCCTTGGGGTAGTCGACCACGAACGTGGGCCGCTGCAGGCTCGGCTCGACGTACTTCGAGAGCAGGTCGTCGGCCATCTCGTACCAGAGCTCGCCCGTCTTCACGTCGAGCTCGCGCGCGCGGATCTGCTCGGCCAGCGCCTCCGCGGTGCGGTGCTCGGCGAGATCGATGCCGGTCGCGTCGCGCACGGCGTCGACGAAGCCGACGCGCGGCCAGGGGGCGGAGAGGTCGAGCTCGCCGTCGTAGGAGACCGCCGCCGCGGCCGCGCGCACGATCGCTTCGGTGCGCGCCATCGCGGCCTCGTAGTCGGCGTAGGCCTCGTACCACTCGACCATCGTGAACTCGGGGTTGTGCTTGTGGGAGATGCCCTCGTTGCGGAAGTCCTTGCCCAGCTCGTAGACGCGCTCGAGCCCGCCGACGATCAGCCGCTTGAGGTACAGCTCGGTCGCGATCCGCAGGTACAGGTCGCGGTCGAGCGCGTTGTGGTGGGTGGTGAAGGGACGTGCCAGCGCGCCGCCGTAGAGCGGCTGGAGGACCGGCGTCTCGACCTCGATGAAGCCGCCGGAGTCGAGCGCCGCGCGCACCGCCGAGACGATCCGCGCGCGCTCGACGAACAGCTGTCGCGCATCCTCGCTCGAGATCAGATCCAGCTCGCGGTGGCGGTAGCGCGTCTCGACGTCGGTGAGCCCGTGGTGCTTGTCCGGCGGCGGGCGCAGCGCCTTGGCGAGCACCGTGAAGTCCTCGACCCGCAGCGAGATCTCGCCGTGGCGGCTGCGCATCGCGTCGCCGTCGACCCCGAGCAGGTCGCCGAGGTCGAGCGAGACCAGCTCGCCGAAGCGCTCCGGGCCGAGCACGTCCTGGCGGGCGTGCAGCTGGATCTTGCCGGTGCGGTCGACGAGGTCGAGGAAGGCGGCCTTGCCCGAGCCGCGCCGCGCGGCGATCCTGCCGGCGACGCGATGGCGCTCGTCCGTTTCCTGGCCCGTCTCGAGGTGCTCGTAGGCCCTCAGCACCTCGGCGATCGGCTCAACGCCCGCGAACGCGTGCGGGAACGCGCCGGGATCGGACTCGCGCAGTCGCTCGAGCTTCGCGCGGCGCTCGGCGATCAGCTCGTCGAGGCCGTGCCTGGGGGCGCCGTCGGCCTGGCCGTCAGCTGCGCTCATCGCGCGAGGTTATCGGGCCGCCCCGGGCGGGATCTAATCGAGCCCGACGTCGATCTTCGTGATCTTGAGCTTGCGCGCGGGGCCGCGCGGGACCTTCACGGCGACCGTCTCGTTGCGTTTGCGCCCGAGCAGCGCGCGGCCGACCGGCGACTCGTTGGAGAGCTTGTGCTCCAGCGGCTTGGCCTCTGCCGAGCCGACGATCGTGTACTTCACGGACTTGCCGGTCTTTTCGTCCTTGACGTGGACGACCGAGCCGATCTGCACCACGTCGGTGGAGAGGTCCTTGGCCTCGATCACCGTCGCCATGCGCAGTTTCTCCTGGAGCTGCGCGATGCGGCTCTCGATCATCGCCTGCTCGTTCTTGGCGTCGTCGTACTCGGAGTTCTCGGAGATGTCTCCGAACTCGCGCGCCTCCTTGATGCGCTCGGCGACCTCGCGGCGCTTCTCGGTCGACAGCATCTCCAGCTCGTCCTTGAGCTTCTTGAGTCCTTCTGGAGTGAGGATTACGTCCTTCGGCATGACACCCTCGATAGCGGTTCTGGATCCCCCCGCGCCCGAGACGCAAAACCCCGCTGCAAGCGGGGAAACGGCGCGGAGCGGCTGTTGCGAGCGCAGCAGTATAGCGGGGGCGAACGGCGCCGCCGAAGCGCCGCAAAGGGCCGTTCAGAGCCCTCCCGCGACCGCTGCCGAAGGCCGCTCCAGGGCCAGCAGCTCCCTCGCCTCCTCCACGCTCTCGGCCGCCTGGAGAGCTTCCTGGAGGGCCCGCGTCTGCTGGCTCGTCGAGGCCGAGCCGGGGCAGGTACCAGGGGTAGAACTTGCGCAGGTAGCGGCAGGCGCGCGGCTCGCCCAGGTGCTCGACCGCGCGGTCGATCGTCCAGGCGAGCTCGGCGCGCACCTCCTCGCGGCGTCGGCTCGCCCTCGCGCACGTCGAGCAGCTGCTCGAACAGCCACGGGTTGCCGAGCGCGCCGCGGGCGAGCATCACGGCAGCGGCGCCGGTCGCGCCGAACGCCTCGCGGACGGCGTCGGCGTCGTCGAGACCGCCGGTGAGGATCACGGGCGCGGGCAGGGTCTCGGCGAGCTTCGCGGCCAGCTCGTAGTCCGGGTGGCCTTTGTGGTGCACCGCGGCCGAGCGCGGATGGAAGCCGATCGCCGAGACGCCGGCCTCCTCGACGAGGCGGTGGGCGACGTCGTAGCCGCTGCTCTCGCCGGGGCGCAGGCCGGAGCGGAGCTTCACCGTGACCGGTATCGCGGCCTCGCCCTCGGAGCCCTCGCCCGCGCCCTCGACAGCGGCGCGCGCGAGCGCGACGGCGCGGTCGGGGTCGGAGAGGAGCTCGGCGCCGGCGCCCGTCTTGCGCACCTTCGGCACCGGGCAGCCCATGTTGATGTCGATCGCATCGGCGCCGCGCGCGGCGACGAAGGCGGCGGCCGAGCGCATCGTGTCCGGGTCTTCGCCGAACAGCTGGATCGCGACCGGCCCGCCCGCGCGCTCGCGCTCGTCGATCCGCAGCATCTCGCCGCACGTGCGTGCGTTGCGGTGATGGATGGCGTGGGAGGAGACCATCTCCGAGACGGCCATGCCCGCGCCGTAGCGCTTGGCCTGCAGGCGCACGAACCAGTTCCCGATCCCGGCGAGAGGCGCGAGCAGCACGCGGTTGGGCACGCTCAGGGAGCCGAGCGCCCAGGGTTCGCTGAGGCTGCGCTGTGGCACGCGCCCATTAAAGAAGAGGGGCGCCTCCGGCGCCTGGTGTGCCGTGCGTTCGGCGTTGCGGGCGGCTGGCGGCGCCGACGGCGACGACGCTCAGGAGTTTTTCTCGTGGAGCAGCCGCAGCCCGGTCAGCGTCAGCAGGTCGTCGACGTGCTCGATCTCCTCGGAGTACGGAACCACGAGGCGTGCGAGGCCGCCGGTCGCGACGACGTCGGCGCGCTCGCCGAGCTCGTCGTAGATGCGTCGCAGGATCGCGTCGATCGCGCCGGCGTAGCCGTAGACGACGCCGGAGCGGATCGCGTCGACGGTGTTCTTGCCGATCACGCTGCGCGGGGGCGCGAGGTCGATCTTCGGCAGGCGCGCACCGCGTTCGGAGAGCGCTTCGAGCGAGATCTCGATGCCGGTCATCAGGGAGCCGCCGAGGTACTCGCCCTCCCGCGAGACCACGTCGAAGGTGGTGGCGGTGCCGAAGTCCACGCACACGGCGAGGCCGTCGAAGCGCTCGCGCAGCGCAACCGCGTTGACGAGCCGGTCGGCGCCGATCTCGCGCGGGTTGTCGTAGCGGATCGCCATGCCGGTGCGCGTGCCCGGGCCGACGGCGAGCATCTCGTGGCCGAGGTAGCGCTCGGCCACGGCCATCCACTCGGGCTCCAGCTGCGGCACCGTCGAGGACACGATCGACGCGTCGAGCTGCTCGAAGGAGCAGCCGCGCAGCTCGAGCAGGTTGCGTAGCGCCGCGCCGAGCTCGTCCGCGGTGGAGGTGCGCACGGTCGCGAAGCGCCAGTGCTCGAGCAGCTCCTCCCCGTCGAAGGTGCCGAAGTGCGTCTGGGTGTTGCCGACGTCGACGGCGAGCAGCATCGTCGTGGATTATGCTCGGCGCGCAGATGGCAACCAAGCTCTACGTCCTGCCGGGCTCCCACCCGTGCGCCGCGGTCGAAGCCGCGCTCGAGCTCAAGGGCATCGACTTCCGGCGCGTCGATCTGATGCCGATCGTCCCGGCGCTGGCCGGTCCGCTGCTCTACGGCGGCAGGACCGTGCCCGGCATGCGGATCGGCTCGGAGCGCCTCGTCGGCTCGCGGCCGATCATGCGCCGCCTCGACCAGCTCGTGGGCGAGCCGCCGCTGCTGCCCGCGCCGGGCGACCCCGCTCGCGAGCAGGTGCTCGAGGCCGAGCGATGGGGAGACGAGGTGCTCCAGGCCGTGCCGCGGCGGCTGATCGACGCCGCCTTCCTGCGCGACCCGGCCGCGATCGAGAGCTACGCCGCCGACGCGAAGCTGCCGCTGCCGCAGTCCTGGCTGCGGCCGATGCTGCCGCTCACCGCCCGCGCGATGGCGCTCAAGAACCGTGCAAGCGACTCGTCGGCACGAGCCGACCTGCTCGCGCTGCCGGGAATGCTCGAGCGCGTCGACGGCTGGATCGAGGATGGCACCCTGGGCGGCGCGCAGCCGAACGCGGCCGACTTCCAGATCGGCTCGTCGATCCGCCTGCTCGCAAGCATCGGCGACGTCGCGCCGCTCATCGCGGGCAGGCCGAGCGAGCGCCTCGCCGGCTTCTTCGGCCCGCTCGCCGGCCACGTGCCGCCCGGCGCGCTGCCGGCCGAGTGGCTCTCGACGGTGGCCGGCGCGCCGCAGGCCGTCAACGGCGCAGCGTCAGCCGCCGGCTGACAGCGCTGCCGGTGCCGGTCGGCGGGCCGAGGTGCACCACCACGCTGAGCACGAGGTGCCCGTGGCGGCGAAGCGCGCGCCGCGCCCGCGCGCTCGCGGTCACCGAGAAGCGCAGCGGCCCGGGCGCCAGCGCCTGGAGCTCGAGCTGCCCGACGCGAACGCCCCGGCGGCCAGCGCCGAGCGCGCCGCCAGGAGATCGACCTCCAGGCGCCCGCCGGCGTCCGCGGCCGGAACCGTCAGCGCGCCGTGCAGCACCGCCCCGTGGCGCGGCGCGGAGAGGCGAAGCGCCGCGAGCGCTGCGGTGGACGCCGCCGCCCCGGTCGTGCCGGCGGAGGGCGAGCCGCTCGGCGGGCTCGAGCCGGCGGGGGCGGCCGGCGGCGGCTGTGAGGTCGTGGTCGCCGGCGGCGGGGGCGGCGGTTCGCCGAGCGGCGCGCCCGGAGCGGCGACGGTGATCGACCCGCTCATCGCCGCGCCGTGCACGGTGCAGTAGAACGTGTAGGTCCCGGCGGCGTCGAATTTGCAGGAGCCGCTCCATTCCTTCCCGGATTGCACGGGCGTCGTGCCGACCGGCACCGAGGGTTCGCAGCTCGGCGTCGAGGGGCCGCTGATCCAGTGGACCCCGTGCGGAGTCGTCGAGCTGGCGTTCTTGAAGACGACGGTGCCGCCCGGCTCGATCGTGGCCGCCGGCGGCTTCCAGTGATGGGCGGGGTCTTCGGTTTCGATCGTCGGCGCGCTTTCGGAGGTCGCGCGCGCGGGCAGCACGATCAGCACGGTGGCGAGCGCCGCGGCGACGGCCAGACGGGCCGCCGATCCGATCCTGCCTCGCTCCGGGCGCGTGTTCTCCACCATGCCCGAGGACTCCCGCCGCTCGCGATCCTTCCCGCGCCAGCGATTGTGCGCGCGCCGCATGCGACGGCGCTATCGTCGGCGGGGAAGGGGCTCGGCCGCGCGTGCGCGCGCGCGGCCGCGAAACGCGTATGCGCACACTCGACCCTCAGTCGCTCCCCCAGCACGTCGACCGCCTCTATCGCGCGGCCTGGGCGCTGTGCGGCTCGCGCGAGGACGCCGAGGACCTCGTGCAGGAGACGTTCGCGCGCGTGCTCTCCCGTCCCCGCGTCCTCCACGGCGACGACGACGCCTACTACCTGATGCGCGTGCTTCGCAACACGTTCCTGACGAGCCTGCGCACAGCCTCGCGCCGGCCGCAGACCGTCGCCGCGCTCGAAGACGTCGTCGCGGCCGACCCGCGACCCACGGCGCGACCCGAGCAGGCACTCGAGGTCCAGGAGCTCTACGAGACGGTCGCAGAGCTGCCCGAGGACTTCAGGCTCGCGCTGGTGGCGGTGGACGTGCTCGGTCTGTCCTATCGTGAAGCGTCGCGAGCGCTGAAGGTGCGCGAGGCGACGCTGACGACGCGCCTGTTCCGAGCCCGCAAGCAGATCGCCAAGAAGCTCGCCGTCGAGCCCGAGCCCGCCGGCCGGGAAGGAAAGCAGACCGGAGGAGTCCTCTCTGGTGGTGAGAGCCCATGACTGAGAAGCCCAGGAACCCCCCGCACAACGAGGAGGAGCTCGTCGAGCTGCTGCGCTCGGTGGACGCGCGCGCGCCCGAGAGCCTGCACGAGAGCGTCTCCTCGATGGTGGCCGAGCGCCGGCGCGACCACACGACGGTGCGCGGCGCGCTCAGCGGCATGCGCCTGCGATTGGGCGCGCTGGCCGCCGCGGGCGCGGCGGCGGGCGCCGCGGTCGCGCTCGCCCTCGGCGGGCCGGGCAGCGCCGGCCTCAGCCTCGGCGAAGCTGCGGCGCTGACGCTGCGCCCGGCGACGCTGCCGGCGCCGAGCGAGGACCACAGCAGGCGCGGCACGTTGAACGCCGAAGTCGAAGGCGTGGCCTTCCCCTACTGGCAGGACCGCTTCCATTGGCGCTCCTCGGGCGCGCGCGAGGACGTCGCGGGCGGGCGCCACGTGCGGACGGTGTTCTACAGCGACGGTCACGGGCACCGCGTCGGCTACGCGATCGTGTACGGACGGCCCGCGCCGAACATGCCTCCGGGCGAGGTGCGCCGCCACGACGGCACCGCCTACCACCTGAGCTCGGTGGGCAACACACAGGTCGTGACCTGGCAGCGCGACGGCCACCTGTGCGTGGTCGCCGGCCAGGGCGTCTCGCCCGCCAAGCTGCTCACGCTCGCGAGCTGGGACGACGTCGGAGATTGACCGGCCACGGCCGGGAAGGTTCGGGCCCGCGGGGGATCCTCTCCTGTGAGGGCGCCGTGAAGAGAGAGAAAAGGAGCGCGCGATGAGAACGAGACGAACGATCGCCACGACGGTCGCGGCGATGGCGCTGGCAGCCGCGGCGGTGGTGCCGGCGGTGGCGCTCGGCGGCGGTGCGCACGCCTCGGGCACGCACATCGTGATCCTCAAAGAAGTGCGCTACCACCCCTCGACGCTCACGATCAACCACGGCGAAACGGTGACGTGGGAGTGGCGTGACGGCGGCGAAAGACACAACGTCACCTTCCGCGGCTTCCGCTCCCACACGATGGGTCACGGCGCCTACACGGTGCGCTTCCTCGGCAAGGGCACCTTCAACTACCGCTGCACCATCCACGAAGCCGAAGGGATGCGCGGCAAGATCATCGTCCACTGAGGTCCGGTTCCTCCAGCCGGCGCCTCGCACGCTAGGGGCGCGGCGCTGGGCAGGCCAGGGGTGGCCCTGCCCAGCGCACGCCCTCCGTCACATCGAGGCCGGCGAGCGCGCCGGCCAGCGGCGTGCCGTCCGGGGCGCGAAGGGCCATGTCGAGCTCGAGCGCCGGGATCAGCACGAAGCGCCGGCTGAGCAGCTGCTCGTGCGGGAGCGTCATGCGCTCGTCTCCGAGCTCCAGCTCGCCGAGCAGCAGCACGTCGATGTCGATCGCGCGCGGGCCGTGGCGGACGCCGCCCTCCTCGCGGCCGAGGCGTGCCTCGAGCTCCTTGACGGCGTCGAGCAGCTCCAGCGGCGCGAGCGAGGTCTCGACGAGCAGGCACGCGTTCAGGAAGCTCGGCTGGTCGAGCACCTCCCCGACCGGGTCGGTGTCGTAGGTCGAGGAGCTCGCGAGCACCGCCACGCCGGCACCCGGCAGCGCGTCGACGGCGGCCTGCAGGTGCGCGCGGCGATCACCGACGTTGGAGCCGAGGCCGAGCAGCCCGCGGCGTGCGCTCACGCGTGCGTCGTCTGCAGGCCCGCGGCCTGGACCTTCTCGCCCATCGCCTGCGCGAAGGGCAAGAGGCCGGAGATCGGGCGCAGCATCACGGTGAAGTCCGCGATCAGTCCGTCCTCGTCGAGGCGCAGAAGGTCGATGCCCTCGATCTCGCGCCCGTCGATCGCGGCCCTGAAGATGAGCGCGTGCACGCCGTCAGCGGCTTCGAGCTCGTCGGTGTAGCGGAAGTCCTCGAAGGTCTGCGAGACGATCTCGAGCAGCCGCCCGACGGTGTCGCTGCCGATGAACGGATGGAACGTCGCGGGGCTGTGGAAGACGATGTCCTCGGCGAGCAGCGCACGCGCGCCCTCGATGTCCTCGCTCTCGACCGCTGCCCGGAAGGCGCTCGCCGCGTTCATCGAGGAGAGCCTACCCGTCCGCTTCGCGCCACACCTCGACCGAGACCTCCTCGACGCTGAGAGCGATCGGCGGCTCGGGCTTCGACGCCTTCACCCACACCCCCTCGAGCTCGTAGTCGGCGAGCAGCCTCTCGGCGATCGTCGCGCAGAGGCGCTCGAGCGTCCGGTGCGAGCGCTGCTGGGCGATCAGCGCGACGAGCTGGCAGACCTCGGCGTAGTCGACGGTGTCCTCGATCGAGTCGGTGACGGTCGCGTCCGTCTCCCCGACGTCGAGGCGCAGATCGAGCACGAGCCGCTGGCCGACCTCGCGCTCGGCCTCGCTGACGCCGTGGTGCGTGTAGAGCGAGAGCCCTGTGATCTCGACGGTGACCGACTCCGCGCCCTGCTCGCCGTCCTCCTCGAGCTCCTCGGACTCGTCGTCTAGCTCGTCGGAGTCGTCGTCTCCGGGCTCTGGGACCATCGCCCGCCCAAAGTAGCAGCCGCCACCGCCAGCGCATCGCGGACGGGGGCGACGTCGTGGACGCGGAAGACACGGGCGCCGCGCTCGAAGGCCATCACGTTCGTGGCGATCGTGCCCGGGAGGCGCTCGGCCGGCGGCGCCGGCACGACGTCCTCGAGCTCGCGGGCGGGCGGGCCTCCAATCGCGGCCGCGGCGATGCGGCCGAGGAAGGTCTTGCGCGAGGTGCCGATGACCAGGGGACGGCCGATCGCCACGAGCTCGCTGAGGCGGCGCAGCAGCTCGAGGTTGTGCGCGGCGGTCTTGCCGAACCCGATCCCGGGGTCGAGAAGGATGCGCTCCTCGGCGATCCCCTCCCGGACGGCGAACGCCAACCGCTCCTCCAGGAACGACTTGACCTCCGAGACGACGTCGTCATAGCGCGGTTCGCGACTGCATCGTGCGCGGCTCGCCGAGCATGTGCATCAGGCAGCAGTCGACGCGGCGTGCGGCGATCAGCGCCGCCATCTCCGGGTCGCCGCGCAGCGCCGTCACGTCGTTGACGAGCGTGGCGCCCGCGTCGAGCGCGACCGCGGCGACGGCCGCCTTCGACGTGTCGATCGAGAGCTGCGCGCCTGCGCCGAGCAGCCCGGCGACGACGGGCTCGACGCGCGCGATCTCCTCCGCCGCCGCGACCGGCGCGGCGCCGGGCCGCGTGGACTCGCCGCCGACGTCGAGGATGTCCGCGCCCTGCGGCGGTCAGCTCGCGGCCGTGCGCGACCGCGGCCGCGGCGTCCAGGAAGCGCCCGCCGTCGGAGAACGAGTCGGGCGTCACGTTGACGACCCCCATCAGCCGGTAGGCAGGGGCCACGGGCGGAACCTAGCGGGCATCCTGTCGGCGCGTCCACGATCCCTCGCACGTCGTCCTGCCGACCGTCGAGTACCGGCGGCGCCTGGACGGCTGACGCCCGGAGCGCCGCGCGCGGCTCAGGAGAGCTTCGGCCCGCCGGGGCCGTCGTCGCCGCGCATCTCGGCCGTGCCGCCGGCAAGGCCGGGGCGCGGGATCGTGCGCGGCGCGCTTCGCGCTCGGGAGGGGCGGGCTGTATCGGCGGCGCCGGCAGCTCGGGCTTCGCGCCGTCGGCGAGCCCGAAGACCTCCTCCTCGCTCTTGCCGTCGAGCAGCGCGAGGAACTCCTCCTTCTCGATCGTCTCGCGGCGGACGAGGATCTCGGAGATCTTGGTGAGGTTGGCCTGGTGCTCGGTGAGGATGCCGCGGGCGCGCTGGTGGGCGGATTCGATGATGCGCCGCACCTCGTCGTCGATCTCGCGCGCGATCTCGTCGGAGTAGTCGGGCTCGGTGTTGAACTCGCGGCCCAGGAAGGGCTGGCCGTGGTCGTGGCCGTACACGCGGGGGCCGAGCTTGTCGCTCATCCCGAAGCGCATCACCATCTGCTTGGCGGTCTGGGTGACCTTCTCGATGTCGTTGGAGGCGCCGGTGGTGATCTCGCCGAAGATCAGCTCCTCGGCGGCGCGGCCGCCGAGCGTCATCGCCATCGTGTCCTCGAGCTCGGCGCGCGTGGTCAGGAAGCGGTCCTCCTGCGGCATCGAGATCGTGTAGCCGAGCGCCTGGCCGCGCGAGATCACGGAGATCTTGTGGACCGGGTCGGAGTGCTCGAGGTAGTGGCCGACGATCGCGTGGCCCATCTCGTGGTAGGCGGTGACGAGGCGCTCTTTCTCGCTCATCACGCGCGTCTTCTTCTCGGGGCCGGCGATCACGCGCATGATCCCCTCCTCGAGCTCGTCCTGGCCGATCTCGCGCTTGCCGGTGCGGGCCGACAGCAGCGCCGCCTCGTTGATCAGGTTCGAGAGGTCCGCGCCGGTGAACCCGGGCGTCTGGCCGGCGAGCGCGTCGATGTCGATCACCTTCGCGAGCGGCTTGCCGCGGGTGTGGACCTCGAGGATCTTCGCGCGGCCCTTGCGGTCGGGGCGGTCGACGGCGATCTGGCGGTCGAAGCGCCCGGGGCGCAGCAGCGCCGGGTCGAGGATGTCGGGCCGGTTGGTGGCCGCGATCATGATGATGTTGTCCTTGGCCTCGAAGCCGTCCATCTCGACGAGCAGCTGGTTCAGCGTCTGCTCGCGCTCGTCGTGGCCGCCGCCGAGACCCGCGCCGCGGTGGCGCCCGACGGCGTCGATCTCGTCCATGAAGATGATGCAGGGGCTGTTCTGCTTGGCCTGCTCGAACAGGTCGCGCACGCGCGAGGCGCCGACGCCGACGAACATCTCGACGAAGTCAGAGCCCGAGATCGAGAAGAAGGGGACGCCCGCCTCGCCCGCGACGGCGCGCGCGAGCAGCGTCTTGCCGGTGCCCGGCGGTCCGTAGAGCAGCACGCCGGTCGGGATGCGGGCGCCGAGCGCCTGGAACTTCTTGGGGTTCTCGAGGAATTCCTTGATCTCGTGGAGCTCCTCGACCGCCTCGTCCACGCCGGCCACGTCGCGGAAGGTGATCTTCGGCGAATCCGCCGACATGCGCTTGGCGCGCGACTTGCCGAACGACATCACTTTCGAGCCGCCGCCCTGGACCTGGTTCATGAGGAAGATCCAGAAGCCGAAGAACAGGACGAACGGGATGATGTACATGAGCAGCCCCAGCAGCGCGCTGCTCTTTTCCGATTCGATGTTGTAGGCGACGTTGGCCTGTTTGAGTTCCTTGATCAGTTCGGGAGCGGCCTGCTCGATGTAGCCGACTTCGTACTGTTCCTTGTTCTTGAGCTTGACTTCGAGCGCCTTGTTCTTGTTCTTGAACTCGACGGATTCGACTTCGCCTTTCGGCAGCTCGGAGGCGACCAGCAGCTGGTAGCTGTGTTTGCGGTGGTTCTGCGTGTTGTTGTTGACCAGTTTGACGGCCAGGAACGCGAGCACCACGACGATCAGGATCGGGAAGGCGGCGCTCTTGAAGAAACGGCTCATGTTCTGGTCCTGAGTCTGCTGGCGCCGTCAGAAGTCGTGGACACCAGTCCCCTAGCCTACCATGGCGCCCCGGCCCGCCCGCCGGTTTTGGCCCGCCGTGACGGGCTCTGAGCCGGTGGCGCCCACGCCCCGGCGCTAGTCCTCGAGGACGGCGACGAACGGCAGGTTGCGGTGGCGCTCGGCGTAGTCGAGGCCGTAGCCGACCACGAAGCGATCCGGGATCTCGAAGCCGACGTAGCGGGTCGGCAGGTCGACCTTGCGCCGCTCGGGCTTGGTCAGCAGCGCGCACACCTCGAGGCTGCGCGGGTTGCGCGAGCCGAGGTTGCGCATCAGGTACTGCAGCGTCAGCCCCGAGTCGACGATGTCCTCGACGATCAGCACGTCGCGGCCTTCGATCGCCGCGTCGAGGTCCTTGAGGATCCGCACGACGCCCGAGGAGTCGGTCGCCGAGCCGTAGGAGGCGACGGCCATGAAGTCGACCTCGACCGGCACGTCGATGTAAGCGCATCAGGTCGCTCAGGAAGAAGACGGCGCCCTTCAGCACCCCCACCAGCAGCAGCGGCCGCCGCGACTCCGCGCCGTAGTCGGCGCTGATCTCGCGCCCGAGCTCGGCCACCCGGCGCTGCAGCTCCTCGGCCGTCACGAGCACGTCGCCCAGCCCCGGCTCGTCCGACGCGTGCGCGGTACTCGCCACGGCAGGGAGTCTAGAGGTCGGCCGGGCGGCGCTCGGCCCGCGGCGGCAGCCTGACCATCCGCACCACCCCGTCCTCGATCACCGCGCCCGCGCGCCCGCCCACGTGCAGCTCGGCGCGGCCGCCGCGCCGCCCCAGCTCGAGCAGCTCCCCCACGCGCTCGCCGGCCTGCGGCACGAAGCCTCCCGTCGCCTGCTCGGCCAGCCGCACGACCACGAGCCGCGCAAGCGCCGGGGGCATCTCCTTCAGCCGCGCCAGCTCGACCGCACCGCGACCGGCCAGCTCGGCGTCCACGAGCCCTTCGAGCAGCTCGGTCTCCTCGCGCAGCAGCAACGCGGTGCGCAGCACGTTGGACTCGGCGGCCGGGTGGACGGCGCGCAGCGCCGGCACGAGCCCGTGGCGCACCCGCGCGCGGGCGAAGCGCGGATCCTCGTTGCTCGCGTCGTCGGTCCACGCGAGCCCGCGCGCCGCGCAGTACGCGCCCGTCTGCTCGCGCGTGATGCCCAGCAGCGGGCGCACGAGCCGGCCCTCCTCCGCAGGCATGCCCAGCAGCGCGCGGCGCCCGGGGGAGGCCGCCAGGCGGTAGAGGATCGTCTCGACCTGGTCGGAGGCGGTGTGGCCGGTCGCGATCAGCGCGTCGCGTTCGGCCGCGAGCTGCTCGGCGGCGCCGTAGCGGAGCTCGCGCGCCCACGCCTGCAGGTTGCCGCCGCCCTCGTTCTGCCCTGAGGCGGCGGCGAGCCCGGCGCGCGCGGCGGCGCCGTCCGGGCGCACGACCTCGAGCTCGACGCCGAGCGCGGCGCACAGCTCCCGGCAGCGCTCCTCCTCCGCGCCGGCCTCGGGACGCAGCGCGTAGTTGACGTGCAGTGCGAACACGGCATCCGCGCCGAGCAGGGCGACCGCGACGTCGAGCAGGCAGGTCGAGTCGCGCCCGCCCGAGATCATCGCGAGCAGCGGCCGGTCGCGGGCGAACAGCCCCGTCGCGCGGACCGCCTCGCGCAGCTCCTCGACCCCGCCCATCGCCTACTCCTCGCGCGCGAAGGCGGTGAACAGCTCGGTCGGCTCGGAGAAGCCCTTCAGGCGCACCTCCCCGATCAGCCTGAACTGAAGGCCGTCGACGCCGTCGGCCAGCTCGACCACCGGCCGCGTCACGAGCACCTCGCCGCCGCCGGCGCGCGCCACCACGCGCGCTGCCTGGTTGACCTCGCGCCCGAAGTAGTCGCCGTCGCGGTAGAGCGCCTCCCCGTAGTGGACGCCGATGCGCGGCGCCGGCTGGCCCTCCTCGACCGCCTCCTGCAACGCGACCGCCCAGGCCGCGAGCGCGGCGGCGTCGGACCCGACCACCATCACCTCGTCGCCGAGCGTCTTGATCACGCGCGCGTCGGCGGGCAGGCTCTGCCCGACCGCAGCGAGGAAGCGCTCGACGGCGCCGACGGCGACCTCGTCGCCCTGCTCCACGGTCAAGCGCGCGTAGCCGGCGAGGTCGGCGAACGCGATCGCCACCCGCAGCCGACCCTCCTCCAGCTCTTCCTCCCCGAGCTCGGCCTCGACGTGGCCGATCATGTCCTGCTCGACGAAATGCGAGAGCAGGCGCTCGTGCAGGTAGGAGATGAACGGCGCCGCGAGCGGCAGCACTTCCCGCGTCATCGCCTCCATCTCCTCGGCGATCTCCACGTTCGGCACGCCGGCGCGCATCAGCGGCTTGTGGACGTAGAGGTGCATCAGCCGCACCTCGGCGTCGGCGATCTGAGCCATCACCTGCCCGTAGACGCGCAGCAGCTGCAGGTAGGCCGGCAGGGGAAAGCCCGCCGAGAGCACGGCGGCCGCGTAGCGCATCATCTCGAGGTCGAGGTCGGAGTAGCCGTCGGGCGGCGCCACTCCGAGTCCCATGGCCGAGTAGATCTGGCGGATCAGGCCGGGCGGCAGGCCGCTCTCACGGGCGACCGTCCGCAGCGAGTGGCTCCCGCCCGAGGAGCTGAGCAGGTCCTCGATCGGCCCGATCGCGAGCTGGCCCTCGTCGCTCGCGCGCTTGATCCGCTCCAGCGAGTGCCCGCGAGCGCGGAGCCGGGCGACGACACGCACGTAGGCGACCGCCGAGGGGGTCCAATGCCCGTCGAAGCCGGGCACGAGCCCCTTCGCGACCCAGCGCCGCACGGTGCCGGGCGAGACGCCCACGCGGGCGGCGACCTGCGTGAGCGTCGGCTCGGCCGGCTGCGGCGACGGCTCCGGCCCCGGGTCAGCCATCGCGCGGGGGGGCGGTCGCCAGCATGCGCCTGAGTCTATGCTCGCCGGCCGTGCCGGAGCCCGAGCTGCCCACGCACCCCCATCTGCATCCGACGGCGCCCCTCGCCGAGCGCGTGCTGCTGCCGGGCGACCCGGGCCGGGCGCTCGCCCTCGCCCAGGCGCTGCTGGTCGAGCCGCGCATGTTCAACCACCACCGCGGGCTCTGGGGGTACACCGGGGCCGCGCCGGACGGCGAGCCGGTGACGATCCAGGCCACCGGCATGGGCGGCCCCTCCGCGGCGATCGTCCTGACCGAGCTGATCGCCCTGGGCGCGCGGCGCGCGATCCGCGTCGGCACCTGCGGCGCGCTCGACCCCTCGCTGCGCCTCGGCGAGCTCGTCCTCGCGACCGAGGCGATCAGCGCCGACGGCACCTCACGCGCGCTCGGCGCGGACGGACGGGTCGCGGCCGACGAGGAGCTGACGCGAGCGCTCCACGACGCGGCGCCGGCGGCGCGCGCCGGCGCCGTCGTGAGCGTGGACCTGTTCTACGAGCGCGGTCCGATGGGGGCGGGCGCCAGCGCGCTCGCGGTGGAGATGGAGGCCGCGACGCTGTTCGCGCTCGGACTCCTCGAAGCCGTCCCGGTCGGCTGCCTGCTGGCCGTCTCCGACACCTTCGACGAGCAGGGCGGGCGCACCCGCATCTCCGACCACGACCTCCTCGCCGCGGCCGAGCGCATGGGCGCGGCGGCGATCGCGGCCCTGTCGTGAGATCAGGCTTTGCCGGGCGCGGCGCGCCCTGTGCGCGAGCCTTTGGCGGCTTTCGTCGAGCGCGTCGTCTTGCGCCCGGTGCGGCCGGCTTTCGCGGCACGCGCCGCCCCCACCTGTTTGTCGGTGTGTGCGGTGCGGGCACCGGCGCGTGAGCCGCCACCGTCGTTGCGCAGCGCGCGGTCGAGCTTCTCGGACACGAGCTCCAGCTGCGATTCGATCGCCGCCAGGCGCGCCTCGACCCCGCTCGGCATGAGCGCGCGGTCGAGCCGGTCGACGCCGTCCTCGATCCCCTCGAGGCGGTGCGAGACGGCGCGCAGGCGTCGCGTCAGCCGTTCGATGTCGGCCGCCGAGGGGATGTTCAGCGCCCCCATCGCCACCTCCTGTGCCTGCGCGGCCTTCTCCCGCGCGTCGAAGGCGCGGCCGATCGCGCCGGTCAGGAGCGGGTTCTCGAACAGTTCCGAGAGCGCTCTTCCGAGCCGGTCCTCGGCGTTCCCGCCGAGCCGCTCGCGGAGGCCCTTGGCGACGTTGCCTGCATCGGACATGCGCGACTCCTCTATATGGCTGGAACACCAGCCGTCGGCTTTGCTTGCCGGCCTTCAGCCGTCGAGGTAAGGATACGCAGCATGCCCGAGCAGCTCTTCGTGTTCATCCAGTTCGAGTTCCCGTGGGCGCTCGGGCCGGCGGACGGCCGCTACCTGCTGCGGCGCGCGAGCGACGGGGAGCCCGAGCGCGTCGTCGTGATCGAGACGCTCGTGGGCGGGCACGCGGCCACGGGCATCGGCGGCGAGCAGAGCGGCGGCTGGCTGTTCCCGCGCCGCCAGGAGCGTCGCGCGAGGCGCGAGCGCGAAGCCGCTCCCGAACCGGCCCCCGCCCAGACCCCCACCACGCGCGTGAGCGTGATCGACCCGGTGCCGCTCTCGGCAGAGGGGCAGGCGCGGGCCTGGCTCGAGGAGCTCGACCGCGAGCGCGACGTCGCCGATGCGGTGGCGATCGTCAACCGCGTCGTGCAGATGCACCGCATCGCCGCCGCGGACGCGTACGTGCGCGAGGTGTCCGCCCCCCAGTCGCTGATCACGCGCGCGGGCTGGGGCGAGGGCGAGCAGGTCGCCTACGGGCAGTGGCTGCACGCGCGCGAGCTCGGCACGCGCCCGCGCCGGCGCGGCTCGCGCCGGCGCGATCGCAGCTGGGCGCTGCGCCCGCAGGAGCGCCTCGCGGCGCTGCTCGGCGGCCGCAGCACGGGGCTGCTCTGCGAGGAGCTGACGCTGCGTGCGCGCCTGGATCTCGACCAGGGACGCCTGGCCCACGCCGCGGTGGGGCTGGAGCGCGCGCTGAGCGCGGCGGTGGTGGAGCTGGGCGCCGAGGAACGCCAGGACCTTGCGCTGCGCGTCTCAGAGCTCGAGCAGCTGCGCGAGCGCGTGGCCGCGCAGGCCTCGGAGGCTCTCGCCGGGGCGGCCGCGCGCGCCGCTGCGGGCGCCGAGGACGGACTCGAGGAACCCGCTCTGGACGAAGAGCTGCTCGAGCACGCGCTCGGGCGCCTGGAGGCGGCGCTGCGGGCGCGGACCGCCACCGGGGTCTAGGCTGCGGGAGAACATGGATCCGACGAGAACGGCGATCGGCACGTGGAGCGGCGGGCGCTTCATGCACTTCGGCGAGCCGCTCTCCGACGAACGCCTGACCGCGCTGCTGCGCCCCGGCGACGGCATCGACACGGTGATCACCGCCGACGCCTACGGCGCGGGCGAGGCCGACAGCCTCCTCGGCCGCGCGCTCGCGGGCGTGCCGCGCGAGCGCTACTGCCTCGTCGGCGCGATCGGCCACGACTTCTACGAGGGCGAGCGCGAGGGCGCGAAGGGCTTCCCGCGCTTCACGGACCCCTCGCTGCGCGGCGAGGACGGCTACGCGGCGTACATCCGCATGGCCGCCGAGCGCAGCCTCGAACGCTGCGGCGTAGATCGCTTCGACGTGCTGATGCTCCACAACCCCGACCGCACCGGTTACCGCAGCGAGGCCGTCTGGGAGGGCATGCGCGCGGTGCGCGAGGCCGGGCTGACGCGGGCGCTGGGCGTCGCGCCGGGACCCGCCAACGGCTTCACGCTCGACCTGATCGACTGCCTGGAGCGCTTCGGCGGGGAGATCGACTGGGCGATGATCATCCTCAGCCCGATGGAGCCGTGGCCCGGCGAGCTGGCGCTCGCCGCGGCGCAGGCGGCGGGCGTGGGCGTGATCACGCGCGTGGTCGATTACGGCGGTCTCTTCCACGACGACGTGCGCCCCGGCCACGCTTTCGCCGAGCGCGACCACCGCCGCTTCAGACCCGAGGGCTGGGTGCGCGCGGGCGGCGAGAAGCTCGAGGCGATGCGTCCATACGCGGAGCGGCACGGGCTGACGATGCTGCAGCTCGCCTGCCTGTGGAACCTCGCTCAGCCCGCCGTTCGCTGCGTGACGCCCACGCTGATCCAGGAGAGCGGCTCGGAAGCCCGGCCGGTCGAGGACAAGCGCGCGGAGCTGGCCGACCTCGCCGAGCTGCTCGAGACGCTCGCGCCCGGGGAGGTCGAGGAGCTGCGGAAGATCGGCGACAACACGGGGTCGATGGCCTTGAAGGGCGGCAACACCGCCTACCAGGGCGCCCCGCGGGCCGACCGCTGGGAGCTGGACGACCGGCTGGCGGCGGTCGCCGCGCGCTGGGACATCGATCCGGACCGGGATCTCGCAGAGCGTGTGACCGTGGGCGTAAACGACGACTAGACGGGGGGCAGCAATGAGCATCGACGTGGCCGGCTTCAAGGAAGGCCAGAAGGCGATCTGGACCGCGGGCGACTACGCCGAGGTGGCGCAGCGGATCGTGCCCGTGGGCGAGTACATCGCCCAGCGCGCGGGCGCGGGACCCGGCATCACGCTGCTCGACGTCGCGACCGGCACCGGCAACGTCTCGGTCCCCGCGGCACGCGCCGGCGCGGCGGTCACCGGCCTGGACCTGACTCCGAAGCTGCTCGAAGAGCAGCGCGCCCGCGCCGCCGCGGCGGGCGTCGCGATCGAGCTGGTCGAGGGCGACGCCGAGGCGCTCCCCTTCGCTGACGAGTCCTTCGACCGCGTGACGAGCTGCTTCGGGGTGATGTTCGCGCCGCGCCAGCCCGTCGCAGTCGCGGAGCTCCTGCGGGTTACGCGCCCCGGCGGGGAGATCGTGGTCGCCGCCTGGACGCCCGAGGGGATGGTCGGGCGCATGTTCCGCGCCTCCGCCCCGTACATGCCGGCGCCGCCCGAGGGCTTCGTGCCGCCGGTGATGTGGGGCGAGGAGAGCCACGTGCGCTCACTGTTCGCGGACTCCGGGGCCGAGCTGTCCTTCGAGCTGAAGACGATCACCTTCGAGGGCGAGTCGGTCGAGGCGTGGGTGCAGCGCGACGAGACGATCCTGGGTCCGTCGGTGATGGCGAAGGCGGCGCTGGAACAGCAGGGCCGCTACGACGAGCTGCGCCGCGACGTGCTCGACCTCTACGAGGAGTTCAACGAAGCCTCCGACGGCAGCTTCCGCGCACCGGCCTCGTACCTCGTGACGGTCGCGCGCAAGCCGGCCTAGGCCGAGCCACAGGCCGCGAACAGCTCCCACTCGCCGGGCACGCCCTTGAGCGCGTGCGCGCCGCGCTGCTCGAACTCGAGCCCGGAGCCGGCGACGAGGTCGGTGACGGTGCGCGAGACGAGCACCTCGCCCGGGCCGGCCAGAGCGCCGACGCGCGCGCCGATGTTGACGGCGATGCCGCCGATGTCGTCGCTCATCACCTCGACCTCGCCGGTGTGCAGGCCGGCGCGGATCTCGAGGTCGAGCGCGCGGACGGCGTCGCGCGCGGACATCGCGGCGCGGATGGCGCGCGCGGGGCCGTCGAAGGTGGCCAGGAAGCCGTCCCCCATGGTCTTGATCTCGCGCCCGCGATGGCTGGCGATGACCTCGCGCACCACGTCGTCGTGGCGCTCGACGAGGTCGCGCCAGCGGCGGTCGCCGAGCTGCACGGCCCGGCTCGTGGAGTCGACGATGTCGGTGAACATGACCGTCGCGAGCATGCGGTCGGGCTCGCGCTCGGTGCGCTGGCCCGTCAGGAACTCCTCGACCTCGTCGAGGACCTGCTCCGGATGCACGATCGGCAGGTGGTCTTCGCCCTCCAGCTCGACCAGCCGCGCGCCGGGGATGCCTTCGGCGACCGCGCGGCCGGCCGCGAGCGGCATCAGCCGGTCGTCGGTCCGATGCAGGACGAGCGTCGGCGCGGTGATCGTCGGAAGCACCGCGCGCACGTCGATCTCGGTGTAGAGGCGCAGCAGCGCCGCGGCGCCGGCCGGGCCGCTGCCGCTGCGCAGCAACCTCGTCCACCACCGCTCGGCCTGCTCGTCACCGGCGAGGCCCGGCGCCCACAGCTGCAGGGCGACAGGCCCTCCCCAGTCCTGCACCGCCATCTCGACGAACATGTCGAAGGCCTCCCGCGGCACGCCCTGCGGGTAGTCGTCCGCGCGCATCAGCCGCGGCCAGGTTCCGTACAGCACGAGCGCGGAAACGCGCTCGGGGTAGCTGGCCGCGAGCAGGGTGCTCATCGGCCCGCCCTCGGAGATGCCGTAGACGGCCGCTCTCTCCACGCCGGCCGCGTCGAGCACCGCGCGGGCGTCCTCCATCGACTCCTCGAGCGTGGGCGGCGAGGACGGCCGGTCGGACAGTCCCTGGCCGCGCTTGTCGTAGAGCACCACGCGGCTGAAGGACGCCATCCTCCCCAGATAGGCCTCCGCGCCGGGCATCTCGAACATCAGTTCCAGGTGCGAGACGAAGCCCGGGATGCAGAGGAGGTCCAGCGGGCCTTCGCCGAAGGTCGTGTAGGCGATGTTCGTGCCGTCCGGCGCCTGGGTGTAGCGGACGTCCGGGGCGCTCAGCATGTCCCGAACATAACGACCGCGAGCCGCGCGTCGTGAGTCAGACGCCTAACGCGCCGAGCAGCGCGGAGAGCTCCGCGACGACGTCGCCGTGCAGCCGCACGGCGGCCAGCGAGTCGAGCGGCGTGGGGCCCTGCGTCAGGATCGCCACCGCCCCGCCGGCGGCGTCGGTCAGCAGCGGCAGCGAGGCGACGGGGTGCACCTCCAGCGAGGAGCCGATGCAGAGCAGCACGTCCGCGCCCTCGCACAGCTCGCGCGCGCGTTCGAGCGCGCCCGCGTCGAGCAGCTCGCCGAACAGCACCACGTCCGGCTTCAGTGGCTCGCGGCAGGACTCGCAGCGCGGCACGCCGTCCGGGCGCGGCCGCGATCCGCTCGCGAGCCTCCTCGACCGGCACGGCGCCGGGGCAGGACAGGCAGGAGCAGCTCGCGATCGAGCCGTGCACCTCGACCAGCTCCACGGTCCCCGCGCGGCGGTGCAGCATGTCGACGTTCTGGGTGATGACGGCGTCGAGCCGCCCGGCGCGCTCGAGCGCGGCGAGCGCCTCGTGCGCGGCATTCGGCTGCTTCGCATCGAGCGTCGCGAAGCGCTCGCCGTAGAAGCTCCAGAAGCGCACCGGGTCCGAGCGGAACGCGTCGATGTGCGCGACCTCCATCGGGTCCACCCGCTCCCACAGCCCGGTGCCGGCAGAGCGGAAGTCCGGGATCCCCGACGGGACGGAGATGCCGGCGCCGGTGAGCGCCACGACCGAGCCGGCCTCGCCGATCAGCTCGGCGAGGCGCGCGATCTCGGCGGAGGTGCCGGTCTGCGACGGCGCGGCCACGCTCAGCTGCCTTTGAACTGCGGCGCGCGTTTGCCGAGGAACGCGGAGATGCCCTCCTTCGCGTCCTCGGAGGCGAAGGCGGCCGCAAAGCCTTCCTTCTCGGCCGCGATGCCGGCGTCGAGGTCGCCGTTGCCGGAGACCGACTTGATCTCGGCGACCGCCAGCGGCGCCTGGCCGGCGAGCCGGTGCGCCCACATCAGCGCGGTGTCGAGCAGTTCGTGGTCCTCGACGACACGGTTGACGAGGCCGAGCTCGAACGCTTCCTCGGCGAGGATCGGGTCGCCGACGAGGTTCATCTCGAGCGCCTTGTTCGTCCCCACGAGCCGCGGCAGCCGCTGGGTGCCGCCGAAGCCGGGGATGATGCCGAGCTTGATCTCGGGCTGGCCGAAGAGCGCCGAGCGCGCCGCGATGCGCACGTCGCAGGCCATCGCGAGCTCGTTGCCGCCGCCGAAGGCCAGGCCGTTGACGGCGGCGATCGTGACGATCCCCGAGCGCTCCATTTCGCGCAGCAGCCCGTGCGTGTCGTCGAGCAGCGTGCGGCCCGCCGCCTCGTCCATGGTCGTGAACGCCTTGATGTCGGCGCCGGCGCTGAACAGCATCGGGTTCGTGGAGGCGAAGACGAGCGCGTGCGTGCCGTTCTCCTTGACGGTCGCCCACACCTTGGCGAGGTCCTCGACGACCTGCGGGGAGATCGAGTTCATCGGCCCGTTCGCGAGCCAGGCGATCGTGACGCCGTCGCCGCGCGACTCGAGCTTGATCACCTCGGCGGGCTGCTCGGCGTCGGGCTGCGGGTAGGGGTAGAAGCCCTGGCCGGTCTTGACGCCGAGCCGGCCCTGGGCGACGAGGCGGCGCAGGATCGTCGGCGGCGCGAAGCGCTCGCCGTGGTGCTCGGCCGCGTTCTCCATGCGCTCGAGGATCGCGTCGAGCCCTTCGGCGTCGGCCTTCATGAACGGCGGCATCAGCCCCCGCCGCGGGTCCAGCCCGGCGCCGGCCATCATCCCGAAGTCGATGTCGCGGGTCGTCGCCACGCGCTCCTCGAGCACCAGGCAGGCCTCCAGCAGCGTCTTCAGGGAGAGCAGCTCGACGAGCTCGGCCACGTCGGGATCGCCGTCGCCTGAGATGTTGGGCTCGCCGGCGGGGTCGTAGAAGCCGTCGCCGCCGGTCTTGGCGCCGAGTTTGCCGTCGGCCACGAGCTTCTGCATGCCCTTCGGCACGTAGAAGCGTTCCTCGCCGTAGGAGGAGACGAGGTGCTCGGCGACGTGCAGGACCGTGTCGAGGCCGAGCAGGTTGACGAGGTAGTACGGACCGACCGGGGTGACCCCCGCCGCGCCGACGCCCTCGTCGATCTTCTTGATCGAAAGACCCTTCTCCTCCTGCTCGCGCCAGATCTCGGCGATCCCCGAGTTGAGGATCCGGTTGACCACGAAGCCCGGTACCTCGGCGCACGTGATCGGCTGCTTGCGGATCGCCTGCGCGAACACGACGGCCGCCGTGACCGTTTCGGCCGAGGTGTCCTCGCCCTCGACGATCTCGATCAGCGGCATGATCGAGGCCGGGTAGAAGTAGTGGAACCCGACCACCCGCTCGGGCCGCAGGGTCGCTTCGCCGATCTCGGTGATCGACAGCGAGGAGGTGTTCGACGCGAGGATCGCGTGGCCGGGCGTGGCGGCGTCGAGCTCCGCGAACACGCTCTGCTTGATGTCCATCCGCTCGGGCACCGCCTCGACGACGAAGTCGACGTCGCCGAAGGCCTCGTACGAGGTCGTGCCGTGGATGCGGTCGAGGATCTCCTGAGCCTGCGCGTCGGCCTGCTCGGCGGTGATCTTGCCCCGCTCGGCGAGTTTGCCGACCTGGCCGCGAGTCACGTTCGCAGCCTCGTCGAGCCCGGCCTGCACGAGCGCGTCGTCGATGTCCTTGAGCACCACGGGGATGCCCGCGGCGGCGATCGTCTGGGCGATCTGGCCACCCATGGTCCCAGCGCCGACGACCGCTGCCTTTGAAACGAACATGCTTGGATCTCCTGTTTGGGGGCCCGGGAGCCTAGCGACGCCCGGGCCGGGCCGCACCTCCGGCCGGGCGGGCGGGTTGGATGTGCGGGGAGGTGTGCAGAAACAGCCGAAATGGGTAAGGAGACGGACATGAAGTCAGAGAGAGGCGCCGACGGGACGCATCCCGCCGGGCGGCGGGGGCGCTCAAGGCGGACGGCGGCGGCCGTGGCAGTCGCGGCCTGCGCGCTGGCACTGGCGGCGGCGATGCCGGGCGCAGCCTCGGCGGCTGCCCCCAAAGCCACGACGGGAGGCGCCAAAGACGTCTCCTACGGCACGGCGACCGTGGGCGGCACGATCAACCCGGGCGGCGAGGCGACGTCCTACTACTTCCAGTACGGGCCCACGCACGCCTACGGCGGCCAGACCGGGATCGGCTCTGCCGGCGCGAGCGACAAAGGCGTGCCGGTGGCGGTCGCCCTCGCGGGCCTGCAGCCGCTCACCGTCTACCACTACCGGCTCGTGGCCGTCAACGGCGCCGGCACCTCCCTCGGCAAAGACCGCACGTTCCAGACGACGAAGGTGCCGCTTTCCCTGTCGATCCTCTCCTCGCCGAACCCGGCGCTGTACGGCAGCCCGATCGTCGTCCAGGGCACCCTGTCGGGCACCGGCAACGCGGGCCGCCAGGTGATCCTGCTGGGCAGGTCGTTCCCGTTCACGGCGCCGTTCGCGGCGATCGGCAACCCCGAGCTCACGACCGCGACGGGGAGCTTCAGCTTCACGCTCCTCGGCTCGCCCACGAGCATGCAGTTCCAGGTCGTGACCACGACCAAACCGGTGGTCGCGAGCCTCGTGGCGACCGAGAACGTCGCGGTGCGCGTCGCCAGCCACCTGGCACGCACGCGCCGGCACGGCTTCGCGCGCGTGTACGGGACGGTGACGCCCGCCGAGGACGGCGCGCAGGTCGGGATCCTGCGCATCACGCACGGTCACGGCGTGCTCGTCGGCGGCACGATCCTGCGCCACCACGGCACGACGAGCTCGAGCTTCAGCCGCGTGGTGCGGGTGCACAAAGGCGTCTACCGCGTGCTGGTGCGCGTCGTCGGCGCGGCCCAGGTCTCGAACTACGGCCAGCCGCTGCTGATCCGCTAGCGGAGGCGGCGCTCGCTCAGACGCCGGACGATCTCGTCCGCAGGGAGGGACTGTTCGGCTCGCGCATGCGCGAGCCGGGCGATCGCACATGTGCGATCGCCGGGGGCCGGCACATGTGCCGGCCCCGAGGGGCGGCGCATGCGCCGCCCCTGGAGGCGCCGCATGCGGCGCCTCCCCCGCCCGGCGCGAGCCGGGCGGGCACCACGCCTCGCCGAAGGCGAGGGACTAGGCCGGAACCGCCGCCGGCTCCTGCACCTGGCGCGGCAGCAGCGTTTCGCGCGCGATGACCAGGCGCTGGATCTGCGAGGTGCCCTCGTAGAGCTGCATGATCTTCGCGTCGCGGAAGAGCTTCTCGACCGGGTACTCCTTGATGAAGCCGTAGCCGCCGTACACCTGCACGGCTTCGGTGGCGGTCTTCATCGCCGTGTCGGCCGCGAAGCGCTTGGCGTGCGAGGACACCAGCGTGTTCCGTTCGCCGTTGTCGAGCATCGTCGCCGACTTCCACGTCAAGAGGCGCGCGGCTTCGATCTCGGTCGCCATGTCCGCGATGATGAACTGGATCGCCTGGTGCATCGCGATCGGGACGCCGAACTGGACGCGTTCCTTGGAGTAGTCGACCGCGAACTCCATCGCCGCGCGGGCGATGCCGGTCGCCATCGCCGCCACGCCGGGGCGCGTGCGGTCGAGCGTCATCATCGCGAGCTTGAAGCCCTGGTTCTCCTCGCCGAGCAGGTTCTCGGCCGGGACCTCGACTTCGTCGAAGGAGATCGTCGCGGTGTTCGACGCCCGCTGCCCGAGCTTGTCCTCCTTCTTGTCCACGACCACGCCCCACTCGCGCTCGACCACGAAGGCCGAGATGCCACGGTGCCCCGCGTCCTTGTCGGTCTTCGCGTAGACCGTGTAGTAGTCGGCGTGCCCGCCGTTGGTGATGAAGCACTTGGTGCCGTTGAGGACGTACTTGTCGCCCTTCTTCACCGCCGTCGTGCGCATGCCCGAGACGTCGGAGCCCGCGTCGGGCTCGGTCAGGCAGAACGACGCCAGCTTCGGCGCTTCGGTGAGCGCGCCGAGGTACTTCCGCTTGGTCTCCTCGGAGCCACCGAGCGCGATCGGCGCGGTCGCCAGGCCGTTGCAGCCCAGCGAGGTCTGGATGCCCGAGCAGCCCCACGAGAGCTCCTCCTCGATCAGGCAGCCGTCGAGGTAGGACGCGCCGGCGCCGCCGTACTCCTCCTCGATGTGGCTGTTCATCAGCCCCACATCCCAGGCCTTCTGGATGATGTCCGCGGGCCAGGTCCCGTCTTTGTCGTACTCCCATGCGACGGGGCGGATCTCTTTGACGGCGAAGTCGTGCGCCATCTCGCGCAGGGCCTTCTGCTCGTTCGTGAGCGTGAATTCGACCATTCTCTCTAGCCCCTCCTAACGGGCTGGCACAAAGTTAGATTGACTGGTCAGTCAATCGGGCGAAAGCAGGGTAGCGGAGCGCTCGCCGATCGGCAAGAATCGGACAGGTGCTGGGCTTTGCCTCGAACGGCCTCGCGTTCGTCGTGTTCGGGACTGTGGCGTTCTCGATCGTGATGTCGGTGCTGTTCCTCGTCACCCGCGGCAGCGACTCGATGTACGACCAGATCGGCCAGGGCGGGCTCTCGAAGGACAGCGACGACTTGGGCCCCCCCCCGGCGGCAGCGGGCTGGACACCCCCGCGGCGCGCTCCGAGCAGGAGCAGGAGATCCGCCAGATGCTGCGCGCGCGCAGCGACCGCCGCGTGCTGCGCGGCGAGCCCGCGCTCGACATCGACGCCGAGGTCGCGAAGCTGCTGAGCGACGCGCGCTCCCCTTCCGAGCACGATCCGATGCTCCTCGCCGAGGTGCGCCAGCTCGTGGAGGCGCGCAACGAACGGCGGCTGCGCCAGGGCAAGGAGGCGCTCGACGTCGATGCCGAGATCGCCCGCACGCTCCAGGAGCTCGACCCGTGACGGCGACGGCCCCGCGGTCCCCCGCTTGGGGTATAAACGCGCGATGAGACACGCGCGCCGCTTCCAGCTCGACGAGCTGATCCTGCGCCCGGGCACGTACTTCAACCCGCAGACCGAGATCATGGTCGTTGTCGACGACTCGCCCGAGGTCGACCACGAGATCTTCGAGGCGACCGACCTCGACCCCTCCGAGTGGGTCCAGATCTCCGAGGAGACGCCGCTCGACGAACACCGCCGCGACGACCTCGTCGAGCGCTTCCAGCTGGCGAGCTCCGCGGGCTCGGAGCTCGGCGACGACGACCCCGAAGACGACGAAGACGACCTCGAAGGGGACGAGCTCGACGAGGACGAGGACGACGACGAGGACGACCTCGACACCGTCGACGACCTCGAGTTCGAACGCGAATAACCGCCGTCACGGCGCAACGTCTGGCCCCGGCGGGGTGTTGAGGCAGGCGTGAACGCCCTACGTGCAAGGGCCGCTGCAGCGCGGCGGCGCTCGCTACCTACGATCCCCCGCGTGCGCCCGCCGGCCCTCGTCGCGATGCTCGCCCTGCTCTGGGCGGTGCTCGTGCCTGCCGGCGCGACGGCCGCCAAGCCGAGCGCGCGCACCGAACTCGGCCCGCTGGGCGCCCCCGTCAACGCCCCCGCGCCGCGGCGCGCGGGCGGGCGGGCGTTGAAAGGGCCACGCGCGCACGCCGCGGCCGGGCCGACCGTGACCCGGGCGCTCTCCGCGATGCTCGCCTCCGATCAGATCAGCGAAGCCGTCTACCGCAAGGACTACCTGGCCTACACGGCCGCGAAACGCTCCCTGGGGAAGCTCTCCGGCACACGGCGCGCCGAACTGGGCGCGGTGCTGGCGAACACGCAGGCCATCGCAGCGGCCGGCCAGCTCACCGCCTCGCGGCAGGCCTCGGTGTTCCTGACGCTCGAAAAGAACCGCTACTGGTGGACCACCAAGCCGCTGCTCTCAGGCACGGTCCGCGTGAGCTTCCCGCCGTCGAAGCTCGTCTGGCAGCGCTACCCGGGCCAGGGCATCCAGATCCAGTGGCTCGGCACGTTCGGCGCGGGCAACGGCTTCTTCCTCTCCGGTCACGAAAACTCGAACCTGCGCCAGCTCGTCGAAGAAGTCATCCCGCTCGCCACCAAGCGGGCCGGCGGGATCGCCTGGGACTACCTGTTCCATTTCGACGGCGGCTCGCCGCCCTGGACGAGCGGGCTCTCGCAGGGGACGGCGCTGCAGGTGCTCGCCCGCGCCGGACAGCGCTTCAAAGAACCGGCGTTCACCGAAGCAGCCACGCAGGCGCTCGGGATCTTCCAGCAGTCGCCGCCGAACGGGGTGCGTGTGGCGACGAAAGCCGGCGCGTGGTACGCGCAGTACAGCTACGCGCCGTCCGACCGCATCCTCAACGGCTTCATCCAGGCCGACGTCGGCCTCTACGACTACACCTCGATCACCAAGGACCCGCTGGGGCAGAAGCTGTTCGAAGAAGGCGACGCCGAGGCGCGCGCCCTCCTCGCGCACTACGACACGGGCGCCTGGTCGCTGTACGACCAGTACGGCGAATCGGATCTGAGCTACCACGAACTGCTCACCGAATTCCTGCAGCAC
This sequence comes from uncultured Solirubrobacteraceae bacterium, assembly GCA_963820745.1. Taxonomy (GTDB): domain Bacteria; phylum Actinomycetota; class Thermoleophilia; order Solirubrobacterales; family Solirubrobacteraceae; genus Palsa-744. The sequence continues at coordinate 39,334 of CAWGBB010000004.1, read as the reverse complement.
CTGTGCGAACGCACGCGCAAAGGGGAGCCCCTGCCGCCGAGCGCCCCGCCGCCGCCGACGACCACCCCGCCGCCGGCGACGACGCCGACCCCGGTCACGCCCGGCGGCGGCACCTCGTCGTCTGCCACGGGCGCGCGCGCCGCCGCCACCTCGACCACGACGCCGATCGCCGGCGATCAGATCTACTGCTCGACCGCCAAGCGGTTCGGCGAATACGAGGGGACCCCGCCCCTGATCGCGCTGCTCAGCACCAAGCTCAAGGGCGGCACGCGCGCCGGCGTGCAGGTCTCGCTGTCGAAGATCTCGACGGTCACGATCAAGGTCACGCAGGGCGGCAAGCCGATCTTCACGAACAGCGCCACGGTGGCAGCGGGCAAGCCGAAGCTGCTCTGGCCGACCCCCGCAGGCGGCGGCACGTTCACCGTCAGCGTCGCCGCGCGCGACCTCGCGGGCAACTTCGCGACGACCAGCGGGACCGTCGTCGTCAGCCGTCATTAGCGCCGCCGCGGCGGGCCTAGACTTGTCGGCGATGAGGATCACCGGCGGTCAGTCTCGGCGGCGATGACCCGCCTGAGCCACGGTTGGGCGGCGATGAGCCGCGAGCGGCGCATCGCGGCGATCGCGGCGATCGCGCTGCTCGTGACGATGTTCCTGCCGTGGTACGGGCTCCAGAGCCTGAACCGCAAGACCGGCGTGATCCACTCGCACGACATCAACGCCTTCGGCGACGTCTCGTTCGTCGAGGCCGCCGTGTTCCTCGTAGCGGCAGGCGTGCTCGTGCTGCTGTTCGCGCGCGCCGAGGGGCGCGAGTTCAACATGCCCGGCGGCGACGGCACGATCGTCGCCCTGGCCGGCGCCTGGGCGGGGCTGCTGATCTTCTACCGGGTGTTCGACCGTCCCGGCGGCAACGGCTACCCCGTCGGCATCCAATGGGGCTTCTTCCTCGCCTTCGTCGCCGCCGGCACCCTCGCGTACGCCGGCTGGCGTATACGGGCGGTCGAACGGCCCGCGATGCCGGTGCGCCGGCGACGGCCGCCTCCCGAGGAGGGACCGCCGCCCGGCTACGACGCCCCGGGCGAGGGGCTCGCCCCCCGCCGGCCGGCCACCGCCGAGACCGCGCCGATCGGCGTCGCCGCCTCGCGGGGGCGCGACGAGGAGGCCGCCCCGCCGGAGCGGCCCGCGCAGCCGCGCCGGCGCCGGCCGCGCTTCCCGCCGGCACCCGGCCAGAGCGCCGGGGAGCAGCTCTCCTTCGAGGACCCACCGCCGAGCGAGGACGGCTGAGCGAGGCCGGAGCCGGGCGACGCCTATCATTGCCCGGGCAATGAGCTCGCCCGAGTCCTCGACGCCCACCTCGGTCACCGAGGTCGCCGACGGCCTTCGCTCGGTCGGCTACCTGCCCGGCTCCTCGACCGCGCTCGTCTCGTTCCTCGCGACGAAGCTCGGCAAGCCGGTCCTCGTCGAGGGGCCCGCCGGCGTCGGCAAGACCGAGCTCGCGAAGGCGCTGGCCTCCTACCTGGGGCGCGAGCTCGTGCGCCTGCAGTGCTACGAGGGCCTGGACGAGGCCAAGGCGCTGTACGAGTGGAACTACCGCAAGCAGCTGCTGCGCATCCAGGCCGAGGCCGAAGGCACCGGCTGGGAGGCCGTGCAGGACGACATCTTCGGCGAGGAGTTCCTGCTCGCCCGTCCGCTGATGACGGCGATCGCCTCCGAGCAGCCGGTCGTGCTGCTGATCGACGAGATCGACAAGACCGACCAGGAGTTCGAGGCGATGCTGCTCGAGGTCCTCTCGGACTTCCAGATCTCGATCCCCGAGCTCGGGCGCGTCGAGTCGCGCACGCACCCCGTGGTGCTGCTGACCTCGAACAACTCGCGCGAGCTGACCGAGGCGCTCAAGCGCCGCTGCCTGTACCTGTGGCTCGACTACCCCGAGCTCGAGCACGAGCTGGAGATCGTGAGGCTGCACGCGCCCGAGCTCTCCGAGACCGTGGCCAGGCGGCTCGTCGAGGTGATCGGGATGGTCCGCGACCTCGACCTCAAGAAGCCACCGTCGATCGCCGAGTCGATCGACTGGGCGCGGGCCCTTCTGCTGCTGGGCGTCAGCGACATCGACGCAGAGACCTTCAACGAGACGATGTCGGTGATCGTCAAGCACCGCACCGACATGGACGTCGTCGCCGAGCGCGTGGGGCTGAAGCTCGGCACGCCGGCAGCGTCGTCGTCGTAGGTGGATGTCGCCTGAGGCGGCAGCTCCGCGGCCCGGCGGCTCCGCCGCGCCCGATGGTCTGCCCGCACGCGTCCTCGAGTTCGGCGAAGAGCTGCGCCGCGAAGGCGTCGCGATCGGCACCTCGGAGATCCTCGACGCGTTCGCCGTGCTCGGCGAGGTCGACTGGACCGCGCAGCAGGACTTCCGCGAGGCGCTCGCCGCCACGCTCGCCAAGAGCCAGGAGGACCGCCGCGTCTTCGAGCTCGTGTTCGAGCGCTTCTTCTTCCGCGCCGTCGAGATCGCGGCCGTGCGCGAGGGCATCTCCGAGCAGAGCCTCGCCGAGCTCGGCGAGCTGAGCGACGCGGAGCTGGACGCGCTGCGCGAGCAGATCGCGGCCGCCCTGGCCAACCAGGACGAGGGCGCGATGCGCGACCTCGCGCGGATGGCGATCGCTGCGTTCGCGCGCCGCCAGGAGGGCTCGGGCGTGATCGGCGTGGACGTGCAGCGGATCCGCCGCGCGCTCGGCCTGCGCGCAGAGCCCCAGCCCGACCTGCCCCCGGAGGACCCTCGTCACGAGGGCCTGCCGCGCGACGCGCTGCGCCGCTTCGAGGCCCTGCTGCGTCGCGAGCTCGAGCGCGCGCAGATCGAGCGCACCGGCAAGCTGCCGCCGTCACGGCCGCTCGGCGAGCTCGACCGGGCACTGCCGTCGGGACCGCTCGCCGATCTCGCGGCCGTGCACCGCGTTGTCGCCCAGCTGCGCCGGCGGCTCGCCACGCAGGGGCTGCAGATGCGGGGCCACCGCAAGCACGCCCATGTCGACGTACGGCGCACGATGCGCGCCTCGCTGCAGACCGGGGGCGTGCCGGTCGAGCTGAAGTTCCGCCCTCGGCGACCGAAACGGCCCGAGATCTACGTGCTGTGCGACGTCTCGACGAGCGTGACCTCGGCGTCGGTCTTCTTCCTCTCGGTGCTGCACGCGCTGCACGACACGTTCCGCAAGATGCGCTCCTTCGTGTTCATCGAGCGCATCTCGGAGGTCACCGACATCTTCGAGCACGAGCGCAACTTCAAAGCCGTCAGCGAACGCATCTCCAGCGACGCGGGCGTGGCCGACATCTCCGGCTACACCGACTACGGGCGGGTGTGGTCGGAGTTCCTGGTCCAGGTCGAGGACGACCTGCACCCGCGGGCGACGGTGATCGTCCTCGGCGACGCGCGCACGAACGGTCGCGACCCCCGCGCGGACATCTTCGCCCAGATCGCCTCACGCGCCGGGCGGACCTTCTGGCTGAACCCGGAGCCGCGGCTGTACTGGAACTACGGCGATTCGGTGATCGCCGCCTACGAGCAGTACTGCAAGGCCTTCGAGTGCTGGACGACCGCGCAGCTCGAGGACTTCGTGCGCGCGCTGACGCGCCCGGTGATCGCGGCCGGCGCCTAGCGCGAGCGCCCGCGCCTGTGGCATGCGCTCCGTTTCGGGGTAGCATCGACGCGAAGTGACAACAGGGGTGCTGGCGGGTAGGCCGGCTGAGATGGTGTCCCGGGACGGATCCCCCGGCACCGACCCTTTGAACCTGTGGGGTAATGCCCGCGAAGGGAGCGACGTGTCCACCGAAGTACAGGCCCCCCGACAAGCCGCAGGCGGCAGGCATGCAGCGGCCGGGGCGCTGCACGTACGGGAGCTCTCGCGCAGCTACCGCGACGCCCGCGGGCGCGCGGTCGAAGCACTGCACGAGGTCTCGCTGGAGGCCGAGCCCGGCGAGGTGCTCGCGGTCGTCGGCCCGTCCGGCTGCGGCAAGACGACGCTGCTGGAGCTGATCTGCGGCCTGCAGGCGCCCGACGCGGGCTCGCTGAGCGCGCCCCCGGCCGTCCTGATGCCCCAGCGCGACCTGCTGCTGCCATGGCTCGATGCGCTCGACAACGCCGCGCTCGCACTCCGCATCGCGGGTGCGTCGCGCACGCAGGCTCGCGAGCGGGCGCAGGCGATGTTCGCCGAGCTCGGGCTCGAGGGCTTCGAGACTGCGCGCGCGAGCGAGCTCTCCGGCGGCATGCGCCAGCGCGTCGCGTTTCTGCGCACGCTTCTCTCGGGCAAGCCGCTGCTGTGCCTGGACGAGCCCTTCGGTGCGCTCGACGCGATCACGCGCGCGGAGATGCAGGAGTGGCTGGCGGGCGCGCTGCTGCGCGAGCCGCGCACCGTCGTGCTCGTCACCCACGACGTCGAGGAGGCGGCCCTGCTCGCCGACTCGATCGTCGTGCTCTCACCGCGGCCGGGGCGCGTCCGCTCCGTGCTGCGGATGTCCCGTCCGCGCCCGCGCCGGCGCTCGGACGAGGAGGTGCTCGCGCTGCGCGCGCGGGCGCTCGAGCTGCTGGCGGAGGGGCGCGGATGAGCGTCACAGTCCGAACGGACGCGGAGCCGCACGCTGCCCCCCAGCGCCCGCGGCGCAGGACGCTCATGGCCGCACGGCTCAAGCGCCTCGCCCCCCCGCTCCTGCTCGTGCTCGTACTCGTCGGCGCTTGGGAGCTCTACGTCGATCTCTCCGGTGTCGAGCGCGAGCTGCTGCCGGCGCCGCACGAAGTCGCCTCGGCGATCTGGCACGGCGGCGCGGTGCTGTGGCGGAACTTCGCGGTCACCGCCGAGGAGGTCGCCCTCGGCCTCTGCATGGCGATCGCCGCAGGCTTCGGCCTCGCGGTCGCGATGCACCTCTCGCCGCTGCTGCGGCGCGCTGTCTATCCCCTGGCGGTCGGCTCGCAGGCGGTGCCGATCCCGGTGATCGGCGTGCTGCTCGTGTTCTGGTGGGGCTTCGGCATCTTCCCCAAGCTCGTCGTGATCGCGCTGATCTGCTTCTTCCCGGTGCTCGTCACGACCGTGGACGCGCTCGCCTCCGTCGACCCCGACCAGCTGAAGCTGATGCGCACGCTCGACGCCTCGCGCTGGCAGGCGTTCCGGCTCGCAGAGCTGCCGGCCGCTCTGCCCGCCGCGCTGAGCGGCGCGCGCGTGGCGCTCGCGGTCGGCGTGATCGGCGCGTTCATCGCCGAGGTCGCGACGCCGGCGAGCGGACCGTATCCCGGCCTCGGCCGCCAGATCACGACCGACATCAACCTCGAAGCGGCGCGCGCGTACGCGGGCACGGTCGTGCTCATCTGCTTCGCGCTGCTCTGCTTCCACTCACTCGCGCTCGCCGAGCGCAGGCTCGCGCCGTGGCGAGCCCGACCGACAGGAGACCGCCCGTGAAGCATTCCCGCATCGCCCTGCCCCCTCGATACAGGGGCGCACTCCTCGCGCTGGCGCTGGTGGCAGGCGCGCTCGCCCTCTCGGCGTGCGGCTCGAAGACGGACGCCCTCTCGGCCCCGTCGACCAAGCGCTTCACGGTGATGCTGGACTTCTTCCCCAACGCCGACCACGCACCGCTGTATTCGGCGATCTCCCACGGCGACTTCCGCGCCGCCGGCCTCGAAGTCGTTCCCGAGACGCCGGCCGACCCCTCCGAACCGCTGAAGCTGCTGGCCGCCGGGCGCGTGGACATGGCGATCTCGTACGAGCCGGAGGTGCTACTCGCCCGCGACCGCGGCCTGAACCTCGTCGCGATCGGCGCGCTCGTGCAGCGGCCGCTGACCTCGATCATCGCCCTCCCGGGCAAGCACGTGTCGAGCGTCGCCGACCTCGCCGGCAAGCGCGTCGGCACCGCCGGGATCCCCTACCAGGCCGCGATGCTGCACACGGCGCTCGAACACGCGGGCGCGAAGCCGGGCTCGGCCAAAGAAGTCAACGTCGGCTTCAACCTGGTGCCGGCGATGATCTCCGGCCGCGTCGACGCGACGCTCGGCGGCTTCTGGAACTACGAGGCGATCCAGCTGCAGATGCAGCACCGCCGGCCGCTCGTGATCCCGATCGACCGCGCCGGCGTGCCGAGCTACAACGAGCTCGTGATCGTCGTGCGCCAGGACGAGGCTCGCCACGACGCCCAGGACCTCCGGGCGTTCATGCAGGCGTTGACCGCCGGCGCGCGCGAGGTGCACGCGGACCCCTCGGCCGGCGCCGACGCGGTGCTCGCGGCGAACCCCTCGCTGCCCCGCAAGCTCCAGCTCGAATCGATCAAGCAGACGCTGCCCGCGACCCTGCCGAGCGAGTCGGGCAAGCCCTACGGCTGGCAGAACCCGCAGGAGTGGGCGACGTTCGGCGCCTGGATGTTCTCGCACCGGTTGCTCGAGCACGACCCGAACACGACCGGGTTCCCGCCGTTCACGAACGAGTTCTTGCCTGGGGAAGGGATCTAGGCGGACACGGGCCACCAGCGTCCGTACTGCGCGATCGCCGCCGCGACCAGCGGATCGCCGGTGCGAGCAGTGTCCCCGCCCTCCCCCTCCCCCGCGAGCGCCGGCAGCACCGCACAAACGCACTCCGCCAGGATCGCGGGCTCATACCCGCCCTCCTGCACCAAGCCCAGGCCGACGCCCAGCTCCGCGGCGAGTGCCCGCATCCGCTCCGCCATCGCGACGAAGGTGTCGGTCTCCAGCAGGCAGTGGGCCAGCGGGTCCCCGGCGTGCGCGTCGAAGCCGCTGGAGACCAGGATGAGCTGCGGCTCGTACGCCCGCGCCGCCGGCACGACGACACGGTCGAACAGCTCCATCCACAGCTCCGGCCCGGTGCCGGGCGGCACGGGCAGGTTGATCGTGTAGCCCTCGCCCGCGCCGCTGCCCGCGTCCTCGAGCGGACCCGTGCCCGGGTACAGCGGCGACTGGTGCATGCGACGCGAACAGCACGTCGCTTCGCGTCCTGAACAGCTCCGCGGTGCCGTTGCCGTGATGCACGTCCCAATCGAGCACGAACACTCGCTGCAGCCCGAGGTCGCGCAGGGCGAGCGCGGCCGCCACCGCGACGTTGTCGAACACGCAGAAGCCCATCGCGCGAGCGCGTTCGGCGTGATGGCCCGAGGGCCTGATTCGCGCAGTAGGCGACGGGCGCGTCGCCGGCCACCAGCGCCCGCGCCATCTCGCACGTCCCGCCGGCCGCGTGCAGCGCGGCGGGCCAGGACTCGGGGACGACGGCCGTGTCGGGGTCGATCAAGCCCCCACCCGAGTCGCACAGGTCGCGGACCTCGCGCACGTACTCGGGCGCGTGCACCAGCTCGAGCTCGGCCGCCGCCGCGGCGGGAGCGAGGCGACGCTCCCACCCCAGCCAGTCGCGCTGCGCAAGCGCGGCTTCCAGGGCCAGGATCCGCTCCGGCGTGTCGGGGTGCCCGGGCATGAACGGGCGCGGGTCGTGCCCGATGCTCGCCGGGTGGCTGAAGTACAGCCCCCCGCTCACGGTACGTCCCGACCTCGGCGTCGCATCAGCGTCAATATGACTCAGATGGACCCGGCACGCATGATGCGGGCGATGAGCTTCCGGGCACCGCGCGAGCCGCTGCTCGCGGTCGAGGTGCCGGTGCCCGAGCCGGGACCGGGCCAGCTGCTGATCCGTGTCCACGCGTGCGCGGTGTGCCGCACCGATCTGCATCTCCTCGACGGCGAGGTCGAGATCGCCGAGCCGCCGCGGATCCTCGGCCACCAGATCGTGGGCACCGTAGAGGCGCGCGGCGCGGGCGCCGGCCAGCGGCTGAAGGAGGGCGATCGCGTCGGCGTTCCGTGGCTCGGGTGGACCGACGGCACGTGCAAGTACTGCACGAGCGGCCGGGAGAACCTGTGCCCCAACGCGCGCTTCACCGGCCGCGACATCGACGGCGGCTACGCCGAGTACACCGTCGCCGACGAGCGCTTCTGCTTCCCGATCCCCACCTCCTACTCCGACGAGCAGGCGACGCCGCTCCTCTGCGCGGGTCTGATCGGCTACCGCGCGCTGCGCATGACGGGCGAGGCGCGGCGCCTCGGCTTCTACGGCTTCGGCGACTCCGCGCACATCCTCGCCCAGATCGCGCGCTGGCAGGGGCGCGAGGTGTACGCGTTCACCCGGCCGGGCGCCGACGATGCCGCCCGTGACTTCGCGCGCGAGCTGGGCGCGGTCTGGGCGGGCCCATCCGACGAGGAGCCTCCCGAGCAGCTCGAAGCAGCGATCATCTTCGCGCCCGTGGGACCTCTCGTCCCGGCCGCCCTGCGCGTGCTGGAGCCGGGCGGCACCGTGGTCTGCGCGGGCATCCACATGAGCGACATCCCGCAGTTCCCCTACGAGATCCTGTGGGGTGAGCGCTCGGTCCGCTCGGTCGCCAACCTCACTCGCCGCGACGGCGACGAGCTCCTCGCGGTCGCTCCGCAGGTGCCCGTCGCGACGCGCATCACGACCTACGCACTGAAGCGCGCGAACGACGCGCTCGCGGACCTGCGGGCCGGCACGTTCACCGGTGCGGCCGTGATCGTCCCCTAGTCAGAAACACCCGCCGGAGCGTTATCCCCCGCGCTGCGGGGCCTTTGCCCGCGACCGATCGACTACGCGGAACGATTTGGGCAAGATGACAGGGCGTCGGCTGTGGTCCGGCGGGAGAAGCGGGCGAAGAAGAAGCAGGAGCGATGGGGAGCGCAAGTCCGAAGAAGACGAGATGGGCGCGGCGCTACCGGCTGCCGGAAGGGGCGTAGGCGTGCCCGCGCGACGTCCTTCGCGCCGCCCCTGCATCGAGCCCCGCACGCGTCGCCGCCTGTGCAGGAGCACGGCCACCTCCTCGCTCCTGCAGGCCCGCCGCGCACGCAGCAGCTGTCGCGTGCGCGACGACCTCACAGGCCGCGGCTTCGGCGGCGTGCGGCTGCGCGAAGCGCACTGAGCCTCGCCGCCTCAGAAGCCGACGGCGTGGGCCGCGGCGAGCCCGGCCCACTCTCCGTAGGGCGCGAACAGCTCGCGCACCTGCGATTCCTCGGCGAAGGCCTCGGGGTCGCCGCCGGATAGCACCCTGCCGGCGAAGCGGAGCAGCCCGAGGTCGCCCGCCGGAAGCTGATCGTGGCGACCCTGCCCGTGCAGGGCCATCATCTCGACGGTCCACGGACCGATCCCCGGGATCGCCCGCAGGCGCCTCCAGCCGGGCTCGTGGCGCTCGTCGTGGAGGTCGATGCGCCCGCGCGCGACCTCGCGCGCGGCCTTCACGAGCGTGATCGCGCGGCAGCCTGCGAGGTCGAAGGACTCGAGCAGCGCGGGCGCGGTCCCGGCGAGCCGCTCAGGGAGGGGCATGTCGGCGAGCGTGCTGTGGCTGCCGTCCCACGACACCCACCGGCGACCGAGCGCGCCGAGCACCCGGCGCTCGATCGCTGCCGCGCGCTCGTATTCGATCAGCTGCTCGCAGATCGCAAGCACCAGCGCCTCGAAGGGGTCCGGCCGACGGCCGTTGCGTAGCCACGGGCGGGCACGCACCGAGCGGCCGATCAGCGGATCGTTCGCGAAGCGCTTCGCGAACGGACGCGTGTCCTCGTCCACGCCGAGCGCGAAGCGCATGCGCGCGATTCCGTACTTGGCGGCCTCCCTGCTGGCGGCACGCGCGCCGAGAAGCACGCGGTCGGTGGAGGGCTGTGCGACGCGGACCAGCACCGGCTGCTCGCCGTGGTGGAGCAGCCGCTCGAGCACGCCGCGCCGGTGACGGGTCATGCGATCCATCCCGTTCCGCCGCGGCAGGCGGAAGGGGCCGCCCGGCGTCACCTCGACGCGCAGCTCGACCGGGGCGGGCACGGAGCCTGCTCTAGCGGCCTGCGCCCGGGCCGCCGAGCAGGTGCACGTCGAGAAGCAGCGAGCGGCTGCCGACGATCTGAAGGCGGTCGGCGGCGGTGGCGTTGCGGGCCGAGGCGCGACGGCCGAACAGCGAGCGCTGGGTGGGCGGGCGGCCATTGAGCGCCCGGCGCCGATGGCGGTGGCCTACCAGCCCGACCACCGCGGCGCCCGCGACGAAGCCCCCGGCGGCGGCAGCGGCCGCCTGCACGGCCGGCAGCGCGGCGGGACGGCGGGCCTGCTCGAGCTCCGCCGCGGCGGGCCTCGGCTCGACGATCTCGCCGTGCTCTGCCGCGACGGGCAGCGCGTCGCTGTGGTCAGCCTCGCTCACCAGCCGGAGTGTAGAGGTCGGCTCAGACCCCTACGCCGGCGTCGTCTCGGCGGTGGCCTCGGAGCCCTGCGCGCCGGGGTCGAGCAGCCGCTCGTAGATCCGGTAGCGCTTGACGATCCGCCCGCCCATCGCTTCCATGCCGCGGTTCATCGCGGTGTTGGTCTCGAGGATCCAGCCCATCTCGCCGCCGCCCTGGGGCGTGCGTTCGGCGGCGTTGTAGTGCTCCTCGTACAGCGCGGCCGCGACGCCGGTGTGCTGGTGCTCGGGTTTCACGCCGAGGAAGCCGACCCGGACGCGGTCGATGCGTTTGGACTTCGTCAGGAACTTCCACCAGCCGAAGGGGAAGAGGCGCCCGCGCATCTGTTCGAGCACCTGGTTCAGGTCCGGAACGGTGATCGCCATCCCGACCACCTCTCCATCATCTTCTTTCTCGGCGATCATGAACCAGTTCTTGTCGAACGCGAGCTGGAGCTCCTGCGCGTATGCGTCGAGGTCCTTCTTGGAGTAGGGGACGAAGTCCCAGTTCTCAGCCCACGCCTCGTTGTAGACGGCGCCGAAGAAGTCGAGGTCTTTGCGCAGCTGCCGCCGTCGCATCGGGCGGATCCGGATGCCGTGCTCGGCGCGGGATTTCTCGGCCAGCTCCCAGATCACCGGCAGGACCTTGTCGCGGCCCGTGACCTCGAGGTTCCACATCAGCAGGTCCATCGCCTTGCTCATGCCGGCCGCTTCGAGCATCTCCGTGTAGTAGGGCGGGTTCCACGGCTGCAGGATCATCGGCCGCAGCTCGTAGCCCTCGATCAGCACACCGCTCTCGTCGTTCATGGCGAAGCTCGCAGGCCCGACCATGCGTTCCTGCCCGCGCTCGCGCAGCCAGGCCGCGGCGGCCGCGAGAAGCTCGTCGAGCACCTCGGCGTCCGGCTCGAACTCGAGGAAGCCGAACCAGCCCCAGCTCGAGCCGCGGTGCTCGTTGAAGGCCTTGTTGACGTGCGCGGTGATCCGGCCGACGACACGCCCGTCGCGGCGCGCGAGGAAGTACTGCGCTTCGCCGTGGCCGAAGAACGCGTTCATCCGGCGGTTCAGGAAGATCCGCCGCTCGAGCTTCAGGGGCGGCACCCACAGGGGGTGGTTAGCATTGAGCCGGTACGGCAGGTCGATGAAGGCCCGCAGATCTCGTCCGCCCGAGACGGGTTTCACCTCGACGCTCACCGCGCTCGCACCCTACATGCACACCTCCACCGACGTCTTCGACAAGGTCCGGGGCCACGCGCGCGAGGAGCTGCTGCGCGCCGCGGTCGAGGCCGACGTGCTCCCCTACTTCCACGTGCTCGAGTCGCCGGCGATGCCGGTCGTCGAGATGGAGGGCGCCGAGCGCGTGATGCTCGGCTCCAACAACTACCTCGGTCTGACCGGCGACGAGCGGGTCATCGCAGGCGCCGAGCAGGCGCTGCACCGCTACGGCACCGGGCTCACCGGCTCGCGCCTGCTCAACGGCACGATCCCGCTCCACCTCGAGCTGGAGCGAGAGATCGCCGAGTGGATGGGCACCGAGGCGGCGATCGTGTTCAGCACGGGCCACCAGGCCAACGTCGGCACGCTCGGCACCCTGCTGGGGCCGGGCGACACCGTCGTGGTCGACGCCGGGGACCACGCCTCGATCCTCGACGGCTGCCTGCTCTCGCGCGCGAAGCTGCGTCCCTTCCGCCACAACCGGCTCGACAAGCTCGAGAAGATGCTGGAGCGCGCCCAGAGCGACGGTGGCGGCGTCCTCGTCGTCGTCGACGGCGTGTTCTCGATGGAGGGCGACCTTGCGCCCCTGCAGGAGATCTGCTCGCTCTGCGAGCGCTATGGGGCGCGCCTGATGGTCGACGAGGCCCACGGCGCAGGTGTGCTGGGCGCCGGCGGCGCGGGCGCGAGCGAACTGCTCGGTGTCGCCGACCGCGTCGACCTGCGCATGGGCACGTTCTCGAAGTCGCTCGCGTCTTGCGGAGGCTTCGTCGCCGGCAGCGAGGAGGTGGTCGACTACCTGCGGATCTCCTCGCGGGCGTTCCTGTTCACCGCCTCGGCGGTGCCCGCTGCCGTCGGCGCCGCCCTCGCCGCGCTGCGCGTGCTGCGCTCGGCGGACGGCCCGCCCCTGCTGGAGCGCGTGCTCGTCAACGCCGCGCGGCTGCGGGACGGCCTCGAGGCGCTCGGCTTGGCGGTCGTCGTATCCGCAGCACCTCCCACCCGAGGGCACGCAGGCGCATGCGCCCGGCGTGCGCACGGCCACCGACGGGTCGCTCTCGATCGTGACGCCGGTGGTGCCGGTGCTCGTCGGCGACGACTGGAAGGCGGCGCTGCTGTGGAAGGCGCTCTACGACGGCGGCGTCTTCGTCAACACCGCACTGCACCCGGCTGTGCCGCCCGGCGGAGCGCTGCTGAGGACGAGCGTGATGGCGACGCACGACGAGGCCACGATCGATCGGGCGCTCGATGTGTTCGCGCGCGTGAAGCGCGAGTTCGAGTCCGAGCACGGACCGCTGCCCTCCCCGTCCGCTTCCTGACGCATCCGGACTAGGCGCCGGCGTCTGGCGCTCGCGAGCTGGCCGGCAGCGGGAACTTGTCCATTTCTTCACAAGTTTTCGCCGCGCACAAAAAGCCCGCTTCTAGCGCACGAACGGCACACCAGGATGTTGACCGCGGCGGCGCTCCTGGCGTAGCTTCCAGATGCGCTCTGCATGACCGTTCGGGTTCACGCCCTAAGGGACTTGAACGCAGTAGGAGGGGTGATCTGTCGGGACAGCCGCGCCTGGTTGCAGATCGAATCCTGGGCGGTCATAGAGGGCGCACCCACACGTCCAAACGAGCAACAGCATGTTGCCGCCGTCGAGCCTTGCGGCGGCAACGGGGAGATGCGAAAAATGAACGCGACAGCGACGATTGCCCCTGCCGGCCCTCAGTACATGCGCGCCCTCGAACGCGCCAATCAGGTCCGCCTCGCCCGCGCCGAACTGAAGCGGCGGGTGGCGATGAGCGAGCTTGGCGTCGCCGAGGTGATCATGGACTGCCCGTGGGAGGCGGAGAGCATGGCGATCGGCGACCTGCTGATGAGCCAGCGCCGCTGGGGACAGACGCGCTGCCGCAAGTTCCTCGCGCAGGTACCGATGTCCGAGAAGAAGACGGTGGGTTCGATGACCGAGCGTCAGCGCCGCACGCTGGCGGCGATGCTCACCGAGCCGCGTGGCCGCGCGTTCGCGGCGACCGGCGCCGTCCCGTACCTGAGCGGGACGCTTGAGACCGTCTGAGACCGAGTGAGGGCGGGGCCGCGCTCCGGCGCGGCCTCCGCGTGAACGCGGCGGCGCGCTCGGGTCAACTGGCGCCGGGGCCGCGCTCCGCGCGCGGCCCCCTGGCTAACGGACAGCCGGATGACAGCGTCAGCTGCCACCAGCCCGCGAGCATGCCGATCAGGCCGTGGCGCGGGCGCACTTCGTACACACCGCAGCCGGTCCCGCCCAGATCCCGCACGGGGACGCGGTAGTACTTGTAACGGCCCGGTTCGAGCTGCATGCGCTCGAGCAGCGCGCGGGCGCGGCGTTCGTGCTCGCCCCGGCGTTCCGAGGAGGCGCGCAGCTGCTGGAGCCGGGCGGCGAGCCGGTCGCGGCTGCGCTCCAGCTCCCCGAGACCCTGGAGGCGCGGGCCGGTCGCGTTCTCCCCGCCCGCGACAGCGGCGGGCTCCGCGATGAACGGGAAGCGCTCGGCGAGCACGTGCGAGACCTCGTTCTCGAGTTTCGCGATCTGCGCGCGCAGCGTCGCGCGCGCGGCGCGCTCGGCTTCGCGCTCGTGCGTGGCAGGCCGCGTCACGAACGGCGCCACAGCCGGCTCGTGGATGAGCCGAGACGCGATCGCGCCTTCGGGGCGGTCCGCTACGGGCTGGCGACGCTCGGTCAAACTCCTCCTCCTACTGCTGCTCGGTGCCTCCCAGCCTGACAGATGCTACCAGCGCGCCCACTCCGCTCGAGCCGGTTCCGCGGCGCCGCTCAGGGCGTGAGCAGAGCGTGCGCGCTCGCCCACAAGGCCTCCTCGGCGTATAGGCCCGGCACGCCCGGAACCTGCACCGCGAAGAGCACGACGCGCTCGGTGCGCGCGCGAGGCTCGTGGCCCGGCGCACGGTCTCCGAACAGCACCGCGACAGGTCCCTCGGCGTCGGCGACGACGAGACGCCCGTCGGGCAGCGGTGGCCCCTCGCCAGAGCGGCCGAGGGGCTCGCCCTCGCGGCTCGTACGGATGCCGAGCGGGCCCTCGACCCGGGTGGCGTCGAGCGCCCACACGGGCACTCCGGTGTCGATCAGCGCGATCAGCAGGATGTCGTCGAGCATCCCGCCCGTGAGGAAGCCGCCGCGCAGCATGCGCTCGAGCACCGCGGCCTCTATCGGCGTGCGCTCGAGATCGGGGTCGAGCCCGACCTGGCGGAAGAACACGCGGTAGGCAGCGGGGATCGGCTCGCGGCGCAGCGAGATCGCGCGCGCTCCGCGCACGCGGTTGGAGAGCTCGCGCAGCCGCGCCTCGACGTCGGGGGGCGAATCGCCGGTGAGCGCGCCGGAGCGCCGCACCTCGACCTCGGTGAAGAGCAGCCTCAGCCCCGGCAGCTCGAGCTCTACCTCCGGCGCCTGCCAGCCCAGGTCGGGCTCGGCGGGGGCCGGCCCGCTCATCCCGCGGTCCCGGAGGCGGATTCTGCGACGAGCTGCTTGACCCGCGCGCGTAGCTCCGCCCGTGACGGGCGGTCGAGGATCGCGCGCCCCTGGGCCGCGCCACCGCGCTCGGCGAACGTGAGCTGCGGGCACGAGGCGACTTTGTACAGCGCCGCGAGCGCGCCGTCGCGGTCGAGGCCGACCGGGAACGTCAGCCCGCGGGAGCGGATCTGCTTCCCGACGCCCGAGGTTCCGCCCTTGATCGCGACGGCCGCGAAGGAGACCTTCGGGAACTCGCGCGTGAGCGCCTGCATGTCGGAGAGCACTGCGGTGCAGGAGCCCGAGTCGACGAACAGCGCGAGCACGACCGGTCCGTGTTCATAGAGCTGGCAGATGTTCAGCACCCGCGGGCCGCGCACCGAGCAGGCTGGCACGTTGCCCGCCGCGCCCTCGTCGGCGCGGGTCGCGATGTTGGTGTCGCCGCCCAGGTTCCCCAGCGCGAGAGGAGCGGCGAACGGCGGCAGCTGTGCGCCGGGCGCGAGCCCGGCGCCGCCGTTCGGCTTGGTGGCGATCGTGTTGATCGTGATCGCCACGACGATGACGATCGCCAGCAGCACGACGTAGCGGCCGTAGCGCGGCAGTTGCAGGATCGGCCGGGGCGCCCCGGAGCCACTGGAGGCGGGCTCCTCAGGAGGCTCGCTGCGGCCTTCGCGAGACGACGCCTGTGGCGGCTCAGGCGCGGCCATGCCCGGACCTCGCCCGCCGGCCCGCGAGCGGCCGGCCCCGCGGCCTGCGCGGGCGCGGCACGCGCGCGCGCACGCCGCCGCGTTCGGCCAGCACCAGCACGGCGGGCAGCGCGATGAGCACCCCGAGCAGCGAGACGGTCAGGTCGATCAGCGTGACGAGACCGAAGTCGCGCAGCATGCGGATGTCCGACAGCGCGAGCACGCCGAACCCGAAGATGGCGGTCGCCCCGGAGGCGGCGACGGCGGCGCCCGTGCGCCGGTAGCTGCGGCGCAGAGCCTCGAGCGTGTCGTGCCCGGCGCGCAGCTCCTGGCGATGGCGCTCGGAGAGCAGCACGCTGAACTCGGTGGAGATCGCGATCACGAGCGCGCCGAGCGTCACCGACATCGGGTTCAGCGGAATGCGCAGCACGAACAGCACCAGCGCCGACCAGCCTGTGGCGAGGACGATCGGCGCGAGCGGCACGAGCGCGCGGCGCACGTCCCCCCGGAACGCCACGAGCAGCACGAGCGCGACGGCGAGCAGGCCCGCCAGCAGCGTCTCGAGACGGCGCCAGGGGTCGGCGACCGCGCTGCCGGAGCGGGCGGCCAGCACCGGCAGCCCGACGAGCTGGGCATGCACGCCGGCCGGCGGGTGCAGGCTCGCCTGCATGCTGTCGATCAGGCGCTGCTGCTGGTCGAGACCCATGAGGCGGATGCCGAAGGACAGCGTCGCGTAGCGCCGGTCGGGCGTGATCACGTCCTGGGAGAAGTAGGGCGGGATCGCAGCCAGCAGCCCGTCGACCGCGGACGCCGAGAGCTTCGGCGCCTGCCGGCCGCCCGGGGTCTGCGTGCCGAACAGGTCGGGGAGCGAGAAGGCAGGGCAGAGCCGCGCGCGCCCGCAGCCGCGCGTGCCGCTGTACCCGAACTTGGCCAGCACGCGGCGCTGGTAGGCGCTCATCCATTCGATCGTGGCGGGGCTCGCGAGATTGTGGGTGGGTGGGACCGATATCAGCACCGCGACTTCGCCGCCCACCCCCGTTTCGCGCTCGAGGGTGTGCAGCGCGCGGAGCGATGAGAGGTCCTGCGGCACGAGCTTCGTGATGTCGGTCTCCACCTTGGTCTGCGTGTCGAGCCCCCAGCCGAGGGCCGCCAGCGCCAGACCGACGAGCAGGACTCGCTCAGGACGCCGCAGCACGGGGCCGAGCGCGAACGACGGCACCGCGCGCGTGATCGCGTTGTCGCGCACCAGCTCGCCGGCTCCGCGCCACGCCGAGGACAGGGCGCGCACCGGCGCCGGCGCCCCTCGTCCGGGCGCGCCTGGGCGCGCGCGCCGCGGCAGCAGCGCGAGCGCGGCGGCGCCGGCCGTGAGCGCGCAGAGCAGGGCGAGCGCAACACCCGCCACGAGCAGCGCTCCGAAGCCCCTCACCATCGGCACCGGCGAGAGCAGCAGCACGAGCATCGCGGCCGCGCTCGCGGCGGCGGCGGTGGCGATCGTGGGGCCGCCGGCCGCGGCGGCGCGCGCGATCGCGCTCACGCGCTCGCGGCCCGGCGGCACGCTCCCCTCGGCGAGCGTCTCGCCGACGCGCGATTGGAACTGGATCGCGTAGTCGACCGCGAGGCCGATCAGGACCGGCAGCACGGCGATCGCGGCGACCGTGAGCGACGCCCCCGCGAGCGACAGGGCGCCGAAGGTCAGCGCCGTCGCGAGCAGCGCCAGCGCGAGCGGCAGCAGCCGCGGGCGCCCTGTGAACACGAGCCCGAGCGTGCCCGCCATCACGATCACGACGGCGATCAGCAGCAGCGCGATCGCGTTCGAGATCGACTTCGCGAGGTCGGTGACGATCACGGGCTCGCCGGTCACCTGGTAGCCGGCGCCCGGCGTCGCGAGCCTCCACTGCGGCATCGCCACCGCCGCGCGAATGGCGGCGATCGTGCGGTTGCGCGTCTGCTGGGAGAGGCCGGGGCGCATGCGCACCGAGATCAGCGCGCTGTTGCGGGACGGGAACAGGTAGGCGAAGCGCTGCTTCGGCGTCCCGGCCGGCTTGGAGGAGTCGAAGACGACGTCGGAGATGAATTCTTTGTTCTGGAGGCTCGGCTGCGAGGTGAGGCCGTATGCGAGTGCCAGCGATACGAGCTGCGAGCGGTATCCGGCCGAGGCGACCTTCTGCGCTTCGCTGCCGAGCTGGCGCGCTTCGGCGTCGCTCAGCCCGCGGGCGCGGGCGGCGCGTTCGATCGTCTGCTGCGCCTGCTTGCCGCTCTGCGCGGCGTTCTTGTTCAGCGCCGTGAGCTTTTCCTGGATCTGGACGGCCGCCTCGTTCAGGAACGTGCCCGGTCCGAACACGACCTTGACCGTGCCGAGCTTCGCGAGCCGCCCGCAGGGGCCGTTCGCGCCCCCCACGCCGCCCAGCGCGGACGCCGGCACGCGACCGGACAGGCAGCCCTCGAGGCCGACCAGGCGGCCGAGGTCGGCCCCGAGCACGAGCTGCTGGAGGTCGCCGTGCACGAGCACCTCGACCGGCTCTTCGCCGAAGTGGCGGTAGAAGGTCTGGGTGTTCCTGTAGGGCGCGCTCGAGGATGAGACGAAGCTGCTGGTCGCGGCGGTCGGTTGCAGGCGCAGCGCGAGCAGCACGCCGGCGATTCCGAGCAGCGCGGCAAGCGACAGCACGAGCGCCGGCCGTCTGGCGGCGCCGCCCGCGAGCGCGGCGAGCGCTCTCGAGGTTCTCATCGGCAAGCGGGCACTGCGGACGCCGTGGACGCTAGTCCATGCCGAGCGGCCCGGCCGACGCGCCGGCCAGGAACTGCTGCACGAACGGGTTTTCGGAGGCGAACAGCTCCTCCGCCGGCCCCGATTCGACGATCTTTCCCTTCCACAGCACCGAGATGTGCTCGGCCACGCGGCGCGCGCTCATGATGTCGTGGGTGATCACCGTGTAGCAGCCGCCGTTCTCGGCGTGCACTTCCTTGATCAGCTCGCAGAGCAGCGCGGTGCGCACGGGGTCGAGTCCCGAGTCGGGCTCGTCGAACAGGACGATGTCCGGTTCCATCACGAGGGCGCGGGCGAAGCCGGCGCGCTTGCGCATCCCCCCGGAGAGCTCGTTGGGCATCTTCTCGTTCGCGTTGCCGAGCCCGACCTCTTTCAGGCGCCGGTTGACGATCTCGGCGATCTCCTCGTCGCCCTTCTCGGTGTGCTGGCGCAGCGGGAACGCGACGTTGTCGTACAGGTTCAGCGACCCGAACAGCGCGCCGTCCTGGAACAGCACGCCGAACTTCTTGCGCAGCTCGAAGAGGTCGGCGTCGGGCAGGCTCGGGATCGAGTTGCCGTGCACGATGACGTCGCCCTGGTCGGGGTAGAGCAGTCCGACGATGTGCTTGATGCAGACCGACTTCCCGGTTCCAGAAGGGCCGAGGATCATCGAGATCTTGTTCTCGGGCAGCGCCATGTTGAGCCCGCGCAGAACCTGGTTGCGACCGAACGCCTTGTGGACCTCGACGAACTCGATCGCGTCCGGCTCGCCGGTCGGCCGGATCTTGCCGGTGTGGTAGCTCGAACTCCTCGGCCTCGCCGCGCGGGGGCTCTGAGACCACACGCGCGCGTCCCGGGTCTTCCGCAGGCAGAATCGGGCTCGCGAGGGTCACCTCGTCGACTTCCTCCTGCTCGTCGGGCGACCAGAACCCCGGTTCGCCTGACGGCTCGCGGCTCGGGAACTCGTCGATCGTGCGATAGCTGGTGTGTGAGTGCTCCGTGGCGTCGTGTTCGTGGACGCGCTCGAACGTCGGCTTCCGGGGCGGCCGGCTGCGCGCCGTCCGCACCCGGGGCGTCCGTCTCGCTGCGGCGCGTCGCCCGCGGGTGCCTCGGGTGGCGTGCTCCGGCGGCGGCCCCACGGGATCCCGCGGCGCCCGCCCTCTCCGTTCGTCATCTCAACCTCCGATCGGAGCCCGCGGGTTCGCGCCCCAGAAGATCTGGGTTCCGAGCATCCCGATCACGTGCACGAGCACGAGGTTCAGGACCATCGACTTCGCGGTCGCCTTGCCCACGCCCACAGGTCCGCCACTGGCGTTGTATCCGTAGTAACACGCTACGAGCACGATAGCCGTGGCCATGAACATGGCCTTAATGAGGCTGTATAAGAAGTCCGGCGGGTTCTGGAACTGCCAGAAGATCAGGAAGTAGCCGCCCGATGACACATAGCCGATCTGCTGCACGACGGCGATGTAGGACGCGAGGAACGCGGCGCCGATCCCGGCCATGTACATGAAGGGGAGCACCAGCCAGGAGGCCAGCAGGCGGGTCGCGCACAGGAACGTCATCGAGTTGATGCCCATCACCTCGAGCGCGTCGATCTCGTCGGAGATCCGCATGGCGCCGAGCTCGGCGACGATCCCGGTGCCGACCTTCGCGGACATCATGTAGCCGAAGGCGTAGGGGGTGATCTCGCGCAGGTCGCACCAGGCCGTGAACACGCCGGAGTACGCAGGCGCGCCCTGCGCGGCGGTGAAGTAGGCCCCCTCGATCCCGCATTGCAGGCCGAGGATGAACATCAGCGTCCAGATGATCGTGGTGGAGCCGACGATCAGGATCCCGCACTGGCGCAGCGACTCGCCGAAGAAGCGGAAGACACGCAGCCCGTAGACGTCGCGGACGATCGTGCCCGTGAAGCGCCCGATCTCGCCGGTCGCGCCGAGCCATTCCCGCGGCAGTGCGAGCCATTCGTTGCCCATTACTTGATCACCAGGATCTGGGGGTGGGTGGCCAGCAGCGTCTGCGTGAAGACGTAGTCGAAGGAGAAGATCGCGGTGAAGGCGAGCACGACCGCCTCGTTGACCGCGCGGCCGACGCCCTCGGCGCCGCCGGAGGCGGCCATGCCCTTGTAACAGCAGACGATCGCGATGATCGCGCCGTAGATCGTCGTCTTCAGCACCGAGCCCCACAGGTCGGTGGTGGAGGCGTTCGCGAACAGCGTGGCCCAGAACGGGCCGAGCGGCTGGCCGTTGACGAGCTCGGCGATGATGCCGCCGAAGATCCCGAACAGCAGCGCGTAGATGTCGAACAGCCCGGTGACGAGCATCAGCGCCAGGAACCTGGGCACGACGAGGTTCTTGACGGGGTCGACGCCGAGCACCTGCAGCGCGTCGAGCTCCTCGCGCACCTTGCGCGCGCCGAGGTCGGCGGTGATCGCGGTGCCGGCCACGCCCGCGACCACGATCGCGGTCACGCTCGGCCCGATCTCGCGCACCGCGCCGAGCACGAAGAAGCCGCCGAGGCGGTCGAGCGCGCCGAAGATCGTCAGGAAGTTCGCCGCCTGCAAGCCGGGCGCCGCGTAGCAGATGCAGACCGTCGAGATCAGCAGCGGGAACCAGCACAGCCGCAGCGCGAACAGGAACTGGGACACGAACTCACCGCCGTACGGGTACGGCGGCCTCAGGGCAGACCAGATGGTCTTGCCCGTCAGGATCATCATGTCCCCGAATTCCTCCAGCAGGTGCCGCGCGGACGGGAACACCCGCTCGGCAACGCCGCGAACCATCTCTGCCTGACCCTCCCTCGGGTTGCAATCGGTGGTCGCGGTAACTCTACGCCATGCTCACCCGCCGCGCCACAGCGAACCGCCCGCCGTTGCAGGGGATCCGTCTCCCGCGCCCGATCCCCGCTGGTATCGTGGCGCGATCGTGTGGGGGAGGTTGAACGGATTCCCGCGGGCCGCCCGCGCCGGCGCCGGCCGCCCGCTGCGCGCCGCCCTCGCGCTGGGCGCCCTGCTCGCCGTCTCCGCGCTGGCCGCGGGCTGCGGCGGCGGCTCGCCCGCGACCGCCGGCGAACCGTCGCAGACGTTCGCGCTGGAGGTCGTACGCGCGAGCTTCCCGCACCAGCAGTCGATCGCCAAGCACGAGCGGCTGCTGATCTCGGTCCGCAACACGAGCAACGAGACGATCCCGAACCTCGTCGCAACCGTCGACTCCTTCAACTACTCCTCCAACTTCCCGGAACTCGCGGCCAACAAGAGGCCGATCTGGGTGATCGAACGGGGGCCCGGCCAGCCGGCGCGCCCGCCGGTGGAAACCCAGGAAGTGAGCATCCCGGGAGGCGGGCAGACCGCCTACGTCAACACCTGGGCGCTCGGGCCGCTGCGAGCGCACCAGACCGAGACCTTCTACTGGCTGGTCGTACCGGTGAAGTCGGGGGCGTACACCGTCCACTGGCTCTTCTCCGCCGGGCTCGCGGGCAAGGCGAAAGCGCGCCTGGCGAGCGGCGGTCCCGCGGGCGGCCACTTCCACGTGGTGATCGCCCCCGCGCCACCCGAAACGCACGTCGACCCGAAGACGGGGCAGGTCGTCCCGGGGCCCTACGCCGGGAACAAGGCGGAACTCGGCCCCTGACCGAGGCCGGCATGGAGCGCCGGCCGACCAACCCGACGATCGCGCGTTTGGACGCCTGTCGAAGTCCCGCCTCGCGTGTTTGGCCACGCGGGGACCCCGCTGCGCACGCCTGCGATTACGATTGAGATGGCTCGCCTCGAGGGCGGTCCGCTCACGCCACCGTCAGTCACTAGGAGGGATTCGACCCACCCCATGCCCAGGACCCGCCAGCAGAACGTAACCGCCGCGCAGTGGAGCGCCAACGGAGCGGCGCTCGGCGCGCTCGACCTCACGGTGCCCGACAACCAGGTCTTCGGGGCCAACGTCTTCTCGCCGGCCGTACAACGTGCCCGGCTGCCCAAGCACGTCTACAAGGCGCTGCAGCGCACGCTCGAGCGCGGCGAGGCGCTCGACACGACGCTCGCCGACTCGGTCGCCCAGGCGATGAAGGAATGGGCGATGGAGAAAGGCGCCACGCACTACACGCACTGGTTCCAGCCCCTGACCGGCTCGACCGCAGAGAAGCACGACTCCTTCTACGCGCCGGTCGGCGACGGTACGGCGATCGCCGAGTTCTCGGGCCAGGAGCTGATCCAGGGCGAGCCCGACGCCTCCTCGTTCCCGACCGGCGGCATCCGCGCCACGTTCGAGGCGCGCGGCTACACCGCGTGGGACCCGACGAGCCCGGCCTTCATCCTCGAGAACCCGAACGGCGCCCTGCTCTGCATCCCGACGGCGTTCACCTCGTGGACGGGCGAGGCGCTCGACAACAAGATCCCGCTGCTGCGTTCGATGGACGCGCTCTCGAAGTCCGCGCTCGCGGCGCTCGAGCTGCTGGGCGTCGAGGACGCCAAGCGCGTGTTCACGACCGTCGGTCCCGAGCAGGAGTACTTCCTGATCGACGAGCAGTACTACTTCGAACGCCCCGACCTCGTCACGACCGGCCGCACGCTGTTCGGCGCCAAGCCGCCGAAGGGCCACGAGCTGGACGACCACTACTTCGGCTCGATCCCCGAGCGCATCCTCGCCTGCATGCTCGAGACCGAGCTCGAGCTCGCGAAGCTCGGGGTGCCGATCAAGACGCGCCACAACGAGGTCGCGCCGAACCAGTACGAGGTCGCGCCGATCTTCGAGAACTCGAACGTCGGCTCGGACCACCAGCAGCTGACGATGCAGGTGATGCAGAACGTCGCCCGCCGCTACGGGCTCGTGTGCCTGCTCCACGAGAAGCCGTTCGCCGGCGTCAACGGCTCGGGCAAGCACAACAACTGGTCGATGGGCACGGACACCGGCATCAACCTGCTCGACCCCGGCGACACGCCCTCGGAGAACATGATGTTCCTGTTCTTCTGCACGGCGGTGATCCAGGCCGTGAACACCTACCAGGCGCTGCTGCGTGCCTCGATCGCATCGCCGGGCCAGGACCACCGTCTCGGCGCCAACGAGGCGCCGCCGGCGATCATCTCGATCTTCCTCGGCGCCGAGCTGGCCAAGGTGTTCGAGGCGATCGAGTCCGGAAAAGCGCAGAAAGCGAAGCCGGGCTCCTTCCTCGGGCTGGGGACGCCGGTGCTGCCGGCGCTCCCGCTGCACGGCGGGGACCGCAACCGCACCAGCCCGTTCGCCTTCACCGGCAACAAGTTCGAGTTCCGCGCGCTCGGGTCCTCGATGTCGCTGGCGCTGCCGAACACGGTGCTGAACACGATCGTCGCCGAATCGATCGATGACCTCGCGGCGAAGCTGAAGACCGCGATGAAAGGCAACAGCGCCAGCCTCGAACGGTCGCTCGCCAAAGTCCTCAAGGACAGCTGGAAGGCCAACAAGCGGGTCGTCTTCGAAGGCGACAACTACGCCGAGGAGTGGCACGAGGAGGCCGAGAAACGAGGGCTCTACAACCTGCGCTCGACGCCCGAAGCGCTGCCGTGGCTGGTCGACAAAACGACCGTCGCGCTGTTCAAGAAGCACGGCGTGCTCTCCAAGCGCGAGCTGGAGTCCCGCTATGAGGTGTACCTCGAGCAGTACGCGGTGAAGATCAACATCGAGGCCGAGACGGCCGCCTCGATCGCCCGCACGCAGATCCTGCCCGCGGCGGTCCGGCACCTCGCCGAACTGCAGTCGGTCGGGCTCGACGAAATGGCCGGCGAGATCGAACCGGTGATCAAGGAGATGCACTTCGCGCTGCGCGCCCTGGAGGACGCCAACCTGGCCGAGAACCAGGACGACGCCACGCCGCTCAAGTGGGC
Source organism: uncultured Solirubrobacteraceae bacterium (assembly GCA_963820745.1). Lineage (GTDB taxonomy): Bacteria > Actinomycetota > Thermoleophilia > Solirubrobacterales > Solirubrobacteraceae > Palsa-744. The sequence goes on along the minus strand of CAWGBB010000004.1, from coordinate 15,142 downwards.
CAAGTACGTGCACGACCGCGTGATCCCGGCGATGGAAGACGTGCGCGAGGTCTCCGACCGGCTGGAGAAGCTCGTCGCCGACGACCTCTGGCCGCTGCCGAAGTACTCGGAGATGCTGTTCATCAAGTAGCGCCTCGATGACCCTCGCTGGACCGGAGAGGCCCGCAGGCTGCGGGCCTCTCCGTGTTCACCGGGGCGCCTCGCGAGGGCGTCCTGCGAGCACCCGGCGCGAGGGCTCGGGGTGCGTGCCGGGCGGCTCGGCGACGCGCGCCGAGCCGATCTCGCGCGGCGGGCGGCCGGCAGCCGCGTAGAGCACCTCGATCGTGGCCGTGCGGCGTCCGCACGCGTTGCCGAAGGGGTCGCCGACCCACTGGCCGACGAGCTCCCCGCGGGCGATGTCACGGTCGGTCGACGCGCCGCTCCAGCCGCCGATCGTTCCGTGACAGCGTCCGATCGGGATGCGCACTTCGTACCTCTGTCCCGCGCCGGTCGCGGCGAACGGCGCGCGGAAGCGGACCATGGCCCCGCGGACGCGGCGCTGCGAGATGTGGAGCGTCACCCGGATCGGCCGGTGGAGCGGCCTGGCCGGTGATGTGGACCGTGGGTACAGCGACTGCGGCGGCGGGCACGGCTGAGCCGCGCGGCGGCCGGGGAGCGGCCGTTCGCAGAGCTTCCCGTCGAGGCGGTACGTGATCGACGTGAGCGGCGCGACGGGGCTCAGGCCCCCCATCGACCCGAACGATCCGCCTGCCGTCGCCACGGCCTCTCCCCGCTTCGTCGGCGCGACGATCAGGTAGGCGCCGAGGCCGGGCACGACCGCCTCGGCCCGACCCTGTCCGGCGAGCGAGTAGCCGACGGCGAGCGCCTGCGGTCCGAGCAGGCCGTAGTGCAGGTCGCGCAGACGGCTCCGCGGCGCGTGGCTCGTGTCCAGCGGTCCGCCCCCGCCGCGGGCGACGCCGAGGCGATCGCCGGCAAACGGCTGCGTCGGCAGCGTGCAGGTCGTGTTCGGCGCGAGCCGTTCCACCCCACGTGCGCCCCCTGCGTCCGGCAGCGCCGAGGCGGGGAGCGGGTGAAAGCGGCCGTCGTCGTGAAACGCGCCGTCGATCCCGAGCACGCCGAGCTGGCCGTCCTGAACGCGCGCGATCTGGACGCAGAGGAGGCCCCGTGTGGTGCGAACGACACGCATGCCCCAGGAGGGACCCCCTTCGGGATCCGGATAGGTGAGCGACAGCACCACGCTGCCGCCCGGCGCGGGGACGCCGCTGCCGGCCCGCGGGTTCAATCCGGAAGGAACGTGCACAGGCGATCCGAGGGGAATCACACCCGTCGCCGCAAGCGCCGTCCCGGCGGTGACCGCGCACAGCGCCACGACGAGCGCCAGCCGCCGTCTGCGCCCGGCGAACCGCGCGCGACCGCGGTGCTGCGCCGGCTCCCGCATTGCCGTCGTGAGCTCACGCTCGACCGAGGCGAAGTAGTCCATCACGGTCCCTCCATCTGTGATCTCAGGGTTCTGAGCCCGCGGCTCACCCGCTGCCTGACGACCATCTCCGAGCATTCGAGGCGCTCGCTCAGCTCCGCGTACGTCCGCTCGTCGAGCACCCGGCCGACGAGCGCGGCTCGCTGGTCGGCGGGCAGCGCCTCGAGCAGCGCCGATCCCTCGCCGGTCGCGCCGACCATCTCCTCGACGCGCTCCAGGTCCGCATCCGTCAGCGCCACCGGTTCGACGCCGAGCCGCCTGCGCGCACCATCCTCGACGCGTCGCCGCCGCGCGCTTTCGCGCAGCTTGTTGCGCGCGATCCCGAGCAGCCACAGACCGGGAGAGCCGAGCTGAGGGCGATAGCGATGCGCCGATATCAGCGCCGCCGCGAACACCTCGGCGGAGAGGTCAGCCGCCGCCTCGCGGTTGCCCGTCTGGCGGTACAGCCAGCCGACGATCACCGGGAGATGGCGACGGTACAGCTCCGTGAAGGCGCGCTCGTCGCCCCGCGCGATCGCGGGCAACAGAGGCGCGTCCCGGTCGTCGTTGCGTGCCTGCATCTTCCCCAGAGGTTTGCGCGAGCGCGCTCGGATGTGACAGCCGCCCGCACCAGCTCCCCAGCTAGCATGGCTTGATGGCCCGCGACTACCTGACCGCGATCAACAGCCACGTCGTCATCTACGACGGCGGCATGGGCGCCACGCTCGAGCAGTTCGAGCTGACGAGCGAGGACTACGGCGGCCTTCAGGGCAAGTGCCACGAGGCGCTGGTGCTGAACAGGCCCGACGTGATCGAGGGCGTGCACGCCTCGATGCTCGACGCCGGCGCCGAAGTCGTCGAGACGGACACGTTCCAGGGCTCGCGGCTGAAGCTCGAGGAGTGGGGCCTCGGCGAGCACACGCTCGAGATCAACACCAAAGCCGCCGAGATCGCGCGCAAGGCCGCGGGCGAGAGCCGCTACGTGGCCGGCTCGATCGGGCCCACGGGCTTCCTGCCCGCCTCGGAGGACCCGTCGCTGGGCCAGATCCTGTTCAGGGACCTCGTCGGCGTCTTCGCCGAACAGGCCGAGGGCCTGATCGCCGGCGGCGCGGACCTGATCATCATCGAGACCGCGCAGGACATCCTCGAGGTCAAGGCGGCCGTGTTCGGCGCGCGCGAGGCCTTCGCGAAGGCCGGCCGCACGCTGCCGATCCACACCTCCGTCTCGCTGCTGCCGAACGGCGGCAAGATGCTGCTCGGCACCGACATCTCCGCCGTGCTCACGACGCTCAGCGCGCTGAAGGTCGACGTGATCGGGCTCAACTGCTCGACGGGGCCGGAGGACATGCGCGACGCGATCCGCTTCCTCGGCGAGTTCTGCCCGGTCCCGGTCGCGTGCATCCCGAACGCGGGCCTGCCGCTCCAGGGCCCCGACGGAGAGACGATCTTCCCCGAGCAGCCCGAGCCGCTCGCCGACGCGCTGACCGAGTTCGTCGAGCGCTACGGCGTCGGCATCGTCGGCGGCTGCTGCGGCACGACGCCGGCGCACATCGCCGCGATCGCCGAGCGCGTGAAGGAGCGAGCCGTTTGCCCCGCGCCCCGCGCCGCGCGCGGCGCACCTCTCCTCGATGATCGCCGCCACCCCGCTCGTCCAGGAGCCGCGCCCGACGATGGTCGGCGAGCGCGTCAACTCGCAGGGCTCGCGCAAGGCCAAGGAGCTGCTGCTCGCCGACGACTACGACGGGCTCGTCCAGATCGCCGAGGACCAGGTCACCGGCGGCGCGCACGTGCTCGACCTCTGCGTCGCGCTGACGGAGCGCACCGACGAGGACGAGCAGATGCGGATCCTCGCCAAGAAGATCTCGCTCACCCAGCCGGCGCCGATCCAGATCGACTCCACCGAGCCCGAGGTGATCCAGCTCGCGCTCGAGCAGACCCCGGGCCGCGCGATCGTCAACTCCGTGAACCTCGAGGCCGGGCGCGACAAGCTCGACCGGGTCGTGCCGATGGCGCTCGAACACGGGGCCGCGCTGATCGCGCTGACGATCGACGAGGTCGGCATGGCGCAAAACGGCCGAACGCAAGGTGGAGATCGCCAAGCGCATCTACGAGTTGTGCTGCGTCGAGCACGGCTTGGACCCCGAGCTGCTGATCTTCGACTGCCTCACCTTCGTGATCATCACCGGCGACGAGGAACTGCAGACCTCGGCGATCGAGACGATCGAGGGGATCAGGCAGATCAAGGCGGAGATTCCGTCGGTGAAGACCTCGCTCGGCGTCTCGAACGTGTCCTTCGGCGTCTCCCCCGGCGCGCGCGCGGTCCTCAACTCGGTGTTCCTTCACCACTGCGTGCAGGCGGGCCTCGACCTGGCGATGGTCAACCCCAACCACATCACGCCCTACAGCGAGATCTCCGAGGGCGAGCGAGAGCTCGCGGACGACCTCTTGTTCAACCGCCGCGAGGACGCGCTCGCAGCGGTTCATCGCCCACTTCGAGTCCAAGGGCGAGGACGACTCGGCGCAGTCCGCTGCCGACCCGACCGAGGGCATGGAGCCGGAGGAGGCGCTGCACTTCCACATCCTGCGCCGGCGCAAGGACGGCGTCGAGGAGTGGATCGACCGCTCCGTCGAGAAGATCGGCGCGGTGCCGACGCTCAACGAGGTGCTGCTGCCGGCGATGAAAGAGGTCGGTGACAAATTCGGCGCCGGCGAGCTGATCCTGCCGTTCGTGCTGCAGTCCGCCGAGGTGATGAAGCGCGCGGTCGCGCAGCTCGAGAAATACCTCGACAAGATCGAGGGCTACACGAAGGGCACGGTCGTGCTGGCGACGGTGTTCGGCGACGTCCACGACATCGGCAAGTCGCTCGTGAACACGATCCTCACCAACAACGGCTACACGGTCGTCGACCTCGGCAAGCAGGTGCCGATCCAGACGATCGTCGACGCCGCCCAAGAGCACGAGGCGACCGCGATCGGGCTCTCGGCGCTGCTCGTCTCGACCTCCAAGCAGATGCCCGCATGCATCCAGGAGCTCCACGCCAAGGGCCTCGCCTACCCCGTCCTGATCGGCGGCGCCGCGATCAACCGCGCGTTCGGCTATCGCGCGCTGTTCCCCGGCGGCAAGGAATCGGAGGAGATCTACGAGCCGGGCGTCTTCTACTGCAAGGACGCCTTCGAGGGGCTCGCGGTGATGGACCAGCTCATCGACGACGACGCGCGCGCGGCGCTCGACGAGAAGCTGCGCGCCGGCGCGAAGGCGTTCCGCGAGAAGGGCGAGGAGCCGGTAGAGGAGCTCAACTTCGCCGACGACTCCGTCCGCTCGTCCGCGCGTACCGACGTGCCGATCCCGGAGCCGCCCTTCTGGGGCGTGCAGGAGATCCCGGTCGACATGGACGAGGTCTACCGTCACCTCGACACCCACGTCCTGTTCAAGCTCCACTGGGGCGGGCGCGGCGTCAAAGGCGAGGCCTGGCAGAAGCTGCTGAGCGACGACTTCCGGCCGCGGCTCGAGCGGATGTGGCAGGAGCAGACCTACCTGCACCCGCGCGCCTTGCTCGGCTTCTTCCCCTGCTACGCGCTCGGCAACGAGATCGTCCTGCTCGACCCCGAGGATCGCGGTCGCGAGCTGACGCGGTTCGTCTGCCCGCGCCAGCCGAAGGGCGATCGCATCTGCCTCGCGGACTTCTTCCGGCCGGCCGTCGACGGCGGGGCGCCGGAGGAGCTCGACGTGATCGCCGTGCAGGCCGTGACGGTCGGCAGCGAGGTGACCGAGCTGATGGCGCGCCTGGAGTCCGAAGGCGAGTTCGCCGAGCAGCTCTTCGTCCACGGCCTCGGCGTGCAGACAGCCGAGGGGCTGGCCGAGTGGCTGCACTGGCGCGTGCGCGAGATGCTCGGCATCGACCCCGCCCAGGGACGCCGATACTCGTGGGGCTACCCGGCGGTGCCCGAGCAGTCCGAGCACCTGAAGGTCGAGCAGCTCCTGCGCCTTGAGCAGATCGGGATGCAGCATCACCGACGGCTACGCGCCCGACCCCGAGCAGTCGACGCTCGCCCTGGTCGCCCACCACCCGCAGGCGATCTACTTCGGCACCAGACAGGGCCGGCTGCTGCCGGACGGCAGCCCCGACGACCTGATCCGCGGCTCGGCGCGCGATCGCCTCGCTGTTCGGCGAGATCGAGGACTCCGAGCCCCCCGAGGGCGGCATCGAAGGCGAGGATGAGCCGGCGATGGCCGGCGACAGCGGCTAGGTCCGCGCCATCTCGATGAGCGGGACGTCGTAGGCCGAGAGGCCGGCGTCGGCCGTCGCGAGCGTCAGGCCCTCCAAGCGCGCCTGCGCGACCAGCATGCGGTCGAACGGATCGCGATGATGAAGGGGCAGGCGGCCGGCGGCGAGAGCGTGCTCCAGCGTGATCGGCAGGCGCTCGAAACCGGACTCCTCAACCATCTCGAGAAGATCCTCCGGTGCGCTCAGGCGTTTCGCCGAACGCTTGATCTCGATCTCCCAGACCGTCGCAGCGCTGACCCATACCTGCTCGCTCTGGGTTGCGACCAACGCGGCCGCATCGTCGCCGAGGGTTCCTTCGGCCGCCCAGAGCAGTACGTGAGTGTCGAGCAGCAGCCTCAGTCGCGCTTCCCTTCGAAGGCCTCCTGGATATCCGGCGGGAGCGGAGCGTCGAAATCCTCGCGGACGTGCACGCGCCCGCTCCAGAGGCCGAGCCTGCGAGGACGCCGACCCGGCATCGCGACGAGCCTCGCGAGCGGCTCGCCGTTGCGGGCGATCACGATCTCCTCGCCGTCAGCCGCACGCTGGGCGAGTCGTGAGAGCTGCGTCTTGGCGTCGTGCATGTTGTAGGTCGCCACAGGACTTAGTCTAGCTTAGTCCGTTCTGGCGACAGGGCGACAGCTCCTCCTCCCTTCCACGACCGGCCGACCGCGGCCGACCGCCTCCCGCTCAGGAGCGCAGCGTGGGGTCGGGCGCGACCGGCGGCGCTCCGTCCGCGTTCTGCCCGGCGGCGCCGGTCCCGTTTGCCTCAGCGCCCTCCGGGGCACCGGGGGGCGCGCCCGGCGCCGCACGCGCGACCCGTCCCGCGTTCGCCAGACGGTGATGGGTCGCCATTTCGAGCACCTCCTCGGCCGACAACGGTCGCGCGAAGTGGAAGCCCTGGCCGAAATCGCAGTGGATGCCCTGCAGCCGTGAGACCTGGTCGGGGTTTTCGACTCCCTCCGCGACCGCTTTGAGGTTGAAGATGCGGGCGAGCTCGACGATCGAGGCCGTCATCTGCTCGACCTGCGGGTTCGTGTCGGCGAGGAACGAGCGGTCGATCTTGAGGATGTCGACGGGCAGCTCACGGACGTAGTTGAGCGAGGAGTAGCCGGTGCCGAAGTCGTCGATCGCCAGTTTGACGCCGAGGGCACGCAGCGCTTCGAGGCGCACCAGGCTGACCTCCATGTCCTGCATCATCACGCTCTCGGTGAGCTCCAGCGTGAGGCTCGACGGGACGATCGCGGTCTCCTCCAGCGCCTCGGCGACCTCGTCGATGAACTCCGGCCGCTGCAGCTGGCGCGCGGAGACGTTCACGGCCATCGAGAGCGGGGGCTCGCGCGGGCACTCCTGCTGCATGCGTGCGGCCCAGCCACATGCCTCGGAGAGGATGCGCCGCCCGACCTGGACGATCAGGCCCGTTTCCTCGAGCAGCGGCACGAATTCGGCCGGCGCGAGGATGCCGCGGTCGCGGATGCTCCCAGCGGGCCAGGGCCTCCATCCCGGCCATGTCGCCGCGCTCGAGGTCCATGATCGGCTGGTAGCGCAGCGTGAACTCGCCGGCCTCGAGCGCACGCTGCAGTTCGGCCTTCAGCTCCATGCGGGCCACCGCCCGCGCGTGGATCTCGGCGTTGAACAGCTGGTAGTTGTCCTTGCCGTGCTCCTTGGCCATGTACATGGCCGCGTCGGCGTTGCGCAGCACCTCGTCGGCGTCGGTCGAGGAGACCATGTGATGGTCGGCGAACGCGATGCCGATGCTGACCGCGAGCGCGACGTCGCGTCCCGTCAGCGCGATCGGCTCCTTGACGGCAGCCATCACGCGGCTCGCCACCTCGATCGAGTGAAGCTCCGACTCGGTGTCCCGCAGCAGGATCGCGAACTCGTCGCCGCCGAGGCGGGCGGCGGTGTCCACCGGCCGCATGCAGTCGCTCAGCCGCCGGGCGACCTCCTGGAGCACCTCGTCGCCGGCCGCGTGGCCGAGGCTGTCGTTGACGTACTTGAAGTCGTCGAGGTCGAGGAACAGCACGGCCACCGGGCGCTGGTCGCGGCGTCGCCCGACGAGCGCGTGCTCGACGCGGTTGCGGAACAGCGCGCGGTTCGGCAGCCCGGTCAGGGTGTCGTGGAAGGCCTGGTGCTCGAGCTCGTTCTGGAACGCCTTGCGCTCGGAGATGTCGCGCATGTTCAGGACGATCCCCCGCACCGCCTCGTCTCCGAGCAGGTTGCAGCCGGCCGCCTCGACGTCGCGCCAGCTCGGCTGGCCGTCGCGCCCGGGCTCGGGCCGGCGCACGCGGAACTCGATCAGAGTCGGCTGCCCCGCCGGCTGCGTCGCCAGCGAGGAGATCAGCGAGCGCAGGCGCGGCACGTCCTCGATGTGCACGAAGTCGAGCAGCACCGCATCGGTCAGCTCGCCGGGCGCAAGTCCGAGCGTGCGCACCACGGAGTCGCTGACGTACCGCACGCGTGCGTCCGCGTCGAGGATCGAGACGACGTCAGAGGAGTTCTTGATCAGGGATGAGAGGCGCTCCTCCGAGCGGCGGTGCATGCTCTGTTCGGCGAGCTCGATCCGCAGCGCCGCCTCACGGCCGGTGAGGACCTCGTGGCGGCGCAGCATCCCCGCCATGCGCACGAGCACGAGCGCGAACATCGCCGCCGAGGCGCCGACCAGCACGTAGAGGTCGATGTGCTCGCCGAGTGCGCGGCGGACGACGATCACCGCCGGCACGGTCATCGCCGCGCAGGCGAGCAGCGCGAAGCGCGCGCGTGTGAACGTCGACTCGGTGTCGGGTCCGGGCTCTGAGAGCCGGCGCATCGAGGGGTGCATCGCGGCGGTACCGAGGAGCGTGTAGAAGACGGCCCAGCCGGCCATCGTGACCGGGCCCGGCTGGAAGTGCCCTTCGAGCAGCCGCCAGCCGTAGACGGCGTCGCTGAACAGCAGCGCGCCGATCGCGCACAGCATGAAGCTGAACGCGGGCTCGCGGCGATGGCAGCCGGCCGCCATGCGGGCGAGCACGCCGACGAGGAGGATGTCCATCGCCGGATAGCCGATCGAGGCCAGGCGCCCGAGCTCCGACATGCTGCTGTCGCTCATGTACGGGGAGATCAGATAGACCCACAGGAGGGTCGCGAGCGCGAGCGTCACGATCAGCGAATCGATGAGCGCGCTGCGGTCGCGGTCTTCCTGGCGTTCGTGGATCAGCAGCAGCAGGCCCCCGACGAGGAAGGGGTAGAACGCGAGGTGGAAGGAGTCGGCGATCGACGGGAACGTGAGCGCTTCGCCGAAGAGGCGCTGGTAGTTGTAGGCGAGCACGTCGCTCGTGACGAACAACGCCTGGCCGATCGCGAGCAGGTACCACGGCAGGCGCCGGCGCGGGGCGTGCAGGTTCGCTCCTGCGATCAGCCCGGCGACGCTGAGGCCGCCGATGAGGTTGAAGACGAGGCCGCTGTGCAGCCAGCTCGGGCCGGTGAGCCCGGCCACCACGTAGCCCGCTGTCGCGAGCGCCATCAGCCCGAGATACGGCGCCCAGATCGACTGCGGCGCCCGCCTCGCTCAGCCGCGGGGTCGGTCCGTCAGTCGGGGCGCCCATGACGGACCGTCCCCTGCGAGCGGGCGATTCGCGCCCGTCCGAGCCCGACCCGTTCGGAGCCATGCCGCGGCGCGCGCAGCCGCGTCAGCTCGACGCGGACGAGACGCGTGTCGAGCAGTTCAGGCAGCGGCGGTCCGCGTGCGAGCGGCCCCCGACGCCGATCCGGCGCAGGGGCGCGTCGTCCGGCTCGGCAACCGCGGCTCCGGAGTCGTGCATGCCTCGTACATCGGGGGGAGGCCGCGCCCGGCTTGAGGCGTGAGAGCCTGCGTGCGCAGGCGTTCTAGCGCCCTGGCGCTAGTCGTCTTCGCGCGGCGGCGGGCGGAAGAGAATCCGCTTGACCTCCGCGGCCGAGCCGCCGCCGAGCCGCAACGCGGTCTGGATGCCCTCGTTGCCCAGCTCGCCCGCGTCCAGCGCACGTCGCAGCTCGTTCAGCGCCGCGAGGTCGTCCTCTGCGACGTTCTCGCGGGCCGTCTCGATCAGGATCAGGTGGCGCGGGCGGCGCTGAGCGGCGGCGGCGCGCAGGAACGGCTCGCGCTCCTCGGGCGTGAAGCCCTCCGTCTCGAGCACGACCGTCTGCCGGGCCTCGAGCCGTTTCTGGACGGCCGAGGCGAGCAGCTCGCGCGCGCGAACATCCAGTTCCTCCTCGCCGACGCGCCCGGCGAGCAGGTCCTTGACCTTGCGCAGCGAGAAGACGGCCGAGCGCTCGTCGATCAGCCGCTCGAGGAAGGCGTCGAGCTCCTGCCTCGAGCCGCACGAGACGATCAGCAGGCTGCCCGGCGAGTAGCGAAGCCGGTCCGTCGGCCGCAGCACGCGGCAGTGGACGGTGAGGTTGGCGGGCCGCGGCGGGGCGCCATCGCGGCGGGGACGATCCGAGGACCAGCCGCCCCGCTCGTCGTCGGAGATCTTGACGCTGCGACCTGTGGGTCTGCTCGACATGCTCCCATCATGCCGCAAGCCCGGGGCGAAGGCCGCCGCCGTCCGTGCAAGCGCTTACGCGCGGGCGATCAACGCGAGCTTCGCGTTCCGGTCCAGCCGCTTGATCCGGGCCTCCTCGCGCATCGCGGCGCCACGGTCTTCCATCTCGCGCGCCATCACCAGCTCGACCGGTAGCCGCGAGGCCGTGTAGCGGCTGGCACGCCCGGCCCGGTGGCTCGCCAGCCGCCGCTGCACGTCGGTGCTCCAGCCCGTGTAGAGCGAGCCGTCGCCGCAGCGCAGCATGTAGACCCACGCCTCCGCCATCGGGCGCGCGGCCTACTCGCCGGGCGCGGCGACGGCGCGGCCGTGCTCCAGGCGCGGCAGGCGCACGGGCGTGGCGTGCATCGTCCGCAGCCGCACCTCGCGCCACGAGAGGCCCTCGTTGAGCAGCGCCGGGAGCCCCATCAGCAGCGCCGTGGCGAGCTCGAGCGCCTGCAGGACGATCCCGTAGGCGATCGCGTCGGCCGTCGAGACGTGGTAGGCACCGGCCAGCACCGCCACGCACGCGGCCTGGAAGACGCCGACGTTGGCCGGTGTCGCGGGGATCAGTGCGGTCACGTTGACCGCGAACAGCACGGCGGCGGCAGCGCCCGCCCCCGCGCGACCGTCGAGGCCGAGCGCGGTGAGCAGCAGCCAGCAGGCGAGCCATTGAAGCGCCCAGGCGGCGATCTGAGCCGCCGTCGCGCGGGTCGCCGCGCGCGGGTCGCGAAAGACCGAGAAGCCCGCGCCGCAGGCGCAGCAGGGCGCGGCGCACGCCGGCCAGCGCAGCCTGCAGGCGCCGGAACCGTGACACGGCGGCGGGCGGCGCGAGCACCGGCGCAGCGAGCACCAGCAGCAGCGCCGCGACCGGAGTGAGCGCGAGCAGCATCAGGTAGCGATCGTGGCCCTCGAGCACGCTCACCCGCGAGAGCGTGACGATGCCGAGGGCGCTGAGGGCGACAACGTTCAGGAGCGTCTGGGAGACCATCGTGCCGAGCACCACCGGCAGCGTCTCGCGAGCGCGGCCGATGCGCCGGGCGAGGATCAGCGCACGCGAGGGCTCGCCGAGGCGCGCCGGGAGCGTTGCGGACATCAGCACGCCGATGAACGTCCCCTGCATCGCATCGCGGCGTTTCGCCCGGCGCCACGTCGGCGCCGCCGTCAGGATCGCGTGCCAGCTGATCGCACGCGCGAACATCGCCCCGCACATCAGCGCCAGCGCCGCGGCCAGGAGGCCCGGCTTGGAGGCGAGCAGCGAGGTGGCGACGCGCGTCACGCCCACGCGCTGGAGCGCGAGGACGGCGAGCGCAGCGCCTGCGATCGTGCTCAGCGCGAAGCCCGCCCGGCGCAGCGTGCGCAGCCTGCCCGCGCCGATGCTCGACCGGCTGCTGCGGGCGCGGCGGCTGCAGGCTCGGCAGGCGCTCGGCCGGGACCGGGGTCAGCATGTCGCGCGGCGCCAGCCCGTAGCGGCGAGCGCTCCGCACGAGCGCCCCGCCCGCCCTGGCCCGGCGCGCGGTGGCGATCGCCTGCTCGTAGCTGTCGGCGGCTTCGGCCGCGACGTGGGGCCAGGCGAAGCGCTCCGCACGCTCCCGCGCCGAGCGCGCCATGCGCTCGCGCCGAGCCGGATCCAGCGCGAGCGCGCGCAGCTCCTCGGCGAGTGCCAGCGGGTCGCCCGGCGGCGTGAGCACGCCGTCCTGGCCGTCGCGCACGACGTCGCGGTAACCGGGGATGTCGGACGCGACCACGGGCGTGGCGGCGGCGAACGCCTCCGTCAGGACCATGCCGAAGCTCTCGCCGCCCTGCGACGGCGCGCACAGCACGTCGGCCTGGCGCAGGCGCGCGAGCTTCTCCTCCTCGGAGACCTTGCCGAGCGCCTCGATCCCGGAGCCGTCGAGGGTCATGTGAGCGACCTCTTCGGCGCTCGCACCGACGAGCGTGAGCTTCGCGGGCACGTGCTCGCGAAGGGCCTCGAAGGCGGCGATCAGAACCGGCAGGCCCTTGCGCTGCACGGCCTGCCCGATGAAGAGGATGCGCAGCTCCTCGCCCTCGGCGCTCCAGCGCTCCGGCACGGGCTGCAGGTGCACGCCGTTGGGGACGACCCTGTAGTTGCCGCCGAAGAAGCGGCGTGCGGTCCACGCGGCCGCTTCGGAGACCGCGAGCCGCGCGTGCAGCCGGTTCATGCGCCGCCGCCCGCCGAGCGGGACGGCGGCGATGCCGTTGGTCAGGGCGTTCTCGGAGTAGGTGTGGAAGGTCCCCACCAGCGGCAGCTCGCCGGCGGAGCACAGCGCGTCCCAGGAGACGACCGGGACCACCGGCTCGTGGATGTGCGCGACGTCGTAGCCGCCCTCGCGCAGCTCGCGCCGCAGCGTGGCTCACGGCGTGCGGCGTCAGCGACACGTTGGAGACGGCGCCGTTGGCCGCGATGCCCACCGTGCGCCCGAGCGACACGAACCCCTCGGGCGTGGGATGACGCTGCGGGCGCGCGCCCCTGTGCAGGCGGGCCGAGAGCCGGTCGTCCGGGTCGAAGGGCGCGATCACGCGCGGCTCGTGGCCCTGCGCGGCGAGCTCGGCCGCGAGAGCTTCGATGTGGCGGGTGACCCCCCCGGGATACGTCCATGAGTACGGCGAGACGAGCGCTATCCGCACAGAGAGGAACTCTATCCGCAGCCGAGGAGATTAACGGCCCGCCCACCCTGCTCGCTGCGATAATTGGCCCCAGTGAGCGCGCGCCACTTCGTCAAGTACACGTTCCTGAAGACCGAACCCGAGTGGCGGCGCCTGCCGGACGAGCAGCGCGAGCGCGACAAGCGCGAGTTCATGGCGGCCTGCGAGGACTTCGCCGACGGCCACCTGCTCCAGTCCTTCTCGCTCGTCGGCACGCGCGGGGACGCCGAGCTGCTGCTGATCGCCGAGGCCGAGAACCTCGAGCGGATCCACGAGTTCCACGTCGTGCTCTCCCAGAGCGGGCTGATGAAGTGGTCGCAGATCACGCACTCGTTCCTGGGCATGCGCAAGAGCTCCGAGTACTCCGAAGACGAGCGCACGAGCCCGCGTGCGTTCCGCGGCAAGTACGTGTTCGTGTATCCGTTCGTGAAGTCGCGCGAGTGGTACGGGCTGCCGGCCGAGCAGCGCTGGCGGATCATGCAGGGCCACATCGAGGTCGGGCGCGAATACCCGGGCGTGGACAACCACACCACCTACTCCTTCGGCCTCGACGACCAGGAGTTCGTGGTCGCGTTCGACACCGACGACGTCGGCACGTTCCTCGACCTCGTCCAGCGGCTGCGCACGACCGAGGCCTCTGCCTACACGGTCCGCGACACGCCGAGCTTCACGTGCATCGCGATGTCGGTCGAGCGCGCGCTCAACGCGCTCGACGGCGAGCCGCTCGGCGCCGAGGTCCTGCCCGCTGCCTAGACCGCGCGGCCTCGCCCACCTGAAGCGCGCCGACCCCGTGCTCGCCGCGCTGATCGAGTCCGTGGGCCCGCTCGGCGATTCCCGCGACGGGCGCCCGCACCCCGACGACCACTACGGCGCGCTCGTGCGCACGATCGTCGGCCAGCAGCTTTCCGTGTCGGCCGCGCGCGCGATCTACGGCCGGCTGATCGAGCGCTTCGGCGGGCGCCCGCCCACGCCGCAGGAGATCCTCGACGACGATCCCGAAGAGCTGCGCGCCGCTGCCGGCCTCTCGCACGCGAAGGTGCGCTTCCTGCGCTCGCTCGCCGAGCACGTGCTGAGCGGCGAACTGGAGCTCGCGCGCCTCGACGAGCTGGATGACGAGCAGGTGGCGGCCGAGCTGACGGCCGTCAAGGGCATCGGCCAGTGGAGCACCGACATGTTCCTGATGTTCCATCTCGGCCGCCCGGACATCCTGCCGGTCGGCGACCTCGGCATCAGGCGCGCGTTCGAACGCGCCTACGGGCTGGCGGAGCTGCCGGAGGCGGAGGAGATGGAACGGATCGCCGAGCCGTGGCGCCCGTACCGCACGCTCGCGTGCCGCTATCTGTGGCGCTCGCTCGACAACGAGCCGGCCTGAGGATCGCGCCGACGGGCGCTATTTCAGCTTCAGCGCGTACGTCTTGCGGGCGTGCGCGATGCAGCTGCTCATCTTCGACTTGCTCTTCTTGTTCTTCTTCTTGCAGGTCGCCACCGCTTTGACCTGCTTGCGCGCGGTCGCTTCGCAGGCGGCGCGCTTGGAGTGCTTCTTCAGCTTCTTGCATTTCGCCAGCAGCTTCTGAAGTTCGGTCTTCTTCTTGACGGCGGTTTTGGTGCCGCACACGGCGCCGCCCGGTTTGTCGATCGAGCTGACCAGCTTCGCGGTCGTCGTCAGGCTGAACGCGGAGCCGTTCTGGCCGACGAATTCGGTCGGCAGCTTCTGCGCCGTGGTGCACAGGTCGCCGAAGCCGCTGAAGGCCGAGTGCGGGCCGCGCGGCAGTTTGACTTCGAAGGTTTCGACGGGCGCGTCGGGGACCGATTCGAAGGTCGAGCTGGTGATGCCTTTTTTGATGTCCGTCTTGCCGTCGAGCACCAGCTTGATGCCTTCGCCCTGGAGCACGAACTCGGCGTCCGGGAACGATGCGTTCGCGTGCGAGACGAGGTAGGCGGGGCCGACGAGCGGCGATTTCAGCACCGGCGTGCGCGCGATCGCGGTGCCGATCACGGAGCCTTCGGGGCAGTTGGCCGGGTTGACGTTGAAGATGTGGTCGTCGCAGGCTTTCTGGATCGTCGTGAGGCGCGACGGGATCGTCGTCGGGAACACGAGTTTCGTCTTGTGGATGTTGGCTTCGCCTTTGTTGGCTTTGACCTTCACGACCAGGCCCGTGCCGTCGAGACGGCTGACGTCCGGTTCGAGTTCGACCGACAGCGTCGGTTTGAACGGCAGCGCG